>CAVXKY010000010.1:0-176455 GCA_963762425.1 uncultured Alphaproteobacteria bacterium | reverse complement strand
CGCCAAGAGCGTGACGCTGCTCAGGGCCTGGACCGACCACAACCCCGGCAGCCTGGCGGCGATGCACGCGCTGGCCGATCTTTATCTCAGCACCGGCGATTTCGCCTCGGCCGAAGCGGTCTTCCAGACCATTCGAGACAAGACGCCGGACGACATCGTCGTGCTCAACAACCTGGCCTGGCTCTATCAGCGCCGCGGCGACAGCCGCGCGCTCGACATGGCGCGGCAGGCCTACCGCCTGGCGCCGCTCGCGCCCTCGGTGGCCGACACCTATGGCTGGGTGTTGTTGTCCTCGGGCGACGTCAACCACGCGATACCGCCGTTGCGCATGGCGAACTATGCCATGCCCGACGACCCGGCCATCGAGTATCACCTCGCCGTGGCGCTCAGCAAGACGGGCAACAACGCCGGCGCCCGCCAGCTGCTGGAGAAGGCGGTCGCCAATCCGGCGGCGTTCGACGGCAAGCAGCAGGCAACCGACATGCTGCACGGCCTCGCCCCCGGCAAGCTGAACTGACGAATACGGTTTTCAGCTCCGGAGCGGTTCGCGGCGCGCGTCGAGCAGCCGTTTGATCTCGAGCGGCGTCGAGAAGCGGCCCTTGGCCTCGTTGGCGAAGAAATCGAAAAAGCCCTCGAGCGATTCGAGGAAGCGCGCCAGATCGCCGACGTTGCGCACATAGGGCGCGCCGCCCGGCATCAGCGACGGGCTGTGATAACTCAAATTGAAGATGCGCTGGCCTTGCGCCAATCGGCGCCGGACCAGGCGGATCTGCTCGGACAGGCTGTAGCCCTCGGGCGAGAGCTGGATGCGCTCGATCAGACGGAATCGGGAGGCCAGCGCCTTGAGCCGCAGCCGGTTGCCGGCTTCCGTGTCGATCCAGCGATAAAGCGAATTCCCGCGCTCCCCGAGCCAGCCGGTCAGGCCGATGGTGAGCGGAATGCCGAGGCCGCGCCCGCCTTTGCCGAACCGGAAGGGATGAATGCCGAAACCCGAGAAATCCGGGCCGAAACGGGACGAAAGATCGATGCGCGGCAGCACGCTGACATCGACCTCGTATCCCAGGCGGTCGATCAAAGCGAGGCTGTGCGGCCCGATCCCGTAGCGCCCGGCGCGATAGACCAGGGGCTTGACGCCGAGATTGCGCTCGATCGCCCCGGTCAGCGCGCGGAGCTTCTCGCTTTCCAGCTCGGGCGCGAGGTTGCCGGGATAAGAGAGACGATCGCCCACCTCTTCGACATAAGGCGGGTTGACCCAGGGATGAAGATGCGCGCCGATGTCGCAACGCCCGCCGGCCAGGAACTCGCGCAACGGGCCGTAGCCCGTGCTCTGGCTCGCCACCGCGTAATCGACGACATAGGTCGGCTTGATTCCCAGCCGGTCGAAAATACGTTGCGCCTTTTCCTGATGCGCGAGGTTGCGGACGGCGTTCGATTCCCGGTTGAAGGGCTTCGACCAGTCGAACTCCTCCTCGGTGTCGACCACGACCTGGAGCAGCGGCGGCAAATCGGCTCCCACCGGAACCGGCCACAGCGTCTCGCCGTGGAAGCGGAAACTCCGCGTTTTTCCGGCGGGCGCGGGATTGGTCGCGGTTTTGCGCAAGCCCAGCAGGAGGGCGGCGTGGTTCATCGCGTCTCTCCCGCCGCCATCAGCCGCCCGCGCGCTTCCAGCACCTGGGTGAAAAGCTCGATCTGGCCCGCCGTGGTCGCGTCCCAGGAGAAAGTCTCGGCATAGGCCCGGACATCGCCGCGCGAAGGCTTGGCGCGGAACAGCGCCGTCACGCCCGCAACCACGCCGGATGCCGAAAGCTCCGGCATCAACACGCCCGCAGCGGGATCGGCCACGATCTCGGGATTGCCCCAGGCGCGCGAGGCCACCACCGGCGTGCCGCAGGCCAGCGATTCGAGCAGCACATTGGCCATGCCTTCGCGCGAGGAAGCCAGCACCAGCGCGTCGGCGGCGGAATAGACCGCGGCCAGGTTCTCATGCGGCACCGCGCCGAGGAACCGGACCCGCGCGCCGAGGCCGAGACGGCGGGCGAGTTCCTCGAGCTCGCCGCGTTCGGGCCCTTCGCCGGCGATCAGCAGCGAATAACCCGGCAGTTCGGCGAGCGCCTCGATTGCCAGGCGATGGCCCTTGCGCGCGATCAGATGGCCGACCGAAAGCAGCACCGGCCCGGGCCCGAGGCCCAACGCCGCCCGCGCGGCTTGGCGCTCCAGCGGCTGGAATTGCGCGAGATCGACGCCGTTGCGCAACGTGCGCACATGCGCGGGATCGACTCCCAAATCGATCAGTGCCGCGCGCAAGGCTTCGGCCACGGTGATCACGGCTTCGGCGCGGCTTGCCGCCCAGCGGATCAAACGGCGGGGCAGCGCATAACGCGGGATCAGATTGACGTCGGTGCCGCGCGCGGTGAGCACCACCTTCTTGCCCAGGGTGCGTCCCAGCAGGATCGCGGCGACGCCGTCGGGATAAAGATAATGCGCGTCGATCAGGTCGAAATCCTGTTCGGCTTGCAGGCGCTTCAACGCCGGCAGCGCGGCGGCATAAAGCAGCGCCGGCGCCAGGCTCATGCCGAATTTGGGCAGAACCGGATAACGCGGATGCAGCACCTTCAGGCCGAAGCGGTTTTCGCGCGTCAAAGCGCGGGCGAAATCGCCATAGCGGCCGAAGCGCCGATGCGCGAACGGGAACCAGGGCACCGGCGCCACCACCCGCGCCTCCACCCTCCCGCTTGCCACCAGATTCCGCAGGCGGTTCTCGACAAAGACGCCGTGATGGGGCTGGGCGTTGTTGGGATAGAGCGTGGTGAAGGTGACGATGCGCAAGGGCGCGCGCGTATATCCCGGACTTTCCACCGGCCTACCCCCAGGACTTCCGAAGGCCCCGCCCGAATCCGGCGCGAAGGCGACGGTCATGGCATCTCTCCGCCGTTGGGCTCGGCGACGATCGCCACCGCCTCGCTCAAGCCGGGCAGCACGTAATGGCGGCCGCGCTCGACGAACCCCGCCTCGCGCAGCATCGACGCCAATTCGGCCTCTGAAACCGGAAAGGCCGCCGGATTCCGGAAATACTCGAAACGGCTTTTGAAATCGCGGCGCAGGCGGTGCCAGGCGGTGTCGATCCCGTGGGTCAGCACCAGGCGCCGCCCGGCCAGGCGCGCCAGGCCGCGGATGAGCTGGCGCTGCTCGTCCAGCGGGAAATGCATCAGGAAACGCGCCGACAGCACGGCGTCGAAGCGCTGGCCTGCGGCCTGGAGCGCGCGGATATCGGCCACCCGGGCGGTAAAACGGGCGCCGAAACGCGCCAGGCGGTTGCGCGCCATTTCCAGCATGGCGGGCGAGATGTCGATGCCGCAGACCTCGTAACCCATCTCCAGCGCCACCTCGGCGAGCCGCCCGGTGCCGCAGGGAATGTCGGCGACGACGCTGCCGGGGGCCAAGCCTTCGAGCGCGCGGCGCACCGTGCGTTTGTCGAGACGATTGAAGACGCGGCCGGCGAAGCACGAAAAACGCTCGCGGTCGTAGGATTCGGCGACGGCGCCGTCCTGGTAGTGTTGCACCGGGTTCCAGCTCCCGGGATGCCGCGATGCGTCCATCTCGTCCCTCACCCGGCCGCCATCGCGCCGATGAGCTCGTCCGCGACCTGGGTCACGATCTGCTCGAAACGGTAGCGGCCGTAGGATTCGCGGAGCGGATCGGGCGGCGTCACCTCCAGCTCGATCCAGAAGCGCAGCAGCCCGTGGAGCCGGACCCACAGCAACGGCAGGCGCAGATCGAACGCCGCGCCCGGCGCGTAGCCGGCGAAGAAATGCCGCACGATGTCGTCATGGCGCCAACCCAGCATCCAGCCGCTCGGCCGCCAGGAGCGGAAGTCGATGTCGCGGATGAACTTGACGAGGTCGAGCGTCACCACGTCGTTCCAGTCGTTGGAGATGTCGAGGCCCACCAACGCGCCGTCGGTGATCATCAAATTCTCGGCCTTGAAATCGCCGTGATGGATGGCGCAAGGAACCGGGATCGAGCCGACCAGACCCGCCGCCTGGCGCAACACGCCGTTGCCGTGGACGAAGCTCTGGTTGGCGGCGATTCTTTTCGCCTGGGGCAGGTCCTCGTCGATGCTGGCGATCAACGCCTGGGTGTCGGTCGGGTGCGGCTCGTCGCGCCGCAAATCGTGGAAGCGCTTGAGCCAGGCGCCGGCCATTTCGGACCAGAAGGCGATTTCCGCCGTCGAGGTCATCGGGCTGGCCAGCACCGCGGCGACCGAGCGGCCCTCGACCCATTCCATCACCAGACAGGCATGTTCCTCGATCAGATGCAGCGCGCGCACCAGCTTGATCGGCTCCGGGCCGGATTGCGCGCGCGCGTGGAGCCAGGTGAGCACGTCATACTGCATGCGCGCCAATTTGACGTCGGGACGTCCGTCGCGGGTCAGACAGAACTTGAGCGCGAGCGGCGTGGCATAACCCGAGGCGATGCAGCGGAACAGACGCGATACCCGGCTTTCGCCCAAGGGGCCGATGACGCGGCAATCGCGGAACGGAAAGGCGCCGCCGATGTCGCGGTGGGCGAGCATCCGCACCACCTTTTCGGGCATCAGATCGCCGAAGGTTTCGACGCTCATGGCCGCAAGCTCCGGGCGAGAGCCCGTCGCGCCGGCGTCAGCAGATTGGCGAGCGGCGAGCGGCCCAACAGCGCCGCCTTGAGCAGCAGCCAGGAACCGCCGACCCAGGATCCGGCGTCGATCAGATTGCGGCCGAGGCGCTCATAACGGCGGCCGAGAATGGAGCGCCGTTCGCGTGGCGAGAGCAGCGAACCGAGACCGGCCAGGTGCCGGCGCACCATGCGCAGCACGTCCCCGGCTTGGCGCCGCGCCAAGCCCGTCGAATAGCTGTGCTTCATCCAGTGATAGACCGCGAGTTTTTCGGGCAGGGCATGGAGACCGCCTTCGCGCGCCAGGCGGATGAACAGATCCTGATCCTCGCCTACGGCGAGATCGGGGGCGAAGCCGCCGACGCGCTCCAGCAGGTCGCGGCGCGTCAACACCGCGGAGGTCGCGATGAAGGAGGAAGCGAGCAGCGTCTTCCAGGCCTCGGTGCCGGACACCGGCGCCTGGCGGGCATAGACCGAGCGGCCTTCGCCGCCATCGGCGGTGGTGACGCCGAGGTCGCAGATCACCAGCGCCAGGCGGGGATCGGCGGCGAAGGCCGCCACTTGCCTCGTCAGCTTTTCCGGCAGCCATTCGTCGTCGGCGTCGAGAAACGCCACCAGCTCGCCCTTGGCCGCCGCGATGCCGAGATTGCGCGCCTTGGCCGGACCGCAATTGACCGGCAGGCGGATGAGCCGGATGCGCGGATCGTTCCGCGAAGCAATGCGCTCGACGCCGTCATCCGCGCTCGCGTCGTCGATGAAGATCGCTTCCCAATTCGGGTAGCTTTGCGTCTCGATCGAGCGCAGGCACCGTTCGATGGTTAACGCCGCGTTGAACACCGGCACGACGATCGAGACGAGCGGCATTGCGGGCAGCGCCGAATTTTCGGCAATCCGCCGGTTTGCCGCGCTCCGCGTGTTGCTCTGCCGCGCCATCCGGGCTCCTCGCCCCCAATGAAGGACGGACGCGGGAATCCCTCTCCCCGCGCCTGCTTCCGCCTTCAATCAATGTGACGGCGAGCCGTGAATTTCCGGTTAAGCAATCGTCAACCGGCGCCTTGTTAACTTTTGGGAAGTAACCGGAAAATTAAGCCTTTCGGGCTAAAAAAAGAGGCCAATTCGGCAGAGGAATCCATGGTTTTTCACGCAGATGGCGGGCTGCTGGCGGCGGGGATTCGGCGATGATCGAAGCCCCCCTGATCCCCAGCGTCGTCACCAAGATTTCGCTCGGCCAGCAGATCGCCAAGGGCGCGATTTTCATGGTGGCGCTGCGCGTCGCCTTCCGTTTCCTCGGTCTGTTGAGTTCGCTCATCCTGCTGCGCCTGCTGGTGCCGGCGGATTTCGGCATCGTCGGCCTGGTGATGGCGGCGCTGTCGATCCTCGAGGTGTTGAGCGATCTTTCGTTCCAGGCGGGCATCATCCGCATGCCCAAGCCCCGGCGCGTCCATTACGACACCGCGTGGACGCTCGGCATATTGCGCGGCGTCGCGATGGCGATTCTGGTGGTCGCGCTGTCACCGCTGCTCGCCAAGATGGTCGACGATCCGCGCGTCGTGCATCTCTCCTTCGCGCTCGCCGGCATTTCGGTGCTGCAAGGCTTCGAGAATATCGGCGTGGTGGATTTCCAGCGCCATTTCGAATTCGACCGCTACTTCCGCTATCAGGTCTTCGGCAAGCTCGCCGGCGTCTGCGTCTGCGTGCCCGCGGCTTTCCTCTCCCACAGCTACTGGGCGCTCATCGCCGGCATCGCCGCCACCAGGCTGTCGACGGCGGCGGCGAGTTTCGTCGTCAGCGACTATCGCCCGCGCCTCAGCCTCGCCGCCTGGCGCGATTTGTTCAATTTCTCGAAATGGCTGCTGGTGTCGAACGTGCAGTGGATGATCGACGCCAACATCATGACCTTCATGACCGGCTACGTCGCCGGCGCGTCCTCGATCGGCCTCTATCAGGTGGCCAACCAAGTGGCCTCGCTGCCGGCAAGCGAGGTCGCCGCGCCCATCCGCCAGCCGATGTACGCCGGATTGTCGCGCGCCGCCGACGACATGGCCGAGCTCCGCCGCCAGACGCTCGACGGTTTGTTCATGACGCTCGCCTTGGTTACGCCGATGTCGATCGGCATCTCGCTGATGGCTTCGCCCATCGTCGATCTGTTCTTCGGCTGGAAATGGATCGCCGCCATCCCGCTGGTGCATTTGTGCGCCCTCTACGCGCTGTTCGACTCGGTGGGCCATTTCACGCACAACGTCTACATCGTGACGCACCGGCAACGCCGCTTTGTCGGCGTCTTCACCGTGGCGCTCGCGGTGCGCATCCCGGCGATCGTGCTGGGCGCGATGTTCTACGGCGTCTATGGCGCCGTCGTCGCGCTGGTCGCGACCTCCATCTTCAACATGGTGCTGTGGTCGGTGAACATCTTTCCGCAGGTCGGCATTTCCTTCCGCGATATCGCGCTCGGCACCTGGCGCACGTTGTTCGGCGTGCTGGTGATGGCGGCGGCCGTGATATGGCTGAGCGATCTGTGGCCCGAGCCGAGCGGAATCCCGGCGGGCCTCCTGCGTTGCACGGTCATCTGCGTGACCGGGGCCGCGGTCCATGTAGCATCCCAATTGACCGCCTGGCGCCTGTGCGGCGAGCCGCCGGGCGCCGAACGCCATATCCTGAAAAGCGCGCGCCTGATCGCCGTCCGTCTGGGGCTGGCCGCATCCAAGCGGGTGCCGGCATGACCGGCCGCTCCCCGATTTTCCGCAATTCCCCGCCTCCGGACAGGAACTGAGAGACCCTTATGCGCTCGCTCGCCCTCGCCATGCTGATCTTCGGGCTTTTGCCCACGGCGTTCATTTCGCCCTTCGTCAGCGTGCTGCTGTGGTCCTACATCTCCTTCGGCAGCGTCCAGCGGCTGACCTGGGGCATGGCCGAGAGCATCCCCTTCGCCTTGGTCGTCGGCCTCACCGGCATCTTCGGCTGGATGATGTGCGAACGGCGCCGGCTGCCGATGGATCGCACCACCGTGCTCCTGCTCGCCTATGTGACGATCATCACCATCGCCACGTCGTTCGCGTTGGTGCCGGATTTGGCCTGGCCGAAGTGGTGGATCACGGTGAAGGCCTTCATCTACGTCTTCGTCACCGCGGCGATGCTCACGAACCGGGTGCGCATCCACGCGCTCATCTGGATCATGGTCATCGCGGTGGGATATTACGGCATCAAGGGCGGCATCTTCACGCTGATAACCGGCGGCACCGCCCGCATTTACGGCCCGGCGCAGACCATCATCGGCGACAACAACCAGCTCGCCTGCGCGCTGGTCGTGGTCATGCCGTTGATGAATTATCTCGGCCGGCAGTCGAAAAACGAGCTGCTGCGTTTCGGCGCGCGCGCCAGCATGGCCCTTTGCCTGCTGTCCATTCTGGCGTCTTATTCGCGCGGGTCGTTCCTGGCGCTCATCGCCATGCTGCCCTTCCTGGTGCAGCACTCGAAGCACAAGGTCGGGGTGGCGGTCGTCGTCACCGTCATGCTGGCCTTCTCGATCAGCTTCATGCCGACGCAATGGATCGAGCGCGTGCAAACCATCCAGACGTATCAGCAGGATTCCTCGGCCGAAGGCCGCATCCAAATATGGAAGGCGGCCATTAAAATCGCGGTCGCCCGGCCGCTGGTCGGCGGCGGCTTCATGGCGCCCTACGACCAGGATGTCCTCGACGAATATGCGCCGGGCACCACGTCCAAGGCCGTGCACTCGATCTGGTTCGAGAATCTGGGCGAGAACGGTTTCATCGCGTTCGGCCTCTGGCTCGCGATCGCGATCACCGCGTTGCAGAATTGCCGCTACATCATCCGGCGCACCAAGGGGAGCCTGGAGCTCAAATGGGCGAACGACCTGGCGCACATGTCGTTCGTCGGCATCATCGGATTCCTCGTGGGCGGCACGTTCTTGTCGCTGTCCTATTGGGACTTCTATTTCACCCTCGTCGTCGTCCTGGCGGCGACGCGGCGCATCGTCGTCGCCGAGTTGGCGCCCGAGAAGCCGCGTTTCGCCCGCATGCTGCCGTCGCGCAGCCCGCCGCGCGGCCCGCCGCGGGCGTTGCCGCGGCCGGGCATGGCGATGCAGGGCGACGCGGACTAGGCCGCGGATCACCGGGAGAGGCGCACATGGACGCAGTATTTTTCTTCTTCTCGCTCATCGGCGTGCTGGCCGTGGTGCATTGGCTGGTGACCAACGACAAAGCCGGCAACCGCGGCAAGACCCGCGGCATCTTCGCCATGCGCGAGCCTGCGGACATCGCGGCGGAAGCCGAAGCGGCCGCCCGGGGCACGTTCGCCGCCCGGTTGGCGGCCAGAAATGCGCCGAGGCCGACCGCCAAGCCGGCCGGCCGCCGGCGTCCGTTCTGATCTTCCCGGAATTTCGAGGAAGCGTAGAGAGAGTGTCGATGGGCCGCGTGACGCCGGAATCGGAAAAAGTTCGGGACGAGCGCCGCCGCAAGGTTCTCGTGATCGGCGACGACACGCGGAGCTTTTTGGCGACCGTGCGGTCCTTGGCCAAGCGGCATATCGAGGTGCACGCCGCCCCGTTCGATTTCCGCGCGCCGGCCTTGAAGTCGCGCTACGTGACGCGCATCCGCTATCTCCCCTATTACCTCGGCGACGGGACCGAGTGGGTGGCGGCGGTGGAGAAACTTTTCCGCCGCGAGCGCTACGATCTCGTCATCCCGTGCGACGAACGGACTCTGCTGCCGCTCCATCGCCACCGCGACCGTCTCGCCGAGGCGTGCCGCCTGGCCATTCCCAACGAACGGGCCATGGCGGTTTTCTTCGACAAGAACGCGACGCGCGAACTGGCCCGGTCGCTCGGCGTTCCGGTGGCGCGGGGACGGTTGATTTCGCGGGCTGACACGGCCGCCTCGATCGTCGCCGAAGCCGGATTGCCGCTCGCCGTCAAGCCGTTGCAATCCTACACCCTGGGCGCCCTGCATGCGCGCGACAAGGTCGTCATCGTGAACGATGAGGCGTCCCTGTCGCGGATTCTGCCTTCCGTGCGCGACGGCAACCATCTGATCGAGGCTTTTTTCCCCGGCGACGGCGTCGGGGTTTCGGTGCTGGCGTCGCGGGGAAAGGTGCTTCAGGCTTTCCAGCACCGCCGGGTGCATGAATGGAACGGAAACGGCTATTACCGGGTCAGCGCGAAGCTGTCGCCGCCGCTGGTCGAGGCAACCGGCAAAATCATCGCGGCCGAGGACTATACCGGCGTCGCCATGTTCGAATTCAAGGTCGATCACGAGTTGGGCGAATGGATCCTGCTGGAAGTCAATGCCCGCCCCTGGGGTTCGCTGCCCCTGCCGGTGGGCGTGGGCGTGGATTTTCCCTATTTCTGGTACCGGCTGCTGGTGGACGATGTCGAAACACCGTCCCGCTCCTATCGCGCGGGCGTGTTCGCCCGCAACTTCGTCCCCGACTTCCGGCAACTGGTCACGCGCGTCAAGGCGCTGAAAGGCCGACCGGCCGACCAGCTGCGGCTTCTGCTGCGTGAGATTCTGGAACATGGCCGCCTCATCACCGGCCGGGAATTCCACGACGTGCTGGCATTCGACGATCCGCGTCCCGGATTGGCCGAGCTCGGCGGCATGTTCCGGCAAGCGTGGCAGCGCCTTTCGTCCCGGCTTCCCGGATTTGCCGCGCGAACCCGGCGGCGCGACCGCGCGGCGCTGATCGCGGCCTTGCGCGCGGCCGGCGGCGGCGACTTCACCATCGTCTTCGTCTGCCAGGGGAACATCTGCCGCAGTCCGTTCGCCGCCGCTTCCCTCGAGCGCCGGACCGCATCCGACCGGCCGAAGCTGCGCGTCGCATCCGCGGGAATGCTGCCCCGGAACGGCGCCGTTTGCCCGCCCGAAGCCGTCGATGCGGCGCGGGAAACCGGGGTGAATCTGGCGGCGCATCGCTCCCTTCACCTCTCGCGGGAACTGGCCGAGAGCGCGGACGTGCTAGTGATTTTCGACGAGAAAAATCTCGACTGGTTGCGGAACCGCTATCCCAGCCTGGCCACGCCGATCATACGGCTCGGCAGCTTCGGCGAGGCCGAGGCGCTGGACATCGCCGATCCGGATGGACGGGATGCCGGCGTTTTCCGCGACACCTATGCGCGGATCGAGGCCGCCCTGGACGGTTTGCTGCGCGCGATCCAGGGGGCGAGAACGGCCGCGCCTTCCGGCGAGGAGGCCGTGCGTTTCCCCGTGAAAAAGCGGCTGCCGGTTCCGGCCTATTGGCCGCCGGCGCCGGCCTCGCGCCCGCGCCTGCGCGCCGCCGGGGATAGAACCCCAGGCAGCCGAAATCGCGAAACTTGATTCCCGGACAGAACTTGGATCCAGAGCCGGTCATGTCTCAAGAAGCCGCCGATCTCGTCAGCGTCATCATCCCGACCTACAACCGCGCTCGGCTGGTCTCAATCGCGGTTGAAAGCGCGCTGGCGCAGACCCATCCGGCGGTCGAGGTTATCGTCGTGGACGACGGTTCGACCGACGATACGCCGGACAGGCTCGCGGCTTTCGGCGGCCGCATCCGGGTTTTGCGGCAGGCCAATGCCGGGGTTTGCGCCGCCCGCAACGCCGGCATGGCGCTGGCCAACGGCCGGTTCATCGCCTTCCTCGATTCCGACGACCGTTGGCTGCCCTGGAAGATCGCGGCCCAGATCGCCGCCTTCCGCGCCGTTCCGGCCTTGCAACTGACCTGGACCGAGGCCGCAATCATCGATCTCGACGGCCGCATACTCCACGCCCGGTCGCTGCGGCGTTATTATCGCGGCAGCTTCTCCTATCTGCCCGAGGCAGCGCTGTTCGAATCCCAACTCGACCTGCGCGAATCGGCGCCCGATCTGCCCGTGCCCGAGGCCGAAATTCCGCTGCGGATCGGCGATTTCTCCCGCAAGGTTTACCTGGGAAATTTCTTCAACATGTCGACGGTCATGTTCCGCCGCGAATTGCTGGCGCGATGCGGCGGCTTCGACGTCGCCGTCGGCAACGCCGGCGAGGACTATGAATTCTACAGCCGCCTGGCACAATGCGGGCCCGCCGGATTGATCGATCTGAGCGCGGCGCAGTGTTGCGCCGGCGGCGCGCTCAGCCGGTTGCGCACGCATACGGCGTTGGCCAATCTCGCCACCATCGGCAAAATCGACGTCCTGCTGGCCGGACGCCCGCATCTGCCGGCGAACATAATCCGGCGGCGGCGGCGGGATTCCTATGCCTGGGCGGGGATGGCCCTGTTCGACGACGATCGCCCGGCCGAAGCCAGGCCTTATCTGGCGCGGGCCTTGGCGATGGGCTGCGCCGCTCCCCGGGTTTTCGCCTACTGGCTGCTTTCCTTCCTGCCCATCGCCGCCATCGGATCGATGCGGAATGCTTATCACGGGATGAAGAAAGCCCGCCCTGCCCCGCCGACGGAAGCGGCGGTTTCCCGGCGCGGGTGAGAAGATTCTCCCGCGGCGCGGCCGGACGCTTCAGCGGGGAATTTTCGCGCCGGCGTTCAGGTCCGATCGCCCGGTTGCACGGCCGCGCGGCAGCGCGGCCGGCTCGCGTCCCAGGGCGCGGGCGGACAGATACAAGGTGAACAGCAGCCACTTGAACGAAAATCCGATCGCCAGCGCTTCCCGGGCGTAATAGGCGGCGGTGGAGAATTCCGAGCGCGCGGCGAGACTCTCGGCGAGCTTCTTCAGCGCATAGGATTTGTGGGTCCGGCAATGTTGCCGGATTTCCGGATGGACGGCCAGCAACGCGGACTTGTCGAGCACGGTCAACTGGTAAAGCCGCTTCTCGATGTCGCCGACCAGCGTCGACATGCTGGCCGATTTGGACGGATCGGGGATATTGTGCCGGGACGTCACCGCCGGGTGATATTCGATGAGGCGGGCCCGGTCGATCAGGCGCAGGTAGAAATCGCGGTCGCATTCGTACCGGATATTCTCGTCCAGGCCGCCCAACGCCATGAACAGATCGCGGCGGACGATGGTCGTGTTCAGATGGCAGAATCCAGCCGCCTGCAGCAGCTCCCTGGGCGTGACGGCGAAAGCGCCGTTGGGATCGGGCGGCCGGGTGCCGACGATGATGCCGGTGAGATTCTCGATCCAGATCGGGCGCTCGACCGGGTTGCCGCCGGCGTAAGCCCGCTGATTGGTGAAATAGACATCGGCCGCGCCGCCCGAATCCGAGATCACCGCATGCGCGCGGCCCAAATGGTCCGGATCGGTCCAATAATCGTCGTCGTCCAACATGCCGATATAGTTCCCGGACGCGAAGCTCGCGCCGAAATTGATCGCGTAGCTCTGGCCGTGGCCGCGCGGCCTGGACACGAGATGCAGGAACGTCACCCGCCCCGCCAATTCCTTTTCCATCTTGCGGTAGAGCGCGGCGGCATCGCCGTCCGAGCCGTCATCGACGACGATGATCTGCTTGGCCGGATGGCGCTGCGCCAGCACCGAATCGATCGCATTCCGCAACAAGGCCGGGCGATTGCGCGACGGGATGATGACGGAAAAATCCGCGTTCATGCGCCGGCGTTCCCATAGAGCGGCGCCGCCGAAAGCGGCGTTACCGGCATCGCCTGCCAAAGTTTCCCGACCGCCTCTTCGACGGCTCCGGGCGAAACGCCGCTCAGGCATCGCCGCTCATACGGGCATGGGGTGCGCAGCCAGCAGGGCGAGCAGGATACCGGCACCGCCAGCGCGACGTTGCCCGGATAGAGAGTGTTCTCCGGGTCGATGTAACCGCCATAGATCACGACCGACGGCGTTCCCGTCGCGGCGGCGACATGCATCGGCCCCGAATCGGGACCGACATGCAGATCGGCCGCCGCCATAACGGCCGCCAATTGGTCGAGCGACGTGCGGCCGCGCAGATCGAGATAATTCTTCGACGGCAGCCCGGAAGGCGCCGGGCCGGCTTCGCCGATTTCGATCACGCCGCCGAATTGCGTCAGCCTGCCGGCCAGGGCGATCCAGGAGTAATCCGGCCAATCCTTGTTCGGCGTCCACCGTCCCGCCCGCCGGAGGATGACGATATGGGGGCGGGGAAGATGCGCCCACGACATCCGGAAAGCCTCGACCTCCTCCGCGCGGACGACGCAATCGGGGCGGACATCCGTCACCCGCACGCCGAGCACGTCGCCCATGATCTTGGCGAGATGGGACCGGGCCGGGCTCGCATCCTCGTAGCCGAGGGAGATCGAGCCGGGCGGCCGCTCGCCGAAGGGCCGGACCTCGTCGATGTAAGGCAAGCCCCGCACGAGCGCGCCCAGGTCGGTATAAAACCGGATGGAACATTTGGGATTGAGGCGCTTCACTTCGCGCAAGGCGGGCGTGCACATGAGGATGTCGCCCAAGCCCATGTTGCGGTGGACGTGCAGAACCGCGGAGCGCCACGGCGCCCGGAAGGGAACGGGATTGCGGGCAAACCGCGCCAGCGCGCCGGAATGCGCCAGCACCGACGGCCGGCGAAGTTCGCTCAGGCATTGTCGCGCGATCGCGGGGACCATCATCGCCGTCAGCCTTTTACGAGGCCGGCCCGGCCGCTTGCCGCACGCCGTCGAGATAGGCGGGCAAGGGCGGCATGGAACGCAGGAAATCGGCGAGGGTTTGCTCGGGCGGAGCGCCGTCGCCCTGCCTGGGCGCGGCCAAGGCGACGAAACCCGCGACCGCGGGGCGGCCCAGGATAACGTCCCGCGCCAGGCGCAGCTTGGCTTCGATGGCGCTCGATGTCACGGCGCCGTCGACCACGTAGAAATACCAGACCAGCCGCGTGCGCGGCCCGGAATGGATCTCGGCCGAGGCCAACACCGGCGGATAGCCTGGGAGATCGACAGGAGCCGAGCCCAGGGTCGAGCGCACCCAAATGTCGTCGTCGACCACGCGGTTCTGGCTGCGCACCAGATTGTTGTGGCTGCCATAGACGTCGTAGAGCGCGACATAACGTTCCACATCCTCGCCGGCGCCGCCGCCCGCGCGCGTGAAGCCGTCGCGGAATTCGCGGTCGGGCTCCATGATCACCGGCTGCCAATCGTCCTTGGCGCTATCCTGCGCCTGCCACGGCGCCGCCACTGCGGGCGCTTGCGCGCGCGCGAGATCGAGCGGATGCGCGGGCCGGTCGAGCCGGGCCAGATAGGCGGGCCCGAGCGCGGCCAGCGCGAGCGCCACGGCGACGATCACGGCCGGCGATTGGGGCGATGGCGCGGGATCCTGGAGCGGCGCCGGATGCCTGGCTTGCGCCGCGCCCTTGTCGGCAAAGCGCATGCCGACGGCGATCTGCAACAACAGCACGGCAGTGAAGAAGCCCCAGCCATAGATGATGTGGTCGGCTTCCACCGCGGTGACGTCGTTGGTCAGATGCGCCAGATAGATGATGCCGAAAGCGCGAATGCCGTTGGCGAAAATCGGCACCACCAGCGACGCCAGCACGAACGCCAGGCGTTTCTGCCAATGGCGATAGACCATGAGCGCGAAGAAAATGCCGAAGGCGAACGAGGCGATGAGGAAGCGCAGGCCGGCGCAGGCCTCGGCGACGATGAAATCGCCCTCGGGAATCGAAATCATGATGCCGTCGGAATAGACCGGCACGTTGAAGGCCTGGAGCAGATAGACGGCGAAGCGCGCGGTCATATCCTGCAGATGCGGCACCAGGTATTCGCCGCTCGGCACCAGCAGATAGAGATAAAGCAGCGGCCCGAGCAGCCGGTAATAGACGCGCCAACCCAACGCCGCGAGCAGGATCACCTGCACCATGCTGATGAAGACGAATTGCTGGAATTCGAGCACGCCCAGCACCGCCATCAGCAGCCAGGCGAAGGACAGGAACGGCAGCAGCGCGAGCGCGCGGAAATCCGGACGCGGCGTTTCGCCCGCGAGAAGGAGGCGGCGGTCCCAGATCATGTAGAACGATATCGGCAGCACCAGGAAACAGTGGTTGTAGGTCGGCGAGGACAGCCAAACGCGCCAAGCGCCGGCGATCTCGTGCCAGAAGACGAAGCCCAGCACCAACGCCGCGAAACCCAGGACCGGCACGAGCGACCGCCACGGATGCGCCGGGGCGGAGCCGTGAATCGCCGGGGCGCTCACGACGCACCCACGGCATGCAAATGCGCGCGAAACTCGCCGCGCTGCGCCGCCCGATCGGAATCCCCGTAGAGCGCGTCGAGGGCGGCGAGCTTCGCCTCCCAGCGATAATCGGCCTCGACCAATGCCCGGGCGCGGGCGCCCATTGCAGGCTCCTCGCCGCGCCAGACGCGCAGCAGCGCCGCGGCGAAATCCTCGGCGTTGGACGCCACCAGCGCCTCCTCGCCCGGCTTCAATGAAATTCCCTCGAGCGCTTGGGGCGAGGCCACCACCGGCTTTCCCATGGCCATGGCCTCGAGCACCTTGTTCTGGATGCCGCGCGCGATCCGGAGCGGCGCCACCGCGGCAAAGGCCCCCGCCAGATAGGGGCGGATATCCGGGACCCGGCCGGTGACGCGGATGTCCGGCGCCTGGGCCAGGCGGCACACGGAAGACGCGGGATTGGAACCCACGATCCAGAATTCGAGCCCGGGCGCCCGGCCGCGCAACAGCGGCATCACTTCGGCGGCGAACCACAGCACGGCGTCGATATTGGGCCGGTAATCCATCGCGCCGGTGAAAACCACGGCGCGGGTCCCCTGCGCGTAAGGATTGGCGAAGGACCGGTCCGGATTGAAACGGTCGAGATCGACGCCGTTGCCGATGGCGAGAACGCGATCCTTGGCCTCGGGCGCGCGCTTCAGGAACAAATTCGCTTCGGCGGATGACACGAACAGCGTGCGCTCGAAGCGAGCCGCCGCGCGGCGTTCGAGCGCGAGCACGGTTTCGCCCTCGCGGCGGTAGAGAAGATTGGCCGGGAAGCGGCTTGAGGCCGCGTATTGCCGCCACTTCTCGGAATCGGCATCGACCATGTCGACGATGCCGCCGGTGAAGCGATAGGGCATGAGATAGGGCGCCATCGCCGAGCAATAGACGAAGGCAAAACGCGGGCGGACGCGCGCCATGGTGGCGGCGACCCAGCGCGCCATGCGGCGGTCGTGGAAATAACGCTCGGTCAGCGATTGTCCGGTGACGAGCGCGGCCGCGCTTTTGAGCCGCGCCAGGACGGGATCGATGCCCGGGCAAAAGAGGCTGGCGCAGATGCGCCGCAATTCGCCCACATGCGCGGCATCGCGCCGGTCGTCGATGAAGGCGCCGAGATGGACGCGGAAACGCTCGGCCAAATGCGACAGCATCCGCCAGGAGCGGATCTTGTCGCCCTTGTCCGGCGGAAAGGGCAGCCGGTGCGCGAGAAAAATGAGGTCGTCCATGAGGCTATTTCCGCCCCCAGTTTGCGCCCGCGGGGCTGAATTTTTCGCTAAGAAACCGGGCAAGGGACTGGAATAGAAGGGATTTTAGCCGGGCCCTGGTCATCGCCGGACGCCCAGGAAGACCTCGTCCATGGCGCCCCAGGCGAAGTCCCCGAGCAGGCGTTCGAGGCGGCGCTCCATGCGCGCCAGGTTGAGGTAATGGCGAAAGCCGGATTTGAGGGAAAGACCCTTCACGCGCGGCTGGTTAGGGTCGATCTCCCAGGGATGGAGATAGAACACCGCCGCGCGGCCCTCGCGCGCGTTGACGCGGCCGAGGCTCCAGCGCGACACCGCATAGGGCAAGAGGCGGAAATATCCCCCGCCGGAGGACGGCCAATTGCGGCCGAAGCCACGCAGGGTGGTGAGCGGCACTTCGAGCAACCCCTTGCCGCCCGCCCGGAACGGCGCGCGCGGCGCGTCGGGCATGCCGTAGAGATCGTGCGCGATCGGATAGATGCTCGAGCTGTAGGCGAAGCCTTCCTCGGCCAGCACGTCGTGGGTCCAAAGGTTGGAGGCCCCGATGGAGAAAGTCGCGGCGCGATATCCCTTGACCGCGACGCCGCCAATATCCTCGAGCATTTTCTTGCTGCGGCGGACATCGGCGCGGAATTCGGCGCGCGTCTGGCGGTCGGCGCGATCGTGCTGGACCCCGTGGCTCGCGAGCTCGTGGCCGGATTCGACGATGCGCCGGATCATGGCGGGATGGCGCTCGGCGATCCAGCCGAGCACGAAGAAGGTCGCCTTGACTTGGGCTCGGGCGAACAAGCCGAGCAGCCGATCGGTGCCGATCTCGACCCGCGACGGAATCGCGTCCCAATCCTTGCGCGGCACCGCGCGCGACAGCGCCTCGACCTGGAAATAATCCTCGACGTCGACGGTCATGGCGTTGAGAACGCGGCCGCCGACCCTGCGCAACTGTCCCTCGCGGCGTGGCCCGGTGCCGTCCATCGATCCGCTCCTAGAAGACCTTGCGCAGCGAGAAGACCAGCGAGTTGCGGAAATAGTTGGAGCTGGGGTTCTGCATGTCGGAATAGGTGAAGGAGTAGGAGATATTGCCGAACAGATCCCGGCCGAACTCATGATCGAACGAGACCAGATTGAAGTAGGAGTGGATGTGATCGAAACCGCGCGAGTAATAGCTGGTCACGACATAGAGGCTGTTCTGCTCGTTCAGCGCGCGATTCCAGGCGACGGAGACGCCGGTGTACTGGTCGCCCGCCGTCAAGCCGGTGAGCGAGGTCAATTCCTCGTGATTCACGCTCAGGCTGAAGCGGTCGGTGGCGAGCTGGGTGACGAGGCTGGAGGTAAAATTCTGCACCCGGTCGACGTCGTTCTGCAGGCTCAATTCATTGTTGTTGAGCGAAAGCGGCAGGCCGGTGATGGCGCTGAGAGTCGTGCCGTTCGGCCCCAGCACGGCGTTGTTGAGGTTGCTCAGGATCGTCTGTTGCGGCGTGCTGGTGGCTTCCGAGTAGCCCGCATAAAGGGTGGTGAGCGGCGTGATCGAATAGCGCAGATCGCCGAGGAAGGAATTGCCGCCGTTTCGGTGGCCGTAATTGAGCTCGATCTGGGAATCCTGGTTGGGCTGATAGACGAAGCCGCCATACCAGGTCGGCCCGTTCAAATTCGAGACCAGCGGAGTCTCGTAGTCGATCGTCTGCCAGCCGCCGGCCCCCACCAGCGCGAAATTGCTGCGCAGATGGAGCCGGATCTCGTCGCTGGCGAGCGTTTGCCGGTTCGAGCCGGCCCCGTTCGTGACGTTGGTTTGCTGGCCGTCGAGCAGGAGGCTGTTGCTGAGGTATTTTCCGGCGTCGCCCGAATCGAGGGTTTCGCGCAGCTCCTGGTAGGTGGCATCGCCGATCGCCGTGGTGACGTTGCTGCCGGTGCTGGTGCCGGTGGTGCCGAGGCCGGTGTCGCCGGCGCCGGCGTTGCCTCGAAACAGGGTCTCGCCGACGGTGTAGCGCAGCTCGTTATCGCCCAAGACGCCGAAATGATTCCGCGCCACCGGGCTGGCCTGGATGGCGTAGCTCGCGACGCGGTCGTTCGCGGTGATATCGTTCGTCGGCAAGCCGCCGAAAGAGCCGTCGCGCGAGCTCTGGAACGCCGCGCCGGTGGCGTCGAGATCGAGCGAGTCGTCCTGTTTCAGGCGGCCGACCGCCTCGAAGAACGCGCTCTGTTGAATATTGTTAAGGCTGGGGGCCGCGAAATAGCGCTGGATCTGCGGGTTATAGTCGAAATTGGCGGTCAGCCGCGGCGAATCCCCGCCGATGTAAAGGCCGGGCGCGACCGTGGTGATGACGTCGGCGACGCGGTTTCCGGCCTGGGCGTTGTAGACGTTGTCGGTGAACTCCACCGAGGTGGTGATGCGGGGGGCGACCAGCCACAACGGGGCGCCGGGCGGAAGATGCTCTTTGAGGTCGTCGGTATTCTGACGCAGCAGCGGATCGTAGAACGGCGGCGTCGGCCCGTTGCCCTGGTCGTCGAGCGGGCCTACCGCGAATTGAGCCGAGGCCTGCCCGGCCGCAAGGAGGGTTGCGGCTGAGAGGAGGACGGCCAGCGGACGGGTGATTTGCATTCTGCGCTCGACACGGGCTTCTGCATGGGATGCGGGACGGATCAATAGTCGGAATAGGAGCCGAATTGATCGGCGGCCGAGGTGCGGATCTTGTTCAAGAGGAGGCTGACGATCGGGCAGGCGCTGATGAGACCCACCGCGGTCTCGACCTCTTCCTGCTGGGTGCGGTCGGCCTCGACCACCATCACCACCTGGCCGACCAGCCCGGCGAGCACCGCCGGGTCGCTGGAACCGAGGACGGAGGGCGCGTCGAAAATGATGAAGCGGTCGGAATAACGCTGCGTCATCTCGGTGAACATCGCGCGGGTGCGCTTGCTCGACAAAAGCTCGGGCGAGCGGACGTTGGGCGTGCCCGCCGGCATGACCGTGAGATTCGGCAAATTGGTGCGCAACACCACGTCGGAGAAATCGATCTCGGGGTTGGACAAGAGGTCGATCAGGCCGTAATTGGCCGGAATGCCCATCATGTCCTGCATGGCGTGGTACTTGGTGTCGAGATCGATCAGCAGAACCTTGAGGTCCTGCTCGGTGGCGATGGAGAGGGCGAGATTGATGGCGGTGAAGGTCTTGCCCTCGCGCGGCCGGGCCGAGGTCACCATGATGACGCGGTTCTTGTTCATCGCGTCGTCGGCGGCCTCTTCCATGTAATTGCCGACCACCTGGCGCTTGACCATGCGGAATTCCTCGACCACGCGCGAGCGCTTGGCCGAGGGAATGGCGATGCCGTGGCGCGCCAGGCTGTTGCGGTCGATCGAGACCTGGCGGCTGTGACCTTGCGGCGCGGGCGGCGGTTCCTCGTATTCTTCCTCGAGATAGGCGGGCGCGGCCTGGGCGCGCGGCCCGGCGCCGCGATGGCGCGGAGATGCCGGCCCGGCCAGCACGGGTTCGCGATAGGCGGATTCGGGGGCCATGGCGCTTTGCGGCGCATAAGCGGCGCGGCCGGCCGGCGGCGGCACATAGGGATCGTTGACCGGCGGCGTCGGGGGCGGCGCCATCGGCGCGGCCGGGGCTTGCCCGCGGGCGCGCAGATGGGCGGCGGCGCGTTCGATCAGCTTGCGCGAGGTCTCGTCGATCATCAGCCCAGACTCCCGGACATGACACTGTGAAGGTTGATGGACAAGACGATGAGCACGCCATAGATCATCATCAAGGCGACGGCCGAGGCGCCGAAGCCGGCGGTTTCCATCATGCCCTGGCTCTTCGACTTGAAGAGCGAGACGTAGGTGACGCCGCCCAGAACGGGCAGGCCCAGGCCGCGCAGGCGCTGCAGCGAAGCGTAGGAGCGGTCGATCTGCGTCAGCAGGATGGGAATGGCGAGACCGCCGAGCACGCCCGCCATCATCACGACCGAGAACAGCAGGGGACGGTTGGGGGCGAACGGCACGGTCGGCACCTGGGGCGCGTCGACGATGCGGAACTGGATCTTGTCGGCCGTGGTGTCGGCCGCTTCGGCGAGGTTGGTCGCCTCGCGCCGCGACAGCAGCTCTTCGTAATTCTTCTTGAGGATGCCGTAGTCGCGGTCCATGTCTTCCATCTGCGCGTCGACGCCGGGCTGGGATTGGGCGATGGCGGTGACGCGGTCGAGCTCGGCCTGGGCCTGGTCGGCCCGGCGCTGCAACGAGACCACCTGGGACTGGGCGTCCAAGAGACGGATGCGGACCTGGTCATAGACCACGTTCGAAACCCGGGTGCGAACCGCGCCGCCCTCGCCGGAAGCGGAGGTGGCGCCCCCGCTCTTGAGGCCGCGGGCGGCGGCGATTTCGGCGCTGAGCGCGCCGATCTGATTCTTGAGCGCGATCACGTCCGGATGCTGGTCGGTGTCGCGCAGGCGCAGATCGACGAGCTGCTGTTGCAGCGTCACCAGGCGTTGTTCGGCGTTGGGGCCGCCGGCGATGGCGGCGGTTGCCGATGTCGCATCGAGGCTGCTGACCGGCACCAGGCCGTCGATGTTCTTCTGCACCTCGTCGCGCTTGACGATCGCGTCCTGCAGATCGTTCTTGGTCTGCTCGAGCTGCTTGCGCAGGCTGTCGATCGCGGCGGACGAGGCGGCGCCCGACAGCACCTCGAGGTGGGCGCCGCGGAAATCGGCGTTGCGCTTTTCGGCGTCGCGGAGCTGTTGCTCGTAGAGCGCGATCTGGTCGTTCAAGAAGCGCTGCGCGTTGTCCATCTGCGCGCGCTGCGTGCCGGCGGTGTTCTCGGCGAAAATGGTGAGCAGGCTCTGCACCACGTTGCGCGCGGTCGTCGGATTGGTGTCCTGATAGGAGATGACGAACAGGTTCCGCGTCTGCGGGATGATCACGATCTGCTGGATCAGCCTCTGGATCAGCGCGTCCTTGTCCGCGGCGGTCTTGACGGTGCGGTCGAGGTCGGCCATGTGCATCAGCTGTTCCATGTTCGGCCGGGACAACAGCGTGTGTTGCAGCACGTCGAGCTGCTGGCCGGGATCGACGTCGACCGTGATGCCGCGCAACAGCGGCGTCAGCAGCTGGTCGGCGTCGACGTAGACGCGCGCCGTCGACTCGTAACGGCTCGGAATCATGGCGACAACGGTCCAACCGACGATGCACACCGCCCAGGCGGCGAGCGCGACGATCCACTTACGCCGCCAGATCGCGTGCAGGTATTGGAAGACCAGACTGGATAGTGATTCCATAATGACTGCCTTGTACCCGTCCCGTCCGTTTCTAGAAGTAGCGCTGCGGAATGATCACGATGTCGCCCGGGCGCATCGCGATGTTGTCGGTCACGTCGCCGTCCTTGACCAAGCCGTCGAGGTGCGCCTTGATGGTTTCTTTCCTGCCGTTGAAATTGCGCACGACGACCGAGCGGTCGCCGGCGGCGAACCGGGTCAGGCCGCCGACTTCGATCATCACGTCGAGCATCGTCATGTTGGCGCGATAGGGAATGGCGCGCGGCTGCGTCGCCTCGCCGATGACGCGGACCTGCTGCGAGAAGGGTCCGACGAAATTCGAGACGATGACGGTGACGATCGGATCCTTGATGTAGGCCTTGAGCCTTTCCTCGATCTCGCGCGAGAGCATCGACGGCGTCTTGCCGACCGCGATCACGTCATCGACCAGCGGAATCGAGATCTTGCCGTCGGGGCGGACCGGCACCTTGGTGGTGAGGTCGGCGTTGCGCCAGACGAAGATGTCGAGCTCGTCGCCGGGACCGATCAGGTAGTTCTCCATGCTCGGGTCGCTCAATCCAGCGGACGCCGCGCCCGGCAGGCCGGCGCTCTGCGTCACCATCTGAGCCGGCATCGCCGAACCGTAGGCCAGCGGAGCCGGACCCTGCGGCATCGGAACCTGGGTCATCGGAACCTGGGCCGGCATCGGCATCTGCGGCGCCGGGATCTGGGTCTGAAGCTGGGTCTGGGCCGCGGCCATCTGCGACGAGGCGTAATTCTGCCGCACGAATTGCTGTTGCGGCGCGGAGGATGCCGGCTGCTGGGCTTGCGCGTATTGCGGCTGCGCGTATTGCACCTGGGAATATTGCGGCTGCGGCGCCGCGGCCACCGGCTGCTGCGCGTATTGCGCGTATTGCGGCGGCATCACCGTCTGCGGCGGTTGCGCGTATTGCGGCTGCGCGACTTGCGGCTGCGCGACTTGCGGCTGCGCGTATTGCACCTGGGAGTATTGCGGCTGCGCCGACGCGACCACCGGCTGCGGCAGATTCGGCCGCGCATTCATGTCGGGGGGAATGCTGAGCCCGTTGTCGGCGGCGGCCTGCTTGGCCTCCTTGGCCTGATAACGCTGATAGCTGTTGCCGACCAGGTCGTCCGACCAATCGGAGATCGTGGAACAACCCGCGGCGAACAGCAGCGCGAGAATCAGGACCGGGCGAAGGGCATAACGCGGCAAGAGAGTCACTCCCCACAGTGTGATGGCCGCCCGATGATCGCCATCGAACTCGGCCCGCTTGCGCCGGAAAGACCGCGAAATGCCGATTTCGCCTTTTCGCTAAATCTTTCAAACGCTAGGCCCGAGATATACCGGGAAAAGCTTACTGAAAGGTTATCCGGATTTAAGTATCTGTTTCGCGGCTTGCAGGCTTACGTAAATAAAATCTAAAGATTAATGCGGATAGATAGCGGGCATGACCGGGGCCGATCATGACCAAGGGTAACGGCCGGGCATCCGACCTTGTGTCGCCGGCCCTCGCCGCGATATCCGCGATCGAAAACTGGCGCCTGAAGGACTGGGACATCGCCATCCGCCAGGCGCGCCGGTCCGGTTTGCTGGCGCGGATAGCCTGTCTGATATCCTCCGCCGGGCTCGGCGGGTGCGTGCCAGAACGGGCGCGTGGCCATCTCGAAGCGGCGCAAATCCTGGCGGCCAAACACGCGAGCGACGTCGCGCGCGAACTCGATCATATCGGCGAGGCCCTGCAAGGCCTCGGCGTCAAACCCATCCTGCTCAAGGGCGCGTCCTATGCCGCGGCGGGGTTGCCGCCCTCGCGCGGGCGGCTCTTCGGCGACATCGATATCCTGGTGCCGAGGCGGCTCATCGCCGCCGCCGAGAAGGATCTGGCGTCGGGCGGCTGGCAGGCGGTCAAGCAGGATTCCTACGACCAGAGCTATTACCGCCGCTGGATGCACGAATTGCCGCCCTTGCAGCACAAGAGCCGGCGCACCACCATCGACGTCCATCACAACATCGTGCCGCTGACCTCGGTCCACCCGGTCGACGCCAAGCGCATGATCGACGCCGCGAAACCCGCCGGAACCGACGGGCGCTTCGCCGTGCTGGCGCCCGAGGACATGGTGCTGCATGCCGCCGTCCATCTGTTCGACGACGGCGAATTCGTCAACGGCCTGCGCGACCTCGACGACATCAACCGGCTGTTGCGGCATTTCTCGGCTCCGCCGAATTTTGGGCCCGATTTCTGGGACGTCTTGACCGCCCGGGCGTCGACGCTGCGGCTGGAACGGCCGCTTCACTACGCCCTGCGCTACGCCGCCCGATTCCTGGGGACGCCGGTGCCCCCGCGAATCCTGCGCGACCCCGTCCCCGCTCCGGCGCCGGCGGTTTCGCTGCTGATGGATTTCGCGTTCGAGCGGGCGCTGCGCCCGCTTCATCCCAGTTGCGGCGATCGGCTCACTGGACTGGCCCTGGGGTTCCTGTATCTTCGCGGTCATTGCCTGCGCATGCCGCTTCGGCTGCTGCTCCCGCATCTCCTGCGCAAGGCCGTGATGCGGCGGCTCAAACCGGCCGAGGCGCGTCCCGTTTAGAGGGAGCCAAGCCGATCCTTTCCTTCCTCGCCTATTCCTTCGTGCTGCAGCCGACGGTGTTCATCGTCACCGCGCTCGCCGGGATATTGATCGCGCTGGGATCGCGCAAGAAGCTGGGGCTGGGCATCGCGTTTCTGAGCCTGATCTGCCTTTACGGTTTCGCCACGCCCTATGTTTCGAGCCGGCTCTTGCAGTATCTCGAAGCGCAGGTGCCCGACACCACGCGCAACCTCGACGACGCCCAGGCGATCGTCGTGCTGTCCGGCACCATCCATCACGGCGACAACGACAAGGTGCCGGACGAGCTGGGCCTGTTGACGCTGGAACGGGTCGCCCGCGCCGCCGAGATCGAGCGCGCGCATCCGCTGCCGATCGTGGTTTCGGGCGGCAAGGTGGGCGACAGCCGGGAGACCATGGCGGCCTTGATGGAACGCGCGCTGCAACAGGATTTCGGCGTCACCGCGCGCTGGCGCGAGGAGCAGTCCCAGACCACCTTCGAGAATGCGCGCTTCGTCGCCCAGCTGCTGGGCGAGGCCCATATCCACACCGTGATCCTGGTGACCCAGCCCTGGCACATGCCGCGCGCGCTATGGGCCTTCGAGCATGAGGGGCTCGACGTCATCCCGATGCCGACCATCCGGACATATCTCAATCTCAACTCCCCGTTCGACCCCAATTTGTACCTGCCGCAATCGGACGCGCTCACCGACAGTTTCTACGCCCTCCATGAAATCCTCGGACTGGCGTACTACAAGCTTTACTACGGCCGGATCCGTGACTGAGCCGGTTCATGCCGAAACTCGGTCGCCGTGGTCGCTTCTCCCCGCCGCGCTGACGGTGCTGGTCGCGCTTTCCTTCCTCGGTTTCGGATTCCTCCATCCGGCCCTCAACTTCGATCTCATTCCTTACGCGACCCTGGCCAAGGAGATGCGCGGAGCGGGCGGCAAGGACGAGGTCTATCGCGAGCTCGCGGCGAAGACGGGGCCCGCCCGTTTCGAGAACGCCGTGTCGGCGCCCTATGAGAAGAAGATGCACGAGGACGACGCCTTCTTCGCGGCGAATTTGCCGTTCTACGAAATCCGGCCGCTTTACATCTTCCTCTGCTCGGCGGCCGGATTATTGATCGGGAACGACGCGGTTGCGACTTATGCCGTCTCCGCGATTGCCGCGGCGTTGGCCGTGCTTGTGTCATACGCCATCGTCCGAATGATCGGGATTCCGGCCGGGCCGTGGCGGCTGGCGGCGCCGCTGTCCTGGATCGTCGCCGGCGGGTTGCCGATAGCGGCGCTTTCCACGCCGGATGCGGTGGCGGCTTTGGTCGGCCTTCTCTTCGTGCAAGCTTGGCTGACCGAACACGGGACGGGCGGGCGCGCGATTTGGCTGATCCTGCTCGCCGGCTTGATCGTGGCGGCGCGCACCGATGCGATTCTGTTCGCGGCCCCGCTGTTGCTCGGCGAAGCGCTGCTTGATCCGCGCCGCCGCATCGTCGCGCTCGTGGCTCTTGCCGCGGCGACCGCGACTTATGCCGTCATTCAAAAAACCACCGGCAATTACGGCTATATCGCGATTCTCAACTTCACGATGATCGATGGACCGCAGAAGCTGCTCGTGCCGGACCTCGTCCCCCACCCGCTGGGCTATGTGCGCGCCGTTGCGGGCGGAATCCTGCAGATTCTCAGCGACGGCAATGGCGGCATATTCCTGCTGGCGGCGAGTTTCCTTGCCCTGGTATCCGTCCGCGAATGGCGTCTGCGGCGAGCGCCGGACGGGAACGCCTTCGATCGGCGGATTCTCATCCTGGCTTGTGGATTGATCTTCTTCCTCATCGCGCATTTCGTGCTTTTCCCGCTACCCACGGCGCGCTTCTTCTTGGGCCCTTATGTGCTGGCAGGCCTCCTGTTCGCGCGGGCGGCGCAACGGGATTTCGCATCGCGGCGGTAGCCGCCGCTTCGCGCTTCACGCCGGGCGCTTGCGCCGGCGCTCGAAGACCGCGAGCAGGGCGGCAAAGCAGCAAGCCAGGGCCAAACTCGCGGCCGAGGCCAGCGCCGAATAGCGCCGCACCGGCGTCCAAACCGGACCGATTTCGATGTCGTTGATGCCGGGCTCGAGCGGCACGACCATCAGATCGAAGGCTCCCTGGAGCGGCGTTATCACCTTCGCGTTGAGGCGCACTTCCGTCGCCGGATACCAGGGATGGGACAGCTGCGCGTAACCCCGGCCGCTCGCGGTGATGCGCATTCTCACGGTCTGGAGCGAGACGTCGTAGGCGTCGAGCGCCGCCTGAAACGGGCCGCTCGAAGCCGGCGCCGGGCTTGCGGCCGGAAGATCGCGCACCGGCAAGGCCGCCGCTTGATGGGACGCCCAATCGACGTCCGTATCGCGCAGGTAACGGGCGAGGAAATCCTCGATGCCCGAGACTTGCGGCGAGGGATCGCCGCCTTCGAAGTTTCCGGGCCACAGCATGGGTTTGTCGAGCCGCGCGGGCGGCGCCAGAGCGACGAGGCGTTGGCTGAAGAGGACGGGGCTGGAATCGGCGATGGGAATCACCCGCCCGAGCGGGCCCTCCGATCTCGCCTGAACGAAGCTTTCCGGGCAACCCGCGGCGACGGGCGAAACGCAAATGATGCGGCTGACGTTCAAGAGACGCAGCAGCGACAGGGCATTCGCGCCGACGCGCCCGTCGCGGCGAAGATCCGAAGCCGCCATCTCGATTGCGGTCTCGGCGTAATTATGAACCCTTGTCGCCGCCATATTGTGGTGGCCCGCGACCCGTTGCACCATCGCATAGGCGCTGAGCGGTCCCGCATCGGGTCCGATATCCGCCTGGATCGAGCCGTCGCGCGCCAGGTCGATTTCGGCGAAACGTTCCCCGGGGGCGGTTTGCGCGAGATAGCGTCCCGCCTCGATCAGGAACGCCTTGTCGCTGCGGGCCACCGGCTGGATCGAGGTGCTGGCGACATCGAGCACGAGCGCGGCCGCCACCAGGAGCGGCAGGCGGGACGAAGGGCGGGCCGCCCGCGCCAGAAATTCAAACCCCAGCGCGGCCAAAATGCCCGTGAAAAACAGGATGAAGATGATGTCGCGGACGACGGGATTATAGACGAAGAAACTCACCGCCAACGCGGGCGCGATCGCCAAGGCCAGAAGGCGGCGATCAGGACCGAGCCGGCCGCGCCAGGCCGCATACAAGCCGGCGACCGCCAATCCGGCCAGGACGATCCCGAGATAAGCCCAGTAATCGGTGCCCCATGTCGTCCGCGTATCGCGCCAGATGACGAGATCGGACAATCGCCGCCAGGTCGGCACGTGAAATTGAAACAGCCCGCCCGCCGGATCGATCATCACCCAGCTGGATTCGGCGATGACCGGCACGACCGCCACCAGGGAAATGCCGGCGCCAACGATCCCCGCGGCGAGCAACACCCAGAGACGTTTCCAGTTCCACCGCCCCAGCGCCAGACTCGCGCCGCCATAGAGCCCGAGATAGAGCGCCGCGAACAGCGCATGCGGCTGGTGATTGACGATCATGCCGCCCACCGACAGCGCGAAAATCAGCCAATCGCGCCAGAGCTTCGCGCCCGCGCGCATGATGCCCTCGGCGGCGTAGAAGATCAGCACCAGGAACAGGATGGTCAAGGCCTGCGGGAAAACGCCGCGATAGAGAAAGAGATGCAAGGCCGCGAACGAGCCGGCAAATCCCACCGCCGCGAGCAGCGCGGCGTTTCTGGCGATGCCGAGGCGCAGCAGCAGCGCGTAAAAGGCCCAACCCGCGGCCAGATGGGTGGCGAACAGCAGGATCTTCGCCGTCGCGACCGGATCCCGCACCAGCAGGTCGAGCGCGCCGCCCACGACATAGAGGAGCGGCCCGGTGAAGCCCAAGAGCGGGCTGCCGAGATAATCGAAATTGGTCCATTGCGGCAGGCTGCCCGCTTCCAGGCCCGCGCGGACTTCGAGAAAGCGGGCGACGTGCGTTCCGCTGTCGCCGCCCAGCAACACGCCCGGAAAGAGATAAGCCTGGCCCAGCCAGGCGACGATGATGGTCAGGATGGCGAAGCTCTGCGCAGCATTCGCCGATACCAGGAAACGCGAAAAAACCCGGCGGCTCATTTCGAGATAGACCAGGAAAATCAGCGCCGCCGCGCAAAGCGCCGCGAGCATCGCATCGCCCGGCCCCATCGACGCCCACAGCAGCGGCAGGCCGACCGGCCGGCCCGCGTCAAAGGCGGCGAGGGCGGCATTCTTCAACCGTTCGAGCGAAACCAGCGAGGCGGCGAGCGAGGCGAGCGCCAGCAGCAGGACGGCGCCGACCGTCCCCCAGCCGGGGCCGAAGCGGTCCGGCCATTTCAGCGTTAAAGGACGATCCCGATCCGACATCCACATGGGCGCGACATACTCCCGGTTCCCGCAAGGCAAGCGGCGGCTTTCCCCGCCAAGCCGTCCTTGCCCCTGGGATTCACCGGATAGTCCGGCGGGGGCGATTAAGACTTCCCTAAGCCTTAATTCCTAGAGTGGGGACCTTGCGCCCTGCGGTTGAAATTCCGGCCGCGCCGGGCCCGGCTTCACATTAACGATGAGTCCTTCATGGCGCGATATCTGGTCACCGGCGGTTGCGGCTTCATCGGATCGCATCTCGCCGACACCCTGATCGCCGAAGGGCACGAAGTCCGCATTCTCGACAATCTCTCCACCGGCAGCCGGGAGAACGCGCCCGAGGAGGCCTCGCTGATGATCGGCGACGTCGCCGACCGCGTCGCCGTGCGCCAGGCGATGGAGGAGGTCGACGGCGTGTTCCATCTGGCCGCCATCGCCTCGGTCGAGCGCAGCATCGACGACTGGGTCGGGACCCACATCTCCAACCTAACCGGCTGCATCACCATCTTCGACGCCGCGCGCACCGCGCGCGGCAAAGGCCCCGTGCCGGTGATCTATGCCTCTTCAGCCGCGATCTACGGCCTCAACGAGAACGTGCCGCTGGCCGAGAACGCGCTCGCCCTGCCGATGACCGCCTACGGCGCCGACAAGCTCGGCTGCGAGCTGCATGCGCGCGTAGCATCCTCGCTCTACGGCGTGCCGACCACGGGCCTGCGTTTCTTCAACGTCTACGGTCCGCGCCAGAGCCCGGATTCGCCCTATTCCGGCGTGATCTCGATCTTCTGCGACCGGCTCTCCGCCGGCAATTCGCTCACCATCTATGGCGACGGGAACCAGGTGCGCGATTTCATCCACGTCTCCGACGTGGTGCAGTTCCTGGTCCGGTCGATGGCCGAACCCGCCGAAGGCGACGTCTACAACATCTGCACCGGCGTCGGCACCTCGATCGTCGAGCTGGCCCGGATCATCGCCGGATTGTGCGGCGTGACCCCCGACATCATCTATCGCGATCCCCGGCCGGGCGACGTGCGGCTCTCGGTCGGCGCTCCGGCGCGCGCCGAGAAGCGCTTCGCCTTCAAGGCGGAGATGTCCTTGAAGGACGGGCTGATGATCACGCTGTCGGCGCAGAAAAAGAGCCAGGAAACGAATTTGCGCTACGCCTGAGTCGGGCCTTATCCCGCGTTACGGAAATCCTCAAGCGGCCCCAGCGGCACGATGCCGGTGGGGTTGATGGTGCGGTGGCTGCCGTAATAGTGGCGCTTGTATTCATCGAAATCGCAGGTGGCCGCTATCCCCGGCATCTCATAGAGCCGGCGGGCATAGGCCGAGAGCGCCGGGTAATCGATCAGGCGGCGCAGATTGCATTTGAAATGGCCGACATAGACCGCGTCGAAGCGCGCGAGCGTGGGGAAGAGCCGCCAATCGGCCTCGGTCAAGACGTCGCCGACGAGAGTGCGGCGTTTTGATAGCAGCGCTTCGAGCCAATCGAGCGTCTCGAACACGGTCTTGACCGCCGCCTCGTAGGCGCCTTGCGTGGTGGCGAAACCGGCGCGATAGACGCCGTTGTTGAAGCCCTCGTAGACACGCTGGTTGACCGCGTCGATCTCCGCCGCCAGACCGGCCGGATAGTAATCCGTGCGGTCGTCCGTGAATGCGTTGAATTCACGGTTGAACATGCGGATGATCTCGGAGGATTCGTTGTTGACGATGGTGTCGGTCTTTTTGTCCCACAGCACCGGCACGCTGGCCCGGCCGGAGTATTTGGGATCGGCGCGCTGGTAGATCTGATGGATGTAGAGCGCGCCGGTGAGCGGATCGGGCTTTGCGAAGGTCCAGCCCTTTTCCAGCATCAGCGGCTCGACCTCGCTCATCGACACCACGCCGTCGAGCTTTTTCAAAACCCGGAAGATCATGGCGCGGTGGCACCAGGGGCAGGCCTTGGCGACATAAAGGTGATAGCGCCCGGAAACGGCCGGAAAATCCGCCAAGGAACCTGGAGCTCCGCCGGATGTTACCCGGCGGCGGAAGCCCGATGCCGCGCGAATGTAGGCGCCGCCGGTGCTGCCGGTATCGTGCCAGCCTTCGCGCCAAACGCCATCGGCCAAAATACCCACCGTCCACCGCCTTTCCACAAGCCCGTTTCCGAAAGTTATCCACAAGCGGGCCGAATCGGCGGCAATTATAATTTAAAGCCCGCGCCATCCTTATGATAAAAAAATGCTCCAAAAATAAGCAGCGATGGTTTCCGCTTCCGACCGATAACCGGCACCGGAGCCAAACGCGGCCATGACGGCGCAACCGCGCCGAACCAATCAGGGGAAGTAATCGGGGGTAGAAACCATGTTCACGCAAGTTCTCGATCCCGCCGGAAATCTGTTCGCCACCTGGCTGGTGGCGCTCATTCCGGTGGTGGTGCTTCTGTTCATGCTCGCGGTTTTGCGCTGGTCGGCCTGGCTGGCGACGCTGATCGGCTCGCTGATCACGCTCGCGCTCGGGCTTTGGGTCTGGCAGATGCCGCTCGACCAGGGCGTCCAGGCCTATGTCTACGGCTCCTTGACCGGCGTGTGGAACGTCGACTGGATCACCTTCTGGGGCCTGATCCTGTTCAACACCATGGTCGTCTCCGGCGCCTTCGACAAGCTGCGCCGCTGGCTGATCGCGCAGGGAACCCAGGACGTGCGGATACAGACCATCCTGTTCGCCTGGGCCTTCGGCGCGTTGCTCGAAGGCCTGGTGGGCTTCGGCTATCCCTGGGCGGTGGTCGCGCCCATCCTGATCGCCCTCGGCATTCCCGATCTCGACGCCATCCGCGTGGCGGCGATCGCCAACAACGCGCCCGTCTCCTACGGCGCGCTGGGTGCGCCGATCATCGCGCTGGCGGCGGTGACCGGCTATCCGCTGCTGGCGTTGTCGGGCTCGATCAGCAAGATCGTCGCCATCCTGGCCTTGTTACCGCCCTGGATCCTGATCTACCTGGTTTCCGGCAGGAAGGGCATGTGGGGCGCCTGGCCCTTGGCCATCGTCGGCTCGCTCGGCTATATCGCCGGCCAGCTGCCGGTGGGGACGTATCTCGGACCCTATCTGCCCGACGTCGCCGGCTCGATCGTCTGCTTCATCTGCATTCTGATCCTGCTCAAGTTCTGGCGTCCGGCGCAGATGCTGGGCTATGGCGGCAAGCCGATTGCCGGCCGCGGCGAAGTGGCCGCGCACGGGCTTTCGGGCGGCGATATCGTCCAGGCCTGGCTGCCGATCGCCGTGCTGGTGGCGGTGGTGGTCGCCTGGACCGGCCCGTGGTCGAAGCTGCCGAGCATCGTCCTGGTGCACTATGCCGTGACGGCGGCGTCCTCGATCTCGCCGGGCGCGACCATCGGGGCGGTGTTCAACTGGACGCCGTTCGTGGGCGGCTCTGCCATCCTGGCGTCCTGGGTCGTCGCCTCGATCCTGATGATGATGCTGGGGAGCCTGAAGTTCGGCCAGATCGGCGAGATCTTCGCCAAGACCTGGCAGCAGATGTGGGGCGCCTTGCTGGTGGGCGTGTTCATCTTCGGCCTGGCCTATGTCTATAACTTCTCGGGCATGGCCGCGTCCCTGGCCAAGGCGTTTTCCACCTTGGGCGTTTACTTCATCGTGGTCGCTCCGATCCTGGGCTTCATCGGCGTGGCGCTGTCGGGGAGCAACACCTCGACCAACGCCATGTTCGGCAAGTTCCAGGCCCTGGTCGGCCAGCTTCTGGGCTTCCCGCCGCTCTTGCTGCCGACCGTGAACTCGATCGGCGCCGAGATCGGCAAGCCGGTGGCGCCGCAGACCGCCAGCGTCGGCGTTTCGACCTCGCGCTTCGTCCGGGACGAAGGCGCGGTCATCCGCCACAATTTCGGCTGGACGTTGGTGATGCTGGTTTATCTCATCGTGATCAGCGTCGCCTGCTACCTGTTCTTCCCCGGCATCGCGATGCTCTAGCCCGGGGCCGAACGGTCCAATCTCTAAAGGCAAAGGGGCGCGGGTCCGCAAGGGCCCGCACCCTTCGCTTTGCCGCTGTCGGCCGTATCAGAAACCCCTCCGGGCAAGGCGACCGGCAAAGAGACCCGCCGGACAAGGCGGCCGGCAAAGAGAAAGGCGCCGCCGGTTTCCCGGCGGCGCCTTGGTATGAGACCGAACGAGGGACGCGATTTAGAAGGAGAGGATCGCGTCCACCGCCAAGGTGATTTGGTCCGTCTTGGTGCCGTTGCCCTTGCTGTTGACGTCGTACGGCTTCAAGCCCCTGCTGCCGCCGATGACATTGTCAAGCCGCGCTTCGGGGCGGATGACCAGGCCCAAAGTGCTCGGCATCGTCAACGGCGGCGTGTAGCTGGCGCCGATCGTCAACTCGCTATAGAGGACGTTGAAGGCCTTGTTTCCAATGTTGTTCGGGCCGGTGGCGCCATAGCACCCGTTGGGCACGTTGTTGTTGCTCAAGGGGCCGCCACCAGGACCGGGACCGGGAGAATAGGAAGTGTTGCGCTCGGCATCGACCGCATCCTGCCCGCCCGGACAATCCGTGACGAAGCCGGTGAAGCCGTTGCCCTTGCTTTGGTCGGCGAAGCCCTCGGCGCGGGCGCCCAGGGTCCACTGGTCGTTGAGGGTGTAGCTGACATATTGCGCCAAGCCGCCCCCGCTCGAACCGTAAGCGTCGTTCTTGATCAGGTTCACTTCGGTGGTGATGTTCAAGTTGTCGTTGATCTTATAGGTGCCGTTCGCGTCGTAGTACTGCACCGTCGCCTGGTCGGAATGAATGAAATACGGATTCGCGCCGCCTACATTGGTGGCGTACGACTTGACCGGATTTTCCGCACCGAGATGCGCCAGGGCGACCAGGGTCAGATTGCCGCCCATGAGATTGTTGAGGCCGAAGCCGAGGATGCCATGCAACAGGCTGGCATTGGCATTGCCCTTGGCGCCGACGAAGGAGTCGTTCACGCCGGTGTCCCAACCACCCCAGATGTCGACCGTGTCGTTGACGTGGAAGGTGCCGAGGATGCCGGTGTGCTTGTAGGGCAGGCCATAGGTGAAGATGTAGGAGTGCGAGTAGAACGGATTGCCCGTGGCGTCGATCACCTCGTAACCGAGCGGCGTGGCGTATTCGCCGATCTGGAAGTCGGCGCCGCTGGAGACGAACATGGCCGGCGGCGCATGCATGTTCAGTTCGGCGTAGTTGATGTCCCACTGATAGGGGCCGTTGGTCGCGCGGTCGAACTCATTGTAGAAATGCGTGAGCCGCGCATCGGTGCCGTAGAAGGTCTGGAACTTGAAGCCGTAATCCATCGCCGTGGCGGCGGAATCGGTATCATGCTCGACCGTGAACATGGTCTGATTCATCCGGAAGGCATTGGCCCCGTTGGTGAAGGGCTGGCCGAAATTCGCGTTATTGGCCGGGCTGTCGGGATTGATCGACAGGCCCAATTCGGTGTGACCCGAGATTTGGATGTCGCCGATCGGCGAACCAAAAATCGGATGCTTGGGCGGGGCCGGCGGCGGCGTGGCGGGCGCAGCGGGCGCGGCCTGAGCCGTTTGATCGACGGGTGTAACGAGTGCTTGGGCGTGCGCGGATGGCGCGGCATAGGCGCCGGCGACGCAAGCGGCGGCAGCGAGTGAGATAACGGTTCGCAACGACATGGTTTTTACCCCCTCTTCAAATGGCGCAACAAAAACTCACCGCCCGCACCGCACCGGGTCACCGGTGCCTTTTTTCTAGGCGGTCTGCCTAGTAACGCGACAGTCGCAATGGCCTCATCTCTTGGCTCAACTTGGCCATTGCTTGCCGGTCTCATACGGCGTTGCAAAACCTTTGCCAGAATTTCGGGTATCAAAATCGGCAAAACCGGCTTTACACCGCAGTTTTTGGTTAGGGACAGCTAAGCGTTTCGCGCTCGACTACCGCCAAAACCTTGACTCATTTAGCATGCCGCACCCCTCGGGAGAAGCCGTGCCGCGCCCATCCGCGCGGAAAATCAAATAGTGAGGCATTTCGGAGACAGTATTCGGCATGAAGAAGCTCGCAGCCGGAATCGTGATCCTTCTCCTGCTCGTGGTCGCGGCGGCGCTGGCCGCGCCCTTCGTGGTCCCGACCGACGCCTACAAGGCGAAGCTGATCGCAAGGGTGAAGGAATCGACCGGCCGCGACTTGAAGATCGGCGGACCGATCGGCTTTTCGTTGCTGCCGCAGATCACGCTCTCGGCGCAGGACGTGTCATTCGCCAACGCGCCCGGCGGCATCGCGCGCAACATGGTGCAGCTCAAATCGATGGCGCTGAAGTTGAAGCTGCTGCCGCTGCTCACCGGCACCGTGGCGATCGACAGCCTGGTGCTGACCGATCCGGCGGTCGCGCTCGAGATCGACCGGAACGGCCGCGCCAATTGGGATTTCTCTCCGCCGGGTGCCGCGCCGGCGGCGCCGGGCGCGCCCGTTTCGCCCGGCGCGGGCAATCCGGGCGGCGGGTTGTCGGTCCTGTCCTCGCTGCGCCTCGGGCAGATCCTGCTGCAAAACGGCGAGGTGAGCTATGCCGACCAGCGCAGCGAAAGGCGCTGGGACGCCGGCGCGATCAACCTGACGCTGTCGATGACCGATCCCGCAAGCCCGCTCGCGGCCGAGGGCTCGGTGGCGTGGAACGACGAGCAGATCAATCTCGAAATCGCCATCGCCAATCCCGGCGCCTTCGCCGTCGGCGCCGCGAGCGACGTCTCGATCAAACTCGCCTCGAATCCCTTCAATCTCGCTTTCACCGGCAGCGGCGCGATCGGCCCCGCGATGAAGTTTTCGGGCGCGGTCGATCTTGCCGTGCCCTCGGTGCGGGGATTGGCCCAATGGGCCGGATCGCCCATCAGCATGGCGGGCAGCGGATTGGGGCCGCTGGCGTTGCAGGGCCGGGTCGAGATGGCGGGCAACAGCTATGCCTTCTCTGAGGCGGCGATATCGGTCGACGCGATCAAGGCCAAGGGCGCGGTCTCGATCGACACCTCGCATGCGAAGCCTTACGCCAAGGGCAATCTCGATGTCGAAACCCTCGACCTGAACCCCTATCTCGCGCCCGAAGGCCCCGCGCCCCAGGCGGGGGCTGCGTCCGCGGGCGCGGGCGGCGGCGTGGACAACGCGGCGCAAAAGCCGCCCAAGGGCTGGAACACCGATCCCATGGATCTCTCGGGCCTGAAGCTGGTTGATGCCGATTTCGATTTGAGCGCCAATGCCATCCGCTACCGCCAGCTATCGGCCGGCAAGAGCGATCTGACGATCCATCTCAAGGATGGCGTGCTCAGCGCAAATCTTTCCGAGATCGCGCTCTATCAGGGCACGGGCCAGGGCAAGGTTGTGATCGACGGCGCGGGCGCGGTGCCGGCGATCACCGAGAGCTTCGCGTTGCAGGGCGTCGATGTGCAGAAGCTGCTCGCCGACGCCGCCGCCGTCAGCCTGATTTCCGGCACCGGCAACCTGAACATGAGCGTTTCCGGCCGCGGCAAAAGCCAGCGCGACATCATCGCCTCGCTTGCCGGCAAGGGTTCGCTCGCGATCGACCAGGGCTCTTTGAAAGGCGTCGACCTGTTGGCGAAGGGCAAGAACGCGGCCGCGAGCGGCGGTTCCGGCCAGACCGATTTCTCGTCGCTCACCGCGACCTACACCATCGCCAACGGCATCCTCAAGAACAGCGACCTGAAGATGACCTCGTCCGGTCTGCCGACGACCGGCGCGGGCACCGTCGATCTGGTGCAGCGGCGGGTCGATTACAAACTCACGCCCAAACTCGCGGGCGAACTCGCCGTGCCGGTGAAAATCACCGGCCCTTGGGACGCTCTCTCCTACCGTCCCGATCTGGCGGGCATCGCCAACCAGAACGGCAAGGCGCTGCAGAACATCCTCAAGAACCCGTCCACCATGGAAAAGCTCAAAAGCCTGCTCGGCGGCAACAAGAAGCAGCAACAACAATAAGCGCGGGAACCGGCCGCGCTCTACCGGATGCGGCGCATCAACGCCATCCAATTACCCGCGGGCGCGGCGCAATCCTCGCCGCCCGGCGTCACCAGCGTGACGCCGCCGAACCTCCACAGCTTGCGCCAGAGCTCGAGCCGGACGAGCGCCTGGTTCTCGACCCGGTGCCGGATGCGGCGGCGAATGATAGGCGCGGCCGAGCGTCATATAAGCCGCGATGCCGATCACCGCGACGGCCGACGCCGCCTGCCAGCCGGCGAACCACCATGACGCGAGCGCCAGGGCGATCCCGCCATAGGCCCAGATATTGCCGTCGGCCTCGGAGCCGACCGGACTGTCCATCTGCTCGAGCTTCTTGTAGTCGAACCGCATGGAAATTTGCCCCGCGCGCGAGAGGCGGCCGAGCGCCGCGAACAGCGCCTCGGCGTCGTCGCCGGCAATGGGCGATGCTGTGGGAGATTCGGTTTCCGCCATGATATCGGGCTCCGATTCGGACGCGCCGCTCAACGGGAAGCGGCCGTCTTGCGCCACCAGTCGAGAAGCATCTCGCCGTTCCAGAAGGCCATGCCGGGCTTGGCCGCGGCGTAGTCGAGGAAGGCTTCGAGATACTTGATCCGGTGCGGCACGCCGCTAATGTACGGGTGGATCGCGATACACAGGATCTTGGCGCGCTCGGCGCTTTCCTGATAGAGCCGGTCGAAATGGTCGCAGGCGCGTTTCAGGAAAACATCGGCGTGATGATGCTGCACGATCATCATCGGGATATCGTTCAATTCCACCGTATAGGGCAGCGTGACGAGATTCCCGTGCGAGGTCGCGATTTCGGCCGGCTCGTCGTCATACACCCAGTCGCCGATGTATTGGATTCCGGCCTCGGCCAGGAGATCGGGGGTTTCGTAGGTCTCGGTCAGGCCGGGCCCGAGCCAACCCACCGGCCGCTTGCCGGTGAATTTCTGGATCGTGTCGAGCGACTTGCGAATCGTGCCGCGTTGATCCTCGAGCTTGTGGATGGGCCCCTGAACATAGCCGTGCCCCATGAACTCCCATTGCCGCTCACGCGCGGCGGCCGAAACGCGCGGATAAGTCTCGATCACGTTGGCGTTGAGGGCGAGCGTGACCGGCGCCTTGTGCTTGTCGAAGGCGTCGAAGAAACGCCACACGCCGACGCGCATGCCGTATTCGTGCCAGCTCCAATTGGGCACGTCGGGCAGAAGCGGCGGACCGCCCATCGGCGCGGACAAGACCTGGCGCGGCATGGGGCTTTCGATCTGCCACACTTCGAGATTGACCACCGGCCAGACGACGAGACGGACGCCCCCTGGAAATTTCAACTTCGGGCGGTCGACGATCGCGGAATAAGGCGCACGCTCGCGCGGTTTCATGGCCAAATGCCGGCTCCCTTTTCATGACACGGCGCCGAGCATAACCCGGCCGCGCATCCATGAGCACCACCGAATTCCGCCGCCAAAATCGCCGCGCTCATCAAGCAGGGCATAGCGATCACCAGGCCGGGCCGTCTAGCCGAGGCGGAAAAACTATACCGCCAGGCGCTGGGATTCGATCCCGGCCATCCCGAGGCGTTGACGCTTCTGGGCATTCTCATGGGACAGACCGGAAAGCTTCCATCGGCGGTCGAGCTTTTGACCCGCGCGCTGAAGCGCGATCCGCGCAACGCGCAAATCCATTACAATCTGGGCGAAACCTACCGCCATCTCGGCAACCACGCGAAGGCGCTCGAATTCTTCGAGCGCACCGTCGACGCTCAATCCCGCCCATATCGAGGCTTGTCGCAACGGCGCGGACACGGCGCTCGATGGCTGCGGCGCACAGTGCAGGCCGCCGGGCGGTGGGGCGAAGCCACCCGATTGAAGCATATGGCGATTGAATTCCTCATCCGGGCTGGGAAGCAGCTTTTGTATACAGGCGACCAGCCCGGTGCCGCCGCGGCCTTGCGGCGCGTCACCGAGCTCGATCCGAAGAGCGCCCAGGCCTGGGTCTTGTATGCCATGACCCTGCTCAGGTCCTATCCCAGCCAAGCGATCCAGGCGGTGCGCCGCTCCATCAATCTCGATCCGAGCAGGGCCTTGGCCTGGATGGTGTTATGCGACGCGCTCGGCTCCCTCGACGGCGCGACGACGAGGCGCGGGCGGCGTTGCAATCGGCGAAGGTCCGCCGACCCCAACCATTTCGACGCCTTTCCCAGGTTGAGCTTCGTCCATTTGACGCCCTGCTCTACGAGGACGGCGACCGGGCGAAACTGTTCGCGCGCCACTGCGCCTGGGGCGAGGAGGCGGCGGCACGGCGCCGGCCGGCGAAGCCGCCGGTCTTCAAGAACAGCCGCGATCCGGCGCGGCGTCTGCGCGTCGGCTATGTCTCTCCGGACTTTCGCACCCACTCGGTTTCGCGCTTCGTCGAGCCGCTGTTCGCCGCGCATGACCGTGAAGGTTTCGAGATCGCGTGCTATTCCGCCGCGCCGCCGGCCTCGCCACGACCGGGTCACGGCGCAGCTCAAGGCGTTCGCCTCGCTCTGGCGCGACACCGGGGACATGGACGATAAAGCCTTGCGCCGCCAGGTGCGCGCCGACCGCATCGACATTCTGATCGACCTCGCCGGCCACACCAACGACAGCCAGATCATGGTCTTTGCCGCGCGGCCCGCGCCCGTCACCGCGACCTGGCTCGGACTATCCCGCTACCACCGGATTGCCGGCCATGGATTGGCGCATCACCGATGCGATCGCCGACCCGCCGGGCGCGGAGGTGTTCCATACCGAAAAGCTCGTGCGCTCTGCCGGGCGGCTTCCTCTGTTACGGACCGCCGCGAGATCGCGCCCGAGGTCGCCCCGTCGCCGGTCCTGGCCAAAGGCCATCGTCACCTTCGGCTCGTTCAACAACCAACTGAAGCTCAACCGCGCCGTCTCTCGCCCTCTGGTCGCGAATCCTGAAGGCCGTGCCCGGATTCCGCCTCTTGATCAAGAGCGAGCTGCTCGAGGACGAAGGCGTGTGCCGGGCGCCTGCGCCGGGCATTTGCGGCTGCAGGGCGTCGACGCCGCAGCGCGTCGAACTTCGCGCCTCGGATAGCGGACATGCGCGACCATCTCGCCGGTCTATGGCGAAGTGGATATCGCGCTCGATCCGTTTCCTTATAACGGCACGACCACGACCTGCGAGGCGTTGTGGATGGGCGTGCCGGTGGTAAGCTTGATCGGCGACCGGCATTCCGGCCGCGTCGGACTCGATCTTCTGACGCATGTGGGGCTCGAGCGCTTCGCGGCGCCCGATCTCGACACCTATGTTCGCATCGCCGCGGCGCTCGCCGCGGATCGCGACGCGCTTACCGAGCTGCGCGCGGAGCTGCGGGCGCGGATGCGCGCCTCGCCACTATGCGACGCCCCGCGCTTTACCCGCGAATTCGAAGCAGCGCTCAGGCGCATGTGGCAAGAATGGTGCGCGAACGCCAATGCCGGCGCGGCGTAACATGGAGCTACATCAGGCCGGAGGCCGGGCGGCCTCCATGCAGCAGCGGCGCCAGGCCTCGCGATAGGCTGATTCGACGGCGCGGGCGTAGCGTTGCGGATCGCCGATCGCCGAGGCGGCCAGAAGGCCGGGCAATTCGCGCCGGAGACTCGCCAGGGCGTCGAGGTCCTTCGCCGTGGCGATTGCGAGCGCGGCGTATGATTTGGCGTCCCGCGCGATGAACCGGGTCAGATCGAGCGCGGTGAGGCACTCGCCGCGAGCCGCGAGGAAATCGTCCTGCCGGGCCAGGTCACGACCGGCACGCCCATGGCAAGGGCGTCGAGCGTCGTCATCCCGCCGCCATGCGGGAAGGGATCGAGCGCGACGTCGATCGCGCGATAGGCTTCGAAATGCTGGGATCGGCCGGTCTGTCCGAGCACGTCGACGCGCGCGGGATCGATGCCGGCGGCGTCGAGTCCGGCGCGGAACATGTCCTGCTCGCCCGCTTCGCCATAGGCCTTGTTCTTGAGGGTCAGCCGCGAACCCGGCAATGCCTTCAGGATATCCCCCCAGCACGCGAGGCTTTCCGCCGTGAGCTTCGCGCGGCGATTGAACGAGCCGAAGGTGACGAAGCCCCGCTCCTTCGCCGGCAACGGTCCCGGCTCGGGCAAGGGCTCGGGCGTCCAGAACCCGAGCGCGCCGGGCAAATCGATCACGCGCTCGCGCAGCAGGGGCCGTTCGGCCGCCGGCACCAGCACGGGATCGGCGAGCAGGTAATCCATCGTGGCAAGGCCGGTTCCGGTCGGCTCGCCCCAGGCGGTGATCTGGACCGACGCCGGCTTGCGCGCGAAAACCAAAAGACGGTGACCGGCCATGTGGCCGACGAGATCGACCAGGATGTCGATGCGGTCGCGGCGGATGAGGTCGGCCAGGGCGTCGTCGCCGAGGCCGGAGGTATCGCGCCAATGATCGGCGCGGGCGCTAAAGCGCGCGGTGAGATCATCTTTGTCGCGCGTGTCGGAATAGCAGAAGACCTCGAATTGCTTCGGATCGTGATTTATCAGCACGCCGCCGAAGGCGTAGGTCGCGGCATAAGCGCGGAAATGGGCGCTGACATAGCCGACCCTGAGGCGCCGCGCCGGGTCCGGATCGCGCGGCAACGGAGGATTCTTGGGCGCAAATCGGGCGGCGTGGGCATCGGCCCAGCGGCGGCGTTCGGCCTGCTGTTCCGCGATATCGGCGCGGGCGTCGAAATTCAAATTGAAGATCAGATCCGAGTGCGTCCCGGCATTGCCCGGATCGAGCGCCAAGCGCGGCGCGAATGCTCGATCGCCTCCCCGATCCGGCCGAGATCCGCCAGCACATTGGCGAGATTGGCTTGCGCGCTGGCGTAGGCCGGATTTATGGCGAGCGCGCGTCGGAAGCTTTCCATGGCCGCTTTCGGCTGCCCCAGGCGGCGAAGCTGGCCGCCGAGATTGTTATGGGCCTCGAAGTAATCGGGCTTGAGGGCGATCGCCCGGCGGTAGGCTTCGAGCGGATTCGGCGGCGCTGCGTAACGTCAAGGCATTGCCGAGATTGTAATGCGTCTGGGCGAGGCCCGGCTCGAGGCCGGCGGCGCGGCGCAGGCTCTCGATCGCCGCGTCGGTCTTGCCCTGCGCCAACAGGACATTGCCGAGATTGTTGTGGGCGTCAGCGTAATCGGGCGCAAGATCGATGGCGCGGCGGTAGGCCGCAGCGGCATCGCCGGGCCGGTTGCGGCGCTGCGCGACGGCGCCGGAGAGAAAGGCCGCGTCGGCGAGGCTTGGCGCGGCCGCGACGAGTTTGCGGCAGAGCGCTTCAGCCTCGTCGAGACGGCCCGCGTTCAGCAGGCGAAGCGCCTGCGTCAATGCCTCGGGAATTGATGCCACGTTGGCATCACCCTGATTGCTTCTGCGTGCCATGACAGTGTTTGTATCTTATTCCGGAACCGCAGGGACACGGCGCATTCCGGTTCGTATTGGTGAAAACGGAATTATGCACGTACCAATCGTCCCAGGCCGAAAACAACTCGAACGTGCGCACATAGCCCTTGGAGGTCAGCAAAGCGAAAATTTCCTCGCGGTCCGGACTCTGCGTAGTTGTGCTCGACTGTAATCAGTTTGATGGTGTGCTTTTGAAAATCGAAATTCTTCAGAATTAAGAATTCCGAGCCTTCGGTGTCTATCGACAGGTAGTCGATTTCCATCGGCGCCCCGTGCGAGCCGGCAAGATCGTCGAACGAAACCGTTTCAACGGCGTATTTTTTTTGGGTCGTCCTATAGGCCGCATTAAAGTCTCGATTCGAAAACTCATTGATCGTCGATAGTTCCGCGGCAACGGTTTCGTTGAACTCCAATGATTTTCCCGTTTCAGACCACACGCACCTAAAATCCATCGCGCAATTCCGGTTCTTCTTCAGATCGTCCTGCCAACAACGCGCGGGCTCGGCAAGAATACCTCTCCATCCATAGGCATTCTCGAGAAGGTGGGTATTGCTCAGCGATATGCCGTTGGTCGCGCCAAATTCGATAAAGTAGCCGCTTCTTTTTTCCTGCAAGACAAACAGGACGAACAAATCCTGAAAAAGTTGAGATTTTGATTCATGCTGCTTGCTTAATGCGAATTTGAAAAAATTGGCGGGCGCGGCCAATTTCGCGGGATTGGCCGACGCGCGAGCGTTCCATAAAACATCGAACATCCACGCCAATAAAGCGGGTTTTCCCTGGTTTATGGATTGCATCAGTTGGTTTGATTGCATCAGTTGGTTTATGGACCCTGACATTGGTCGATCCTACCCATGAAAATCGCCGCTGCCGAGATTTTGCGGCGGATTATTTCGAATCCGGCTTGACATAAAGCTCGTCGATTTCGGCAAAATCCTTGACCCGCCGGCGCCGGCGCGGGCCAGGCGTTGGCGGATTTTCTCATCCGGCGCGACGCCGGCTTTCTGGCTTTAATGGCTCCCGTAGCTGGCTGACCAATGCCGCCAGCCCGTATTCGTTGCGCTTGGCAACGAATACGGGCTGACTCGGCTTGGTCAGGCGCCCTCTCCGGGCGGCGGCGGAGCGGGTGCGGCTTTTGCCTGATTTTCGGCCGGATCCCCCCGGAGAATCCACGGGATAAATACATTGTAGAGGCTGTAGTTTTAAAATATCCCCTTTTTCCTCAAGGGATAGAGTTTTCCACTGTGGCAGGGCGGACACAGAGGATGGCGATTTTTTTAGGCAACCGGATCGGCCCTTGCCAAGGAATGAACAGAGTTGGAGATTAGCGACGCGGGGGGGATGACCCTCCACGCATCCGCGGATTTTCATATGTGGGGGTTTAAATGACAAGGAAACGCACTCTCTCCGCCGCGCTGGCAACGACCGCTTCGGTCGCTTTGCTCGCCGGTCTTTCGCCTGCCCAAGCCCAGATGGCGGGCTCGCCGGGCGGCCCGTGCAGCACGACAAGTATCTCGCCGGCGAAACAAAACTGCACCCTGCCGTCCTCTTCGGCGCCGGGCGCGGGCTCGTTCCCGGGCTCCTTCCTGGTGCCGGGCACCAGCACCTCCTTCGCCTTGCATGGCTGGATCCAGGTCGATTTCGAGCACAACCTTGGACCGCATTTCGGCGATACGGGCTTTGCGGTGGGTCTGGTTCCGATCGACGGCTTCGGCGGCGCATACGCTTAACGGCGGTTCGACGTTTGGCGTCAAGGCGACCCGTCCCAATTTCGAGACCCGGACGCCGACGATGTATGGCGAGTTGAAGACCTACGTCGAGTTCGACTTCAACCAGACCGGCACCTATCAGCTGGGCGGCAACAACGACCTGCTTCGGCTGCGCCAGGCCTATGGCACTTTGGGCCCCTGGCTCATCGGTCAGACCTACTCCCTGTACGCCGATCTGCAGAGTTGGGCCGACACCGCCGCCGGAGCGCAAGATGTCGGTTATCTGAACACCTTCAACGCGCGCCGGCCGCAAGTCCGGTATACTTGGCTCGCCGGTAACGGCATAAGTGTTGCGGGCTCCCTGGAGTTGCCCTCCTATCAAGGCAACACGTTCTCATACGGCAATACAGCAGGGGCTCTTACGGGCGTCAGCCTGAACGGCACCTATCTTGCAGAGCAGCACATACGACCGGAGCCGTCGCAGTCGGCAACACCAATTACTGGAACTGGCCGCACTTCGTCGGCGCCGGTGAGTTGGACCAGCCCTGGGGCCATGTCCGGTTAACGGCGAGCCGGTGGAGTGGCCGAAGTTAATAACGGCAGCTCCTGCGGGTGATGGCTACTACGTCTCATCCGTCGGTTCAATATGCGGAATGGGCCGTGGAATTGTCAGGGCATCTCAACACCTGGGGTAAAGACGCGTTACGCGGCGCTGCTTGGTATAACCACGGCGCGGCGGATTTCTCTTCCGACATCTCCCAGGGGGTTGGCTCAAGAATTTCACGAATAACGCTTCGGGGACGGTGAAGGCGTGGTCGTTCTACGCCAACTATGAGCACTTCTTCACCAGCCAATGGCGTGGCAACGAGTCCTTTGCGGTATGTCAAAATTAGCAACCCCAACGTGGGCTTCTCTGCCACGGAATTGGCCGGCCTGGAGAAAACTCACTTCACCAACAACTTGAACGTGATCTACTCTCCGGTGCCTCAGACCGACTTCATCTTCGGAGTGGCAGCATGCCTATCGACAGGTGGGCGCGGCGACTACCGCTCTTCAAGACAACGGCGCGGGCGATCAGCTCGACGCACAGTTCAAGTTCTACTTCTAGTCTGAAGCGCTTTCTTCAGGAACCCGCCGGCCCGAAAGGCCGGCGGGTTTTTCTTTGACCCGATAACTCCGCCTCAACGCCAATCGTCGAGGACGAACATCCCGGGCCGGTTGTAGCCGGCCTGGCCGGGGCGGTGCATGGCGACCCCGACGATCTCGGCGCGAAAGCCCCGGGCTTGCATGAGGCGATAGGCTTCTTCGCGCGCGGTGTTGCAGCCCGCCACCATGCGGGGAACGCCCTTGGCCCGCGCCAGGCCCTCGCAAGCGGCCAACAGGCGTTCGAACCCCGCCTGGTCGCCCGGGCGGCAGGCGGCGAATTTGACGAACAGAGTACCGGTGCCCGCCTCGCTGCCCGGGCCGATATGGCAGAGCGCGAAGCCCGCCAAACCGCCGTTGGCGTGAATCAGCACGGTCTCGCCCAGGCCTTGCGCTGATATCGCCTCGATCTCGCGCGAAAGATCGAGGCCGGGAAAGACCGCGCCCGAAAGGACGCGGCAATCCGCGAGCGCGGATACCCGGCCGGCCCGCGACAGAGCGGAATAAAGCACGCAATCAGGCGCGGCTTTCTCCGCGCCTTCCACCGCCTTCGCCATCACCGGCGTCAGGGTGTTGGGCACGAAGCCGAAGCCTTCATAAAGCCGGATATGGGTCGGGCTGTCGGGGAAGGTGAACAGCCCGGCCAGGTCGAATCCCCGCGCGTCGGCGCGGGCCATCAATGCGCTCATCAGCTTCCGGGCGATGCCGCGCCCGGAATATTCCGGGGCGACCGACAAGGGCCCCAGCACGAAGACCCGGCCCCAATCCATGCCGACGATGCTGCCGGCGATGCGGCCCTCATTCTCGGCGACCAAGGCCAGGTCCGGAGATGCGGCCCAGCGCGGCTGGAGAATGCGGGAATCGCCGCGGAACTGCATCGGATCGGGCAGGCGCAGCCGCGTGCCGAAAGCGAGCCGCAGCACCCGATCGGCGGAGTCGAGATCGGCCCGAAGCATCGGGCGGATCGCGACTCCGGCGGCGCGTTCCGACACGGTCAATGCCGGCTCGTGCCGTGGCCCGTCACGCCCATGAGCTGGCTCATGCGCTCGGGCGCATCCAGCAGCTCCCGGCTCGGCCCGGAATAGACGATGGTGCCGCGGTCGAGGACGATGGCGTCGGTGGTGAATTCGAGCGCGATGCGCGCGTGCTGCTCGACCAGGACCAGCGCCAGATCGTCCTCGCGCTTCAGCCGGTCGATGCCCTTCAGCACCGCCTCGACGATGACCGGGGCCAGGCCTTCGAGCGGCTCGTCCATCAGCAGGAGATGCGGATTGCCCATGAGCGCGCGGCCGATGGCCAGCATCTGCTGCTCGCCGCCCGAAAGCTGGTTGCCGCGGTTGCGGCGGCGCTCGGCCAGCGAGGGGAAGAAATCGTAGACCCGCTCGAGAGTCCAGCGCCCCGGCCGCGCCGCCACGTCCAGATTTTCCTCGACCGTCAGCGAGCGGAAGATCTCGCGTTCCTGCGGCACGAAGCCGATGCCGAGCCGCACGCGCCGGTAGGCCGGCAGCCACGATATCTCGGCGCCGCCGAGACGGATCGAGCCCGCGCGCAGGGTGGTGAGGCCCATGATGGTGGCCAAGAGCGTGGTCTTGCCAACGCCGTTGCGGCCCAGCACGGCCAAGGTGCCGCCGGGCTTGAGGCCAAGCGAGACGCCTTCGAGCACGATGGTGTCGCCATAGCCGGCGCGCACACCTTCGAGGATCAAGCCTTCCGCCGTGGCGCTCATGCGCGGCCTTTCTCGCCGAGATAGACCTGGCGCACCCGCGCATCGGCCGAGATTTCCCGAGGCGTGCCCTCGACCAGCACCGCGCCCTGCACCAGCACGGTGATGCGCTTGGCCAGGCGAAAGACCAAATCCATGTCGTGCTCGATGATGAGCAGCGCGATGTCCGCGGGCAGGCGCTCGATGGTCTCGATGATGATGCCCGATTCGGCCGAGGGCACCCCGGCCGCCGGCTCGTCCAGCAGCAGCACCTTGGGCTTGAGGGCGAGCGCCACGGCGATTTCCACCAGGCGCTGGCGGCCATAGGCGAGCTCCTTGAGCGGCCGGAGCGCGTCCTCGGCCAGCCCCAATTCCTCGAGCAAAGCGAAGGATTCCTCGATGATGACGCGGCGATTGCCGGCCGGGCGGTGGAGGTCGCCGGCCATGCCGAGGCGCTCCGACACCGCCAAGGTGACGTTCTCCAGCACGCTAAGTCCCCGGAACAGCATGGTAATCTGGAAGGTGCGGGCGACGCCGCGCTTGACCCGCTCGGCCTGGGGCAGATGGGTGATGTCGGCGCCTTCGAGCAGGATCGAGCCGCCGCTGGCCTGGAGCGATCCGGTTACCAGATTGACAAAGCTGGTCTTTCCGGCGCCGTTGGGGCCGATCAGCGCCTGGCGCGCGCCGCGCAATAGGCGAAAATCGATGTCGCTCGCCACCGTCAGCGCGCCGAAACTTTTTCGCAGCGCCTTGGTTTCGAGCGCGGGGGTTTCGCCGGTCATGGACCCTCGCCTCGTCGCCGCAGCAGCCGCGCGGTCACGCCCAGCGCGCCGCCGCGGGCGAACATCACCACCAGGACCAGCAGCAGGCCTATCCAGAAATACCAATAGACCGGGTCGATTTCGGCGAAGCGGTCCTGGGCGATCATGTAGAGCGGCACGCCGATGAAGCCGCCATAAAGCCGGCCGATGCCGCCCAACAGCAGCATGATGAGGATATTGCCCGAACGCTCGAAGCCCAGCGAATCGACCGCGACGAACTGGGTCGTCTGCGCCACCAAGGCGCCGGATATCCCCGCCAAGGCGGCCGAGATGCTGTAGGCGGTGAGCCGGCGGCGCAACACCGGCGTGCCGATGGCGTACATGCGCGCCTCGTTCTCGCGGATGCCGGTGAGCGCGCGGCCGAAGGGCGAATGGACGATGCGCCGCACGACCAGCCAGCCGATGAACAGCACGCCGAGACAATAGAGATAGGCCGTACGGCCGTAGAGATCGAAGCGGAACAAGCCGAAGACCGGCTTGACCGCCATGCCCTGGAGCCCGTCGGCGCCGCCGGTGACGCTGTTGGCCTTGTTCGCCAGCTCGTACAGCATGGTCGCCACCATCAGCGTCTGCATCAGCAGCGGCAGGCCATGGGTGCGCAGGATGATGGATCCCGTGACGAATCCCACCGCCGCGGCGGCCAGCGCCGCCACCGCCAGGCCCAGAAACGGCTCGCCCATGCCATGCGCCGCCATCAATCCGGCGGCATAAGCGCCGGTGCCGAAGAAGGCGGCATGGCCGAGCGTGACGATCCCGGCATAGCCCAGCACCAGATCGAGCGAGAGCGCATAAAGGATGGTGGCGAGCACCTGCGCGCCCAAGGCGAGATAGTCCGGAAAAGCGAAAAACGCGCCGATCGCCACGATCCAGGGCACCGCTTCCATCATACGGAAGCGATGGCGCCGGGCGAAAATCTCCATCCGGCGCGACGCGGCCTCTTTGGCGGCATCGCTGACGGTTACGCCATTGCCGCTCATAAGGGCCCGCCGACCAGGCCGCGCGGCCGCCACATCAGCAGCGCCAGCGTCAGCGCGTAGATGAAGAAGGAGCCGAGCTCCGGCAGGAGATATTTGAAGGCGGTGTCGGAGACGCCCAGCAGCAGCGCCGCGAAGAACGGGCCGCGGATCGAACCCAGCCCGCCCACGGACACGACGATCAGAAAATCTATAAGATAATCAGTGGGATAGCCGGGGTAGATGGGCAGGATTTCGGCGCCGAGGCCGCCGCCGAGCGCGGCCAGGCCGCTGCCGAGCGCGAAGGAAAGCGTGAAGAGCCGCGAGGTGTTGATGCCGACCGCTTGCGCCATGCGCAGATTGTCGACCGCGGCGCGAATCGTCGCGCCGATCCGTGTGCGGTCCAGGCCAAGCCACAGCGCCGTGACCAGAACCGCGCCGCACAGGATCAGAAAGCTGCGATAGGCGGGAAATTCGCGGAAGCCCAGATCGATCTGGCCGCGCAGGATTTCAGGCGGTTGGAAGAGTTGCGCCAGCGGACCCCAAAAATACTTGGCCGAAGCCACCGCCATGAACACCAGGCCGATGGTCAGCAGCACCTGATCGAGCTCGGCGCCGCCATAGAGCCGCCGGTAAAGCACGCGCTCGCACACCACGCTGGCCGCCGCCACCAGCACCACCGCCAGCGCCAACGCCAACGGAAACGGCACACCATAGGCGTTCATCAGCGTGGTCGCGGCATAGCCGCCGAACATGGCGAACACGCCATGCGCCAGGTTGACGAAGCCCATCAGGCCCATCGTCACCGACAATCCCACCGAAATGAGATAGAGCACCATGGCGAAGGCGAGGCCGTGGAACAGGATGCTGACGGATGCGGCAAAAATCTCGCTCATGGCCTCGAATTCACGCGCCCGAGCCGCGCTCTCTGAAACGGCGAACGCCGGCGGTTCGCCGCCGCCGGCGGGCGCCCAAACCCGGCCTTCGGCTATTGCGGCTTCGGCGGATTCATCTCCTTCCATATATCCTTGACGTTCGGGTAGGTCTCGAACTCGATATTGGCCAGCTTGCCGTTCCGCTTCTCGACCCGGCGGATATAGATGTTCTGGACGATATCGTGGGTCGCGGGATCGATCATGAACGAGCCGCGCGGACTGTTCGCCGTCTTGTAGGCCGCGAGAATCGCCATCGCCTGGTCGCCGTTAAACTTGCCGCCGGTCTGCTTGATGACGTCGTAGATCATCGCCATGCCGTCCCAGCCCTGAATGGCGGGGAAGTCGGCGATGTCCTTGTCGCCGTATTCCTTGGTCCAGGCGGCGAGGAAAGCCAGGTTGGCGGGCCTGGCCGACGCGGTCGTATAGGTTCCCGAGTTGACCACGCCCAAGGGCGCATCGCCCATATTGGGCAGTTCGCTGTCCATCGCCAGATCCTGGGTCGTGACCAGGGTGATGCCGGCCTTCTTCAGGCCCAGATCGTTATAGGCCTTCATCATCTGGGTCGATTGCGGCCCGCCCGGGACGAAGATGAACAGCGCCTGGGGCTTGGCGTCCTTGATTCGTTGCAGGAAGGGGACGAAATCGGGGTTCTGCAGCGGGAACTTGATGGTGTCGAGAACCTGGCCGCCGCCCTCGGTGAAGCCCTTGGCGAAGCCGCCGGCGGCGTCATTGCCCGGCGCATAGTCGCTGACCGCGATCATGGCCTGCTTCATGCCGTGCTTGGCCGCCCACAGGCCCATCGGATAGGCCACCTGCCAGAGCGTGAAGGAATCGCGCACCACGTAAGGCGTCCGGGTGATCGGCGAGGCCGCCGCGTTCATGTCGATGAACGGCACCTTGGCCTCGGCGGCGATGGAAGCGACGGCAAAGCCGTTGGGTGAATAGACCACGCCGGCCAGGAAATTGACCTGATCGCGCGTGACCAGCTCCTGCGCCAGCCGCTTGGCGACATCGGGATTGGGGCCGGTGTCGTCGCGCCGCAAAATCTCGACCGTCACGCCTGGCGGCAGGTCTTTCGCATGCAGCTTCGCGTAAAGGCTGAGGCCCCGGTCCATCGACAGGCCGGGCGGGGCCAAGGGGCCCGAATAGGTCGTGATCACGCCGATCTTGATGACGGTTTGCGCCGAAACCGGCGCCACCAGCGCCGCCGCCAGCGCCGCGCCGATGAAGGTGCCGAAAAACTTCGAGCGAACTTCCATGCTGTCCTCCCCTGCCCTGGGCCCTGCGATGGGACGGGCGCGCGGCCCGCCGATATGACGATTGAGGCGCTTGACCTTGGCCGCTTATTGCGGCGGCTTCGGCGGGTTCATCTCCTTCCACGGGTCCTTGACGTTGGGGATCGTGTCGAATTCGACGTTGGCGAGCTTGCCGTTCACCATTTCGGTCCGGCGCATATAGACGTTCTGGATGACGTCGCGCGTATTGGGGTCGATGCTGACCGGACCCTTGGGGGTATTCGGGTTCTTGTAGGCCGTGAGAATCGCCATCGCCTGGTCGCCGGTGAACTTGCCGCCGGTCTGCTTGATGACCTGGTAGATCGCGTCCATGCCGACCCAGCCATCGACCGAGAGGAAGTCGGGGATCGCCTTGGGGCCGTATTCCTTGGTCCAGGCGGCGAGGAAGGCCTTGTTCGCCGGCCTGGTGGCCGCCGCCGAATAGATTCCGGAGGTGACCAAGCCCACCGGCGTCACGCCCATGTTGGGCAGTTCCTCATCGGGCACCAGATCCTCGGTCGAGACGATCTTGATGCCGGCCTCGCGCAGCTTGAGGTCCCTGACCGCCTTCATCACCCCGGTCGCCGCGGGCCCGGCCGGCACCCAGATGAGGGCGACGTCGGGCTTGGCGTCCTTGATTTTCTGGACGATGGCGGCGAAATCCTGCTGGCTGGTCGGGAAAGTAACCGCGTCGACGATCTGCCCGCCGCCCTCGGTGAAGCCCTTGGTGAAGGCGGCTTCGGCGTCGTGGCCGGGAATGAAATCGCTGACCGCGGTGTAGCCCTTTTTCCAGCCCTGCTTCACCGTCCATTGGCCGAGCGGATAGCCTTGCTGCCAGAGGGTGAAGGAGTAGCGCACGACATAAGGCGAGATGCGCGTGATCCCCGCGCCCGCGGCGTTGGTGATGACAAAGGGCGTCTTGGCTTCGCCGGCGACCGGCGCGATGGCGGCGGCGATCGGCGAACCCACCAATCCTGCGATGAAATTCACCTGGTCGCGGGTGATGAGTTCCTGCGCCAGCCGCTTGCCGACGTCCGGAGCGCTGGTATCGTCGCGCTTGATGATATCGACGGTGACGCCGGGCGGCAGATCCTTCGCATGCGTCTTGACGTAGAGAAAGATGCCCTTGTCCATTTCGTCGCCGGCGGCGGCGAGGAAGCCCGAATAGCTGTTGATGAGCCCGATCTTGACGACGGTCTGCGCCGCGGCCTGACCGGCCCAGGCCCAGACGGAAGCCGCAAGCACCAGGCCCGCGAATTTCACCCACACGCATTGACGCTGAATCATCGCTCCCTCCCCTGTTGCTCCGCTTCCGTCCGGCTTACGGCCGGGGGCGGATGTCTTGCCGTCACTCTAACTATAGGCTTATAGGGAGGCAAGAACCGACGCGGCCCAAGGCCGGATCGGCGCTTCCGGGCATTCCCGGGAACCGCTATCATGCCGGCCAATCGAGAAACCTCCGGGATAACGCCCGGTTCATGGAGGAACCATCATGACCCAATGGATCAAGTTCGAACGCCAGGGGAAGCCTGAGTTCGGCACGCTCGCCGACGGCACGATAGCCATCCACTCGGGCGACATGTTCGCGGGCGCCAAGCCCACCGGCGAGAAAGTGGCGCTGTCATCCGTGCGCGTGCTGGCGCCGTGCGAGCCGTCGAAGATGATTTGTCTTTGGAACAATTTCCACCAGCTCGCCGCCAAGAACAATTTCCTGGTGCCGGACGAGCCGCTTTATTTCCTCAAGGCGCCCAATGCCTATTGCGCCGCCGGAACGCCCATTGAACGTCCCAAATCCTACGAGGGCCGCATCGTCTATGAGGGCGAGCTGGGCGTCGTCATCGGCAAGAAATGCTCGATGGTGAGCGAGGCCGAGGCCCCGAACTACATCTTCGGCTACACCTGCGTGGATGACGTCACCGCGGTCGATCTTTTGAAGAAGAACCCGACCTTCGAACAATGGGTGCGGGCCAAGAGCTTCGACACCTTCGGGCCTTTCGGTCCCGTCATTACCACGGGCGTCGATCCGATGAAGCTCAAGGTCCGCACCATCCTCAACAACAAGGAGGTGCAGAACTACCCGGTTTCCGACATGTTCTTCCCGCCCGCGAAGCTGGTCGCGATGGTTTCGCGCGACATGACGCTGATGCCGGGCGACATCATCTCCTGCGGCACCTCGCTCGGCGCCGGCCCGATGCCCGAGGCCTCCAACGTCATCGATATCGTCATCGACGAGGTGGGAACTTTGCGCAACCCGTTCAACCAGGTGCTGCCGAGCCCCTATCTGCTGAAGCAGGAGCCGAAGCCGATACGCGTCTGCGTGGTCGGCGCCGGCGCCATCGGCGGGCTCATCGCGGCGAAGCTGGCGCTCGCCGGCAATTCCGTCACGGTGATCGACATGGGGCCGCACTTGGCCGCCATCAAGGCCAACGGCCTCAAGCTCGAATGGCATGACGGCAAGATAGAGACCGCCAAGGTCAAGGCGGTGGAAAAGGCGGCCGACGCCGGCAAGCAGGATTTGGTGGTGTTGGCGGTGAAGGCCCACCATCTCGACATGGTGGCGAAGGACATCGACACCCTGCTCGATGCCGATACCATGATCCTCACCGTGCAAAACGGCCTGCCGTGGTGGTATTTCCAGAAGCTCGGCGGCAAGTACGACAACCGCGAGCTTGAAAGCCTCGACCCGTCCGGCATTCTGTTCAAGAAAATCGATCCCAGCCGTATCCTCGGCTGCGTCGTCTATCCCGCCGCCGCGGTGACGGCGCCGGGCGTCATCCACCATGTCGAGGGCGACCGCTTCCCGATCGGCGAGCTCGACGGCAAGGAGACCGAACGCGCGAAGCGGCTCCACGACGTGCTGGTGAAGGCCGGCCTGAAATCGCGCGTCTTGAAGGACATCCGCTCCGAGATCTGGCTCAAGGCCTGGGGCAACTTGTCGTTCAATCCGATCAGCGCGTTGACGCATGCGACGCTGGTCGACATTTGCCAATTTCCCGAGACCCGCCATCTCGCGGCGCGGATGATGGAAGAGGCCGAGATCATCGCCAAGAAGCTCGGCGTGACCTTTCGCGTCAGCATCGAGAAGCGCATCGCTGGCGCCGAGAGCGTCGGCGCGCACAAGACCTCGATGCTCCAGGACGTGGAGGCCGGACGCGCGCTCGAGACCGAGGCGCTGATCGGCTCGATCCTCGAAATGGCCAAGGTCACCGACACGCCCGCGCCGGCGATCGAAAGCGTCTATGCGCTGGTCAAGCTCTTGAACAAGGTGATGCTGGTCGAGCATGCCGCCGTGAGGGTGGAAAAGACCCAGGCGGCGTGAAACTGTTTTTGCCTTCGCACGTCGGGTGCTGGGCTTTTGTTTTGCCTTCGCACGTCGGGTGCTACGGCGGCGGCTGCGGCAAATCGCCCCCGGTTCCGGCCCGGGTCGGGAGAATCGGCCTCCAACCCCTTGCCAGGGCGTGTTTTAAGCGCGCCCTCCAGGCGATTCCGTAGGTCCGCCCAAAAGGAAGTTTGGGCCGGACGCGTTTATCGCGCTAGACTGACGGCTCTTGCTTGGCGCCCCGCCAGGAGAGACCGGGTTTCACCCCGGCGCCGAAGGAGCAACCGCCCCGGAAACTCTCAGGCAAAAGGACTGGTGGGGAACGGCACTCTGGAAAGCGGGCACGGCGTCCTAAACAGGCGGCATGCCCCACCGACGAGGTAAACGGCGCAATTCAATAATCGGGCGCGCCGGCCAATCTTTCAGGTCTTCGGACAGAGGGGGTTGCTGACGGCCATCGTGGCCGGTGGCGGCTTTTTATCCGGAGAGGATTCATGTCGGCTGATGTGCGGGTGATGGCCAAGAACGTCGAGATCAAGGCGCCGATCAGGCCCGGCTACGAGAAAATCATGTCGGCGGAGGCGGTGGCCTTCCTCGCCGGGCTCGAGCGAAAATTCGGACCCGAGCGCAAGCGGCTCCTGAGACTGAGGGCCGAGACCCAGGCTAGGCTCGATGCCGGCTGGCGGCCCGATTTCCCGGCGGAGACCAAGAGCATCCGCGAGGCGGATTGGACCGTCGCGCCGCTGCCCAAGGATCTGCTCGACCGCCGCGTCGAAATCACCGGTCCGGTCGACCGCAAGATGGTGATCAACGCGCTCAATTGCGGCGCCAATGTGTACATGGCGGATTTCGAGGACGCCAACACGCCCAGCTGGGACAATCTGATCGAAGGCCAGATCAACCTGATCGACGCGGTGCGCCGCACCATCGCCTTCGACGACCCGGAATCGAAGAAGCACTACACGCTCAACCCCAAGACCGCGACGCTGCTGGTCCGCCCGCGCGGCTGGCATCTGCCCGAGGCGCATGTGCTGATCGACGGCGAGGCGATGTCGGGCGCGCTGTTCGATTTCGGGCTCTACTTCTTCCACAACGCCAAGGAATTATTGGCACGCGGCACCGGCCCTTATTTCTACCTGCCCAAGCTGGAGAACCGCTTCGAGGCCAAGCTGTGGAACGACGTTTTCCTCCATGCCCAAAAAGCGCTGGGCCTGCCCAAGGGCGCGATCAAGGCCACCGTGCTGATCGAGAGCATCCTGGCCGCGTTCGAAATGGATGAAATCCTCCATGAACTCCGGGACCATTCCGCGGGGCTCAATTGCGGACGCTGGGATTACATCTACAGCTTCATCAAGAAATTCGCCGAAGACCCGAAAGCGGTTATGCCCGACCGCGGGCAGGTAACCATGACCGCCCATTTCCTGCGCTCCTACAGCCAGCTGCTGATCCAGATCTGCCACCGCCGCAACGTTCACGCCATGGGCGGCATGGCGGCGCAGATTCCGATCCGCGACAACCCCGAGGCCAACGCCAAGGCCATGGATCGGGTGCGCGCCGACAAGCTGCGCGAGGCGGGCGACGGGCATGACGGCACCTGGGTGGCGCATCCGGGCCTGGTGGGGATCGCCAAGGAAATCTTCGACCAGCAGATGCCCGGGGCGAACCAGATCGCCAGGAAACGCCAGGACGTGCATGTGAATGCTGCCGACCTGCTCAAGGTGCCGGAAGGCACCATCACCGAGGCGGGATTGCGCCAGAATTTGAACGTCGGCGTGGGTTATCTCGAGGCCTGGCTTCGGGGCATGGGCTGCGTGCCGCTCTATTACCTGATGGAAGACGCCGCCACAGCCGAGATCAGCCGCGCGCAGATCTGGCAGTGGATCCGCCACCAGGCCAAGCTGGCGGATGGACGGGTGATCGACAAGGCGCTGTGCCGCAAGCTGCTGGACGAGGAATTGCGGAAGCTCGCTTTCCTCGCCGGTCCCGACGCCTATGCCAAGGGACGGTACAAGGACGCGGCCAAGATTTTCGACGAGCTGATCGAAGCGGAGCACTTCCCCGAATTCCTCACCATCCCGGCTTACGAACAGCTGATCGGCGAAGGGGCCTAGTCTTTGGGCTGCAACGCGCGCGGCGCGTGGCTGCCGTGGCGCTCGGCATAGGCCTTGGTGAATTCGGCGCCGAGCAGGAAAATCTGAGCCGAATAATAGACCCAGAGCAGAACGATGATCAGGCCGCCCGCCGCGCCATAGGCGCGGGTCACGGCGCTGCTGCCGATATAGAGGCCGATCAGCAGCTTGCCGACCGTGAACAGGAACGAGGTCGTGACCGCGCCGATCAGCACGTCGCCCCAGGCGATGCGCTTGTCGGGCAAGACCTTGTAGACCGCGGCGAACAGCAGCGAGATCAGGACGAAAGAGATGAGAAAATTGACGCCCTGGAAGATCAGATGCGCCCCGTGGAAGAAGTGATTGAGATATTTGTCGAGCGCCGAGATCGCGGTGCTCACCGCCAGCGAAACCAACAATAGAAACCCGACCGTGACCACCAGGCCGAAGCTGATGGCGCGGGCGCGGACGAAGGCGCGGATGCTCGGGTGGCGCGCCTTGGTCTTCCAGACGGCGTTGAGCGCGGACTGCATTTCGATGAAGACGCTGGAAGCCGCCAGGATGAGGGTGCCGAACCCCACGGCGGTGGCGGCCAGGCCGGCGCGGCGGTTGCTGGCGCTCCGGATCAACGCCTCGATCCCCCGAGCGCCCGCGTCGCCCATGAGATCGCTCAATTGGGACGCGATCGCGCCCTGGGCAGCCCGTCTCGCCGAACAGCAGGCCGGCGACGGCGATGACGATCACCAGTATGGGGGCGATGGCGAAGACCGTGTAATAGGCGATGGCGGCGCCGTGGCTGAGCGCCTTGTCCGACATGAAATTGACCATGGTCACCTTGAGAAGCTTCCAGGCCCAAAACATGACTCGTGGCTCCGTGATAATCGGCCGGACCGGCCGCGGCCTATCTTACCGGGCGATTATTTCACCCGAACGTAACGCAGCGGGAAACTGTCATCTTCGGGCTGCGCCAGATCTATAATATCCCGCGCCGCCCAGACCACATCCTGCTGGTGCAGCGGGATGTAGGCGAAATCCTCCTTCACCAGCGCCAGCGCCTGGCCGAGCAGGGCGCGGCGTTTCAAGGGATTGGTTTCGGCCCGGACCCCGGCCAGCAGCACGTCCAGATCGGGGTTGGAATAGCCGCCGATGTTGTATTCGCCCTGATGCCGCGCCGGCGAGCGGGTTGCCGCCAGATTGTTCAGCGCGTTGAACGCGTCAAAGCTCGAAGCATTCCAACCCAGCAGATAGAAGCTCGAGCGCCAGCCGGGATCGAAGATCTTGTCGAAGAACTGGGCGCGCGGCTTGGCGTTGAGCCGCACCCGCACATCCACCTTGGCCAGCATCGCCACCACCTCCTGGCAGATCGCCTCGTCATTGACGTAGCGGTCGGTGGGGCAATCCATGTCGATGGCGAAGCCCTTGGCATATCCCGCCTCGGCCAGGAGACGGCGCGCCTCGGCCGGATCGTAGTCCGGACGCTGGTTCAAAGCCTGCTCGAAGCCCTCGACTCCCGGCCCGACCAGCAGCGCCGCCGGCGTCGCCAGGCCGCGCATCACCTTGGCGACGATGGTGGTCTCGTCGATGGCGCGGGAGAAAGCCTCGCGCACGCGGATATCCTTGAACGGGTTGGCGCCCTTGACGTCGCTGCCCATGAGCGCCGAGCGCGACTGGTCGAATCCCAAAAAGATGGTGGTGAGCCCCGGCCCGTGGATGAGGCGGATGCCGGGCGCGTGCGCGAGGCGATCGATGCTTTGCGGCGGCACGCTGTAGATCATGTCGATCTCGCCCGATTGCAATGCCGCAACCCGCGCGTTGTCGTCTGCGATCGGGCGAAACACCACGCGGTCGAGATTATGCTGCGGCTTGTCCCACCAGGCGGGATAAGGCGCCAGCACGGTATCCGCGCCGGGTGAGCGCTCCAAAACCGAAAACGGACCGGTACCGTTGGCGTGGGCGACGGCGTAATTGCCCTGATCGTCGGCGAGGTCGGCGGGCGATGCTGCATCGTTCTGCTCGCACCAGGCCTTGCTCATGATGTCCCAGGAAACGATCTCCTGGGGCAGGATCGGATCGGGCAGGTTGGTGACGATATCGACGGTATAGGCGTCGACCTTGCGCACCGACTGGATCGTGGACAGGACCAGACCGAGCTTCGAGCTCTCGGAGGTGGCGCGGATGAACGAGAACACCACGTCATCGGCGGAAAAGGGCGAGCCGTCCTGGAAACGCACCGAGCGGCGCAGGTGGAAGCGCCAGACCAGCGGCGCCGCCTGCGCCCAATCGGTGGCCAGTGCCGGCTCGAGCGCCGAATCGCGTCCGCGGCGCACCAGCGGCTCGTAGATATTGCCGAGGAAGGAGAGTTGGAAAGTCTCGCGCCGGCTGTAGGGATCGAGCGAGTCGGCGTCCGAGGATGCCGCCCAGCGGAAGGTCTTGGCCCGGGCAGGGGCGGCCCATGACGCCCATCCCAGCAAAACCGCCGCCAAGAGAAGCAGCGCCGCCGTTTTTCTCATTTTTCCGCCCGCGCCCGACATTTCTTCCCGCGAGGCTTATCGGATGCGCGGCTCAGCGCCAAGCGGAATCGGGCTCATCGAGAATCGAGAGCCGGGAATCGGCGGGCGAGAATCGGTTGACCGGAGGGAGCGGGCGGCGCTATGGCTCGATCACGCGCTGCAAGGGGGATGAGGGCGATGGGCGCGATCTTCGTGGCGCGTAGCGTCAAATTCTGCAAATGGGCCTCGGATGTCGGCCTGTCGAAGCATGTCTTCAAGCTCGGCTACAGCGAGGGAAATCCGAAGGACGATGTCGCGCGCGGCTGGGCCGGCGAGAACGATTGGGCGCTCGTCAAGCAGGAGAAGGCCGAGGGGCTGAACGAGGCGCAAGTGGTCGAGCGCGTCAGTGCCAAGATCAAGATGATCGACCCCAAATATTATCCGCGCCTCAGGGACGCCATCGGCTTGTTCAAGGTCGATCCCGTCAAGGTCGAGAACCACATTCTGGTCGCGCGCGCGCTCAAGAGCGAGGCGGAAAGCCTCGCCATCAAACTCACGCATGCCGATTTCGCGGCTTATCTCATCGAGCTGGCCCAACGCTAAACCCCGGATGCCAAGCCCCTTACGCGGCGGCTGAATTTTTGCGCCGGTCTTAACAAGTATTAACAAGCGTTAATATTAATAATTATGAATCGAATTCTTGGCGAAGTCTTATTCTGTATTTGCATTCCTCGAATTCGAGTGATATATGGTTAATCCGAAATCCAACATGGTTAATCGAGCAGAATGCTCTTCGGTTCGAAGGAGGCATTCATGTTCGCGTATCCCCGCCGCCTGGCGCTTGGCATCGCATCCCTCGCCGCGCTGCTGCTCGGCATCGGCCTGGTCGCGCTTTCCGCGACGCCCGCCGCGGCGACGACCTGTCCCTCGCTGACCTATGCGCCTCAAGGCGTGACCATCGGCGATTGCAGCGAGATCTTCGGCATCACGAATTCGGGCAGCACGTTTGTCGTCAGCCCGAATTACGTCAACACCACGCCCTATGACAGCAGCGGCGACGTCCTGGTCGGCGTGACCAACTGCGCCACCTGCCAAACGGTTTACGATCTCCAGCTCTCGAATTTCACCTCCAGCCCGATCTTCAATTTCTCCGCGCATGGCGGCGAACTGCTGAACAGCACGTCACTTGCGGGTTTGATCCTCAGCGGCTGCACCACGGCAACGGGCGACCAAGGCACGATTTTGAACAGCGGCGGCACCCCAATTGCGGGCCAGTGCGTCATCTTCAATACCTTGAGTGTCTCGAACGGGGAGGTCATCTTTGGCAGTGGCTTGCCGGCCGGCGACACGGCGATCTTTGCCCTGACCGCGACCGGGCAGTATGGGTGCGTCACCAACCAGTCGGGCAATACGGTGCCGACCAGCGGTCTCACCTGTACCACCACAACCGTGTCCGAGCCCGCCGCCATCGGCATCTTTCTCGCCGGATTGATGGGCTTCGGCATCCTGCGCCATCGTTGGCTCGCCCGGGCGGCCTCGCCCCGGCGTCCCCGGCCGAAGCGGCAATCCCGCCAAATCCGGCATCTGGAGTGGATTTCGCGGCTTTGGGCCACCGCCTGAAGAATCACAGTGGGGTGTATCGGTCCGGCGCCAAATCCCTTTGTCGGGGCGGCGCCGGCCGTGTCACCCTTCAGTATTACCAGGCATTAATCTTAACGCATCGGGACGAAACCGGCCGTGGCTGACATGTTGGAGACAATGAAGGCGGGCCAGACCTCCTCGGGGATGGTGCAGCTGGCGGGCGGCGTCGAGCATATCGAACGCATCAAGCCGCAACCCGCGCCCCCGCCCTGCCCGCCGGGCCAGGCGCCGGTGCCCTGCCCGCCGGTCGATACCCATGCGCCGATGGGTCCGCCCGTCGCGGTGCATGAGCCGGCCCCCGGCGAGCGCGCCGTCATCGAGGTCATACCCAATCAGCCGCTGATCTTCGATTTCAATCCGCTCGATCTCAAGGCGAGCCAGCACGACGGCTCGGTCGTCCTCACCTTCCCCGACGGCGCGCAGGTCGAACTGCACGACATCGTCGGCCCTTGCGGCGTGCAGCCGACGCCCTTCCAGTTGCCCGACGGCACCGTCATCACGCCGGGCGATCTGCTCCAGGCCTTCCATTTGGAGGTGCTCGGGCCTTGCGGCCTGGTCGCGCCGACGCCGATCGTCCCGCATCATGAGGTACCCAATACCGGCTTCCTCGTCAGCCCGTTCGAGGTCGGCGAACTCGGCCCGGGCCTCTACGGTCTCGGTCCGCTATGGCCGACCGGCTTCGGCTATGGCGCCGAGTTCCTCCACGGCACAGGCGGCAGCCATTTTGCGCCCCCCGGTCCGCCGGGCCCGCCGCCACCGCCGCCGCCGGGCGGCTTCACGGTCGGGGAAGATACGCAGAGCGGCGTCTATTCCGACGTGACGCCGACCATTGCCAGCGCCGACTATTTCGGCGACACGAATTATCTCTCCGGCTTGCCCGTTTTCTCGATCTCGCCGAGTTCGCCGCCGCTCCAGGTCACGTCCTACAGCGACGTCACGACGGCTGCGCCGGGTTCCGCCGCGGACGGCGTCTACGGGACTCTGACGTTCGATTCCCCGGGTACCCTCGGCTCCTATCACTACGACGTCACCAACATCACCGGTCCGACCAGCGTCAGCCAGCTTGGAAGCGACGTGATCTCGGAGATGCTCGCCCAGCAGGGACTCAATGCCATCCAGGGCTCGATTCCCTTCGGGTACTATGAGGACACGTTCCAGGTGACGACTTCCAACGGCAGCGAGACTCAAACCGCGCCGCTCAACTTCTACACCTTCGGCGCCGATGTTTATCCCGACGCGACGGATACCGTCCCGGTCGCGGGCTTTGGCAGTGCAACGTCCACCGGGGTATCGGACGTTCTCGTCACCTACACGGATGCCGTCGATCCGGCGCACTCCTTCCAGGAAGTGCTTCAGATCACCTCCTCGGGCGTCTCGGTCCTCACGCCGCCGGTCGCGCCCGGCGGCGTGCCGATCGAGCCCAACGATCCCGCGCTGCTCACCTTCCAATACCTGTCGGGCAGCACCGGCACCGTCACCTTTGACGGCGGCGCGGCCACGACGGTCACGGTGGCCGGCGAAACGGTCACCATCCCGGCCGGCAGCGATTTGAACTCCGGTTCGCCGGAGTTCACGGCGATGATCAACCCAAATCTCAATGGTCTCGGCGATCCGGGCGATACCGGCACACCGGGTACGGTGGTCGCGTCGCAGGCCGGCGGAGCGCCGCTCGGCTCCTTCACGGACCCCAACAGCAACTATACATCGACCGGATACACGGGTTCTTTCGGCTTCTATGACGCCACGACCGGCTCGGGCAATGTCGACACCGTCTCTTACAATGGCTTGGTCAACGGCGTCACGCTCACCGGTTCATCCACTGTGGGCAGCGCCAGCGTTCTCGAGTGGGGCGTGAACGCTCCCGTCATCGACGGTACGGACAACTTCATCGGCACCACGGCCGCCGCGCCCACGAATAGCAGCTTGGCCTCCCCGCCGGCGCAGGGTCTCAACGTGCTCGAGATCGAAAGCACGGCTTCACAGGATCTGGTCTTCAACGGTCCCGATTTCTTCACCGGCCAAAGCGCGAACCTCGCCAGCGGTGTCAACGTCCAGAATGTCGAGGTGTTCGACCTGACGGACGCGGCGAACCCGGCCACCAACAACTACATCTCGCTTTCGGCCACCGACGTGTTGAACTTGGCGCAAAACGAACCGAATGCGGTCGTGGAATTCGGAAACGGCGCGGCATCGGTGTTCGTGCTCGGTAACGGCAACGACTATGTCACGCTCACCGGCGCCGGCTCCACCAGCGGCTGGACGCAAGGCCCGGCGGTGACGCAAGGCAGCCTTCCGATCGTCGGCAGCCCCATGGCGGGTTTCACCGAGTACTCGGCAACCCTCTCCACGCCGGCGACGCTGTCGAGCGGCCAGGTTGTTTCCCAGGTCCATGTCTATGTCGAGAACGCGATCGCCACGGCTGGTGGCGGCGCCCAGGTCCATCACGCCTGAACCTGGCAGCCCGAAGCCGAAGACGGAAACCCCGGATGGAAAAGAATTGAGGAAAGGCCGGCCATGACAAGGATCGCAGAAAACCAAATGACCGGGAATCGCGCGCGGCGGCTGCTGGTGCTGGGCGCGGCTATCGCACTGATCGTCATCGCGTTGGGTCTGCGTTCCGCGGCTGCGGCGAGTCCGCCTCATCCTTTTCCCGAGTTCCACAACGACGTGGGCCTCGGCGGCTTCTGCTGCGCGGTCATTCCCGGCGCGGGCGCCGCGCCCGGCAACGTGATCGTGATCCAGGGCCCGCCTTTCACACCGCCCGCGCCGCCGCGCCACACCGCCGACCAGCATTTTACATCCGAAACCCAAAACGACGTGGAGATCGTGCGCGGCCCGCCTTCCCTGCGCTGAAATCCCGGGAACGATAAAGATCGGGCGGCTCCGTTGGGAGCCGCCCGTTTTTTTATGAGCCGGGGAGTTGAACGCTCAGGCGCTGGCGATGAACTGGCGCAGCGCGCTGGCTTCGTGCTCGACCTCGTCGATATGGCTCTTGACCACGTCGCCGATGCTGACGATGCCGATCAACGCGCCGCCCTCCACCACCGGCAGGTGGCGGATGCGGCGCGCGGTCATCTCGGCCATCACGCCCGAAACGCCGTCCTCCGGCGCGCAGGTGATGACGTTTCGCGTCATCAGCGCCGAGACCGGCAGATCGAATACGCGCGCGCCGTATTCGGCGAGCGCGCGGACGATGTCGCGTTCGGACAGGATGCCTTCGACCCCGCCGCCGTTAGGTCCTATCACCAGCGCGCCGATGCGCTTGCGCCGCAGCAACAGGACCGCATCGTTGATGGTGGCATCGGCCGCGATGGTGACCACGTCCCGGCCCTTGCTCTTGAGAATTGAGTCGACATTCATAGGCGCCTCCCTCCTCTCGATCGTCTCTGAGACAGGCAGCTTGCGCCGGCATGGCGGAAAACCGCCCCCGGACCGGAACAGGCGCGGACGGAGCCCCGGTTCCGGTTCATGGAATTATTATAAGGCCGATGCTTCGGCCGGACCCAAGGCAAAATTTTCAATCAACCCAAGGACTTGCCTTAAAACCGACAAAATCCTAGCCTTAACCAAGCGAGAACGCGGGCCCGCCATGGGGCCGTGACTGGTTCGGGAGGGTGTTCGATGATTTTCAGGATTGCGCTTCTATCCGCCGTGGTTGCGCTTCTCGCCGGCGCGGCAATGGCGCAGCAAGGCGCGGGGGCGCCCATCCCGCCGCCGGACGCGGCGGCCAGCACGCCGCAGACCGACCCGATCGCCGGGCCGCCGGCGAAGGCGATGAAGGCCGGGCACCATAGGAAAATAGCGCACGGCTTGGACGCGCGCGAGCGGCGCGAGACCAAGGCGCTCAACTGGCTCGAGGCCACCGGCAACCGCGACTTCAGCGATGTGCGCCGCGACGGAAGGAATTACCGAGCCACGGTGACCAATGATGGAACGCAGCAAGTCGTGATCGTGGATCCCGACAACGGGCGGGTTTCGCCGGCCAATTAACCGGCCCCGTGGCTTAGTCCGCGGCGCGGACCGGCACGTCCATCCTGCCGATGCGCTCGAATTCGATCGCCATGACGTCGCCCGGCACGACGCGCCCGACGCCCTCGCAAGTGCCGGTCATGATGATGTCGCCGGGCAGCAAGTCGTACCAGCGCGACGCCCAGCTGATCTGTTTCGGTATGTTCATCACCATCAGCCGGGTGTTCGAAGCCTGACGCAGCTCGCCGTTTACCGTGAGCGAGAAATCGAGGTTCGAGGGGTCGCCCAACTCGTCCGCCGTCACCAGCCAGGGCCCCAGCACGCCGTAGCTGTCGATCGATTTGCGGAAGCTGCGGTCCTCGGTGCCGCGCACCACCATGTCGAGCGCGATGGCGTAGCCGGCGACGTAGTGCAGCGCCTTGTCCTCGCTCACGTTCCGCGCGCGCTTGCCGATGACGAGGCCCAATTCGGCCTCGTGGTCGGTGCGGCGGTCGGGAAAGCGGACGGCCACTCCCTGGGACGGCCCGACCAGGCAAGAGCTGGCCTTGATGAACAGGCCCTGTTCCTCGATGGTGCGGGCGCGGGTGGCGCTGCTATAGACCGCGATCTCGGCGTCCTTGTCGGCTTCCTCGCGGTGCTTTTGATAATTGACCGGCGTGCCGATGATCTTGGACGGATTGGCGACCGGACTCAGGAACCTGACCGCGGATGACGGCACCGGCTTGGCCCGGTCGGCGAGCTTCTCCATCTTGGGACGCAGCATTTCCAGATTGGCGATCAACGGATCGCCCGGCGGCGGCGGATAGCGCAAGACGGGCAATTCGTCGAGGATCGCGGTCACGTCATGGACATTCGCGCCGCGCACCAGGCCGATACGGTTGTCGTTGAAGCGGCAGAGTCTCATGACCGGGCCATCCGATGCGCCAAAGGCGGCGGATACTAACCCACCGTATCCGGCGAAAAAAGGCCCGCTAGAAGATGGTGCTGCCCACCATCAGCCCCGCCACCAGCAACACCAGGAACAGGACGATGAAGATGAAGAACAGCAGCCGGGCGAGATCGGCCGCCACCACCGCAATGCCGGTGAAGCCGAACACCGCCGCGACCAGCGACACCACCAGGAAGAACAGCGCCAATCTCAACATCGGTCATTCCTCCTCGAATGTTCCGCATCCATCCTGGCCGGGAATTGCGGCGAAATCGGGGGAAAAGCCCGGAGATTTGAAGGCGGGATCGACGCCTAGACCGAGACCGGATCGGTGTTGGGCGGCGCGAAAAGCCCGTGATTCGCGCCGTCCTTGAACTTCACGTCCTTGGGCAGCTCGATGGAACAGGAGCGCACGCGTTGCGCCTTGGGATCGAGGCTCGGCAGCTGTTTCCCCTCGCGGTTGGCCTTGGCGGCGCGTTGCAGCCAGCGCCGGGCCATGATGATGCCGTTATCGGTCGAGACCAGGTGCTCGCGCGTGCGGTCCTGGATCGGCCCCATGCTTTCCTGCAATGAGGCGTCCTGCATGGCGATGCCCTCGACCCCGCTATAGGCCCGGCCCGATTGCTGCGAGGACCGGTCCATCAGGTAGTCGTTGCTCTTGTTGGCGGCGGGAATGAATGTCCCGGGCACGTATGTGACGTGAATGCCCTGGCCGTCCTGCATCGCGTGGCGTTCCTCGGATGTAAGCGCGCGCTTGGGGTGGTAGTTGATGCTCCAGGTCCAACAGTGCTCGTCATCGATCGGCACCCACATATGCGCGCCCAGCGGATGGCCGCCGCGCGGCGGGATGATGGTGTGGAAGGGCGCGATCCAGGGCGTGATGCGCCAATAGTAGCGCCCGTCATCGGCGTTGCGCCGCGCGCCGATCAACAGCCCGCCCTCGAATTCCACCACTTCGAAGAACGGCATCTTGTCGTTCTGGTTGTAGACATTGCCCTTGGTGCCGCGGAACAGCGGATCGTATTGGAGCGAGCCGCTGTGCAGGAAGGAGACGTGACTGGAATCGATGCCGCCTTCGATCGCCTGGAGATAATTGCTCTCCTGCCGGCGCTTGGAGACGTAGCGACGTTCGGCCGGCAGTTCGGTCCACTCCACCGCCGGCGGTTCGGGCTTCAATTCGGGCGGGCCCATATAGGTCCAGATCACCCCCGCCTTTTCGATGCAAGGATAGGATTTGAGCTTGATGCGCGAACGCATGCCGGTCTCGTCCGGCTCGGAAGGCAGATCGACGCATTGCCCGGTGACGTCGTATTTCCAGCCGTGATAAGCGCAGCGCAGCCCGCATTCCTCGTTGCGGCCGAACCACAGCGACACGCCGCGATGGGCGCAGAACTCGTCGATCAACCCGATGCGGCCCATGGAATCGCGGAAGGCGACCAGCTTCTCGCCCATCAACTGGACCCGCACCGGCGGGCAATCGGGATTGGGCAATTCATCGGCGAACAGCGCCGGCACCCAATAGCGCCGGAACAGATCGCCCATCGGCGTGCCCGCGCCGGTGCGGGTGAGAAGCTCGTTGTCGTCCTTGGAAATCGCCATGAATGCGGCCCGCCTTCAGCGCCGCTCAGCCGGATCGATGCAAACGCGTCCGTCCACCACGAACGCGGTCCAGCTCCGCACCGCCTCGGTGCAAGGCGGCAGCACCGGTTGCCCGGTCTTGATGTTGAAGTGGCCCTGATGGAACGGGCATTCGACCTCCTCGCCGATCACCGCGCCCTCGCTCAGCTGGCCGGGGCCGTGGGTGCAGGCATCGGCCAGGACGTAATAGGCGGCGCCCAGCTTGAACACCGCATAGGCCGAGCCGTCGAGTTCGGCGCGGCAAGGTACCTCCTCGGAGACGCCCGAGGCGGCGCATAGTACGCGCAAGGTCTTGGTTGCTGACATGTCCATAAAGGTCTGAATTGCTTCGCCGGTCCACCTATCATAATTTTATGCCCGAAGCGAACAAAGCGGATTCGGGCCCGGTTTCCCAGCCGGAAGCCGAGGATCGCGCCACAGGGGAGGTTCGGCATGCGCCTGATGCGTTCCTTAGTCGCCGCGCTGATCGCGGTTTGGGCGGCGGGCGGAAGCTGCCCGGCCTGGGCCGATTCCTTGCCCAATATCCGCATCGGCTGGGTGGTATGCCCGCCCGAATTGCAACCGGTTCTGTTCGCCAAGGACGGCGTCGCCTTGCATCTCGGCAAGACCTATACCTTCGAGCCCATGCATTTCCAGGGCACGCCGCCGATGATCACGGCGTTGGCCTCGGGCCAGCTCGACATCGTGCCCTTCACCTATCCCACCCTGGCCACCGCGATCCAGAACGCCGGCATCGGCGATTTGCGCATCATCGCCGACGAATTCGAGGAAGGCATGCCGGGCTATTTCACCGAGCCCTACATGGTGCTGAAGGATAGCGGAATATCCAAGGTCGAGGATCTGAAGGGCAAGGTCGTCGCCACCAACGCCATCGGCAGCGGCGTCGACATCGCCATGCGCGTGATGCTGAAAAAGCACGGCCTCGTGGATCAGCGCGACTACACCGTGATCGAAGTGGGATTCCCGAACATGAAGGCGATGCTGCTCGGGGCCAAGGCGGATCTCATCACCGCCTCGGTCCTAACCGCCTACGATCCCGAGCTCAACGACAAGGCCCGTACCCTGTTCACCGAACGCGACGCGACCGGCCCGACGCAATTCGCGATGTGGACGGCGCGCGCCGATTATATCCGGAAGAATCGCGCCGTACTGGTCGACATGCTCGAGGACAGCTTGCGCGCGCTGCACTGGTATCTCGACCCCAAGAACCACGACGAGGCGGTCAAGATCATGGCGGATTTCACCAAGCAGCCCCCCGAGCGCTTCGCCGGCTGGATTTTCACCAAGAAGGACCAGTTCCGCAACCCCTCGGGCCTGCCGAACATGACGGCGTTGCAGAGGAATCTCGACACGGCCCAGCAGATGGGCTTCATCAAGGACAAGCTGGACGCTTCGAAATACACCGATCTCAGCCTCGTCAAAGAGGCGGCGGCGCGGCTGAAACAGTAACCTAGAACCCGCGCTCTGCGAGGGCGCGCAAGCCAAGGCGGTACCATGAAAGACCAAGGCACGAGCAAGATCACCGGAGCCCATGCGTTGCTCGACGGGCTCAACGAAATCGGCGTCGATTACATTTTCGCCAATCTCGGCACCGACCACACGCCGATTATCGAGGAACTGGCGAAATGGGACCGTTCCAACCGCAAGCGCCCGCCGGTGATCATCTGCCCGCACGAGAACGTCGCCGTGCACATGGCCGGCGGCTATGCGCTCGCCACCGGCAGGGGCCAGGCGGTGCTGGTGCATGTCGACGCCGGCACGGCCAATGCCTGCATGGCGATGCACAACCTGTTCCGCTCGCGCATCCCGGTGCTGCTGATGGCGGGACGCGCGCCTTTCACCATCCATGGCGAGATGACCGGCGGACGCGACACCTACGTGCATTTCGTCCAGGACCCTTACGACATGGCCGGCATCGTGCGGAATTTCGTCCGCTGGGAATACACGCTGCCCTCGGGCGTGGTGGTGAAAGAGGTGCTGCGCCGCGCCCACGCGATGATGCAGAGCGACCCGCCGGGCCCGGTCTATCTGGCGCTGCCGCGCGAAATCCTGGCCCAGCCGATCGACGCCGATTCGGTGCAATCCTTCCCGGAGGCGAAATACGGACCGGTGCAAGCGGGCGGCCTCTCACCGGAAACCGCCGACCGGATCGCGGCCGAGCTGATGGCGGCCAAGAACCCGATCGCGGTGACGTGCCTATCTCGGCCGCAAGACGGAGGCGGTCGCGGCACTCGACGACTTGGCGCGCGAATGCGGCATCCGCGTGGCCGAGAGTTCGCCGGACGCGGTCAACATCCCCCATGATTCGCCCTGCTATGCCGGGCTTAATCCGGGGGCGTTGCTGAAGGACGCCGATCTCGGATTGCTGCTGGATATCGACGTGCCTTGGATACCGATCGATCAGCCGAAATCCGCGTCGATCCGCTGGATCCAGATCGACGTCGACCCGCTGAAGGCCGATATCCCGATGTGGGGCTTTGCCACCGATATGCGCCTGCGGGCGGATTGCGCGACCGCGCTGCGTCAGGTGCTGGATGCCGTGCGCAAACGGTCCGACGACGCCTTCCGCGCCCGCGTCAAGGCGCGGATCGCGTCCTGGGCCCCCGCGCGCGCGGCGCGCAAGCAAAGCCTCGCCGATGCCGCCGCGAAAAAGGACGGCGCCATGTCGGTCGAGCATGTCTGCGCGGCGCTCAACGCCAGGCTCACACCCGACGACGTCATCGTCAACGAGGCGGTCACCAACGCCTCCGCCGTGCTCGGCCAGTTGCCGCGCACCAAGCCGGGAACCTATTTCGCGCATGGCGGCGGGGGCTTGGGCGGCTCGGGCGGAATGGCGCTTGGCATCAAGCTGGCGCAACCCCAAAGCCGCGTGGTGCAGATCGCCGGCGACGGCGTGTTCCACTTCTCCAACCCCGACGCGGTCTATGCGGTGTCGCAGCAATTCAATCTTCCGATCTTCACCGTGGTGCTCGACAATGGCGGCTGGCGCGCGGTCAAGGCATCGGTGCTGCGCGTATATCCCGAGGGCACGGCAGCGGAGGAAAATTCGTTCCAGGCCCGGCTGCAAAGCGGCCGGCAGGGCGAAGAGCGGCGTTTCGAGCAGGTGGCGAGCGCTTTCGGCGCCCATGGCGAGAACGTGCGCAACGCCGCCGATCTCTCCGCCGCGATCGACCGCTGCCTCGCCGCGCTCAAAGCGGGCCGAAGCGCGGTGCTGACGGCGCAGGTGACGCCGCTCTAAGGCGCGATGGCGGAGGGAGTGGGATTCGAACCCACGTTAGGGTTTCCCCTAAACACGCTTTCCAAGCGTGCGCCTTCAACCGCTCGGCCACCCCTCCAACAAGGCGCGCGAAGCCTATCGAAGCGATCCGGGCGCATGCAACCGGGGCCCGGAGCCGGATTAAGCGGTGTTAACGCGGCTCAGGCGACTTGGGAATCGGTCTCGGGCAGCTGGTCAGGCGCGGCTTCGACCGGCAGCGCGCTATAGGCTTCGCGCGCCTCGGCGCGGATCTGATTGATCGCGTGGATGATCTGCACCCAGATCTCGGAGGCGCCGACCTTGCCCGATTCCATCAGCACGCCGGCGCGAAAGCCGGCGCGCACCGCGGCGGAAGTGCCGTGGCGGCGGAGCATCAACAGGGCGGCCTGCCGGATTTCGGAGTCGAGCACCATCGGCTCTAGTCATAATTGCAACTCGTGAAAATCGGGTTTACGGGACGGTCTTTCTTGGCTTCGCACGTCAGGTGCTACGCGGGGGCTTCTTGGCCACGCGGGTCCTTGCCAATGCGGCCTTCATGCCGCACCATGACCATGCTGCCGTCATGTTTAATCCACATTAAGCCTGAATCATTGACCCGAAAGGCTGCCGGGATATGAGATGGTTTTTCGCCCTGATCGCGCGTCTGATCGGTTTCCTGCTTCTGCTGGCGGCCATCGCCGTGCTCGGCCACGATCTGCTGGCCTGGCGCGAGGGCGGCGTGTTTTCACCCACCAGCACCGGCCAGCTTTGGCACTATGTCCACCACGCCAGCTTGAGCGCGATCCAGGAAGCGGTGCAGCGCTACATCGCGCCCGGGCTGTGGGACCCGGGCATCGTCACCGCGCTCAGATTCTGGGTGGTGCCGGTGCTGGCGCTGCCGGGACTTTACCTGGCGTGGCGGTTCCGCAAGCGGCGGCGTTAGGCTATTCGTCGCCCATCTTGAGCGCGGCGATGAAGGCGGATTGCGGAATCTCGACCTTGCCGAACTGGCGCATGCGCTTGCGGCCTTCCTTCTGCTTCTCCAGCAGCTTGCGTTTGCGGGAAACGTCGCCGCCGTAGCATTTGGCGAGCACGTCCTTGCGCAAGGCCTTGATGGTTTCGCGCGCGATGACGCGGCCGCCGACCGCCGCCTGGATCGCGATCAGGAAAAGCTGGCGCGGGATCAATTCCTTCAAGCGCTCGCACAGCGCGCGGCCGCGCCGGTCGGCCTGGCTGCGGTGGACGATGGTGGCGAGCGCATCCACCGGATCGCCGTTGACCAGGATGTTCATCTGCACCAGATCGCCGGGCTCGTAGCCGTCCATTTGATAATCGAAGCTGGCATAGCCGCGGCTGACGGATTTGAGGCGGTCGTAGAAGTCGAACACGACCTCGTTCAGGGGCAGGCGATAGACCGCCATGGCGCGCCGCCCGACATAGGTCAGGTCCTTCTGCACGCCGCGGCGTTCCTCGCACAGCGCGAGGACGCTGCCGAGATAATCGTCGGGCACCAGGATGGTGGCCCTGATCCATGGCTCTTCCAAATGCTCGACCTTGACCGGATCGGGCATGTCGACCGGGTTGTGGAGCGCCACCATCGACCCGTCCCTGAGATGAACGTGGTAGACGACCGAAGGCGCGGTGGCGATGAGGTCGAGATTGAACTCGCGCTTCAAGCGCTCCTCGATGATTTCCAGATGCAACAATCCGAGAAACCCGCACCGGAAGCCGAAACCCAGCGCGGCCGAGGTTTCGGGCTCGTATTCGAAGCTCGCATCGTTGAGGCGCAGCTTGCCCAGGCTGTCGCGCAGATGGTCGTAATCGGCGGAATCGGACGGGAACAAGCCGCAGAACACCACCGGCTGCAACGGCTTGAAGCCGGGCAAGGCGTGAGCCGCCGGGCGGCGCTCCTCGGTGATGGTGTCGCCGATCTTGCAATCGGCCACCGTCTTGATGCCGGAGGTGATGAAGCCGATCTCGCCGGGATTGAGTTCGTCCACCGGCAAGGGCTTGGGCGTGAAGACGCCGACGCGCTCGACCACGTGATCGGCCCCGGTCGCCATGAAACGGATTTTCTGGCCGGGTTTCAACACGCCGTCCTTGACCCGCACCAGGATCACCACGCCGAGATAGGAATCATACCAGCTGTCGACCAGCAGCGCCTTCAAGGGCGCAGCGGCGTCGCCCTTGGGCGGCGGCAACCGGGAAACCAAGGCTTCGAGGACGGCGTCGATGTTGAGCCCGGTCTTGGCCGAAATCTCGATCGCGCCCGAGGCGTCGAGGCCGATCACCTCCTCGATCTGTTCCTTGACCCGGGCGGGTTCGGCCGCCGGCAGGTCGATCTTGTTCAGCACCGGCACGATCTCGTGCCCGGCCTCGATCGCCTGATAGACATTGGCGAGGGTCTGCGCCTCGACGCCCTGGCTCGCATCCACCACCAGCAGCGAGCCTTCGCAGGCGGCGAGCGAGCGGCTCACCTCATAGGCGAAATCCACATGGCCGGGCGTGTCCATGAGATTGAGTTCATAGGTCTCGCCGTTCTTCGCGGTATAGCCGAGGCGCACGGTCTGCGCCTTGATGGTGATGCCGCGCTCGCGCTCGATGTCCATGCTGTCGAGCACCTGGTCGCGCATCTCGCGCGCCTCGAGCCCGCCGCAACGCTCGATCAGCCGGTCGGCGAGCGTGGATTTGCCGTGATCGATATGCGCGATGATGGCGAAGTTGCGGATGTGGGCGAGATCGGCGGTCATGGGCTATTTGCGCAAACTTCCGCCGGTCGCCTGTTCGACCGCCGCGACCAGCTTGGCCGAGAATGCCTCGATCTCGGCGTCGGTCAATGTGGCATCTTCCGGCTGGAGCGTCACGGCGATCGCGAGCGATTTCTTGCCCTCCGGCAGGCCCTTGCCCTGATAGAGATCGAACAGGCGGACATCGGAGACGAGCTTCTTGTCGACGCCGCGCGCGGCCTTGAGCAGGGTTTCGGCCGGAAGCGCCGCATCCACCACGAAGGCGAAATCGCGCGAAACCGGCTGGAACGGCGACAGGCGCAGCAGCTTCCGGGCCTTTCCCTTGGAACGGGACTCGGGCACGGCATCGAGAAACACCTCGAAGCCCGCAACCGGGCCTTTCACGTCCAGCGCCAGCAAGACGCCGGGATGGATTTCGCCGAAATTGGCCAGCAGCTTCGGCCCTTGGCGGAACGAACCGGAGCGGCCGGGGTGATACCAAGCGGGCGCTTGCGCCGAAAGCTGGAGAGTTTCGGGGGACACGCCGGCGGCCTCGAGCGCCGCCAGCGCGTCGGCCTTGGCATCGAAGACGGAAACGACGCGCGCGGGATTATCCCAGCTTTTGGGCCGGGCCGTGCCCACGATCACCCCCGCCGCGACCAGGACCTGGCCTTCGGCCGTATCGTCGCGGTATTGCGGCCCGATCTCGTAGAGCGCGCAATCGGATATACCCCGGCTGGCGTTGCGCCACGCCGCGTCGAGCAGATTGGGCAGGATCGAGGGGCGCATGACGTCGAGATCGGCGCTGATCGGGTTGAGCAGTTTCAGGCTTTCCGGAACGCCGCCGAAATAGGCCGCCTCTTTCAAGGCCATGAAGGAATAGCTCACGGTTTCCACCAGGCCGCGCGAAGCCAGAGACCGCCGCACGAAACCCGCGCGGCGCTGCGCGGACGTCAGCGCCGGTTTGGGCAAGGCCTCTTCCCGGGGCAAGGAGACCGCCGGGATGTGCTCGTAGCCGTGGATGCGCAGCACCTCTTCGACCAGGCAGGCCTCGCCCTCGATATCGGCGCGCCAGGAGGGCGGCTCGACCGAGAAATGATCGGTCTCCTCGGTCACGGCGCAGCCGAGATCCTCCAGAATCCGCTTCTGCTCGCCCGCCGCCAATTCGAGCCCGCCCAGGCTGCGGGTGCGGTCGGGGCGGAAGCGCAAGCTTCTCCGCCAGCCCGGCACGGCGCCCGAGACGCGGATTTCCGACGCCTCGCCGCCGCACAGCTCGATGATGTGGCGGGTCGCGATCTCGACGCCGGGACGGGTGAATTCGGGGTCGAGACCGCGCTCGAAACGGTAGCGCGCGTCGCTTTGCAGATTGAGCACGCGGCCGGTGGCCGCCGTCCGCAGCGGATCGAACAGCGCGCCCTCGATGTAGATATTGACGGTTTTCCCGGTGCAGCCCGAAGCAACGCCGCCGATGACGCCGCCCAGGCTGAGGACTTCCTTGTCGTCGGCGATCACCGTCATTTCCGCGTCAAGCTCGTAGAGCTTGCCGTTGAGCGCCTCGAGCTTTTCGCCCTTGCGCGCGCCGCGCACGGCCAGGTCGCCCTGGAGCTTGTCGGCGTCGAACACGTGCAAGGGCCGGCCGAGATCGAAGGTCATGAAATTGGTGATGTCGACCAGGGCCGAGATCGGCCGGAGCCCGATGGCCTTGAGGCGATCCTGGAGCCAAAGCGGGCTCTCGCCCATTTCTTACCCCGCGGACGAGACGCCCGAGGAAGAGCGGGCAGGCCTTGTCGTCGGGGCCGGCCAGGTGAACCGCGATCGGGCAGGCGAATTTGCCCGGCACCGGCGTCGCGTCCAGGGGCTTGAGCTTGCCCAATCCCGAGGCGGCGAGATCGCGGGCGATGCCGCGCACGCCCAGGCAATCGGCGCGGTTGGGCGTGACCTTGACGTCGAAAACCGGATCGTCGAGCCCCATCGCCTTGGCGAAATTGGCGCCGACCTCGAGCCCCGCGGGCAGTTCGATGATGCCTTCCTTGTCCTCGGACAAATTGAGCTCATAGCCCGAGCACAGCATGCCGTTGGAGGTGATGCCCCGAATCTTGCTCGCCTTCAGCACCATGCCGTTGCGGGGGATGACCGATCCCACCGGCGCGAACACGGCGAGCATGCTGGCGCGCGCATTGGGCGCGCCGCACACCACCTCGAGCTTCTCCGTACCGGTATCGACCAGGCAAAGCTGGAGCTTGTCGGCGTCGGGGTGGCGCTTGGCGGTGAGCACGCGCGCGACCAGGAAAGGGGCGAGGCTCTTGGCGCGGTCCGCGACGCTTTCGACCTCGAGCCCGCGCATGGCCAGGGTCTCGACGATCTTGTCCAGCGGGGCCTGCGTTTCAAGATGCGTCTTGAGCCAGGCGAGCGTGGTCTTCACGGCGCGCCCCCGGCCAGGGAGGGAACATCCAGGGGCAGAAAACCGTAATGCTTGAGCCAGCGCAGATCGCTTTCATAGAAGGTGCGCAGATCGGGGATGCCGTATTTGAGCATTGCGATGCGCTCGATCCCCATGCCGAAGGCGAAACCCTGATAAATGTCGGGATCGATATTGCAGTTCTTCAGCACCTTGGGATGCACCATGCCGCAGCCCAGGATTTCGAGCCAATCGCCGCCGGCGCCGATGGAAAGGCCGCCGCCGGCGCGCGAGCAGCCGATATCGACCTCGGCCGAGGGCTCGGTGAAGGGGAAATAGCTCGGGCGGAAACGCACCGGCAGATCGGCCAGGCCGAAGAAGGCGCGGCAGAATTCGATCAGGCAGCCCTTCAAATGGCCCATATGGGCGGACTTGTCGATCACCAACCCCTCGACCTGGTGGAACATCGGCGAATGGGTGGCGTCGTGATCGCTGCGGAAGGTGCGGCCCGGCACGATGATGCGGATGGGCGGCTTTTGATTCCGCATGGTCCGGATTTGCACCGGCGAGGTATGGGTGCGCAGCAGCTTGCGGCCGCCATCCGGAGCGGAAGCCGCGAGATAGAAGGTGTCCTGCTCCTGCCGCGCCGGATGCTCGGGCGGAATGTTGAGCGCGGTGAAGTTGTGAAAATCGTCCTCGATATGCGGGCCCTCGGCCACGCTGAAGCCCATCTCGCCGAACAGCACGGTCAATTCGTCGATGGTCTGGCTGATGGGATGGATGCGGCCCGCCACTTCGGCATCGACCGGCAGGGTCACGTCGAGCGTCTCGCCGGCGAGCCGGGTTTGGAGCGCGGCGGAGGATAGATGCTTCTGCGCCTCCGCCAGCGCCGCCTCGATCTCGCCCTTGAGCGCGTTGAGATCGGCGCCGCGTGCTTTGCGCTCCTCGGGCTTGAGCGCGCCCAGGCCCTTCAACAGCCCGGTCAGCCGCCCGTTGCGGCCGAGCGATCCCACCCGGATCTGCTCGAGCGCGTCGAGGGACGCCGCCGCCTTGATGAGCTTCAACAGCTCGTCGCGGATATGATCCAGACTCTCCATGGGGGAGAGATACTACACGTGCGCTGGGCGCGGAACCTAGCTTTAGGCTTTGGCCGCTTGGGCCTTGGCCGACTCGGCCTTGGGCAGAGCCGCCCGCGCCTGCGCCACCACCGCCTTGAAGGCCTCGGGCTCGCGCATGGCGAGATCGGCCAGCACCTTGCGGTCGAGCAGGATTCCGGCGTGCTTCAGGCCGTTGATGAACTGGGAATACGTGAGCCCCTGTTCGCGCGCGCCGGCATTGATGCGCTGGACCCAGAGCGCGCGGAAATTGCGCTTCTTGTTGCGCCGATCCCGATAGGCGTAACGCAGCCCCTTCTCGACTTTTTCGAGCGCGATGCGGAAGGAGGAATTGGCCCGGCCGCGATAGCCCTTGGCCATGCCGAGGATTTTTTTGTGGCGGGCGCGCCCGGGCACGCCGCGTTTGACATGCGCCATGGTTCAGCCCCGCATATAAGGCATGTAGGTGTGCACCAGCTTGGCGTCGCCCCGGGTGAGCGTCATGGTGCCCTTGGCGTTGCGTTTGCCGCGCTTGGACTTGTTGATCAGCAGGTGGCGCTTATGTGCGTTGCCCGCCTTGATCTTGCCCGAGCCCGAGCGCCAGAAGCGCTTCTTGGCGCCGCTCTTGGTCTTCATCTTGGGCATTTCCGGCCTTTCGAGATGGCGCCGAACGAAATTGGGTTCGTTTGGCAATTTTAATGTTTGGGCGGCGAGGCATGCCCGTGAGCCAACCGCCCGGTTGAGGCGCGGTTTATAGCGGCAGAACAGGGGATTGGCAAGCACGCGTAGCACAGGCGCGGGCCAAAATCGGCCCGAGGCGTCGTGCGAAGCCAATAAAAGACTATTTCGGCGACATCACCATGGTCATCTGGCGGCCTTCCATGCGCGGCGTCTGTTCCATCTTGGCCACCTTGTCGAGCCCGTCCTTGACCCGCATCAGCACGCCCATGCCGATTTCCTGGTGCGCCATTTCGCGGCCGCGGAAGCGCATGACAACCTTCACCTTGTCGCCTTCGCCGATGAATTTGAGCATGGCGCGCATCTTGACGTCGTAGTCGTGATCGTCGATGCCGGGGCGGAGCTTGATCTCCTTGACCTCGATGACCTTCTGCTTCTTGCGCGCGGCGTTGAGTCGCTTCTGCTCCTCGTATTTGTATTTGCCGAAATCGAGGACCTTGCAGACGGGGGGATCGGCTTGGGGAGCGACCTCGACCAGATCGAGGCCGGCATCGACGGCCCGGGTGAGTGCCTCCTGCCGGGTGACGACGCCGACCATGTTGCCGCGTTCATCCACCAGGCGCACCCGCGCCGAGACGATTTCGTCGTTGACCCGCGGGCCGTCGCGACCCGGCGCGGCGGCGGGGGGAACTCTAGGCGGGATAACGCATCTCCCTTAAACCAACCTCCTTCAAAGCCCTGGCTCGGTGGGGCGCCCTTGGGGCGCCGCCGCCTCGGCTTTCAATCTAGCGATGGCCGGGCCAAGCGCAAGGATTTCCTGTTCTTTTCCGCCCAGGCGGCGGATCGCAACGCTTTGCGTTTCGGCCTCGCGCTTGCCTACGACCAGTAGGGCCGGGACCTTCTTCAGGCTGTGTTCGCGCACCTTGTAGTTAATGGTCTGGTTGGAAAGATCGGATTCGGCGCGAATCCCGGCTTCCGCCAGAGCCGCCATCACCGTCCCGGCATAGGCATCGGCGTCCGAGGTGATGGTCAGGACCATGACCTGAACCGGCGCCAACCAGAGCGGAAAGCGCCCGGCCTGGTGCTCGATCAAGATCGCGATGAAGCGTTCCATCGAGCCGAGGATGGCGCGGTGGAGCATGACCGGGCGGTGGCGGTTGCCGTCCTCGCCGATGTAATGCGCGTCGAGGCGCTCGGGCAGGACGAAATCGACCTGGAGCGTGCCGCATTGCCAGTCGCGGCCGATGGCGTCGCGCAGCACGAATTCGAGCTTCGGCCCGTAGAACGCGCCTTCGCCGGGATTGACGGTGTAGGGCAGCTTCGCCGCCTCGATCGCCGCCTTGAGCGCGCTCTCGGCCCGGTCCCAGACGGCGTCGGAACCGGCGCGTTTGTCCGGCCGGTCGGAGAATTTGATCGAGACATCGGTGAAGCCGAAATCGCGATAGACCGAGCGCAGCAGATCGCAGAAGGCGATGCTCTCCGCCGTGATCTGATCCTCGGTGCAGAAGATATGCGCGTCGTCCTGGGTGAAGGCCCTGACCCGCATGATGCCGTGCAGCGCGCCCGAGGGCTCGTTGCGGTGGCAGGAGCCGAACTCGGCCATGCGCAGCGGCAAATCGCGGTAGGAGTGCAGGCCCTGGCGGTAAATCTGCACATGGCCGGGGCAGTTCATCGGCTTGATCGCCAGCATGTGTTTTTCGCCCGGTTTTCCGTCGGACCCCTTGCCGCCCGCGCGTTCCTCCACGGTCTCGACCGTGAACATGTGCTCGCGGAATTTTTCCCAATGGCCCGAGGCCTCCCACAGCGAGCGGTCGATCAAGAGCGGCGTGCGCACCTCGACATAGCCCGCCTGTTCCAGGCGCTTGCGCAGATAGGTCTCGATGGTGCGGTAGAGCGTCCAGCCCTTGGGATGCCAGAACACGGCGCCCGCCGCCTCTTCCTGCTGGTGGAACAGTTCGAGCTCGCGCCCCAGGCGGCGGTGGTCCCGCTTCTCCGCCTCCTCCAGCTGGAAAAGATATTGCTTCAAATCCTTCTCATGCGCCCAGGCGGTGCCGTAGATGCGCTGGAGCTGCGCGTTCTTGGCGTCGCCGCGCCAATAGGCGCCCGCCACCTTGGTCAGCTTGAAGGCGTGGCCGAGCTTGCCGGTCGAAGGCAGATGCGGGCCGGTGCAGAGATCGACGAAATTCCCTTGGCGGTAGAAGCTGATCGCCTCGCCTTCCGGAATCTGTTCGATCCATTCGGCCTTGTATTTTTCGCCCAGGCCGGAAAAGAACTTCACCGCCCGGTCACGCGGCCATTCCTCGCGCGCGATCGGCTCGTCGCGCTCGACGATCTCGTGCATGCGTTGCTCGATCTTCGCCACATCCTCGGGCGTGAAGGGCTGGGGCCGCGCGAAATCGTAATAGAAGCCGGTTTCGGTCGCCGGGCCGAAGGTCACCTGGGCTTCGGGATAGAGCTCCTTCACCGCCTCGGCCATGACATGGGCGGCGTCGTGGCGGATGATCTCGAGCGATTCGGGCGAGTCGCGGGTCAGGATGGCGATCTTGGCGTCGGAACGGACCAGCGCCGCCAGATCCTTGGGAGATCCATCGACCTTGATGGCGAGCGCCGCCTTGGCGAGTCCCGGGCCGATCGCCTTGGCGATGTCCATGCCGGAAACGGCATGGGGAAAGCGCTTGACCGCCCCGTCGGGCAAGGTCACGGCAACCGGCGCGTCATCTTGTTTATTGGGCTGTTGGTCGGGCGGCATGGAGAGCGGTTTATCCCAAGGGAAGCGTGGCGGCAACGTCCTCGACCGGAAGCTGCGCCAAATCGGGCCGGCGCAGGATGGTGACGCGGGCGCCGCGCGGCGCGGTCAAGGCCGGATCGGATGCCTGCGAATAGAGCAAGGTCGCGGGGCAGCCCGAGGCGACGATCAGATGCATCGGCCCGGTGTCGTTGCCGAGCGCGTAAAACGCCCAGCGGCCGAGCGCGACGATGTCGCCGTAACCGGTCTTGCCGGTGAGGTCGCGGGCCTGGGGCACGGCGTTCAGGATCGCCGCGCCGAGATCGCTTTCGGCCTCGCCGCCCAGCACCACCGGGGTCACGCCGCGCCTTGCCGCCAGATTGGCGATCTGGGCGAAACGCCCCGCCGGCCAGCGCTTGGCCGGCCGGTGCGGCGATCCGCCCGGAACCAGCAACAGGAATTTCTTCGGCAGGTTGAAGCGCTTGACGTCGCCCGAAGCCCAGGAGAGATCGGGCGGCGGAACGTTTTCGATGCCGGCCATGCGCAGCTGCTCGGCCTGGCGGTCGATGGTGTGCATCGCGTCGCGCCCGGGATTGGCATGAGGATGCGAGGATCCTGCGGCGATGCCCGACCATTGCGGCCGCGCCGGCCAGAGCAGATGGAAATAGAGGCTGGAGCGGCCGGAGGTCTGGAGATCGTAGACCCGGCTAAAGCCGGCGCGCAAAATCTTGCGCCTCAGGCGCCACAACGCCCAAGGCCGGGCCCAGCCCGGCCGGCCGTCGAGCCAGACCCGGTTGAAGTAAGGCGCCTGCTGGGCGAGATCGGCGAAAGCGGGCGTTGTGAGGAGGGTGATCTCGGCCTCCGGGTGATGCGCGCGGATGGCCGCCGCCGGCCCCATCGCCTGGACGAAATCGCCGAGCGCGCCCAGTTTGATCACCAGGATTCGTTCGCGCCCGTCGGCCGGAACGCCGCTCACGCCGCGACCGAGCCCCGGGCGCGGCCGCCGCGCAGCAGTTCCTGATAGACCGCGAGCGTGCGCGCCGCCATCGCCTCGCTGGTGAAGTCCTTGCGGATATGCTCGATGGCGCGCGCGGCCATGGCGCGGCGTTCCTCGGGAGAGAGATCGAGCGCGCGCGCGATCGCCGCGGCCAGCGCTTCGGAATCGCCCGGCGGCACCAGCCAGCCGGTCTTCTTGTCCAGCACGGTTTCCACCGCGCCGCCATGCGCCGTGGCGACCACCGGGCGGCCCATCGCCTGCGCCTCGACGATGACGCGGCCGAAGCCCTCGGGTTCGGTCGAAGGCGAGATCACGACGTCGGCCAGCTTGTAGGCCGCCGGCATGTCGTTGCAGTTGTCGAGGATGCGGAAATTTCCCGGCGCGCGCGCGCGCGAGATGGCGAGCGATATCGCCTTGCGATAGCTCGGGCTGCCGGAGCCGACCAGCAGGCATTGGACCGCGGGGCGGTTCAAATGCACCATCGCCTCGATCAGGACGAGATGGCCTTTCCAGCGCGACAGCCGTCCCGGCAGCATGACCACGGGCATGCCGTCGGGCAGACGCCATTCCTCCATCAGCTTGATGATGCGCTCGGCCCGGACCTTGTCGGGATCGAAACGCTTCAAGTCGACGCCGCGGTGGACCACGCGGATGCGCTCGCGCGGCACGCCATAGACCGAGACGATATGGTCGGCGACGAAAGCGGAGATGGCGATGACCAGCTCGCCCCGCGCCATCACCGAGTTGTAGAAACGCTTCACCGCATTTTCGACGCCATAGGCGTTGTGAAAGGTGGTGACGAAGTGAACGCCGGTGCGCCGGGACGCGGCCCACGCGCTCCAGGCCGGCGCCCGCGAACGCGCATGGACGATGTCGATGCCGTGGTCGCGGATGATCTTGGAGAGCCGCCCAATATTGGCGTGCATCACCAGGGGATTTTTCGAGGCCAGCGGCAGCGTGACGTGAATCCCGCCGGCGCGTTCGAGCTCGCGCACCATCGGCCCGCCTTGCGAGGCGACCACCGCCTTCCAGCCGGCGGAAGCCAACGCCGCCGCGATCTCGATCGTGCCGCGTTCGACCCCGCCGGCTGCCAGGCGCGGCAGAACCTGCAGCACGGAATGCTGCCGGCGTTCCTTGCCCTTCGCCGCGGTGCTAGTCTCGGCGTTCGCCATTCTTTTGCCTGCGTGATGTCCCGATGAATCCAAATCCGGTATCCGATCCGTCCATATTAACACGCGAGGATGGCGCGACAATCGCCTACCATCGAATGGCTGGGAATGCCCCGGGCGTGGTGTTCCTGGGCGGTTTCATGTCGGACATGACCGGCACCAAGGCCACGGTGCTCGATGCCTTCTGCCGCGCGCGCGGCCAGGCCTTTTTGCGCTTCGACTATTTCGGCCACGGCCGATCCTCGGGCGAGTTTTCCGAGGCCACGGTGGGACGGTGGAAGGACGACGCGCTGTGCGTGCTGGACAACCTGACCGCGGGCCCGCAAGTGCTGGTGGGATCGAGCCTGGGCGGCTGGATCATGCTGCTCGCGGCGCTGGCACGGCCGGAACGCGTCAAGGCGCTTATCGGCATCGCGCCCGCGCCCGACGCCACCGAAGATTTGATGTGGAACCGGTTCGCGCCCGAGCTGCAAGCGGCCATTCTGCGCGACGGCTGGGCGCGCATCCCCTCGGCCTATGGCGAGGCCGGATATCTCATCACCCGCAAGCTGATCGAAGACGGCCGCAAGCATCTGATTTTGGGCAAGCCCATTCCGGTTTCATGTCCGGTGCGGCTGCTCCATGGCATGCGCGACGCGGACGTGCCCTACCGCGTGAGCATCGCGCTTGCGGAGAAGCTCCAAAGCGAAGACGTGCGGATCGAATTGGTCAAGGACGGCGACCACCGTTTGTCGCGCGAACAGGATCTGGCGCTGCTGACGCGCCAACTCGAATTGCTGCTCGGCTGATCGCCGCAAGTCGCGCCCCGCCCGGCCGGCAAAACCGGCGGCGGTTCTTTCAATTCCTTAATATTGCGGCGCAGCAGAGCCGCGAAGCCAAGGGATAGCCGGACGAAATCTGGCATATCTCACTATGGCCGCGTATAGTGACGGGTACCATGTTAAATCATTGGCGCCAGAGGCGCTTTTCGGGGGCGGGCGCCGCCACCCTCGGCAAGGCGGAGCAAAAACATAGCCTGCGACGGATCGTTCTGATCGTCGCCGCGCTGGGCGTCGTGGCCATCGCCTATGAATTGCTCTGGCCCGCGCGCGTCGCCCCGGTCGGCGCGCGCCCGGCGGTGCCGGTCACCGTGGCCGCGGTCGCGCGCCAGCCGATGCCGGTCAGGCTCGACACCATCGGCACGGTCCAGACCATCGCCAACGTCTCGGTCAAGTCGCGCATCGACGGCGTCATCACCGACGTGCTGATCCAGGACGGCCAATACGTCAAGACCGGCGACGTGATGTTCAAGCTCGACGACCGCGCCGCCAAGGCGCAGCTCGAGCAGTATCGGGCGCAACTCGACAACGCCAAGGCCGACGTCGCCCGCTACAAGCCGCTGGTGAGCCAGGAATTCATCTCGCGCCAGCAATACGACACGGCGGTGGCGAACCAGGACATGCTCCAGGCCCAGGTCGACAATTTCGCCGCGCAATTGAGCTATGAAACCATCACCGCGCCGATCGACGGGCGCGTCGGCACCATCACCATCAAGACCGGCAACAGCATCAAGGCGAACGACGTGCCCTTGGTGACCATCAATCAGGTTACGCCGATCTATGTCGGATTCACCCTGCCGCAATCCGAGCTGCCCGGCATCCGCGACGCGATGCACGACGGCGATGTCGCCGTCACCGCCATCGCGGCCGGCGACAGCGGAGCGCCGGTCGCCGGCAAGATCGCCTTCTTCGACAACACCATCGACACCAATTCCGGCACCATCGCGGTCAAGGCGGTGTTCGACAACGCGCAGGAACGGCTCTGGCCGGGCGAGTTCGTCAACGTCTCCGTGACCGAACGCACCGATCCCGACGCCATCACCGTGCCGCAAGCCGCGGTGCTGATCGGCCAGAACACGACCTATGTCTACGTCATCAAGGACGACAGCACCGCCGAGATGCGCCCGGTGAAGGTCGCGCGCACCGTGGACGGCATCAGCGTGATAGCCGACGGCCTCAACCCGGGCGAGCGCGTCGCCACCGACGGCCAGCTCCGGCTCACCACCGGCAGCCGGGTCGACATCCGTTCCTCCAGCGACAAGCCAGAGACGGATTCCAAATCATGATGTTGCCGGAGACCTGCATACGTCGTCCGGTCATGACGACGTTGCTGATGATGGCCTTCGTGATTTTCGGGATGTTCAGCTACCGCCTGTTGCCGGTGGCGGCGATTCCGCGCGTCGATTTCCCGACCATCGTGGTCTCGGCCCAGTTGCCGGGCGCCAGTCCCGAAACCATGGCGTCCTCGGTGGCGACGCCCTTGGAGAGGCAGTTCTCCACCATCGCCGGCCTCAATTCGATGGTCTCGACCTCGGGCCAGGGCGTGACCTCGATCACCATGCAGTTCGACCTCAACCGCGACATCGACGGCGCCGCGCTCGACGTGCAGGCGGCCATGACCACGGCGGCGAAGCTGTTGCCGGTCGACATGACCACGCCCCCCTCCTTCCAGAAGGTCAACCCCGCCGACCAGCCGGTGATCTTCCTCGTCCTCGGCTCCGACACCTTGCCGCTTTCCCTGCTCGACGAATACGCCGAGACCATGATGTCCGAGCGAATCTCGACGCTGCCGGGCGTGGCGCTGGTGAACGTCTACGGCGCGCAGAAATTCGCGGTGCGCGTCCAGGCCAACCCGGAAGCGCTCGCCGCCAAGGGCCTGACGCTCACCGACGTGCAGAACGCGGTCGCGGCCGCCAATTCCGACACGCCGGTCGGCACGATGATGGGGCCGGGCCAGAGCTTCACCTTGCAGATGAAGAACCAGTTCAACAACGCCGCCGATTTCAAGCCGATCATCGTGGCCTACCGCGACGGGGCGCCGGTGCGGCTCCAGGACGTGGCATCCGTGGTCGACGGCGTCGAGAACGACCAGGTGGCGGGCTGGTACAACGGCCAGCGCTCGATCATCCTGGCCGTGCAGCGCCAACCCGACGCCAACACCGTCCAGGTGGTGGACAGCATCCGGGCGCTCTTGCCGGTGTTCGAGGCCGAGCTGCCCGCCGCGGCGAAACTGTCGGTCTTGAGCGACCGCTCGGTGTCGATCCGCAATTCGGTCAACGACGTGCAGTTCACGCTGATGCTGACCGCCGTGCTGGTGGTGCTGGTGATCTTCCTGTTCTTGCGCAACGTCACCGCCACCATCATCCCGGCCTTGGCCCTGCCGGTCTCGGTGATCGGCACTTTCGCCGGCATGTATGCCATGGGCTACAGCATCGACAATCTGTCGCTGCTGGCCTTGACGCTGTCGGTGGGATTCGTCGTCGACGACGCCATCGTCATGCTCGAGAACATCGTGCGCCATGTCGAGAGCGGCGAGCGGGTGATGGACGCGGCTTTCCGCGGCTCGCGCGAGATCGGCTTCACCATCATATCGATCACCCTCTCGCTGGTGGCGGTGTTCATCCCGGTGCTGTTCATGAGCGGCGTGGTGGGCCGGGTGTTCCGCGAATTCGCCGTCACCATCAGCATGACCATTTTGATCTCGGGCCTGGTGTCGCTGACGCTGACGCCGATGCTGTGCTCGCGCCTGCTGAAGCCGCACGACCCCCATGAGCGGCAATGGGCGCTGCTGCGCTATTCGGAAGCCGGATTCAACCGATTGCGCAACGGCTATATCTGGGGGCTGAAGCGGGTGATGATTTGGCGGCGCGCCACCTTGGCGGTGACGATCCTGTCTATCGTTCTCAGTGTCGTCTTGTACATCGTCGTGCCCAAGGGCTTCTTCCCGAGCGAGGACACCGGCAACATCTTCGGCTTCACCGAGGGGCCGCAGGACGCCTCGTTCCAGGCGATGGCCGACCATCAGAAGATGGTGGCGCAGATCATCAAGGACGATCCCAACGTCTCCGACGTTAATTCCTTCATCGGGGCCACGGGATTCAGCCCGGCCTTGAACAACGGCCGGCTGTTCATCCAGTTGAAGCCCCGCAACGAGCGCAGCCTCAACGCCGACCAGGTGATCCAGGAATTGCGGCCCAAGCTGACGCAGGTTCCGGGGATGAACACCTATCTCCAGAGCCTGCAGAACATTCAGCTCGGCGGGCGGCTGGCCAAGAGCACCTATCAATACACGCTGCAGGACGCCGACACGACCGAGCTCTACCAATACGCCACGACCATGCAGCAGGAGATCGCGGCGCTGCCGGATTTCCAGGACGTGAATTCCGATTTGCAGCTGAGGAACCGCCAGGCGGTGATCGACATCGACATGGACAAGGCCGGGCTGCTCGGCATCACCATGGATCAGATCCGCAACACCTTCTACAGCGCCTTCGGCACGCGGCAGATTTCGACCATCTACGAGCCGTCGAACGATTACGAGGTGATCCTCGAGATCGACAAGCAGTTCCAGCAGGACCCGGCCTACCTGTCGAAGATCTACCTGAAGAGCGCCAACGGGCAGGCGGTGCCGCTCGCGGCGGTGGCGAAGCTCAGTCCCGGCGTCGGCCCGGTGACGGTCAATCACCAGGGGCAACTGCCCTCGGTGACCATCGCCTTCAACCTGGCGCCGGGCGTGTCGCTCGGCACCGCGGTGCAGGAGATCGCCCGGCTCGAGCGCAAGAACAATCTGCCGGTGACGGTGAACACCGGCTTCCAGGGCAACGCCCAGGTGTTCCAAGACGCGTTGAAGGGCCAGGGCCTGCTGCTGGCCGCCGCGGTCGTCGTCATCTACATCGTGCTCGGCATCCTGTACGAAAGCTTCATCCACCCGATCACGATTCTCTCGGGGCTTCCGGCCGCGGGATTGGGCGCGCTCGCCACGCTCATGCTGTTCCACCAGGATTTGAGCGTCATCGCCATCATCGGCATCGTCATGCTGATCGGCATCGTCAAGAAGAACGCGATCATGATGATCGACTTCGCGCTCGAACGGCGGCGCACCACCGACGCCACCGCCGACCAGGCGATCTACGAGGCCTGCCTGCTGCGCTTCCGGCCGATCATGATGACCACCATGGCAGCGATCATGGGCGGGCTGCCGATCGCCGTGGGCTTCGGCGCCGGTTCGGAATTGCGCCGGCCGTTGGGATTGGCCGTGGTCGGCGGCCTGATCGTGTCCCAGGCGCTGACGCTGTTCATCACCCCGGTGATCTATCTCTATCTCGACAAATTCAGCGCCGCGCTGACCCCGAGCGAAGCCAAGGAATTGCCCGAAGCCGCGGGAGCGCAGGACAAGGAGCTCGGCGATCGCCATGCGCCGCAGGCCGGGGCGTAGCGCCGTCCTCCTCCTGGCATCCTCGGTCCTGGCGGCGGCCTCGCCGGCGCCGCCCAGCACGATCGTGGAAAGTCCCTCGGCGCAATACGACCGCTGCCTGGCGATGACCCGTGCCGACCCGCAAAAGGCGCTGGCGCAGGCGGAATTCTGGCACGACCAGGGCGGCGGCTTCCCGGCGGAGCATTGCGCGGGCGTGGCGCTCATCGGCCTCGGCCGTTATGACGAGGCGGCGCAGCGGCTGCAAAAGCTCGCCGCCGCGATGATGCAGGAACCGGGCGAGCTGCGCGCCGCGGCGCTCGAGCAGGCGGGCGAGGCCTGGATCCTGGACGGCCGGCCCGACCAGGCGCGCGGCGTGTTCGACGCCGCGCTCGCCTATAATCCCAACAGTTCCGATTTGCTGATCGACCGCGCCCAGGCCTACGCCCTGGGCGGGCATTACTGGGAGGCGATCGACGATCTCAACCGCGCGCTCGATATCGATCCCAACAACGTCACGGCGTTGATCTACCGCGCCTCGGCCTACCGCAACGCCGGGGGAACGGACGGGCTGGAGCTGGGATTGGCCGACGTCAACCAGGCGCTCCGGATCAACCCGGGCGATTCATCCGGGCTGTTGGAGCGCGGCAACATTCTGCGCCTCAAGGGCGACGCCAAGGGCGCCCGCGCCGATTGGGAGGCGGTGATAAGACTGGCGCCGGATTCCCCGGCCGGGCGGGATGCACAGAATAATCTGCTGCACATCAACGAAAACGCCGCGGCCGCGCGGCTGATGACCGAATTGCCGCAGCAGCACTAGCGTAGCCCGTCAAGGGCGAAGCCAAATAAAAAAACCCGGAAATCAGAAGTCGAGATCGGCGTAGTGCTTGGGCGGCGGAGCACCCGGTATTAGATCGGACAGGATGGGACGGAAGGAGGGGCGCGACTTGACCCGCGCATACCAATCGCGCGCCTGCGGGTGATCGTCCCAGGGGATTTCGCCGAGATAGTCGATGGCCGAGAGATGCGCCGCCGCGGCGATGTCGGCGAGCGAGAACTCGGAGCCGGCGAGCCAGCGCCGCCGCTCCGCCAGATACGAGACGTATTCGAGGTGATAGCCCAGATTGGTCTTGCTCGCGCGCAGCACGACGGTGTCGGGCGTGCCGAAACCGAGAAAGCGTTTCATGATTTTTTCGTTGACGAGACCGTCGGTCACCTCGCGCGCCATCTTGCCGTCGAACCAGGACACCAACCGCCGCGTCTCGGCGCGGTCGAGCGGCTTCGCCCCCAAGAGCGGCTTGTCGCGGTAGGTCTCCTCGAGGAATTCGCAGATGGCCGTCGCATCGGCCAAGATGCTGCCATCGGGCTCGACCAGCACCGGCACCTCGCCCGCCGGGTTGAGCGCCAGGAATTCCGGGCGGCGCTCCCACGTCTTCTCCACCTTCATCGAGAATTCGAGGCTCTTTTCGGCGAGCGCCAGACGCACCTTGCGCGAGCCGGGCGAGAGCCAGAGGTGATAAAGCATCCGCATGACGCCATCATACAGCCGCCCCGCGCCGCGTGCGACAGCGGCGCGGCATCAAAAGGGCGCCGCGTGCGACAGCTTCGCGGCGTCAGATGATTTCGATTTAGGCCGTCGCTTCGGTTGCGAGGTTGGGCCGCCGGTACCGCGCGAGATAGCCCGCCAGGATCGGCTCCAACGCCGCGGGATGTATCCCGAGCGATTCGAGCCCCGGCGCGCCGGGCGCCGCCACGGCATCGCGTTTCAGCATGCGCACCTGGTCGCGGGTGATGAGCGGCTGCGGCAGCGGCAATGAGTTCCTGGAAGAACGCGAACAGGAATGCCAGGCCGAAAGGCATGGGGAGGAGCAGACGCTTGCGTCCGATATCCTTGAGCAGCAGCTCGAACAGTTCCCTCAGGGTGAGGATTTGCGGGCCGCCGAGCTCGTAGGTCTTGCCCGGAGAGTCCGGATGTTCCAGCGCCGCCATCACCGCTTCCGCCACGTCGCCGACATAGACCGGCTGGAAGCGCGTGGCGCCGCCGCCGATCAGCGGCAAGGCCGGCGAAAAACGCGCGATCGCGGCGAAGCGGTTGAAGAAGGCATCCTCGGGCCCGAAGATGAGCGAAGGCCGCAGGATCACGGCCGACGGGAAGGCCCGGCGCACCAGATTTTCGCCCGCCGCCTTGCTGCGCCCATAGGCCGAAGGCGAAGCGGGATCGGATCCTATGGCCGAGACATGGATGAAGGCCTTGGCGCCCGATTCGGCGGCGAGCTGCGCCAGCAAAGCGGGGCCGTCCACATGCACCTTCTGAAAACGCTGCCGGCCGCGCTCGAACAGGATTCCGGTGGCGTTGATCACCGCCTCGGCATTCGCCAGAATCGGCCGGAGCCGCGATGCATCGGCCATGTCGCAATCGATCGGCACGATCTGGCCGACATCGCCCATGGGCCGGAGATATCCCGCCTCGTCGGCATAGCGGCCGACCGCGGCGACCGTGGCGCCGGTCCTGGCGAGTTCCCGCACCACATAGCGCCCGACGAAGCCCGAGGCGCCCACCACCACGACACGCCGATACCGCATGGAATAAGCCCTTTCGTGTAACGCCTGCTTCTATACAACACGAGACGCCGCGGCGAACACGGCCATTTTGTTCTGCTTCGCTCTTATAGGGAGCTACGCGGCCTTGGCATCGCCCATATTGACATCGGGGGTGCCCCCCTCTAAGTCACAAGGCCATCGCCCAGGTGGCGGAATTGGTAGACGCGCTAGATTCAGGTTCTAGTGGCCGAAAGGTCTTGGAAGTTCGAGTCTTCTCCTGGGCACCAAGATTTCTTGAGCGGACGTGAAAGCGAAACCGGTGAACACGCATCTGCATCGCGGCGACCTTCCCGCCGGATTGTCTTTCGGCGGCTCCATCGCCATCGACACCGAAACGATGGGCCTCGAGCCGCAGCGCGACCGGTTGTGCCTGGTCCAGCTTTCGGCAGGCGGCGGCGAATGCCATCTGGTTCAATTCGCCAACGGCGATTATAAGGCGCCGCGCCTGAAGGCGCTCCTGGCCGATCCCAAGGTGCTCAAGATTTTCCACTTCGCGCGCTTCGATCTTGCCATGCTGAAGCGGTACCTGGGCGTGGACACCAAGCCGGTCTATTGCACCAAGGTGGCGTCGAAATTGGTTCGAACCTTCACCGACCGGCACGGCTTGAAGGATCTGTGCCGCGAGCTCTTGGGCGTCGAGCTGTCGAAGCAGCAACAGAGTTCGGATTGGGGGGCCGCGACCCTCACCGAGGAGCAGTTGCGCTACGCGGCGGCCGATGTCGAGCATCTGCACGCGCTCAAGGCGAAGCTCGATGAAATGCTCGCGCGCGAAGGCCGCAAGGAGTTGGCCGAGGCCTGCTTCGCCTTCCTGCCGCTCAGGGCCGCGCTCGATCTGGCCGGTTTCCCCGGCCCCGATCTGTTCGAGCATTGAGGGCGGTTTCGGCGCTCCGGGCGGAAAAATCCGGATTTGAAATAAAGCCTTAACCTGTACAAGCAAATTATGTGCCGTTTTGGCCTGGTTCGGTTGATTTCGAGGAATTGGGAGAGCATAGTCAGCCCATGATGAAGGGAAACCTTCGTTCCCGCGGTCCGGCGGACATATCCGGGGACAGCCACAACGACGGACAGTCAACGCGCCGACCCATGGCGAAGGACGATCTCGACATCGCGGTCGCGCGCCGCGTTCTCAAAACCGAAATCGCCGGGCTCGAAGCGCTGGCCGCCGGGCTCGACGAGGCCTTCGCCGCCGCGATCGAAAAGCTGGCATCCATCAAGGGCCGCATCACCGTCACCGGCATCGGCAAAAGCGGCCATGTCGCGCGCAAGATCGCGTCGACGCTCGCCTCCACCGGCACCTCCGCCCAGTTCGTTCATCCCGCCGAGGCGAGCCACGGCGATCTCGGCATGATCGTCGAGGGCGATGCGGTGCTGGCGCTGTCGAATTCAGGCGACACGTCCGAATTGGCCGACATGTTGGCCCATGCCAAGCGTTTCCGCATGCCGGTGGTCGCCATGACATCGCGCGCAAAAAGCGCGCTCGCCGATTCCTCCGACGTGACCCTGCTGCTGCCGCCGGCATCCGAGGCCTGTTCGATGGGCCTGGCGCCGACCACCTCGACCACCATGATGATGGCGCTGGGCGACGCGTTGGCGGTGGCGCTGTTGGAGCGCAAGGGCTTCACCTCGAGCGATTTCCAGCGCCTGCATCCCGGCGGCCATTTGGGCCGCCGCCTGTTGAAGGTGGCCGACATCATGCATGGCGGGGACGATCTCCCGCTGGTGCCGGAATCCTGCGCCATGAGCGAAGCGATCCTGACCATGACGACCAAGAGCTTCGGCTGCGTCGGCATCGTCGACCAGGACGGGCGGCTCGCCGGCGTCGTCACCGACGGCGATTTGCGCCGCCACATGGGCGACGGGCTGCTGCGCGCCAGCGTGGCGCAGGTGATGAGCCCGCGGCCCAAGACCATAAGGCCGCAGGCGCTTGCCGCCGAGGCGCTGGCGGTGATGAACGAACACGCCATCACCAGCCTGTTCGCGGTGGACGACCAGGGCAAACCGCTGGGCATCCTGCATATCCACGATTGCCTGCGCGCGGGCGTGGCATGAAATCGCCGCTCGACATCGCTTTCGAGCGCGCGCGGCTTTCAATCGCGCGCAACGGCGCCGGAACGCGCCGGCGCTACAGCCGCTTCGTCGGGCTGGCCAAGCGCATATTGCCGGCCACCGCGCTGGCGCTGCTGCTGCTGGTGGCGGTGTGGCCGCGCTTCCAGGCGGCGATCGACAGCGTGCATTTCACGTCCCTGCCGAAGATCGACACCAGCCAGGCGCAAGACGTGCGCATGGTGGCGGCGCGCTATTCCGGCCTCGACCGCGAGAACCGGCCCTTCGTCGTCACGGCCGAGGTGGCGCATCAGGCGCCCAAGGCCGACGACGCCATCGCGCTCGACGGGCCCAAGGCCGACATGACCACGTTGAGCGGCAATTGGAACGAGCTCACCGCCTATGTCGGACTCTACCAGCCGCAGTCGCAACTCCTGGATCTGTTCGGCAATGTCGAGCTCTACCAGGACAAGGGCAACGAGATCCATTCCGACAGCGTGCGCATCGACATGGCGCAGGGCACCGCCGAAAGCCACGATCCGGTCGAGGGCGAGGGCACTTTCGGCCATGTCAGCGCCCAGGGCCTGCGTATCCTGAACCGCGGCGACACCATCATTTTCACCGGCCATGCCACCCTCGACCTCGCGCCCCATGCGGGCCAGACGGCCAAGGCCACTCCATGAAATCCCGATCGAAAGGCGTGGCGGCTTGCGCCGCGCTGGCGGCATTGGCGGCGCTGGCGTTGGGAGGTCCATCGGCGCGCGCGCAAAACGGCGCCGGCGCCCCGGGCCTGGCCGGATCGGCGCTCGGCAGCAACAACCAGCCGATTCACATCGTGGCCGAACAAGGCATCGAGTGGCAGCAATCCAACCGCCTTTACATCGCCCGCGGCCACGCCTCGGCCACGCGCGGCGAGTCCTCGGTCCACGCCGACACGCTCTACGCCTATTACCGCCAAGCCACCGGCCGGAAGACGCCGGGCGGGGAATCCGCGTTGCGCCGCGACAAGCCGACGGCGGGCGCCGATACACTGATGAGCGATTCGTCCACCGAGATTTACCGGCTCGAGGCGGTGGGCAATGTGCGCTTCGTCAACGACACCCAAACCGCCTATGGCGGCCACGCGGTCTACGACGTCGATCAGGCGGTGATGGTGCTGACCGGCAAGAATTTGCGAATCGAGACCCCGGATGAAACCGTGACCGCGCGCGACAGCCTCGAATGGTACGACCAGAAGCAGATCGCGGTGGCGCGCGGCGACGCGGTCGCGGTGAAAGGGGACAAAAGCATCCGCGGCGACATGCTGGTCGCCGAGGTCGAGCGGCCGGAGAACCAACCCGCCCGCATCCATCGAGTTCGACGCCTACGGCAACGTCGTCATCGTCGCGGCGGATCAGATCGCCCAGGGCGACAAGGGCGACTATAATCTCGACACCGGCATCGCCACGCTGATGGGACGCGTCAGCGTCACCAAGGGCGATAACGAGTTGCGGGGGCAATACGCGGTGGTGGATACCAACAACAACGTCAGCCGCATCCTGGCCGTGGCGCCCGACGCGGCATCGGCATCCGGCGGACCGCGCGTCGAAGGGCTGCTGGTGCCAAACCGGAGACCCGGCACGGCGCTGGGCCGGCCCGAACAAGCCGGACAATAGGGGGCAAGGGGGCATGTCCCAAAATCCATCCCCACAGCCGGCCGGGCAGCGCCGGTCCAGGGCGGAATCGAGCCCGCGGTTGGTCTCCTCCAATACCGGGCTTACGGCCCACAATCTCGGCAAGAGCTTCAAGAAGCGTCCGGTGCTGCGCGCGGTCAGCGTTTCGGTGCAGCGCGGCGAGGCGGTGGGATTGTTGGGCCCCAACGGCGCCGGCAAGACCACCTGTTTCTACATCATCACCGGGCTCATCAGGCCCGATGTCGGCTCCATCACCTTGGACGGCGAGGACATCACCGAGTTGCCGATGTATCAGCGCGCGCGGCTCGGCATCGGCTATTTGCCGCAGGAGGCGTCGATATTCCGCGGCCTCACCGTCGAGCAGAACATCCGCGCCGTGCTCGAGGTTTCCGAGCCCGTGCCGGAGACGCGCGACAGCATGCTCGAGGCGCTGTTGGCCGAATTCTCGATCACCCATCTGCGCCGCGCGCCGGCGATGGCGCTGTCGGGCGGCGAGCGGCGGCGCGTCGAGATCGCCCGCGCGCTGGCGACGCGTCCGCATTTCGTCCTGCTCGACGAGCCCTTGGCCGGCATCGACCCGATCGCGGTCGGCGACATTCGCGACCTGGTGGCGCATTTGAAGGATCGCGGCATCGGCGTGCTGATCACCGACCATAACGTGCGCGAAACGCTCGAAATCGTCGATCGCGCCTACATCCTCCACCAGGGACAGGTGCTGATGGAGGGCGCGCCCGAGGAGATCGTGCGCGACGTCGATGTGCGCCGCGTCTACCTGGGCGAAAGATTCAGCTTGTAAGCTTTAGCCATGGCGCTCACCCAAAGATTAGATCTCAGGCAATCCCAGGCGCTCGTCATGACGCCGCAGTTGCAGCAAGCGATCAAGCTGCTGCAACTGTCGAACGTCGAATTGACCGCCTATGTCGACGCCGAACTCGAACAGAACCCGCTGCTGGAGCGCGACGAGAGCGCGGCCGAGCCCGGCGAGCAGGCGGAATCGCCGGGTGCGGCCGAGCCCGGCGAAGTCCGGGAGGACGCGACGCCGGTCGAGGCCGCGGCCGAGGCGGCCCCGGAAGAATCGAGCGAGCCCTTGCGCGAGGAAGGCGGCGAGGCGGTCCAGACCGAGGCGGTGGAGATGTGGCGCGAGAGCGCGGGAGCCGAGGGCGCGGGCGACAATGATTACGCCGGCGACCCCGATTCCTGGTCGACGCGCAGCGCCACCCCGGGCGCCGGACCGGGAACCGGCTCGAGCGAGGATTGGCCCGGCATCGACCAGACGCTGGCGCGCGATCCGACCTTGCGCGAGCATCTGCTCGACCAGCTCGCGGTCGATCTTCACGACCCCGCCGACCGGCTGATCGGGACCCACCTGATCGACATGATCGACGAGGCGGGATATTTGAACGGCGGTTTCGAGCCGATAGCCGAGCTCTTGGGCTGCGACGTCGCGCGCATCGAGAAGACGCTGCCGCTGCTGCAAGGCTTCGATCCGCCCGGGATATTCGCCCGCAATCTCGCCGAGTGCCTGGCGCTGCAACTGAAGGAGCGCGACCGTTACGACCCGGCGATGCAGGCCCTGATCGAGAACCTGCCGCTGCTGGCGAACCGCGACCAGGCCGCGCTGATGCGCATCTGCAAGGTCGACGCCGCCGATCTGTCGCAGATGGTGGCCGAGATCAAATCGCTCAATCCCAAGCCGGGCCTGGCCTTCGACCGCGTCCGCGCCGAGCCGGTGGTGCCCGACGTGTTCCTGCGCCCGCTGCAAGACGGCTCCTGGTCGGTCGAACTCAACACCGATACCCTGCCGCGCGTGCTGATCAACAACCGCTATTACGCCGAGGTTTCGGGCGCGGCCAAGAACAAGACCGAGAAGGAATACCTCTCCGAGCGCTACCAGGCGGCCAACTGGCTGGTCAAGGCGCTGCACCAGCGCGCCACCACCATCCTGAAGGTGGCGCGCGAGATCGTGCGCCAGCAGGAAGGGTTCCTGCGCCACGGCGTGCAGCATTTGAAGCCGCTGGTGCTGCGCGACATCGCCACCGCCATCAGCATGCACGAGAGCACGGTGAGCCGCGTCACCACCAACAAATACATGCTGACGCCGCGCGGCGTTTACGAGTTGAAATATTTCTTCACTTCGTCCATATCCGCCTCCTCGGGCGAGGCGCATTCGGCCGAGGCGGTGCGTTTCCGCATCCGCTCGCTGATCGACGCGGAGGCCGCCGACGTGCTGTCCGACGACCGTATTGTCGAGATTCTGCTCAAGGAAGGGGTGGACATCGCCCGGCGCACGGTCGCCAAATACCGCGAGGCGATGCACATACCCTCCTCGGTGCAACGCCGCCGCGAGAAAGCGATGGAATTATGAGTGCCGTCAAGCCGCACACCCGCGCCATGGAAATTTCCGACCTGCTGACGCCCAAATCGGTCGCCGCCAGCCTCAAGGCCTCCAACAAGAAACAGGCGCTCCAGGACCTGGCCAAGCGCGCCGCACCCCTGTTCGGCTGCGAGGAGCGGGCGCTCTACGACATCCTGATGGAACGCGAGCGGCTGGGCTCGACCGGCATCGGCAACGGCGTCGCCGTGCCGCATGGACGGCTGCCGGGCCTGGCGGCGCCCCGGGGTTTCTTCGCGCGGCTGGAAAAGCCCATCGACTTCGAGGCGGTGGACAACCGCCCGGTCGATCTGATCTTCCTGCTGCTGACGCCGGAAGGAGCGGGCGGCGACCATCTCAAGGCGCTGGCGCTGGTTTCCCGATTGCTGCGCGACCGCGCCACCTGCGAGAAGCTGCGCGGCACCGACCGCGCCGACGCGCTTTACGCGCTGCTGGTCGACCGCGGCGCGAGTCACGCCGCGTAGCGTAGCCCGATCAGGGCGAAGCGAAAATTAAGAGTCGTCGTTAAGCGCGCGGCCGCTGCATTTAGTGGACGCTGAGCGGCTCCAGATCGTGCTGGCGCAACGCGGCCTGGGCCACGTCGAGGCTCGGCATCATCCCCATCGGCGTGCCATCGGCGGCATGGATCGCATAGCCCGGCTGGTCGTTGACGGTGACGCGCCGGATATAGGCGACATCCTGCAAGCCCCAATAGGCGAATTCCTTGGGCGAGATCAGCTTGAGCCGTTCGGCTTGGTTGTGGTTCATGACATCCTACCTTTTGCTTCGCACGTCATGTGCTACGCTTTCCTTTCGCCCCCGCCAATTCCTCGGCCTCGCCGCGGATTTCCACCCGCGTGACCCGGCTTGCCGCGACGCGGCGCGTCAGATCGACCTGCAACAGCCCGTTCTCCAACCTGGCGCCGCCGACCTCGATGCCGTCGGCCAGGACGAAGGAGCGCTGGAACTGGCGCGCGGCGATGCCGCGATGGAGATAGACCCGGTCCTTATCCTCTTCCTGCTTGCCGCGGATGACGAGCTGGTTGTCCTCGATCTGGACCGAGAGATTGTCCATGGTGAAACCGGCGACCGCGAGCGTGATCCGCAGCGCGTTCTCGCCGGTCTGTTCGACGTTATAAGGAGGATAACCGTCGGCCGTGGTCTTGGCGACCCGGTCGAGCGCGCGCTCGAAATGGTCGAAGCCCAGCAACAGCGGCGAATTGAACAGCGACAAACGGGACAAAAGGACCTCCTCCGATGAGCTAAGTCCGAAACGGGGCCCCGGATGGGCATCCCCGGACGTCCGAGCGGCCCGATAAGCGCCGCCCTTCGATCATAATGTGGGGCTAGGGCCGAGCCCGATCAAGGGCCCCCGCGTAGCACAGAAGAGGGCCGATATCAGGCCTTCGCCGTCGTGCGAAGCCAAAATGCGTAGCAGTGGCGAAGGCCGACTTTTCTTGGCTTCGCACGTCAGGTGCTACGCAGGGCCTTCGCCGTCGTGCGAAGCAGATTCTTGAAGACAAAAAGGGCCCGGATACTGATATCCGAGCCCTTTTCGATTTGGTGGAGCCAGGCGGGATCGAACCGCCGACCTCTACAATGCCATTGTAGCGCTCTCCCAGCTGAGCTATGGCCCCGAAATTCGCTGCGCCGGCGGGCTTCGCGCGCCGGCTGGGACGGTCCTTCTAGCCCAGAGCGGCCGCCGGGAAAAGAGCCGGCGTGGCACCCTGACGTGCGAAGCGAAACGAGGGATTCCGCGTAGCACAGCCGAGGGCCAAGCCTTCAGGTCCGAGGCGTCGTGCGAAGCCAATAAGAGGTTTAACGTTCATCCTCGTCATCGACGTTTTCGATCACCTCGGCCATGTCGTCCTCGTCCTCGCCGAGTTCGGAGGCGTCTTCGATCACTTCCTCCTCTTCTTCCTCCTTGTCGCCGGCCACGCCGGCTTCGCCTTCCTCGGCCTCCGGTTCTTCGCCCTCGACCGCCGACGCCGCCGCGGGCACCGGAACCGGCACCTCGACCACCACCCCGCTTTCCTCGGGCTCGGCGGCGAGATCGGCCTCGAGCTCCTCGTCGGCGACCAGCACCACCTCCTCCGGCACCGGCACGGGAACGGGCGCGCCGCGCGTCTTGCGGGGCTTGGCCAAGGCCTCGGGGTCGAAGGGCGCGCCGCATTTGGGACACGTGATGGGCATACGGCGCATATCGTAATAACGCGCCCCGCAATTCGGGCAGATGCGTTTCGCGCCCCAATCGACCTTCACCACCCAACCCTCCGCACCGGCCGGATGACCCGGCCTCCCTATTGGCCCTTTGCCACGACCCGGGGGCGCTGTCAAAAGCAAAAATCGCCTCCCCCGGACGGCACCGGCCGGCCCGGGATCGCCGTCCCACGGCTTCGCACGGCAGGCGCTACGACCCTGCTTGGCTTCGCACGGCGGGTGCTACGACCCTTCTTAGCTTCGCACGGCGGGTGCTACGACCCTTCTTAGCTTCGCACGGCAGGTGCTACGCGTCCGTCGCGCGAATACCGGCCCTGTGCTAAACACAGCCGCCAATGTCATGACATCAAAGATCGAAATCACGTGACCGCGCTTTCCTCCGGTTCATCGCGCCCGCTCAAGGGACGAGGCATCGTTCCGGGTGACAAATCGATCTCGCATCGCGCGTTGATCCTGGGATCGCTCGCCATCGGCCGCACCCGCATCAAGGGCCTGCTCGAAGGCGAGGACGTGCTGCGCACCGCGCAAGCCTTGCGCGATCTGGGCGCGCGCATCGAGCGCGGCGCCGACGGCGCCTGGAGCGTCGACGGCGTCGGCACCGGCGGTTTACGCGAGCCCGAAACCGTGCTCGATCTCGGCAACGCCGGCACCGGCGCGCGGCTGCTGATGGGCGCGGTGGCGACGCACCCCTTCACCACCTTCTTCACCGGCGACGAATCCTTGCGCCGCCGGCCGATGGCGCGGGTGATCGAACCGCTGTCGCGTTTCGGCGCGCGCTTCACCGCCCGCGAGGGTGGATTCCTGCCGCTGGCCGAAACCGGCGCGCCGTCGCCGCTGCCGATCGTCTACACGCTGCCCGTGCCCTCGGCGCAGGTCAAATCGGCGGTGCTGCTCGCGGGCCTGAACGCGCCGGGCGAGACCACGGTGATCGAGCCGGTCGCCACGCGCGACCACACCGAGAACCTGCTCCGGCATTTCGGCGCGCGGATCGAGATCGCCCGGGTCAAGAACGGGCGGCGCATCACCCTTTCAGGCGAGCCTGAATTGCACGCGGCCGCGCTATCCGTGCCGGGCGATCCAAGCTCGGCCGCGTTCCCGGCGGTGGCGGCGCTGATCGCCAAGGGCTCGGACATCACCCTCTTCGGCGTGGGCGTCAATCCGCTGCGCGCCGGTTTATTTGCGACCCTGGCCGAAATGGGGGCCAAGATTTCGCTGTTGAAGCCGCGCGAACAGGGCGGCGAGAAAGTGGCCGATCTCCGGATCCGGGCAAGCGAGCTTCACGGCGTCGAGGTTCCGGCATCGCGCGCGCCCAGCATGATCGACGAATATCCGGTGCTGGCGGTGGCGGCAGCCTTCGCCAAGGGCCGCACCGTGATGCACGGCTTGGGCGAGCTACGCGTCAAGGAAAGCGACCGGCTGGCGGCGATAGCATCCGGGCTTAAGGCTTGCGGCGTGCCTGTCGAAGTGGAAGGCGACACGCTTGTGGTCGAAGGCACCGGCAGCGCCCCCAAGGGCGGCGCCAAGGTGGCGGCGGCGCTCGACCATCGCATCGCCATGGCCTTCCTGGTGCTGGGCGGCGCCGCGCAAAAGCCGGTGCGCATCGACGACGGCGAGACGATATCCACGAGTTTCCCGGGCTTCGTCAAGCTGATGAACGGCCTGGGCGCGCGCATAGCCGGGACGAAGACGTGATTATCGCGGTCGACGGTCCGGCGGCCTCGGGCAAGGGCACGCTGGCGCGCCGCCTCGCCCAGCATTACGGCCTCGCCCATCTCGACAGCGGCCGGCTTTACCGCGCCGCCGCCTTGCAGGTGCTGCTCGCCGGCGACGATCCGGCCAACCCCAAGAACGCCGAAGCGGGAGCCCAGCGCGTGCGTCCCGGCCAGCTCGCCGACAAGCGGCTCAATGAGGAGCGCGTCGCGGAAGCCGCTTCGCTGGTATCCGCCATCCCGGCCGTGCGCGCCACGCTTTTGGCCTTCCAGCGCGAATTCACCATCAGGCCCCCGGGCGGGGCCAAGGGCGCGGTGCTGGACGGGCGCGATATCGGCACCGTGGTCTGCCCCGGGGCCGACGCCAAGCTGTTCGTGACGGCCAGCCTGGAGGCCCGAGCCATGAGGCGATTCAAAGAGTTGCAGGCAAGCGGCGCCCCGGCTATATACCAGCGCGTCCTGCAGGACATGAAGCTTCGTGACGCGCGCGACCAGGAGCGCAAGACCGCGCCTTTGGTGCGGGCGGAAGACGCATTCGAGCTCGACACCACCGCGCTCGACGCCGACGCCGCCTTCGATGCGGCGGTCCGGTTCGTCGACCGGAAGCTCGCGCAGCGCTGATTGTCGCGCCTGCATCGAATACGGGTATATGCCGCGGCACCCGATCTTGCCCGCGGCCGGCCGTGCAGCCCCTCCCCGGGATGCCCGGACGCAGATTTGGGGAAGTTCCGGAGAAGTAATGGCCACTCGTCAAACCGCCGCGTCCAAGGAAAAGGGCAAGGAGAGCTTCGCGGCGCTCCTCGATGAAACACTGGGTTCAGCCGCCGGCCTCGAAGGCACCGTCATCAAGGGCCAGGTCATCGCGATCGAAAACGACATGGTGCTGATCGACGTCGGATTGAAATCCGAGGGCCGCGTGCCCTTGAAGGAATTCACGTCTCCCGGCAAGTCGCCCGAGTTGAAGGCGGGCGACACGGTCGAGGTCTTCCTCGAGCGCATGGAAGGCAAGGACGGCGCGGCGCAGCTGTCGCGCGAGAAGGCGCGGCGCGAGGAATCCTGGACCCTGTTGGAAAAGAACTTCCAGGCCAATGAGCGCGTCCAAGGCGTGATCTTCGGCCGGGTCAAGGGCGGGTTCACGGTCGACCTCTCGGGCGCGGTGGCCTTCCTGCCGGGCAGCCAGGTCGATATCCGCCCGGTGCGGGACATCACCCCGCTCTTGGGCTCGCCGCAGCCCTTCCAGATCCTGAAAATGGACCGCGCGCGCGGCAATATCGTGGTGTCGCGCCGCGCCGTGCTGGAAGAGAGCCGCGCCGAGCAGCGTTCCGAGCTGGTGGCATCCTTGAAGGAAGGCCAGGTGCTGAACGGCGTGGTCAAGAACATCACCGATTACGGCGCCTTCGTCGATCTTGGCGGGGTTGACGGGCTGCTGCACGTCACCGACATCGCCTGGCGCCGGATCAACCACCCCTCCGAGGCCTTGCATATCGGCCAGACCGTCAAGGTCCAGGTCATCCGCTTCAACGCCGAAACCCAGCGCATTTCGCTCGGCATGAAGCAACTCGAGGCCGATCCTTGGGAAGGCGTCGAACTCAAATACCCGGCCGGCGCCAAGTTCAAGGGCCGCGTCACCAACATCACCGATTACGGTGCCTTCGTGGAATTGGAACCCGGCATTGAGGGCCTGGTCCATGTCTCGGAGATGAGCTGGACCAAGAAGAACGTCCACCCCGGCAAGATCGTCTCGACCAGCCAGGAGGTCGAGGTCATGGTGCTGGACGTCGATCCGCAGAAACGCCGGATTTCGCTCGGCCTCAAGCAGTGCCTGGCCAATCCGTGGGAGACCTTCAAGGAGAAATACCCGGCCGACACCGAGCTCGAAGGCGAGGTCAAGAACATCACCGAGTTCGGCATGTTCGTGGGCCTGCCCGGCGAGATCGACGGCATGGTGCATCTCTCCGACCTCGACTGGCAGAAGCCCGGCGAAGAGGCGATCAAGGACTACAAGAAAGGCCAGATGGTGAAGGTGCGCGTGCTCGACGTCGACATGGAGAAGGAGCGCGTCTCGCTCGGCATCAAGCAGCTCACCCCCGATCCCACCGAAACCCAGGTCGCCGGCATCAAGAAGGGCGAGGTCGTCACCTGCACCGTCACGGCCGTCACCGACGGCGGCATCGAAGTGCAATTGGCGAGCGGCCTGCCGGGCTTCATCCGCAAGGCGGATCTGTCGCGCGACCGCGCCGAACAGCGCCCCGACCGCTTCGCCGTGGGCGAAAAGGTCGACGCCAAGATAACCGGCCTCGACCGCGGCGGGCGCAAGGCCAATCTTTCGATCAAGGCGCGCGAAATCGACGAGGACAAGCAGGCGATGGCCGAATTCGGCTCGTCGGATAGCGGCGCCTCGCTCGGCGACATCCTCGGGGCGGCTTTGGGCCGCAAGGGCGGCGACAAGGACGAGAAGGACGGCAAGTGAGCCCCCGCCCCGGCCGGGCGGCGTTCGCCGCCGTCCTTGACGGTGGGGGCAGGATTTGGCACGTTTTCCAATAAGTTAACGCAGGCCAAGGGGGCAAAGGCCGGGCCATGACCAAATCCGAGTTGATCCAGCATCTGGCCGAGCGCAATCCGCACCTTTACCAGCGCGACGTCGAACGCATCGTTTCCACCATCTTCGACGAGATCGCGGCGGCCCTGTCGCGCGGCGACCGGGTCGAGTTGCGCGGTTTCGGCGCTTTCTCGGTCAAGCGGCGCGGCGCGCGCATGGGCCGCAACCCGCGCACCGGGGCAAGCGTGCAGGTCGGCGAAAAACACATTCCCTTCTTCAAGACCGGCAAGGAGCTGCGCGAGCGGCTCAACGAGCGGCAGTGATCGCTCCCGCCACCGCCGCCAGCCAGGCTAGGCCGCGCGAGCGGGGTTGGCGGGGCGGCTGCGAGCGCGGCCACATAAAAAGAGGTTCTCCGTGAAACTGATCCACTGGCTGGTCACCGTGCCGCTGGCGCTGGTGCTGGTGGTGTTCGCGGTCGATAACCGCGCGACGGTGAACGTCAGCTTCTGGCCCACCCCCTTCGAAATCGGCATGCCGTTCTATCTGGTGGTTTTGGCGGCGCTGCTGATCGGATTTCTCCTGGGAGAGCTGACCGCCTGGATCAATGGCGGCAAGAAGCGGCGCGAGGCGCGCGAAAAAGGCCGGCGCGTACGCGATCTCGAAAGCGAGCTGGAAGTCCACCGCGGCAAGCCGCCGCAGTCTTAGGGTTCCGGCGGGGCCCGCGCGCCGGGAGATGCATAGGGCGGCCGGGCCTGCTATGAACTGGCCCATGAATGCGACCCGGAACCCCATCCTGTGCGCCATCGACCTGGCCGACCCGAACCAGGCCAAGACCCTGGTGCGGACGCTCAAGGGCGCGGTCGGCGGCATCAAGCTCGGCCTCGAATTCTTCACGGCCAACGGGCCGCGCGCGGTCAAGGACACGGCCCAGGGCCTGCCGCTGTTCCTGGATTTGAAGCTGCACGACATCCCCAACACCGTCGCCGGCGCGGTCAAGGCGGCGGCGAGCTTGGAACCCCTGCTCTTGACGGTCCATTGCGCCGGGGGCGCGGCGATGATGAAGGCAGCATCCGAGGCGGCAAAACAGGCGGGACGGGGCAAGCCGATGAAGCTGCTGGGCGTGACCGTGCTCACCAGCCTCGACGAGCGCGATCTCGAAGCCACCGGCCAGAAAGGCCCGGTCGCCGAGCAGGTCAAGCGGCTGGCGCTGCTCGCCAAGGAATCGGGTCTCGACGGCATCGTCTGTTCGCCGCAGGAAGTTGCCGAGCTGCGCCAGGCGCTGGGACCGGAATTCCTGCTGGTGGTGCCGGGCATCCGCATCGGCTCGCTGTCGCATGGCGACCAGAAACGCGTCATGGGCCCCAAGGATGCGATGGCATCCGGCGCCGATTACCTGGTCATCGGCCGCCCCATCACCGGCTCGCCCAGCCCGGCCGCCGCCGCGCGTTCCATGCTGGCGGAGATCGGCCCGGAAATCCGCCGGTCATGAGCGTCGCTGTCAAGATTTGCGGGCTTTCCACTTTGGAAAGCGTGGCCGCCGCTGCTTTGGGCGGCGCCAAGTTCGCGGGCTTCGTGTTCTATCCGCCGAGCCCGCGCAACCTTTCGCCCGAGCAGGCAGCGCCCTTGGTCGCCGGCGTGCCTTCCGGAATCTCCCGGGTCGGCGTGTTCGTCGATCCCGGGGACGAGCTGCTGGAACGCGTGCTGGCCAAAGCGCCGCTCGACCTGATCCAGCTCCACGGCGAGGAAAGCCCGGAGCGCGTCGGGGCGATCAAGAAGAAATTCGGCAAGCCGGCGATCAAGGCGATCAAGATATCGAGCGAGGCCGATCTCGGCGAAGCGGCGCGCTATTTCGCCGCCGCCGACTGGCTGATGTTCGACGCCCGCCCGCCCAAGGACGCCTCGCGGCCCGGCGGCAACGCGCTCGCCTTCGATTGGGAATTGCTGCGCCAGCGGCGCTGGCCCTTGCCCTGGATGCTGTCGGGCGGGCTCAACCCCGGCAATCTGGGCGAGGCCGTGCGCATCTCCGGCGCCAAGGCGGTCGACGTCTCCTCGGGCGTCGAAAGCCGCCCGGGGGTCAAGGATACGGCCAAGATCAGGGAATTCCTGGCGGTGGCGCGCCGGATTTGAGCCTTTGAGCGGCCCCGGATAAGGGGTAAAACTGCCGCTTCCCTCAGGCGGTTAGCGGCGAAGCTTTCGATCCCATGGCAGCCCCCAACACCTTCCGCGGCGGGCCCGACGAGCGCGGGCTTTACGGCATCTATGGCGGGCGCTTCGTCGCCGAGACCCTGATGCCGCTGGTGCTCGAGGTCGAGCGCGCCTATGAGGCCGCGCGCCGGGACCCCGGCTTCAAGGCGGAGCTGGGCTATTACCTCGAGCATTACGTCGGCCGGCCCTCGCCGCTTTATTTCGCCGAGCGCCTGACCCGGCACTTGAAGGGCGCCAAGATCTATCTGAAGCGCGAGGACCTCAACCACACCGGCGCGCACAAGATCAACAACACCGTCGGGCAAATTCTGCTCGCCCGGCGCATGGGCAAGCGCCGCATCATCGCCGAGACCGGCGCCGGCCAGCACGGCGTCGCCACCGCCACGGTCTGCGCGCTGTTCGATTTGCCGTGCGTCGTTTACATGGGCGCGACCGACATCGAGCGGCAGAAGCCCAACGTCTTCCGCATGAATCTCCTGGGCGCGGAGGTCCGGCCGGTGACCTCCGGCACGGCCACGCTCAAGGACGCGATGAACGAGGCGTTGCGCGACTGGGTCGCCAATGTCGATTCGACCTATTACCTCATCGGCACGGCGGCGGGGCCGCATCCCTATCCCGAGATGGTGCGCGATTTCCAGAACGTGATCGGCGAGGAGGTGCGCGCGCAGATGATGAAGGCGGAAGGGCGGCTGCCCGACACCCTGGTCGCCTGCGTCGGCGGCGGCTCCAACGCCATCGGCCTGTTCCACCCCTTCCTCGACGAGCCCAACGTGAAGATGGTCGGCGTCGAGGCGGCGGGGCTGGGCATCAAAACCGGCCAGCACGCGGCCTCGCTCAACGGCGGCGCGCCCGGCGTGCTGCACGGCAATCGCAGCTATTACCTGCAGGACGATGACGGCCAGATCCTCGATACCCATTCGATCTCGGCCGGGCTCGATTATCCCGGCGTTGGCCCGGAACATGCCTGGCTGTTCGACCAGAAACGCGTCGAATACGTGCCGGTGACCGACAAGGAGGCGCTTGCGAGCTTCCGGCTGCTGACCCGGCTCGAGGGGATCATTCCCGGCGCTGGAATCGGCCCACGCCATCGCCGAGGTGGTGAAACGCGCGCCCGGATTGCCCAAGGACAATCTGCTGGTGATCAATCTTTCCGGCCGCGGCGACAAGGATGTCGACACCGTCGCCAAGGCGCTGGGGACCAAGCCATGAGCCGCATCGCCGCGCGCTTTGCCGATCTCAAGGCCGAGGGCCGCGCCGGGCTGGTGACCTATCTCGCCTGCGGCGATCCCGACCGCGCGAGCTTCGAGAAGATACTCGCGGGTTTGCCGGGCGCCGGGGCCGATCTGATCGAGACTCGGCATGCCGTTTTCCGATCCGATGGCCGACGGGCCGGCGATCCAGGCGGCGAGCCGGCGCGCGCTCAAATCCGGCATGACCCTGGCGAAGACGCTCGAGGTGCTGCGCCGCTTCCGCAAAAGCGACGCCGATACGCCGGTGGTGCTGATGGGCTATTACAACCCGATCTACCGCCATGGCGTGAAGCGGTTCCTGAAAGAGGCCAAGGAGGCGGGCTGCGACGGGCTGATCGTGGTCGATTTGCCGCCCGAGCATGACGAGGAGCTGTGCCTGCCGGCGCTGGCGGCGGGGATCGATTTCATCCGCCTGGCGACGCCGACCACCGACGACCAGCGCCTGCCCGCGGTGCTGCGCCACGCCTCGGGATTTATCTATTATGTGGCGATCGCGGGGATCACCGGGACCAAGTCGGCCGAGTCGGGGCAAGTGGCACAGGCGGTTGCCAGGTTGAAGCGGCATACCGGGCTGCCGGTGGCGGTGGGTTTCGGCATCAAGAACCCGGCCCAGGCCGCCGAGGTATCCCGAGTTTCCGACGCGGCGGTGGTGGGCTCGGCGCTGGTCGAGACCATCGCCGGGAATTTGGACAAAAAGGGCCGCGCCAGGCCCGGGCTGGAAGCCGCCTTGCTCAAACACGTGAAGGCCTTGGCCAAGGGCGTGCGGCAGGCGCGGGGATCGAACAGGAGAGTCGCGGCACAATGAACTGGCTCACCAATTTCGTCCTGCCCAAGATCCGCGCGGTGGTCGCCAAGAAGGAGGTGCCGGACAATCTCTGGCACAAATGCCCGGGCTGCGGGCAGATGCTGTTCCACCGCGAGCTCGAGGCCAATCTCTATGTCTGCGGCAGCTGCGGCCACCATCTGCGGATTTCGCCGGAGAAGCGCCTGACGCTGCTGTTCGACGAGGGCAAATACACCATCATCGAATTGCCCAAGGTGATCGCCGACCCGCTCAAATTCCGCGACCGCAAGCGCTACGGCGACCGGCTGAAGGAGGCGCAAGGCGCCAAGAACGGCCTGCCCAACCGCGACGCCGCCCTGGTGGCGCACGGCACCGTCGGCGGCGTGGCGACGGTGGTCTGCGCCTTCGATTTCTCCTTCATGGGCGGCTCGATGGGCATCGCGGTGGGCGAGGCGGTGCTGACCGCGGCGCGGCTGGCGGTCTTGCAGGAGGCGGCGCTGGTGGTGGTGCCGTCCTCGGGCGGCGCGCGCATGCAGGAGGGAATCCTCTCGCTGATGCAGATGCCGCGCACCACGCTGGCGGTGGAGATGGTCAAGGAATCGCACCGGCCCTATATCGTGATCCTGACCGACCCGACCACCGGCGGCGTTTCCGCCTCCTTCGCGATGCTCGGCGACGTGACCCTGGCCGAGCCGGGCGCGGTGGTGGGCTTCGCCGGGGCGCGGGTGATCGAGGAGACCATCCGCGAGAAACTGCCCGAGGGCTTCCAGCGCGCGGAATACCTGTTGGAACACGGCATGGTCGACATGGTGGTGCATCGCCGCGAGCTGAAAGCCGCGCTGGAACGGGTGCTCGATCTGCTGTGCCGGCCCGGCCGCAAGACGCCGCTGGCGCTGGCCAGCCCGCGCCCGTTGCCGGAGAGCCACCCCTGACCAGCGACCGGGTCCTGGAGCGGCTGCTCGCGCTCCATCCGCGGCTGATCGACCTTTCGCTCGAACGCGTCCAACGCCTGCTGGCCGAACTCGACAATCCCCAGGACAAGCTGCCGCCGGTGGTGCATGTCGCCGGCACCAACGGCAAGGGCTCGACCATCGCCTTCCTGCGGTCCTGTCTCGAAGCGGGCGGCTACCGCGTCCACGCCTATACCTCGCCCCATCTGGTGCGTTTTCGCGAACGCATCCGCCTGGGCGGAAAGCTGATCGCGGAGGATCATCTCACGGCGTTGCTGGAGGAATGCGAGCGCGCCAATGAGGGAAAGAGCATCACCTTTTTCGAGATCACCACGGCGGCGGCGTTTCTCGCCTTCGCCCGCCAGCCGGCCGATATCCTGCTGCTCGAAGTGGGCTTAGGCGGACGCTTTGACGCAACCAATGTAATTGCCCACCCCGCCGTCACGATCATCACGCCGGTCTCACTCGACCATCAGCATTTCCTGGGCGATACCATCGCCGCCATTGCCTTCGAGAAGGCCGGGATATTGAAGCCAGGCGCGCCGGCGGTGGTGGCGGCGCAGCCGCCAGCAGCCCAAGAGGTGATCGAGGCGCGGGCGCGCGAGCGGGGCGCGAAGCTTTATCGCGAAGGACCGGAATGGAACGTTTCGCGCGGGCCCCGGGGTGATCTGATCTACCGGGGAAAGGCGATGCTCGAACTGCCGCCGCCCGGGCTGTTGGGCGAGCATCAATTCGGCAATGCCGGGACGGCGCTGGCCGCGCTCGATTGCCTCGACGGCTTCACGCTCGGCGCGGAGGCGTTGGCGCGCGGGATGAAGGACGTGGAATGGCCGGCGCGGCTGCAACGCCTCCTCAAGGGACCTCTGGTCGAGAACCTGCCGAGTAATTGCGAGGTATGGCTCGACGGCGCGCACAACGCGGCGGGGGGCGCCGCGCTGGCCAAGGTGCTGGAAGGCTGGAAGGACAAGCCGACGCGCCTCGTTTTCGGCATGCTCAAGACCCACGATGCCGAGGTATTCCTGAGGCAAGTGGGAGGTTTCGCCGAGGAATTGGCAGGAATAACGATACCGCGCGAGGTAAACGCGCTATCGGCCGAGGCGGCGGCGGAGGCCGCGCGCAAGGCCGGCATCCGCGCGCATGCCAGCCCGAGCATCGCCGAAGCGGTCAAAAGCGTGGCCAAGCCCGACAGCCGCGTGCTGATCTGCGGCTCGCTTTATCTCGCTGGGCGGGTGCAAGGTGTCGCTGGTTTTCGGCATGCTCAAGACCCACGACGCCGAGGTATTCCTGAGGCAACTGGGAGGTTTCGCCGAGGAATTGGCAGGTTTGGCGATACCGCGCGAGGTAAACGCGCTCTCGGCCGAGGAAGCGGCCAATGCCGCGCGCGCGGCGGGAATGCGCGCCCATGCCAGTTCGAGCCTGGCCGAAGCGGTCAAAAGCGTGGCCAGGCCCGACAGCCGCGTGCTGATCTGCGGCTCGCTTTATCTGGCCGGCCGGGTGCTGGAAGAGAACGGGTAGAACGCGCGTGTAATTCGGGATTGGCTGAGAACGGGTGGTTGATGCCCACTTCGCGCCATAAGCGGACATCGAGACCGGGATGGAAGTTCGATTGTCCCGGATATTCATCCGACGCAATCGGCATCCGCTCAGCCGAACAGGGCATATCCGCTCCGCGCCAGCATGTAGGCGGCGACCGCCAGGACGACCCCGGCGAAAATTCGCGTCAGTGTCTGCTTGCGCGGAGCCAGGGCGATGGCGGCGTTCATGCCCAGGATGCCGCCGCCGATGCCGCCCGCCACGAAGAGTCCGGCAACCGGCCAGTCGATCAGGCCCGCCAGCGCGTAATTCGCGGCCGTGGTCAGGCCGAAAACGCCGACCGAAACCAGGGACGATCCGATCGCATTGATGATCGGCATGCCGCTGCCCAGCATGATGCCCGGGACGATCAGGAAGCCGCCGCCGATGCCGAAGAAGCCCGAGATCGCGCCGGTCAGCAAGCCGATGCCGATGAGCCGCAGGGCGATGCGCGGATCGATCCGCACATCGGGATCGTCGCCGCCGGCGCGCGGCCGCAGCATCGCCGCTCCGACCGCGGCCATCGCCAGCGCGAACAGGAACAGCAGCGCGCGGCCGTCCGTTATTTTGCCGAGCGTGGAGCCGAGCGCGGCGCCCACGGCGCCCGCCGCCGCGAATACCGCCGCGCAGGGCCACTTGACCGTGCCGCTGCGCCAGTGGCCGAGCATGTTCGCGAAAGCGTTGACGGCCACCGCCAAGGCGCTGGTGCCGATCGCGACATGCGGATCGCCGATTCCGACCACGTACATCAGCAGCGGCACCGCCAAGATCGATCCGCCGCCGCCGATCGCTCCGAGCGAAAAGCCGACGAGACCGCCCGACAGGATGGCAAGGATGGCGGCCGCTTCGGTCACGCCACCTGCCGCCGGTTCCAGGGCATAAGGCGCAGCAGATTGGCCATGCCGCAGAAGCCGGTAAAGCCCGCTTGCATCAGCCCGGCGCCGACCGCGCCGGACAACGCGAAGAACCAGGGCGAAACCAGGAAACCCAAGACGATGCCGGCCAGCACGAGCGAGCCGGCGGCGATCTGCACCTGGCGTTGAAGATCGATGGGCGCCGAACGGTCCAGGTGGACCGGAAATCCGGCCGCTTTCCAGCCGTCGATTCCGCCTTTCAGCACATAGGCCTCGCGGAAGCCCTTGGCGATGATGCGGCTGGCATTGGCGGCGGTGCGGTTGCCGCTCTTGCAGGTGAAGACCGCGGCCTTGCCGCGGTCGCGGTCGAAATCGTGCCGGTCGAATCCCGACAGCGGCGCCAGCCGCGCGCCGAGTATGCGCTCGCGCGCGAATTCGTCCGCCTCGCGAATGTCGATGAGAACGGCGCTGCCGTCGTCGAGCCGGCGCTTGAGATCGCGGGGTTCGATGGGTTCGAGGGACATGGGACTACCTTTTCGTTTTGCGGGTGGAGGGGGGGCAGAAGATCGCGGACAAGGTGTTGACGACGGCGACGGCCGCCGGGCTCTTGAGCCGGTAGAACGCCATCTGCGCCTCCTTCCGGCTGTCGACCACGCCGGCACGGCGCAGCTTGGCGAGATGCTGCGACACGGCGGCCTGCTGCAATCCGACGGCGCGGACCAGCGCGCCGACCGAACGCTCGCCCTGGGCGAGCTCGCACAGGATCATCAGCCGGCGCGGATTGGCCAGCGCGGTGAGCAAGGAAGCGGCCTCGCCGGCCTTGGCCTCGAAATCGCACGGGTTGCGGATTGCCAATGCGGTCATTGAACGCCTCTTCCATAAGTTGACACTTAATAAGGTATAGCTTATATACACGAGGCCACGAGACGTTTCAAGGGCGCCGGGAGGCGGCGATGACCGCGCGGATGGATGCCTTTTTCGAGGAGGAACCCTTCACCGTGAGTTATTTGGTGCGGCATCCCGCCGGCAGCGACGCCGCGATCGTCGATTCGGCGCCGGATTTCGGCCCGAAATCAGGCCGTGCGGCGACAGGCTCCGCCTAAACCAAGAGACCGTGTCCGAAACCTAGACGCTTCAACATCCATACCAAGGAGAACCCATGGAAAAGAATTATCCGGAAATCACCAAGAACATCTCGGCCAATCTAAGGGTGCTGCGCAAAGATATTGCGGATACGATGCAGGGTTTTTCCGCGCTGGCGCAGGCAGCCACCAAAGACGGCGTTCTGAATAAAAAAACCAAGGAGCTGATGGCGCTTGCCATCGGCGTTGCGGCGCATTGCGAAGGCTGTATCGGCTTCCATTCCGAAGCATTGGTGAAAATGGGCGCAAGCCGCGAGGAAGTGGAAGAAACGCTCGGCGTGGCCGTCTATATGGGCGGCGGCCCGGCACTGATGTATGCCGCGGATGCCATTGCGGCTTACGAACAATTTAAAGCATTACGCCCGCCTCAGGCCTGAGGAGACGGTCACGAAATGCAACCTAGGAAATCGGACAAGATGCGGACATGGCGCGGCGCGAGACGCCGCCAAATCCGGTCCCTGGTCCATGTTAAGCAAAAGAATGCCCCGGCGGCGTCGGGCGATGCGTGGATTTGGACCGCACGCCGGGCGAGCTTCCGCTAAAATCGGGCCGGCGCGAATTTCCCCGGGCGACAGAAGACATGATCCCACTCCAGGACGTATCGCGGCGGCCCAGGCGCTTTCCCGCCGTCACCGCGTGTTTGATCGCGTTGAACGCCGTGGCTTTCATTCTCGAACTGACGCAGGGCGACGCCTTCGTCATCCGCTGGTCGGTGGTGCCGGCCGACATCGTCGCCGGCCAGCATTTGGCCACCATCCTGACCGCGCTCTTCATGCATGCGAGCTGGTCGCACATCCTGGGCAACATGGTGTTCCTGTGGGCGTTCGGGCCCGAGATCGAGGACGCGATGAACCCCGCGCGCTACCTGGCGTTCTATCTCCTGGGCGGCGTGGTTTCGATGGCGGCGGAAATCGCCGTCGATCCCGGATCGACGCTTCCCAATCTCGGCGCCAGCGGCGCGATCGCCGCCGTGATGGGCGCGTTCCTGGTGACGTACCCGCGCGACAAAATCCGCACGGTCTTGATCATCGGCTTTTACGTCCAAGTCACCTTCATCCCGGCGGCGTTGCTGATCGGGTTCTGGTTCCTGGCCCAGCTGGTGAGTTTCGGCGTCATCGCCGGCGTCGAATCGGGCGGCGTCGCCTACATGGCGCATATCGGCGGCGTCATTTTCGGCGCGGCCACCGCGCGCCTGTTCGAGCAGCCGCGCCGGCTCACCGGACCGTGGGACCAAGGCTGACCCGTGGCGGGACGCCCGGTTGCCGAATGAGAACGATTCTGATCATGCCCCGGAAAGGCGCGGGGAAAGCGGCCGCGTAGTTCCGCCCCCGCCCTACGCTGCCATTGCCGGGCATCGCCTTCCCGTGAAATAACATGCCGCCCGGGCCGCCGGTGGCGGGCCGGTTACGGGGAAGCCGCGAGCGGGCGGCCGCAAGGGGGATAAATCGCATGAACGCAGCCGACGCGTCGCTGATCGACAGCGGCGACACCGCCTGGGTGCTGGCCGCCTCGGCGCTGGTGCTGTTCATGACCCTGCCGGGGCTGGCGCTGTTCTACGGCGGGCTGGTGCGGGCGCGCAACTTGCTCTCGGTCATGATGCATTGCTTCGCCATCTGCTGCGTCGTGTCGGTGATCTGGGGCCTGGTCGGCTACAGCCTGGCCTTCGGCGACGGCGGCGCCGTTGATCGGCGGCCTGGGCAAGGCCTTCCTCGCCGATCATCGGCGGCACGACGCTGCCGGCAGGCCTGCCCGAGAGCGTCTTCGTCGCTGTTCCAGATGACCTTCGCCATCATCACGCCGGCGCTGATCGTCGGCGCCTTCGCCGAGCGGGTGAAGTTTCGGCTTCGTCGCTGCTGTTCAGCGCGCTGTGGCTGCTGGTCGTCTATGCTGCCGGTGACGCACTGGGTCTGGGGCGGCGGCTGGCTCGCCGCAGGCGGGCGTGCATGGATTTCGCCGGCGGCATCGTCGTCCACACCACGGCCGGGCGTCTCGGCGCTGGTCGCGGCGATCATGGTCGGCGCCGCGCGACGGCTTCCCGCGCAACCTGCACGCCGCCGCACAGCCCGGGCATGACCATGGTCGGCGCCGGCATGCTGTGGGTCGGCTGGTTCGGCTTCAACGGCGGCAGCGCGCTCGCCGCCAACGGCACGGCCGCCATGGCGGTGCTCGCGACCCATTTCGCGGCCTCGACCGCGGCGCTGACCTGGGTGGCGCTCGAGTGGCTGCGCATCGGCAAGCCGACCTCGGTCGGGCTCGTCACCGGCGCGTCGCCGGGCCTCGCCACCATCACCCCCGCCTCGGGCTTCGTCGGCCCGATCGGCGCCATGCTCATCGGCGCCGCCGGCGCCGGGTGCTGCTGCTTCGCCGCGACCGGCGTCGTGAAGCAGACGCTGCAGCTCGACGATTCGCTCGACGTCTTCGCCGTGCACGGCGTCGGCGGCATGCTGGGCTCGCTCCTGGTCGCGGTCTTCGCCAGCCGCGGCTCTGGGCGGCGTCGGCTATGCGGCCGGGCATGACGCATCGGCACGCAGCTCAGCGCGCAGCTCATGGCGGTGGGCGCTGCCGGCGCCGTGGTCGGGCCTCGCGACCTTCGTGCTCATCAAGCTGCTGGCGCTCGTTACTGCCGCTGCGCGTCAGCCGCCGAGCAGGAATATGACGGGCTCGATCTCTCGACCCACGGCGAGCGCGCCTACGATCACAAATGACGGGGGCCGGGACATCCGGCCGTCATTCCCGCGATGACAAGCGCGGATGGTAGTTTAAGATGGAGCAAGCCGGCGGTGAGCGGCCCAAGCCCCCCGCCGGCCCGATCTTGCGGGAGTTCTGGCATGGCCAAGAACGCGATCGTTTCGGATGAAATGGCGAAGAAATTCGCCACCGAGAAGGACACGCCCTACACGCGCTGGGTGCGCGGCGAAGGGCTCGACATCATCGGCGCCCATTACGTGCCGAATCTGCACACGGTCGAGCTGAAGCCCTGGGCGCGGCGCGGCGGCCGCGGCGTCTACATCAACCACGAGGCCTCGCGCACGTCGAACGATTGCTACGTCTGCGAGATCCCGGCCGGCGGCAAGCTCGCGCCGCAGCGCCAGCTGTTCGAGGAAATGATCCTCGTGCTCGACGGCCGCGGCTCGACCACCGTCTGGAACGATGCCGGCGCAGCGCATCACCTTCGAATGGAAGGCAGGCGTCGCTGTTCGCCATCCCGCTCAATTGCTGGCACCAGCATTTCAACGGCCAGGGCCGCGAACCGGCGCGCTACGTCGCCGTGACCAATGCGCCGCTCGGTCATCAATCTCTACGACGACGTCGATTTCGTCTTCAACACGCCGCTACGATTTCAAGAACCGCTTCTCCGGCGAGCCCGACTATTTCGGCAACAAGGGCGAGCAGAAGGGCTTGCTGCTGACCACCAATTTCGTCGCCGACGCGATCAATCTGCCGCTGATCACCGCCAAGGAGCGCGGCGCCGGCGGCGGCCACATCCGCTTCAACATGGCGAAGGGCTCGATGAACAGCCACATCTCGCAGTTCCCGGTCGGCACCTACAAGAAGGCGCACTGCGCATGGGCCGGGCGCGCATGTGATCATCCTGAGCGGCGAGGGCTATTCGCTGATGTGGCCGGAGGGCGAGGAGCCGCGGCGCTACGACTGGCAGGTCGGCACGCATGATCGTGCCGCCCAACATGTGGTTCCACCAGCATTTCAACACCGGCACGACGCCGGCGCGCTATCTCGCCTTCAAGCATGAGGTCGTCTCGATCCGCAACGCGCAGGGCGTGCCGAAGGCCTGGATCAGCCGGCGCATCGGCGGCGACCAGATCGATTATGCCGACGAACAGCCGGTGGTTCGCCAGATGTTCGCCGAGGCGCTCGCCAAGCACGGCCTGAAGCCGCGGATGGACGAGGCCTATGAGACGGAACTCGCCGATCTGCCGGCCAAGTCGGCCTAGAGCCGGCGAGCGGCTTCCCGGTCAGTGAACCAGGAGAAGATCGAGGACGAGGCCCGCGCTCTGCATCGCGACGGCGGCGGTCACGACGTAAAGCAGGCTCAGCTTGCGGCGCGCGCGCCTTGCGGGCGGCAATAATCGGGAAGCGGACATTTGGCGGCCTTTGCGGTGGTTGAGCGTTGCCCGATATAAGGGCCGCCGCCCGTTAAGGTTCCATGGCGATTACCGCTTGCCTTCATAAAGGCCGCGTAGAGACGGGCGGCCGGAGGGCGCTTTTATCGGGGACATCCAACCGTCATTCCCGCGAAAGCGGGAATCCAGTCTTTTACCCTGGACCCCCGCTTTCGCGGGGGTGACGAAAATCACAGGACCGACTGCACCCATTCCAGGAGCTTGCTCTTGGGCAGCGCGCCGATCTTGGTGGCGGCGACCTGGCCGTTCTTGAACAGCATCAGGGTCGGAATGCCGTGCACGCCGTATTTGCTCGGCGTCTGCGGGTTCTCGTCGATATTGATCTTGGCGACCGTCACCTTGCCGCCCAGATCGTCGGCGCGATCTCTTCGAGGAACGGGCGCGATCATCTTGCACGGGCCGCACCATTCCGCCCAGAAATCGACCAGCACCGGCCTCGGCGCGCGAGCACGTCGGTGTCGAACGACGAGTCGGTGACCTTGGTGGTCGGCTTCATGCAACTCTCCCAATCGCGGGACACGCTGACAGCTAGGCGAGCCGGCGAAGTCGTCAAGCGACGCATGGCCAGGAATAGCGCGGTCGAAGTCGGAAGCGCCGCGAGCGAGCAGGCGCCGATCGGCATCAGCGCCGGGCCCGTCGGTCCAGAGCAGCGCGCAGCGATCGCGTCTTGCCGGGATAGATCGCCGCGATCGCGGCGCGATAAGCCGCCATCTGGCTCGAGATAGGCCGCCGGCACCGCGGCTTCGCTCGCCGGCACCGGGCGCAGGGTCTTGTAATCGACGATCAGCACCTCGTCGCCGGTCACCACCAGCCGGTCGATCTGCCCGGAGACGCGCGCGACCCGCCGATCAGCCCGACGACCGGCACCTCGGCCGCGCGAGCCGGGGCGCGAACAGCGGCGCGAAATCGGGATGCGCCAGCACCGCCAGCGTCTCGCGCGCGATCGCCTCCTGCTCGTCGCGCGGCGAGAGCGTGCACCGGCAGCGCCAGGAAGCGCTCGCGCCGCCGCCTCGCGCTCTGCCGGGGGCCAGCTCGGGCAGGCTTTGCAGCAGGCGATGGACCAGCAGGCCGCGCCGGAAGCCGGCGCCCTGCGTCGCCGCCGCAAGGGCGAGCGCACCGCCGGCTCGGCGCGCGCGCGGCCGCGACGGCGCCAGCGGCCTGGGCGGCGACGGCTCGGGCTTGGCGGTGATGCCTGCGCCCAGTCCGGCAGCGCGGACTTGCCGGCGCGCGCGCGCCGCGCCGGCTTGCCGGTTCCTCGGTCTTGCGCCGTCTGGCGCGATGACCAGGCGCAGCCCGTCGCCTGCCCAGCCGTCGTCGCCGGTCCAGCCTTGCCCGCGTCGAATGCGAAGCTCTCGCCGCCCGCCGCCTTCGAGCCCGGCCGCGATGAACTCGTACCAGTTGCCCTCGGGCGGCCGCCTTGCGTCTGCCAGCCGCAGACATAAAGCCGGTCCTCGGCGCGGGTCATCGCGACGTAGAGCAGCCGGCGATATTCCTGGTCGCGCTTGCGGTTGCGCTGCCTGCGCGCGCGGCCGCGCCGCCGGCGCGCGATCGCCGCTGCGCGCAGCCAGAGCGGCAGCCCGTCGCCGCGCTCCACACCAGGCGGCGGCGTCGGCTGTGCGGCACCTGCAGCGTGTCGGGCAGGAACACCATCGGCGCCTCGAGCCCCTTGGCGCCATGCACGGTCATGATCGCGCACCTCGTCGCGGCCGCTGTCGTTGTCGAGATCGCGCTTGATCTCGAGCTCGCCCAGCACCAGCCAGTGGAGAAACCCTTGCAGCGACGGCGCCGTGGCCGCGCTCATAGGCCGAGCGCGGCCGCCAGCAACTCGTCGAGCGGATCGGCCGCCTCGGGCCCGAGCCGGCGCGAGCATCTTGCGCCGGCCGCCGCGCGCGCCCAGCACCTCGGCGAAGAGCTCGTAGGGCGGCATGAAATCGGCCTTGCGCCAGCAGCTCGGCCAGCTCGTCGGCGGCGTGCGCGGAATTCCGGCCGGTCGGCGGCGCGGCGGCGCAGCTCGTTCCACAGACGGCCCTTCGCGCCGCCAGGCCAGCTCGAACAGCGCGTCCTCGCCGAAGCCGAACAGCGGGCCCTTCAGCACGCATGGCCAGGGTCAGATCGTCCTCGGGCAGCAGCAGGAAATTGGCCGAGCGCCACCATGTCCTCGACCGCGAGCTGCTCGGTCAGGAGCATGCGATCGACGCCCGGCGACCGGCACGCCGCGCTCCTTCAGCGCGCGCACCAGCGCGCCGACGAAAGGCGTGCGCCGGCGCACCAGCACCATGACGTCGCCGGGCGTGATGCGGCGGTTCGTGCGCTTCCAGCTTCTCGCCGTGTCGAGCCAGCGCTCGATCTTGGCCGCCATCGCCAGCGGCGAGCCGCGCCGCCGGCAGCGCGGCTTTGCGACTGCGACAAGCGGCGCGTCCCAGGGCTCGGGCGGCTCGCCTTCGCTCGGGCCCGACCGGCGGCCAGAGTTCGACCAGCCCGGCCGCGCCCGACGCGGAAGGCCTCGTGGCGGATCTCGCGCGCCGTCGAGCGCGACGCCGTCGCGCGCCGCGGCCGCGGCGAAGACGGCGTCGACCGCTTCCAGCATCGCCGGCGGTGGAGCGGAAGGAGGTTTCGAGCTCGACCACGTCCCATTTCGGCCTGCGCCGCCTTGACGCGCTCCTCGAAATGCCGCGCGCATGCGCAGGAATTTCGGCGGGATCGGCGCGCTGGAAGCTGAAGATCGATTGCTTGACGTCGCCCACGGCGAAGACGGTGCGCGATCTGCCTCGCGCGCGCCCTGGCCGGAGAAGAATTCCTCGGCCAGCGCCGCCACCACCCGCCATTGCTCGGGATTGGTGTCCTGCGCCTCGTCGATCAGGATGTGGTCGATGCCGCCGTCGAGCTTGTAACAGCACCCAGGGCGCGACGCCCGGCCGTCGAGCAGGACCGCGGATTTGAGCACCAGATCGTCGAAATCGAGCAGCGCGCGCGAGGCCTTGATGGACTCGTAGGCGGCCAGCACCGCGCCGCCCAGACGCAGCAGCGCGGATGTCGCATCCGCCATCAGCGCCGCGCCGTGCCGCGCGCGCACCCGTTCCAGCCGGGCGAATTCCGCCTCCATCGCCACGGCCAGATCGGGCGACGGCGTCGGCCAGGGACTTGGTCATGAAGACGTTGCGCGCTTGCCCCCGTCCTTGGTGAAAAAGGCCCGGCAATATTCGTCGAAGCCGGCGCGGCGCGTGCCGGATGCGCCAGCCACTGACCGAGCCGCGCGCCGCGCTCCTTGTCGTCCTGCGGCCTTGCTGGCCGACAGCATCGCCGCCGCGCGCTTCGAGCTCGGGCCGTCGAAAGCCTGGTCGCGGCAGGCGGCTTCGAGGATGGACGCGGCGGTTTCGCCCGGCTTCAGCCCCAGCACCGCGCGCAGCTTCGATTCCACCCCGGCGGGGCCGTAGGCCAGGAGAGCGGCCAACCGGGCGCGTTCCGAGCGCCAGATGATCCATCAGCTCGGCGAAACCCTGTTCCGGCACCAGCCGGGTCACCAGCGCCAGCGCCGATTTGAGCGCGCCGTCCTTCCCGGCGCGGGCGCGCGCCAGCACCTGCGCGCGCGCCTGTTCCATCGCCTCGGCGGCGCTGCGCTCCTCCATCACCTGGAAATGCGGCGGGACATTGGCTTCGATCGGGAAGCGGCGCAGCAGCGACTGGCAGAAGGCGTGGATGGTGTCGATGCGCAAGCCGCCCGGCGCGTCGAGCACGCGGGCGAACAAGCGGCGCGCGCGGTCGATGGTGTCGGGATCGGGCTCCTCGCCGGTGAGATGCTTGAGCTGGGAGCGCAGCCGCGCGCCGTTCACCGTCGCCCAGTCGCTCAAGCGGTCGTTGACGCGGATCGCCATCTCGGCCGCCGCAGCCTTGGTGAAGGTCAAACACAGGATACGCTCGGGCCGGCTGCCCGAAAGCAGCAGCGACAGCACGCGGTCGGTCAAGACCTTGGTCTTGCCGGTGCCGGCCGAGGCCGCGACCCAGACCGAGGTGTCGCGGGCGGAGGCGCGGCGCTGGTGGAAGGCCGGATCGGGTTTCGATCATTCGGTCCCCGCGCCCAACGAGCCATTCCTTGACCCGCGCCAGATGGGTGTAATCGGAATAGCGCGGCGCCCGTTCCGGCTGCGGCAGCGAGCGGTAAGGCGTCTTGGGATCGTCGAAATGCGCGATCAGCTTCTTGAGGCCGGCGAGCGCCTAACGACGCCAACGCGGCCACGGCTGCCGGGTCGCGCGCCGCCGGTTTTTCCTCGCCCGCCGGATCGCCGCCCGACAGCCGCCAATAAAGCAGCGACGCGACCGCGCGCGGCCGCGACGCCCGGAAAGCCGCCCGGCCTCGGCGATGGCGGCTTCCGAGCGGAGCTGCGGCGCGTAGCCCGCCTTGATCTCGCCGGGCGAGGGCAGCACGCCGGTCTTGTAATCGAGGATGGCGAGGCTGCCGTCGCTTGAAGCGGTCGATGCGGTCGGCCTTGCCCGACAGCGTGAAGTCGCCCGCCTTGGCCGGGCAGGACGAGCGACCCTTCGATCTCGCTGAAGCTTTGCGCGATCGCGCTTCGGCGTTCGCGCTCGAACGCCGACCAGCCAGGAGGCCACGCGCTCGAAACGCGGCCACCAGAATTCGCGCACGCTGGCGCGTTCGAGGCTCGCGCCGAATGCCTCGCGGCCGATGCGCAACAGATCGGCCTCGGCGCTCTCGGGCAGATCGCGCCGGATGTTCTTTCAGGAAGCGGTCGAGCGCGGCGTGGATGAAGATGCCGCGCTCGGCCACGCCCGGGTCCTGGTCGATGGGCTCGAACGGCCGGAGGCGCAGGATATGGCGCGCATAGATCGCGTAGGGATCGCGGATCCAGGTCTCGACCGAGGTCACCGAAAACTTGCGCGGCCGGGCCGCGAGCGGCGGTCTGGGCGCGGGCGGCTCACCGGCGCGGGTGGGCCGCCCGGATCGTCGAGCAGGCGTTGCCAGGCCAGGGGCGCGCCCTGCTTGGCGTGGCCGTGCCAGAGCTTTTCCTCGAGCTTCACCGCGCGCAGCACGGTGTCGAGCCGCAACAGCCAGCGCGACGGCACGGTGGGCGTGCCCTCGACCCGCGAGGCCCGGGTCAGCACCACCTCGCGCGCGCCCAGGCACTGGGCGAAATCATGCGCCGCGGCGCCGATGCGCCGCTCGGGCGGCGGCAGGCCGAAATCCCGCCGCATCGGCCGCGACAGCCAGGGATCGCTGTCGGAGCGGGGCGGCCACACGCCTTCGTTCAAGCCGCCGAGCACCATGAGATCGGCCTGTTGCAGGCGCGCCTCGAGCAGGCCCCAGATGAACAGGCGCGGATGGCGGCCATAGGCGGGCCGCACCACCACGCCCGCGAGCAACGCCTCGAACAGCGCGGGATAATCGGCGCCGGATAGCGGCGGAAACCCGTGCGCCGCTTCGAGCAGCCCGCTCACATGGAGCGCAACCGCCTCGCCGGCCTCTTCGCGCCAGAGATTGGCGGGACCCTTGGCCTGGTCGCTCGCCGCCAAAGCCTCGGCGGCGGCAACATGAGTCTGGATGAGATCGGCGAGCGCGGCCTTGGGGGATTTCGAGCAGGGATATCAGCGGTGACAGGCTTCGGCCGATGCGCGAAACGAAATCCTTGAGATCGGAATCCGAAACCGCATCGATCAGCCCGTCGAGGCCCGGCGCCGGACGCGGGCCCGCGCAAAGCGTCGAGTTCCGATTTGCGCGCCAATTCGCGGAAACGCGCGGGCGCGAGACCGCAAGCGGCCAAGGGATGCTTCAACAGGGACAAGAGCGGCAGCGGCGCCAGTTTCCCGGCCGCCGCGTTCAGCACCAGGCGCAGGAACACGCCGGGCGGCGAGGCGGCGAGCGGCAATCCGGCGGAATCGTCGATCTCGATGCCCCAGCGCCGCAATTCACCGGCGACGCGGCGGGCGAGATCGCGGTCGGGCGTCACCAGCGCGGCGGTTGCGCCCGGCGTCTCGAGCTTCTGGCGCAGCAGCAGCGCGATCACCGAAGCTTCTTCCTGCGGCCCGGGACAATCGACTCGCAGCATCCCGGCGAGCGCCTTGTCGGTAATGCCGGAGATCGCGCCCCAGCGGTGGCTGACATCGGCCGGGCGTAGGGACTCCTTGATCAGCGCCGCGCGCGACACCGGCCCGCCTTTGACGCCGGGCGCGGGCCAGGGCCGCACGTCCTTGGGCGCGACGTCGAGTTTCGCCAGCAGCCTGGCCAGCAGATGCTGCGGATGGCTGGGATCGAGAATGACCGCGTCCCAGGTCTCGGCGTCGGCGGCCTGATCGAGCCCGGGCAGCACCACCATGCCCTGCGGCAATCCCGCCACCACCTTGATGAGTTCCGCCACCGCCGGCACCGAGCCGGTGATGCCGGCGGCGATGACAGGGTGCGCGGGCGGCGACCGGGTCCAGGCTTCGGCCTGGCGTTGCAGCACCAGATTGCGCCGCGAAGCCGGATCGAGCCCGCCCAGATCCTCCAGTTCCTTGGGCCAGAATTCGGTGACGATGGCGAGGAATTGGAGCACCTGTTGCCAATGCGCGGCGTGGCGTTCGGGCGCCAGCTCCTTGAGCTTGGCGAAGTCGCAGCCCTCGGTCGCGGCTTCGTCGAGAAAGCGCGCCAACTCGGCGGCCAGGGGCGCCGCCTGCGCCGCGCTCATGGCCTCGACGCCGGCGGATTTGCCCCAGGCCAGCACCAGCCGCGTGAGCTTCAACCGCCTGGTCGCCTCGGGGATGGCGGGCGGAATGTCGCCGCCGCCGCCCGATTCGCTCTCCTCGGACAAAAGGTTCAATTCCTCGGCGTCGAGATCGCCCACCGGCATCAGCCGCGGCAGCAGCAGCGGCCTGCCCTTGCCCTGGCGCAGGAAGGCCTCGCCCAGGGCGCGGGCGGCGCGGCGCGTCGGCAGCAGCACGGTCAAACGCGCCAAGGCGAGCGGATCGCCCTGGGCGAGCTTCAGCAGCCCCGCCACCAGCGCGTCGAGAAAGGGCAGTTCCGGCGCTATCGAAAAGACCGCGCGCCTGGTCATGGGGTCAGCGTTCGACGCGGTGGCTGTCGAGGCGTTCGTTGGCGGCGGCGAGGCCGGACGGCGTGCCGATGTGATACCACTCGCCGTCATGCACCAGCCCGCCGAGCCGGCCCCGTTCGATGGCGCGGTCCCACAGCAGGTTGATCGAGAACGCGCCCTCGGGCGCCTCATCGAACAGGCGGCGGTGCAGGATTTCGACCCCGGCGAAGACCTGGGGCGCGACCTCGCGCTCGCGGCGGCGGCGCAGCCGCCCCAGGGGATCGAGGAAGAAATCGCCCGGACCGTCATAGCCCACGGCGGTGGTGGCGCGCTGCATCAGCAACACCGCGTCGAACGGTTCGGAAGAGAATTTGCGCGCGAGCCGCGCCAGTGCCGGCAGCTTGCCGTCGAGCCAGAACACGTCGGCGTTGACGGCGTAGAAGGTCTCGCCCAGCAAGGGCAGCGCCTTCTTGATGCCGCCGCCGGTCTCGAGCGCCGTTTCCTCGCGCGAGAATTCGACGGCGATGTCGCGGCGCGGCTTCAAGTGGCGCTCGATGACGTCGCCCAAATAATGGAGATTGACCACCGCGCGCTTGACCCCGGCTTGGGCCAGGCGGTCGAGCGCGTGATCGATCAAGGCGCGGCCTTCGATCTTGATCAGCGGCTTGGGTACGGAATCGGTGAGCGCGCCCATGCGCTTGCCGCGCCCGGCGGCGAGAACGATGGTGGTCTCGGGAATGGCGGGGGATTGTTTCATGGTGTTGGCGGGACGCGGCGCGCGGAGGGCGGGAAATGGGCCTCGAACCAGCGCGCCATGAGCGCCAGATCGGGGTGCTTGAGGCTGCGCTCCAGCAGCCGCCAGACGCGCGGGATGTGGGACAAATATTGCGGCTTGCGGTCGCGTTGACTGAGCCGGGTGAAGATGCCTATCACCTTGGCGTGGCGTTGCGCGCCGAGCACGGCATAAGAGGCGTCGAAATCCCTCCGGTCGATGGCGGGAAAGGCGTCGAGATAACGTTGTTTCATGCGTTGGGCCAGATCGGGCGCGATGTCACGCCGCGCGTCTTCCAAGAGCGAGACCAGGTCGTAGCTTAACGGCCCCAGCACCGCGTCCTGGAAATCGAGCAGGCCGCAAGCCAAGAGACCGGAACGGTTGGGAACGCGCATCAGATTGTCGACGTGATAGTCGCGCAGCACCAGCGTCGAGGGCACGCTTCGCGCCAGCGGGAAGAGATCGCGCCACAAGCCGAGATACTCCGCGCGCAAACCGGGATCGGCCTTCTTGCCGGAAACCGCCGGCCAATACCAATCGACCAGCAGCGCGGCTTCGTTCAACAGCCGCTCGTCGTCGTAAGCCGGCAAGCCCGGCGCCTCCTTGGGCTTGAAGCGCCGCGTCAGCTCGATCAGAACGTCGACAGCGAGAGCGTAAAGCGGCTCCTCATCCTCGCCTTGCGCCAGGAGCCGCGTATAGGTGTCGTCGCCCAGATCCTCGATCAGCAAAAGGCCGTGCTCGGCGTCCTGGTTGAGGATGGCGGGCGAGCCCAGGCCCAATCCCCGCAACAGCCGCGCCACGGCGAGATAGGCCCGCACGTTTTCCCGGGGCGGGGCGGCGTCCATGAGCAGCGCGCGGGCGTTCTCGGGCCGGTCAGCCGCACATAACGGCGGAAAGACGCGTCGCCCGGCAAGGGATCGCGCTGGGCTGCGCTCCAGCCTGCCTGGCTCAAAAACCGCTCGATATGGGTGGCGCGTTCAATCACCCTTGATGCCCTCGAGCCGCTTTTGCCAGGAGAGCGTGCCGGACAGAGATGCGACGCGCGCGGTCTCGTGCTTCCCCATGGCCAAGGCCAGGTCGAGACGTTCGGCCGGGAGATACGCGCCCAGACGCTCCGGCCATTCGATCAGGCAGATGCCCTCGGCCAGCGCCTCGTCCAGCCCGAGTTCGCGAATCTCCTCGGGCTGCTCGATGCGGTAGAGATCGAAATGCCAGACCGGCCAGGAGAGCGGGCCGGCGCCGCCGTCGTAAACCTCGACCAGCATGAAGGTGGGGCTCGGCACCTCCGCCGCGTCGAGGCCGCAGGCGCGGATGAATGCCCGGGCGAAGCTGGTCTTGCCGCTGCCGAGCGGGCCCGACAGCGCGATCACGTCGCCCTTCTGGGCGCGCGACGCAATGCGCGCGGCGAGGCGGCCGGTTGCGGCCTCGTCGGGCAGATCGATCCTCAGGGAAAGCGCCCCATCCACGGCATAGTTTTAGGGGGCCGCGCGGCCCCCCGCAAGGATGGGTCGTGTTTCGTCTTGAGCGCTGGATAAGCGTTGTGCGCCCTTCGCCCCCTCCCAACCCTCCCCCGTTTACGGGGGAGGGTTGGGGAGGGGGCGGCGGGGTTGCGGAAAAGCGGTGGCGCCGTCATGGTTGGGCGCGGGAGAGAGCCCATGGCGGAAAGCTTCAAGACGGATGTGGCGATCATCGGCGCGGGGCCGGTGGGCCTGTTCGCCGTGTTCGAATGCGGCATGTTGAAGCTTTCCTGCCAGGTGATCGACGCGCTCGACCACCAGGGCGGGCAATGCATCGCGCTTTATCCCGAAAAGCCGATCTACGACATCCCCGCCTATCCCCGGATCGACGCGCCAGGAGCTGGTGGAGAAGCTGGCCGAACAGGCCGCGCCGTTTTCGCCGCGCTACCATCTCGGCCAGGCGGTGACCGGGCTCGAAGCCTTGGCGCGGGCGGGTTCAGGCTCAAGACCGCCAAGGCCACGGAGATCGAGGCGCGGGCGGTGATCGTCGCCGCCGGATCGGGCGCCTTCGGCCCCAACCGCCCGCCGCTCGACGGCATCGAGCAATACGAAGGCAAGAGCGTGTTCTACCTGGTGGGCCGGCGCGAGGATTTCCGGGGCAAGCGCGTGGTCATCGCCGGCGGCGGCGATTCGGCGGTGGATTGGGCGATCTCGCTGGCCGATGTCGCGGCCAGGGTGATGGTGGTGCACCGCCGCGCCAAATTCCGCGCCGCGCCCGGCTCGGCGGCGAAGCTCCAGGCCTTGGCCGAGGCGGGCAAGATCGAGCTGGTGGCGCCTTATCAGCTCCAGGGGCTCGAAGGCGGCGGCGGGAATCTTTCAAGGGTGATCGTGGCTGATCTCGACGGCAAGACGCGGAGTCTGGAAGCCGATGTGCTGCTGCCCTTCTTCGGCCTCGCCGCCGAGCTCGGGCCGATCGCGCAGTGGGGGATGGAATTGGAACAGCACCACGTGAAGGTGAACCCGGCGACCTGCATGTCCTCGGTGCCGGGGATTTTCGCCATCGGCGACGTGGCGCATTATCCGGGCAAGCTCAAGCTCATCCTGTCGGGCTTCGCCGAGGCGGCGCTGGCCGCGCACGCGATCTTCCCGCTGGTGCATCCCGGCGAGGCGCTGCATTTCGAATATTCGACCACCAGCGGCGTGCCGAAGCTGTGAGCTACTCCCCCGCCTGGCGCAGCGCCTCGGAGGCGGCCGGGATGTGGATGGTGACGGTGGTGCCGGAGCCGGGCGCCGATTGCAGCTCGACACGCCCGCCGTGGAGATCGACCAGGCTCTTGACCAGCGACAGGCCCAGCCCCGCCCCCGCCTCGCGGCCCTGGCCGCGCTCGAATTTCTCGAAGATGCGCGCGTGATCCTGGGGCGCCACGCCGATGCCGGTGTCGGAAATGCCGAGCGCCACGCCGCCGCCTTTCTCGCGCCGGGCGCGGAGCGTGATGGCGCCGCCCGAAGGCGTGAACTTGATGGCGTTCGAGACCAGGTTGAACAGCGCCTGTTTCAAGCGCTTCTCGTCGGCGACCAGGGAGCCGATATCGGCCGGGCAGTCGAATTCGAGCGCGATCCCCTGGTTGCGCGCGCGTTCCTGCGCGAACGCCATCACCGCGTTCATCAGCGCGTGCACGTCGACCGGCGCGGTTTCGAGCTGGAGATATCCGGCTTCGATGGTGGCGAGGTCGAGGATGTCGTTGATGAGCGCGGAGAGCTTCTGCGCGCTCTCCAAGATGCCGCGGCTGTATTCCATCTGGCGCGGATTGAGTTCGCCGAAATACTGGTTGGCCAGGATCTCGGCGAAGCCGCCGATGGCGTTCAAGGGCGTGCGCAGCTGGTAGGAGACGTTGGCGATGAATTCGCTCTTGAGGCGGCCGGCGGTTTCCAACGCCTCGGTGCGCTCGCGCAAGGCCTGCTCGACCCGGCTTGAGTCGGTGACGTCGAGATAGCTCAAGAGCACGTTGCCGTCGGGCAGCGGCACCGTCGCCGCCTGAAGCCGCGAGCCGTCGGCGCGTTCCAGCAGCGAGGAGGAGCCCGCGTGCGACATGAAGCGCCGCGACGATGCGCCGCTTGGCCTCGGGCCAGGGGCCGGGCTCGGCCGACAACGCGCGGCATTTCTCGACGATGTCGGCGATGTGCGGCTCGCCGGCCAAATCCTCGGGCGCGAGTTTCCACAGCCGCGCGAAGGCCGGGTTCCACAGCTTCAAGCGCGCGTCGGAGCCGACCACGGCGATGCCTTCGTAGAGATTGTCGAGGGTTTCGCGCTGCGCGGCGATGAGGGCGTTGTAGGAGCGTTCGAGCGCCAGCCGGTCGGTCACGTCCTCGTAGACGAAAGTGAGGCCGCCCAGCGGATGCGGGCTGACGTTCAAACGCAAGGTGCGCCCGTCCGGCAGATGCAGCAATTCCTCCTGCGGCTGGATGAGCGAGGTGAAGAGCGCGCGCTGGTCTTTCTTGAAGGCCTTGAAATCGGCGTGTTCGGGAATCCGCCGCCTTTCCCTTAAGTGTTTCGAGAATTTCGTCCATGGTCGGCGACGAGGCGAGCCAATCGGGTTCGAGCTGCCAGAGCTGGGCGAAGGCGGCGTTGAAAAACGAAAGCCGCGTGTCGGGGCCGTAGATCGCGATCGCCGCCGCGACGTTCTCCAACACCGCGGCATGGGCGGCGGTGTGGCGGGCGAGTTCGCCGCGCAAGGCTTCGGCCTCGGTCAGATCGCCGGCGAAGCCCACCAGCTCGCCGCTTTCCTTGAGCGGTATCTCCGACAGCTCGAGCATCTTGCGCGCGCCTTCGACCACGACATGGCGGCGCTCGCGCTGGGGCGTGCCCTGGTCGCGCGCGCGTTGCGCCAATGCCCGGCTTTCGGATGCCGCTAATTCCAGCCCCTGGTCGAGCGCCTGGGCCGCCTCGGCATCGACCGAGGCGGCATAGGCGCGGTTGATCCCGATCAGCCTCAGATCGTGGGAACGGCGGCGCCACACCGCGATGGGCAGCGCATTGAGGATGGCGCGCAAGGATGTCCGCTCGCGTTCGGCGGTTTCGGCGCGCGTCAGCAGCGCCGCGCGCTGCTTTTCGCTGTCGCCCAAGCGCGAGGCGAGCCGGTTGCGTTCGCCTTCCAGGGTTTCGGTCCCGATGCGATGCGCGCGCCGGAGCCACCAGAAAGCCCCCAGCGCGGCCAGCGCCAGCAGCGCCAGAGCGGCGATCGAAAGCGGCTGCGTCAGGACGAAATTGGCGATGTCGGCCCTCCGGCGGCGCGACTCGGGACCCCGAGTCGAATCGGCGGGATTCTAGGCAAGTGCGTTGAAATCGTCGAGCAAGCTTGCGATTCGCCCGTCATCGAGCTGATCCATGATGGTGCGGGCGCGTTGCACCGCCGAAGCCAGGTCCATGGCCCGAATCCGCTGCTTGACGCGGGGGATATTGGCCGGCGCCATCGACAGATCGCGGATGCCGAGCCCGAGCAAGAGCGCGGTATAGCGCGGATCGCCCGCCATTTCGCCGCACAGGCTGACCGGCTTGTGCGCCCGGAGCGCGGCCTCGACCGCGAATTGGATGAGGCGCAGCACCGCCGGGTGGAGCGGATTGTGGAGATAGGCGACGCGCTCGTCGCCGCGGTCCACCGCCAGGGTGTATTGGATCAGATCGTTGGTGCCGATGGCGAAGAAATCCGACACGGCGATGAGCGCGTCGGCCGCCAGCGCCGCGCCCGGTATCTCGATCATCACGCCCAAGGGCGGAATCGGGTCGGGGATGCGCGCGCCGCGGCGCTTGAGGCGCCGCGCGGTCTGATTGAGCGCCTCGCGCACGGCCAGGACCTCGCCGACGCTCGACACCATCGGCAGCAGAATCCGCACCGGGCCGAGCGCCGCCGCGCGCACCATGGCGGCGAGCTGCGCGTCGAGCAAGCCGTGTTCCTTCAGGGAGAGCCGGATGGCGCGCAGGCCCAAGGCCGGGTTGGCCCCCTCGCCTTCGAGCGATTCGGCCAAGGGCGCCGCCAGCTTGTCGCCGCCCACGTCGAGGGTGCGCAGCGTGACCGGGCGGCCTTCCATGCCGCGCACCAGCCCGGCATAGGCCTGGTACTGCTCTTCCTCGGCGGGCAAATCCTCGCGGTTCATGTAGAGGAATTCGGTGCGGACCAGGCCCAGCCCCTGGGCGCCCGCCGCCAGCGCCTGGTCGAGTTCGCGCGGCAGTTCCAGATTGGCCTGGAGCGTCACCTCGACCTCGTCGCGGGTGATCGCGGGCAGGCGTTTCAAACGCTGCAAACCCTTGCCCTCGCGCGCCAATGCCGAGCGGCGCTTCTCGAAGCGCGCCAAGGTGGCCGGCGAGGGATTGAGCACGATCTCGCCGGTGACGCCGTCCAGCGCCACCACATCGCCGGGCAAGGCGCCCTTCAACAGCCCGGCCACGCCCAGCACCGCGGGAATGTTGAGCGCGCGCGCCATGATCGCGGTGTGCCCCTCGGCGCCGCCCAGCACCGTGGCGAAACCCCGGACCTGGCGCGGGTCCATCAGCGCGGTATCGGCGGGCGACAGCTCCTCGGCCAGGATGATCGAGCCTTCCGCCAGCGTCTTGAAGGCGGTGAAGGGCGTCTTGGTCAGGGCGCGCAACAGGCGGCGGCCGACGACGCGCACGTCCTCGATGCGCGAGGCGAGATAGGCGTCGCCCATGGCGGCGAAGCTTTCGCCCAGCTGGTCGATCTCCAACTCGACCGCGCGCTCGGCGTTGACGCGGTCGTGGCCGATGCGCCGCTCGACGCCGCGCGTGAAACGCGACTTGCCGAGCATGGCGACATGCGCGTCCAGGAGATAGCCCATCTCCTCCGCCGCCGAGCCGGGAAGATTCGCGGCCTTGGTCTTGAGCTTGCGCAACTGCTTCAACGAGGTTTCGACCGCGTGGCCGAAACGCTCGAGTTCGGCCGGCACCTCGGAAGCCTCGAGGCGGCGCTCGGGCACCACGATCGCGCCCTCGTCGGTGACATAGGCCGGGCCCATGGCGATGCCCGGCGAGATGCCCAGGCCCTGGAGCCGGCGTTCACTCTTCATGGGTTTCCTCGTTGAAGCCGCCGGCGATCAGCGCCGCGAGCGCGTCGAGCGCCGCGGCCGCGTCGGGCCCGGCGGCCGAAAGCTCGAGGACGCTGCCCGGGCCCGCGGCCAGCATCATCAGCCCCATGATCGAACGCCCCGAGACCGAGGCGCCGGTCTTGGTGACGGTGATCTCGGCGTCGTATTCCCAGGCGAGCTTGACGAACCGCGCGGCGGCGCGTGCGTGCAGGCCGCGCTTGTTGAGGATGGTGACGGTGCGCCGGGCTTCCGCGGGGCCGGGCGCGGACGCGCTGGCGGGCGGTTCGCCCATTACTTGACGTCAGCGAGCAACTGCGACGCGACGTTGATGTATTTGCGGCCCGCCTCCTGGGCGCCGCGCACGGCCTCGGCCAGGCTTTCGCTCTCGCGCAGGCTCGCGAGCTTGATCAGCATCGGCAGATTGACGCCGGCGATGACCTCGACCTTGGCCTTGTCCATGATCGAGATGGCGAGATTGGACGGCGTGCCGCCGAACATGTCGGTCAGCAGCACCACGCCCTGGCCGGTGTTGACCTCCTCGACCGAGCGCAGGATGTCCTGGCGGCGGCGTTCCATGTCGTCTTCCGGGCCGATGCAGACGGCGGCGATGTTGCGTTGCGGGCCGACGACGTGCTCGAGCGCGGAGATGAATTCCGCGGCGAGGCGGCCGTGGGTGACGAGAACCATGCCAATCATGCGATGTCCTTTACGGCGTGTTCGGGCGCTTGGGCGGATTCCGTCCCCGGTTCCGGGCGGTCGAGGTCGCGGTGCAGGATGCCGACCGACCGCCCCGTTCCGGCGAACCAGGCGGCGAGCCGTTCGGCGGCGTAGACCGAGCGGTGCCGGCCGCCGGTGCAGCCCAGCGCGATGGTGAGGTAGGACTTGCCCTCGGCCTCGTAGCGCGGCAGCAGCTTGGCGAGCCAGTCGCACAGCTCCTGGAAGCGGGGGGCGAAATCGGGATCGGATTCGATGAATTTTCCGACCTCGCGGTCGCGGCCGGACAACGCCTGCAAATCCTGAACGTAAAACGGGTTCTTGAGGAAGCGCATGTCGAAGACCAGATCGGCGTCGCGCGGCAGGCCGTGGCGGTAGGAGAACGAGGTCACGAAGATGGCGATGCCGGGCGCGTGGTCGAGCCGGAAATGGCCCTGCAACACGCGCTTCAGATCGGCGGATGAAAGGGACGAGGTGTCGATCACCAGATCGGCGCGGTCGCGCAAGGGCCAGACGCGCTGGCGTTCCAGCCTGATGCCGTCGGCCACCGGATGATCGGCCGCCAGCGGATGGCGGCGGCGGGTTTCGGTGTAGCGGCGTTCCAGCCGGTCGTCGTCGCAATCGAGGAACACCATGCGCAGCTCGATGTTGTTGCTCTTGACCAGCTCGTCGAGCGCCTTCAGCAGCGCGGGCACGGCGAAGTCGCGCGTGCGCACGTCGACGCCGATCGCGAGCGGCGCCTCCAGCCGGCGCGGACCGAAGAGATTGGGCAGCAGCGACAGCGGCAGATTGTCGACCGCCTCGTAGCCCATGTCCTCGAACGCCTTCAACGCGGTCGACCGCCCCGCCCCCGACATGCCGGTGACGACCATGAGACGGCCGCGCTGCGGACGGGCGGGGGATTTCATGGCCGGGCGAGCGCCGTCTCGGCGGCGCGCATGTCGTCGCCCGCCAGCACCGTGAGCGCCAGACGCAGCTTGGCGGCGGCCGAAGCCTCGAAGGGGGCGAGCGCGATCAGCGGGATCGACACGCCCAGTATGTCGCAAGCCCGCTGTTCGGGCAGGCGTTCGATGGAATCCGCGGAAACCAGATCGACCACCAGGCGCAAAGCAGCCTCGGCCCGGCGCGGCAGGCGCAGCAAGCCGACGCCCCGCGCCTCGATCACGCCGGCTATCGACGGGGGCGCGCGCATCACCACCTCGCCGGCGCGCAGCGAAAGCGCGGTCTGGTCGTCGGAAACCAGCTCCGCGCCCTGGTCGATCAGACGCAACGCCAGGTCGGATTTGCCCGCGCCCGAAGGCCCGCGCAACAGGACGCCCGCCCGGCCCAGGGCGACCGACGTGCCATGGATGAGATGCATGGGGTTGGAATTCATCGGGCGCTTAGGTGCGCCGCTCTTGATGCAAAGTCAATGGTGTGACGGCTCCCGGTCCGGGTGAATTTAAAATCTCTCAATCAATTGATGCACTTAGCTGGTTACCCCGGCCGGTTACCGGGGCCGTTTGTGACAGTCCCGGGGTTCGATATTGCTCTGCAACATGAGCCCCCTCATCCCGCCGGCAACCGGACGATGAAGCGCGCCCCGGCGACCCGGTTTTGGGCGCCGGTACGGTTTTCGGCCTTGAGCGAACCGCGATGGGTTTCGACGATCTGCTTCGAGATCGACAAGCCCAGGCCGGAATGGGTCCCGAATTTCTCGCCCGCCGGACGCTCGCTGTAGAAGCGGTCGAAGATCGCCTCGAGCTTGCCCGGCGGGATGCCCGGGCCGTCATCCTCGACCGTCACCACCGCGAAACCCGCGTCGCGGCGCGCGGCAATCCGGATCGTGCCGCCCGGCGGGCTGAAGGAAACCGCGTTCTCGATCAGGTTGCGGAACACCTGGACCAGACGGTCCTCGATGCCCGGCACCGCCAGCTCGCCGCCCGGCACGGTCAAGATCAGCTTGGGCGCGCCGGGCCGGGCGGCCGCTTCGTAGACCTCGACCAGCGCCGTAAGCAGGCGGTCGAGCCGGACGGGCGCGAATTCGTCGCGGAACAGCTCGGCGTCGAGGCGAGACGCGTTGGAGATGTCGGTGACCAGGCGGTTGAGCCGATCGATGTCCTCCATCACCAGCGCCAAGAGCCGCTTCTGCTTCACCGGGTCGTCGATCCGGACCACGGTCTCGATCGCGCTCTTCAAGGAGGTGATCGGGTTCTTGATCTCGTGCGCGACGTCGGCGGCGAAACGCTCGATCGCCTCCATCCGCTGCCACAGCGCCGCGGTCATGTCGCGGAGCGCGCCCGACAGCTCGCCGATCTCGTCGCCCCGCTTGGTCAGATCGGGGATGACGGCGTCGCGGCCGGGGCGCTTGCGCACGCGCTCGGCCGCGGCGGCCAGCCGCCGGATCGGCCGCGCGATGGTGCCGGCGAGATAGAGCGACATCAGCACGGTGACGATCAGCGCGAAGCCGAAAACCTTGATAATCTGGAAGCGCACCGAACGCACCGCCGCGTCGATGTCGGTCGAGCCGATCGAGAGCTGGACCGCGCCCAGCACCTGGCGGTAGCGCTGCACCGGCACCGCCACGGTGACGACCAGGCCGCCGTATTCGCGGTCGCTTTGCACCACGCTGGATATCTCGCCCGACAAGGCGCGCGCCACCTCGGGATAGGACGACGCGGTCTGGACCTCCGGCTCGACATAAGGCGGATAATGCCGGCCCGCCGGCAAGAGCCAGACCACGGTGGCATAGACGCGGTCGGCCAGGCGTTCGAACAGGCCGGGATTGGGCGGCGGCAGCACGGAGACCTGCACCAGCCCGCCGGGGCCGCGCAGCTCGTTGGTGTCGGCGATCAGATTGCCCTGCAGATCGTAGACCCGCGCGCGGGTATCGAGCGTCGGCTCGATCAGGCGTTGGATCATTTCGCGCGCCACTTCCGGCGCGAGGGTGAGGCCCACCTGCGGCTCCTGGCTGACCGCGCCCTCGCCCAAGGCGGCGCCAAAGATCTGCCCCTGGGTTTCGAGCGCGTCGATGTTGGCGTCGATCAGGCCGGTCTGATATTGGCCGAGATAGAGCAAGCCGCCGCCCAGGATGGCGAGCGCGAAGACGTTGACCGCGAGCACGCTGCGCGTCAGCGGCGAGATGCGCCGGTAGAACCGCAAAGCCGAGGCGATGACCGGCAAGGCGGCGACGCGCGCGCCGAACCCGGAAGCGGCTTTGGCCGCATCGTCGATCCAGGCCAGGCGGCGCAACAGCCGCCACAGCAGCGCGCCGAAACGCCGGAAGCCGCGCGCCATCAGGCGCAGCAGAAACACCGCCGCCCAGGCCGCTTGCGCGAAGAGCGCGGCGACACGGCGGGCGAGGCGCCACGCCGCCCGCGCGCCGGCCCTCGCCTTGGGCCCGGGTGTGGGGGGCTTGGCGCGATCAGGCGTCGCGGTAGCGGTATCCGACGCCATAGAGGGTTTCGATCTGGGCGAAATCGGTGTCCACCGCCTTGAATTTCTTCCTCAGGCGCTTGATGTGGCTGTCGATGGTGCGGTCGTCGACATAGATGTGCTCGCCATAGGCGCCGTCCATCAGCTGGTCGCGGCTCTTGACGTGGCCGGGCCGGGTCGCGAGCGATTTCAGGATCAGGAATTCGGTCACGGTCAGGTCGACGCCCTGGCCTTTCCAGCTGCATTGGTGGCGGCCCGGATCGAGCGTCAGCTCGCCGCGCTGGATCGCCGGTTCGGAAGCGGCTTCGCCGTCGCCGCGCATGATCTCGCCGCGGCGCAGCAGCGCGCGGATGCGTTCCACCAGCAGGCGTTGCGAAAACGGCTTCTTGATGTAGTCGTCGGCGCCCATGCGCAGGCCCAGCACCTCGTCGACCTCGTCGTCCTTGGATGTCAAAAAGATCACCGGCATGGCGCCGCTCTTGCGCAGATGGCCCAGGAGTTCCATGCCGTCCATGCGCGGCATCTTGATGTCGAGAATGGCGACGTCGGCCGGCTGGGCGGTCAACGCCTTCAAGGCCTCGCCGCCGTCGGAATATGTCCGCACGGCGAAGCCTTCGGCCTCCAGCGCCACCGACAGCGAGGTCAGGATGTTCTTGTCGTCGTCGACCAGGGCGATGGTATTAGGCAAACCTTCCTCCCCTTAAAAATATTACAACGAGGCTCATTCCATATCCCCAAAAGTGGCGGCTTTAGGGCGGGCCCGATTCCCCCGCCAAGCGGCGCGGCGGCGGCCGGCAAGGGCGTTTCGCCGGTCTATCCCGATGTCTATATTGCGATAGAATATGGCCCTTCGGCGAAAGCAAGCAAGACCACATGGACAAGACCCGAATCAGCGCCGCCTTCCTCAATCTGGGCCACGCGCTCGACCATCTGATGATGCTGATCTTCCCGACCGTGATTCTGGCCATGACAGCCGAATTCGGCCGCGATTACCGCTCCATGCTGCCGCTGGCGCTGGGCGGATTCGTGGCCTTCGGCGCCGGATCCCTTCCCGCGGGCTGGCTCGGCGACCGCTGGGGCAGGCGGCCGATGATGATCCTGTTTTTCACCGGCATCGGCGGAGCCGCGATCCTGACCGGGCTCGCCCAATCGCCCTGGCAGATCGCGGCCGGATTGACGCTGGTGGGATTGTTCGCGTCGATCTATCACCCGGTCGGCATCGCCATGCTGGTCAAGGACAAGGTGAAGATGGGCCGCGCCTTGGGCTGGAACGGGCTGTGCGGCAATCTCGGCGTCGCCTTCGCCGCGCTGAGTTCGGGCGCGTTGGCCGAATACGCCGGCTGGCGCGCGGCGTTCTTCGTTCCCGGATCACTGGCGATTCTCGCCGGATTGGCCTTTGCCTTGCTGGTGCCGAGCGCGCCGGCGCCGGCCTCGACTATCGCCGGCGGCACGGGCCGCGTCGTGCATGACGACGAGACCAAGCGTGTCTTCGCGCTGTTGACCGCGGCGACCGTGTTCGGCGCGATCATCTTCAACGCCACCACCATCGCCATGCCCAAGCTGTTCGACGAGCGGCTGCCCGCGCTGGTGCACACGACGCTGGGCGTGGGCGCGCTGGTGTGTCTGGTCTATGTCATCGCCGCGCTGGCGCAGCTTCTGGTCGGGCGGCTGATCGACGGAAGGCCGTTGCGCGACGTGTTCCTGCCTTTCGCCGCCTTGCAGCTGCCGCTGCTGCTGCTGGCGGGGATGCTCGACAACGGGCCGATGCTGGCGGTGGCGGTGGCGATGATGTTCGTGGTGTTCGGCATCATCCCGATCACCGACGCCATGGTGGCGCGTTACGCCCATGACGCCTGGCGCTCGCGGGTCTATGCCGTGCGTTATGTCGTGTCCTTCGGCGCGTCCTCGCTGGCCGTGCCCTTGGTGGCGACTATCCCGCCCCGGCCCCAGGGCTTCGTCGGCTTGTTCGCGGTGCTGGCGGCGCTGGCTTGCGGCACCTTGGTTACCGCCTGGTTCTTCCCGCGCAAGGCCTCGGCGTCGCAGGCGGCGCCCGTGGCGGCGGAATGAGCGGCGCGGAACAGGGCGCCAAGGCGCGGGCGCTGCTGCACGAGGCCGGGCGCGCGACCCTGGCGACGCTGCTCGACGGCGCGCCTTACGCCTCGCTGGTGCTGGTGGCCGAGGACGAGGACGGTTCGCCCATCCTGCTGCTGTCCGATCTCGCCGAGCACGCCAAGAATTTGAAACGCGACGCGCGCGCCGCGCTCTTGATCGACGGCACGGCGGGATTGGCGGATGCGCTGGCCGGGCCGCGCGTGACCTTGCTCGGCAGTTTCGAGCGCAAGAGCGACGAACGCCTCAAATCGCGCTTTCTCGCTCGCCACCCCGCAGCATCGACCTATGCGGGTTTCGGGGATTTCGCGTGTTACCGCATGAAGGTCTCGCGCGCGCATCTGGTCGAAGGCTTCGGCCGCATCGCCTGGATCGCGCCCGAGGATTTGTTCCCGCCCGGCGCCAAGGGGCTGTAAAAGCGCCGCAAAAAGCGGCATTTACCATGTCCAGTCAGTCCCTTACGGGTAAAGTTGCAGAACGGTTCTAAACCGTTATATTTGAATTCAAGCCGGCGGACGGCGCGACCGGGGGGTTCGGACGCGCCGCGACGCAATGCCGGCAACGCCGTCTATCGGGAACCCCTAGAGGAGACACGCTTTTGAAAGACGCCGCCCAATCCGTCCACGGATTCCCGTCGAGCTTCGGCCTGCACGAACAGGGCTTCCGCCGCCTGGCCGCCGAGCATTGGAACCTGTCGGTGCCGATCCTCTACGAGCACGCCATCCGCCGGGGCGAAGGGCGGCTGGGCGCGGGCGGCTCCTTCGTCGCGGTCACCGGCGCCTTCACCGGCCGCACCCCCAAGGACAAATACATCGTCGAGGAAGCCTCGAGCAAAGCCGACATCGACTGGAACGCGACCAACCAGAAGCTGCCGGAAGCGACGTTCGACAGCCTGCACCGCCGCATCCTGTCCTATTACCAGGGGCGCGAGATGTTCGTGCAGGATTTGCATTGCGGCGCCGACCCGGCCTACCGGCTGAAGGTGCGGGTGGCGACGCCGAGCGCGTGGCATGCGCTGTTCGCGCGCAACATGTTCATCCGCCCCAAGGCGGAGGAATTGAAAAGCCACGTGCCCGATTTCACCATTCTGCACGCGCCGCATTTCTTCGCGACGCACGAGGTCGACGGCATAAGGTCCGACACCTTCATCTTCGTCAATTTCGCCAAGAAGCTGGTGCTGATCGGCGGCACCGAATACGCCGGCGAGATCAAGAAGTCGGTGTTCGGCTATCTCAACTACATGCTGCCGGCCAAGGACGTGCTGCCGATGCATTGCTCGGCGAATGTCGGCCCCAAGGGCGACGCCGCGATCTTCTTCGGCCTCTCCGGCACCGGCAAGACCACGCTGTCGGCGGACAGCACGCGGACCTTGATCGGCGACGACGAGCACGGCTGGAGCCAGAAGGGCTTGTTCAATTTCGAGGGCGGCTGCTACGCCAAATGCATCAACCTGTCGGCCCAGGCCGAACCCGAGATCTACAACACCATATTCCGCTTCGGCACGGTGCTGGAGAACGTGGTGATCGACAAGGATTCGCGCTGGCCGGACCTCAACGACGGGAGCTTGACCGAGAACACGCGCGCCTGTTATCCGGTCGATTTCATCCCGAATATGAGCGAGACCGGCCTGGCGCCCCATCCCGACAACGTCATCATGCTGACGGCGGACGCCTTCGGCGTGCTACCGCCCATCTCGAAGCTTTCCCCCGAACAGGCGATGTACCATTTCCTCTCGGGCTACACGGCGCGCGTCGCCGGCACCGAGAAGGGGCTGGGCAATGAGCCGCAGGCGACCTTCTCGACCTGCTTCGGCGCGGTGTTCATGCCGCGTCACCCCTCGGTTTACGCCAAGATGCTGGGCGAGCGCATCGCCAAGCAGAAGGCGACCTGCTGGCTCGTCAACACCGGCTGGTCGGGCGGCGCCTATGGCGTGGGCTCGCGCATGAAGATCGCCCATACCCGCGCGCTGGTGAGCGCGGCGCTGGCGGGATCGCTCAAGCATGCGCCGGTGAAGAAGGACCCGATCTTCGGCCTGGCGGTGCCGGAAAGCTGCGGCGAGGTTCCGGCCAATGTGCTGAACCCGCGCAACACCTGGTCGGACAAGGGCGCCTACGACGAGACCGCGAAGAAGCTGAGCCACAGCTTCGAGAAGAACTTCAAGCAGTACGAGCCCTATGTCGGCGCCGAGGTGAAGGCCGCGGCGATCCGCCCCGCCGCCTGAGGCGGTTGGGCCGCCGGGGCGGATTGGGGCATCGCCGATGAGATTTCCGCCCGGCGTCCTGGTTCTGGCGATTCTCGCCTCGGCGGGCGGCCCGGCAAGCGCGGCCACGGTCGGCATCGTCGCCTTCGGCGACAGCTGGACGACCGGCCGCTATCTCGACAACCCGCAACAGGCATATCCGGCGCAGCTCGAATCCCTGCTCAAGGCCAAGGGCGACGACGTTGCCATCCGGAACGCCGGCGAGGACGGCGACCGGACCGCCACCGCCTTGGCGCGCGTCGATACGGCGGTGCCGCCCGGAACGAAGATCGCGCTCGTTGAATTCGGCCCTAACGACACGCGGGCCATCGGCCGGGAATCGCCGGTCGACCCGGCGGTGACCAAGGCCAATCTCGATACCCTGCTGGGCAAACTCCAAGCGCGCGGCATCCTCGTGCTCCTGATCGGCGCCAAGGGGCTGGATTATTCCGACGTCGCCGCGCGCGACGGTGTCGATTACGAACAGTGGCCGATACTCGGCTCGAGCGACATCGCCGGCGACGGCCAGCATCCCAATGCCGACGGCTACAAGATCCTGGTCGCCCACATGCTGCCCGCGGTCGAAAGTCTGATCGCCCGCGTCAAGAGCGGACGATGAACGCGAGCGACGCGGCGCTGGACTGGCGCGCATCGCTCCCGCCACACTAGGGCATGGCCAAGCTGACGGCGTTGGTGGCGGGCGCGGGCCCGGTCGGACTCACCCTGGTGGCGGAACTCGCGCGGCGCGGCGTTTCCTGCCGCATCGTCGAGAAGGAGCAAGCGCGCACCGGACTGTCGAAGGCGCTGGTGGTGTGGCCGCGCACGCTGGAATTGCTGCGCTTCGCGGGCGCGGCCGACGCGTTCCTGGAAACCGGGCGGAAGATCACCTCGGCAAGGCTGTACGCGGGCAAGCGCCGTCTCGCCACCATCGGCTTCGAGGGCATCGAAACGCCCTATCCCTTCGCGCTGTTCGTGCCGCAAAGCGAGACCGAGCGGCTGTTGGAGGCGCATCTCGCGCGTCAAGGCGTCAAGGTCGAGCGCGATGTCGAGCTGGCCGATTTCACGGCCGGCGCCGAAGGCGTGACGGCGCGCCTGATCCGCGCCGACGGCAAGACCGAAAGCGTGCAGGCCGATTACCTGCTCGGCTGCGACGGCGCGCACAGCCTGGTGCGCCACAAGCTGGGATTCGCCTTCGACGGCGTTTCCGAGCAGGGCGTGTGGATGCTGGGCGACGTGAAGCTCAGGAACCATCCCGATCCGGGCGAGCTGCTGCTGTTCTGGCACGGCGAGGGGGTGTTGGCGATTTTCCCGATGACCGAGGGGCGTTACCGCATCATCGCCGATTGGGGAAAGGGCACGCCGCCCCCGGCGGGAAACGTGCCCGCGACCCTCGGCCACATCCAGGGATTTCTCGACCGGCGCGGGCCGGGCGGCATGGTGGCGTTCGACCCGGCCTGGCTTTCCTTCTTCGCCATCAACGAGCGCAAGGTGAAGGAGTACAGCCGGGGCCGGGTTTTCCTGTTGGGCGACGCGGCGCATATCCACAGCCCGGCGGGCGGCCAGGGCATGAACACCGGCATGCAGGACGCGTTCAATCTGGGCTGGAAACTGGCGCTCCATGCCAAGGGCAAAGCTGGCGAGGATTTGCTCGAAACCTATTCGAGCGAGCGCGGCGAGGTGGGCGCGATGGTGTTGCGGAACGCCGCGCGGCTGACGCATATCGCCACCATCCGGAACAAGCCGGGACGGATGGCGCGGAACGCGGCGGCGTGGCTTTTGATGAAGCTGCCCCGGTTCCGCCGCGCCTTCGCCGCCGCCATGACCGAGCTCAATATTGCCTATCCCGGCAGCGCGCTCAGCCGGAAAGGCAGGGGCGCGCCCAAGAGCGGGCTCAAGCCCGGCGGCCGCGCGCCCGATTCCGAGCTGGTGCTGCTGGGCGGGGGACGCGCGCGGTTGTTCGACGCGCTCGACCCCGGCGGATTCACCTTCCTGTCATCCGGCGCCGACGAGAAGGATGGACGCGATCTCGCCCGGCGCTTCGGCCCTGGCGTCAAGTTCCTGCCCTGCCTGCCGGGCGGCGATTACGCCAACGGATTCTATCTCATCCGCCCCGACGGCTATCTCGGCCTGATCGCGGGCAACGGCGAGTACAAGGCGGTGGAGGCATATCTCAAGGCGTGGGTGAAATAACAAAACCCCCGGTCCGCGGACCGGGGGTTTCGTTTCAGCGCTCCAGGCGCCTATGTCGACTACAGGTTGGTCGCGACGGTGTTGAAGGTGTTCTTCAAATTGCCGCCGACGGTGGTCAAAGCGGTGACGATGACGACGGCGATGAGAGCGGCGATCAGGCCATACTCGATGGCGGTCGCGCCGGACTCGTCGCGGAAAAGTTTGGCAAGGGTCTTCATGATGGTCTCTCCTGAGGGCAGCTACGGACGCGTTCGATGAGCGACTCTGCACCCAAGGCGTTAAACCGGCGTTAAGATGTTAAAAATTTAATGAAGTCGGTTTGTCTCAAATGCCGGGAATTGAACCAGCCGCGACGCGGCAAGCGCGGCCGGTCCCGCGCCGTATTTCCGCGCGGCGCGTTCGGGCGAGTTTCCGCCTGATCCGATGCGGCAAGTCTCAAGAACCGATGCGGAAATTCTCGAGCTGTTGCATCAGGCCGAATGCCTGGAGCAGCCAGATAACGACGCCGATGACGACGACCGCGTTCAGGATGCTTTTGATCTTGCCGTCCATCGGTATGTAGTTGTTGACGACATAGAGCATGACGCCGATGACGCCCAACACGATGACCAATTGAAGTAAGGGCATTTGTCCCTCCTCTGACATAAATTCAGAATCTCGATGCGACCGTATCAAGACCGGGACGGGGACATCAGCTTCGGAAACTACTCAGCCGGGAGGCCGGCGGAACACCGCGATCGCCATCGCGGCCAGGCCCGCGATGGCAAGCCCGAGGCCGCGCCAGGCCCAGGGCATTTCATCGATCATGAAGCTCTCGCGCGGATAGGGGAAATAGCCGGTCCCCTGCCCGATAAAGAGGATTCCCATCAAGAGCGCGAGAATGCCGATCCAGAGGAGTGTTTTGCGCATTGATTCTTCTTTCCTTCGCAAGACGGCCGCGCCCCTGCGCGGCCTTTGCTACGCTAATGCGCCTCGTCCCAGTGCTTGGCCGAGCCGGTGTCGACCACCAAGGGCACGGAAAGCTCGACCACCGGCATCGCCGCGCCTTCCATCACCCGCTTGACCAGGGCGGCGGTCTCATCGACCTCTTTTTCCGCCACCTCGAAGACCAATTCGTCATGCACCTGGAGCAGCATGCGCGCGCTTAAGCCGGCTTTTTCCAGCGCGGGCGGGATGCGGCGCATGGCGCGCTTGATGATGTCGGCGGCGGCGCCCTGCAGGGGCGCGTTGATGGCGGCGCGTTCGGAGAAACCGCGCACCGACTGGTTCGCGTCCTTGATGCCGCGGAGATAGCAGCGCCGCCCGAAGATGGTTTCGACATAGCCGTGTTCGCGCGCGAAGGCCTTGGTTTCTTCCATGTAGGCGCGGATGCCGGGGAAACGCTGGAAATAGGCCTTGATGTATTGCGCCGCCTCGGCCTGGGGCACATCGATCTGGCTGGCCAGGCCAAAGGCGCTGATGCCGTAGAGAATGCCGAAATTGATCGCCTTGGCGCGCCGCCGCAGATTGGGGTCCATGCCCTTGACCGGCACGCCGAACACCTCGCTGGCGGTGGCGGCGTGAATGTCGATGCCCTCGGCGAAGGCCTGTTTCAAGGCCGCGACGTCGGCCACGTGGGCGGCCAGGCGCAGCTCGATCTGGCTGTAATCGGCCGAGAGCAGCACATGGCCCTTCTCGGCGATGAAGGCATGGCGGATCTTGCGCCCTTCCTCGGTCCGGACCGGGATGTTCTGGAGATTGGGATCGGTCGAGGCGAGCCGGCCGGTGGAGGCGCCCGCGAGCGAGTAGCTGGTGTGGACGCGGCCGGTGCGGGGATTGATCTGCGCCACCAGCGCGTCGGCATAGGTCGATTTGAGCTTCGACAATTGGCGCCAATCGAGCACCCGGGCGGGGAGCGCGTGTTCGGACGCGAGTTCCTCCAGCACATCGGCGTCGGTGCCATAGGCGCCGGTCTTGGTCTTGCGGCCGGAAGCGAGCTTCAGCTCGTCGAAGAGCACTTTGCCGAGCTGTTGCGGCGAGGCGATGTTGAAGGGATGGCCGGCGAGAGAGTGGATTTCGACCTCCAGTTCCCCCATGCGCTTGGCGAAATCCTCCGAGGCGCGGCGCAATTGCGTTGCGTCGACCTTGATGCCGTAGGCTTCCATCTGGGCCACCACTTCGGGCATGGCGCGCTCGGTGGTCTCGTAGAAAGCCAGATGACGGCCGGACAGGAGGCGCGGCTTCGAGCAGCCGGTGGAGGCGCAAAGTGTAATCGGCGTCCTCGGCGGCGTAGTCGCGCGCCTTGTCGAGCGCCACTGCGGCGAAGCCGGTGTGGCTTTTGCCGGAACCGGCCACGTCCTTGTACTTGATGGTGTCGTGGCCGAAATGGAGCTTGGCCAGCTCGTCGAGCCCGTGGCCGTGCAGGCCCGCCTCGAGCACGAAGGAGATCAGCATGGTGCAATCGATCGGCGCCACGGCGATCCCGTAACGCGCCAGCACGGCGATGTCGTATTTGATGTTCTGGCCGATCTTGAGGACGGAGTCGTCCTCCAACAGCGGCTTCAATTTCGCCAGCGCGGCTTTGAGCGGGATTTGCCTGGGCGCCTCGGGCCGGGCCTTGGCATCGCCGCCGAGATCGAGCGCGCCCTGGCCGCGCTCGCGACATGGCCCAAGGGGATGTAACAGGCGCGGCCCGGCTCGAGCGCCAGCGACACGCCCACCAGTTCCGCCAGCGAGGCGTCGAGCGATGTCGTCTCGGTATCGACCGCGACTTCGCCCAATAATGTGGCCTCCGCGATCCAGCTTTCGAGCGAGACCAAATCCTGCACCAGCTCGTAACGATGCTTGGCCTTGGCGAGATCGGCGGGCGCGTCGGGCGCGGATGGCTTGACCGCGGCGGCGGGCGGAACGCCGGGCTCGGGCGGCGCGAATTCCGGTTCCTTGGGCGCGGCTCTGGCCGCGGCTTTTGGTTCCGGCGCGGCTTTGGCGGCCTCGCCGAGCTTGCCCGCGAGGCGGTTGAGCAGGCTCTTGAAATTCTGCGCGCGCAGGAAGGCCGCGAGTTTTTCCGGATCGATCGGCTTGGCTTCGAGCTCGGCGAGCTTGCGGGGCAGCTTCACATGGTCGTCGAGGGTGACGAGTCTTTTCGAGATGCGCGCATCCTCGGCGTGGTCGAGCAGGGACTGGCGGCGCTTGGGCTGCTTGATCTCGCCCGCTTTTTTCAAAAGATTTTCGAGATCGCCGTATTGGTTGATGAGTTCGGCCGCAGTCTTGACGCCGATGCCGGGCACGCCGGGAACGTTGTCGACGCTGTCGCCGCACAAAGCCTGGACGTCGATCACCTTGTCCGGGCCGACGCCGAATTTCTCCTTGACCTCGGCGGCGCGGATCGGCCGCTCGCGCATGGGGTCGAACATCTCGACCTTGTCGTTGACCAGCTGCATCAAATCCTTGTCGGAGGAGACGATGGTGACGCGCGCGCCATCCTTCACCGCCTCGCGCGCATAGGTGGCGATCAGATCGTCGGCCTCGTAATCCTCCTGCTCGATGCGGCAGATGGAAAAGGCGTCGGTGGCCTCGCGCACCAGGGCGAATTGGGGAATCAGATCCTCGGGTGGCTCGGGCCGGTTGGCCTTGTAGGCGGGATAAATCCGGTCGCGGAAGGTCTTGCGCGCGACGTCGAACACCACCGCGATGTGGTCGGCGTCGGTTTCCTGCCGCAGCTTCAGCAGCATGTTGGTGAAGCCCAGCACCGCGCCCACCGGCGTGCCGTCGGGCCGGGTCAGCGGCGGCATGGCGTGGTAAGCGCGGAAGATGAAGCCCGAGCCGTCGATCAGATAGACGTGCCGGGGCCGGGCCACGGGATCAGTGGCCGGCTGGAGGCTGGCCCGGCTTTCCCGCCGCGGGACGTTTCACGAATGTCCGCGAGCAATAGGGGCATTCGATCCGGCCCGCGGGCTGGAGATTGAGATAGACCCGGGGATGGCCGGCTTCGCTGGCCCCGTTGCCGTCGCAGGCGACGGTGTCTTGGTCGATTTCGACGGTTTCGAAGGGCATTTTTTCGCCTCGATATTACCTTATATGTGGCGCGGGCCGGTCATTGACCCCCGCGCGGCGCGGATGATACGCATTCCTCCGGCACAATCAATGACCAGTCACGGCAACGCATCGGGCCGGGTTTTGCCCGGCCTGGCGGTCGAGCTCGAAGGCTTGACCAAGATCTACCGCGGCGACGGGCGGGAACGCCTGGCGCTCGACCGCGTCGATCTGGCGATAAGGCACGGCGAGATTTTCGGCCTGCTGGGCCCCAACGGCGCGGGCAAATCGACCCTCATCAACATCCTGGCCGGGCTCGTCATCAAGACCGCGGGGCGCGCCCGGGTGTGGGGCATCGACATCGACCGCGACCCGCGCAACGCGCGCGCCGCCATCGGCGTGGTGACCCAGGAAGTGAACATCGATTCCTTCTTCACGCCGCGCGAGCTCTTGGGCGTGCAGGCCGGATTCTACGGCGTGCCCAAGGCCGAGCGCCGCACCGAGGAGCTGCTCGAACTGCTGGGATTGACCGACAAGGCGGACGCGATGGCGCGCACGCTGTCGGGCGGGATGCGGCGCCGGCTGATGATGGCCAAGGCGATGGTGCATTCGCCGCCGGTGCTGGTGCTGGACGAGCCCACCGCCGGGGTGGACGTGGAATTGCGCCGCCAGCTCTGGACCAACATCCAGTCGCTCGCCGCCTCGGGCACCACCATCCTGCTCACCACCCATTATCTCGACGAGGCGCAGGAGTTGTGCGGGCGCATCGCCATCATCGACCAGGGGCGCGTGGTGGCCAACGACACCACGCCGGCGCTGTTGGCCAAGATCGACGAGAAGCTGCTGACGCTGTCGCTGGTGAAGCCGGTCTCGTCCTTGCCGCCCGGCTTGGCGGCGCTGGGCCTGAAGCTCGACGGACCCGAGCGGATATTGTTCCGCTACAAGCCGAGCCATGCGCGGGTGGGCGACGTGCTGGCCGCGGTGGAAGCGGCCGGGCTCGCCATCCGCGACGTCTCGAGCGAGGAGACCGATCTCGAGGACATATTCCTGCGCCTGACCGGCGCGGGGGCAAGTCCGGGGGCCGGGAAATGAGCGCGGCCCAAGGAATTCCGCGGATCGGGGCGCGGCGGATTCTGGCTTGGACGTGCGCCATTCTTCTGACAGGCTGCGCCGGACAGGGCGGATTGAGCATGCACGACCAGCAATTGCGGCAAGAGTTTTCCCGGCAGGCGCCGGGCCCGGCGCGGTTCGACGGCGGCGCCTTCATCGCCGATGACGGCGCGCGGTTGCCGATGCGCGCCTGGCTGCCCGCGAAGGGGCCGGTCAAGGCCGTGGTGCTGGCGCTGCACGGCTTCAACGATTATTCCAACGCCTTCGAAGGGCCGGGCGTGACCTGGGAGGATGCCGGGATCGCGACCTATGCCTACGACCAGCGCGGCTTCGGCGAAGCGCCGGGGCGCGGGCGCTGGGCCGGAGCCTGGCGTATGGCGCAGGACATGGCCGAGGCCAGCCGGCTCCTAAAGGCGCGCTATCCGGACAAGCCGCTCTACATCGTGGGCGAGAGCATGGGCGCGGCGGTGGCGATCGTGGGCGTCACCGGAACCGCCGGGGCCGAGAAGCCCGCGGCCGACGGTTATATCCTGATGGCGCCGGCGGTGTGGGGCCGCGCCGACATGAACGTGTTCGAGCGCGCGGCGTTGTGGATGACCTATCGCCTGGCGCCGGGATGGAAATTGAGCGGCTCGAGCCTGCGCATCCTCGCCTCGGACAATATCGAGATGCTGCGCGGGTTGGGCCGCGACCCGCTGGTGATCAAGGAGACGCGCGTCGACACCATCAGCGGGCTGGTCGATGTGATGGGGCTGGCGCTCGCATCCGGGCCGAAATTCAGCGAGAAGGCGCTGCTGCTTTACGGCGCGCATGACGAGGTGATTCCCGAGAAGCCGGTGCGACAATTCGTGGCGAGCCTACCGGCGGCGGGTCGCGACCATCGCCGCATCGCCTTTTACCCGGACGGCTATCACATGCTGGCGCGCGATCTGGAGGCGCCCGTGGTGATCGCCGACATGACGAGCTGGATGCTGCATCCAAAATCGCCCCTGCCCTCGGGCGCGGATGTCGATCCGCCCATCGTTTCGGCCCGGAATCCCTGAGAGTCCCCCGGGCCTCAATGAAGGCCGGGGCGGACCTTACGCATGGCGCGAACGCCGAGCAGACGATCGAACTCCCGCTTGGAAACGCCGTAGCACTCGCAGGAGCGGCGCTCCAAGGCGCGGCGGTTGAGGATCGTGACCTGGCCGCGTCTGTAGCGGATGAGGCCGGCCCGTTGCAGGCCGCTCGCCACGCCCGAAATCCCGGTGCGCTGCACCCCCAGCATCATGGCCAGGAACTCCTGCGTGAGCAGAAACTCGTCCGATTGCATGCGGTCATGCGTCATCAGCATCCAGCGGGCGCAGCGCTGCTGGATGGAATGAAAGTGGTTGCACGCGGCCGATTGCGCCACCTGGTTGAAGAAGGCGTGGGCATAGCGCAGCATCACCGCGCGCATCGACGCGCTGCGCGCCAGTTCCCGATTGAACCGCCTCGCCTTCATTCTGAGCCCAATGCCGGGAACCTGGACGTAAACGCTGGTGGGCGCCATGTCGTCGCCGAACAGCAGAGGCAGCCCCACCACCCCCTCGTTGCCGATGGTTCCGACCTCGGCCGCCTGGCCGTTCGCCATGGTGTTCACCAGCGAGCCGACGCCGGTCTCGATGAAATAGACGAATTCGATGGGCTTGCGCGCGCGGTAGAGAGACCGCCGGTAGGTCAGCGCAATGGGATGAAGATGCGGGCGCAACCGCCGGTAATCCCCGGGATTCAGCAAACCGAGCAGCCGGTTGGCGGCCGGTTTCGCGGCCTTGCGGCGCGTTGTCATCTCGCTGTTCCTCTCGGTCTGTTCCATTTTTCGAGCCGGCGCGCACCGCCTTTTGCCCGGCCGCGTCCGGGCCAAGCATTTCCACTCGATAAATTATGTCAATTGCGGCCAAGGGCCGATCGCTTGGAAACGCTAGGCCCTTTGGGCGGTCGAGGCAAGCCAATGTCTTGCCTCTGTCTTATATCGGACATTCCGGTCCCGGGGCGTTCCGGCGCCGGCGCTATTTGACTCGGTCCGGAGCGGCCAGGGGACTAGTATCGACGGATTGGCGGCCGCGGTTTCCAGGCATCGCCGGCTCCGAGCCGCGCTTCCCGGGAAAGCCGGGCGCGCTTCCGCCCTAATCGTGCGGGGACACCATGCCGACGCCGGGGGAATTGCGCGAGATATCCCGATTGGCTCGACGGGATGCAGCGGAAGAAACCTGTCCGCATCTGAAGCCGCGGCTCACCCGATACGCATTCACCTTGGCCGAGTTTGCCGAGAAGATCGAGCACGGGGGCGCGGTCAATCTCTCCCGAACAGAATGACCAAAATGACGATCACCAGTATCAGGCTGATGCCGCCGCCAAAGTAATGGTAGGGCGTGCCGATATAGAAACCACCCCCGCCGAAAAGAAGAATCAGAACAATCAAAAATAGGATCAGCCCCATCGTTTTTCTCCCATGGAAAGTTCCGCGTACCGACCGCCGCCGGTATTCGCTTCAGCTCTTGCGAAAGAAGCCCGCGCCGGTCAATACGATGCCAAGCACCAGAACGCCGCCGCTCACGATCGGCGGAATGCTGTGCGACGTGTCTTCCGTGCTTTGAAGCTTCAAGCTGCCGACATTGGCGACGTCCTTGGTCTGCGAGGTTGTGAACATCGGGTACGCCAGCCCGATGAGCCCGATAATGACCAAGACGGCCCCGACCAGGACCAGCCCGTTCGTGCGACCCATGATGTCCTCCGTTATGCGATGTGATCGCGGACGCGGCCGCGCGACGTCTCTAATCCGATAAGTATCGCCTAGTTGGGGTTCCGAGTCAGCAAAATCAGCGCCGCTCAAGGGAAACGTCCCGGTTTGACGTGAATCCGCTTTGGGTAAAAGGCGACGGGACGGCATATCCGCTTCACGTCTGCTTTTCCCCCATCGATTTAGACCGATGCCAATGTCCGGAATCCGACATAATTGATCTGAATCAATGCGGTTCGGCCGCTTCCTGGTAGGAATCATCAGTCGGGGTTTTCGGGTTGCGGCGTGTTGAACGACGAAGGGGGCTGGCACATGAGCGTCAAGCTTTTGGAGAAGACCGCCCATTCGCTTCCAAACGCCATACTGGCAAGCCCGAATCTCCATGCGGCACCGAGTTACGAAGGCGCGCTGGTAAATATCCGGCTGCGGAACGCCCTCGCCCGGGAAAGGGCCTTGCACCGTCAAATGGACGCGCTGGTCCAACAACAACGGGACGGCATGAAAAAGCTGTCCGCTTGGCGCGAGGAGGCGGCGAATCGCCTCGTCAAGCTCTCGCCGCGAGATCGCCAGATCATGGAGCTGGTCGTCGCCGGCGAGCACAACAAGAACATCGCCGCGGAACTCGGCCTCAGCCAACGCACCGTCGAGAACCATCGCGCCGCGATCATGAGGAAGACGGGCTCGAAATCCCTTCCGGAGCTGGCCAGGTTGGCGTTTGCCGCCGCCTGGACCGGCGATCCGGACCTGAATTCCGCACCATGAGCCTTCGCCACGAAGTGCCCTTAACTTTCCAACACCGGAGAAAAATCCATGCGCAGCCCCTTCAAGACAAGCATCGTCATTCTCGGCCTGGCCATGGGCGGCGGCGCGCTTGCCGCCTGCGCGCAAACGCCGGCCCACGAAAGCACGGGCAACCTGATCGATGATTCCTCGATCACCGTCAGGGTCAAGGCGGCGATCTTCGACGACGCCTCGCTGAAGGTGCTCGATATTCACGTCGTTTCCAACCACGGCGTGGTTCAGCTGACCGGCTTTGTCAAATCGCATCGCCTGGTCAATCACGCGAACGACGTCGTCAGCAAGGTCGCGGGCGTCGTCGGGGTGCAGAACGACCTGGTCGTGCGGTAGAAGCGGGCGGCCTTGGCAAGGCCACCCATAAGGCGTTTATAGTGGGGTCGATGAAGGCTGGCTGGAAAGGGCCGCCCGGTCCCCGGACTGGGCGGTGGCCCGGTCGGGAGCATGATTCGTCGCCGTAAAAAAAGTTTTTCGATTTCCCGGCGCGCGCTCTTTGTCGCCGGCATGGCCGGACTCGCGAGCGTTGCATTCCCGCGCCGCGGCATGGCCAGACCGGCGTTCGTCCCGCCGGACGAGTTCGCCAACCGGCGGTTTTCAATCTTCTACAAGGGCGACCGGGTCGGCTCACATACGGTGGCGACCGCGCCGGAAACCGGAGAGATTCGCGTCAACACGGCGATCAATATCGCGGTGAAGGCCTTGTTCTTCACGGTGTACGCATACACCCATGGTTCCGAGGAACGCTGGCGCAAGGGCCGGCTGGTTTTCCTGAAGAGCGCGACCGTCGACAACGACGGGGCGTTGTACGTCGATGGAACCTCGACACCTCACGGCTTCCGGGTGAACAGCAAGATCGGTCCGTTCATCGCGTCCGCCGATTCCCTGACATCGAACAGCATGTGGAATCCGCTGATATTGGAACAGGATACTCTCATCGACGCGCAACACGGCGGCATCATCGGCGTCAGCGTGCGCAGGCTGGCCGATGAGCGGATCCCGATTCTCGACCGTCAAATTACCGCCGCGCGCTATCGTTTCATCACCCCGTATATCGCGGGCAGCGTCTGGTATGACGATTCAGACCGTTGGGTGCGTGGCGAGTTCGAGCGCGACGGCCACCTGATCGAATACCGGCTCGAGGCTTAGGCTCTGCCGTCGCGGCGGGCAAGGATCGCAAAACATGAAATTGAGACATCTCCCATCCTTGGCGGCCGCCCTGCTGGCAAGCGTCGCGGCATCCTGCACGGTGGTCTCGGTCGTCATGGCGCCATCGCCGGTCACCATTGCGACCGCGCCCCCCGGCGCCATCGACCATCCCGTCGGCAACGCGATTTGCCGGCTCTACAATCTGACGGAAAACGCCAAGACCGGAGCCTGCATCGCGGTCGGCTCCGACGGCTCGGTGGCGAATATCCGGCTTATCCGCGACGGCAAATCCACGCTCGGCCTGGTGCAATCTGACGTTGCCTATGCCGCCTATCGCGGCGAGGGGCCATTCGCCGACGCCGGTCCCGACACCGAGCTGCGCACCTTGATCGCGCTGCACACGCAATCCTTCACCGTGGTGGCCCGCGCCGATTCCGGCATACGCGATTTCCAGGATCTGCGCGGCAAGCGGGTCGGCATCGGGCAGAGCGGCGCGGGATTTTCCCTCACCCGCGATGTCGTTCTCGGTTATTACGGTTGGACCATATCCGATTTCGACCGCGCCCTGGAACTCGGCCCGGCCGAACAGAACCGGGTGCTATGCGCCAACACGGTTGACGCCATCATCTTCGAAGCGGGTCACCCGAACGGGCTGACCCAATTGGCGACGACCGAGTGCAAGGCGAGGCTGGTGCGGGTTTCGGGTCCGCCGATCCGCCAACTGCTTGCCGCGCATCCTTATTACGTCGCCTCCTTCATCCCGGGCGGCATGTATGCGGGCAACCCGGATAATGTCCCGACCTTCGGCGCGCGCGTCCTGCTGGTCGCTTCGGCCCGGCAGCCGGACGATCTCGCCTATGCCATGGTCAAGGCGGTGTTCGAGAATTTCGCCATCTTCCGCCGGTTGCACCCGGCGCTGCGCGTCCTGAAGACCAAGGATCTCGTGCCGGACGAAAACGCGATGCCCATCCATCCCGGCGCGATGAAGTATTACCGCGAGAACGGCCTCATCAAGTAGCGCTCCGGCGGGGACAGGCCCGACGGCCGGGCCGAAGGCAATGTCCGGTATCCGACATGATTGATTCAGATCAATGCGCGAAGCGGCATTTCCAGTCGTCATTCATCATGCGTCCTTCATCCGATGGAGGCTTTCATGCACAACCGATATTTGCCGGTTTTGGCCGTTTCCGCCTTGGCGCTGCTGGCCGCCGGCTGCGGCAACGGCTACCCGCCGCAACAGCAGGGCTACCAGGGCAACCCGGGCGACATCGCCATTCCGCCGCAAGCCCCGGACGAGCACACCATCTATGTCGCGCCGAACGCGCCGCCGCCGCCGATGGCCGAATTCGTCCCGCCCGCGCCGGGCCCGACGGTCTATTGGCAGCCCGGCCATTGGGGCTGGACCGGAACCAAGTGGATCTGGCTCGGCGGTCATTACGAGCAACGGCCCAATCTCGCCGCGGTCTGGACGCCGGGGCAATGGCGGCAGACCGGCAACGGCTATGTCTGGGTCGAGGGACACTGGCAATAAGCCGGCGCGTGAATCGGTCCCCGCGGCGATCGGGCGGCGCGGATGTCGATCCGCCCATCGTTTCGGCCCGGAATCCTTGAGATTCCCCCGGGCCCGGCCAGAGTATTTTCCGCAACCAAGCCGTCATGGCGGCAAGGTCCCGTCCCGTGCTAAATAGAAACCAAAGCCCGAGGGAGGATACCGACATGGAAGTTTCGCGCGCGCTCCGCCGTTTGCTGCCGTTCCTGCTGCTGTGCCTGGCGCTGGCGTTGCCTTGCGCGCCTGCGCGCGCGCAGATGACCGTGGGATTGACGGTTTCGGTCGCGCCGCCGCCCTTGCCGGTCTATGCCGAGCCGCCGCTGCCGGATGACGGCTACATCTTCATACCGGGCTATTGGGCCTGGGCGCCGAGCGGCTATTACTGGGTCCCGGGCACCTGGGTGCTGCCGCCCGCGCCGGGCCTGTTGTGGACGCCGGGCTATTGGGCCTTGGCCGCCGACGGCGTCAGCTATGTCTGGACGCCGGGATATTGGGGGCCGACGGTCGGATTTTACGGCGGCGTCGATTACGGCTTCGGCTATTACGGTTCGGGCTATGACGGCGGCTATTGGGAGGGCGGATTCTTCTTCTACAACAGCGAAGTCCATAATTTCGGCCGGGTGCATGTCGCCCATGTCTACGGCAGGGAAGTGCCCAGCATCCGCGGCCCGCGCGTGAGCTTCACCGGCGCCGCACATGGCGGCGTCAATGCGCGGCCGGGCCCCGACGAAACCCGGGCCGCGAGCGAGCCGCACCAGCCGCCGCATACGCTCCAGGTGCAGCACGAAACCCGGGCCGCCACCATCAAAACCGCGCCCGCCGCGGTCAATCACGGCAGGCCGCCAGTGGCGGCGACGCAGCGTCCGGCGACCTTCACCGGCCGCGGCATTACCAGCGCCGCCCGGCCGCCGGCGCCGCATCCCGCCGCCGCGCCGCATCCGGCCGCCGCGCCCGCGCCGCATCCCGCGCCCGCGCCGCATCCGTCGGGTGGGAACCCGCCGCCAGGCGGACCGCCCGAGCATCATTAATTAGTTAGCTTCGCACGACGCCGCGCGTTGCACAGCCGATGCGCGAATCCAGCGCATCGGCGTCGTGCGAAGCGAAGAGAAACTACTTATTCCGTTCCTTCCAGGGGTCCTTGACCATCGGATAGGTTTCGATCTCGACATTGACGAGCCGGCCGCCGCCCGCCTTCTCGACCCGGCAGATATAGACGTTCTGCACGATGTCGCGGGTTACGGGATCGATCAAAATCGGCCCGCGCGGGCTTTCATGCTTCCAGCCCTTGATCGCGGCCATCGCGGCGTCGCCGCCGATCTTGCCGTTCAGCGTCTTGACCACGTCGTAGATCAGCGCCATGCCGTCATAGGCGCCGACCGCGAAGAAATCGGGATCGTTGTCGGCGCCGTAGGCATCGTGCCAAGCGTTGACGAAATCCCGGTTGACCTGGGATTTATGCTGCGCGGTGTAGTGCATGGCGGTGATCATGCCGGCGGCGAAAACCGGCAGGTTCTGCTCGTCCGCCTCGTCGGCCGCCTCCTCGCTGGGCAGGAGCCGGATATGCGCCTTGTCCAAGCCCAGATCGTGGAAGGTCTTGACCAAGGCGACCGGCTGGCTGCCGCCGGGGATGAAGGCGTAGAGCGCCTGCGGGTGCTTGTCGAGCACGCGCTGGAGGAAAGGCGCGAAATCGGGATTCATCAGCGGGAAGCGGACGCTGTCGACGATGGTGCCGCCGGAAGCCGCGAAGGCGAGCTTGAAGGAGGTTTCGGCGTCGATGCCCGGGCCGTAATCGCTGACCGCGGTGTAGACGTGCTTCAGGCCCCCCTTGGTCGCGGCCCATTTGGCGAACACCTCGGTGGTTTGCGGCAGGGTGAGCGAGGTGCGGGTGAAATAAGGCGACTTGGTGGTGATGACCGCGGTGGCCGCGTTCATGATCACGGTCGGCACCTTGGCCTCGGTGATGTCGGGCGCGATCGCCAGCGCGTTCGGGGTGAAGACCAGGCCGGTGAGGATTTGCACCTGGTCGCGGGTGATGAGTTCCTGCGCCAGGCGCTTGGCGGTGTCGGGGTTGGGGCCGGTGGTGTCGCGCTTGATGAGCACGATCGGATTGCCGGCGACGCTGTCGCCATGCTGTTTGACATAGAGATCGATCGCCTTCTGCATGGTGTCGCCGAGCCGCGCGAACGGCCCGGAATAGGGCAGCAGGATGCCGATTTTGACGGGGTCGGCGAAGGCCGCCGCCGCCGAAAACATCGCGAGAAACGCGGCCGCCGCCAGGACGGCCGGCAGACTCCGATTGATGACGCGCATGTGTCCCCCCTTTGACCTTTTGGCCGGGCTCGAACGGCCCGTTGTTTATTCGGTATTCGGCTTCGCTCTTATGGAGCTACGCGTATTCTCGCCGCAATCGGGGAATGGGGCAACAGGGCTCGCTCGCAGACGCGAAGCCGGGCCTTAGCGCCGCCGGTGGGAGTCTGCCCACTAGCTTGCGCGGGGCCGGGCTTGCCGCCTATCCTCCCGCCGTTGGTGGACCCGTAGCTCAGCTGGATAGAGCGCTGCCCTCCGAAGGCAGAGGTCGTGAGTTCGAATCTCGCCGGGTCCGCCAGTTTTTCTGCTTCGCTCTTAACGAGCTACGCGTCCGTCAGGTTCCGGTGTCGGCCTCGGCTCCCGAGATGCTGGGCACCGGCAAGGCGCGGGCACGGCGGCCGGCGATGGCCTCACTGCCTTCCACGATTTTATAAAGATCGACGTCGAACAAATGGCGGCGCGTCATCGTGCCCAAGCGGCCGAGAATCCGGTCCGCGCCGGAGGCCGGATCGAACACGCCCTGTTCGAGCACGGCTTTGGCGAATTCGCCGCCCGCCGGCAAAAAGCAGAAATACCAGGGATTGGCGGCGATGGCCGCCGGGAATTCCGCCGGCGAGGACAGTCCCATCTCCAACGCCAGTTCCTCCGCCCAGCGGTCGAGCGGCGCCCTCGATTTGAGATGGAGCGTGGTCAGCCGGCCGATCTCCTCCCAGGACCATTGGGATGTGGGCACCTCGGTCAGCTTCCGGCCCAGAACGGCGGCGTCGGGCACGCGCGAGAGCCAGTTGAAGAGACGCTGCAGCCGGACGGTCTGCTCGCAGTATTTTTCGTTCGATTCCCGGTCGAGATAATAAATCGAGCCAAGCGTTTCGCCGGTTTCGCTCGCGACGATTTCGGCGCGCTGCCCGCCCGCCGCGACCGCCTTCAGCCCGAGCAACGGATGCTCCTTCGCCCCCGCCCCCATTCCTTGCACGATCGCCGCCATGTCGAGCGGGCCGCCTTCGACGTGGCGCAGGATGCTGCGGTCGAAGAAGGTCTCGCTCAGATCGTCGTTGTTGCCGCCGTAGAAACCGAAATTCGACGCGATTTTTCCCATGTTGGTGCCCGCATAGGGCGCCAGGATCGAGGTCCAGGCCATGGTCGGATTGATCCGATTGTTGAGATCGAGCGTCGCCAGATCGGTGAAGACGTCGCTGAAGGGCACGGCCAGAATCTGTTCGGTGCGAAGCGTCATGCCCCGGTCGAGGATCTTGCGGCAACCCTCGACGATCAACTCGTCGGGCATGTGCCGGAACAGCACGTAATCGCGCAGGAAGGCGTTGCCCAATTCGATCGCCAGGGTGATGCCGCTGCAACCGGCCTGGGCGAACAGGTCGAGCCGCTTCGAGCCGATGTCGTTGCGCGTCAGTTCGAGCCGGATCTGGCAGTGGAACGGCACGCCCACTTCGTCTTTCCACTTTTGGGCGAATTCCTCGAGCCAGCGCCGGTCGTAGCCGAAGATGTCGTCCTGGAAATAGACCATCTTGAGCGGCCAGCGCTTCATGATGGCCTTGGCCTCGGCCACGATGTCGGCGACCGGCCGCACCGTGAGCTTGAAGCCGCCATGCATTTCGTTGAAGGACGGGGCGTAGCAATAGGTGCAGGTGAACGGGCAGCCCACCGAGCCGAAGATGCTCTTGATCGGGCTGGCGCCCAGCTCGGGATAGGCCTCGTAGACGGTGTCGCGGTCCGGCAGGGGAAAGGCCTCTTCCCGGCCGTTGATGTCGAAGCTCATGCCCGCCGGCAGCAGCCCCAACAGGACCTTGCGGAAAAGCCCGAAGCCGCCGCCCTTGACCACCCAGTCGGCGTGGGTCGCGCAGTCCTTGTCGAAATAGGTTGCGTGCGGGCCGCCGATGACGACCGGCACGCCCATTGCGCGCACGCGGTCGCAGGCCGCGAAGGCGGGAATGTGATAGCCGGTCCAGATCTGGAAACCGACCAGGTCGGGTTGCCAGGAGCGGATTGCGTCGTAAACCGGCTCGAAATCGAATTCGCGGACCAGCACGATCTTGCAATCCCAGCCGAGATCGCGGGCGGCGCCGGCGAGATAGAGAATGCCGAGCGGCTCGATGCTGTAATAACGCGCCACCAGGATGAGCCGCTTACGCATGGGCCCTCCGGCGGGCGGCGGTAACCATGTTGGGGAAATCGTGAAGACGCGCGGCGCTTGACGGCGCCGCGCCGGAAAAAAATCCGGCGTCCAACGCCGGAACGACAACAACGAGATTTTCGCGGATCATGCGGACAAAACAGCAAGGAGCGTGCCATTGGCTGATTCATTGGCGAAAGCGAGCGGACGCGAACGCGTTCGTCAAATCCGCCGACACTCTCCGATCGCCGCCGCGATTAAGGATGGTGTTCCGGTTGGTTGGTTAACGGACCGGCGAGATTTTTGCGATCAGTCTCCGGAGGCGAGCCGGTTGTCGCCTTCGCGCAGCGGCAGGGAGACGGGCTCGTTGCGCTCGGCCGAGAGATCGGCCGCGACATAGACCTCCATCACCTGGCGCGCCTCCTCGGGCGAAACCAGCACCGGCCGGTCATAGGCCACGGCCGCCGCGAAGTGATCGGTTTCGCGCTCCATCGGGCCGGCATAGACATGGCCCACGCTTTCGCCCGGCATGGTCGAGAGCGGATAGACCAGGCCGTTCTTCATGGTCATCAGCGCCACGTCCTTGTGGCTGTCGTCGATCAGCAGCGCGCCTTCGGTGCCGATGAATTCGATCTGGGTGGTCGAGAAGTTCGGATAGGCCGGCGGCAGAATCCAGCCGGCGCCGATGGTGAAGATCACGCCACTGTCCATGGTGACGGTGATCCAGCAGCAATCGGGCGTGTTGTTGCGCGCGCGGTTGACCTTGGAAACCGACTGGCAATAGACCCGCACCGGGTTGGCCGGGCTCAAACACCACAGCACCCAATCGATGTCGTGGGTCGCTTCCATCGCCGCGGGCGAAAGCCGGGTACGGGTGTTGATCTTGTCGCCGAGGCCGCGGTTCAGATGCCGGCTCACCATCGCGCTCACCGGCTCGCCCAGCGTGCCGTCGGCGACGCATTGCTTGATATAGGCCTGTTTCGGATTGAAGCGCTGCGAATAGCCGATGGTGAATTTGAGCTGGTTGCGCCGCGCCAACGCGATGAGTTCGTCCGCCTCGCCGAGATTCATCGCGATCGGCTTTTCGAGGAAGACGTGCTTGCCGGCGAGCAGGCAGTCGCGCGCCATCGGATAATGAACCGTCTCCGGCGTGGCCGATATGTAGACGGCGTCGATCGCCTTGATGTCGAGCAGCTCGCGCCACTCTTCCGTCGCCTTCACCGGATGGGTTTGGGCCGCGATTTCGGCCAAACGCGCGGGCTTGTTTTCGGCGATGTAGAGGCCTTCGACCAGGGGATTGGCGGCGCAGGCATGGGCGCGGATGCCGCCGCACCAGCCGGTACCGATGATGCCGACATTGATGCGACGAAACGGTTTCGGGCGGTTTTCCCCGGGCGCGGCGCGCGTCATTTCGCGCCCACCACCGACCGCTCCGGATCGATCAGGAAAATCCAGATCAGCGCGCCGATGGTCAGGATGCCGGCGGTCACCAGGAAGGGCGCGATCCAGGAGCCGTGCTGCACCAGCGCCGCGAACACCAAGGGCGAGAGCGAGGCGCCGATCGCGCCGGTCATGTTCATGACCCCGGTCACGGTGCCGCTCGACGCGCCGGCCACGTCCATCGGCACGGCCCAGGCGGGCCCGAGCACCATTTCGAGGAAGAAGTTGGACGCCGCCAGGCAGAAGATGGCGGTCATCGCGTCGCCGGTCAGCGCCGCCGGCACCAGGAACGCGGCCGCGCCCAGATAGGCCGGCGCCGCCACCATCCGCCGCGAGAATTTGAGCCGCTTGGTGCGGCGGTAGAGCGTGTCGGTCAGCCAGCCGCCGGTGACGTCGCCGATCATCGCGGTGATCAGCGGCACGCTCGCCCACAAGCCCACTTCCTTCAGCGACAGATGGCGGTATTCCAAGAGGTATGTGGGGAACCAGGTGAGATAGAAATAGGCGCCGTAGAAAAAGCAGAAATAGGCCGCCGCGATATAGAGCATGTTGGGCGAGGAGAAGATCAGCTTCCACGGCACGCTTTGCCGGGTCGTCGAATGGATCGCGGCGTCTTCCGCGCCGCCGCGGATATGCGCCAATTCCGCCGCGTTGACGCGCGGATTGTCCTGCGGCCGGTTGTAATAGAGCCAGGCGAAGGCGATTGCCCAGACCAAGCCGGGCAGCGCGAACAGGTAGAACACCCAGCGCCAGCCGAACGCGACCATGATCGCCACGGCGATGAACGGCGTCACCGCCACCGCCAGCCGGCTGAAGCAATGGGTGACGCCCTGGATGATGCCGCGCTCGCCGCGCGGGAACCACAGCTGCATGGCGCGCGAGGCGGTGGGGAAAGCCCCGGCCTCGCCCAGCCCGAACAAAAACCGCACGCCGAACAGCGAGGACGCGCCGCTGGCAAAGGGGGTGGCCGCGGTCATGAACGACCAGAAGGTGACGATGGACAGCAGGACCTTCTTCGGCCCGAAGCGGTCGGCAAGCCAGCCGCCGGGAATCTGTCCCGCCGCATAGGCCCAGGCGAAGGCGGAGAAGGCCAGGCCCATCTCGATCTTGGTCAGGCCGAATTCCGCCGCCATCGCCGACGCCGTCACCGAGATGTTGGCGCGGTCCATGTAGGTGATGAGGTACATGAGGCTGATGAGAAACAGCACGAACCAGCGGGTGCGCGAGCGGAACGCGCCGGCGGATGGCAGCGCGCCGCTTTTCGTTTTGCCCTGTATCGCCATGATCGATCCCCCCTTATTCCCCGGATGACCGGGGTTATGCGCGAACGCTAGCATTGAGCATGGACCCGGCGTTAGACTATTTGGAACGACATGCCCCGCCAAAGGGGCCGCGATCCAGAGGGAGGGCACGATGAATCCGCTACATCCGGAATCCTGTCCATGCTGCTGCAGCGCCATGGACCGCCGACGTTTCATGCTGGCCGCCGGCGGGGGCGCCGCGGCGCTCGCGCTGATGCCGCGTTTCGGCTTTGCCGATACGGGCGTGCCGGTCATCCCCTACGATTCCGTTCCCAACCCCGTACGTCTTCCGGCCGATATGTATTTCGGCGAGTGTTCCGGCGTCGCGCTCAATTCCAAGGGCCACATCTTCGTGCTGTCGCGCGGCAACACCGAAGGCCCGGCCTATGCCGCGGCCGCGACCCAGCTTTTGGAATTCGGTCCCGACGGAAAGTTCATCCGCGAGATCGGCCACCATCTTTATGCCTGGTCGTTCGCCCACATGGTCAAGTGCGATCCGCACGACAACATCTGGGTGACCGACAAGGGCTCGGACATGGTGATCAAGTTCACGCCCGACGGCCGCGTCGACATGGTGTTCGGCCGCAAGCTGGAAGCCTCGGACGAGGACACCGCGCCCTTGAAGCACCCGAACCCGCCGCTGCCGGCCGAGCCGGGCCGTTTCCGCCAGGTCACCGACACGGCCTTCGACGCCGCCGGCAACACCTTCATCAGCGACGGCTACATCAACTCGCGCGTCGCCAAGGTGGACAAGAACGGCAACTGGCTCAAATCCTGGGGCGACCGCGGCACCGGTCCCGGCCAGTTCAACACGCCGCATGCGATCACGACGGATTCCAAGGGCAACGTCTACGTCGCCGACCGCGGCAATCACCGCATCCAGGTATTCGACAACGACGGCAATTTCCTGCGCCAGTTCACCATCGACCTGCCGGTGCCGCCCGACGCGCGGCCGGCGATCGGCAACATACCGAACGAGGCGGTGCTCGCCGCCGGCACCTTCGCGCCGGGCTCGCCCTGGACGATCGCCATCTCGCCCGGCCCCAACCCCGTGCTCTACAGCGCCGACGCCTGGCCGGGACGCATCTACCGGCTGTCGCTCGAGGGCAAGGTCTTGGGCGTGCTCGGACAATCCGGCAAGCAGCTGAAGCAGTTCGGCTGGATCCACGGGATGGCCTGTCCGGCGGAAAACGTGCTCTACGTCGGCGAGTTGTTGAACTGGCGCGTGCAGAAGCTGGTGCTGCACGCCTAGCGGCGTAGCTCGTCAAGAGCGAAGCCAAACATAAGACCTATGCTTCGGCCCTTTATCTGGACTCGCGCCGGACGGGCGGGTTTTCGATGCCTGGAAATTAGCCAGCGTCCGCCATTGGCGGGACAGAGATCGCGCGGCAAAGTTTTTGATCCGCGCCTTATATCCGTTCTATGCTGGCGGCGACGCCGCGCTTGTGGGGCGCGCCGGGGGACAAAAAGAACCGAGTCATGCGCATCCGCATCGGCTACGAACTGATCTACGAATGCCCGCAGCCGACGCCGATGATCCTGATGCTCGCCGTCCACTTCACCCGCGCATCCGACCTCATCGTTTCCGACCAGATGATCACCGAGCCGCCGGTCGCCATTTCGCCTTACCGCGACCCGTTCGGCAATTGGTGCAGCCGCCTGGTCGCGCCGCCGGGAAATCTCCGGATCACGGCCAGCGGCGTGGTGAACGACTCGGGCTTGCCGGATCCGGTCGTGCCCGAAGCGCGGCAGCATCCGGTGCAGGATTTGCCCGAGGAATGCCTGCCGTTCCTGCTGCCGTCGCGCTATTGCGACATCGACCGGCTGGACAAGATCGCCGTGGCGCTGTTCGCCGGCACAAAGCCGGGATGGGCGCGGGTCCAGGCGATCTGCGATTTCGTCCACCGGCATATCGCGTTCGGCTATCACCATGCGCGTCCCACCAAGTCCGCGTGGGACGCCTATACCGAACGCACCGGGGTGTGCCGCGATTTCGCGCATCTGGCGATAGCCTTCTGCCGCTGCATGAACATCCCGGCGCGCTACTGCACGGGCTATCTCGGCGATTTCGGCGTGACCCCGCCGCCCGGCGAACCGATGGATTTCTCCGCCTGGGTCGAGGCCTATCTCGGCGGCGCGTGGCACGCCTTCGATCCCCGTTACAACGTGCCGCGCATCGGCAAGGTGCTGATCGCGCGCGGCCGCGACGCCGCCGACGTCGCGATTTCGACCGCCTTCGCGCCGAACAAGCTGGTGAAATTCACGGTCTGGACCGACGAAGTGATGGACGCGGCGCCGGCGTGACTTGACGAGGCTTCGCGCCCGGTCTTCAGCCCGAGTGACGCGGTTATTTCTTCCGCTTGCGCCCGGCCTTGGGCTTCGCCTTGGCGATTTTCTTCATCCGTTTTTCGAACGCGGCCTCGTCGTGATCGCCCTCGAACATATGTTCGGCCCGGACCAGTCTCTTGCGTTGCGCGGATGTCTTCCTGCGTTTCATGGCGTACCCCTCGTGATCCGTTCCAGATAAGCGATGCTCCTGGTTCGTTATTCTACTCCGCCGCCGCGTCGAGCGAGCCGCGCTTTTCGATCGCGGCCAGGGTCTTGGCCAGGCTTTCGCCCTCGGGATCGGCCAGCGCCGAAGCAGTAGGCGCTCGCCACCGCGTCGGCGGCCAACTCGGCCGGCAGACGCCGCTTCAAGGCGGGCCGCACGACGCGTTCGACGATGGCGCGGTAATTCGCCATGCCGCGCTTATGGGTGTCGCCATAGCCCTTGATGAGATTGGCGCAAGCCGCCACTTCGAGCGCCAGAGCGGGCGACAAATCCGCCGCTTCGGCGACCAGGCCCAGCCAGGACGCGATCTCGCGTTGCTCCGCGCGGAAGCGGTGGCTCCGGCGCCGCCACGGCCGCAAAGAGGCGAGCGCCTTCAGGCGCAGATAGCCTGAAACCGAGGTGGTCTGGATTTCCATGCCCCAATAGGCCCGGCCGAGCCAGCCGCGCTTTTCCGCGAGATAGAGAATGGGGCGGGCCACAAACGGCGGCAGGATGGAACACAGCTCGTCGATGCCGGGCTTGAAGAATTCGAAGATCGCGAGCTTGTCGCCCGGCTTGACGTCCATGTCGCGGCGGATGCGGGATATCCGGGCGGGATCGATTTTCACCTGCGCCACGCGGATCACATCCTCGAAGGACATGCGCACCGCCAGATGGCGCGCGACCGAAGCCGCCAGCTTGCCGCCGAGTCCGGCGCGTTCATCCGCCTGTTCGATCGGCTCGAGCCGGTCGAGATAGAGCTTGGCATAGGCCAAATCCTGGTAATCGGCCAGGCGGCGCACGCCCTCGACCGCCAGATGCCGCGCGGCTTCGGGCAGGAATCCGGCGCGGGATTCGAGCTGGGCGAGCGAAGGCTGGGTTTCGCGCCAGCGTTTCCCGGGCGCGCGCAGAGAAGCGGGCGTGCCGGCCAAAGCGGCTTCGAGCCCGGCCTGGAAACCGCGCAGATTGCTCTCCGCCGCCTTGCCTTCGGCCCGGATCGCGGCGGCGAAGTTTTCCGCCGGGATGGGCAGAACGCCCGATCCCGCCAGCGCGCCCAGCATCACCGCGTTCACCATCGATCCCGCTCGATTTGGCCAGAGCCTCCATGTCGAGGATCAGGCTCGCCAAGGCATGATCGGCTATGACCCGCAACAAATGTTCGCCAATCAGCCGGCCGTCGGCCATCGCGGTTTTCTCGGGCATGAGATAGGAGCGGCTGGTCGAGGCGATGACCTTGGTGCGGTCTGGCGTGACGAAGCCCGAGGAGACGGCGCGCGCGGTTTCGGCCAGCTCGCTCGCCAGCAGCACGTCGACCTCGCCCAGCCCGGGCGAAAGCGCCAGGATCGGCCGCTTGGCCCCGAGCGACGCGGATGGCACGGGCAAAATCTCGACGTAATAGATGGTGGCGCCGGTGCGTTGCGCCACGCCCGGAATCGAGGTGCTTTGCGCGGGGAAGCCCAGGGATTCGGCGGCGCCGACGATCCAGTTGGTGAGTACGCCGCCGCCTTCGCCGCCGAGCGCGGCGATGAGCAGCGTCACCGGCCGGAGCGATTCGGTCACGGCGCGGGATTCGACGCGGCTTCGGGCGCCGCGCCGAGCCAGGCGAGGGCGCGTTGCCGCAAGCGGTCGAGCCGGATTTCCCACTCGAACGGGTTGCGCGTGAGCTCGGCGCGGTAGAAGGAGGGGCAGAGCACGGCGGCATGCGCCACCTCGCCGCACAGCCCGCAGCCGACGCAGCTTTCGATCACGCTCGCCACCGGGTCGGTACGCAGCGGATCGGGGTTGGGCTTCACGGTGAGCGAGGGACAGCCCGACAACCTGATGCAGGAATGATCGCCGGTGCAGATGGAATCGTCGACCCCGTAACGCGATTTGACCACGCGCTGGCCCTTGGCCAGGCGGGACGAATCCTCGGCGCGCACGCGGCGCTGGCGCGCCAGCTGGCATTCGCCGTCGGCGATGATGACCTTCAGCCCCTTGGTCCTGGTCTTCATCGCCGCGCGCAAGGTCTTGACCATGGTCGCGACGCTGTAGGAGCGGATGGTCTTGAGCCATGTGACGCCCATCGCCTTGAGCATGCGTTCGATGTCGACGCCGGTGGTCGAGCCGCCGCGATGCGCCTCGCTCGACGGCACGTATTGCAGGCCGGTGGCCGAGGCGTAGCCGTTCTGCATCACGATCAGTACGCCGTCGCCGTTGTTGAACAGCGACGAGGCCACGCCGGTGATCATGCCGTTATGCCAGAAGCCGCCGTCGCCCATGATGGCGATCGGCCGCCGGTCGATGTTGGGCCCGACCCCGGCGGATGAGGCCAGGCTCATGCCGTAACCCAGAATGGAATTGCCCAGGTTGAACGGCGCGAAGGTGGCGAAGGAATGGCAGCCGATATCGGTGCTGATATGGATCGGGCCGGTCTCGCGCTGCAACAGCTTGATGGCGCCGAACACCGGGCGTTCGGGACAGCCGGTGCAGAAATTGGGCGGGCGCGGCGGCAGCGCGCCGACATCCGATGCCGCCGCGCGCTTGCGTTCGGCCAGCTGGCCGACGAACTTGCCGATGATGCCGGCATCGACGCCCGTTGGCCGGGTTTCGGCGAGGAAGGCGGCGAGGCCCTGGAGCATCACCTCGGAGGTGTATTCGCCGGCCATGGGCAACAGGCCCTTGCCGAAAATTCCGGTGTCGAGGCCGGCGCGGCGCAACTCGACGTTGATCTGTTGCTCGATGTAATCGGGATGGCCTTCCTCGATCACCAGCACGGCGCGTTTGCCGGCGCAAAATTCCCGCACCTCTTCCGGCACCAGCGGATAGACCGCGTTGAGGCAATAGATCGGGATGCGGGTTTCGCCGTAAAGATCGGCCAGCCCGAGCCGCATCAGCGCGCGCATCAGCCCGTTGTAAAGCCCGCCCATGACGACGATGCCGACATCGGCAAGGTCGCCGGCGAAGAATTCGTTGAGCCGGGCGTCGCGGATGAATTGACGCGCGGCGGGCAGGCGTTCCTCGACTTTCAGTTTCTCCTGGGCAAAGGTGGAGGGCGGGTGGGAAAGCCGCCGGTATTCATGGGGCGCGGGCGCCGAGCGGTTGAGGCCCGAGAATTTCCCGGCGCGGTTGTCCTTGGCGGTGAATTCGCCGGTGACGTGGCAGGCGCGGATGCGCAATTCGAGCATCACCGGCGCGTGCGAGGCCTCGGACAGCTCGAACCCCTTTTCCACCGCGGCGACGATGGAGGGCAGATCGGGCCGGGGGTCCAAGAGCCAGATCGAGGATTTCATGGCATAGGCGTAGGAGCGCTCGAGGATGACGGAAGCGCCTTCGCCGTAATCCTCGCCCAAGATGATGAGCGCGCCGCCCTTGACCCCGGGCGAGGACAGGTTGGAGAGCGCGTCGGAGGCGACGTTGGTGCCGACGATCGATTTCCAGGTGACCGCGCCGCGGATGGGATAGTTGATCGAGGCGCCGAGCATGGCCGCCGCCGCGGCCTCGTTGGTGCAGGTTTCGAGATGGACGCCGTACTCGCCCAAAATGTCCTGGGCGTCGACCAGCACGTCGAGCAGATGCGAGACCGGCGCGCCCTGGTAGCCGCCCACGTAACTCACGCCCGATTGCAGCAGCGCCTTGGTGACGGCGAGGATGCCCTCGCCGCGGAAAATCTGGCCTTCGCCCAAGCGCAGCGATTGGACCTCGTGGCTGAAGGAGCGTTCCATGGGCCTATCCTAGCATGGCGGCGGGTTTCAGCCCCAGACCTCGCGCGCGGTCTCGACGATCAGGCGGAGCTTGGCCGCCTGCTGTTCGACGGTGAGATCGTTGCCTTCGATGGTCGAGGAAAAGCCGCATTGCGGCGAGAGACACAGCTGCTCCAAGGGCGCGTACTTGGCCGCCTCGTCGATGCGGCGTTTCAGATCGTCCTTGCTTTCGAGCTCGCCCGTCTTGGTGGTGACCAGGCCCAGCACCACCATCTTGCCCCTGGGCAAAAAGCGCAGCGGGGCGAAGGAGCCGGAGCGCGCATCGTCGTATTCGAGGAAAAATCCGTCCACGTTCAATTGATTGAACAACGCCTCGGCGAGGAAATCGTAGCCGCCCGAGGCGACCCAGGACGAGCGGTAATTGCCGCGGCAGCTATGGGTACAGACGCTCATGGAAGCGGGCCTGGCGGCGATCGAGTCGTTGACCAGCTTGATGTATTTCAAATGCATGTGCTCGCCGTCGTCGCCGGCCTTGGACAGGCCGGCGCGCTGATCGGGATCGCACAGCGTGGCGAAGTTGGTGTCGTCGAGCTGGAGATAGGTCAAACCCAGCCGGCCCAGCCGTTCGATCTCATCGGCATAGACCTTGGCGACGTCGGCGAAGAGATCGTCCACGCCCTGGTAGGGCGAATTCTCGAAGATCTTGCCGCCGCGGCGGTGGATCATGCTGGGCGAGGGCAGGCTGAGCTTCGGCACCGCCTTGGCGACGGATTTGAGATAGGCGAAATCCTCGCCGAAAATGGTTTCCTCGAGGCCGAGTGGGCCTGTGATGCGCAGGCCTTCGGCGGCATAGGTGATGTCGCCGCCGGCCCCGTGGAACTGCACCGGCACCTTGGTGGAGGCTTTCTCCATCCCGCCGATGCGGTAGAGGAAATCCATGTGCCAGGATTTGCGCCGCATTTCGCCGTCGGTTACCGCCTGGAGGCCGGCGTTTTCCTGCATCTTGACCACTTGGCGGATGGCCTTGTCCTCGACGGCGCGCAGCTGCTTGGGCGAGATGCGCCCGGCTTCGCGGTCGGCGCGCGCCTGCAACACCTCGCGCGGGCGCAGCAGGCTGCCGACATGGTCGGCGCGGAAAGGCGGCTTTAGGCGCTTGGACATGGCGGCGACTTTAGCCGGGCGGACAGGCGGGCGCAAATGCCGGATCAGCCGCGCGCGGCCAGGAGAGTCTCGACATAGGCCGGCACGATCTCGCTCGCCTTGCCGTAACGGCGCTCGGCGAACAGGGTTTCGCTCTGCGAGGGCTCGAGATTGAGCTCGACCGTGCGCGCGCCGCGCGACCGGGCCTCGGCGACGAAGCCCGCCGCCGGATAGACGTTGCCCGAAGTGCCGATGGAGATGAAGAGATTACACCGCTCCAACGCCGATCCAATGCGTTCCATTTCCAGCGGCATCTCGCCGAACCACACCACATGCGGCCGCAAGCCGCCCATGCTGCCGCAGGCAGGACAGCAGCTGGCGAGCGACAGATCGCCGTCGAATATCCGCACATCGCCGCATGGGCCGCAGCGCACTTTGCGCATCTCGCCATGCATGTGGACGAGGGCATTCGAGCCGGCGCGTTCGTGCAGATCGTCGATGTTCTGGGTCACCAGCAGGAAATCGCCGGCCCAGCCCGATTCGAGCGCGGCCAGGGCATGGTGCGCGGCGTTGGGCCGGACGTGAGAAGCCAGCAGATTGCGCCGCCGCTGATTGTAGAAATCGTGGACGCGCGCCGGATCGCGGGCGAAGGCCTCGGGCGTGGCCACGTCCTCGACGCGATAACGCGCCCAGATGCCGTCGGCGTCGCGGAACGTGGAAAGCCCGGATTCCTGGGAGATGCCGGCGCCGGTCAAAACGACGATGGCGGGCGCGCTCATGCCGTCAACCCCTCAACCCTTCAGCCCGGCGAGCCAGGATTCGAGGCAGGATTTGGCCTGGGGCGCGAGTTCGCCGGCGAATTTGGCGGCGTCGGCCCGGAGCCGCGGCACCGAAACGCGCGGCGTCGATGTTATCTCCATGGTGTGGCCGACATACCAGCGCTCCAATCCGCGCGCCGAAACCTCAAGGTGGAATTGCAGCGCCAAACCGAAGCGTTTCACGGCGAAGGCCTGGTTGGGCGTGCGCGGCGTCGAGGCGAGATGGGTGGCGCCCGAGGGCAGATCGAAGGTGTCGCCGTGCCAGTGCAGCACGCGCGTGCCGGATTTGATCTTGGCGAGCGGGGATTCGCGGCCGCCCGCGCTCAAGGTGATTCCCGCCCAGCCGATCTCCTTGAATCCTGAGGCATAGACCTTGGCCCCCAGCGCGCGCGCCATGAGCTGCGCGCCGAGACAAATCCCCAGCACCGCGCGCTCTTTCTTGAGGCGTTGCTCGATCAGCGCCAGTTCGGGCTTGAGGAAAGGATAGCGGTCTTCCTCGTAGGCGCCGATCGGGCCGCCCAGCACCACCAGCAGATCGCATTGGGCGAGATCGGACGCCGACAGATCGTCGATCGAGGCTTCCCGGTAGGACACCTTATATCCGGCCCCTTCCAGGATCGGGGCGAAGGCGTCCAGATCCTCGAAGGCGACGTGACGGATGGCGATGGCGGATGGCATGGCGGTCAGGTTTTCCCGGGCGCTTCGGGCTTGAAGGGCCGTGCCAGCAGCGCCGCGATTTCGCGATCGACATCGGCGCCCTGGTGCAATATCGCTTCGACCGCCGCCGAGATCGGCATTTCGATGCCGAGTTTCTTGGCAAGCGCGACGCAGGCGGCGGAAGAGGAAACGCCCTCGGCGACAGAGCGGCGCGACGCCAGGATGGATTCCAATTTCCGCCCCTCGCCCAGCGCGATGCCGAGCGAGAGATTGCGCGATTGCGGTCCGGTGCAGGTGAGGACGAGATCGCCCAAGCCCGACAGCCCCATCAGCGTCGCTTGCTTGCCGCCCTTGGCCCGCGCCAGGCGCACCATTTCGGCCAATCCTCGGGTGATAAGCGCGGCGCGCGCGTTGTCGCCCATGTGCTTGCCCATGACGATGCCGCAGGCGATCGCCATCACGTTCTTGACCGCGCCGCCCACCTGCGCGCCGATCATGTCGTCCGAAACATAGGGGCGGAATCCGCGCGCGCCGAGCGCTTCGGCCAGGGTCTTGCCCAATTCCGGATCCGCCGCCGCCAGCGTCACCGCCGTCGGCAGCCCTTGCGCCACCTCGGCGGCGAAGGTGGGGCCGGACAGCACGGCGAGATTTGCGCCCGGCAGAACGGCCGCCGCCGCCTCGCTCATAAGCGCGCCGGTCTTCTCCTCGATGCCCTTGGCGCAGATGACGATCGGCGTGTTCTTGGCGAGATGGGGCGCGAGCGTCTTGGCTATTTCGCGCAGATGCTGCGCCGGGGGAACGAGCAGGATGACATCGGCCCGCGATGCTTCGGCGAGCGAACCGGTCGCGGTTATGCCGGCTTCGAGCTTGACGCCGGGCAGGAAAAGCGGGTTTTCGCGCGCGCGGTTGATGGATTCCACCACCTCGGCCTCGCGCGCCCAGAGCACGACCTGGCGCCCCGCGCGGCGCAATATTTGCGCCAACGCGGTTCCCCAGGCCCCGCCGCCGATGATGCCGAAATTTTGCATCGCGCCACCACCGGCCGCGGAGACGGTTTTCTACTTCGGCAGCTTGGACATGACCGCCGGGGTGGTCGAATAGAGGCCGATCAACTCGCCCTGCGCCAGCACCTTGCCCTGCATCGCCGCCAGCGCCGCCTCGCCGCCGAAATCGCCGTGAAGGCCGAGCGACGTCACGCTCAGCGCATAGACGGCGAAATGGTAGTGATGGGCGTTCGTGTCGTTCCAGGGCGGGCACGGCCCGTCATAGCCGTAATAGGTGCCCTTCAGGGCGTCGTTGGCGGCGGTGGCCTGGGTGAAAGAGTTGGCGCCGTGGACGCCGATCTTGGCCGGCGCCTGCTTGCCGTGCACCACGCGCGCGTCCGATTCCGCGCCTTCGACGAGCTGCAAAACATTGGACGGAACGTCGACCACGACCATGTGGATGAAGACCTTGCGCTTGACCGCGGCGGTCAGCATCTGGCCGTCCTGGTTCATCAGTTCGCGATGCTCCGCCGGCGAATCCGTGTCGTAGAGGAAGACGGCGTAGGACTTGGTGCCGGCCGGTCCCTTGGACCAGGCGATGCGCGGGCTCCGGTCGGGCGCCGCCGTGGCGTGGCCTTTCCCGTCCGCCATGCAGAACCCGTACTTGGTGGAGATCTGATGGCCGCTCTTGAGCGCATCGACCTGCACCTTGAGCTTGGGAGCGCCGGCGGGCGCGAGATGCGGCACGCTGAACAGCGTGGGCGGGGGCGCGGGCGGTGCCGGCTGGGACTGCGCGCAGGCAACCAGCGCGGCGCAGGCGAGCGCGGCGGTCAAGAAGCGGATATTCATGGAACGTTCCTCCCTGGTGTGGTGTCGCGGCCGGCCTTATCGGATCGTCCCGGGATGCCAGGCGAAGGCCGCCGCCGTCTCCCGCGATTCATCGTGATGGATGAAACACGGGAGACGGATGCTACGCAAGCACCGGTTGGATATGGCCTATTACTTCAACATCGGGGGCACGACGCCGCAGGTTGCGGCGTCTTGCGAGCCGGTGCCGCCGGAGCAGCCGATGGCGCCGATGACCTTGCCGTTCTCGATCAGCGGGAAGCCGCCGCGCGAGCCGATCATGCCGTCGAGCGTCTCCACATAGGTAACGCCGTGCTGGATCGCGTCCTCGAACACCTTGCTCTCGCGGCGGAACAGCAGCGCCGAGTGCGCCTTGTGCTGCGAGATCGAAATCGAGGCGAGCTGGGCGCCGTCCATGCGCTCGAACGCGACCAAGTTGTTGCCGGAATCGACCACCGCGATGTTCATCGCCCAGCCGCGCTTCTTGGCCTCGGCCTCGGCCGCGGCGATCAATTGCTTGGCGTGAGCCATGCTGATCGGCGGGCCATAGGGCTCGCTGAACGGCATCTTGTCGGGTATGACGTCGAGCGGATTGGCCGCCGGCGCGGGGGCTTGCGCGAGAGCCGAACCGGCGAGAAGCGCGGCGCCGGCCGCGATAACGGCGAGACTACGGAACTTCATTGGCTTGTCCTCCCATAAGTTTTTGTTTGAACGGCGCATCTTAGCCGCCGCCCCGGGGTTTCGCCAAGGGCGGCGCGATCACGTTTCAACCGCCCCCGGAGGCGGATCTAGTGAGCGTAACGGCCGATAAAGCTCGAGGAAGCGAGCGCGTGACCCTTGAGCGCGGCCAGGAAATCGGCGCGGGTAAGTCCGGGCTTGAGCGCGTCCGGCGCCAGATCGGTCGCGACCACCGTGATGATGTAATGATGCGGGCGCAGGCCGTGCGGCGGACAGGGGCCGCGATAGACGCCGCCCGGCATGCCGTTCTCGGCGGCGCCGTTGACGATGTTCGGGTTGGGTGCGCTGCCCTCGCCTTCCTTGAGCGAGGTCTTGGAAGCCGGGATGCCATAGGCGGTCCAATGGACCGCGCCCAGCCCATTGCCGCCGTCGGGATCGAACATGAGGATGGCGAAGCTCTTGGCCGCGGCTGGCGCGTTCGACCAGGAAATCTCCGGCGATACGTTGTCGCCGTCGCAATTGGGGTTGGTTGCGAGCTTGCCGGCGTATTTGCGTTCGACCTTGGCGTTGTCCTTCCAGGACGACGAGGTCACCGTGAACGGCTTGGGCTTCATGTCGGCGGCATAGCCGGATGCCGCGAGCGCGCATGCCGCGGCGAATCCGGCCGCGAGCATGGCGAGACGATGGAACTTCATTGGCTGGTCCTCCCCCTAATAAGTTTTTGTTCGAACGGCCAATATTAGCCGCCGCTCCGGGCCCTCGCCAAGGGCGGCGCGATCACGTTTTAACGGCCGCTCCGGAGGCCGGGTCGAGCGGCCAGCGCGGGCGCGGCGCGAAATCGAGCCCGTCGATGAGGCCCTGCTTGAGCCGTTCGATCCCGGCCCAGGCGATCATCGCCGCGTTGTCGGTGCAGAGTTCGGGCGGCGGCAGGACCAGGGCGCAATTATGATTCGCGGCCAAATCGACGAGCCGAGCGCGCAAATCCTTATTGGCAGCGACGCCGCCGGCCGCGACCAGATGGCGCGCGCCGGGATGAGCCGCGCGGAACAGCGCCAGCGCGTTGGATGTTCGGTCGAGCAGGCAATCGTTGATCGCCATTTGCAGCGAGGCGGCGAGATCGGCGCAAGCGCGCGCGTCGAGCTGGCCCGTGGATTCGAGTTTCGCGACAGTCTGGGCCAAGGCGGTCTTCAATCCCGAGAAGGAGAAGTCGCAACCGGCGCGGCCCAGCATCGGCCGCGGCAAGGGGAAGCGCGATGCCGATCCCGTTTCGGCCGCGCGCGCCACCGCCGGCCCGCCGGGATAGCCCAAGCCCAAGAGCTTCGCGCCCTTGTCGAAACATTCGCCCGCCGCGTCGTCCACCGTCGAACCCAGGCGGCGGTAACGGCCGACGCCCTCGACGATCTGCAACTGGCAATGCCCGCCCGAAACCAGCAGCAGCAGATAGGGATAGGTCACATAAGCGACCAGCCGCGCCGAGAGAGCGTGGCCTTCGAGATGATTTACGGCGATGAAGGGGAGCTTCCGGACATAGGCGATCGCCTTGGCCTCCATCACCCCCACCAGAATGCCGCCGATCAGGCCGGGGCCGCCGGTGCATGCTACGGCGGAAAGATCGCCGAAGCCCGCGCCCGCCTGTTCCAGCGCCGAAGAGATCAGCCCGTCCAAGTGGTCGAGATGCGCGCGCGCCGCGATTTCGGGCACGACGCCGCCATAAGGCCGATGCTCCTCGAGCTGCGACAGCACCAGATTGGCGCGGATGCGCGGCGCTTCATCCGACACCACCGCGCAGGCGGTTTCGTCGCAACTGGTTTCGATGCCCAAAATCAACATGGGGATATCAGCATGGCGGCGACCATAATCCTCCGTTTTCGCCGCGTCCATGCGGGGCGATTGTCTTTCCGTGCCGCTTCTCGTTGGTTTTGCCGCTCCGCGGCGGGGGCCTTCACTTCGCCGCCAGATACGCCTAAGAAAAGGGCATGGCCCCGCCCCTGTTACGCCTCGGCACCCGCGGCAGCCCGCTCGCGCTGGCCCAGGCCGGAGAGCTGCGGAATTGGCTGGAAGCGGCGCATGAGGAACTGGCCGAGCCCGGCGCGATCGAAACCATCGTCATCCGCACCAGCGGCGACGCCATGGCCGACCGCAACCTGTCCGAGGAAGGCGGCAAGGGCCTGTTCACCAAGGAGATCGAGGAGGCGCTGCTGGCGGGCGCGATCGACCTCGCCGTCCATTCGATGAAGGACGTGACCGCGGGTTTGCCCAAGGGACTGGCGATATCCTGCCTGCTGCCGCGCGCCGACCCGCGCGACGCGCTGATTTCGTCGAAAGCCACGAGCCTGAAAGCCTTGCCGGAAAACGCCACGCTCGGCACCAACTCGCTCCGGCGCCAGGCGCTGGCGCTTTTCGCCCGGCGCGATTTGAAGATCGTGCCGCTCAGGGGCAATGTCGGCACGCGCCTCGACAAGCTCCAATCCGGCGGCATCGACGCGACCATCCTCGCGGTCGCCGGATTGCGGCGCTTGGGATTGACCAGTCACATCGCCGCCATTCTCGAGCCCGCCGAGATGCTGCCGGCGCCGGCGCAGGGCGCGATCGGCGTCGAGATCCGCGGGAACGACGGCAAGGCGCGGCGATACCTTTCACCCTTGAACGACAAATCGACCGAGACCTGCGTCAATGCCGAGCGCGCGGTGCTGACGGCGCTGGGCGGCGATTGCCGCACGCCCCTTGGAGCGCTGGCGACTCTTAAAGGTGGGACGCTCGCGCTTCAGGCGCTGGTGATCCGGCCCGACGGTTCGGAATGCGTTTCCGTGCGGCGCGAAGGCAGCCCTAAGGACGCGGCTTCGTTGGGCGCGGATGCGGGAGATGAGCTCAAGGCGCGCGCCGGAGCGGATTTCCTGGGCATGTTTGCCGGCAAGGCGGGACGATGAAGGCGCTGGTGACGCGGCCGCTGCCCGATGCCCAGGCGCTGGCCAAAATTCTGGCATCGCGCGGCATCGAGGCGGTGTTGGAGCCGCTTTTGACCATCCGCCCCAAGCCGGACGCGGCGGCGCTCTTGGAGCGGGAACTCGGCGGCGTCCAGGCGTTGTTGTTCACCAGCGCCAACGGCGCGCGGGCTTTCGCCGGTGTGTGCAAGCGGCGCGATTTTCCGGTGTTCGCGGTGGGCGACGCCACATCGCGCGCGGCCAAGGCGGCGGGTTTCGCCCAGGTGGAAAGCGCGCAAGGCAATTCCGCCGATCTGGCCGAATTGGCCGCGGCACGGCTCAAGCCCGGGAGCGGCGATCTCCTCCACGTCTCCGCCGGCGAGGTGGCGGGCGATCTGGCCGGCGTTCTCGCCAAGGCCGGATTCCGGCTACGGCGCGCGGCGATCTACGAAGCGCTCGCGGCGGAACGCTTGAGCGCGGAGACGCAAGCGCTTATCAAACGCGGCGGTTTGGATGCCGCGCTGTTTTTCTCTCCCCGCACGGCGCGTTGCTTTGTTAGGCTCGCGGGCGAGGCCGGGCTGAAGGACGGAATGGCCGGGACCGTGGCCTTCGCCTTGAGCGCGGAGGTGGCGGGGGCCTTGCGGGAGATCGGCTGGCGGCGCATCGAGGTGGCCGCTTCGCCCACCGAAGACGCGTTGCTGGCGGCGCTCGACCGCGGCCGCTGCTAAACGGGAACAAGGGACAAAAGGCGCATCCATGAGCGATCCGGCGACCATCGACCACGATCCCGACCGGACGGCGCGCAAGAAACGCCGCCGCTTCGCGGCGATAACCTGGCTGGTTACGAGTCTTATCCTGGTGCTGGCGCTGGTCGCGACCTCGCCTTATTGGGCGCCGCCGCTTTTGCCCATGCTGCCCTGGAACGCGGGCGGCGGCGCGGGCAACGCGGCCTTGGGCGGCCGGCTCGACGCCGTCGAGCAGAAGCTGAACGATCTTTCGGGCCAGGCGGCGATACCGGCGGCGACGCCCGACCTGACCGGCGTCGAGGACAAGCTCCGGGACCAGGCGGCGGCGTTGGACAAGCTGCAAGACAACGCGCAGAAACTGGACCAGCGGCTCTCCGCGCTCGAAGCGCGGATTTCCGCCATGAGCGACGATCCGCAACGGCTGCTGCTGATGTCGCTGAGCGAGCTGGCGGCGGCGGTCGGGACGTCGCGGCCTTATGCCGGCGAGCTGGGCGCGGCCGAGGCGTTGGCCGCGGGCAAGCCCGATATCCTGGCGCAATTGAAGACGCTCGACGCAGGCGCAGGCCACGGCATTCCCGGCGAAGCGGTGCTGGCGCGGCAATTCTCGGCGAGCGTGGCGCCCGCCTTGATGCGCACCGAAACCGAGACCACGGCGCCCGGCGAAAGCTGGTGGCGGCGCATCCTGGCCCGGCTCGAAAGCCTGGTGGTGATCCGCCGCACCGACCAGGCCGGCGGGCAATCGGCCGATCCGGTGGCGGCGGCGGTGGCCACGGCCGAAGCGGCGCTCGACCAGGGCGATATCGCGGGCGCGGTGGGTGCGATCGAGGGTTTGCCGGCGGAGAACGCGGCGGCGGCGCAGCCCTGGCTGGCGCTGGCCAAGCAAAGACTCGCCGCCGAGGCGGCGGTGGCGTTGGCGATTCAGAGCGCCTCCCAGGCGATGGGCGCCAAGACCCCGTGATGCGGATGCCATGATGAGGCCTTGGCCCGCGATCATCCTGGTGCTGCTCCTGGTGGCGGGGGCGGTGTTCGTCGCCGACCGGCCGGGCAGCGTGGTGGTGGAATGGCAGCATTGGCGGCTCGACACCTCGGTGGCGGTGCTGGCGCTGGGCACGGCGTTTGCGGCGCTGGCGGGCGGCTGGCTCTTTATCGTGGCTCGCAAGCTCATCCGCGCGCCGCGCGATTTCCTGAACGCCCGGCGCGAACGCAAGCGGCGCGAGGGCTATCGCGCGCTGACCCACGGCCTGGCGGCGGCGGCGGCCGGCGACGCGATCGAGGCGCAACGCCACGCGCGCCGCGCCTCGAAGCTGCTCAGCGAAAAACCGCTGACGCTGCTGTTGTCGGCGCAGGCGGCGCAGCTTTCGGGCGACGCGGATTCCGCCAAGCGCCATTTCACCGCCATGCTCGAGGAGCCCGAGACCGCGTTTCTGGGACTGCGCGGGCTGATCGCGCGCGCGATCCAGGCGGGCGACGAGGCGTTGGCCCTGAAGCTTCTCGAACAGGCGCGGAAGCTGCGCCCGCGCACGCCCTGGGTCTTGCAGGGACGCTATGAATTGCTGGCGCGCGCCTTGCGCTGGGACGAGGCGGAAGCCGCGCTTGCCGAGGCGATCCGTTTCAAGGGCGTGAACGCCGAGGAGGCCCGGCATCACCGCGCGGCGCTGCTCTATGAGCGCGGCCGGGACGCGCAAGCCAGCGGCCGCGCGCGCGACGCGCTCGACCTGGCTGAACGCGCCCATGCGCTCGATCCGGGTTTCGCCCCGGCGACGGCGATGTGCGCGCAATTGCTCGAAGCCGCCGGCAAGAAGCGGCGCGCGCGCAAGACCATCGAAGCGGCGTGGCGGCTTTCGCCCCATCCCGATCTCGCCCGCTCATACGGCGCGCTTTACGCCGGCGAGAGCGATCTGGCGCGGGTGAAGCGCTTCGAGCGGCTGGCCGAGCTCAACCCCGGCCATGCCGAAAGCGAAGTGGCGCTGGGCCGGGCCGCGCTCAAGGCGCGGCTGTGGGGCGAGGCGCGGCGCCATTTGCAGGCGGCGGGAGCGGACGGCGATGCGACGCCGCCGCGGCTTTGCCGGCTGATGGCCGAGATCGAGGAGGCGCAGAACGGCGATCTGGCGGCCTCGCGCGTTTGGCTCGAACGCGCGGCCAATTCGACCTCGCCCGATCCGGCCTATGCCTGCAACGCCTGCGGCGGCCTGAGCCCGAGCTGGGCGCCGCTGTGCCCGCATTGCCGCAGCTTCGACGCGCTGGTGTGGCGGGCGCGGCCGGGCGAGAGAGCGAGCGCGGCGGCGTTTCTGCCGGCCTCCATTGACGATCAAAGCAGGGCGGTTGTAGGGTCCGCCGCGATTCGTTTTCCCCTTTCGCCGACGTAGCTCAGTGGTAGAGCAACTAAT
>CAVXKY010000009.1:0-163268 GCA_963762425.1 uncultured Alphaproteobacteria bacterium | reverse complement strand
AGCGTTACGTATGCGACAACTGGGCTGATCCGGCAAGGTCATTGTAAATGAACAGTGAATGGGTTCCACCGCTCTCCACAATCGCTGTAAAGGTTAAGGGCTGGGGCGACGGTATCGGGATGCCGCACCGCCGAGCAGCGGTAAAGCGGTTGGCGGTGAAATCCGCTAGCGAGTGACTATAAATGAATGCCGTGGCGGCTGAGCGGACAGGTCGCGGCTCGATGAAGAGGGTTATCAATTACGCGATTGGAGCGGAAAGAGTTCCATGAATTCTGTCGCCTACATGGAACTCGGCGCCGGTAAAAGAGTAAAGTTGACCTGACTTTCTTGATGGGGCAACACTACCAACGGAAAAAACGAAGGTGAAAAAATGTCGCGCCTCTTTTTAGTTATGATGTTGGCTCTAGCTTGCGTACCGATGGCGGGCGTGGCGCGTGCAACCACCTATGATTTGACACTCAGCGACACTTTATATGGACCTGAAGATGGGACTGGGGTCCTGACCGTAAATGGGCCAGTCACGACAGGCGCATACACTTCCGGCGTCGCGGCGGCCTGACTTCCCTAAGCATTTCGATTGACGGACAAACGTACAACCTGGCTAACGCAATTGGGACTGCAGAGGCTACGTTCGTAAATGGCTCTTTGTCCAACCTGTCGTACCTTGGGATTTCGGATGGCATAAATCTTTCTCTTGCAAGCACCGGACTATTTTATTTCTACACAGATTTAAGCAACTGGAGCCTATCATCCGCGGGCACAATCGGCGCCGTGGCCACTCCGCTACCTCCTACCGCTGTGTTGTTTACCGGCGTTTTGGTTGTCTTTCTGCTCGTCGGTTACCGGCAAAGAATTTTCGGCGTGGCGATCCAGCCCAGGTTTAATTCCTTAGGTTGAAGAAGCCGTGGCGGTTTCGCGGTGCGTGATTGACGCCATGCACGCCGTCGAATCGGCATAGCAATTGCCGTAAGTATGCACGAGTGCGCAGTCGAGGACTGAGGGTTTCCGTCGTGGCGAAAAAACCATAAGCGCAGAAAACAAGCGCATAGTTCGGCATCTATCAGTTAGATAAGATCCGGACGACAGTGAAATACGGCGCCAGCACAAGCTACGGCCGGTTCGCTGTCTCGTCGCGCGGCACTCACGTCACCCACACTTGGACCGGCAACGTATAGCTATGGCGTTTCAACTTCTCGATGGTTGGCGAGGACGCGCGTTGCCGACCAGCGTACTCGTGGCTGCGACTGCGCTCGCAATCGTGGTTGCATTCCATGGCGCGTTAGCGGAACTGGTCCATCGCTGGACATCGCAGGAAGAATACAGTCACGGCTTCCTGATCCCCTTTGTAAGCGCATGGCTTTTGTGGATGCGCAAAAACGCGTTACGTGCCTCGGTTGGTAGGCCGAGTTGGGCCGGGCCTGCCCTGGTTCTCTTGCCTTCGCCATGCATGTGATCGGCGAACTGAGCGCGGTCTTCATTCTTTCCCAGATCGCTTTTGTTATCGTTCTCGTCGGTATCGTCCTCTCCGTCGGCGGATACCGACTTTTTGCCGCGGCCTTCGTACCGATCGCCTTCCTGTTGTTCGCTATCCCGCTGCCGATATTTTATTGACGCCGAACTCACTTTGCGATTGCAACTGCTTTCCTCAAATTGGGTGTCTTCTTGATCCGAATGTTTGGTATTCCGGTTTATCTCGACGGCAATATTATCGACTTGGGGAATTATCAGTTGCAAGTTGTCGAAGCCTGCAGCGGATTGCGTTACCTCTACCCGCTCCTCAGCTTGAGCTTTTTGGCGGCCTATATCTTCAACGCGCCGCGCTGGCAGCGCGCTTGCTGTTTCTTGTCCGCCATCCCCATCGCGATAGCGATGAACGGATTCAGAATTGGCTTGGTCGGCATCCTGGTCGATCGCTGGGGAACTGCAATGGCCGAAGGCGCCTTGCATTTCTTCGAGGGGTGGATCATTTTCCTCGTCTGCGGGGCGCTGCTTGTATTGGAAATGTATCTGATGTCGCTGTGCGTCGCGACGGCGGTTGTGGGACATTCTGCATCTTCCCGGAGACAAGCGAAAACGAACAATCCGCCATTCGAGATGCGTCCGGCGCGCAGTCTGCCCTTTGTCACCTGCCTGGTGCTGCTGTGCCTTGGCGGAGCGGCGGTCGCTTCCATTTCCGGACGAACTGATGTCGGCCCTCAGACGCGGCTTCCGTTCGCGGAATTTCCGAACCGTATTGGCCCTTGGCAGGGCCATCCCGTCCTTGCTTGACGTCGAAACCGAACGGGCACTCGGCCTAAACGATTATCTTCTTTCCGACTATAGCCGCGTCGACGGCAAATCGGTGAATCTTCTACGTCGCGTATTACGCCTCGCAGCGCAAGGGCGAGTCCCCGCACTCGCCGATCGTTTGCATCCCGGGCGGCGGCTGGACCATCACCAACATTCAACAGCAGAACCTTGGCGACGGCGACCTACTCGTTCAATCGTGTCGTCATCAAAAAGCGCGGCGCCACCCAACTTGTCTACTACTGGTTCGACGAACGCGGCAGAAAGCTTGCGAGCGAAATTTGGGCGAAGCTTTACCTATTTGCCGACGCGATCCTGCAAAATCGGACCGATGGCGCCCTGGTGCGGCTAACTACCCAAATAGATGCGTCGGAAATCCGAGGATGACGCCGACAAGAGGTTGCAGGCGTTCATGCACGATGCCGTACCGCAATTGTCGGCATTTTTGCCCGCCGCCAGCTCCGCGACGGCAAAATCTGCGAAAACCTCCGCTTTCGAGAAACGAGTGGCAACGCAATGACACTGCAGTTGAATCGGCCGTCGTGGGCACTTTGCGTATCGCCCTGGTGATTGCGGGCGCGATGCAGCTTGCATCCTGCGGTTCGTCCGCTGAGCGGGCTCAAAGTTACTACGATAACGGCGTCAAACTGCTCGCAAAGCACGAAAATCAGAAAGCGGCAATCGAGTTCAAGAACGCGATCGACCTAAAGCGGGACATGATCCCAGCCTGGCGAGGCTTGGCCCAAATCGAGGAAGCCAACCATCATTGGGCTGCGCTGGTTCCGATCCTGCAAACCATCGTTCAGCTCGATCCACACGATGTCAAAACCAAGTTGAAGCTAGCGCGGCTGTTGCTGGCCGGCGGTGCCACCGATCGGGCGCTGGCCTTGGTCAATGGCGCCGATCCCGAAGCTGGAGCCGATGCCGATATTACCGCACTCAGGGCGGCCATATTCTACAAGCTGAAGGATAGCGATCGTGCGCTGCATGAGGCGCAGGCCGCGTTGGCGCTGGAACCCGGCAACATCGACGCGATCATTGTCACCGCCGCAATCCGCCTTGACAGCGGCGACGCCAAAGGCGCGCTGCAGATTCTTGACAGCGCTCCGCGTGCACACGCGAACGACCTTGGCATCCAGATTTACAAGCTCAAGGTGTTCGAGCAGCTCGCCGACACGTCGCAAATCGAAGCGACGCTGCGAAAATTGCTGACGCTGCATCCTGAGCAAGCCGTATTTCGCAAGCAGCTGATCAAGTTCTACATCGATCAACACCGGCTCGGCGACGCCGAAGCCGAGCTGCGAGCGGTCGCTCAGTCCAATGCCAAAGACTCCGACGCCGAACTCGACCTGGTTCGGTTTTTGTACAAGATCAAGGGATACGCAGTAGCGCATCAGGAACTCACCGCACGGATCGACGCCGGCGGAAATGTTTTCCCGTACCAAATGGCCCTCTCCGATTTGGACTATTCGCACGGCAACGTTGCTGACGCTGTAAAATTGCTCGAGGTCCTCGCCAAGGACCCGAATTCACCCGAGCACAGTCACGCCGCAAAGATCAAACTCGCCGAGATCGACATCGCCAACAAGAACATCGACGCGGCCGACGCGATCCTGGCCGATGTCCTACGGCAGGATGGGCGCGATCCCAGTGCGTTGAAGCTGCGTGCCGCCATTCGCATGGAGCGCGGACAGCTTGATGCCGCGATCGCCGATCTGCGCCAGGCACTCGACAACCGGCCCCGTGCCGCCGACCTTATGTTGCAGTTAGCTATTGCTTACGAGCGAAGAGGCGACATTGAGCTTGCCGAGAAGCAGTTCGCCGAGGCGTTTCGGGCTTCGGGTTTTGAAGCGGCGGTTGGCCTGAACTATGTCGCGTTTCTGCGGCGCCGGGGCAGCCTTGATCGTGCCGACGACATCCTGACCGATCTGGCTGCCCGGCAGCCAAAGAATCTCTCGGTCCTCTCGGCCTTGGCGGAAGTCAGGCTGGCGCGGCAGGACTGGAGCGGCGCCCAGGAGATTGGCGAGGCCATGCGCCGCATCGGCGGCAACAACAGCATCGCCGATGAGATTGTCGGGGCGGCGCTGAACGGCCAGCAAAAATATAGTGAGAGCATCGCCGCCTTTCAGAACGCCGTAGCCGCTGCGCCGCAGGCACTGCAGCCGATGGTCCTGTTGGTGAGGTCGCTTGTTCGTGCCAAGCAGACCGACAGAGCTGTGTCTTTCCTGCAAACAGTTCTCAAGTCAAATCCGACCAACGCCGAAGCCTATGTGCTTTTGGGTTCCATCGCGCGGACAAACGGTGCGCTGGACCAGGCCGCCAAAAGCTTTATGGCGGCCATCGACAAACAGCCAAACAACAGCATTGGCTACCGCGCTCTCGCGGAACTCTATCTAGCGCAGAATAAGACCGATGCGGCGCTGGCCACCCTTCGCGCCGGTCTCAAGCTGCAGCCTGATAATGCCATATTGCACATGGCTCTCGCCGCAGCTTTGGAGCGGGCCGACAACTACGATGCGGCAATCTCCGAATATGAATATGTGCTAGCTCAACAACCAGGCTCACTGGTCGCCATCAATAATCTGGCAAGCCTGCTTGCCGACCACCGCACTGATAAGGCGAGCCTGGAACGGGCGCAGGCGCTTGCCGCAAGTTTGCGGCATTCGCAAGTCCCGCAATTTAAGGACACCCTCGGCTGGGTCGACTACCGGAACGGCGACGTCAAGGCAGCCGTACCGTTGCTTGAAGAGGCCGCAGCGGCCCTGCCCGACCAAGCCGCGGTCCGCTACCATCTGGGGATGAGCTACGTTGCCTCCGGACAAGGCAGCAGGGCGTCCCAGGAATTCAAGGTCGCGCTGAGCAAAGCGCCGAGCGCCACATTGAAGCAGGCAATAACGGCGGAAGTAACGAAAATCACGGCACAATAGACTGGACCCGCCGCCGCGTTGTTGCCGTCGGGTCCTTTCTGCCAATCTCGTCGTTGCGGAAGGCGCCGCTCGCGCAACCGTGGCATGGTAAGTAGGCCGTGGCCTGAAGGCTAGTGAAGTGAGGCCACAACAACGAGTGCTGCCTCTCAATGTGCCGCAACAATGGCCTGCACCACGCTATCGTTAGCGAAGTAGCCCGTGCGTCCGCCGCCAGCAATACTCTTCGGGGGTGAAATATGGATTGGCGGTGACTGTCCTTCTGGCGAGTGTCGGCGGCGACGCATGCGGCATAGGTGAGATCATAACTTGCGGATATCCCCCAGGAATGCCCACGACAAAAATCGGCAACCCATGCCGAAGTCAGACACGCATAATAGGCTTGTCTCTGGGCGTGGCTCAGCGGACGCCATTGCTGCTGCGAGAGCGCGGGTGAACCATTGATCGGCAAACAACCGATAACCAGCGCGGCCGTCGTCAAAAAAGCCTTCATTTAAAAAGCCTTCGCAACTTTATCATAGCCAACGTCGCAGATACCATATCGGCGGAACCGCCGCTCTTTGTCGACAATGCCACCGGCCACCAAGGAACGTCCTCCAAAGATGGATAAGGTCCATCGCTGCGCGAGCGCTTTTGAGTTTTGTCTCCAATCATCAAAGCGTGCAGCAATGACTCCCTTCACAGCCTCGGCCATGTGACCATCCGGGCTCACGCTCGCCATCGCACGAAAGAAGAAACAGCTGCGGCCAAGCCAAGGCCGAAGGACGCTGGGCACTGTGGATACTGGCCTAATCATCTCATCGAGTAAGGCCGGCTGTCAATCCAAAGCGCCCTCCCGGGCCGGGGCCATCGGCGCGGCTTGCCCCTGGACGCCGCTGCCGGCGTCGACGCGCGGCTCAACGCGACCGCGCGATGGTCGCAGTTCGTCAGGAGGAACCACCACCGCAGTCGAGATTAGTTCGCTTGTCACCACGAAACGGCCGCGCAACACGATAACGTTGGCCGATCGAATATTTAACTTCGCGTAAACTTACCTGCGGGGTCGATCGTCAAACGCACGTCCTCAAAGCCAAGCCAACGTTGCGTCAGTGGATACCAACTTTGTAGATTGATTCCTTAGCACTGAATAATATCCGCGCCCACGGGATCTGGAGAAACGTGCGAGTCAAGGCGGCCAGCTTTCGATTTCGGCTTCAACAGCAACGCACTCCGCGACCCCTCGGATAATGGCTCGTTCCGCTCGGGTTCAATGATTGTATCAGCATGTTGGTTGATCGTTCATCGTATGATGTCGCCTGAAGATGTGTGGCGACAGAGACACCGCCTGCGTTAAGTGCATCCAACTTCAGTCACCGAAGTCCCAGGTAGTCATAAACGCGTGCTAGGATTGTTCCTACTACAGAGGCTCAAAACGTACCTACCTGAATTCATAATCGACTCGGCCCAACCATCTCCAAACTGGGTGAGAAAAAGGCCGGCAGAACCGCCATAAAGGAGCGCGTAAAGGCCATGGTGCGAGGTTCCTTCAAGTCCGCCGTCGGCTGGGCGTACCGAAGCTATTTAACCCGCCGCACCGTTCGTGCGGCGACAGATCGATTGCCTTTCGTCCATTGCTTCGACGGTTCGGCGACGCGCGATGTGCGGCCGCTTCTGCTACTGCATGGAACCGGCGGCAACGAAATCTCTTTGCTGCGATTTGGTCGTAAATTAGCGCCGCACGCACCACTTTTGTCGCCACGCGGCAAGGTATTGGAGAATGGCGCAACGAGGTTTTTCCGACGTTTTGCCCCGGATGTGCTCGACGAGGAAGATGTAACTCGGCGCGCGCACGAGCTTGCGGATTTCATCAGGGAAGCGTGTGTCCACTACCGCCTCTCGGAGCCGATCGCGGTTGGGTATTCGAATGGCGCCAATATGGCCACGACGTTGCTGCTGCTGCGGCCCGAGACACTTGCCGGCGCAATCCTTGTCCGCGCAGCGCAGCTCACATTGTCTAACTTTCAACCGCCGGACCTGAGCCGCAAGCCAGTCTTGCTGCTCTCCGGCGCCGATGATCCAACCATTCTGCCGGAGCGGTTTTCCCGGCTCGTCACCTCGTTGCGTCAGTATGGCGCTTCGCTCGAGATTAAGGTAGTGCCGGTCGGACATGAGCTTTCAGCCGCCGACATTCGGTTTGGGCGACAGTGGATCGAGTTGAATTGCTTTGCCTACTGAATATTGAAGTTGCCAAGCGTAAGAAAGCGGTGATCAAAACCGCGCTCACAACCCGACACGGACATTTAGCTGTGCGTCGAGACGCGGTTATACGGGCTGTCGCGACATGGCTGACGAAAGCACATCGCAGCCTGACAATAATGCGTGAAAAGCAACACTCGTGAAACGAAAAGGTACGGCCGGCTTGCAATGCGACCATCCAGTCGATCAGCTCGCGGATGGTGGCTGCTTTCCCAACGGAGGACATAACGCAAACCCTAATATGCTTCCCTTCGGCATTAATTGTCTCGCCTTTGTTTGTTGAGTATAGACACAATGTTTGTTGAGTATAGACACAATGCTCCCCCGCCAGCATTAGTGGCATTTGGGTTCAGATGCGAAAATGATACCGCTGTTTTCGAAGGCCTACAGATTGAGTCCGGTTATGATCGAAACCGCGCTGACGGCGAAACTCCACCGAAAGGTATGCGTGTAGCCAATGGCACCGGCTCATCTAAGATTTGCGCACGATAATTTTGCCGACGCTGCATTGCCCGACGCCCTCGCGAAGGAACCGAATTCTCCCGTTCACGACTTTGCCGCAAGGATCAAACCTGCGGAGATCAGGGTCGATAACAAAGACGTGGGTGCTGTCGACGCGATGTCGGCCGAACATTAAGGCGGGGTGTCCACAATGCCGCTGAAGCAGTTGCGCCGCGAATCGTTCGTAGCGTGGCCATCGGTGCTGATGCCAGCGAGCGAGCCCGCCGTTCCATGGGCATCGGCCGGCGCTTCAGGTCGTTCACCAGAAGGGTTTTAAATGCGTCATCCCACGACCTCATGCTAAGACACGGCCGTCTTTACCGGCTGGAGCGGGAAAATGGGCGGCGACTATCGTATCTTAGTGGCAATCGACCTGAAAACTGCGACGGACCGGCTATTGGCGGAGGCGCAGCGGTACGGCCGAGCATTCGACGCGATCGTCGATATCGTTCACGTTGCGGAGCCCGATCCTGATTTTGTCGGCTACCTAAAGAGGCCGGTTCCTGGGGACGAAAGCCAGGAGGACATGATTCGCGAATCCCACGCTGAAGCCTTGCGGACCGAGCATCAGCAAACCCAAGCTTTCGCCGCGACGCTTCGCACAAACGGCATTCGCGTGGATCAAGCTCTCGCGGTTCAGGGACCGACCCCAGAAACCATCCTCACTCTCGTCGGCAAACTCGGTTCCGATTTGCTCATGCTAGGTTCCCATCACCACAGCGCACTTTATCGGTTCTGGTATGGCGACACGGTTGCGAAGGTGGCCCATCAGACCCCGTGTTCGCTGCTGATCGTCCGCTAAGATGGATCTAAGGTTTCACATCTGAGCGCCTGAGCTAAAGTGCCAAGTCTGTGACGACTTTGATGCGGCGTTTGAACTTCTGACGCCGATAAGCTCGACCTCGGCAGCGGTGGCGGAAGTCAATTCATCGCACGACAGCCTTCCTTAACCCCTTAGCCGCACGGCCCGCTGTCTCAAAAACTCCGAGGCCCAACAGTCAGCCATGAACTTTCTGCCGGCGCACTATATCAGCACGTTCTGATATATCATCGCGGTACAGCCGAGTGCGTCGTGTAGATGCCGGCCTAAGGCGGTGACGTTCGGCTCAAGTAACATTGTTACATGATTTCCAGTCTCTTGAACAATTTCGAGGCCACCGGAAAACAGCTTGCCCCATCCACTGCCAAGATCATGCCCCGGGAGAAACTCTTCACCTGGGAATTCAGCTCTGAAGAGGATGCCGCGCGCGTCGAGGGGCACGAGGCATAAATACCTCTCCAATGAGACGCACCAAACCCTGGTAAACTGATTTCTCTATCGGAGTACCGACACTATCTGCCATTCCGGAGAGATCAGCGGAGGGCAAGCGTGCCTTTACCACTCGCGGCAACTGTGCAAGCAACCACAAAAATAAGCGCCAACAATTCGCTATCAATCCCAACAGTCTATAAGCAACAGATTCTTGGCTGAAGTCGTTAGCTCGCAAATCTACGCCAGATCCAATGCCAACTTCGACGTGCGCTTCCGCGGGTTAGTCCGCTCCACGCAAAAGCATCTATGAGAGCCACGAAAGCAAGTTCGCCTCCTTCTCTCTGGTGCATTCGTGCTGCCTCGAACGCTATTTTTCCCATGAAAGAGTATCCGGCAATCACACATGGCGACGTGCCCGCATGCGCTCGAATGACTTTCCCATATAACGCGCCCAATTGCTCTAATGTCGGTAATTTGGTCCTATCTCCGGCTGCGATGGCTTGGCGCCACTCGCGGGGCATACTTGAGATCGATCGCGAACACGGCGCGGTCGTTGCCGATAAATTTCGCAATTCTATGTTCGGTTGATCCGGCGCCGAGGAAATAGAGCGGCAAACCGCTGTGGCCGTTCTGTAATTGAATTATTTTGCTATCGCCAAGGGTTACGTCGTGGCTTTTTTCTATCGCTGCGGCGAGTAACTCTATGGTCGGCATCAAGAAAATGTCGGCGATGCGCAATTTTGCTTTCAAAGTCTCATTAATTTTGCCGATAACTCGAGCCGCAAGCAGTGAATTTCCGCCTACGTTAAAAAAATTATCGCGGATACCAACTTTGTCGATCTTGAGGAGATCGCGCCACACCGATGCTACCTTCTCTTGCGTCGGTGTCCCCGGTGCAGGCGAGTCAATTACTGGAAGTGCCGCGAGGTCTGGCGTCGGCAATGCTTTGCGGTCAATCTTGCCACTCGGCGTCAATGGAAATGACGACAGGGCCACGAAACTCGCCGGCAGCATGTAGGCGGGAAGCAGTTCCGATAACGCGAGTCTCAGCTCGCTCGCCGGTATGCCTTTTGACGTCTCGGGAATAATATAGGCAACAAGACGATGCTCGCCTTCAGCATCGGCAGACGCGACAACAATGCAGTCTTTCACCCCTGATTGTTGTTTGAGCGCTGTTTCAATCTCGCCCAATTCAACGCGGTGGCCGCGAATTTTCACTTGATGATCGATGCGGCCAAGAAAATCCAAATTACCATCGGGTAGTCGACGCACCAAGTCGCCGGTACGATACATGCGCGCGCCGGATTCGAGCCGCGAACGGATCCTTTAAAAAGCGCTCTTGCGTAAGTTCAGGCTGGTGGGCATAGCCTCGTGCGAGCCCCGCGCCTCCGATGTAGAGTTCGCCGGTCACGCCTACCGGCAACAGTTGCCGCGCGGCATCGAGCACGTAAAACTTTGTTTTAGCAATCGGGCGGACCGATAACGATTTTCCGGTCGGCTTCAACCCTAAGGACGGAGGACCACACGGTCGTCTCGGTCGGACCGTACATGTTCCAGAGCGAACCGCAGCGTGCCAACAGCTCTTTCGCGAGGTTATCGGTCCAGGCTTCGCCTCCGCACAAGAGTTTTAACTGCGGCGCGCCGATCCAACCAGCGTCGAGGAGCATGCGCAGCGAGCTGGGCGTCGCCTGCAGGACGGTGGCTCCGGAACTTTCAATGAGGCTTATCAAGGCCTCGGCATCAACGGTAGCATTGACGGGCGCGACAACGAGACGTCCCCCAGATACCAGTGGCAGAAATATCTCCAACACAGAAATATCGAACGCCACGGTAGTGATCGCGAGCATCGTGTCGTCAGCGCCGAAGCCGGGCTGCCGCTGCATCGATGCAAGCATATTGAGGACCGAACCATGTTCAACTTCGACCCCTTTCGGCTTACCGGTAGAGCCTGAGGTGTATATGACGTATGCGAGGTCGCTCGGATTGCCGGCACGGGTTAGGGCCGAATGAGGTCCGTCTCCTTCCCCCGTTGAAAGCACCGCCTCCAATGTGACCTCGCGAGAATTATGCGGCGGAAGCTTGGCCCGCAGCTGGCTGGTTGTTAGAAGCACCGGCGGCTGCGCATCGTTGAGCACGAGAGCGATCCGGCTACGCGGATGCGCTGGGTCGAGCGGTACATACGCGCCGCCCGCCTTCAAGATGCTCAACATCCCGATGACAAGCTCGAGCGAGCGTTCGATAAACAGCCCTACCAGGACGCCGGGTTGAACGCCAAGCTCACGCAGTCGCTGCGCAAGCCGGTCGGCCTGCAAATTAAGTTCGCGGTAAGTTAGCTCACTCTCATCGAATACCGCAGCAATCCGATCGGGTGATCGTTCAACTTGCTCCTCAAACAGTGAGTGAATCATGTTCACTGCTACTTTCACTTGCCGAATTCCATTCGACGAGCAATTGATGTTGTTCGGCCGGAGTAAGCAGCGGCAACTCGGCAAGGGGTTTTTCCGGATTGCCAACCGCGCCTTCCAGCAAGGCTCGAAAATGTCCAACCATGCGTTCTATTCGATCTTCGTCAAAAAGATCGGTGTTGAATTCGAACTCCAACAACAAGTCGTCCGATGTGTCCGTGACAAAAAGGGTCAGATCGAACTTCGAAATATTCGCTTGGGCCAATAAGGGCTCAACCACAACTCCAGGGAAGCCTATAAACTGCAACTCAGCCGTTGCCTCGCGCCAATTTAATAAAACCTGGAAAAGCGGCGAATAGCTGAGACTGCGCTCCGGCCGGAGAGCATCGACTACTTCATTGAACGGAACGGCCTGATGCGAATAAACCCGCAGCATGGCATGATGCACGCGACTAAGGAGTTCTCGGAATGTAGGATTGCCGCTTAGATCGGTCCGCAGAACGTGAGTATCGAGAAGAAACCCTATCAGGGGCTGCAATTCAGAGCGGTCGCGGTCGGCAATGGGAACGCCGACCGGGATGTCTTCCTGCCCCGTGTACCGAAACAAAAGCGTATTCAGTCCAGCTGCGATCACATTGAAAAGGCTCGTTTGCTCCTGTCGTGCCAGACGCCGCAAATCATCCGACAATTCCGATCCGAGGAAGAATTGCAGCTTTTTTCCGTTGTAGGCATTCACCGGCGGTCGCGGCCTATCGGAGGGCAAATCGAGGAGCTTTGGTAGGTTTCGCAGGTAATCCTGCCAAAAGCGAAGATCCTCGGCAAAACGCACTCGGCGCTCAGGGAGTCGCTGCCAAGCGGAATAATCGCCGTATTGAATTTGCAACGGCGGTAGAGTGGATGCCTCCTGCCGCACGGCCGAAGAGTAGAGCGTTCCTAATTCTCGCCACAGAATGCCGACGGACAACCGATCGCATATGATGTGGTGCATCATCAAGATGAAGGCGTTCTCATCGTCTGCGAGCTGCAAGACTGCTGCGCGGATGCCCAGGCTGTTTCGCAAGATTGTAAGGCCGTCGCGGTTCGTCGATCAGCAAACGGCTCAATTCGGCCTCGCGTTCAACGGACGGTAGGCCGCGCAGATCTATCTTTCTGAAATCTATTGGCCAAGCATCGTGCACGATGACTATAGGGCGGCCGTCGTCGAGCTCAATGGTCGCACGCAAGATCTCATGTCGGGAAACGACATCATTAAGCGCTCTTTCTAGGAGTACCAGATCAAGCGCCCCCTTCATGAGTACGGCTTCCGCCTCATTGTAGACCGGAATTTCAGGGTTCAGCTGCTCCATAAACCACAGCCGCTCCTGTGAAAGGCTCAACTGGCAGGGGAGCGCCGGATCCCGGGGCGGAATGATTTGCAAGTCAAAGTTATTTTGGACTGTCTCACGGGCTTGAAGGGTTGCGAGCCTCTGCCGAACGAGTGCCGCCTGCTGCTTAATAGTGGGATTCTCAAAGAAATCCGAAAGGGAAAGAACGACTGGGATCTTGCCACGCAGAAGGGAGAATGTCTGGACCGCCAGCAGTGAGTATCCGCCAAGCGCAAAAAAATTGGCAGTAGACTCTATGCGGTGCTTCGCCGAGAAGCTCCGACCAAATTTCACCGAGAACTTGCTCGATCTGAGGCTCAGTCGCAAATTGCGAACTCTGCGCATCAGCAGTGGATGTTTCAGGAGCAACTGCGGTCGGCTTCAACCTCGCGTCTCTGAGACGTTCAGCATCTTCCGTCAACCTGAGCCGCTGAACTTTGCCTGATGGACCCTTGGGCAAATCCTGTGCGAAGTAGATGTGCGTTGGTGTTTTAAAGTGGCCAAGCCGATCCTCACAAAAGTCCAAGAGTTCTCTTTCGCTGCAGGTCATTTTGTCGCGCAAAACGGCGAAGGCAACGACGTCCTCGCCAACATATCGGTCTGGAATTCCGACCGCAGCAGCTTCTAATACGGCCGGATGCGCTTCCAGTACTTCGTCGATTTGCTTGGGAGCAATGTTCATCCCGCCCTTGATGATCAGCTCCTTCGATCGACCAACGACAAAAAAGTATCCGTCTTCGTCCTGATAAGCGAGGTCGCCGGTATGTAGCCAGCCGTCAGTGTCAAGCGCTGCTTTGGTTCCGTCGGGATCATTATGATAGCCCTGCATCATGCCGTCGCCACGGAGAAGGACTTCGCCCGGTTCGCCGGCCTGAACTTCTACGCCGTCGCGGCTGATAATCTTTGTCTCGAAACCCCACGGCAGTCCGGGAGAACCGATCTTGTTCTTGCGCGGCGGCAAGGGATTCGAGAAGACGTTGCCGGCTTCGGATGACCCCATCGCTTGGATCAGCACCAGGTTGAATTTGTCAGCAAACTCGCGATGCAGTGCAGGCGACAATGGAGCCGAGGATGTGCGCAGGAAGCGAATGCGCTGGAACATGCCCGTTCTTTCGTGAGCTCTCGGATCTTGCCAGTCAAGAAGTTGCGAAATGATCGTTGGCACCACCGCCGACCAGGTGCAGTGGTAATCATCCAGCCAATTCCAGAATTCGTTGACCAAAAAGCCGTGCGGTACGACCACAGAACCGCCACTCGAAAGCGTCGGCATAAGGGTCACACATTCGGCGTTGATGTGGTAAAGCGGGAGCACAAGAAGCGAGCGGTCCGCTGCCGTGAGTTCGTGCGACTGAGCGGCGTTCCTCCCATGAGCGAGAAGTGATCTATGGGTGTGGACCGCCCCCTTCGGTAACCCGGTGCTGCCTGAACTGTAGATCAACATGGCTGGGTCTTCTGGAGAGATCGGAGTCAAAGCGTCCGACGTCGACGATACGTCGGTCACCTGCGGCAAACCATCAACGTCCGCTGCGACAACATTGATGGGCCGTCGGACCTCGGACAGTGCTTGTTCGCTTAATTCGTTGTAGTTGTCTCCGACGAACATAACTTTCGCGCCACAATCATTCACCATGAATGACAAGTGACTTAGGCCTGCGCGGACGTTCAGTGGCACGCACACTAAGCCGCTGTACATTGCTCCAAGAAATAGCTGGATTGCCGACAGTCCGTTATCGGTAAGCAAAGCGATTTTGTCGCCGGGCAACAATCCGAGTTCGCGAAAGTAACGAGAAATATGTAACAATTGACGCTGCAGTCCGTCGTAGGTAATCACGCGCCCGGTCTCGGGGCTGATCAAGAAGGGTTGGCCGACTTGCAGTGCGGCCATCCGGTCGATCAGGCCGCGGATGGTGACGGCAGTGCCAGCGGAAGACATGATACAAACTCCAAAACTCTGCCTCGGACTTTACCGCCTCCGGCGGTTGTACGTAGCGAACTGCTCGCCAGTGCATAAGGCTATTTAATGGCTCTCGCTCGCAAGAATTATGACGCCACTATACCACTTCTAGGTTGCAGCTCCAGTTGTGTTCGCAACACCGTTAATGACGGAGCTCAACCCGAAGGTATTCCCGCACCAAACGACGCGGGATCCTCTAAGCCGTGGCACGGTAATGTACCGTACCCTCAAATGCGAGGAAGCAAGAAATCATAGATCGCGCCGGGGCGATGGGGTGTCGAGCGGACTCGTGCTGAAATCGTCTGATCTGCGCGACGGCAGAACGCCGGGGCGCTCTGGATCGCGCCACCAACTTCACACGCCCTGTTCGTTTTAGGCGCCGATCGCAGTGATGTCGCCGCAGCTTGGCGCTCGGCGCGGCACAAGGTCTCTATGAACATTTCCGCGAATGGCCTTGGATGCGTAAGGTGCAGGACGGTTCGTCGGTAGCCGCGAGACTTCAGTCCAGGCGCGCGTGGCCCGTGCCGCCGCCGATCTTGATTGCTCCAATCTATTATTGCGCCACACCGTGAACGTCACAACACAAAATTACGCGCTGAGACATCTGACGCGGTCGTTGCGCGGCTTCGCGCGCGGCCCGGGTCTGACCACCGGCGTGATCGATACGCAGCTCGCCCGCCTTTAGCGGATCGGTTAGCGCCCGCTCCAGCTTACTTGGCGCGATAACCACTTCACGGGGCCCTACATTTTCCGCGCCAGGAAAGGAGACTCACTAAGCGTACACCGGGGCGAAAGGCGGGAGCGCAACTGGAACAGGAGTTGCTGAGAACTTGGAGCACTCCCGCATCACTGGGATTCCAGAGGCCCGTCAGCCGCGAGAACTAGAAAGTATATATGGCACCGAGCGAAAGAAAGTCGCGGTTGAAGTTGTAGGACGGCAAGGCCTCTGACTCGTAACGGGTATAATTGTAAGTAAAAGTCAAGCTAAGGTTGTCGCGAAGTTGGTGCCGAATCCCGATTGATGCAATCCAAGAATAATCGACGCGTGACGTACCAAGGTAGGCGATAGGCGTCACGCTGATTAAGCCAAAAGCCGATGTCTGCGCCGAAAACCTATAATTTGTCCTGTAAGCGAGCGTGGTAACCTGCACAGATGTGTTCGTCGATATTGCTGCCCCTGAAAGCGCCAAACCTCCTGCAGCACCGCTCGGCAAACCACCGATAGATCCGCCGAGCGCCTGCGATGTAGCCACGGTGATGTTGGAAACGTTTCTGAGTCTGTCGACCGAAAAGGTCATGTCCCAAGGATCGATCGGAAAATAGGAAACAGCACCGCCATAAATATCTCCCCCCGCTTGCCCGCCATTGTCAGCGACGGTGGTTGCCTGCTCACCAGCATAAATCGAACCCTGGAAAAAGCCGATCCGATCCGATCCGATGCCGCCCTTTGCGAAGTAGGAAGCTGAGCTAAAGCCGACAGCCGGAGAGTAAAAACTCTGGGCACCGTTGGCAAAAGCATAAAAGAGCGGGCTGAACCAAATTCCGCCGCTTCCGTAGTAAGACGCAAGGTTAAAATTCGATGAGGGCGTGGTTTCATAGGTCGTGTCGTAGATCGAACCGCCGAAAGTAGCGTAGGCGCGGTTAAATTCTTTATAAACGTTGGCCGAAGCGGTGTAGGTGTCATTTGGATCGACTATGGTTTGTGCGTTTGCCACCACGCCGGCGGCACCGGGTAATTGCGGATTCGCCGGCGAAACGATGGGGCTTGGGATTGAGGGCGCGGAAGGGGTGGTCGAATTTAGCAAAACGTTGGCATTCGTCAAATGGATATAGTTGCCCTGCGCGGCGAATAGAAGATCCGGCAATGGCGAGTATTTCTGCACGATGCCGGCCTGACGATCGAAGGTGTCGTTTGACGAGTCGAGGGTGGGATAAATCTTGCTATCGATATTACCATAGATTGATGTGTCATAGATCCCGGTGTTGTAGTCGGCCAACAAGCTTGGCTGTATTTCAAATCCCGGTCCGTGCAGGATCGGAGGCGTCGTGCTTTGATAAATATTTGAATCGTAAAACGTAGAGACGCCCACCTGGCCGCTTATGAGCCATTGACCGAGAGAAACTGATTGAGTCCCCGGTTGGGAGGGGCGCCACTTGTGGTGGTAATAATGGAGGCGGCCCCCCGGCCGACGGCACTGACGTTGCGGACGGCACCGACTGTGCCAGTGCGAGGTCGAAGCGCGTGGTAAGACATAGAATTACGGTTGCGGAAAACAGAAGGCTTTTGGTCCGACCTGATTGCGACCCGAGCATCAGATATAAGCAACCGTTCATGCTGACATCGCTTGCCAGATAGTTATGCGCTGATCGGCAAGTAATGCTCGTCAGAAGTAGCGCTCCGGAATGCGAATAAGATCGCCAGGCAGGATCACGACCGATGACAACAGCGGATATTCATTCCAGACCTGTTGGCCGGCGCGCTGGATCAGAACGGTATCCTTGCGTCCACGATAGGTCAGACCACCAGCGGTCGTGACGGCGGTAAGTACGTTGAGGCCGGCTCGATAAGGATACATCCCTGGTTTAGCGACTTCGCCGAAAATATAAAATGGTCGATATTCGACAACGGCGACCGTTACTTTCGGCTCTTGCAGGAAATGGCCGCGAGCATAACGGTCCGCAATTTCTGCCTCGAGTTCCGAATGAGTATGGCCGACCGCCTTGATCTGACCAATCAAGGTCATGTCGATAAAGCCGCCGGGAGTGATGTCGTATACGCCCGAGAGACTTGGCTCATTGAAAATGGTGACGGTAAGTCGGTCGCCTAACTGAAATCGGGTATTCACTGTTGGCGGCGGAAGTGGCTCAGGTTCGGCGACCACCGGACCGAAATCGCGGTAGCAGCCAGCCAGTGTCAGCCCGATTGCGGCAATTGCTGCCAGGGCGACTAATCTCCTGATCACTGCCCGCATGCCCACCCCCTGTTTCGCCTCGGCGTAAGGTAAATATTCCTAGGCCGAGTATCGAGCCCCTCCAGATTCGGCCACAGGGCCTGGATAATAGAGCCTTATTGCTCAGAACGTGTGGCGGATTGGTCACGTTACCCAGAAAAGAACTCAACTGCACCTACCGGCCCCAGAAGGTCCTCGAAAACGGCAGTTACGCCTGATTTAAATTAGGTTATTTTTGTATGCATCGCCGATACAATGTCGTACGTGGCGGTAAATTAGTCTCGTCGCGGTAGTGAAGGAGGTCAGACGATGCACCCGATCTGTTGGCATGCCGCTGTCATCGTCGGGTTCGGTATCGCATTCACTCCAGTTCTTCACGCCGAAAGCAAGTACAATCCGTACACGCAGCGTTGGGATGACGTTTCGCCGAATGCATACCCGCAGCTCAACCCAATCACGGGCAAGTGGGAGTTGGCGCCCCCCGGCTCAGTGGCCAAATTGAACCCGTATACGGGACAATACCACTTGGTTCCCCCGGATTCGGTTGCCCGTTTCAATCCGAATACTAGACAGTGGGAACTAGCTCCTCCGGACACCAACCTAGAGCTCAATCGAGAAACTAATACTTGGCATTATACGCGTTGATTCGTTTATTCTGGGCTTGCTGTTTATTCTGGTAGAGCACAGTCTGATCAGGAGCGGTGAACTTGGCTCGGTAAATCCTCAGGGCGAACTTGAATACTGCCCGTAAAAAAGCCTCAGGCAGTGAAGGTTTGAGCGTTTGAGCGATCGCACTGCGGCAATGCACTTCGCGGACGCACCTGCACACAAACATCTCTTAGCAGGCCGAAGAGTGAATACCAATGCTCCACTAAATAAAATAGCACAGCTCTCCTAGTAAGAGTAATAGGTGCATTCGCATCTGTAGCCTTGTTGACTACGACACGAAGCAACTGATCTCGGATGCAATTGCCGAGTACAGGCTTCCACTTCCGTCGCTTTTGAAAGCCCAATCGCCGCTACCAGCAGAAGGCAATCTAACTGGGGTGCGAGCGCAATAGTATCATCACTCGGTAGCATGGGCGGTAAGATCAAGTACGATGATTTGATAATCGCTTCTGAGATCCTGCAGCAAATTTGCCATCGCGTGAGAGCCCATTAATTCCGACGATTGTTTCGTGGCAGCGGTAGGTAAGACTACAATTCGCTGATTTCCTGCTTGCACAGGTATCGCCACCTCTTGCAATGCCGCGCGCCCTGAAGCAACTCCAACACACCACCCGCCGCGACCCTCACGCCCAAGGCACTTGGCTATCTGCGGCTTTTGCAGATCCATATCCACCAGTACGACGGACTTATTTGGCTGGCGGGCTATACTGAATGCCAGATTAACTGCTGTTAGTGTTTTTCCGCACCGTGGAGTCGGCGAAGTAACTCCCAAAATTTTCCATTTTTTTGCAGTCATTGACTGCAAGACTTGGGTTCGCAGCATATCGTACGGACGCGAGCGATGATCTGCACCATCGTGCGAGACGATTCGCCTAGACGCCAAGTAGGTGGAATCGAGGACAGCTTCCTTTGGTGAAGCTCGGCTCGCGCTCGGGATACCGCGGGGGACTCTCTAGCTGGGACAAGGGCGCGCTTGAGCCTTGCAAGATCTCAGGGCTCAAAGAGTTCTGGCTTGCCTTCACACGCTCAACTGCTTGTCGAATGTTGTCCATCGAGTCTCGCCAACCAAGTGCCTAATCCAAACGCGAAATTAGTGTGAGCAAAGGTCAGTCTTGAATCCAGGACTGCTTAAACCCATCGAAGTCAACTGGAAGCCGTATGAACATGACGCCGGCAATGGCCGCGACTAATGGCACGACGAAAATCGTACAAAGCAAAATGAAATTGCGCCGCCTTCGACTGGGTTCGCCCGGCGCGGATATGTAAGGGATCTGTCGCGATCAAGTGTTTGTCGACGACTCTTTCCAGATCGTGGCTTCGGCGAATGCTGCCGTCGAGCATCTCAGCCGCAAAGACCAAGCCCGCCCCAATCGCGCCAGCCGCGCCAAGAACCATGGCAAATAATTGCAGTTTCTTTGGCTTAATGGGCTTTTCCGGTAACTCAGGATACGAGATAATACGCAAATGGTCCGTTTGCTGATTTCTTTCCATGGTCTCGCCGAGACGAGCGATCGTAAGTTTGCTCTCGGCTTCCTGCAGACGTTTTACTAAGTCCGTTTCCTGTTGGACGAGCACCTGCGTAGTGACATCCTGAGACTTGTCGCTCGTCGGCATGGCCTGAGGTGCCGATTCAATGGCGCGTTTTAGCGCCGCTATTTTTCTCTTCAGTTCCTTGATCGCCGGATGCTCTTCTGAATACACCGACGACTTCTGAACAAATCCGCTTGTAGATCAGCAAGGGCCTTCATCTGCGCCTTCACCTGATCCGACTCAGTTTGTGCCTCGTCGGGCGGCCGCCGTTTTAGGCTTTCGATCTGGGCGACCACCGCATCATGCTGGTCTCGCAGCTGCCTGACCTGCTGCTCAACTAATTTGGTTGTTTCGCTCGCACTGCTTGTTCGCCTACTCGCATCTTCGCTCAGAATTTCAGTCAAAAATTCGTTTGTCACTTTTAGAGCAACATCCGGAACCTCGTAATCAAATTTTACGGTAAGTGCGAACGTCGGCGTTTGGTTGTTCGCCCGCATCTCGAGCGTCGCGGGTTCGATTTGGACTCTCGACCGCATCAAATCGAGCAGTTGAAATTGGGAAAGTGACGCCCGCCGGCCAGGAAATAAGTCGAATTTATTCATCACGCCCAGAAGATTGCCGGGCGCCATAATTCGTTGCCGAAAAAGCGCGAAGCGTTGGTCACCGAGTTCGGTGATCGTAGGGCGAAACAGGTCCGGCGCTATTTTTGGAGATTCGACGAGTATTTCTCCTTCGGCTCGATATATCGGAGCGCATAAATTTGATGATCGAAGTACCCAATAAGACAATGATCAAGAACGGAAGCACAAACAAGAAGAAACGTCGCTTCAGAACCCCGACCAAGTGCGAAAGCGCGGACGAAAGATCAAAATTTCGATCCTGGTCCTCATATAGAACTGGTTGCTGAGGACTGTGGAGATCGAGCATTGCCGCTACCTAATTGCCCTACGCTTGGTGGGCGAGAATTGGAGCCCTCGGTATGGCTTAATTCTGCCGACACCTAGTGCGAATTCTGCCGCAATTCGACAAAGCCACCCTAGGGCTTCTTCACCAACGCTTCAATTGGCATTTATTTTGCCTCTAAAATAAGGCAAGATAAGGTGAACATTACTTTTTGCCCGCTAACCTTGGTGAAAACTTGGCCCTTGAGGTGTGTCCGCCAACATGCGACATGGGAATTCCGATTTGGAATGACCAGATCGCCTCGAAGCAACTAGCCGCGTGTGCGCGCTTCAGATGGCGGCGATACGGGACTGAGCGTGATGGAAATCCTGTTCGCATGCGCCAGACTTGCATGACCCTAGTCCAGCGGGCAGCCTTCCAGGGATTTGGTCCACCAGCGGCGGTCGAGTTGCCAACAATATAGCCCAATTTGTGGAACTGTGATGTATGAGGCTTATTACGGCCTACGCGAGAAGCCATTTTCGATCCTGCCGGATCCGAACCTGATTTACTGGGGGCGAAATCACCGCCTTGCTTTTGCGATGCTCGAATACGGCGTTATGAACAACGCCGGATTCACGGTAATCACCGGCGAAATTGGCTGCGGCAAGACAACGCTTATGCGCAACCTATTGCGCACGCTCGGCGATCAATTAACGGTTGGCTTGATCACCAGCACGCCGCACGGCAAGGCTGATCTTCTGCAATGGGTCATGATGTCGCTAAATCAGCCTTTCGACGATTCATACCCGGCGCTGTTCAAACAATTTCAACTCTTTTTGCGTGAGCAATATTCAAGGGGCCGCCGAACCGTTTTGATTATCGACGAAGCGCAAAACCTGGGGTGGGAGTCGCTCGAAGAACTTCGGATGTTGTCTAATATAAATGCTGACAAGGATCAGTATCTGCAAATAATCCTGATCGGTCAGCCCCAGCTGAAAGATCTGTTGCGATCACCGCAATTGCTGCAATTTGCCCAGCGGGTATCTTCTGATTTTCATCTCAAGCCTCTTAGTCCAAATGAAGTTGGCGAATATATCGACTATCGTCTGAAGGCCGTGGGCGCTCAGGCTCAGTTGTTTTCAGACGAAGCCTGCGGGATTATTGCCCATGCAAGTCAAGGCATTCCTCGAACAATCAATATTCTGTGTGACACCGCTTTGGTTTATGGCTTCGCGACGTCGGCGGAATGGATCAATGCCGATTTGGTGAGAATGGTGATCCAAAACAAAACGGAATTTGGAGTGCTTCCGCTGGAAGCATCGCCCTAAGACGCAGGTCAGGACGGCGGGTTTCTGCGCCGCCAGCACTGTCCGAGAACTCGAGAACCTCGGCTGCAAGCGGATTTGAGTTGCAGCCCTGCGGACGTCCGCTACGATCGATTCTTGGAATCGCTTTGACCCCCCAATTTAGGGGATTGCAGGCCGAACAAGAGTGGCATTCAACTATTATTGCCGCGTCGGGTACAGACTTTCCGATAAGGAGACAGAAGAAACGGCGGCCGGAACGGCATTTGTTTTAGCTAAGGGGCGCCGCAAATGACAATTATTCTGATCTTTGGCGCAGCAGCCGGAGCGATTCTGGGGCTTCGTCACTTCAAGGTGTGGGCGCTTGCGCCGCTAATTGTATTCGCCGCCTCCGGCGTTGTCGCGAACGGCATCGCAACCGGTCTTGATCGTCACAATATTATACTCGGTCTGCTGGCGGCCGTTGCATGCCCGCAGATCGGTTACTTGATGAGCTTCGTACGATCATTGGTAACACCGCAGCAGCCCTGCCCGATCGGAAAGTCGTTCTTCAATGGGCTCTCGCGAGCAAGATTTGCTTTTGAGTAACTACAAAAGCCACATTCACAATCGCGCCGCTTACGCAAGGCATCGCCTTGAAGAACGATGCCGCGGTCCGACCTGACCGCGCAACGTGCTGCCCGTCGCACATGTCCTACCGTTACCGCTTAGACCTCGTCGCGCGTGACCATGCCGTTGTGTCGCGGGCAGCGCGGCGGCGTCGAGTGAGCGGCGGACCTCCACTTTGTCGGAGCCAATGATCAGTCCTCTCGGCGGTGTGAAAATGAAACCATGGCGACCGCTCCCAAGCCGCGCCTTAGCGAGATCCTCGCGATACCGGTTAGCGAGAACTTGACCGATCAGGCGGCCACTGCATGTAGATGTCGAGACAGACCGGCGCCTCGGGATGCTCCGATGTTCTGCGCCCAGCCTTCGACGGAGTCGGCGCTGACGCGGTCGACAAAGCCACGCAACCCGCCGAGGCGCGGCTTATCCTCTCGGCGCTCACTCCAGCGCGCAGCGCGATGCGCCGCCGCACGGCTTCGACCTGGTAGCCCTCCTCGCGGCGCGGCGCGCAAAATTGCGCGAGTCCTGTCGCCACATCGCCGTAGAGCTGCCGGTATTCATGCGCGTTACTGAACATGCCCCGGCTGTCATCGTCGATGAAGCTTTCCGCCAGCGCGCCCTCAGCGATGATCACGTCGTGGGTCTCCAACTCGATGTGGAAATACTCAACCTTCTCCACACGATCGGCCTGCACGATCGACACACCATTGACCAAGTCCTTGGCCTCGATCAGCAGACCGTCGAGATACAAGGCATGATGCGGCGATAACCAGAGATCACGCCGCGGCACGTGATCATCGAGCGCGCCAGCCTTAATGCAGATCGGCAGAACATCTTTGCGGCCCATGATGAAGCGGCCGCCGTAGCTGCGTCGACCGATCCATTTGATCGGCCGCACCTCTCCGGACTTCGTGAGCACTTTGCTGCCGATGGTCAAAGCCTCAACCGGAACTTCGCCGCGCTCGGTGCGGATTAGCGTTCCGCGGCAGTAGCAGGGGCTGTTGAACTCGGTTATGTCGTATGTCCCTGGGCCATATGTGACGCCGGTCGCTTCGTCGATGAGACTGCTGCCGGCATCGATCACCACCGTGGCGTCGCTGCCTATCAGCTGCGCAACGGTCAGCGTCGAATCATTCGCGAGCGTCAGGGTAGCGCCCGACTGTACCGTCAAAATGCCAGAATATTTCAACGACTCCTCAAGTGTCACCTCGGTTCCGCGGTCAGTGATCGTCCAAGCGCTGGTTGTGATGGTAGTGCTGCTATCGATCTCATCGGCGCCACCACCGCCCAAGGTAACGATGCCGGCACCGGAGATCGGACCCGCGAAGGAGTTGTCGGCGCCATCAAAGGCAAGGTTGCCAACGTTCACAACAATGCCCTTGCCACCGAAGAGGCTGTAGTTGAGATCGACGCCAATCACCGTCGTACCGGTACCGCCCGTCTTGGCCAGTGTGCCGTAATCGATGATCGCTGCCGATTGGTCGGTGGTGGCCAACACGATGCCGTTGTCCGTGGTGAAGTTCCACGTGGCGTTGGTCCAATTTTGGATTGTGGATGTGCTGGAAAGTGTCAATACACCGCTTTGGTTTACAGTACCAAAGCTGGTGGTGCATGCACTTTCCGTCATATCGATGGTACCGAGGGTATTGGTGCCGTACCCGTAATCGATCATGCCTCCGCCGATATAAGTCCCGGAGAAGCTGTTGTTGGCCCCGTTGAACAGTAGATCTTCGTTTCCACCCAAGTCCGCGACGGAGAGTGTGCCGGTATCAATCACGTCGACCGCGATGACGCTGGTCCCGCCAGTACCAGTCTTCGCCACGGTCTGCTCCAACGTGCCGTAATTCGTAAACGTTTCCGCACCATTGATGTCATCTGGTGATCGATTGGAAATGTTCGAGGCCACATTGCCCGCGGAAATACCCAACACGAAGGCGGTGATGTTATTGTTGGAGCCGTTATAAACGATGTCGTAAGTGCCGTAGTTCGTAATGTTCGCTGAATTGTTTGAATCGCCAAATGTGTCCTGTGCCGTTTCACTGACAAACGCGTTGCTTGAAATGTTGACAGTCCCAGCAAGCTCGCCGCCGGCCAGCGTCACAGCCGGCGTGGAGTTGTCCATCGAGTTGCTGATGGTCAGGTTCTGGACAATCGTGTCGCCAGAGACGAATAAACCCGGGTAGCCCGCGGTGTCGAGCGTGTAGGTACCGCCGCTGCCACTATTCCCGTTTATGTCCAGCGATACGCCCGATGGCAGGGCGATTAAGTTGAGCGCGGCGATGAGCGTAATGTCATTTTCGATGATGAGAGTGATAAAGCTGCCGGAAGCAGCGGCATCAGCCTGGCTGATATACTTGTTTAGATCAGCTTCCGAGGCAACATCATAGACGTATGTTGTCACGGTACTCTCCTACACGACCGATTAACGGGGCATCAAACACTTTAAATTGAATTTTATGACACTACTGACCCTTTTGCAATGGCACCGTCGCGTTCTGAGCACCCTTTAAGTGTTTGTAGTACAGATGGTTTATTTGAAGGCTCAACGTTGCCCATTTCGCTGCTGAGAGCGTCACGCAAATTAAGCGATGGGTATTTTGAGCACCCGATGCCGAAGAGCCTTACAAAGGGCATATTACTTGCCGCAAAAGAATGCCGGCCCTAAGTCGCCAACACAACTTCCCACGATTGCTCATGGTTTCTCGGCTCGACGCGCCTTCGGACGGCATGACATGCCGGAACGACCAAGCGTCCTGAAAGGGCCGCTCGTCCGCCACGGTATTTTTGAAAAGCAAATAGTGCTAATATATTGGGAGAGCAAAGTTGCCTCTTCAGTTGCAGTTGATACCAATGGACTCTTTCCCCAGGTTGCGTTGCCGTCAAATCACCGATGCGGATATTGGGAAAGTCTCCGAACTACTAGCTTGTGGCTTCCCCGACCGGAGACGTGAGTTTTGGGTGAAGATGTTTCGGCTACTCGCGCAGCGCGTACCACCGCCGAATTTGCCGAAGTACGGTTATCTTTTGGATGAAGACGGCGATGCTGTTGGCGTGATCTTGCTGATCTGTTCGGAGATTTGCGATCAAAACGCGACCACGTTGCGCTGCAATCTTTCGAGTTGGTATGTCGAACCCCCCTACCGGCCATATGCGTCTGTTCTCGTTTCGCGAGCACTCCGCCACAAAGAAGCTACCTACCTCAACGTATCGCCGGCGCCGCCCACTTGGCCGATCATCGAAGAGCAGGGCTTCTTACGCTATTGCGACGGTGTCTTCATCACTTACCCGGCGTTAAGTGGTCTATTCGACAGACCAAAGGTCAAGGTATTCGACGGCACAAGCGGCCGGCGGGGGATCTAGTTTTATTTGAAGAAGAATTGCTATTGCAACATACGCGGCACGGCTGCATCGGTCTGTGGTGTGCGACGGATCAAGGCCTCTATCCATTCGTTTTTCGATCTCGCTTGATCAAGGGAATTATTCCGTCCGCGCAACTGATCTTTTGTCGTGACATCTCCCTTTTCACGCGATTTGCTGGCCCGATTGGACGCTTCCTTGCGGCTCGGGGCAGACCAATGGTTATCATCGATGCGGCCGGTCCCATTCCAGGCCTCGTCGGCATATTTCGTTTTAGTGGTCCCAAGTATTTCAAGGGCCCTCACCGCCCGAGGTTAGGAGATCTCGCCTACACGGAACGTGCATTATTTGGCATTTAGAAACCGCCCAAAAAGGGCCCACGCATCGGATTTTTTGGTATTGAGCTTGCCCGCACCGGCGAGATCATTTTGCGACAGTCACAAGCGCAGAGGCTGGCGCAGCTTCACCTTGGCGCCTTTTGCCGAGTAACGGGGTAATCGAAGATTGTACCGATAGGAACGTTTCAACGTTCAGCGGAAAAGCCCCAAGCGACAGCCATCGCTCGACTAAAAGTCGCCAATGCTAAGGGCTTGCGTGCGGTCTCGGCGGCGCCACACGCTGGAGTAAGAGGAGTAAGTACGTAAGTACGATCCCCGATACTACGTTCACCGTTCACCTCGGGATCCACGCCGTTATGTGCAAACTCGACGTCCGCACAGTCCCTTCTGATGATCATGGGCGTCACGCGCGAAGGAAAAGGGGACTCGTCGGGCTCGTTAACGGCGTCCGCGATAGTGCGATCCTGAAAGAGCTCCCCCTCACCTCAAACTGTGGGCTCGCGACGAGCCTGAACTCGGCGGTCGTTGACGATGCGCTGTGTATCTGACAGGTGGCGAGGAAGGGGCCGATGCGCGCGGCCGGAGCCGCGGATATACGAGAGCACCAATGTTTTGAACAAGCTGCAAGCCCGGTGGCGTCACGTCGATGGCCAGTTGCCGAAAATAATTCTCGATGTAAAGTTTACCGAAAGAACTGACGTCGTCGGGCCGCAAGTTCGAGCAGCGCCAAGGTGATCCCTCCGTCAAAACACTTTTCGATAGGCCCCTACAGTATGTTCGACTACAGTTGTGCTACCGTACTTGCGTGGCTGGCTTTTCGGGATCAATACCTGTGAACACAAATGTAGTCATCATCGGGGCAGGACCTTATGGGCTTTCGGTCGCTGCGCACTTGCGATTTTTCGGCATTAACTTCCGCATTTTCGGATCTTCGATGCATCGCTGGTTGTATCAGATGCCAAAAGACATGTTTCTAAAATCCGAAGGCTGCGCCTCGGGCCTTCCGGATCCGACGGGCCATCACACTCTCGGGCGATATTGCAGCAACAAAGGCATCCCGTTTGCTGAATATGGTAGTCCAGTTCCACGTGACGTTCTGGTCCGTTACGCTCTTTTCTATCAGCAACAGCTCGTGCCAAATGTGGAAGATGCGATGGTTAACGCGGTGAGCCGCCGGGATCACTCGTTCGAGCTAACGCTGAGCAACGGCGAAATGTTGAACGCAGACACAGTTATTGTAGCGACCGGACTGGACCATATGACCTCTGTTCCAGACCAATTTTCTGATCTGCCAGCCGAATTGTGGTCGCATACCGCGAGTCACCGTGATTTGAGTGTCTTTAAGGGCAAAGAAATCGTGGTCGTCGGAGGCGGGCAGTCAGGCCTGGAAACTGCAGCTATTCTTTGTGAGGAGGGAGCCTCAGTAAACCTTTTGGTTCGAAAGCCCGACCTGGCGTGGAATCCAGTTCCACCTAAAATACAACGATCCAGGTACCGCCGTCTCCGGTCACCCAGGACAAGACTTGGCGATGGGCTTCAGCTGTGGGTGTATGACAATGCGCCCGGGGTTTTTCACCACCTGCCTCAGCGGCTTCGAGTTATGAAAGTCAAAGAGACGCTTGGTCCCGCCGGCGCATGGTGGCTAAAGGATCGGGTTGTTGGACAGCTGCCAATCTTACTCGGGCACCATGTCCGTGAGGCAAAAGCTCACGGCGGGCGCGTTGCGCTGCAGGTCATTGATCAGGAGCAGCAGAACTCGAGAATTAATGGCGGATCACGTAATCCTAGGTACCGGTTATCAGTTTGATGTCGATAAATTGCCGTTCATTGATGAGAGTCTGAAACTTCAGCTCCGGCGCGAGCAGCAGTCGCCTCTACTATCTACCAATTTTGAAGCGTCCTTACCTGGGCTATATTTTACAGGTCTGAGCAGCGTCAATAGCTTTGGTCCGGTGATGCGGTTTCTCGCAGGTGCAGGTCACACAGCGCGACGTATATCTAGGCACGTCGCCGCCCGTCACCGAGTAAGAACCCGTCGGTCCGTGCAGCCCGTAAGATGTTTGGAGTTTTAAATCACATGCTGGCGAAGTGAGGGCTTTAGCTCATCGTCCGTTACTTGATGAGCGGTTAAAATTAATGCCTAAGACGCGCCACGGTCCCTGGTCAAAAGCGGAAACAAAACAACCAAAGATCCAGTGCTAATTTCACCCTAACCGCCGCATCACCGCATCACCTAACGGCGAGCGTCGTTAGCCAATATACCGCGAAAATATTGTACTGTAGGCTTGAGGCCTTCGGCCAATGAGACCTTTGGGGTCCAACCCAATTGTGCTTTCGCAACCGAAATGTCAGGCTGGCGTTGTTTCGGATCGTCCTGTGGCAAAGGCCTCGTGACAAGAGGCGACGAAGAGTTAGTTTCGGCGATCACCAGTTCGGCCAGTTGCTGCATTGTGAATTCAGCGGGGTTGCCTAAGTTGACCGGACCAGTAAAGGCGGCCGGTGTGTCCATCAGACGTATCAAGCCCTCAATTAGATCATCAACGAAACAGAACGATCGGGTCTGGAGGCCATCTCCGTAAATTGTGATTGGCTCGCCGTCGAGCGCTTGTACAATGAAATTAGAAACCACTCTCCCGTCAGCAGGGTGCATACGGGGCCCGTAGGTGTTGAAGATCTGTGCGACTTTTATTTCAAGACCGGTTTGGCGGTAATAATCAAAAAAAAGCGTCTCTGCACAACGCTTACCCTCGTCATAACAAGAGCGAGGTCCGATTGGGTTGACGTTGCCCCAGTAATCCTCCGTCTGGGGGTGTACAGAAGGATCGCCGTAGACCTCGCTGGTCGAGGCTTGGAGAATTCGGCATTTTAGCCGCTTGGCCAAACCCAGCATATTGATAGCGCCGTGCACGGACGTCTTTGTCGTCTGTATCGGATCATGCTGATAGTGGATCGGGGAAGCGGGACAAGCGAGATTGTAGATCTCGTCCACCTCAACGAATAAAGGAAATGTTACGTCGTGTCGCATAAACTCAAAACGGGGATTATCGTGGAGATGCTCTATGTTGCGCTTGAGACCGGTGAAAAGATTATCAACGCAGAGGACGTCGTGTCCCTGCTCGAGCAATCGATCCATTAGATGCGATCCAAGAAAACCGGCGCCCCCGGTGACCAGAACTCGTTTGCGGCTATCATAAATGCGCGGCACGTCTTTACCTCCGGGTCCACGGCTATCAGGCAGGATTTGAAAGGCCACTAGGTGGCCCATAGGTCAAGTCTAAACAATCCTCAAAACTGAGCGGAGGACTCCACGATAGCTTATCCTTGAGCTTTCGATTGCTAAATCGAAGGGGCTTAAATTGCTGCTCAAAGCGTCTGGGCATTAATATCGACGGTAATTGACCCTTCTTTCCAAACATCATTCGGCTGATGAAGGACGCCAACTGGGCGACTGATAAGACCTAATCGATACGGCACAGGTACCAGAATGCCGCGCTTGTCTGTCCGCCGTCTGTATTCACGAACGTAACGAAGACTCGGATTTGATCTCCGTCGATTATATTGAAGCATTCGCCGACTGAAGCGGGAAACTCAAGCGCGGCAACGACACTATTGGCGCAATTCACGATGTGCGTAAGGGGAAGGCGGGTGAATGGTCCAAACATCAAATAAATACGACCGAAAATCCTTCCCATGCCTCCTATTTCGGCGTGCTGTGCACCCCAGATGAATCCTGGGCGCATGATTGTGAGTTGCCACGCGTTCGTCGCCGGCGGCCCGGGATACCAACCGCTCTTGCCAAACCTTAGCAATTGTATATCCACCCATCTTGTAAATATCGCTCAAGAGCGGCGTTTCCTCATCCATCGTGCGGGCGGACTCGCGACCAATCGTATGCAACGATGCTGCTAATATGCAGCAAGCGTTTGACAGATGTCTTCGACATAGCGTCAAGCAGTTTCTCTGTACCAACGACAGTAGATGAAAACTGGAGATCTTCGTCGCCACTTACGGCGGCGGCAAGATGAATCACGGCCTCGATGCCGTCAAACGCCGCCACTAACTTGTCGCAGGCGCGAAGGTCCGCGCGAAATACCTCTACTTCGCCTTTCCAGGAGGGCTGGGGGGATGCTGGGCGAATAATTGCGCGGACACTATGGCCGCGATCGAGCAGGCGAGCCACCACATATTCACCAAGAAAACCATTCGCGCCTGAGACTAGAACTTTCATAGCTTGAATTCCGGATCGGTGAAACGATCGACGATACGCGCGACCTCATCGATTTCCGTCGGGCTTATGGGCGGCAGTTTGCCGAATCCTATGGCTGAGTAAGTCTGGGCAATCAAATCAGATAATCCGTCATAGGAGCCAGTACCAGCAAGCTTCCGCCAAAATCCCGCCAGCGAACCGAACAGAACATCGCGCGACTTGGCGATCCCGTCGATCAGGGTAGCAACGGCAAGCTCGCCCTTGCGAAGCTTTCTGACCGTCAATCGGGGAGGTTCGTAAAGATTGGCCTCGGCATGCATTTGAGTGCCCGTTACGCGGATCCAAAATCCATATGGCCTTACATCGCCATTGAAGGCGACTTGGGCTGTCGCGCGCTCCCCCTTGATTAAAGCGCGAAATTCATCTGCAGGAAGCGGCGAATTCTTCGACGCTTTGTCCATACTGTCCGCATCTCAATCATTGGGCCTGTAAACATGTGTGCCAGATACGCAATGTGCGGAAGGAAATCGCCAATCGCGCCGCCACGCAGAGCCAAACTGTAATGCGGGATTGTTCCGATCCACGAATGGATTGCCCGGGAGCGATGATATTTGCCGAAAGGATATCTGCACATCGACAACGTCACCGAGTTTTCCTGACTGAAGAAGATCGCAAATGCGTCGAATGGACGAATGGAATCGAAAATTGTGATTCTCGATCAGCAAGCAAGCCGTTTTCAGTAGCGAGCTTCTTTAGTTCTTGAAACTCCTGATAATTGGTTGTTATTGGCTTCTCGCATAAAACATTTAATCCCGCAGCGAGACAGGTTTGCGCTATCGGGAAATGCGAAGATGGCGGAGTTGTGATATGGACTAAGCTCGGATCAACTTCGGCAAGCATTTGCTCATAGTTTGAATACCACCTTGGAATTCAAATCGCTCCGCTGTGGCTTCCGCTCGTGCGGCCGACAGATCGCATACAGCCGCCATCTTGACGTGCGGTAATCCCGCGAGGGCGGCAAGATGTCGTCGCGCAATCCCGCCGCAACCGATAAGAACGCCGTTCAATTTTTTCATTTTCTACCGCGATGCAGTATGGTTGCTAAATCGAAATCGATCGCCTCCAGGCTATAGACGTAAGATACTTAACTGGAGGTTGAAGTAGTTTAGTCAGCGTTTGGCGAGCATTCGGACGGATAAGTTGTTCGAGAAAAGCCAGCATTTGATGCCCAAACGTGATAGCCTGCCGAAGCGACTAGCGTCATATCGTTTCACTGGCTGCCAGGATTCTTGACGCTCGAGCGCGACCGCCCGGCGGGGCATGCTTACGCGGCAGTTTCGGCCGATCGTTTCCAATAGCCCAATTGCTTTGCTAAACCTGGCGATCAATCCCGCCTCCATTACAAACATATACTGGCTTTGATTGAGAATAAAGATCCATTCGAAAAACGAATGTATGTATACGATTAATAACGCCACGCCGAGCCCGAGCAACAGATCTCCTCTGCTGTCTTCTCGATGCCGCCACCCGGCAATAAAGGCCACGCTCATAGGCCGGAGCAACAGAAAAACGAAAGTCACCAATCCAATATATCCTGTCTCGGCAGTGACCAGCCAATAGACATTGTGAACTTGTGCTGTCATGCTTCCTCGCTTTGGGGCAACGCCTGCTTTCTGATAGTAGCCGTCAACGATCGCGACTTCGGCGAACTGATTAGCGCCGACCCCAAACGGGTGGTCAGAAAGCATCATTGTCGCTGCCCTGATGAAGGCGGCCCGCTCGTCGTAATCGCCATAATTTTCCGCGGCAAATCGAGCTGAAAACGACGACATAACTATCGGCGTAAGAGCGGTAGCAATACTAGCCCACTAAGCCAGAATCAGCGAATTTGCGCGATGTCCAATGCCGGATGGCCGAGAGCAAGAACAGGAGCGCATAGCCAAATACGGCAAGACCGATGGTCGCCCGTGAGGTCGTTAGCACCTCAACCGCATACCGGTTAAAGTTACCACGGCAGGTAACCAGCCCCGATGTTCTAGTCAACAGCAACGCGAAAAAGGGAAACACCACGAAGTGAGACATCATGCCAAGGATATTGTGGTGACCCTCGCTTCCTCCGGCCTGTATTGCGTGCAATGCGAACCGATCCCAGAGCGCGAAGCCTGGTTCCAGGATAATCCCGCCGCTGCACCCTTTAATAGCGCAGACGCGGGTACGCGGGTTCGCCGTCATACGCTTGTAGACGGCCGCGTAGACAAGAAACATGCGGGCCAGCTGCCACGCGTAAAAAAGCGCGGCTACAGGCTCCGCGGCCAGAAGACAGAAAGCAAAACAGCGAGGAAATAGAGCGCCATCGAAATTCGAAATGGAATCGGATGCCGGCGTTCGGCAAACTGAAGTAGACGGCGAGCGCAAGGGCATCCAAAATATTGAACTCGGCTCCCTTGACGAAGCCCGGCCAATCCACCCAGGAGATGGGAGCGACATACAGATGATAGTTTAACACCCATGGCAAAAATCCCATTAGCATCATTGCTTTAGGAAGGGCGTCGGGGTTGCGGCGCAGCCACCACGCGACCGGGCCGATCGCCGCCACAAGGATAAGAGACCCGCCCACTTCACGTGCCGCCTAATCCACTCGCTCGATCATCCGAATTGAACGATCTATTGTGTTGGTCAATGTGTCCTCGACGTTGAAGAGATGCGAATTTAGCTTTGGCGTTTCTTTGCGAATATCGAATTCATCCAACACTTTTTGCCTACCAAGTTCCGCCGCGCGGAGCCTAAAGGGATAATCTTGCGCCATCTTTATCACGGCATCGGCCAGGATTTGAGGGTCCGATGGTCGAACGAGAACCCCCGTTTTTCCGTCCTCGATGAGTTCGCTTGTGCCGCCAATGTTCGTAGCGATTACAGGAAGACCAACTGCCATAGCTTCCATTGCGGACACCGGCAGACCCTCGACAAAACTTGGAAGAACAAACAGGTCGCAACGCTGCAACTCTTGTATAACTTGGTCTTCGGTAAGATAGCCAAGGAAATTTACTTGATTGCTAAGTCCCAATTCGTCGACCAATTTTGTCAAATATCCCTTGGCTGGACCATCTCCCGCAAGCCGCAATTCAAGGTCATAGCCCTTGCTGCGCAGGAGCTTAAGCGCATGAACGAGAAATGTAAGACCCTTTTCCGGCGACAAACGAGCGACGCACAGCAGATATTTGATCTCACTTCTGGGCGGACGATAGTGGTATTTGTCGATTTCAAGTCCGCAATGTACGATCTTGAATGAGGTCGGATCGTCGCACTCGGAAAACATCATTAGTTGACTGCGGCAAAAATAGCTAATTGAGCGAGTAAATCGTGCGCCGCGCACTTTTTCCTTGATCCGTGAGTATTCAGCATCAAAGAAAACCGGCCAACCGTGAAACGTGATGCTGTAGTCAATTCCGGCAAGCTTGGCCGCCAGCATGGTAACCATTCCGCTTTGATCGCCGATATGATTGTGAACGTGCGCAATCGAATTTTGACGCAATAGGTGCGCTGCAAGTATGGCCTCCACAAAATAGAAAGATTGATATAAAAAGCCCCGCATCCCCGGTCGAGCCGTTGCGAACGCCAGTCGGGGGTCGACGGCATTTCCGCGTCGACGAGATCAATCATGGTGATCACCCGGCTCGCGCCGTTAACGCTGGAAGCTATCAAATTTGCTCTCGCCGCCGGAGCGGTATTGCCCTTTTTCGAGTTTCCGCGCCAATGGCCATTGCCGCTTGCGCCAGGTCGAACGGGCGTCAGCGCGATCCGAGAGGCTGGACTCCCCTGGGGATTTGAACCCCGGTTTGGGCTGCGAGAGGCCTCATACCGAGCCTCAAGACGATGGGGAATCAGAGCGGTGTTATTTGCCGCATATCCGCTAGTAAAAGAATTTCCGCACGATCGGCTTGATCGCGGGATCGAGACCGGCGATCCGGACCCTATCGACGCCGCAGGTAAATTCCTCGTCATTCGGGATATCGAGCATGGCGTATTCCATTTGCATCAGTAGCCGGTAACCCTTCTTCAAATCCATGCCTTTGTGGAATCCGGCGGTGTCTTCCGCCAGGATCGTGCCGGCGGGCGCGGCGAAGACGATCTCGTTCTCCACTCCGTAATGGCGCAACAAATCGTCGCGTTCGTAACGCCGCGACAGCCGGAATGCTTCCGGCTTGGTGTGACCGTGACTGCCCTGGATATAGGTGTGAGCGCCCGACTCCGCGTCGACGTCGCTGAGATAGATGAAGAATTTGAGGAAGCGCGGGCCGTCATTGTCGTAGTGATAGACATGAGGATCGAACCACCCGTCATAGACCGGGTCGAGCCACAGCGTGACGCTGGTCAGGATCGGCCGGCAGCCAAGATAGTCCTGCGCAATCTGATGCAACGCCCCATCCGCAACAAGTTTCTGCACTGCCGACTGGCGGATCAATTCAGACATGCGCCATTCATAGCGGCCGCGGTTGTGCGGGATATGCGCCTCGTCGATCATGATCCGGTCGGAAGGATCGGCGCCATAGGCAGGAGTTGAGAAGGCGAAACGGCGGATTTCGGCGATATCTTGCGCACCGAGACGCCACGGCAGAATGTCCCAGCCGCGCCGTTTGAGCGCGTCTAGGGTCTTAGCGATCGCGCCGTAGTCGGTTAGACGCGACGACGGGAGCTCGGCCTTGGGCTTCACGATCGCGCCGAGCCGCAGCAATAAATGATCGCAGCTGCCGCTGGCGCGTTCGTGCAGGATCTGCGCCAAACGGAACAGTGCCATCGCCGGGCTTCTTTTCCGCGCCGGCTCGATGGCGAGGTAATGCAGCGCTTTTTTCAGGCCTTTCACATTCGCTCCTAGATGTACATCCAGAACAACGGCAGCCCGTGATGATAAATGCGCAACGGCAGATGCGCCGCCGGATCGCGGCACTTGACCTTGGTCTCCTCGCTGACGCTGTAGGTCAGCTTGGCATGACCGCTGAAGTTGTAACTGAAGGCCGGACGATTGAGCGCGGCGATGCGGTCGAGCTTCAGCGCCTGGGTCAGATAACGGACCATCTTTTGCGGGTCGTTGTTGGTTGGAACTGAGATATTCTGCGCGTTCGTTTTGCGTCCGATCACGTACTGGCAGTAATTGCTGTAATACTGAAGCAGATCGTCCTTCGCCACGATGGGCAGGAAGCCGATCTGTTTCATCAGCGTCTGCGCCGAAAGCCGGCTGAAGCTCGCGATGTGCTCGAGCGCGTAGATGTTGTTCAGAATTCCCTCTTTGTAGAGCTCGGGAATGGCGAGATAGAAGATCGCGTCGGGCGCGGCGATGTCGCGCAGGATTTGGAGCTCTTGGCGCGGGTTATAGATGTGCTCGACCACGTGGTAGGTGAAAATCAGGTCGAACGGCCCTGCGCGCCGCAGGCTTTCGCGCACCGGGGCGTCGTCGAGGCTGCCAAAATAGACGTTCGGGGTGACGTTGCGCTTCAGATATTCGGCGCGCCGCGTCGTCGCCTCGGTGCAATGGACCTCGTGGCCGGCCTTGGCGAAGGCGATTATCTTCTCGCCGTACCCCGCGCCGATGTCGAGAATCTTGAGCTTGCGTTTGCCGATATAAGGCAGCAGCCGCCGGTAATAGCGGTAGGTAGGGTTACGCGTTTCAAGCTTCTCGGCTTCGCTGCCGGAGGTGTCGTAGTTTGTCGCGTACCAGCGCGCGATCCAGTTCTTCGACGGCATCGTCGAATATTGCAGGTGATCGCAGGATCGGCACCAGGACACCTCGATGAAATCGGCCGCATCCTCGGCGTCGACGACCTGGATGACGGGCTGCAGGCTTGCGTCGCAGATGAAGCAGTGCGTGGTGCGGAACTTGTCGTCCACATGCGTTACCTGCCTGAGCCGTTCGGGTTGGTTCTGGCCGAATTCCTTCCGCGCGTTATCGTCCGCGACAAGGTGAAGCTCGATGCTGGCGGTACGGTCCTTGGCCGGCGCGATCGCGGGCCCGTTTTCGGCGCGGAATTTCGGCCGTTCGAGCGACCAGTCGGGGTTGATCGTTTCGAGCGCCCAGTAATAGAAATAGAGCGAGAAGACCTTGACGCGTTGCAGCGGCCTGCCAGAGAAGATCATCCGCAGTAACACGAGAAATCTTTTCAAAAGCGGTTTCCTCGCTTGGAAGTGGCGTTTCCACGGGATCGGACCCCGGTCCGGGCCTTGAGCAGGCCCCGTCGCGGGCCCCGGGACGGTGGCATCCGAAGCAGCCGTTTATCTAGCGGCTTGGGGCGGTGCGATCAAGTGCGGCACGCCCGGATGCATGTTAGAAAGGCGCATTAACGCGGGAGAGATTGAATGAGTAGGCTCCGGGGCTTCGAGGCACATCATCGTTCGTTGGCCAAGGCGATCTCTTGGCGGATGACCGGTTCGATCGACACTTTCGTCATCAGCTACATCATCACCGGAACCTTCGCGATCGCTGGTTCCATCGCCGCCACCGAGCTGCTCACCAAGATCGCGCTATATTATTTTCACGAACGCCTTTGGGCTTTGGTCTCGTGGGGCCGCCACAATTGACTGCCGCCGCGCCGGGGGATGGGCGTCCGCCATCCAGCCATGCTATGGATCGGCCAGGAGAGACGGGTAGAGTGAAGGGGGTCGAGGGCGATGGTTTCCTTCCTGCTTAGCAGCCTCGCCGCCGTTTGGCAGACGCTCGGGCTGCTTCTCCTGTTCATCCTCTTCGTGGAGTTCGGCATCGATCCGCTGCGCCGCCTGATACGGCGGCTGCGCCGGCCGGCACCGTCCAATCCATCCGCCGCGGCGCCAGACGCCGCCGCCGCGTCCGGCGGCTATCATGACGGCATCGCCAAACAAGGGCTGGATTGGGCGGCTTACGTGCATTGGCGCCAGCGCCCGTATCGCGGCCGCTATACCACCATCGACGCGCGCGGCTTGCGGGCGACCGTCGGCGAGAACAAAGCCGGCGCCGATGCCGTCCGGGTTTTCTGTTTCGGCGGCTCGACGCTGTTCTGCCTCGGCGCCCGCGATGCCGGCACCATACCTTCGGCATTGCAGAGGCGTTTGGACGAAGCCGGCTTACGGGCTTCCGTCACCAATCAGGCCCAGCTCGCCTATAACAGCAGCCAGGATCTTCTGGCCTTGCAGGCTCTGTTGAAGCACGGTGACGTGCCGGATGTCGCCGTGTTCTATGACGGCTTCAACGACATGTTCACGGCGGAATGGAAGGGGCGCGCCGACGTGATCCGCGGCGAAGAGGGCCGCCGCGCGGAATTCATGCTGTTGGCGGCTGAACGGCGATCCGATTTGTTGCGGGCCGCGCTGGCCGCCGCCTTGCCGCGGAGCTTTCGGCGTATCCGGGAATTGACCGGGGTCGAATGGCCGAAGACCTTGGCCGACACGGCGCGTGTTCCTCTCGCGGAAGCCGCGATCCCCGGGCTGGCACGCGATGTCGTCGCCGCTTACGCGGCCAATGTGCGGATGGCGCGGGCGCTGGCGCTCGAATACGGATTCCAGGCGGTGTTCGTTTGGGAGCCTGTGCTGGCGACTAAGAAAGTCAAATCGGCGCATGAGCGCTGGGCGGAAAGCGACCGGGTGGTCGACCTCGCGGTGCGGCAGAAATTTTTCTCCGCCGTCGCAAGCGAATACCGCCATCACCCGGCCCTGGCCGGCGCGCCCGACACGGTGGATTTGTCGGCGTTGTTCGACGACCGTGAAGAGTCTTTGTATATCGATTTCGCTCATCTGACCGAGGCCGCCAACGCATCGGTGGCCGAGGCGATGCTGCCGACGGTCGCTGCGGCGATCACGACTGCCCAGAAGAAAAAAGCGCGGGCGTAAAGGGCGCGGGCGTTCGAGAACAAAAGGCGAGTTGACGCATCGAAGATGCGCCGCCGGTCGCGGCCGGACGGTCAGCGCGAAGGAGCGCTTGGCGGGGCACGGCAGGTCGGGGGCAGCGGCGGTGCATTCTCCGGCGCCGGGAACAGGGCGTCGGTCTTGCCGGCCAGGTAATAGGCCGCGAGGCCCAGCCATTCATGCGCCGCCTCGTCGAGGTCGCTCAAATTCGCTCCGAACTCGAAGCGCCGGACGAACGGCGCGTCGTCGCCGGGTGTGCGGTAATCGGTCGGCCAGGGCAGCATCCGCCAATCGAGGCGCCGGGCGATTCCCATGGCGCGCGGCATGTGCTGCGCGGTGGTCACCAGAACCCAGGTTTCATCGGGCTTGGGCTGGACCATCCGCTGGGTGAAGACGAGATTTTCCCAGGTATCGCGCGAGCGGCTTTCATAGCCGACCCGCGCCGGATCGACGCCGAGCTGATCGAAGATGGCCTTGGCCACATCGGCTTCGGGAATTCCCGGGCCAGGGAAATCGGCGGAGCCTCCGCTGAAGACAAGCCGCGCCTCGGGGTAGCGGCGAAGCAATTCGACGCCGGCCACGATCGCGCCTTCCCCCGTCCGGTAGACCGGCTGCTCGCGGGTCGCGGAGATGCGGGGCTGCCCACCGCCGCCGAGCACGACAATGCCATCGATGCAAGCGGGCCAATCGGGGTGCGGAAACCGGTTCTCGAGCGGCCGGGATACCCATTGGCCGATGGGCAGAAAGAAAATCGCTGCTGCTGCCGCCCCCACGATGACGCCAACCAAGCGCGATGTCCGCCGAAATCGGGTGAATGGCAGAAGCAGGGCCACGACGATGGCCAAAAACGCCAAATTGCTCGGCGGAACGATGAATTCGGCGATCTTCGCGATATTGAAAAATTCCATTGGCGTTGCTCGAAAACGGCTCGACGAGCAGGGCACCAGATACCCACCGCGACGCCGCCAAAACCGCCGAACCATAACACACCGAAACCCGGTTTCCAGGCATCCGGCGGTGATTGTGGGAATGGGTTGATTTCCCCTATAAAACGCTGAGATGGCAACATCATCTCCGACTTCCCCGTGGCAGCTCGATGGTGGCGCGGCGCTTGCCGCCGCGGCGTTGGTAATGCCGCCCTTGGCCATATTCGCGCCCCTGGCCTGGGCGCCAGCGCAGGCCGTGCTGGCGCTGGCCTTGCTTGCGCTGGCGCCACGCCGGGTCTTGGCCGGGATCGGCGAGATTCTGCCGCTCGCCGTGCTGGTCGTGGCGCTGGCTCTGTGGGCCACGGCTTCCGCGTTGTGGTCGATCCTGCCGGAGCACAGCCTGTTCGAGGGCTTGCGCTTCCTTGCCGTCGGCGCCGGCGGGGTCATTGTCCTTGGCGCCGCCCTCGATCTCTCGCCGCCAGCGGGAAGGCGTATCGCCCAATTCGCAGCCGCGGGCGTAGCATTCGCCATTCTCTTGCTGGCCATCGAGCGATTCGGCAACTTCGCCATCGCCAAGCTGTTTCACGATGCTGGGCCCGATTACCCTTATTCACTCGCCCGCTACGACCGCGGCGTGGTTACGCTGGTGCTGATGTTGTGGCCGGCCTTGGCCGCGGCGCGGCGGCCCTGGCAAGGTGCCATCCTCATGCTCGGCGTATTCGCGGCGGTTTGGCTGATGTCGAGCCTTACTTCGCTTTTGGCATTGGCCGCAGGGGTGGCGGCCTTCGCCTTCGCCTGCCGTTTCCCACGTTTCGTGGCGGCCGCTCTCATATCCGCGCTGCTCGCCGCAACCACCGTCCTTCCGGCGGTCGTGCCGAGCTATCAATCGACCGTGACGTTCCAGGAACACGCGATCTGGTTCAAGCCATCCGGCATTCATCGGTTGTTGATCTGGCGCTTCACCGCCGACCGCATCGCCGAACGGCCGCTGCTCGGCTGGGGCATGGACGCCTCGCGCGAATTGCCCGGCGGACACCGCGATTTTTCGGCGACTCTGCCCGGCGTTCAGGGTTGTTCCTGGCAGCGAGGCCCTGCCGCTCCACCCGCATAACGCGGCGCTGCAATGGCGTGTCGAGTTGGGTCTGCCGGGAACCGCGTTGTGCCTCGCCATCCTTTTCTGGAGCCTATGGCGTGTCGGCTTCAAGGCGCGCCTGTCGCTAATCCAGCGCGCAGCCGCGCTCGGCTTCGCTGCTGCTGCGCTGGTGATAGGCCTATTGAGCTTCGGCGCGTGGCAGGCCTGGTGGCTATCCTGCCTGTGGACGACAGCGGCGTTCTGCGCAGGCACTATGGCTGACAACGAGCAATGAGTTGCAGGTTTTTCGCAGGCCGACGTCCCGGTCGTGGCGTCCCCACGGGGATTCGAACCCCGGTTTGGGCCGTGAGAGGGCCCCGTCCTAGGCCTCTAGACGATGGGGACATCCGAGGCATCGTCTATCTAGTCGCTTGGGGTGGTCCGATCAACTTCGTTGATAAATGAAGGGAACAGACAATGGAAAAAGGCAATCTGACAAAACGAAGCCAAATAACCCTTATGTTTCAATCATGATTAAAGTTATCTACGCAGGGATCTCCTGTTAGACGCGGATCAATTCCCTGTTCGGCCTGTAAAAATTCCCTGTTTTTTGGGGCTCCAACACAGGAATTCATGCGGGAAAACCCACAAGCGTACAGGCTTTTGGCGCCTTGGGCAGAGCCTTGTTCCTCGGGGGCGGCTCTATAATTCCCTGTATTTTCCCTGATAAACAGGGAATTTAGGTATGGACGGCAGATTTCAGTCGCGGAAATTCACGAATTGCAGCGGCTGCGCGATCTTGAGGCCGCGCACCAGCGCGATCGCCGCCTGGAGGTCGTCGCGCTTCTTGCCCGAAACGCGCAGCTCGTCGCCCTGGATCGCGGCCTGGACCTTGATCTTGGAATCCTTGAGGGCGCGGGCGATCTCCTTGGCCACGTCGGACGCGATCCCCTGTTTCAAGGCCGACCACCTGGCGCTGGCTTTGGCCGGTGGCCTTTTCCGCGGGCTTGAAGTCGAGCGCGGCGGCATCCACTTTCCGCCGCGTCATGTGGCCCTTCAGCAGCTCCTGCATCTGCCGCAGCTTCATCTCGTCGTCGGCCAGGATGGTGAGCGCCATCTCCTCGCGCGCCACGCTCGATTTGGCGCCCTTGAAATCGAAGCGCGTGGATATCTCGCGCGCCAGGCCCTGGAGCGCGTTGTCCACCTCGGCCAGATCGATCCGCGAGACGATGTCGAAGCTCGGCATGACGTTCCCTTGACCTCCGCTCCGGGCCGATTTATAGCGCGGCCTGGATCGTGCCGCCAGGGAGGGGATATGCAGCGTCTGGTTCTCGCCTTCGCCGGGCTCGCGGGCGCGGTTTCGGCCGCGGGCGACGCGGCCGCGCACCATCTGCTCGCCGTCGATCCCGCGCGCGCCGAGCTGGCATCCACCGCTGCGCGTTACGGCCTGATCCACGCCGTGGCGTTGCTGGGTTTGGCCGCTTTGCTGGCTCAAGCCACGCCGCGGCTTGCGCGCGCGGGCCTGATCGCCGCCTGCTGGTGTTTCATCGGCGGGATATTGCTGTTCTGCGGCGGTCTCGGGCTGCTGGCGGCGGGTTTCCCGCCCGATCTGGTCTTGGCGGTGCCGGCCGGCGGCTCGTTGTTCATTCTCGGCTGGGCGGCGCTGTTCGTCGCGGGAGCCGCCTGGGTCAGTAAAGCGCCGCCGGCACCTTGATGCCGGCCTCGGCATAATAGCGCCGCGCGCCGGGGTGCAGCTTGACGCCGAGCGAGGCCAGATAGGCGGGCACGATCTCGGCCCAGGCCGGGTTCTTCTTGGCCAGCGCGAAGCGTTGCGACCAGAACGCCTTGGTGAGCGCATAGGCAATGGCGTTGGTCATGTCGAAGGTCGTATAGACGCCGGCGGGCAAGGCGATGGTGGCGGCCTCGTAATCCACGCCGGGATAGGTCCCCTTGGGGATGAGAATTCCGGCGGTGCTGTCGTCGGCGGCGCGCACCTTGGCGATCAGCGCCGGGGGCAAACTCAAAATGCGGATCGGCGTGGCGCGCGCCAGACGCCGTCACCGCGGGCAGGGGATAGCCCCCGGTCAGCGCCAGCCCGTCGACCTGACCGGCTTTGAGCGCCGCCGGCGCGCCGGCCAGATCGGTGTCGATCAGCTGCACCGCCTTGTCGATGCCCAGCGCCTGGAGCGCCTCCTCGGTGACGCGCTCGCCCAGGCTGCCCTGGTTGCCGGCGATGAGCGAATGCCCGGCCAGGTCGGCGAGGGTCTTGATGGCGCTGTCGCGGCGCACGATCCAATGGATGGTCTGGGCCGGGATCGGGAATAACGCCCGGATGTCGTCGTAGCGTTGGTCCGGGTCGAACGGCTTGTCGCCGCGCCGCGCCTGGGCGATCACCCCGGACGAGGCGGTGAAGATGTAATTCTCGTCCTGGGTGAGCACATCCATCACGTTCTGCACCGAGCCCTGGCTTTCCTCCACCACCAGGGTGAAGGCGCCGTTCCCGGCCAAGGCCAGGGCCTCGGCGAATTGCTTGGCGAGCGCGTAATTCGGGCTGTCGGCCTTGCCGGCATGAACCGTGATGGTGGTTTCTTTCGCGGCCGGATCTCCGCCGGGGAAGACGACGAGGAATACCGCGGCGCACAATCCGGCCGCCAATGCCCATATCCGTGTCACGCCAGCCAACCGTTCGCCGCCCGTTTCAACGCCGCGCGTCTTAGGCGCGCGCGGGGCTATAGAGCTACTGCGCCGCGCGCTTTGCCACAAGCCCCGTTCGGCCCATTGGCGGGGCAAGGGCGGTTATGCGACACTTGCCCGCATGACCACGCTGCTGATGACCCACAAGGCCTGTCTCGCGCACGACACCGGCGGCCATCATCCGGAATCCCCGGCGCGGCTCCAGGCGGTGCTCGACGGCCTGTCGGGCGCGGCCTTCGCCAAGCTCGGCCACCGCCAGGCGCCCGCGGCCGATCTCGCCGACATCGCGCGCGTCCATCCGCGCGCCTTCGTCGACGCGCTCATCGCCGCCGTGCCCAAGCAGCGATTACGCCGCGGTCGACGCCGACACCATCCTGTCGCCGGGCTCGGGCGAGGCGGCGCTGCGCGCGGCCAGCGCGGTGGTGGCCGCGGTCGACGCGGTGATGGAGGGAGCCGCCCGCAACGCCTTTTGCGCCGTGCGTCCGCCGGGCCATCACGCCGAGCCGCAGCATCCGATGGGCTTCTGCCTCTTCAACAACGTGGCCATCGGCGCCGCGCGCGCGCGCCATCATCACAAGCTCGCCCGCGTCGCCATCGTCGATTTCGACGTCCATCACGGCAACGGGACCCAGGCGATGTTCGAGGACGATCCCAACGTGTTCTTCGCCTCGACCCATCAATCGCCGCTTTATCCCGGCACCGGCGCATCGAGCGAGCGCGGCGTCGGCAACGTCGTCAACATGCCGCTGCGGCCGATGTCGGGCTCGGCCGAATTCCGCCAGGCCATGAGCGGCGCCATCCTGCCGGCGTTGGAGAAATTCCGGCCCGAATTCATCCTGGTTTCGGCGGGGTTCGACGCGCACCGCGCCGATCCGCTGGCGCAGCTCAATCTCGAGGAAGCGGATTACGCCTGGGTGACCGAGCGGCTGCTCGAGGCGGCGGGTCGGCACGCCAAGGGCCGTTTGGTCTCGACTCTCGAAGGCGGCTACGATCTGGAGGCGCTTTCGGCCTCGGCCGAGGCCCATGTCGCGGCGATGATTTCCGCCTGAATCCTCGCCGAGGCTTGCCGGATCGCGGCCCGGCCCATAAAGTAAGGGTCCCATGGCGCAAACCCAAACCCCGAAAACCTCGCCCGAGATCGCCAAGCTCAGCTTCGAGGACGCCTTGAAGGAGCTCGAGGACATCGTCAAGCGGCTGGAGACCGGAAGCGCCAAGCTCGATGACGCGCTCGCCTCCTATGAGCGCGGCGCGTTGCTGAAGCGGCATTGCGAATCGAAGCTGCGCGAGGCGCAGGCGCGGGTCGACAAGATCGTGCTGGGCGCCGACGGCAAGCCTTCGACGGAGCCGATGGCCCTTGATTGACGCTCTCTGGGCGCAGGGCACGAGCTTCACCGACGCTCTCGCCGACACCGCCAAGCTCACCGACGCCTCGCTCGAACGCCTGATCGTCGTTCCCGACGGCCACGAGGCGCGCGTGTTCGAGGCGATGCGCTATGCCGCGCTGGCGCCGGGCAAGCGGCTGCGCCCGTTCCTGGTGCTGGCGAGCGCGCAGCTTTTTTCCGTGGCGCGGCGCAGCGCGTTGCAGGCCGCCTGCGCGGTCGAGATGGTGCATGCCTATTCGCTGGTCCACGACGATCTGCCGGCGATGGACAACAGCGATCTGCGGCGCGGCCGTCCCACCGTGCACAAGGCCTTCGACGAGGCGACCGCGGTGCTGGCGGGCGACGGTCTCCTGACCCTGGCCTTCGAGGTGCTGGCGCAACCCGACACCCACGGCGATCCCGCGGTGCGGTGCGAATTGGTCGCCGCGCTGGCGGTGGCGGCCGGATGCAACGGCATGGTCGGCGGCCAGATGTTCGATCTCGTCGCCGAAAAACATCCCGAACTCGACATCGGCTCGATCACGCGCCTGCAGCGCCTGAAGACCGGCGCGCTGATCGCCTTTTCCTGCGAGGCCGGCGCCATCCTGGGCAAGGCTTCGGTCGAGGCGCGCATGGCGCTCCGGGGCTATGCGCATGATCTGGGCCTGGCCTTCCAGATCGCCGACGATCTGTTGGACGTCGAGGGCTCGGCGGACAAGACCGGCAAGCCGGTGGGCCGGGACGCCGCCGCCGGCAAGGCGACCTTCGTCTCGATCCTGGGCGTCGACGCGCGCCCGCGCCCAGGCCCAATTGCTGGTGCGCCAGGCCGTCGCGCATCTTGATTTATTCCAGGAAAGGGCCGAACTTCTGCGCCAGGCGGCCCGCTTCGTCGTCGATCGCCGCGCCTGAAAAAAGCCCGATTTCAAGGTATTCGTGACCGCATGATCTCCCGCCGCTTTGTCCTATGCACGCTGGCCGCGCTGTCGCTGGCCGCGCCGGCCGCGTCTTTCGCCGCCGGCCCGGACGACGCGCCCGCGGCGCCGGTGCAATCCTTCTACGACACGCTGCTTCAGGCGATGAAGGGCGGCGCCAAGCTGGGCTTCAAGGGCCGCTACGATCTGCTGGCGCCGGCGATCGGGAAGAGCTTCGATATGCCGCTGATGACGCGGCTGACGACGGGCCTGGAATGGCAGAATATTTCCGCCGACGATCAGAAAAAGCTGATCGCGGCCTTCAGCGATTTCAGCATCGCGAACTATGCCAGCCAGTTCGACGATTATTCCGGCGAGCGTTTCGAGGTCGACCCGAACCCGGTCAAGACCGACAGCGGCGACGTCATCGTCAAGACCAAGCTCGTCCCGGTCAAGGACGATCCGGTGCAGCTCGATTATCTGATGCGCCAGGGTCCGAGCGGCTGGAAGATCATCGACATCTATCTCAGCGGCACGATCAGCCAGCTTGCCGCCCGCCGCTCCGAATTCTCGGCGGTGCTGCGGCGCGACGGCGTCGCCGGGCTCATCAATCTCCTGCACCAGAAGACGGCCCAGCTCGCGGGCTGAACGGTTATTGCTGCTTCTTGTCGACCGGAAGGTCGAGCGAGGTCTGCGGCCGCGTGCCCGGATCGGTGTAAAGGCTGTTCAGATCCTTGACCGGCGTGGGCTTGCCGCCGTTCAGCTCGGCCGCCCGGTGCTGGCGGAACAGGCTGCGCATCTGGGCGTAGTAGTCGAGCGAGCTCTTCTTGATCGAATCGATGGTCTGGATGTTGCGCGCGCGCTCGTCGACGCCCCAGGCGATGTAGCGGTACCAGGTCGCGCCGCCGTGGCCGTAGCCGGAGGCGAGCCAGCCCCAGGGATCGATCTCGCCGTCGACCCCTATGCCGATCGCGTCGCGCGGATTGGAGGGGCCGAGCACCGGCAGCACCAGATAAGGGCCTTCCGGGAAGTGGTAATGGTAAAGCGTCTGGCCGAAATCGCCGGTCTGCTCGGGCAATCCCGTGCTGGTGGCGATGTCGAAGAAGCCGGCGAAGCCGATGGTGGTGTTGGCCAGGAAGCGGCCCGCGGTCACGTCGGCGCGGTGGAATTCCATTTGCATCATGTCGTTGGCGAACACCACCGGCTCGTTAAGATTGTCGAGGAAGTGGCGCATGATGTTGCGGCTGAATTGCGGAAACACGAATTCATAGCTCTGCGCCACCGGCTTGAACAACCAGGTGTCGAGCCAGTCGTTGAAGCCGAAGATGGCCCGATTCGTCGGTTCGAACGGATCGTTGGTGGCGTCGAATTCCGCGCGTGCGGCCGGGTCGGTCGGCGGCGTGGCGCAGCCGGCGAGCAAGAGGAGCCCCCCCGCGAGGAGGAGCCGGAGATGGCGGTTGGCGGCGCGCACGTCGGAAACCGGCTTCGTCCTTGTTGTGATTGGTATTATTCCCCCAATACCCAGCCGCATGGTTGACAATGGGGCAGCCGAATGCAACAGCATTTTGACGGCGCGCCTCAGATGGTTGCCCGGCGTGATTTTTTAATCACGCATCGCGGCCAACTGTTCTGTGTTCGCAAACAAGATGCGCAGGGAAGGGGATGCACTTGGAATGGCTTGGTTTTCTAGGAACCCTGCTGTTAGCAGCGAGTCTCGCGGGCTGCTTCTATCTCGCGGTTGCGTCCTACGCCGTTAGGCGCCTGATTCGCCGTCCGTTGCCGCAAGCGGCGGCATCGCCCCCGGTCAGTCTGTTGAAACCGCTCTGCGGCGCCGACGCGGGTCTTTACGAGAATCTACGCTCCTTCTGTCTCCAGAATTATCCCGGTTTTCAGCTCGTATTCGGAGTCGCCGATTCCGCCGATCCCGCGATTCCGGTGGTTCGCCGGCTGATGGCCGAGTTCCCGAAGATCGACATGGAACTCGCGGCGGGCGGAACCGCCGACGCGGGCAATCTCAAGGTCGCCAATCTGATATCCATGCTGCCCTTGGCGCGCCACGATGTGCTGGCGATCTCCGACAGCGACATGCGCGTGCCGCCCAACTATATCGCCGCGGTGACCGCGCCCCTGGCCGATCCGGGCGTCGGTCTGGTCACCTGTCTCTATCGCGGAATTTCGTCCGGCGGGTTTTGGTCCGATCTGGCGGCGATGCACGTCAATCACGGCTTTTTGCCGATGGCGGCCGTGGGCGAGGCGCTCGGTGCGGGCGGCGGCGCTTTCGGCGCCAGCCTGGCGCTGAAACGCGCGACGCTCGACGCCGCCGGCGGCTTCGCGCGTCTCAAGGATTACCTCGCCGACGACCACGTCCTGGGCCAGGCGGTGATCGGCGCTCGGCCGGCGCGTCTTGTTGTCGCCGTTGCTGGTCGACGACATGGTCGACGAGGCGGGATTGGGCGGGCTGTTCCGGCACGAGCTGCGCTGGGCCAACACCGTGCGGCTGTTGGCGCCCTGGGGCTATGCCGGCTCGGTGATCGGACATCCGCTGGCTTTGGCGCTGCTGGCGCTGCTGCTGGGGGCGACGCCTTTATGGGCGGTTTCTGGGCTCATCCTGGCCTTTCTGGTGCGCTGGGCCACCATCCGGCTCGACGAACGCGCCCTGGTTCTCGCCCGCGTCCCTGCCTATATGATCCCTGTGCGCGACCTGTTGTCGTTTGTGGTATATACGGCTAGTTTCTTCACCCGAAGCGTGGCTTGGCGCGACCGGCGGTTCCGGCTCGGTCGCGACGGCCGCTTGAGACCCGAGGGAGACCGACCGGCATGACCGGCACGATGAAGTCGCTTTTCCTGCAACCCCCGTCCTTCGAGGGTTTCGACGGCGGCGCCGGCTCGCGCTATCAGGCGCGCCGCGAAATCCGCTCGTTCTGGTATCCGACCTGGCTCGCGCAACCCGCGGCGCTGGTCGAAGGCAGCAAGCTGATCGACGCGCCGCCGGCGGAAACCCAGCTCGCCGACGTGTTGCCGCTCGCCAAGAACTACGAGCTGATGGTGATCCACACCTCGACGCCGTCCTTCGCCAACGACGTCAAGGTGGCGCGGGCGATGAAGGACAAGAATCCCAATCTCAAGGTGGGCTTCGTCGGCGCCAAGGTGGCGGTCGAGCCGGAGGAGAGCCTCAAGGCGGCGCCGGTGATCGATTTCGTCGGCCGCAACGAGTTCGACTTCACCGTCAAGGAAGTGTCCGAGGGCCGCGCCTTCGACAAGATCGACGGCTTGAGCTGGCGCAACGCCTCGGGCGTCATCGTCCACAATCCCGAGCGCGCGATTCTCGAGAACATGGACAAGCTGCCTTTCGTCACCGAGGTCTATCACCGCGATCTCGAGATCGAGAAATACTTCATCGGCTACCTGAAGCATCCCTATATCTCGATCTACACCGGGCGCGGCTGCAAATCGCGCTGCACCTTCTGCCTCTGGCCGCAGACCGTGGGCGGGCACCGCTACCGCACCCGCAGCGTCGGCCACGTGATCGAGGAGATCCGCCTCGCCAAGCATTATTTCCCGCAGGTGAAGGAATTCTTCTTCGACGACGACACCTTCACCGACGATCTGCCGCGCGCCGAGGCCATCGCCAAGGAACTCGGCAAGCTGGGCGTGATGTGGTCGTGCAACGCCAAGGCGAACGTGCCGCGCGCGACCCTCAAGGTGCTGAAGGACAACGGGCTGCGCCTGCTGCTGGTGGGCTATGAAACCGGCAATCAGCAGATCCTGCACAACATCAAGAAGGGCATGCTGATCGACGTCGCCAAGCGCTTCACCAAGGATTGCCACGAATTGGGCGTCACCATCCACGGCACCTTCATCCTGGGCCTGCCCGGCGAGACCAAGGAGACGATCGAGGAGACGATCAAATTCGCCACCGAGATCAATCCGCACACCATCCAGGTCTCGCTCGCCGCGCCCTATCCGGGCACCTTCCTCTACAAGCAGGCGGTGGAGAACGGCTGGCTCGATCTGAAACATGCCGAGCTGATCGACGATCACGGCATCCAGATCGCGCCCTTGCATTACCCGCATCTGTCGCACCAGGAAATCTTCAATTCGGTCGAGACCTTCTACAAGCGCTTCTATTTCCGCGCCGGCAAGATCGCCTCGATCGTCAACGAGATGGTGCGCAGCCCCGAGATGATGCGCCGCCGCCTGCGCGAAGGCGTGGAATTCTTCCACTTCCTGCGCGAGCGGGAGATGGCGTCCTAACCGCTCCGTATCGGCCGCCCTTGCGAGGCCGCCCAGTTTTCTAAAATGGGGCCGCCGAGGCATGAGAGCTTCCGCCGCATCGTCCCTTCTGACCGCGCCCTTGATCTAAATCAATGACGCCCGGTCCGACGCCGCCCTTACTTCAAACCAGATACAAGGTCGTCCGGGAAATGCCGGATCGAGGAGAGCCGCGACAAGAAATTACACATAAAGTCCTGGCAATCGGGGGGTGTCATGGATTTTCGCCGGATAGCGATCCTTGCCGGCGCGGCCCTTTGCGGCGGCGTCGCGTTCTTTCTCTCGCCCGCCACGTCGCGCGCCGCCAGTAGTGTCCTCTGCCTCGCGTCTGCCGATCCCGTCTATTCAGCCTGTTCGCCGAACCGGGAATTTGTCCGGCATTCGAACGATACGAGCGGCGAAACCGTCACGACCGCATCCGACCCGGCGGTTACCGACACCTCCAGCGCCGACACCTCCGCCTCCGAGGCCGCGCCCGCCGTATTCGGCACGAGCGGGGTCGAGCGCGTCAATCCACGCCACGGCTGGGGGCTTTGGAGCTCCGTCACCACCAACTGGGTGAGCGACGGCCAGGCCGGCGCCAATTTCAGGGGTCCGCTCACCGACGCGCTGTTCGGCGTGGACCGGCTGGTGTTGCCGAATCTCATCGCCGGCCTGGCGGTGGGCTACAAGCGCGCCGATCTGGACACCGAATACAATCAGGGCACCTACACCGGGAGTGGCGGCACCGTCGCGCCCTACGCGACCTACATCATCGACCGGCATTTCGGCGTCAGCGGCCAGCTCGGCTATGCCGGAATTGAATACGACGAAAGCCACGGCGGCGTCAGCGGCAGCACATACGGCGACCGCTGGTTCGGCAAGCTCAGTTTCCACGCCCGAACCCGGATCGACGATTGGGATTTGCACGCGAGCACCTCCTTCAGCTACGTCACCGAGACCCAGGGCAGTTACACGGAATTGAACGGCAACTTCGTTCCGAAGAACGTGGTTTACGACGGCACGAACTCGTTGCGGGTGAGCGCCGGCTATCGCCTGCCGGAGAGTTGGGGCGTCGTCACGCCGTTCGCCAAGGTGCGGCTGCTCTACGACAGCATCAAGAGTGGCGCACCGGTCATCAACACCAACGGCGCCACCGCCACCGTGGGCGATTTCGGCGCCGAGTTCGGCTGCGGCGCCAACATCGCCGTCGGGCGCGACCTCACCCTGACCGCCGAGGCCAATACGTTGCAGTTCATGTCCAATTTCCAATCCTACGGGCTGAGGGTCGGCGCCGCAATGCGGTTCTGACGCGGCCGCCGCGTCCGCGTCCGGCTCAATCGCGCTTGAGCGAGCCCAGCAGCGCCGGCAGGATGACGAAGGTGCAGAACAGCGTGTAGATCAGCGCGATGGTCAAGAGCTTGCCCATCTCGGAAGTGCCGGGATGGTTCGACAGCGCCAGGCTGCCGAAGGCGGTGCCGGTGGTGAGCGCGCTGAACAGGATCGCCCGCGCCGTGCTCGATTGCAGCAGGTCGCTGGTTCCGGCGCGCCAGCGCATCACGAAATAGACGTCGAAGGACACGCCCACGCCCAACAGCAGGGGCAAGGCGATGATGTTGGCGTAGTTGATCGGCATGTCGAGCAGCACGCTGGTCGCCAGCGTCATGAGACAGGCGAGCAGCAGCGGTCCCAACACCAGCGCCACGTCCTCGACCCTTCGCAACACCGCCAGCAGCAACAGCGCGATCGCCACCACGGCGATGGTGCCGGCGGTCACGAAGGCGCCGATCACGGTCTTGGCCGATTCCTGGATGGTCACGGGCATGCCGGTGGCGTCGGGCGCGATCTCGCGCACCGATTGGACGAATTTGCGCAGCACGGAATTCTGGCGGGCGTCGCCCTTGGGGAAGACCTGGACCAGCGCGCGGCCGTCTTGCGTCACCCAGTCCCGCTTGAGGTCGTCCGGAATGGTGTCGAGCGAAACCTTCTTGGCGCTCAAGACGAGCCGCATGTCCTCGAGCCGGCGCGGGACCCCGTCCGACAGATTGGCCTTAAGCGCCGGCAGCACCTCCGGGCCCTTGGCCAGCGCGGCTTCGAGCGCCCTTTGCAGCCGCGCCGCCGCCGGATCCTTGCCGGCTATGTCCTTCATCTGCGCGGCGCATTTCGATATGGCGGCCATGAGATCGGAATCCGTCGGCGGCGGCAAGACCGCGGGCGGCGACAGCGAAGGGCCGAGCAGGGTCTTGACGTCCGCCAGGATGGCGAGCTTCGCATCCTGATCCTCGGGCACGAAGCTCGAAATGGTGAGGGCCTGATCCACCTCGGGCAAAGCGCCGAGCTTGTCGGCAAGCTCCGCCGCGGCCGCGGGCGACGGCGTCAGAATCTCGATGGTATAGGGCGTGCTCATCGGATCGGTCATGAGGTCGAACAGCGCCGCGACCGATTCCGATTTCTGGTTCTGGAGATTGAGCGGATTGAAATCGAAACGCAGCCTCGGCAGCGTCGCCGCCGAGCCCAGCGCGATCAACACCGCGAGCAGGATCACCGGCGAGCGATAGGTGATGAGAAAACGGTCGATCGGCGCCGCCCAGGCGAAACCCACGGCGCGCAACTCGCCCCTGGGCCGCATCAGCGCGATCAGAGCCGGCAGCAGCGTCAGGTTCAGCACCAGCCCGATCAGCATGCCGACCCCCGCGATCAGGCCCAGATCGGAGACGCCGGTATAGGCGGTCGGCACGAAGGAGAAGAACCCGGCCGCCGTCGCGATCGCCGCCACCGCGATCGGCCGGCCGATGCCGCTGGCGGTGCGCCGCAACGCCTCGCCCAAATCGCCGGAGCGATAGCGTTCGTCCCGGTACCGGACGCTGAATTGAATCCCGAAATCGACGGCGATGCCGACGAACAGCACAGCGAAGGCGATCGAGATCGGATTGAGCGCACCGACCACGCCCACCGCGAAGGTGGTGCAGGCGATCAATCCCACCGCCAGCGTGACGATGATGGCGAGGAATATCCGGGTCGAACTCAGCGCCAGGAACAGCCACAGGCACAGCAACCCGCCGGCGAGCAAGGTGGAAAACGCCGCGCCCTCGGACAGCGTGGCCAGCTGATCGTCGTCGAGCGCGACCTGCCCGGTGATGCGCACGTTCATCCCGCGGTCGGGCGTCAGGCCCAGCTCGGTGGCGTCCTTGCGGATCTGGTCGGCGGCGCCTTCTCCGGGCGACAGCGCGTCGTAGCTGAGCGTCGCCTGCGCCAGCACGACGTGGCGCAGATCGCGCGGGTCGGGGTTCCGCCCGGACAGCAATCCCTGCCAGGACAGCGGCTCATAGCCTCCGGCCAGCGAGAATTCGACCGCCCTGGCCACGCCGTTCAAGGCCGGGGCGATGTCGCGGGCATCGATGTCGCCGTGGCCGACGCCCAAGGCCAACAATCCTATCGCGCTGAACACGCCGCGCAGGCTCGGATCGGCGGCCAGCGTGCCGAGGAAGGGCTGCGCCTTGATGATCTGGTCGGCGAAGTCCTGGACCTCGTTTTTCGGCAGGAACAGCATCCCGTTCTGGCGGAAAAACATGATGCCGTCGGGAACGCGCACGTTGCGGAACAGCGTGTCCTGGCTCTTGAGCTTGGCGGCGAGCGCCGCCGCCGCGTCCTCGGCCAAGTCGGGCGTTTTGCCGTCGACCACCGCGACCAGCAGGTCGACGTTCTGCGGAAACGCCTTGTCCATCGCCGCCTCTTGCTGCCGCCAGGGCAGGTCCTGCGAGATCAGCTTGTTGAGATCGGTGTCGATGGTGATGTTGCGCGCGGAATAGATTCCGCCCCCCACGGTCAAGGCCAGAATCACGGCGACCAGCAAGGCCGCGTGGCTGCGGCTCGCTTCGACGACGCGGGCGATGAAATCCGCCATCATCGGATCAGGCCCCGCCGGGCGAGCGGTCGAGGCGCCCCGGCCTTTGGCGGGTGGGGTCCGGATGGCCGATAGTCGGGGGGTGGCGCGGCGGCGGGGGCGGCATTTGGCGGCCTATAATGGCGGGGCTTTGCCGCAACGCAAGAAGCAATATCGGGAATGCCTTATATATCCGGCCGGCGTTCAGTACCGCAATGAAAGCGCCAGCGACCCGAATTGATGGAGGCCGCCTTGCTGGCCTTTCACTTCCTCGGTTTGGATGACCTGGGTGTAGGAGAGCCGCGCGCGCCCGAAAATGACCGCGAAGCCGATTTCCATCTCCCCGACAAAGGGCACCCTTGTGGCTTTGGCGCTGGTCCGGAAGGTGTTGCCGTCGATGGTGATGTCATGCGCCACGGCCTGGCCGTCCGCGCCGGCGAAGGCGTACCAGGCGATGTCGCGCGAAGGCATGAACACGTCGCCGCCGCTCAGGCCCGGATTGACGCGCGCCACGCCGTAATCCGAATCGAGCCCTTGGCCGACGCGGAAGACCGATCCGGCCAGCCCGTAGTCCCGCAGATTGCCGGCGCCGCCCGCGGCCTCGGGCAGCGCGTCCATTTCCACGCCGCCGATCCGCGCCAGCGGCACGCGCCAGATCTTCTCCACCAGCAGGTCCGCCACCGGCTCGTCGTGAATCTGGTAGTTCCAGCCCGCGCTGGCGCCGTATCCGACCATGCTGTGAAAACCGTTTTGCACCTGCTTGGCCAGCGCGTCCGGCCCGACCAATCCGGCCTGGATACCGAGAATGCTGCGCGAGGCGCCGCTGTCGTGCAACAGCGAGCTCGTCACGGTCAGGACGCCGGCATAGGGCCGATCCCTGGGATTGGGCGGCGCGACCAGGACGTTCGCCGGCGTGTAGATCGACTGGGAAAGCTCGAAGGAATACCGCGACCGCCCCGGACCCCATATCCAATCGTCGAAATTCGAGAACGAGGCCGGCAGCGTGTCGGTCGGCGAGGTGAAGTTGAGGCGCAAGCCGTTGACGTAATATTTGTCCTTCAGTCCCGAGCCGGTCGCGATCGAGGAATTTTCATCCTGCAAGGTCCAGATGCTGGCCGGGTCCGCGGTGCGTTGGGCGTTGGCCGGCGCGGCCGTCACGATGACGGCCAAGGACAGGAGCGGAAGGAGGAAAAGGAATGATTTTCTATCCGGTCGCATTTCGTTCCGCCGCGCGATCTGAACGGATTTTTAGCTTAGGGCATGCGCCCTTTGCCGTATAGCGGCATTGGGGCCGCGCCGGGTGGGGTGATTGCCAGGGCGGGCGCCGCGATATAGCTTCGCCTGAAGCCGCAAGCCGGCCGACAAGGCATGAAAGCGGCGCGGGAGGGAAACGCGGTGCCGCCGGATGATCCGGGCAAGGTCATTGCCGTCAGGCAATTGAGCAAGACCTATGCGACGCGCGCCTCGCCGGTGCCGGCGTTGCAGGAGATCGATTTCGCCATGGACGAGGGCGAATTCCTCGCCGTGGTCGGGCCTTCGGGCTGCGGCAAGTCGACTTTGTTGAAGATATTGGCCGGGCTGATCCCGGCTTCCTCGGGCAGCGCCTATCTCCGCGGCACGCCCATCACCGGCCCAAGGCGCGACATCGGCGTCGTCTTCCAGGCGCCGGTGCTGTTCCCCTGGCGCAGCGTGATCGACAACGTGCTGTTGCCGGTGGACGTGCAGCGTCTGGATCGCGTCCGGCATGAACAACTCGCCCACGATTTGCTGAATCTGGTCGGGCTCGAGGGCTTCGCCAACCGCTATCCCTGGGAGTTGTCGGGGGGCATGCAGCAGCGCGTGGCGATCGTGCGCGCGCTCATCCACGATCCCGCCATGCTGCTGATGGACGAGCCTTTCGGCGCGCTCGACGCCATGTCGCGCGAGCAGATGAATCTCGAGCTGCAACGCATCTGGCTCGAGCGCCGCAAGACCGTGGTGTTCATCACCCATTCGATCGCCGAGGCCGTGTTCCTGGCCGACCGCGTGCTGGTGATGACGCCGCGGCCCGGGCGCATCGCGGAAACGGTGACGGTCGATCTCCCGCGGCCGCGCGGGCTCGATCTCATGGGCACGGCCGGCTTCGGCGTCTATACCCGCCGCATCCGCGGCCATTTCACCGCCGCCAACCTCGCGGGGCCCGAGCTGTGAAAGGCAACCCCTATCTCCGCACCCTGCTGCTGTGCGCCGGCCTCGCGGCGTGGGAAGCGTTCGTGCGGTTCTTCCAGGTTCCCCGCTATATCCTGCCGGCGCCGTCGCTGGTGGCGATGGCGTTCTATCGCGGCGTCGCCAGCATGGTCTATATCGACAATCTGTGGATCACGCTGCTGGAAACGCTGCTCGGCTTCGCGCTCGGCACCGCGCTCGCCTTCCTGCTCGGCACCATGGTGGCGCTGTCGCGGCGCTTCGAATACTACCTCTATCCCTTCATCGTCATGTTCCAGGCCCTGCCCAAGGTGGCGCTGGCGCCGCTGATCGTGGTCTGGTTCGGGCTCGGCCTCTCGTCCAAGGTGATGAACGCGGCGCTGATCGCCTTCTTCCCGCTGATGGTGAACACCATCCTGGGCCTGCGCTCGGCCGACGAGGACCGCGTCAATCTGATGCGCTCGCTCGACGCCAGCGAGACCCAGATCTTCTGGATGCTGCGTCTGCCGGGCGCGCTGCCCTTCATCATGGCGGGGCTCGAGGTGGCGATGATCTTTTCGCTGATCGGCGCCATCGTCGCCGAATTCGTCGGCGCGCAAAGCGGCCTGGGCGTGCTGATCCAGAGCCTCAATTTCTCCGCCGACATCGCCGGGGTGTTCTCGGTGCTGCTGATCCTGGCGGTGTTGGGGCTGATCCTCAATCAGGCTATTCTGCTGGTGCGCCGCCGGGTGCTGTTCTGGGACCCGTCGGTGAAGGGAACGCCGGAAAACCCGGCAGGGAGGGGAAGGCTATGAAAAATTGGATCGGTTTCGGCCTGGCGGCGCTGGCCGCTTTCTGGGCGGGGCAAGCGCAGGCCGACAATACCGTGCGGGTCGGGTTCTGCGCCAAGACCGTCACCTCGGCGGCGGCGCCTTTCGCCATCGCCAACAAATACGGCTGGTTCGGCGATTTCAAGGTCGAGCTGGTGGCGCTCGCCGGTTCGAGCGACTGCGTCAAATATGTCGGCACCGGCGAGATTCCCTACAGCCTGCCCTCGGTCGAGCCGGTGGGCGCGTTCCGCCCGCAAGGCATCGACACCAAGGTGTTCTACACCGCCTATCAGGGCAATATTTACGACCTCGAAGTGCCGGTCGAATTCTCCGGTCAAGACGCTCAAGGATCTGAAGGGCAGGAAGATCGGCGTCGCCTCGATGGCCTCGGGCGGGGCGCTGGTGGCCAAGGCGGTGGCCGCCGATCTGGGCTTCACCGATAGCGTTTCCATCATCGCCATCGGCGAGGCGGCGCAGGCGGCGGCGCTCGCGAAGAGCGGCGAGGTCCAGGCGCTTTATCTCTACGACACGCAATACGCGCTGATCGAGAACGCGGGCGTGCCGTTGCGGAAAATTCCCAATCCGCAATTCGACCGTTTCCCCTCGAACGGCTTCATCGCGCTCAGCGATTACCTCGCCAAGCACCGCGCCGAGGCGCAGGCTCTGGCCAAGGGCTACGCCATGGGCACGGTGTTCGCGATCGCCAATCCCGAGGCCGCGGTGCGGATCAACTGGGCGGAGTTTCCCTATACCAAGGCCACCGGCAAGGACGAGGCGACCGCGCTTTCCGACGACATCAAGACGCTCCAGGCGCGGATCGCGAACTGGAAGCTCGACAAGGCCGGGGTCAAGCGCTGGGGCGAAAGCTCGATGGCGAATTACCAGGCCTATCTCGACTTCCTGCTGAAATACGGCGTGTTCAAGGAGCCGGTGAAGGCCACCGACATCGTCACCAACGATCTGATCCCGGGCGCCAACGCCTTCGATCAGGCCGCGGTCCAGGCGCAGGCCAAGGCCTGGAAGCCCTGAGCCGGGCGCGCGGCTTCTCGTTTCGGCGATCTTGTAAATGTGACTGCCCGTGACGGCGCAAGAGATTTACACTGCCCCTTCAACCCGGGGGAGCGGACCATGCGAAAACTCATTCTGATTTCGGCCTGTCTGGCGATGACGCTCGGACTGTTCGGCTGCCAGCCTCCGAATCCGAACACCCGTTACACCATCTGGTACCAAGGCGTGCCGGTCCAATTCGACAGCCCTTACGACGATCCCGCCATGTATCGCGGCGACAGCGCCTCCACCATGTAGGCCTGGAAGCCCTAAGCGGGGCGGGAGGCAAACGCGGCGGACGCTACCGGCCGCCGCCGCGATACATGGATGGGTCGTCGTAAGCGCCGCCGCCGGTCCAGATCGGCCATTGCCGCTCGGGCGCGGACCCGCAGGTGGGCCCGCACGCGGCGAGCGCGAGGCTCAAGGCCAAGAACGACATCGCGGCGCAGGCGGCAAGAACGCGGCGTTGGATCACGACGTCGCCGGCCAGGCGCCCAGCGCGCGCGGCCCGCCGAGGTTGCGTTGCAGGAACGCCAGCACCTCGTGGAGCGCCTGGCCGCTGGCGAGCCGGGCGCGCCGGTGCAAAAGCGCGTATTCCCCATGGCCTTGCGCGGCTCCGGGCGCGGTCTTGACGATGGTGTAAAGCGGCGTGTCGAGGCTGTGGCGGAACACCGAGAAGGCGGCCAGGCCCTCGCTCTGGTCGATGGCGTAATCGCGCCATTCGCCGCGCGCCACCTGGCGGCTATAGAGCTGCAACAACTGGTCGAGCTCGCGGCGGCTGAAGAAAATGCGCGCGCGCCGGCGGTGATCGGTGAGGCGGGAAACCGTCGCCATGGCCCGAGTCTTCCCTATTTTCCTTGTCAGGTCCAGCGCCCAAACCCCGCCCGGAATTGCAGGATGGCGGGGGAGGGGCTATGGTACCGCCGCGTTCGCAACTGCCGGTTTTTGCCGCTTCGAGGCGTGGTTTGAGCGATATCTTTCAGGAAATCGAAGAAGATCTCAGGCGCGACAAATACGCCAAGCTGTGGGCGCGTTACCGCGTGCACCTTGTCCTGCTGGTGGTGGCCATTCTGGTCGGCATATCGGGCTATACCGGCTGGACCCAATACCAGCAAAGCCAGCGCCAGGCCGAGGGCGCGCGCTTCGCCGCGGCGCTCGATCTCGTGCGCGACGGCAAAAACCAGGAGGCGATCGCCGCCTTCACCGATCTGGCCAACGGCGCGGGCGGCGGCCATGCCGTGCTGGCGAAGCTCGAAGAGGCCGCCTTGAAGGCGCGCGGCGGCGACGCCGCGGGCGCGCTCGCGCTCTACGACCAGATTTCGAACGATACCTCGCTCGATCCCCAATACCGCGACGCGGCGACGCTGCTCTATGCCCGCGCCGCGCTCGACCAGGGCGATCCCAAGGCGCTGGTCGAGCGGCTGAAGCCGCTGACCGACGGCGCCAATCCGTGGCATGCGATGGCGCTCGAATTCACCGCGCTCGCCCAGCTGAAATCCGGCGATAAGGCTGCCGCGCGCCAAACCTTCCAGACCCTGGCCGGCGATCAAACCGCGCCCGCCGGGGCGCGTTCGCGGGCGACTCAGATGCTGGCGGCGCTCGCTCCATGACCCTCGCCAAAACCAACCGCGCGCTTGCGTGCCTGGCGCTGGCGGCGGCTTTTTTGCTGGCCGGCTGCGACAGCGACAAGAAGGAGCCGATCACGGGCAAGCGCCTCTCGGTGCTCGAACTCGACAAGCGGCTGGTGCCCGATCCGAAACTCGCGGGCGAGCCGATCCTGCTGCCGGCGCCTTTCGACAATCCCGCCTGGCCCGACGCGGGGGGCTATCCCAATCACGCCATGTATCATCTCGATCTCGGCGACAAGATCCACCGCGCCTGGCGGAACGACATCGGCGAGGGCGCCGCGCGTTACAGCCGGGTCTTGGCCCAGCCCGTGGTCGCCGACGGCCGCGTCTTCGCCATGGATGGAGAGACCGAGGTCTCGGCCTACGACGCCAAGAGCGGCGACCGCCTCTGGCGCTTCGACACCTCGCCCAAGGGCGCGGACATCGGCGGGTTCGGCGGCGGCATCGCCTACGCCGACGGCAAGCTCTATATCGCCACCGGCTACGCCGAGGCGCTCGCGCTCAACGCCGCCGACGGCAAGGTGATCTGGCGCCAGCCGCTTTCGGGCCCGTCGCACGGCTCGCCCACCGTCGCCGACGGCCGGTTATACGCCGTCACCGTGGACAACGAACTCGACGTGCTGGCCACGGACGACGGCCACCGGCTGTGGACGCATAACGGCATTCCGGAGCCGACCGGCCTCTTGGGCTCGGCCAGCCCGGCGGTCGAAGGCGACATCGTGGTGGTGCCTTATTCCTCGGGCGAGATTTTCGCGCTCCGGACCGAGAACGGCCAGCCGGTCTGGTCCGACAATCTGGCGACGTCGCGGCCGCTGGGCGCCTTGTCGTCGCTCGCCGACATCCGCGGCCAGCCGGTGATCGACCGCGGCCGCGTCTTCGCGGTAAGCCACGCCGGATTGCTAGTGTCGATCGACTTGCGCACCGGCGACCGCGTGTGGGAACAGGATATCGGCGGCGTCCACATGCCGTGGGTCGCGGGCGATTACGTCTATGTGCTGTCGGATGTCGGCGATCTGATCTGCCTGACGCGCGAGGACGGCCGCGTCCGCTGGGTCAGGGCCTTGCCGCGCTACGAGGACGAGGAGTCCAAAAAGGATCCGGTGGAATGGACCGGCCCGGTGCTGGCCGGCAACCGTCTCATCGTCGTCTCTTCGGACGGCGAGGCCTTTTCGGTCTCGCCCTATACCGGCGAGGCGCTCGGTTACGCCGATTTCCCGGACAGCGTCTTCATCTCGCCGGTGGTGGCGGGCAAGACGCTCTTTGTCCTGACCGACGACGCCGATCTGATCGCGCTGCGGTAAAGGGATATGGCGGCTTCATGGCGCTCAAGGTCGCGATCATCGGCCGGCCCAATGTCGGCAAATCGACCCTGTTCAACCGTCTCGCCGGGCGCAAAACCGCGCTGGTCGCGAGCGAGCCGGGCCTGACCCGCGACCGCCGCGAAGCCGCCGCGCGGATCGCCGATCTCGAATTTCGCGTCACCGACACCGCCGGTTTCGAGCGTGCCAAGGCCCGCGATTTGGCCTCGCGCATGCGCGCCCAGACCGAACAGGCGGTGGAAGAGGCGGATGTGGCGCTGTTCCTGGTCGATGCGCGCGAAGGCGTGACTTCGCTCGACCGCGATCTCGCCCAATGGCTCCGCCGCCTCAAGAAGCCGGTGGTGCTGGTGGCCAACAAGACCGAGGGACGCGGCACCGAAAGCGGCATCGCCGAGGCCTATGGGCTGGGGCTGGGCGAGCCGGTCGCCATCTCCGCCGAGCATGGCGAGGGCCTGGCCGAGCTTTACGAGGCGCTTTTGCCCTATGCCGGAAAGCCGGAGGAAAAGCCCGCCGAACCGGCGCCGCCGGCGGAGGATTCGGCCAAGCCCTTGTCGCTCACCGTGGTCGGGCGGCCCAATGTCGGCAAATCCACCTTGATCAACCGGTTGTTGGGCGCGGAGCGGCTCTTGACCGGGCCCGAGCCGGGCATCACCCGCGACGCGATTTCGGTCGATTGGAGCTGGCGCGGCCGCAGGCTGCGGCTGGTCGACACCGCCGGCTTGCGCCGCAAGGCCCGCATCCAGGTAAAGACGGAAAAACTTTCCACCGGCGACACGCTCCACGCCATCCGCTTCGCCGAGGTCGCGGTGCTGGTGATCGATGCGACCCAGGGGCTGGAGCGCCAGGATTTGGCGATCGCGCGTTTGGTGTCGGAGGAGGGACGCGCCTTGGTGCTGGCGGTCAACAAATGGGACCTGGTCGAGAAGCGCAAGGAGACGCTGGAAAAAATCACCGAGCGTTTGGCGGAATCCCTGCCGCAGCTCGCGGGGCTGAAGCCGCTGACGCTGTCGGCGGCGACCGGCGCCGGGCTCGACAAGCTCATTCCGGCGGCCATCGCGGCCAACGCCGCCTGGAACCGCCGCGTGCCGACGCCCACGCTCAACCGTTTCCTGGTCCATGTGCAGGACCGCAACCCGCCGCCGCTGGTGGCGGGCCGCCGCCTGAAGCTGCGCTACATGACCCAGGTCAATATAAGGCCGCCCACCTTCGCGCTGTTCGCCTCCAAGCCGGGCGAGCTGCCGGAAAGCTGGCGGCGTTATCTGGTCAATCTTCTGCGCCAGCGCTTCGATCTGCCGGGGGTGCCGATCCGCATGATGCTGCGCAAGGGCAAAAATCCTTTCGCGGATGCGAAATAGACCGGAATTCGCGCCCAAAACCCCGGGCTAAACCCTGAATCTGCCGATTTTTTGGCCAGCGGCGCAGCGCCCGCTCGACATTCCGGATGCCGTTATGCGATTTTGTCGCGCGCGCGATGCCGCCCGCCATGCCGGGCCGGGAGCGCGGGGAGATTTTTCGCTTCGATGACGAAAGTGCTCGTGAAATCAAAGCCCAAAGCCGCGCTCCGGCCGGCGGGCGCGGCGGTCGACGGGTTGCGCGGCGTCGATCTCGGCGTCACCGATCTCAAATCGCGCACCCGCTTCTTCACCGATGTGTGGCGCCTCGCGCCGGTGGCCGAGCATCCGGGCTCGGTCTATCTGCGCGGCACCGGCGCCTATCACCATGTGCTGGCGCTGCACGCCAGGCCGCGCGCCGAGATGCTGCGCATCGATCTGACCGCGCCCGACAAGGCGGCGGTCAACGCGCTCCAGGCCGGTCTGAAGAAAGCCGGCGTCGGCGAGATCGAGAAGCCCGCCGACATCACCGAGCCCGGCGGCGGCTACGGCTTCGCCTTCAAGGATCCCGAGGGGCGCACCATCCGCATCCTGACCGGCGACAAGCGCCACGCCGACGCATGCCAGCGTCCCGACCGCCCCGCGAAGCTCACCCATGTGGTGCTGAACTCGCCCGACGTGGACGCGATCAGCGCCTTCTACGCCGATCATCTCGGCTTCCGCATCATCGACCGCACCCGGGTCATGACCTTCCTGTGCTGCAACGAGCAGCATCACGTGCTCGCCTTCGCGCGTTCCACCGCGCCCACCTTGAACCATCTCGCCTTCGAGATGACCGACATCGATTCGGTGATGCGCGGCGCCGGGCGCATGCGCGACAGCGGCTTCTCGATCGAATGGGGCATCGGGCGGCACGGGCCGGGCAACAACGTCTTCGCCTATTTCGTCGGCCCCGACGAGGTGGTGATCGAATACACCGCCGAGGTCGAGAAGGTGGGCAAGCACTACAAGGCGCGCGGGCCGGAGGAATGGGCCTGGCCGCCCGGCCGCAACGATTATTGGGGCATCGCCGTCGGCCCGACCGACCGCATGAAGCAGGCGCAACAGCGCATCTCCTTCGCACCCGGCAATTTTCCACTCGGCGGGCTAGGGCCGTATTCGCGCTCGCGCTCGAGTCGGTGGCTGCGCTACCGTCGCCCTTCCAGGCGCATTGTGTCCACGGCAGCCGGAGCGTCTCGTCGCATGCGTACGCAGATTGGCATCATCGGGGCCGGCCCCGCCGGGCTGGTGCTGGCGCATCTCCTCCATCTCGAGGGGATCGACGCCGTCGTGATCGAGAACAAAAGCCGCCATTACATCGAGCACCGGCTGCGCGCCGGGCTGTTGGAGCAAGGCAGCGCCGATCTGCTGATCGAAACCGGCGTCGGCGCCCGGCTCCAGAAAGAGCGCCTGTATCACAAGGGGATCTATCTCAAATTCAACGGGAAACTCCATCGCATCGATTTCGAGGAGCTCGTCGGCAAGGGCGTGATGATCTACGCCCAGCAGGAAGTCATCAAGGATCTGGTGGCCGCGCGGCTTGAAGCCGGCTTGCCGCTCTATTTCGAGGTGGGCGACGTCGCGGTCTCGGAGCTGAAGGGCGCGCGTCCCAAAATCCGTTTCACCCAGGGCGGCAAGCCGCAAGAGATCGAATGCGACTATATCGCCGGCTGCGACGGCTTCCACGGCATCTGCCGGCCGGGCGTTCCGGCCGGCGAGCTGCAACTCTTCGACCGCGATTATCCCTTCGCCTGGCTCGGCATCCTCGCCGAGGCGCCGCAGGCGAAAGAGGAGCTGGTCTATACCCATCACGAGCGCGGCTTCGCGCTGCTCACCATGCGGACGCCCGAGTTGAGCCGGCTTTATCTGCAATGTCCGTTTCGCGACGACATCGCCAACTGGCCGGACGACCGCATCTGGGAGGAGCTCAGGGCGCGGACGGCGGGCGGCGAGGGCTGGCATCTGCCCGAGGGCCCGATCGTGCAGAAGGGCATCACCGACATGCGCAGTTTCGTGGTCGAGCCGATGCAATACGGGCGGATGTTCCTGGCCGGCGATTCGGCGCATATCGTGCCGCCGACCGGCGCCAAGGGCATGAATCTGGCGATCGCCGACGTGCGCGTGCTGGCGCGGGCGCTGGCCGCGTTCTACAAATCCGGCCGCGCCGATCTGCTCGAGAATTATTCGCGCACCTGCCTGCGCCGCGTCTGGAAGGTGCAACGCTTCTCCTGGTGGATGACGCATCTGACGCATCTCTACGGCAGCGACAACGCATTCGACCGGCGCCGCCAGTTGGCGGAACTCGACTACGTCACCTCCTCGCGCGCCGCCGCCTTGACGCTGGCCGAGAACTATGTCGGCCTGCCGATGGATTGGGAATAGCGCCGCCGCGGCCGGAGTCGCGGCCGCGCGATCCCCGCTTCATGGCCGACTTCGCGCGCTCGAAGGCCGAGCTGCGGGCGGCGCTCGGTCTCCAAGCGGCGAACGGCCGGTGAAAAGATTTGGCCGGCCTTGGCCGGCGCGCGCGGTAAACGGAATTTAAGCAAAACCCGCCGCGTTTGAACGGCGTTGCGCCGTCCTGGGCGCGCCGGGTTCTTCGCGCATTTTAGCCAACTATTTGCCATCTATAGGAAATCGTTAGCGGATTTCCCAATAAACTCCTCCGATGCAGCCCGTACCGCCCGTCTCCGCCGCGCGGCCAACCGAACCGCCCGCCGTCGCGGACACCGATCCGAACGGGCCGCGCTCCGGCGATTTCCAAATCCGCGCCGAATTGGCCGATCTGCTTTACGCCTCGCCCTGGCCGGTCACGACCAATCTGTTCGTCACCCTGGCCGCGGTCGGCCTGCTTTCGCTCGTCTTCGATACGCCGATCTTCCTCGGCTGGGGCGTGTCGATCGCCGGCATCTGCGTCATCCGCATCGTGCTGTGGCGGCTTTATCACAAGCACCGCGCCGAGCCGGGCTTCGATCCCGATGCGTGGATCCGCCGCTTCACCTATTTCGCCGCCGCCACCGGCTGCCAATGGGGCAGCCTCGCCATGACGGTGACGCTCCTGTCCAGCGTCCCGAGCGACATTTTCGTCCCCATCATCATCGCCGGTCTCGCCGGCGGCATGGCCTCGGGCTACACCGCGCATGTGCCGGTGGTGGACGCCTTCGTCTGGCCGGTGGTGTTGCCGCTCATCGTCTTGACCATGGCGGCGGGCGACGTGCCGCATCTCGCGCTGGGATTCCTCTATTTGGCCTTCGTCGTCAATCTCAGCCTGATGGCGCGGCGTTCCTTCGGGACCCTGCTGCAAACGCTCAAGGCCAAGCAGGAGAAGGAACGCCTGGTCGCCGAGCTGGCCGACGCCAATCGCCTGGCCCAGGAGGGCCTGCGCGTCAAATCCGATTTCCTCGCCAACATGAGCCACGAGCTGCGCACGCCCTTGAACGCGGTCATCGGCTTTTCCGAGATCATCTGCCGCGAGGTGATGGGCCCGATCGGCAACAGGAAATACCTCGAATACGCGGTCGACCTGCACAACAGCGGCAAGTACCTGCTCGAGCTCGTCAACGACATCCTCGATCTCACCAAGATCGGCGCCGGGCGGCTCGCGCTCGACGACGATCTGCTGAACGTGGCCGATCTGGTGGAATCCTGCCTGCGCATGATGCGGCACCGCGCCGAAATCCAGGGCGTGATGCTGTACCAGACGGTGTCGCCGGAAATCCGCGCCATCCGTGGCGACGAGCGCCGATTGCGCCAGATTCTCCTCAATCTCCTCAGCAACAGCGTCCGCTTCACCCCGGCCGGCGGCACGATCACGGTCAAGTCGTGGCTCGAGCGCGAGCAGCTGGTGATCGAGGTCAAGGACACCGGCGTCGGCATCTCCGAGGAGGATTTGCCGATCGTGTTCGAGCCGTTCGGCCAGGTGGACAACGCGTTCAACCGCAAGGGCGGCGGCACCGGGCTGGGCCTGCCGCTGGCGAAGAAGCTGGTCGAGATGCATCAGGGTACGCTCGAAATCCTGAGCGCGCGCGGCCATGGCACGGCGGTCCGGCTCACCTTCCCGCCGCATCGCGTGGTGGGCGCGGAAAGCCCCGCCGGCAAGCTCACCGCCGCCTAGCGGGGCTCCAGGCGCTCACGACCTCGCCGTGAAACGGGCAATCGGCGGCCAGAAGCTGTCCCTTATAGAAGGTAAACCCGGCATTTAGCGGTCATGCCGTCGCGCCGGGTGGTATGCTTTGCCCCTGATTGGGGGGGGGAAGAAGGACATGAATAAGATTGGATCGGTTTCGATCGCGCTGGCGTTGGTTTTGTCGCTCATGGGGCCCAATCCAAGTTCCGCCGCGGGCGCGCTTGCGGTCGGCACGACGGGAAACATAGTCAGGGACGGCATAGCGGTGAACAGCATCGTCAACGCGCCATCCGAAAAGTCGGCCGGCGACCAAGTGCTCGATGCTTGCCGCAAGAATACCGACACGAATCCCGCGGGGAGGGCGGCCTGTCAGATTGTCGAAACTTTCACGCGAAAATGCATCGCGATCGCCTATGACCCCAAACCCGGAACGCCCGGCGAAGGCTGGTCGATCGAACCGGATAAGACGGCCGCCGAGACGCACGCCATGGCGAACTGCCGGGCGACGGCGGGAGCCGACCGCCGCGCATTTTGCGAAATCGCCCGGTCGGTTTGCGATACGCACGACTGAGACGGAAGCCAAGGGAATTTCAAGCTAGGCGCCCACCACCTCGCCGTGAAACGGGCAATCGGCGGCGGCGAGCTTGACGTAAATCTCCGTCACCTCGTCGGGCTTCTTCAGCTTCGCGCGATCCTCGTGCGGAAACGCGGTCGCGCGCAGCAGCGTCCGCACGGCCCCGGGATCGGCCAAATTGACCTTGAGCGTGGTCTGGACCACCTCGCCGGCGTAGATCTTGACCAGGGTTTCGAGCGCGGCCTTGCTCGCGGCATAGGCGCCCCAATAAGGGGTGAATCCCCGGGCCTGGGCGCAGGTGGTGAAAATGGCGCGGCCGCTCCCGGCATTCGGCTCTCTAACGCCTGGATAGTCTTTCTTAGATCGGCAGTGTGATGCGGGCTCGCAGACCGCCGCCCGGCCGGTTGGCGAGCGTGAGTTCGCCGCCATGCGCCTGGACGATCGACAGCGCGATCGCCAGCCCGAGCCCAGTCCCGCCGGTGTCGCGGCTGCGCGAATCCTCGACCCGGTAGAACGGCTGGAACACGCGCGGCAGCTCCGCATCAGGAATGCCCGGCCCGTCGTCGTCGATGGTGATCTCGATCGTCTTCGCCGTGCGGTGATAGCCACCGCGGGCGCGCTTGCCGTACTTCACCGCGTTGTCGAGCAGATTGGTGATCGCGCGCTTCAACGCGCCCGGCTGGCAGTCGTGGACCAGCGGCTCGGCCGGCTTCATCGTTACCGGCAGTCCGGCGTCCGCCATGTCGTCCACCACGCTGGCAAGCAGCGCGGCCAGGTCGACGCGCCGGCGTGGCTCCGCATGGACTTGTCGCGGGCGAAGCCAGCGTTGCCCGATCATCTCGTCCATTTCGCCGATCGTCGCCAGCATCTTGTCGCGCTCCTCCGCCGTCGGCGACCTCCTCGGTCCGCAGGCGCAGCAGCGTTAGCGGCGTGCGCAGATCGTGCGACAGCGCCGCCAGCATCCGGGTGCGGCTCTCGACCAGCCGGCGCATCCGCTCCTGCATCTGGTTGAACGAGCGCGCGGCGCCTTGCATTTCGCTCGTGCCGGTTTCGGCGATCGGCGGCGCCGTGACGTCGCGGCCGAGCCGTTCGGCGGCGGCGGCCAGCATCCCAGCGGCGCCGTGACGCGCCGCACCGCCCAGACCGAGGCCGAGCACGACGACGCGCCCATCACCGCCAATGGCGACGATGAATTGCCAGGACACCGCCGGCCCGCCACGCGGCAGCGCGGTGACGAAGGATAGCCATTGGCCGTCGCTCAGCTTGACCGCCACCTCGCAGGCCCGCGCCACCCGCCGAAATTCGGCCCCATCATGTCGCGCATCATGCCGCTCATGTCAGCCATTCCGCCCGCCGGCCCAGATGACGGTCCGTGATCGAAGGGCGGCCCGAACGCGCGCCGGCGGACGGACCCGACGGCTCAAAACGGCAGCGCGCACCTGCGATCGGGCCGGGCGGGAAGCTGCTGCAGCACAGTAATCCTCGATCGCCTTGGCGGCGCCGTCCGCCTCGGCCGGCAATTGGTCCGGCGGCTGGCGACGAGAGCGAGACGCTGAAGGTGGGATCGCTCAGCGCCTGCGACAATGCGCGGGCGCCATCGGCCGGCGCTTCGTCGACCAGGCGGGACAGGTTGGCGATGCGCTGCGCCGCCGCATAGCCGCCGATCGCGCGCACCGCCTGCTCGCGCGCGCCGGCATAGATCCAGGCGCCGACCAGATGCGAGACCACCAGCCCGACCAGCAGGATCAGGAGCGTCTGGCCGAACAGCTCTTGGGCAGGAAGCGCGGTTCATTCCTGGCTCACGTCTGGGGTGAACATGTAGCCGCCGCCCCAGATGGTCTTGATGATTCGCGGGTCGGCCGGATCGTGCTCGATCTTCTTGCGCAGGCGGCTCACCTGCGTGTCCATGCTGCGGTCGAAACTGTTGCGGCGCGGCCGCGCGCCAGATCGAGCAACTGGTCGCGGCTCAGGATGCGTTGCGGATGTTCGACCAGCGCCAGCAGCAGGTCGAATTCGCCGGTGCTCAGCGGCACGGCCACGCCGTCGTCGCGCTGCAATTCGCGCCGGTCGACGTCGAACGCCCAGCGGTCGAACCGGTAGCGCTTGGCGTATGTCCTGATTGGCCGGCGGCACGCGCGCGCGATTGCGGCGCAGCACGGCACGGATGCGCGCGATCAGTTCGCGGCTGCCGAACGGCTTCGGCAGATAGTCGTCGGCGCCCATTTCCAGCCCGATGACGCGATCGACCTCGTCGCCCTTGGCGGTGAGCATGATGATCGGAATGTCGGACTTCGCCCGCAGCGCGCGGCACAGCGACAGCCCGTCCTCGCCGGGCAGCATCAGGTCGAGCAGGATCGAGTCGATGCGCGCGTCGGCCAGCGCCTTGCGCATGCGCCTTGCCGTCGCCGGCGGCGCTGACGCGGAAGCCCTCCTTGTCGAGCGCGCGCGACACCAGCTCGCGGATCTCGCGATGATCGTCGACGATCAGGATGTGCGGGCTGGCGTTCATGGGGCAAATTTAGTTCGGGCCGGGCTGATTGGGCAAAAACATTGTAACGATATCTGCCGGATGGTCAGTCTGACACAATTGGTCACAAAATCGCTCTCCACTGACAAACTTGAGTGACAGGCGGCGCCTCTAATGCGGGTCAGCGGCGGTAGTCACCGTTGCGAGCAAAAGGAGAAATTCGATGAAACCCGGCAATATCATGATCGGTCTCGGCGTCGCGGCCGCGCTTGCGGTCGGAATTGGGGCTTACAGCTATACCGCGTCCGCTCAGGATGCCGGTTACGGCCCGGGCATGATGGGCGGTTACGGACCCGGCATGATGGGTGGTTACGGACCGGGTTATGGACCGAATGGCGGAAACGGCTACGGCCCCGGCTATGGGCACATGGGCGGTTACGGCCCCGGCTGGATGGGCCCCGGCATGATGAATGGCTACGGTCCGGGCGGCGGCTACGGCCCCGGCATGATGGCCTGGGGCGGCTCTTACGGGCCCTGTGCCGGCGGGTGGGGAGCGCCGCAGCAGCAGGCCAACCTCAATCTCACCGTCGATCAGGTGAAAAACAACATGGAGCAATGGCTGAAGGCGAAAGGCAACCCGCACATCAAGCTCGGCAACGTCGCGGTGAAGGATGCCGACACCATTACCGCCGACATCGTCACCACCGACAAAGACGCGCTGGTGCAGCGCTACGCGATCAGCCGGCATACCGGCTTCATCCAACAGACGGAGTGAACCATGTGGGGCTATGGACCTTATGGAATGATGGGCTACGGCGGCGGTTGGGGCCCGATGATGCTCTTCGGCGGGTTTTTCTGGATAATTCTCCTGATCCTCGGCGTGATGGCCGTGGTATGGATCGTGCGCGCTTCCTCGCATGGCGGCCACCATCCGCCGCGCGTCGAATCGAGTTCCTCGGGGTTGAACATTCTCGAAGAACGCTATGCCCGAGGCGAAGTCAACCGCGACGAGTATCTCCAGAAGAAGCGCGACATCCTCGGACGCGGCGGGAGTAATTAGGTATTAGGGAGGCCATACGTCTGCTTCTGACCTAAAGCGGACATGCGGGGAAGACCGTTCGTGGCTGGAATAAGTGTGAAAAGGCAGCGTTCTAAACGCCATTGATCTGCATCAATGCCTTTGGGCGGCACTTGCGCTTAAAGAAACCCCTCAGGCCGACTGCGCGCCGAAGGAATCAGGCGGTTAGTATCTCGCCGTGATGGGGGCAATCGGCGGCGGCGAGCTTGACGTAAATCTCCGTCACCTCGTCGGGCTTCTTCAGCTTCGCGCGGTCCTCGTGCGGAAAGGCATTCGCGCGCAGCAGCGTCCGCACGTTCCCGGGATCGGCCAGGTTGACCTTGAGCGTGGTCTGGACCACCTCGCCGGCATAGACCTTGACCAGGGCTTCGAGCGCGGCCTTGCTCGCGGCATAGGCGCCCCAATAAGGGGCGAGGTCGCGGGCCTGGGCGCAGGTCGTGAAAATGGCGCGGCCGCTTTCGGACTGTCTCAATAGGGGATCAAGGGATCGGATCAGCCGGTAATTGGATGTGAGATTCACCTCCATCACCTCCTGCCACAGCTTGGGGTCGACATGGCCCACCGGCGACAGCGCCCCCAGATATCCGGCGCAGGAAGCCAGCACGTCGAGCCGCTTGAAGCGCTGCTGGAGCGCCACGCCCATCTGGTCGATCTTGTCGAAATCGCGCAAATCCATCGGCGCCAGCGTCGCCTTGCCGCCGGCCTGGCGGATTTCGTCGTCCACTTCCTCGAGTCCGCCCTGGGTGCGCGCCACCAGGATGACGTGCGCGCCTTCGGCCGCCAAACGCCGGGCCACGGCGGCGCCGATGCCGCGCGAGGCGCCGGTCACCAGCGCGATCCGGCCGTCGAGCCTGGGCACTAGGCGGTCTCGGCGAGCAGCGAAAGCTGGGTTGAAACCTTGCCCGCGTCGTGATCCACCAGCTTGATCGGGTAATCGCCGGTGAAGCAGGCGTCGCAGAATTGCGGCGCGGCGCTGTCGCGCTTGGGCTTGCCCATGGCGCGATAGAGCCCGTCGATGGAAACGAAGGCCAGGCTGTCGGCGCCGATGAAGCTGGCCATCTCGTGCACGCTCTTATGCGAGGCCAAAAGCTCGTCGCGCTCCGGCGTGGCGATGCCGTAGAAGCAGGAATTCGTGGTGGGCGGGCTGGAGATGCGCATGTGAATCTCGCGCGCCCCGGCCTGGCGCAGCATCTCCAGGATCTTGGTCGAGGTGGTGCCGCGCACGATCGAATCGTCGACCAGGATCACGCGCTTGCCTTCGATGCTGGCGCGGTTGGCGTTGTGCTTGAGCTTCACGCCCAAATGGCGGATCTGGTCGGTCGGCTCGATGAAGGTGCGGCCGACGTAATGGTTGCGGATGATGCCGAGCTCGAAGGGCAGCTTGACCTGCTCGGCGTAGCCGATGGCGGCGGGCACGCCGGAATCCGGAACCGGGATGACGATGTCGGCGGGCACGTGGCTTTCGCGCGCCAGTTCCTGGCCGATGCGCTTGCGCGCTTCATAGACGCTGACGCCTTCGATCACGCTGTCGGGCCGGGCGAAATAGATGTACTCGAACACGCAGAAGCGCTTGCGGCTCTTGTCGAAGGGCATGAGGCTCTTCACCCCGCCGGGGCCGATGCTGACCATTTCGCCGGGCTCGATGTCGCGCACGAAATCGGCGCCGATGATGTCGAGCGCGCAGGTCTCCGAGGACAGAATCCACGCATCGCCCAGCTTGCCCAACACCAGGGGCCTGACGCCGAGCGGGTCGCGCACGCCGATCAGCCCGTGCTGGGTCAGCGCCGCGATCGAATAGGCGCCCTCGACCTGGCGCAGGGCTTCGGCCATGCGCTCCTCGACGCTGTCCTTCAAGGAGGTGGCGATGAGATGGACGATCACCTCGGTGTCCGAGGTCGATTGGAACAGGCTGCCGCGGCTCACCAGGCGGTTCCGCAGATGGTACGAGTTGGTGAGGTTGCCGTTGTGGCAGATGGCGAGGCCGCCGAAGGCGAAATCGGCGAACAGCGGCTGGATGTTCCTGGGCGCCACTTCGCCGGTGGTGGCGTAACGCACATGGCCGATGGCGAAACCGCCCTTGAGCTTGGCCATCACGTCCTTGGAGCTGAAATTCTCGCCCACCAGCCCCATGCCGCGATGGGCGTGGAACTGCTCGCCGTCATAGGCGACGATTCCCGCCGCCTCTTGTCCGCGATGTTGCAGGGCATGGAGTCCGAGCGCGACCAGCGCCGCCGAGTCGGGGTGGCCGTAGACCCCGAATACGCCGCATTCGTCGTGGAAATGATCGTCGGTCCCGGACTGGGCGGTCAGCATGGCGCGCGCTTCGCTCAAATGGCCCCCACAGACGAACTTCTACACGGAAGATGGTGCTTGCGCCAGTCCTCCGCCAGCGCGGCGCAACGTCATCCGGCGCATGACAGGCCCGCGCCAAGCTTGGAGGCCGGGCTTGGTGGTTAATTAATGGCCCTGATTCTGCTGGATCAGCTTGTCCATGTTGCGCTGGTCCTGCGGCGAATAGGCCGGCGCGGCATCCCCGGGCTGGGCCTGGGATTTGGGCGTGCTGAAGGCCTTGAGCGCGTCGTTCAGCTCCTGCTCGACCGAAATGCCGCCGGCATGGCCCGGCTCATGCATCGAACGCGGCGCCAGTTTTCGCAGCGCGTCGGCCCCTTCCATCAGCAACGGCCGGGTGCGGGCCTGGGAAAACCACGGCGGCACCGCGCCCAAGGCGGGCAGCACGGTATTGAGCGCGATGAAGATCAGGACGGCCAGCAACGCGCCGCGCGCCAAGCCGAACACCAGGCCCAGCGTGCGGTCGATCGGCGAAAGCGGGCTCTCCTTGACGCGCCGCGCCACCGCGGCGGTGATGAAGGACAATATCACCAGCGCGAGGACGAAGGCGATCAGGCTCGAGGTGGCGTCGGCCACTTCCGGCGAGGGCGTGAAGCGCAGCGCGAGCGGGCGCAGATACGGGAAGGCGTACAGCGCCGCCAGCGAAGCGCCGAACCAGGCGATGATCGACAGCACTTCCTTGACGAATCCGCGCGCGAAGGCGAACAGGCCCGACAGCCCGACGAAGACGATGATGCCGAGGTCGAATTCGTTCACGGCCGGCCTCCGCCGCCGAGCTTGCGCGCAACACCTTGCGCCTTGTCGAACATCCCCACCAGGTTGCGCAGATGCGCGATCTCGCGCGGCTGGATTCCGGGCGATGCCCCCGCTTTCTCCTTGGCCCGCCCGCGCCTGGGCGGGGTCAGCGCCGCGGCGAAGCCCAGCTTCTCGGCCTCCTTGAGCCGCGCGTCGGTCTGGCTCACCGGGCGGATTTCGCCCGAGAGGCCGATTTCGCCGAACACCACGGTGTCGGGCGCAACCGGTTCACGAGTCAGCGCGGAGACCAGCGCCGCCGCCACCGCCAGATCGGCGGCCGGCTCGGAAATGCGCAAGCCGCCCGCGACGTTGAGATAAATGTCGTTCGCGCCAATCGGCACGCCGCAGCGCGCCTCGAGCACCGCCAGCACCATCGCCAGGCGGTTTCCGTCCCAGCCCACCACCGCGCGGCGCGGCGTGCCCAGCGTCGAGGGCGCGACCAGCGCCTGGATTTCGACCAGCATCGGCCGCGTGCCTTCGATGCCAGCGAACACCGCCGAGCCGGTGGTCTCGCGCTGGCGGTCGCCCAGGAACAGCGCCGAGGGATTGGGCACCTCGGCGAGACCCGCATCGGTCATCTCGAACACGCCGATCTCGTCGGTCGGGCCGTAACGGTTCTTGACCGCGCGCAATATCCGGAACTGGTGGCCGCGCTCGCCCTCGAAATAGAGCACGGTGTCGACCATGTGCTCGAGCACGCGCGGGCCGGCGATGGTGCCTTCCTTGGTGACGTGACCGACCAGGATCACGGTGAAGCCGCGCGACTTGGCGAGCCGGATCAGCTCCTGCGCCGAGGCGCGCACCTGGCTCACCGTGCCGGGCGCGCTGTCGAGGGTGTCGAGATACATGGTCTGGATGGAATCGATCGCCACCACCTGCGGGCCCTTGGCGTGGTCGAGGGTGGAGACGATGTCGCGGATGGAGGTGGCGGCGGCCAGCAGCACCGGCGCGGTGGATACGTTGAGGCGCACCGCGCGCAACCGCACCTGGTCGAGCGATTCCTCGCCCGAGATATAGGCGCAATCGAGCTTGGCTCCGCTTTTGCCCAAGGCCAGCGCCGCCATCGCCTGCAACAGCAACGTCGATTTGCCGATGCCCGGATCGCCGCCGATCAGCAGCGCCGAGCCCGGCACCATGCCGCCGCCGCACACCCGGTCGAGCTCGGCGATGCCGCTCTTGCGCCGCGCGGTCGCCTGGGTGTCGCCGGTCAGCCCGACGAAGGACAAGGCCTTGCCCTTGGCGGCGCCCAGGCCCTTGGGCGGGCCGGAGGATCGCGCCGCCTCTTCCACCAGCGAATTCCACGCGCCGCAGGCGTCGCACTTGCCCGCCCATTTGGGGTGGGCGGCGCCGCAGCTCTGGCAGACGTAACGGTTTTCGGCGCGGGCCATGTTCAGATCTCGGGCTTGCTCACAGCGCGCGGATCTCCATCTGGATCGGGCCTTCGGCGCGGCCGTGGATGAACTGGTCGACATAGGGGTTGCCCGACTGGTCGATGCTCTTGGCGGCGCCCTGCCAGATGATCTTGCCCTTGTAGATCATGGCGATGCGGTCGGCGATCTTGTGCGCCGAGGCCATGTCGTGGGTGATCGAAACCGCGGTCGCGCCCAGCTTGCGCACGCATTCGACGATCAAATTGTTGATGACGTCGCCCATGATCGGGTCGAGGCCGGTGGTGGGCTCGTCGAAGATGATGATCTCGGGCTTGGAGGCGATGGCGCGGGCCAATCCCACGCGCTTCTGCATGCCCCCCGAAAGCTCGGCCGGCCACAGCTCGCCCACCTCGGGATCGAGGCCCACCGCGCCCATCGTCTTCAACGCCACTTCCTTGGCCTCGGCCTGGCCCATGCCGTGGCCTTGGATCAGGCCGAAGGCGACGTTCTGCCAGACGCGCAGGCTGTCGAACAGCGCCGAGCCCTGGAACAACATGCCGAATTTCTGCATCGCCTTTTCGCGCTCGCCGCGCGACAGGCCGGTCACTTCCTTGCCGTCGATCTTGACCGAGCCGGAATCGGGCTCCATCAGCCCCATGATGCATTTGACCAGCACCGACTTGCCGGTGCCCGAGCCGCCGATCACTACCACGCTCTCGCCCACGCCGACGTCGAGATCGAGCCCGTCCAGCACGACGTTGTCGCCGAAGGCTTTCTTCAGGCCGCGCACGGCGATTTTGGGGGCCCCGCTCATGACGAGAACAGCAAGGCCGAGAGGATGTAGTCGAACATCAGGATCATCACCGAGGCCGACACCACCGCGTGGGTGGTGGCCGCGCCCACGCCTTGCGCGCCGCCGCGCGAGTTGTAGCCGTGATAGCAGCCCATCAGCGCGATGATGAAGCCGAACACCGCCGATTTGATCAATCCGGAAACCACGTCGTCGGTTTGCAGGAAGTCGGCGGTGTTCTGGAGATAGGCGGAAGGATTGAATCCGAATTTGTAGCTCGCCATCAGAAAGCCGCCGAACACGCCGATGATGTCGGCGATCAGGACCAGGCAGGGCAGGGCGACGACGGCCGCGAGAAGCCGGGGCGCCACCAGGTATTTGTAGGGGTTGGTCGAAAGCGTCGAGAGCGCGTCGATCTGGTCGGTGACGCGCATGGTGCCGATCTCGGCGGCGATCGAGGCGCCGATGCGGCCGGCCACCATCAAGGCGGCGATCACCGGCCCCAATTCGCGGGTCATGCCGAGCACCACCACCTGGGCGATGGCGCTTTCGCCGCCGGTGAGGCGCGAGAAGCCGGTGTGGAGTTGGAGCGCCAGCACCATGCCGATGAATATGGCGGTGAGGCCGACAACCGGCAGCGAGTAATAGCCGATGTCGAGAAACTGCTTGCCGATCAGCTTGAAATAGATCGGCGGGCGGAAGCAGTGGCTGACCCCGTTGAAGGTGAACAGCGTCAGGCGGCCGGTGCCGGTGCAGAATCCCAAAAAGACGCGGCCGATGCGCCCGAGAAAATTCATCGCGAGCCGCCCCCGCGGTAAACCCGGGCGTAGCGCTTGCCCAAGAGCGTCAGGAACTCGTAGCCGATGGTGCCAGCCGCCTCGGCGGCCTGGTCGATGCCGTAGCTCCGGTCGAGCAGATCGGCATAGGCTCCCGCGCGCGCCAGGCGCGGATCGATCCCCGTCACATCGAGCGTCAGAAGATCCATCGATATGCGTCCGATGACGGGAACCCTTCGGCCGGAAATCGCGGCGCTGCCGTGGTCGCTGCCGGAACGGAGCCAGCCATCGGCGTAACCGGCGGCGATGGTGGCAACGCGACTCGGCCTTTTCATGCGATGCGCCGCACCATATCCAACGGTCTCCCCGGCGTCAACGTCACGCACCTGTAGTATTTTGGCCTTGAGCCCGACCACGGCTTGCATCGGATTGGCCTGGCCGGGGAGCGGATTGATGCCGTACAGCGCGGCGCCCGGGCGCACGATCTGGAAGTGATAGTCGCGGCCGAGATAAACCGCCGAGGACGAGGCGAGCGAGGCGGGCGCCTTCGGCAGAAGATCCAGGGCCGCGCGGAAAATCGCCAGTTGCTCGGGATTCTTGCGGTGTTCGGGCTCGTCGGCGCAGGCGAGGTGGCTCAAAATCGCCGCGAGCTTGAAACCCTTGAGCCGCTCGGGCGCGTCGGCGAGATTCTGCCATTCGCCGCGCGACAGTCCGAGCCGCGCCATGCCGGTGTCGAGATGGATGATCGCGGAAAGCCCGCCGCGCGCGCCCGCGAATTTGCGCCAGGCCGCGATCTGCGACAGCTCGTTCAGCACCGGCACGAGCTTGCCCGTGGCGAATTCGCCCTCGCTCTTGGGCATCAGCCCTTCGAACACGGCGATTTCGGATTTGGGCAGCATCTTCCGCAACGCCAGGCCTTCGTCGAGCGTCGCCACGAAGAACAGCTTGCAGCCCGCCTTGGCCAGAACCGGTCCCACCTGGGCCGCGCCCAGGCCGTAGGCGTCGGCCTTGATGACCGCGGCGGTCTCGACGCGCGGGCCGACGATCCGCCGGATCTTCCGCCAATTGGCGGATACCGCGCCCAGGTCGATTTCGAGGATCGCGTCCGGAGCCGAACCCTTGGCTCTAGAAGGTGACATCGGGCAGCTGGTCGCCGCTGACGTAGTTGTCGAACTTGGTGGTGTTGCCGTCGAAGCGCAGCGTCACCTTGCCGATCGGGCCGTGGCGCTGCTTGGCCACCATGATCTCGGCGGTGCCGTAGGCCTTCTCGCAGCGTTCCTTCCAGCGGTCGTGGCGGTCGCCGAACTTCTCGACGCTTTCGTCGGTGTGCTGCACCGGCTCGCCGCGGCTCAGGTAATATTCCTCGCGGAAGACGAACATGACCACGTCGGCGTCCTGCTCGATCGAGCCGGATTCGCGCAAATCCGACAGCATCGGCCGCTTGTCCTCGCGCTGTTCGACCGCGCGCGACAATTGCGACAGCGCCAGCACCGGCACTTCGACAGTTCCTTGGCCAGCGCCTTCAAGCCGCGCGTGATCTCGGAGATTTCCTGCACGCGGTTCTCGAATCCGCCGCCCGCCTCGCCGCCGCGGATCAGCTGGAGATAATCGACGATCACCAGGCCCAGCCCCTGCTGGCGTTTGAGGCGCCGCGCGCGGGTGCGCAGGCCGGCTATCGTCAAGCGCCGGGGTGTCGTCGATGAAGAACGGCACCGAAGCGAGACGCTGGCTCGCCTGGACGAATTTGTCGAAACCCTCGTTCGACACCTTGCCCTGGCGGATTTCATGCGAGGGCACGCCCGATTCCTCGGCCAGGATGCGGGTCGCGAGCTGTTCGGCCGACATTTCCAGCGAGAAGAAGCCCACCACCGCGCCGTCCTCGGCGCCGCCCTCGTCCTTGGGGCGGAAGTTGCGCGCGGCGTAGAAGCCGATATTGGTGGCGAGCGCGGTCTTGCCCATGGAAGGCCGCCCGGCCACGATCACCAGATCCGAGGGGTGCAATCCGCCCAACAGCTTGTCGAGATCGGTGAATCCGGTCGCCACGCCGGTGGTCTTGCCGCTGCGTTTGAACGCCGCCTCGGCCATCAACACCGCCTCGGTCATGGCTTCATGGAAATGCTGGAAGCCGCCTTCGTACTGGCCGCTGGTGGCGAGATCGAACAGATGCTGCTCGGCGGTCTCGATCTGCTGGCTGGCGTCGCGCTCGAGATCGAAGGCGAAGGCGTCGTTCACCACGTCCTCGCCGATGGCGATCAGTTGGCGGCGCAGGAAGCAGTCATAGATGGTGCGGCCGTAATCCTCGGCATTGATGATCGTCACCACGCTGGCGGCCAGGCGCACCAGATACTGCGCGCCGCCGATCTCCTGCAACGCGCCGTCCTGCTCGAAATAATTGGCCAGCGTCACCGGATTGGCGATCTGGCCGCGCTCGATCAGCTTCTCGACGGCGGCGAAGATGCGGCCATGCACCGGCTGGGCGTAATGCTCGGGGCGCAGGAACTCGGCCACCTTGTGATAGGCCGCATTGTTGACCAGGATCGCGGCCAGCAGCGCCTGCTCGGCCTCGAGATTATGCGGCGGCGAACGGTATCCCGCATCGCCCTCGCGCAGGGGCGTCACCTTCGACAATGCGTTTTCCATGCGGCGACTTTAGCACCGCCGCGAAGCATTGGAACATGAACGAAATGCGTGTCGGGGTCTGTGGGTTAGGTGAATCACGGGCAGCACCGGCGACTCGTGTTAACTCCTGGGCCGCCTCGCGTTAACGCCTGGGCTGCCTTGAGAGGGACCGTGTTGATGGCATTAAGAAAATTGCCTCACCCTGAGCGTCGTCGAAGGGCGCGCGGCGCTTATCCGGCGCTCAAGCTGGGACGCCGCTCGTCCGTTCATGTGGAACTAACCCCATGACTCACAGGGCGGGAAAACTTTGCGGGGGGCAAGTCGCGGCGCCTCGGCGCGACCTCGCGAGAATGTCGGGCCAACCTCGGTCCCGCCCCGGCTTTCCTCGGCTTACCTCGGCTTGCCTCGGCCTTGCCTCGATGCCGCCTCGGTTTTACCTCGATAATACCTCGGGTTCGTAGCCGGGCCGCGCGCCTCGGAATACCTCAGCCGGTCTTGCGGTCCCGGCCGGCGATGAAAACGTCCTGGTCCATATAACGTTTCTTGAGCGCCCGTTCTTCCTCGAACATGAAATCGCGCGTCAAGGGCACGGCATCCTGCGCCTTGCCCAGCAGCAGCTGGAACACGCTGATGCCGGAATAAAGGAATCCCGCCTCGCAGGAGAGCAGATAGAACTCCCAGGCGCGGAAGAATTGCTGGCCGAATTGCGCCTCGACCTCCCGCCGGTGGGATTGCAGCGCCGCGTGCCAGCGATAAAGCGTCTTGGCGTAATGCAGGCGCAAATTCTCGCAATCCAGAATCCACAGACCCGTGCGCTCGGTGGCGGCCGCCAAATGCGACAGCGAGGGCAGGTAAGCGCCGGGGAAAATCCGCCGCCGGACCCACGCATTGATCGGCGAAGGCGGGCCGCGCCGGCCGATGGTGTGGATCAACGCGACGCCGTCATCCGCCAGCAGATCGCGGACCTTGGCGAAATACTCGCCGTAATGGTCCTTGCCGACATGCTCCAGCATCCCGACCGAGACGATGCGGTCGAAGGGGCCGGACACCAGGCGGTAATCCTGGAGACGGAAGTCGAGCTGGGCGGAGCGGCGGTTCTCCTGGGCGTAAGCCGAGCTGGTTCTTGGAGAGCGTGACGCCGGTCACATGGACGCGGTCGTAATTCGCGCTCAGGAACGCCGCCAAACCGCCCCAGCCGCAGCCGATATCCAGCACCTTCTGGCCCGGGCGCAGGGCCAGCTTGGCCGCGATATGCCGCATTTTCGCCACTTGCGCCTCGGCGATGGTCTCCTTGCCGGTTTCGAAATAGGCGCAGGAATATTGCATGGCCGGGTCGAGGAACAGGCCGAAGAACTCGTTCGACAGATCGTAGTGGAATTGCACGTCGCGCCGCGCCCGGTCGATGGTTCCGACCTTGACCATCCAGTCGATGACCGAGGAGGTGGCTTGGCGCAGCTTGTCGAAGAAAATCGGAAAGTCGCCGTCCGGCACGCCGCTCATCAGCACGGCCAGCATCTGGCGCAGATCGCCTTCCTCGATTTCGAGATCGCCGTTCACGTAGCCTTCGGCCAGGAAGAAGCTCGGCGCCACGAACAGCTTGGCCAGGTATTTCCGGCTTTTGATCCGCACCACCACCCGGGGCGAAGGCGAAGCCGCGACGCAATCGGAAACGCCGTCCGGGCCGATCAGAACGATCGTTCCGGTCTTGACGATGCGTCTAAGCAAACTGCCGAACAGCATCTCGCCTGCCCCTGAACAGGTGTCGTCCCCACTAAACTACACGCGGCGGGCGGATGACAAGGGCCCGTTTTCGGGCGGCTCTAAAGCATCTCCAGGGCGGAACGGCGCCGCGGCGGCGGGAAAACCCGGTCCAGCTCGGCGAGATCGGCGGCGGATAGTTTCAGCTCGAGCGCGCCTCGGTTTTCCTCGACATGCCTCGGATCGGCCGCCTTGGGGATGGCCACCACCCCTTCGCGGTGCAGCACCCAGGCCAGCGCGATCTGGGCCGGGGTCGCGTTGTGCCTGCGCGCCAGTTCCCGGAGGCCGATCTCGCCCAGAAGCCGGCCTTGCTCCAAGGGCGAATAGGCCATGATCGGGACATGGCGTTTTGCCAGCGCGGGCAGCAGGTCGAATTCGATGCCGCGCCGGCCGAGATTGTAGATCACCTGGTTGGCGGCGCAGCCGGGGCCCTGGGGCAGGGCCCATAATTCCTCCATGTCGCCCACATCGAAGTTCGACACGCCCCAATGCCGGATCTTGCCCGCGCCTCGTAATTCCTCGAAGGCATCGGCCGTCTCGGCCAAGGGCACGCCGCCCCGCCAATGCAATAGGTATAAATCGAGGCGGTCGGTGCCGAGCCGCTTCAGGCTGCGCTCGCACGCCGCCCGGGTGCCCTTGCGGCTGGCGTTCGACGGCGACACCTTGCTCACCAGGAAGACCCGGTCGCGCCGGCCGGATATCGCGCGGCCCACCAGCTCCTCGGCGCCGCCATCGGCGTACATCTCCGCCGTGTCGATGAGATTCATGCCGAGATCGAGGCCGAGGCGCAGCGCGTCCTCGATTTCCTGCCCGCGCGAGGCCCGCTCGCCCATCATCCAGGTGCCCAATCCCAGCGCCGGGATGCGCTCGCCGCCGGGCAATGCGACAAAGCGCATGGTCATGTCCGGGCGCCGAGGAAATCGGCCAGAATGCGCGCGGTTTCGGCCGGGAACTGGTCGATGAAGAAATGCCCGCCGGGCAGCGACGCGGCTTTGAGGTTGGCGCAGCGCTGGCGCCATTGGGCCTCGATGTCGAACAGCTTGTGCATCAGCCCCTTGGCGCCCCAGAAAGCGAGGGCGGGACATTGAACTTGGCGCGCGAGATCGGCCCGGTCATGGTCGAGGTCGATGGTCGCGCCGGCGCGGTAATCGGAGCACGAGCCGTGGATCATCGCCTTATCGCGCCAGCAGCGCCGGTAATCGGCCAGCATCTCCGGGTCGAAATCCTCCACCTTGGCCGCGCCCCAGCCGACTAGGCAGGTCTCGTAGAAGAAATCGGGATCGTTGCCGATCATGCGCTCGGGGAAAGGCTCGGGCTGCGACAGGAAATACCAGTGCCAATAGGCCCCCGCGATGAAGCGGTTGGTCTCCATGAACATGGCGTAGGTGGGCACGATGTCGAGCACGGCAAGCGACAGCACCGCAGCCGGATGGTCGAGCGCCATGCGATGCGCGGTGCGGCCGCCGCGATCGTGGCCCACCACGTGAAAGCGGGCGAATCCGAGACGGTTCATCAGCCCGACCTGGTCCGCCGCCATGGCGCGGAAGGCATAGTTGGAATTATCGGGCAGGCATCGGGGCTTGAAGGAATCGCCATAACCGCGCAAATCGGCGCAGACCACGGTGAATTGCCTGGCGAGGAGCGGGGCAACCTGCGCCCATTCGGCCAGGTTCTGCGGAAAACCGTGCAGCAGCAGCAGCGGCGGGCCGTTGCCGCCGACGACGCAGTTGATCGTGGCTTCGCCGAGCTGGATGGGTTTGCGCGCGAAGCCCTCGAACAAAGGCGCCTCCCGGCCTCTCCGCTTTAAGCCGGCTTGGCCTTCTTTTCGCGCTTCTCGGATTTCGGCTTGGCGGGTTTGCCGGAATCCTTCGCCGCCGGCTTGGCTTCGGCCTTGGTCTTGGTTTTGGCCTCGGCTTCGCCTTCGCCTTCGTCCTGGTCCTGGTCCGCTTTCTTCTTGGCCTTGGCGGGTTTCTTCTCCGCCTTGGCGGCGGGCGCGGCAGGCGTTTCGTCTTCGCCGCCGCCTTGCGCCGCTTTTTGCGCCAGCTGGATCGGGTTGATGCCCTTGGCCTGCATCTCGGCCTCTTCGGCCGATTGCGCCACGTTGACGGTTACCTGCACCGCGACCTCGGGATGCAGCACGACGCGGACCGGATGAAGGCCGAGGGTCTTGATCGCCTTGTCGAGCGTCACCTGGCCGCGGATCACGGTGAAGCCCGCCTCGGTCACGCCGGTGGCGATGTCGCGCGCCGAGACCGAGCCGTAGAGCTGGCCGCTCTCGCCCGCCTGGCGGATGAGCACGACCGAGACGCCGTTCATCTTCTGCGCCACCTGTTCGGCCTCGCTGCGCTTTTGCAGATTGACGGTTTCCAGCTGCGCGCGGCGCTGCTCGAAGACGGCGAGATTTTCCTTGGTCGCGCGCAACGCCTTTTTCTGCGGCAAAAGGAAATTGCGGGCGAAGCCGGGGCGCACCTTCACCACCTGGCCCATCTGGCCCAGCTTCTCGACGCGCTCGAGCAGGATGACTTCCATCATGACGCGTCTCCTACTTCAGATTGTACGGCAGGAGGCCGAGGAAGCGCGCGCGCTTGATCGCCTGCGCCAGTTCGCGCTGCTTGCGGGTCGAAACCGCGGTGATGCGCGACGGCACGATCTTGCCGCGCTCGGAAACGAAGCGTTGCAGCAGCTTCACGTCCTTGTAGTCGATCTTGGGCGCGTGCGGGCCCGAGAACGGGCACGACTTGCGCCGGCGGAAGAACGGCCGGCGCGCGCCGCCGCCCGAACGGTCGCCGCGATCCCCGCCACGGTCCCCGCCGCGGTCGCCGCCGCGTCCGCCGCGCTCGCCGCGTTCCATGTCGTCGCTCATGCCTCGCCTCCCTCGACCTCGGGGATGATCTCGGGAATGACCTCGGGGATGATGACGCCTTCGCGCGGCTCGCGCTCGAAGCGCGGGCGTCGGTCGCCCCGGTCGCCTCGGTCACCCCGGTCGCGGTCGCCGCGGTCGCGATTCTGCATCACCGCCGACGGGCCTTCCTCGAGCGCCTCGACCCGCACGGTGAGGTAGCGCAGCACGTCCTCGCTGATGCGCATGTTGCGCTCAAGCTCGTTCACCGCCGCCGGCGGCGCGTCGAGGTTGAACAGCATGTAATGGCCTTTGCGGTTCTTCTTGACGCGGTAGGCGAGATTCCGGAGGCCCCAATATTCGCGCTTGGTCACCTTGCCGCCGAACTGGGCGACGATGCCGGCGAAGCCTTCGGCCAAGGCCTCGACCTGCGCCGCGGATACGTCCTGGCGGGCAATGAAAACATTTTCGTAAAACGGCATGGGTCGGCGTAGCTCCCTTTGGCTGTTGATGGCCCGGCGCTGGTCGATCTCTCGACGGTCAGCCGCCCGGGCCTAGCCGGCATTGTCCGGCAAGGAGGGGGCGGACTATACACGAACGCGTCCGCCACGCAACCCTCTGGCTGGCAAGGCTTTTAGCCGCTTGCAGCGTCGCAATCGAGGGTGTAGGGCAGGGGCGTTAGGGGAGGTTATTTCATGTTGCGTTGGCTGATGATGGCGGCGCTGGCCGGGCTTGACTTCCGGTTGCCTCGGCGTCGACCGCGATCAAGCGCGCGAGACCATCGGCGTCTCGCTGGCGCGTCCGGCGGATGCCGGCAATGCGCCCCCCGACGCGACGCAGCAGGCGCTGCTGGACATGAAAGCGCGGCAAGTCTGCACCAACGGCTATGTCCGGCTGAAAGAGGATATCGAGCCGGCCGAGGACAATCTGCAGATCGTCGATTGGCAGGTGCGCTGCCAGCCCTACTCCTTCATGTGGATTTTCTAGTTTTTCCGGACAGGCGAGGGGGCATGGTCCGCGCTTTGGTGTTTCCCGGACAGGGTTCGCAGGCCGTCGGCATGGGCCGCGAGCTGGGCGCCGCTTTTGCGGCATCGCGCGATGTCTTCCAGGAGGTCGACGAGGCGCTCAAGCAGAATCTTTCCAAGCTCATGTTCGAGGGGCCCGAGAGCGAACTCATCCTGACCGAAAACGCGCAGCCGGCGCTGATGGCGGTCTCGCTCGCGGCCATGCGGGTGATGGAAAAGGAAGGCGGATTCGATCTGAAACGCCATGCCGCTTTCGTGGCCGGCCATTCGCTGGGCGAATATTCGGCGCTGGCGGCGGCGCATGCGCTGAGCATTTCCGACGCGGCGCGGCTCTTGAAGCGGCGCGGCCGCGCCATGCAGCGCGCCGTGCCGGTGGGCGAAGGGGCGATGGCGGCGATCATCGGCATGGAATTGGATGGCGCGCGGCTGCTGGCGGCCGAGGCCGCCGGGACCGAGGTGCTGACCGCCGCCAATGACAATGGCGGGAGCCAGGTGGTGGTGAGCGGCCACAAGGCGGCGGTTGAGCGCGCGGTTGCGCAAGCGCCGGCGAAAGGCGCCAAACGCGCCATCATGCTGCCGGTGAGCGCGCCGTTCCATTGCGCGCTGATGGCGCCCGCCGCCAAGGAGATGGAAGAGGCGCTGGCCGGCGTCAATCTGCGGGAACCCCTGGTTCCGCTGGTCGCCAATGTCATCGCGTCTGCCGTGCGCGATCCGGCCGAGATCAAGCGCCTCTTGGTCGAACAGGTCACCGGCCTGGTGCGCTGGCGCGAATGCGTGCTTTACATGAAGGGCCAGGGCGTGACCCAGATCGTCGAAGTGGGATCGGGCAGGGTCTTGAGCGGCCTGGCCAAGCGCATCGACCGCGAATTGGCCGGGATTTCGATCGGGACGCCGGCCGAGATCGAATCCTTCTTGAAGACTCTGTAAGCCTCGCGTAAGGGACAGCGCATGTTCGATCTCGGCGGCAAGACGGCTCTCGTCACCGGCGCCTCGGGCGGCATCGGCGGCGCCATCGCCACGGTGCTGCACGGCGCGGGCGCGAAGGTTTTGCTGGCCGGCACGCGCAAGCCGGCGCTCGATGCCTTGCAGGCGGCGCTCGGCGAGCGCGCTTTCGTCGTCACAGCCGATCTCGCCGATCCGGCGGCGGGCGATGCTCTCGTGAAGGCGGCGGAAGAATCGATGGGCCAGCTCGATATTCTCGTCAACAATGCCGGCCTGACCAAGGACGGCCTCGCCCTGCGCATGAAGGACGAGGATTGGGCCAAGGTGATCGAGGTCGATCTGACTTCCGGCTTCCGCCTGGCGCGCGCGGCGTTGCGCGGCATGATGAAGCGGCGCTGGGGCCGCATCATCGGCATCGGCTCGGTGGTGGGATCCACGGGCAATCCCGGCCAGGCGAACTATGCCGCCGCCAAGGCCGGCATGGTCGGCATGACCAAGGCGTTGGCGGCCGAGGTCGCCTCGCGCGGCATCACCGTCAATTGCGTCGCCCCCGGATTCATAGCCACGGCCATGACCGCGGCGCTGTCGGCGGAGCAGAAAGCGAGATTGGAGACCGCGATTCCGATGGGCCGCCAGGGCACGCCCGACGAAGTCGCGGCCTGCGTGCTGTTCCTCGCCAGCGAGGAATCGCGCTATGTCACCGGCCACACCTTGCACGTCAATGGCGGGCTGGCGATGATATAAGCCCATGAACCGAAAGCGCCTTTGCGGGCGCTGGCCAAGGGCGGCGATCCGTGCTATTGGAGCCGCTCGTTCGGCCGGGCAGGGGCCCGCGGACGCCTCTAACCCCTTGTAATGAAACTCTTTGTTGCAACAGCGCGCCAAGCTATTCGAGGTAGAGACTGATGAGCGATATCGCCGAACGGGTTAAAAAAATCGTTGTCGAGCATCTGGGCGTCGATGAGTCCAAGGTGACCGACAGCGCCAGCTTCATCGACGATCTGGGCGCCGACAGCCTCGACACCGTCGAATTGGTGATGGCGTTCGAGGAAGAATTCGGCTGTGAAATTCCCGACGATGCGGCCGAAAAGATCGTGACCGTGAAGGACGCGGTCAATTTCATCGAACAAAGCGAAACCAAGGCGCCAAGAAGTGAAGCTTTCTCGTCCATGAGACGGTCGCCATGAGGCGGGTTGTTGTCACGGGTTTCGGCTTGGTCACGCCCTTGGGCGTGGGCACCGAATCGGTTTGGAAAAAGCTGCTCGACGGACAGTCGGGGATTCGCTCCATCCAGAATTTCGACGTCTCCGACCTGCCGGCCAAGATCGCCGGCCAGGTGCCGCGCGGCGAAACCGCCTCGGGCGCCTTCAACGCCGATGATTGGGTTCCGCCCAAGGAACAGCGCAAGATGGACGAGTTCATCATCTACGCGCTGGCGGCCGCCGAACAGGCGGTCACCGATGCCGGCTGGAAGCCGCAAGATCCCGAAGAAAAGGAACGCACCGGCGTCATGATCGGCTCCGGCATCGGCGGGCTGCCCGGCATAACCGAAGGCGCGCTCACCCTGCACGAAAAGGGGCCGCGGCGCCTTTCGCCCTTCTTCATTCCCTCCAACCTGATCAATCTGGCCTCGGGCCATGTCTCGATCCGTTACGGCTTCAGCGGCCCCAACCATGCGGTGGTCACGGCCTGCTCCACCGGCGCGCATGCCATCGGCGACGCGGCGCGGCTGATTATGTGGGACGATGCCGACGTGATGGTCGCGGGCGGCACCGAGGCGGCGGTCTGCCGCATCGGCATCGCCGGTTTCGCCGCCGCGCGCGCGCTTTCAACGGGATTCAACGACGAGCCGCACCGCGCCTCGCGCCCCTGGGACGTGAAGCGCGACGGCTTCGTCATGGGCGAGGGCTCGGGGATCGTGGTGCTGGAGGAGTTGGAACACGCCAAGAAACGCGGCGCCAAGATTTATGCCGAAGTCATCGGCTATGGCATGTCCGGCGACGCCTACCACATCACCGCGCCGACTCCGGACGGCAACGGCGCCTTCCGCGCCATGCGCAACGCCTTGAAGCGCGCGCAGATCACCCCCGAGCAGATCGACTACATCAACGCCCACGGCACCTCCACGCCGCTCGGCGACGAGATCGAATTGGGCGCGGTGAAGCGGTTGTTCGGGGAATGCCGCCTATAAAGTCTCGATGTCCTCGACCAAATCCTCGATCGGCCATTTGCTGGGCGCGGCCGGCAGCGTCGAGGCGATTTTCTCCATCCTGGCGATGCGCGACGGCGTGGTGCCGCCGACGCTCAATCTGGAAAACCCGTCGCCCAATTGCGATATCGACCTGGTGCCCTTGAAGGCGAAGGAACGTCCGGTGCGCTACGCGCTCTCGAATTCCTTCGGCTTCGGCGGCACCAACGCCTCGCTCGTCTTCGGTCCGGCCCCCTAAATGCGCGAGCGGGCGCGCGCCTTATGGCTCGGCCGCATCGCCCTTTGGCTCCTGACCCCGCTCGCCTTGCTGGCCGGAATCCTCTTCTGGGGCGTCAACGACTATAACGGTCCCGGTCCGCTGGATCGGAACAAGATCGTGGTCATCGACAAGGGCGCGAGCCTCGAGGCGATCGCGGCGGCCCTGGCCGATGCGGGCGTCATCGATCATCCCCGCGTCTTCGCTTTCGGCGCCACGTTCACCGGCCGGTCGGCCGACCTCAAGGCGGGGGAATACGAATTCCCCGCCCGCATCAGCCCCGCGCTCGCCGTCGAACTGCTCGAAAGCGGCAAGGTGGTGCGCCACAAGCTCACCGTCCCCGAAGGCCTGACCAGCGCGGAAGTCACGGCGCTGCTGGCATCCGCCCCCGCGCTCGATGGCAAGGTCGATCCGATGCCGGCCGAGGGCAGCCTGCTGCCCGAGACCTATCAATATCTGTTCGGCGAGCGGCGCGAGGACCTCATCGCCCGCATGACCCACGGCATGGAACAAGAGCTGAAAGTGGCTTGGGCGTATCGCAGCGCCGGCTTGCCGCTCAAGACGCCGGAACAGGCGCTGATCCTCGCCTCGATCGTCGAGAAGGAGACCGCCCGGCCGGAGGAGCGCGCGCGCATCGCCGGCGTCTATATCGAACGGCTGCGCCGCGGCATGAGGCTCCAGGCCGATCCGACGGTGGCCTATGCCGTGACCAAGGGCGGCACGGTGCCGATGTCCCATCCGCTCGATCGCGCCGATCTCGCCATCGATTCGCCCTACAACACCTATCTCGTCAAGGGGTTGCCGCCGACGCCGATCGCCAATCCGGGGATCGCTTCGATTTACGCCGTGGTCAACCCCGACGACCGCGGCGAGCTGTATTTCGTCGCCGACGGCACGGGCGGTCACACCTTCTCCAAGAGTCTCGCCGAGCACAATCAAGGCGTCACGCAACTGCGCCGCCATAAGCACAAGCCCGCCGCCAAGACGGCCGACAAGACCGGGGCCAAAACTCCCTAGAGCAATATCGGTTTGCATGGAATCGATTGATTCCATGCAAACCGATGGAATTGCTCGCCAAACAAACGATAGAGCGTATTCGCCAAAGGCGATCACGCTCTAGAGCTTCGGTTGTTGCGGGGCCGGAGCAGGGTTATAACGGCCCGGCCTGAAGCTTGTGGGAGAATCGCTCCGCCATGACCGTCGCCAGCATGACCGGATTCGCGCGCGCCGAGGGCCATGAACTGGGCATCGGCTGGGTGTGGGAGCTGAAAAGCGTCAACGCCAAGTCGCTCGATCTGCGGTTCCGCTTGCCCGCCGGTTATGAGGGGCTGGAAGTGCAGCTGCGCGCCGGCCTGGCCGAGACGCTGAAACGCGGCGCGGTTTCGGCCAGCCTCGTCCTCACGCGTCACGACGCCGCCAGCCCGTTGCGCGTCAACCGCGCCGCGCTCGACGCGCTGATGGCGTTGGTCAAGCAGCTCTCATCCGAGATCGATGTCGCTCCGCCCCGGCTCGACGGGCTGTTGGCGGTGAAGGGCGTGCTCGAAAGCGGCGACGTGGAAGACGACGCCACGCGCGAGCGCCGCCAGGCCGCGCTCTTGAAGAGTTTCGCCGCCGCGCTCAAGGACCTGGCCGCGATGCGGCTGGCCGAGGGCAAGCGCCTGGCTCAAACGCTCGAGGCGCGGCTCGCCGAAATCACGGATCTGGTCGTCAAGGCGGAGAAGAGCGCGGCGGCGCAGCCGGCGGCCGTCAAGGCGCGGCTCAAGAAATTGCTCGCCCAACTGCTCGAAGCGGTGCCGGCGCTGCCCGAAGAGCGCCTGGCCCAAGAGGCCGCGCTGATCGTTGCGCGCGACGATGTGCGCGAGGAGCTCGACCGGCTTGACGGCGCATGTGGCGGCGTCGCGCGCGCTGATAAAGGAGGGCGGCGCCATCGGCCGGCGGCTCGATTTCCTGTGCCAGGAATTGAACCGCGAAGCCAATACCTTGGGCGCCAAATCGGGCGATCTCGAACTGACGCGCATCGGGCTCGCGCTCAAGGCCGCGATCGAGCAGTTGCGCGAGCAGGTCCAGAACGTCGAATAGGGGTGGGAATGGCGACGAAGGCGATCAAACGACGCGGCATTCTGCTGGTGCTGTCCTCGCCATCGGGCGCGGGCAAGACCACCATCACCCGGGCCTTGGTGCGGCGGGACCGCGGGTTGAAGCTGTCGATTTCGGCGACGACGCGGCCCCGGCGCAAGGGCGAGATCGACGGCAAGCATTACCACTTCGTCGACCAGCGGCGTTTCGACGCCATGGTGCAAAACGGCGAATTGTTGGAACACGCCGTGGTGTTCGGCCACAGCTACGGCACGCCCCGCGCGCCGGTGATGGCCGCCATCGCGAGCGGCACCGACATGGTGTGCGACGTGGACTGGCAGGGCGCGCAACAGATGAAGGCGCGAGCATGCGCGAATGATCTGGTTTCGATCTTCATCCTGCCGCCGAGCATGGCGGATCTCGAAAAGCGGCTGAAGACGCGCGCCCAGGACAGCCGCGACGTGGTGCGCGCGCGGATGGAGAAATCCGCCGACGAGATGAGCCACTGGGACGGCTATGACTACGTCGTGATCAACCGCGCTCTCGATGACAGCATCGGCTCAGTGCGCGGCCATTCTCGCCGCCGAGCGGGCAGCGGCGCGCAGCGCCAGATCGGCCTGGACGAATTCGTCAACCGCCTGCGCGGCGGGAATTAGCCAGCGCGCGGGCCAGATCGCAGAACTGCTCGACCGACAATTCCTCGGCGCGCGCGGTTTCGGTCACGCCCGCCGCTTGTATCAGTTTCGCCGCGTCTCCCAGGGATTTCAGGCTCTGGCGCAGCATTTTGCGGCGCTGTCCGAAACCCGCCGCCGTCACGCGCTCCAAATCCTTGATATCGCAGGGCGCGAGCGGGCGTGTTCGGGGCAAAAGCCGCACCACCGTCGAGGTCACCTTGGGCGGCGGCACGAAGGCCTTGGGCGAGACGTCGAACATCAGCTCGACCTCGGCCAGCCATTGGGTGATGACCGACAACCTGCCGTAATCCTTGGTGCGCGGCGATGCGGCGAGGCGCTGGGCCACCTCCTTCTGGAACATCAGGGTGAAGCCCTCGAATTCGGCGATGCGCGGCAGCCAATTCAACAGCAGCGCCGTGGCGATGTTGTAGGGCAGGTTGGCGACGATCTTGCGCGGCGCCGATCCCAGGCGGGCCGGGTCGATCTCCAGCGCGTCGCCTTCCATCACGGTCAGCCGGCCGGGGAAGGCCAGGGCCAACTCCGCGAGCGCCGGCAGGCAGCGCGCGTCGCGCTCGACGGCGAAAACGTGCCGCGCCCCTTCCAGCAGCAGAGCCCGGGTCAGCCCGCCCGGGCCGGGGCCGATCTCGACCACGTCGCAATCCGCCAACGATCCCGCCGCGCGGGCGATGCGCCGCGTCAGGTTCATATCGAGCAGGAAATTCTGTCCCAGAGACCGGCGCGCGCCGAGGCCGAAACGCCGGATGACCTCGCCCAGCGGCGGCAGGTCCGGCAAGGGTCCGGGCAAGGACTCGCTCAGGCCGAAGCCGCCAGCGCCGCGTGCCGCTTGGCCATGGCTCCGGCCAGCGACAGCGCCGCCATCAGGCTGGCCGGGTTGGCGACGCCCTTGCCGGCGATGTCGGTGGCGGTGCCGTGATCGGGCGAGGTGCGGATGAAGGGCAGGCCCAGGGTCACGTTGACGCCGTGTTCGAAATCGAGCGTCTTGAGCGGAATCAGCGCCTGGTCGTGATACATGCAGATGACCGCGTCGTAGCGTTTGCGCGCGGCGGGATGGAACAGCGTGTCGGCGGGCGCCGGGCCGCTCACCTTGATGCCGAGAGCAGAGAGCTTTTTCACCGCCGGGGCGATGATCTCGATCTCCTCGCGGCCCATCGCGCCCACCCTCGCCGGCATGAGGGTTGAGCGCCGCCACCGCCAGGCGCGGCTGCTCGATGCCGAAGTCGCGCTTCAGCGCCTCGGATGTCACGCGGCCGGCGATGACGATGGCTCCGGTCGTCAACGCGCCGAGCGCATCCGCGAGCGAGAGATGAACGGTCACCGGCACGACGCGCAGTTCGGGGCCCGCCAGCATCATCACCGGGTGCTTCACCTTGGCCAGGTGGCCGAGGAATTCGGTGTGTCCGGGATAGGAGAAGCCCGCGGCATAGAGCGTTTCCTTCTGGATCGGATTGGTGACGACGCCGCCGGCGCGGCCGGAGCGGACCAGCGCCACCGCCTTGGTGATGGCTTCGATCACGGCCGACGCGTTGGCGGGATCGGGATGGCCGGGTTGGGAAGGCTTGGATAGTTCTATCGGTAGAACCGGCAGGGACGTGGCGAAGAGCCGGGACGCCTCCCCGGGCTGGGCGATGGGACGCAGCGGCACCGACAGCCCCAGCCGCGTGGCCAGCCGGTCGAGCCGCGACGGGTTATCGATGATGAAAAAAGGCGGCAGGGCGGATTGAACCCGCTTTTGCCAGGCCATCAGGGCAATTTCGCCGCCGATGCCCGCGGGCTCCCCCATGGTGAGAGCGAGCGGCGCGGTCATCCGCGCACGTCGATATAGGCGGCGCGGCGCAGATTGCGCATGTAACGCCGGGCCAGCGCGTCGAGGCGCTCGCGCGCCAGATTGTTCTCGACCTGCTCGCGCGTCGGCAGGCCGCCCTCCGGATCCTTACGCCCGCACAACATGATGACGGCCAAACCGCTCGGGTTTGAAACCGGTTTGGTGGCCTCGGCGACCTTGAGCTGCAGAATCTGCTGACGCAACTCCGGCGGGTTCATGTCGCCCGCCCGGACATCCTCGGCGTTCTTGACCGGCAAGGGCGGAACGTGATCGTTGCCGATTTTCGCCAATTCGCCGCAGCTCTTGGCGGTGGATGACGCCTGCTGCGCCTCGTTCTGGATGCGTTGGCGGTCGGCGGCCGTAGCGTTGGGCGGGTAGGGGAAGGCGACCTGCGTCACCGACAGCCTGGTATCGTCGGCGCTGACCGATCCCGGCGTCCGGCGTTCGATGACATAGAGGATGTAGTAACCGGCGGGCGTTTTAATGGGATAGGACATTTCGCCCGGTTTCATCTTTTCCATCGCATCGCCCAGCGGCGGCCCCAGCTGGTTCGGCGTGAGCCAGCCGATGTCGCCGCCGGCGGCGGCGCTCGGCGATTGCGAGAATTGCTGGGCGACGGACGCGAAATTGGCGCCATGGCGAATCTGGTCGATCAACCTGTCGGCAAGGCGTTGGATTTCGTCCTCCTGCGACGGATTGTCCATGGCAAGGAAGATTTCGGCCATGTGGCTCTGCGGCTTGCCGGAGTCTTCCTTGATGCGGGTCATCGATTCGTTGACTTCCTCGTCCGAAACCGCGACTTCCTGAGACAGCCGGCCGCGGATGACCTTGCCCCAGGCGATCGAGGCGGTGATCTGACTGATGAGGGTCGCGCGCGGGATGCCGGCCTGTTTGAGATATTGGTCAAGCTGGCCCTTCGGCATGTTGTTGCGTTGCTCGAGGTTGGCGAGCGCGTCATTGATTTCCTCGTCGCTGACCTTGACGTTCAAGCGCGTCGCTTCCTGCAATTCCAGCTTCTCATCGATCATTTGGCGCAGGATGCGCGGGCCAGGCGCTGCTGGTTCTCCGGCGTGTCGGGGATATCGGAGGAGCGCATCACCAGCACCAGGCGGCCGGCAACGTCGTCCGCGGTGATGACGTCGCTGTTGACCACGGCAACGATGCGGCTTTCCTGGGCCAGGCCGTCCCGGACCGGAGCGGCGGCAAGGACCAAAAGCAGCAAGCAAACTAACAGGCGTGACATGATCGGCGAGGATATCCGTTCGTTCCCGGGCTGGATGCCCGGCGGGGTGCCAAGATAGCCTCTTCGGATGGCGTTTCCTACTGCCTGATCCGCGCTTCCGCGATGTTGGCGGCTTATTGGGTTCCGCCCGCGGATAGCACTTGTTCATCGACCTCGCCCAGATTCTTGAACACGAAGGTGAGCAAGACGTCCACGCCCGGCGTGACGTTGCCGATGCGGATGCCGGATTGCTGGACCGTGGTCTTAACCGCGAAGCAATCATCCTGATAGACGAGCGACACGCCGGAATAAATGGTCGCGCCGCCGGAACTGATGCTCCGCGTGTCATTGAGCTTCAGCGACCAGTATCGGTTGAGGGCGGCCTCGAGGTTAGCGCTCACCTGCGTGCCGGTCTGAAGCGGCGTGAGGCCGGGAATGGACGAAACCGAGATGAGCGAAGCGCCGAATTTCAAACTGGACGGCCCTCCTTTAAAACCGGCTTCCTGCCGCCGCATCGCCAGGTCGCTGTGGTCGAGACGCAGGCGGTAGAACAGATCGAACACGTCGGCCGGCGAAACGACAAGCCGGCCGACCACGTCGGAGACTTGTGTTTCGAGCCCGGAACCGATCTGGAAGGGGGTCGACTTCTCCAGGCGATAGCTCTGACCCACGAGTATGTTGGAACTGCCATAGGTGTCGTTGTAGAGGCCGGTATGTAGGCCGTAATCGACGCGTTGGCCGCTGTCGACGACGTCATAACCGGGCAGTCGATTGGGGCGGAACAGGCTGGTCTCGTCGAATTCGTAGCCCTGGCTGTCCTCGTTCGGGATTTGGGCCGGGTTGCCGCCATTGGGCGCGGCGACGAAGGCCGCCATCGGTTCGATCACCTCGCTCATGCCCGGATCGTGCCGGACCCAGGGGTAGCGCCACTGCAATGCGCCTTGCGGGAAGACGCGGCCGGATGCCACCGATTGATTTGAACCGCTGCTGTCCCCGACCTGCACGTTGTCGGACTGATAGGCGTCGAGACGCGTGCCGATCATGAAAACAAAGCGGTCGCCGATCGGCCCGTTGAACGGCAGGCGCCATTGCGTTCCGCCCGACACGCGGCGCATTTCCGGTCCGTTGCGGCGCTCCAAATTGAGCAGGTCGCCATTCAGACTCAAGCGGCCGCCGATCCTGTCCGGCTCGCTGACCCAGTCGTAGTTCGCAACCGGCGCCACGATCGGCTGCGTGCCGTCGCCGGATAAGGGATTGAGGGTCTGGAACGCATAGGCGCTGATGTTGCCGTAGCTGCGCGGGCCGAAATCCTCGGCATAGGCATGGCTCGTGAGAAAGTCGGACGGCTGCGGAAAGTGATATTGCAGCATATAGGTCATGTCGGATTCCCGCTGCACGTCCAGCCCGGCCCGCCAATTCGGATTGAGATCGAAGACGCTCGTCCCCATCAAATGATAGCGAACCGATTGCTCGTCGTGATTCGGGTTGTTGGGCGGGCCGCTGTCTTCCCGGCTGCCGACGCCGATACTGCCGTCGTAATCGAGCCTGCCGTTGTCAAAGGCCTGGCGATAGTCGCCGTCGAGCACGTCACCGGCCTTGGTGGTGAAAAGCGGGCGGAGAGTCAGATCCCTGTCGCCCGAGATCGCCCAGAAATACGGGATTGTGACGTGATAGCCGAGATTATTGCCCGTGCCGATGGACGGCGGCAGGAAGCCGCTGGCCCGCTTCACCGATGGGTCGGGATGCGAGAGATAGGGCGTATAGAAAACCGGGATGCCGTCGATCTCCATCGTCGCGCCGTAATATTCGACGACCTCCTTGTTCTTGTCGTCGACGATCCGATCGGCCTTTATCTGCCACACCGGCGGGTGCGAAGGATCGTCCTGGCACAGCTGGCAAGGCGAGTAGACGCCATGCCTAAGCTCGGTGCGGGTTCCGCCGTCGCTGCGCCGCGCGGTATTGCCCGCCATGCGCGAGCGGTCCGACAGCAATATCCGGATGTCCTTGATGAAGCCGTCGCGCAGATTGTCGTGCAATTCCATGAAGTCGGCGAACGCGATGTCACCGGTGGGCTGCATCAGGCTGACATGGCCCGTGGCGGTGACGGTGTCGGTGCGCTGATTATAGGTGACCGTGTCGGCCAGCAGGATCTGGTCGCCCTCGCTGATCTCGACATTGCCCTTGGCGACGGTCAGGCCCAGATCCTGGTCGTATTGCACCTCGTCGGCGGTGAAGAGCAGCGGCTGCGAGGCCGTGGGCCTGGCCTCATTGCCGGCGGCGCGAACCTCGCCGGCCAGGGCGAGGACGGCGAGCCCGGCCGCAAGCGCAAGACATATTCCCCCCCGCGTCATGTTCAGCCGTCTTCGAGATGCAGCAGCAGGCTGGCGCCGACGAGCCAACTCACGCCGGTCGGCGTCCAGGCGGCCAGCAAGGTCGGGATGGTGGAGGACAATCCGAGGGCGAAGACCACGTCCGAGAGAAAATACAGCAAGAAGCCGCTGGCAATGCCGGCGCCGATCATCAGGGTGGCGCCCCCGGCGCGTTGCCTGCGCAGGCTGAAGCTGGCGGCCACCAGCACCATGGCCGCCAGCAGGAAGGGGCGCGCCAACAGGGCGTCGAAATAGAGGCGGTGGCGTTGCGAGGAAAAACCCGAGGCTTCCAAGAGCCGGATGAAGCCCGGCAGCTCCCAGAACGACATGGTCTCGGGCGGGGCGAAACTGTCCTGGATTTTGGCCGGCGTCAGGTTGGTCGGGATCGTGACGCTGTCGAAGGGCCGCGGTGGTTTGCCGGGCTCCCATTCACTGCCGTTCTTCACAGTCCAGCTGTTGGGGCCAAGCAGCGCTTCCTTGGCGTCGATGCGCTCGCTCAAAGTCGTCTCGCCGGTGAGGAACAAGAACATGACATCGGTCAGCGTCTTCTCGCCGACGATAAAGCGCTGCGCGTGGATGATCGAAGGGTTGCCCGCGTCGTCGCTTTGCCGAAGCCATAAGCCGGTGCTCGACAGCGTGAATTTCTGGTCGCCGCCGCGCAGCACGCGATTCTCCAAATTCTCGTAGCTTGCCTGCGTCACCGAGGCGATCGGATTGAACAACATCACGGCAACGACGCCGATGAGAAAAGCGCCGGTGAGGGGCGGCGTCAGAAACTGCCAGACCGAGATGCCGGATGCCCGCGCCACCACCAGCTCATGACTGCGCGTCATGCGCCAAAACGCCATCATCGTGCCGAACAGGATGGCGAAGGGCAAAATCTGCTGCGCCATATAGGGCTGCTTCAGCGCCGCAAGTTCAAGCAGCACGCCCAACGTCGCCTCGGGCCGATTGCCGGAACGGCGGATCAATTCGACGTAATCGAGCAAAAAGATGATCGACACCATGGCCAGGAAAACGCCGCTGCACCAGATGAAAAACTGCCGGGCGATATAGCGGAAGAGCGTCATCCAGGGCGACATGGCGATTCCTACTGGGCGGGCTTGGCGGATGTGCGCCAGCGCGCGCCTTTGCCGCTGCGCCCCAGCAGCCACCAGGCAGCGACCAAAGGCGACAGCACATTGGCATAGAGCAGCGGGATGACCAGATCGGAACGTCCGGCGAGATTCTTGAACCCGACGTCGACGATCTCGAGCGCCAATGCCAGCACGATGGCCAGAAGAATCCGCCGGGACTGTCCGCGCCGGTTGAAATCGCCCGGCAACAGGCAAAGCACCGGCAACGCCGCCATCGCCAGCGCCGCCAGCGGACCCGCCAACCGCATGTTCAGCTCGACGATCAGCGCAGGATTGCGCGCCCCGTTTTTACGCCGCAACAGCTCGTTGATATAGAGCTCGCCCGGCTGGCGGTCGCGTGTTTCCACATCGCCCTTGATGCCGGAAAGATCGAGGGTGTATTTCTCGAAGCTGAGAGACGACAGTTTCCCGGTTTCAAGCTCGTATTGCTGGCGGATGCCGTTGTCGAGCACGATGTGCGGGCCTTCGGAGGTATCGACGATGGCGCCGCGCTCGGCGAAGATGGTGACGGGCTTGTTCCGGTCGTTCGAATCCTGGATCAGCAGGCTGGTCAAGTCGCCGTTGGTGTCGCGGCCCTTGATGTAGATCATCAGAGTGTCCGACAGCGTGTTGAACACGCCTTCCTGGATCAGCACCGAGGCGTATTTGTTGCGGATCTGGAATTCCAGATCCTTGAAGGCGCGATTGGCGGTCGGCAGGAAATAGAACGATAGCGCATAGAGCGTCACCGTCCCCGCCAATCCCACCATCAAGGCCGGCTTGGCCAGCGCCCATTGGCTCATTCCCGAGGCGCGCATCACCACCAGCTCGCTCTCGGCGATCAGCTTGCAATAGACGAACAACACCGCGGTGAAGACCGCGATCGGCAGCACCACGTCGATGAAGCGCGGCAGGATCAGGACGGCGAGATAGAGGAAAAGGCTGACCGAAAGGCCGCGATTGACGATCAGGTCGATCAATCGAAGGGATTGCAGCAGCCAGACCGCGGCGCTGAATACCACCGCGACGGAAAGCGCGACCATCAGCGATTGGCGGAGAACATAACGTGTCAACCGGTCCATGACCGTGGATTATAGGTGGCGGGCGATAGCCCAGCCTAGGGCTAAGAAGGCCCAAGGGGAGGTGATTCGAGGCTCGCCAAGCGGCTAACCCAAGCGACTTGCCGGGCCATGCCCCGGCGTGGAAATCTCCGCCGTCTCAAGAAGGAAAATCGGATGCCGACCCGGGACGGAATCAATCTGGCGGATTTGCCGTTCCGGGCCTTCGTCCCGCTGTTTTTGGCGCTGTTGGCGCTGGTGTGCGCGCCGCTGGCGCTGACCGCGTTGCCGCCGCTGCTCGATTATCCCAATCATCTGGCGCGCATGTATCTGCTGGCCAATCTCGATCACGCGCCGGTGCTCCGGCAATTCTACCAACTGGCCTGGCGGCCCTTGCCCGATCTGGCGATGGATGCGCTGGTGCCGCCGCTCTTGCACGTCATGCCGCTCGAATGGGCGGGCAAGCTTTTCCTGGTTGCAACCTATGCCCTGCTGACCTCGGGCGTGGCGGTGCTTCACCGCGTCCTGTTCGGCCGCTGGTCGGCTTGGCCGTGTCTCGCCTTCCTGCTGATCTACAACCGGCTGCTGCTCTGGGGATTTCTCAATTTCCTGTTCGGCCTGGGCTTGGCCTTGTGGGCGTTCGCCGCCTGGGCCGCGTGGCGCGAGCGCGGCGTGGCGTGGCGGCTGGGTTGCGGCCTGGTTTTGGCGCTGGCGGTTTATTTCGCGCATCTCATGGCCTTCGGCGTCTATGGCGCGCTAGTGCTGAGTTACGAAGCGGCAATGCTGCGGCGCGAGCATGCATCCCCGCTCGCGGCCGCGCGCGCGCTGCTCGTCGCCTTCTTGCCCCTGCTGCCGCCGCTCGCGCTGTTCGCGATGATATTCATCCCGCTGCACGGTTCGGCCGGGATGGCGGCGTTCGGAATCCAATTCGCCCGGCCGGTGCGCAAACTCGATCTGCTGTTCAACGTGTTCGACGCCTATAGCCGTCCGGCCGATATCGCCTGCTTCGCCGCGGCATTGCTCGGCATGGGTTTGGCCTATTGGCGGCACTGGGTAAGGCTCGCTCCCGGAATCGGAGTGGTGCTGATCGTGCTTGCGGCGCTTTATCTCCTCATGCCGAGCACGCTGTTCGGCGCCACCAGCGCCGACCACCGCCTGCCGCTGGTGATGGCCTTGCTGCTGATCGGCGGCAGCACCTGGCAGGCGCCGTCGCGCTCGTTGCAACGCGTGTTCTTCGGCGCGGCATTGGCGATGCTGGTGCTGCGGCTCGGCATGGTCGCAACCAGCTGGCAAGCGAGCGGCCGTGTCTATGCCGAAATCCTGCCCGGCCTCGACCTTCTGCCGGAAGGCGGCTGCCTGGCCGTGGCCTATCCCGGCGAAGATATCCATGCCGAGGCGACGCCGCTGGTCCATCTCCCGGTGCTGGCGATCGCCCGGCGCGAGGCCTTCGTGCCTTCGCTCTTCACCTATGCCTCGCAGCAACCGGTGGCGTTCACGCCGGACTATCGTCAACTGGCGGACAGCCTGTCGGCCGACAGGCTGTGGTCGCATTTCGTCACGGGCGACGGGCCGCTCGACGGATCGGATGCGCAAGCGCTTGCCAAGTGCGGCACCATCGCCTTTTCCGACCGGCGGCCGTTCGATCTGTCGGTCAAGGCCGGGCTCGATCCGGTTTTCGTCTCGCCGCGTTTCCAGATCTACCGGCTGGTTCACTGCGGGCGCGAAGCCGTGATCGCACTGCTCATCCCCTCCGCTTTCGACTTGGCCGGCTGGGCCTGCGTGGGTTTTGCCGCGCTCGCATTCATGGGATTGGGACGGCTGGCGTCGCGAGGCCGCGCCGCGCCCGAAATCGCGTTGGTCGCGGGCTGGGGCGCGGCGGCGCTGGTGCTGACGCTGTGGGGCGTGGCGACGCCGCTGTCGATGCGTATTCCGGGCTGGATCTTGGCGGCGCTGGGACTGGCCGGATTGATCGCGCCGGGATCGCGCACTGGCCTGGGGCGAATGGCGCGGCATCGGGCGCATTCTCCTGCTGGCCTTGCCGCTTCTGGCGGTGATGGCGAGCGCGCGGCCGAGCCAGCCCGACACCTTCCTCAACCTTCTGCCCAACGCCGCCTATCTCGCCGATCACGGATTTTTTCCGGCGGATGGGCGTCCCGACGCGTATTCCTTCCTGCCCGCCGCGCCCTATAACCAGCAATTGGCCACGTTCGTCGCTTCGCTGGCGATGCCCGGCTTTCCCGCCAATGCCTTGATCGGTTTCAACCTGGTGCTGCAACTGGCCGCGGGATTGCTGCTGGCGCGGCTGGCGGCGAAGAGCGAGGACGATCCCGGCGCGGTTCCATCCTGGGGATCCTTGGCGCTGGGCGTGCTGCTCGCGACCGCGTTCAATCCCGGCTTCGCGCCGCGCTACGACCTGTCGGGCTATGGCGAGCCTTCGGTCGCGGTGGCGCTGGCCTGCGCCGGTTTTCTCGCCGCCCGCCGCGCCGGAAAGAAGGACACCGGCCTGCTGGCGCTGGTCCTCGCCGCCTTGGTCAGCATCAAGCCGGACAGCGTCGCGCTGGCGCTGGGCGTCGCCGCGACGTCGGCGTTGTTGCCGCCCGCGCAGGGCGAGACGCGCCGCTTGGCGCTGTCGCGCTGCGCGCTGGCCGTTTTGCCGGCGCTGATCCTCTATCTCGCCTGGCACTGGTATGTGCCGAGCCATTTCGCCTCGCCGGATGTTCAGCTCACGACCCTGCCGTTGACGAGCTGGCAGTTCGGCAGTCTGCCGGCCATCCTGCGCAGCATGGCGGGGACGGTGGCGGAAAAAGTGCCGTTTTTCGCCCTGCTTTTCGCCGTGATCGGGATTTTCCTCGTCCGCTGCCGGCGCGCTCCGGTCGCCTGGAATGCCGCGCCCGGGATGCGCGCGGCGGCGATCCTGAGCGGGGTGGCGGTGATTTATACCGGTGCGTTGGTGCTCGCCTATGTCGCGCATTTCACCAATCAGATGGCGACCGACGCCCATTCCTATTTCCGTTACAACACCCATCTGTCGCTGCTGCTGATGGTGGCGGCGACCTGGCTCGCGCGCGATTGGATCGGCGCGCGGGTGGCGACGCTGTCCGCGCGTCGGAATCGGCTGCTGCCGGCGGCGATGATCGTCATCCTGCTCGCTTGCCCGCTGGTGTTCCTTAACTTCCTGCGCTTCGATCTCGAAGTGCCGCAGCAACGCGCCTGGCTGCTGGCTGGGGAAATAGCCTCGCGCGTCGCCGATCGCGACCGGCTGATGCTGATCCTGCCGGGCGACAATGGCAGTCTCGCCACCATGATCGAAGGCGCGTTGCGGCTGACGCCGCCGCGCCGCGACAACCTCCAGATCGGCTCCGTCACCGAGTTCACGCCCGGGACGCTCGGCCAAATCGCCGGGCCGGGGGATCAGTGGGCGTTGTTGTCCTGCGCGCCCACGGGCGTGGACGGCGTGCCGGCGGGACAGGCGGCGCTGTTTTTGCACGACCAAGCGGGCTGGCATGTGGCGGCGCTGATTGCCTATCCGCCGGCAACCCGCGGCCGCTGGTCCCGGGTGGTGTCCGAAGCGCCGCTTTGCCTTGGCGGTTGACAGCGGCAGCCTATCGCCGCATATCCACCGGGTTCGAGGCCATCGGGTTCAAGGATCAGCTTCATGAAAATCAGCTTCGCCGCGCCCCGCCTGCCCAAAAGCGGGACCATCGTCGTCTTCGCCGCCGAGGGCCGCAAGCTTTCGCCCACCGGCAAGGCGCTCGACAAGACGAGCGGCGGCGCGCTTTTCCGCGCCATGGAATCCTCGCGCTTCACCGGCCGCGCGCTCGAGACGCTGGCGGTGCTGGCGCCGGCCAAGCTCGGCGTGGCGAGCGTGCTGCTGGTAGGATCCGGCAAGTCGGATGACGAGCCCGGCGCCTGGAAGAATCGCGGCGGCGTCATCCTCGCCCAGCTCAACGCCGCCGGCGTGAAAAGCGCGGCGGTGGCGGTCGACCGGCCGGGCAAAGGGGAATCCAAAATCGCCGCCGATCTCGCCTTCGGCGCCCGGATGCGCGCCTATCGCTTCGACAAGTACCGCACCAAGGAGAAGCCGGAGCAAAAACCCTCGCTCGCCGAACTCGTCTTCCTGGTGACGGACGCGGCGGGCGCCAAGCGCGACTTCGCGCCGCTGGAAAAAATCGCCGCCGGCGTGTTCTTCACCCGCGACATCGTTTCCGAGCCGGCGAACGTGATCTATCCCGAAAGCCTGGCGAAGCGCGCGCTGGCGTTGCGCGAACTCGGCGTCGAGGTCGAAGTGCTCGACGAAAGGAAGATGGCCGCGCTCGGCATGGGCGCGCTGTTGGGCGTGGCGCAGGGCAGCGCCAAGCCGCCCCGATTGCTCGTCATGCAATGGAAGGGCAATCCCGGCGCGCGCAACAAGGCACCCATCGCCTTCGTCGGCAAGGGCGTCACCTTCGATACCGGCGGCATTTCGATCAAGCCGGCCGACGGCATGTGGGACATGAAATGGGACATGGGCGGCGCCGGCGTGGTGATCGGGCTGATGATGGCGCTGGCCGGCCGCAAGGCCAAGGTCAACGCCGTCGGCATCGGCGGCCTGGTCGAGAACATGCCCGACGGCAACGCGCAGCGCCCGGGCGACATCGTCAAGTCGATGTCGGGGCAAACCATCGAGGTGCTGAACACCGACGCCGAGGGCCGCCTGGTGCTGGCCGATGCGCTGTGGTACTGCCAGGACCGCTTCAAGCCGCAATTGATGATCGATCTGGCCACGCTCACCGGCGCCATCATCATCGCGCTCGGCACCGAGAATGCCGGCCTGTTCAGCAACAACGACAAGCTCGCCGGCCAACTCGCCGCCGCCGGCCAAGCCACCGGCGAGAAGCTGTGGCGCATGCCGCTGGGCGAAGCCTATGACAAGATGATGGACAGCGACGCCGCCGACATCAAGAACATCAGCGGCAACCGCGAGGCCGGCAGCATCACCGCGGCCACCTTCATCGAACGCTTCGTCAACAAGCTGCCCTGGGCGCATATCGACATCGCCGGCGTCACCTGGTCCAAGAAGGACACGCCCATCGTGCCCAAGGGCGCCACCGCCTTCGGCCTGCGCCTGCTCGAGCGCTTCGTCGCCGACAATTACGAAGACTAGGGGCGATGCCCGTTATGACGGAGATCGGTTTCTATCATCTCCGCGCCTCGCCGCTCGATCGCGCCTTGCCGCAGCTGCTGGAAAAAGCCTATGCCGGCGGGCACCGCGTCGTGGTTCTGGCCGGATCGAGCGAGCGCGTCGATCACCTCAACAATCTGCTCTGGACCTACAACGACGAGGCTTTTCTGCCGCACGGATCGGCCAAGGACGGCAACCCGGCGCGGCAGCCGATCTGGCTCACAATCGAGGACGAGAACCCCAACCAAGCATCCATGCTGGTGCTCGTCGATGGGGCAAGCTCCGCCCGGCTCGCCGACTACAAGCGGGTCTGCGACATGTTCGACGGCAACGACCCGGCGGCGGTCGCGGCGGCGCGCGCGCGCTGGAAACAGGCCAAGGAGGCGGGGCACACGCTCACTTATTGGCAGCAGACCGAGAAAGGCTGGGAGAAGCGCGCATCCGGCGACGCCGGTTGAAGCAATCCGATTAGCCCGCTATAACCCGCCGCGCCTCATCAACCCACGGAAACGGATTTCGCATGGCCAAGGAACGCACTTTCTCGATCATCAAGCCGGACGCCACGCGCCGCAATCTGGCCGACAAGATCAACGCGCGCTTCACCGCGCGGGGCTTGCACATCGTCGCGCAGAAGAAGCTGCAACTCACCCGCGCCCAGGCGGAGGAATTCTACGCCGTGCACAAGGCGCGGCCGTTCTACAACGGCCTGGTCGCCTTCATGACCTCGGGGCCGGTGGTGGTGCAGGTGCTGGAGGGCGAGAACGCGGTCGCCTTGAACCGCGAGATCATGGGCGCAACCGACCCGGCCAAGGCCGCGCCGGGCACCATCCGCAAGGATTTCGCGGAATCGATCGAGGCCAATTCGGTGCACGGCTCGGATTCGGCCGAAACCGCCAAGACCGAGATCGCCTTCTTCTTTCCCGGCCTATGAAGCATTTTCCGGCGAAGTGTGTAGCGGTTCGCCGTAAAAAATGCGACCAAACCTAGAATTTAGAGCGCATTCTGAACGCGCTCTAGACCAGGAAATAGGCCATCAGCAGCAGCGTCACGACGATGATGCCGACCACCCAGCGCATCAGCCGGGCGAAGCCCAGCCAAGTCTGGTAATGGGATTGCGCTTCTTGATCCACGACCATGATGGGTTCCCCCGGCACGTATTCCGACCCCAACTTCTATAGCGCCGCCGCCAAAGTCACGCAATAGAAGGGCAGCCACCACAGGTGATAATTGTGGTGCGCCGCCGGCCCGGCGAGGATGGCGCCGAGCACGAGCATGGCGCCCAGGCCGGCGCGCGTGGCCAGGCCGGGCGCGCGCCGTCCGATATAGACAGAGGTTCCGGCGAATAGCGTGAAGAAGATCGAGCGCGCGGCGAAAGCGGCGTCCGGGGCCGATGCCAGCCAACTGGTGCTGTCGGGCGCGCGGATGGCGTTGAACAGCACGATGTTGTCGTAAAGCGCCGCGGGCGATGCCCAGGCATAGGGCAATATCGGCAACAGCCCCAGCGCCGCGCCGATCGCATAACGCCGCCTCTCCGTCCAGCCGCCGGGCAGGAGGCAGGGCAGGAACAGCACGCCGGGGAAGAGCTTGGCCGCAATCGACAAGCCCACGCAAAATCCGGCCCAGCCCGGGCGGCGTTCCATCAGCACGAACCCCAGCAGCAACGGCGCCACCGCGGCGAGGTCGGTCGAGCCCTTGACCAGCACCTGCTGCGCCGCCAGTGGGATGGAGAGATACAGCAATACGGCGATAAGCCCGGCGCGCGCCGACACCGCGTCGCGGCCCAGGCGTTGCATCAGCCCCAACGTCGCCGCCAGCAGCAACAGATTGGTCGCCAGCAATCCGCGCGCGCCCCAAACTAAACCCAGGGGCAGATAAACCGCCGGCATCAGCGGCAGATATTTATAGCCCTGGAATTCAGGCAATACCCCGAGCCCGGCGGCTTCGGTGTCGATCGGCATTGTGTAGGGGTTCTGACCCTGGAGCATCGCCTTGCCGGCATCGAGCGTGGTGGTCGCCATGTCGATAAGATGCGGATGGGCGAAACGCAGGCCGAAATAGATGAGCTGCGCCAGCAGCAGCAACAAGGCCAAACCCGTGAGCGCGCGCGCGGGCTTTTCCGCCGCCGCCTGAAGCGGCTTTACTTCGCGCAAAGCGAGATAGAGCGCGCCGAACAGCAGCGCCAGCAGCACCAACGCCTTCCCCGCGCCCGCGCCCCAATTGAGATTCTGCACCAGGAACACGGCGCCCCAAAACAGCGCCGCGGCGGAAACTTGCCAGCCTATCGTCCGGGTCATCATTCCGCCGGGCCGAGCAAAAGCGGCCCGGGCTTGCCGTCGATCTCGACCTTGGCGCCGTCGAGCCGCACGCGGCGTTCGGCAATCAGCTGCAATGCCAAGGGATAGGCCTTGTGCTCGGCTTCCAGCACGCGGGCGGCAAGCCTGGCCTCGTCGTCGCCCGGCAGCACCGGCACCTTGGCCTGGACGATGAGCGGACCGGCATCCACGTCGGCGGCGACGAAATGCACCGAACAGCCGGCGACGCGCTTATGGGCTTCGAGCGCGCGGCGATGGGTGTCGAGGCCGGGGAAATCGGGCAGCAGCGAAGGATGGATGTTGACCAGCTTGCCGCGCCAGGCATCGACGAAACCGCCGGTCAGCACGCGCATGAATCCGGCCAGGCAGACCAGCTCGATTCCCGCCCCGTGCAAAATCTTGTCGAGCGCCGCCTCGAATTCCTCGCGCGTCTTGAAATCGCGATGCGGCACGATTTTCGCCGGAATCCCGGCCTTGGCGGCGTGTTCGAGTCCGCCGGCCTTGGCCTGGTTCGAGATCACCAGCGCGATCTCGGCCGGGAAACCGGGCGCGGCGCAGGCCTCGATCAGCGCCTGCAAATTCGAGCCGCGGCCGGAGATCAGCACGGCGGTCTTCAGCCGGGCCACGCGCGCTCCGTGTTGAGGATGACGGCGCCGGGACCGCCTTTCTTCCGTTTAATGATATGCCCGATGCGGAACACGCGCTCGCCCGATTTCTTGAGCGCGGCTTCGACCTTCTTGAGCGATGCGGGCGCCACCACCGCAACCATGCCGATGCCGCAATTGAAGGTGCGCGCCAGCTCGGGACGCGGGATGGATGCCCCCTTTTGCAGCCAGGCGAACACCGGCGGGAGATGCCAGCGCGCGGCGTCCAGTTCGGCGGCGAGGCTCGCGGGCAGCACGCGCGGCACGTTCTCGATCAGCCCGCCGCCGGTGATATGGGCGAAGGCCCGGATTCCATTTGCCTTCCCGCCGCCCGCCTTGAGCGCGGCGAGGCAGGGTTTGACGTAAAGCCGGGTCGGGGTCAGCAGCGCCTCGCCGAGATTTTGCTTGGGCGAAAACGGCGCGGCCGCCGAATAATCGAGCCCGGATTCCTCGACCACGCGGCGCACCAGCGAGAAACCGTTGGAGTGGAGGCCCGACGAGGCCAGGCCGAGCACGATGTCGCCCGCTTCGACGCCGCTGCCGTCGATCGCCTTGCCGCGCTCGACCGCCCCCACGGCGAAACCCGCCAGATCGTATTCGCCGCCGCCATACATGCCGGGCATTTCGGCGGTCTCGCCGCCGATGAGCGCGCAGCCGACTTCGCGGCAGGCGTCGGCGATGCCCTTGATGATGATGCGCGCCTTGTTGACTTCGAGTTTTCCGGTGGCGAAGTAATCGAGGAAGAACAGCGGCTGGGCGCCCTGCACCACCAGATCGTTGACGCACATGGCGACCAGATCCTGGCCGATGGTCTCGTGCCGTCCGGTCGATATCGCGATCTTGAGTTTGGTGCCCACGCCGTCGGTGGTGGCGACCAGGATGGGGTCGCGGAAGCCCGCTTTCTTGAGATCGAACAGCGCGCCGAAACCGCCCAAACCCGCCGCCGTGCCCTTGCGCGCGGTGGCCTTGGCATAGGGCTTGATCGCCTCGACGAGGGCGTCGCCGGCGTCGATGTCGACTCCGGCGTCGCGGTAGCTCTGGCTTTTCTGCTCCGTCACCGATGTTTTCTACGCTGCCCCGGCCTTGGCGGCAACTCCATCCCTAGCCCCGCGCTGTCAGCATACTCATGCCGCAGGCAGCTCGTAATAGATCCAGCCCAGCTTATTGCGCGTTTTCTCCGTAAACGAGCCGAACGCCCGTCGATATGCCCGATGGCGCGGATATAGACCCGATTGAGCTTCGAAGATTCTGCCGATGAGCTTCAGCTACTGCTCGAAGCAGCGGATCAGGTGAAAGGTCGACATCTTGTCGGTATAGGCGGCGTAATACGAGATGGATACACGGTAATAGATCGCGGGCAGCGGCTTCAACTTACAGACTTCGACACAGACGCGCGCGACTTCGCGCAATTAGCTTCGCGCTACGGTCCGAGGAGCGAGAAATCATTTGGGTACGAAGGCATCGAGGTAGACCAGGGCGCGCAGGCGCTCTGGCATGCTGTCCGCGACTCCGGTGACGACCATGCCGCCGTAGGAGTGGCCGCACAGCACGATGTCCGTCAGTCCCTCCCACTGGATCAGGTTCACGACGTCGGCGATGTGCGTGCCGAGGTCTACCTCCGCGCTCATCAGTGCGACCGTCGCCCAGGCCGGTGAGGGTGGGCGTGTACACGGAGTGCTCTCCGTTCGCGGCGAGGCCGCGAGCGGACCCGCTGCCAGCACCAGGCGCCGTGCCAGGCGCCGTGGACCAGGACGAAGCTAGCTTGAAGCCGCCACAATTCCTCCCCAAACACGTGCGCAGCCGACATTACCCGGCATTGCCCCGGGACTTGGCTGGGCAAGAATAGCGCTTGAGCCGGTTCGGCATTCGCCTGATAGAGTTAGGTCATGCGCTCGCTCGCCCGGCCGGTAGCCATCGCGCTCGCCAGCTTCTGCGCCTTCATCAACCTCTACGCGCCGCAATCGCTGCTGCCGCTGGTGGCGCGCGAATTCGGCGTCGGCGCGGTCGAATCGAGCCGTCTCATCAGCTCGACCACGCTGGCGGTGGCGTTGATCGCGCCCTTCACGGGCGCCGTGGCCGACATGCTCGGCCGCAAGCGCGTCATCGTTTCGGCCATGTTCGCGCTGCTCCTGCCCACGGTCATGGTCGCGCTGGCGCCGACGCTCGGCCAGATGGTGTTCTGGCGCTTCGTCCAGGGCCTGCTGCTGCCGCCGGTCTTCGTCGTCACCGTGGCCTATATCGGCGACGAGCTGCCGCCCGCCCACGCCGCCGGCATGGCCGGGCTCTATACCGCCGCGAGCTGCTTCGGCGGCTTCTTCGGCCGGTTCTTCACCGGCATTCTGGCCGGACCCTTCGGCCTGCGCGGCGCGTTCCTGGGCCTGGCGCTGGTCACGCTGGCCGCCGCAATCGGCGTGCTCCTGCTGCTGCCGCGGGAACGGCGCTTCGTCCCCAGCCGCGATTTCCGCACGGCCATGAGCCACATGATCGGGCATGTCATCGATCCCGATCTCGCCGCCACCTTTGCCGTGGGCTTCGGCGTGTTGTTCAATTTCGTCGCCCTGTTCACCTATATAAGTTTCTATCTGGCGGCGCCGCCCTTCGGGCTGTCGGCGGCGGCGCTGGGCACGATCTTCGTGGTTTATCTCTCCGGCGTCTTCACCACGCCCTTGACCGGGCGGCTGGTGCGGCGCTTCGGGCGGCGCAACTTCGTCCTCGCCGCCCTGGCCGTCTGGGTGGCGGGGCTGACGCTGACGCTGTCGGGCAGCCTCGCCGTCATCATCCTCGGCCTGGTTCTGGCCTCGGGCGCGGGGTTTTTCTGCCAGGCGACCTCGACCGGCTATATCGCGGTCTCGGCCCGGCGCGCGCGCTCCTCGGCGGTCGGGCTCTATGTCACCGCCTATTACGTCGGCGGCAGTTTCGGCGCCTTGCTGCCGGGCTATGCCTGGATTTGGGCGGGCTGGCCCGGCGTGATCGCCACCATTCTCGTCATGCTGGCCTTTATCGCGGCCATGGTGTTGTGCTTCTGGCGAAACGGCGGCACGCGCGATGCTCCGTCCGTGCCGGCGGGGTGAGGGACATGAAACGCCGCTTCATAGCTTGGGCATTCGCCGCGATGCTGGTCGCGCCTTCCGCTTTTGCTTCATCCTGGAGTGACACGACATTGCCTTCGCCCGGGCCGGCGCGGGTGATCGGCGGCCCGGGCGATGGCTGCATCGCCGGGGCGGTGGCGTTGCCGTTCGACGGCGTTGGCTATCAGGCGATCCATGTCGGCCGGCGGCGCTATTTCAGCCATCCCGAAACCGTGGATTTCGTCGAAAGGCTGGGACGGCGCGCGCATGAGGCGGGCCTGGCCCCGTTCTATGTCGGCGACATGTCGCAGCCGCGCGGCGGCCCCTTGCCCGAGATGCATGTGAGCCACCAGAACGGCGTCGACGTCGATATCTGGTTCAACCTCGATCCCAAGCCCGCCTTGGCCCCGGAAGCGCGCGAGACCGTCGATCTGCCCTCGATGATCCTGCCCGATGCCAGTGCCATCGATCCCGCCCGCTTCGGTCCGCGCCAGGTGCAATTGCTGCGCCTGGCGGCGAGCGATCCGCAAGTCGACCGCATCTTCGTCCATCCCGCGATCAAACAGGCCCTGTGCCAGGGCGTGGGCGGCGCCCGATCGGGCAACATTTCCTGGCTGCGCCGCATCCGCCCCTGGTACGGGCATGACGAGCATTTCCACGTGCGGCTCGTTTGCCCGGCGGATTCGCCGCTTTGCGTGCAACAGGCGCCGGTGCCGGAAGGCGAGGGCTGCGACCAGGCCACGTTCGATTGGTGGAAAGCCGAACTGAGCCGGCCGAAGGAACCGCAGCCGCCGCGCGTTCCGCCGCCATTGCCCGAAGCCTGCCGCGCGCTCGAAGTGGTAAGATAACGGCAAGGCTCGCTTCGACCGGCGAGATCAACCAATAAGGGGGGGGAGTCATGCGTTGGATTTTGTTCGGATTAGCCTTGGCGCTGGCCGCGTTGCCGGCCTGGGCGCAAGCGCCATCCCCGGAATGGGAGCGTTGCTCGGGCACGGGCTCGGGCGCGGCCGTTCCTCCCGAGGCGCGGGTCGGCCATTGCACCCAATTGATCCAAAGCGGGCGGCTTTCGACCGCGGAACTGGCCAACGCCTACTACTATCGCGCCAACGCCCAAGGCGGCCGCGAATACGACCAGGCGATCGCCGATTACACCCAGGCGATTAAAATCAAGCCCGATTTCCCCGCGGCGTTTTTCGAGCGCGGCGCCAACTATGTCGGCAAGCGCCTGTTCGACCAGGCGATCGCCGATTACACCCAGGCGATCAAGCTCAAGCCCGATTATGCCAGTGCCTATAATTATCGCGCCTGGGCCTATCACCGCAAAGGCGAGGACGCGAACGGCCTGCCCGACGCCGAGAAGGCCGTGACGCTGGCGCCCAACGACGGCGACAGCATCGAGACCCGGGGCGAGATTTACGAGCAGCTTGGCCGGCGCGACCAAGCCCTGGCCGATTATCGCCAAGCGCTGCAACTCGATCCGAACAACTCTTTTGCCAAGGAGGCCATGGCTCGCCTCGGCGTCGCGCCGTAGTCTCTTCTTCTCTGCTTCGCACGTCAGGTGCTACGCGTTCTCTGCTTCGCACGACGCCGTCGCTCTCGGTTCGGGCGACGGCCGTGCTACGCGGCGCTTTTTCAAATCCATAACTGCCAAGAGAATGGCAGTTATATACATGACAAAAGAGGGTGTATATGATGTGCCTGCTGGCCTGCTATCTTTTTGGCCTGCAGTTCCCCGCCAAGAATGGCCAGGGACTAGGAGGCTGAAATGGAAGTCGCCGGGATCGTCATCAGCGTTGTTGCATTAGGGCTGGGCCTCATGGCTCTCCCCACGGTTTTTCAGATGTTTTTCGGTCGTCCCAAACTCGACCTTGGGGAGGATGAATACACGGGACCAGATGGGAAATCCCTTTTTATAACTGTCAAAAATAGGCCAATCAAAAATCGCTTTTTGAAATTTATCAGAGTTGTGAGGGAAGTTGGTGATGTGAGTGCTTTTTTCGATATTCAGCAACAAGGATCGAACCTATTTGTCGCAAAAGATATTTCCGGCTCGCTCCATAATTCCGCCCTAAGAGAGTCGGGTCTAATGGTACGCGCATTCCCAGGGCGAACTATTGGGTTGACTGTTATTCATTTTGAAAAGGGGACCGCCTATGTCGTTGATGCTCGCGCACAAGGCGGCTTTAAGGAATTACCCGAAGGTGATTATGTTGTGAACGCGGTGATCTTTTGTGGAGAACAGATATATAAAATTAAAAAACTTCTGAAGGTTGGGAAAGAAGCTCACCTGACATTTTGGGTCTTGTAGATGAAACTCCTTCCTCAAAATGAGATCATGCCCGAGATGATGGAGGCGGGGAACCGCGCCGTTAGGGCGTGGCTGAAAAAATGGGATTATTTAGAAGGTGGTATGCCACCTGATTATGAGGTAGTGGAACTCGTAAAGGCTGTTTTATCAGGAGGATCAATTAAGTTTTCCGATAAGAGATAAGCGAGAAAATCATTGTAAAGGGTTGAGAGTTCGTCTGCGGCAATTTCTAAATCTTCATCCGTGTAATCCACCTCCTCGTCGTCATCTCCGATAATTTCTCCCTTACCACCCATAATGTCGAAATATGAGGGCTTGATACTTTTGGGGCGCGTCCCCGTCACCCAAACATGATGGGCGATTGAGTTTCGAAGGCGGCTATGTTTGGCGACCTGAGAGACAAACCAAATAATTCGCTCTTTTTGAGTGGCCGAAATAGAAACGTGATGAATTAGTGAAGTTACAGCGTTCTTTTTTGCTCGAAAAGATAAGCCCGACATAAGAACAAACGAATGATCCATGGTGCAGTTTATAAGTTTTGCGACCATCGCTGCCCATAACGTTTCGGTCCGCGCAAATGTTTGTATTATTTGCCCAAAGGCCATTATTTGAAACCCAGTTGGGGCATAAACATTGTTATCAGTCATGCTATAATCCCCCCATGAGCGAATCATTGGACGAAGCAAAGCGCATCATGGGCCGTTTGGCCCAGATGCCTCATAAGCCGCATAGACCATTGAAGGGTAAGCCGAAAGCTAGTCGCCGGTCGAATCCAACAAAGACAGGATCGCGGCGACCTTTGAAAGGCGGCGCTTCGTCCTAGAGGCTTGCGCGCCCTTCACTAGTCCGCCGATAAGTCAGGCGCTTCCCACTAATGCCTTTGACTAGCTTCACGGCGCGCTCTGCATCGCTCACGCCTAGGGCAGAGCGATTGTTGAACCTAAATCAAACTCGGCCAGATAGCGCATAAGGTGCTGCTGGCTGATGTGGTGATAGGTTCCGTAAACTCCGCGCTTCATGATCGAGAAGAAATTCTCGACGGTGTTTGTATGAGTGAAGCCGCCGCGCTTCACATATTGGCCAGCGGTATGGTGAACCGTATCATGACCAGCAAATCCCTTACCGATTGGCTGGTAGGCCGCTAGTTCGTCCGTCATGAGATAAGTGCGGCTATCAATGTTCTTATGCAGCACTTTTCCCAGAGTGTTTGCGCCTACATCGGCAATATGGCTCGAACGCACTTCGCCGCCACGCTCAACTAAGGAAACCACTGCGGGCCTTTCGATCATCCAGCGACCACGCAAGCGCTTGTTCGCGTGTTTGTTCTTATCCTTTCCGCCCATGTATGTTTCGTCGGCTTCAACCACCTTGTTCTGTCCGCCAATCGGATCGGGGTTATTAACGCGCATGGCTTCGCGCAAACGGTGCGCCATAAACCACGCCGTTTTGTAAGTCACACCGAGCGAACGATGGAGCTGATGGGCCGACACGCCTTTCTTGCTCGACCCCATGAGATGCGAAGCGAGCCACCACTTAGACAGGGGGATTTTAGAACGCTCGAAAGCGGTGCCGACTGTGACCGTGAACGTGCCCTTGCACTCGTTGCAGTAGTAGAGGCCGGGGCGGTGCTTCTTGCCCTCAACCTTGGCAATTCGCTCTACCGATCCGCAATGCGGGCACACCGGACCACGCGGCCAGATCACCGCTTCTAGTGCGGCCCTGGCGGCTTCTTCGTCCTGAAAGATCGGGTTCTGTAGGTCGGCCATAGCAAATCTCCCTCTATGGCCTTAAATCTAAGCCCTGGTATCGCTTTTGTCAAGTATATAATTGCCAAGATAATCACCGCCCGGCCCCCGCATTGTCGGAAATATTGACAGGCCGTAACGAAGTAATTACGGCCTGATTTAATATCTATCTCAGTATTTGACATATCTTTACATGGATAAATCCAGTTTTTACATAAAGAAATTAACTAAATACTTGTGACCCCCGCGGTTAACCGATAATAATTTCTTGCCGATCATCCGCAAAAACCGCGGCGGTCCGAGGAGGTTGAGATGAAATTCGTCCGCGCCGCACTTTGGGGCCTTGCCCTGAGCGCGCTCGCCGCATTGCCGGCCGTGGCGCAGACCTACGGTTCGCCGGGCACCGGTCCGGACGGCCTCTACATCCGGGGCGAGGGCGGCTGGTCGCACATGAACGACATGGCCGGCTACACCACCGGCGGCGCGAGCTACACCTCCCAACAGGGCGAGGGTTATCTGGTCGGCGGCGCGCTGGGCTGGAAGTTCGACCAGCTGCGGGTCGAGCTGGGCCTGGATTTCAGCAATTCGGGCATCAAGTCGATCGATCTCAACAACGTCACCAGCACGCAGGTCAGCGGCGAGGTGCACAACACCGCCGGCATGGTCAACTTCATCTGGGATATGCGCACCGGCACCTTCATCGTGCCCTATGTCGGCATGGGCGTCGGCGCGTCCTATGTCACGCTCGACAACGTCAACCGGGGCGGCGCGCTGCAGAGCAATTCCTCGGATCTGGTCTTCGCCTATCAGCCCATGGTGGGCGTCAATTTCAATCTCACCGACCAACTCACCTTGGGATTGCAATACCGCTATTTCGCCACCGTCGACCCGTCCTTCAACTATGCGCCGGGCGGCAGGCTCGGCCTGAAGAACGAGAGCCACAACGTGCTGGCGGGCCTGACCTGGTATTTCGGCGTGCCGACCGCGCCGCCGCCGCCCGCGCCGGCGCCGGTGGTCTATCAGCCGCCGCCGCCCGCGCCCGCGCCCGCGCCGGCGCCGCAGGTCTTCATCGTGTTCTTCGATTTCAACCAAGCCACGCTTACGCAAGAAGGCCAGCAGGTGGTGCAGCAGGCCGCCATCGCCTTCCAGCAGAACGGCGCGACGCACATCGAACTGACCGGCTACACCGACCTTACCGGTTCGCAGCGCTACAATCTCGACCTGTCGCGCCGCCGCGCCATCACGGTGCGGGACAGCCTGGTTCAGCTTGGCGTGCCGGCGAGCGAGATCGACGCCAACTGGCGCGGCAAGGAAGATCCGCGCGTGCCCACGACCGCGCGCGAGCCGCAGAATCGCCGGGTGGAAATCAATATCCCCTAATTCCGGGACAAGAGAAGCGCGAGAGAGAAAGAGGCCCGTGGGCTGAGACCCCGGGTCTCTTTTTTGTCCGCCGGGTGCCTTTCACCTTGAGCGCTGGATGAAGCGCTTTAGCACCCCCTCCCTAACCCTCCCCCTTGAAGGGGGAGGGAGGGGTGGGGGTGAATTTTGATCGCTCACGGGCGCTTCTCGGCATGAGACGCTTTTTTCTTAATGCCATCACCAATGTTTCCTCACCCTGAGCCCTCGTCCTGAGCCTGTCGAAGGACGAAGGGTGAAGGACGCAAGATGCCCATGCAGCGTCAAAACGCGACACCATAGGTTCTGGCCTTCGCCCAAGCTGGAAAAATTCTCCAACCGGCTTATGGTGGCGCCCGTCTGCCCCCGGCGTCGAGGATGCCTCGTGAGTGCGATTGATTATCAGCTACCCTTCGAGCAATTCGGCCGCTGGTTCGCCGAAGCCAAGGCGCGCGAACCCGAAGCCGAAGCGATGACGCTCGCCACGGCCTCGGCCGAGGGGCCTTCGGCGCGCATGGTGTTGTTGAAAGCCGCCGATGCGAAGGGGTTCGTGTTCTACACCAATCTCGACAGCCGCAAGGCCCGCGAGCTCGAGCATCAGCCCAACGCGGCGTTGCTGTTCCACTGGAAATCGCTCGGCCGCCAGGTGCGGATCGAAGGCCGGGTCGAGCGGGTCGCCGATGAAGAGGCCGACGCCTATTTCGCCACCCGCCCGCGCGAAAGCCAGATCGCCGCCTGGGCCTCGCTGCAATCGGCGGCGCTGGAAAGCCGCGCCGTGCTCGAGGCGCGCGTCGCCGAGGCCGGGAAGCGCTTCGGCGGAGGGCCGGTGCCGCGCCCGCCCAACTGGTCGGGCTTCCGGCTGGTGCCGGAAGCGATCGAATTCTGGGAGCACAAGCCCAACCGCCTGCACGACCGGCTGCTGTACCGGCGCGCGGGCAAGGGCTGGCAGAGCGGGCGGCTGTTCCCATGACGCTCGCCGGATCACATCAGGAAAGCAGCGCGCGCGTCGGCGCCTTGATGCGGCGGGCGACCTACGCCTCGCTGGCGGTGGCGGTGCTGCTGGTGGTGGTGAAGCTCGGCGCCTGGTTCGCCACGGATTCGGTGAGCCTGCTGTCGAGCCTGATCGATTCCCTGTTGGACGGGGCCGCCTCGCTGGTCAATCTGATCGCGGTGCGCCAGGCGCTGACGCCGCCCGACCGCGAGCACCGTTTCGGCCACGGCAAGGCCGAACCGCTGGCCAGCCTCGGCCAATCCGCCTTCATCGCCGGCTCGGCGGTGCTGCTGCTGGTGCAGGCGGCGCAGCATCTGTTGCGGCCTTCGCCGGTGGTCAACAGCGAAATCGGCCTGGCGGTGATGGGCTTCGCCGTGGCCGTCACGCTCGCGCTGCTGGCCTATCAGCGCACCGTGGTGCGCCGCACCGGCTCGCTGGCGATCCGCGTCGATGCCTTCCATTACCGCGCCGATCTGGTCTTGAACCTGGCGGTGATCGTCTCGCTGCTGCTCACCACCGAACTGGGTTATCTCGCCGATCGACCCGATCTTCGGCGGCCTTATCGGATTGTGGATCATCTGGGGCGCCTGGCAGGTGGCGCGGAAGGCGATCGTGCATCTCATGGACGAGGAACTGCCCGACGAGGAACGCGCGCGCATCCGCCAGATCGCGCTCAAACATCCCAAGGTGCGCGCGGTGCACGATCTGAAGACGCGGGCATCCGGGCCCAATTCCTTCATCCAGCTCCATATCGAGATGGATGGCGGCATCAGGCTGATCGAGGCGCACCGCATATCCGACGAGGTCGAGGCGAGTATCCGCGAGGCCTTTCCCCGGGCCGAGATCATCATCCACCAGGACCCGGAAGGAATCGACGAGCCGCGCGAGGCGTATCCCGCTCGTTGACGGCTCGCGCCGTCGGGGCCGGCGCATTGAACCGCCGGGCCGCGCGGCCGGGCTTTCTTTCGCCGCGGCAAGGGCTTAAAATTCAAGCATGGCGGGCAATCGCAAGACCATTCTCCTGACCGGGGCGAGCCGCGGCATCGGCCACGCCACGGTGAAGCGTTTCAGCGAGGCGGGCTGGCGCGTGGTGACCTCCTCGCGCGAGGAAGTGCCGGCCGAATGCCTCCGCGATCCCAATTGGACGCAGCACATTCCCGCCGACCTGGCCGAGCCCGAGCAGGTCGAGCGCTTCGTCACCGGCGTCAAAAAGATTCTCGGCGACGAGCCGCTCGACGCGCTCGTCAACAACGCAGGCATCTCGCCCAAATCCCCGGTCGAAGGGCGTCTCGGCTGCCTCAACGGCGACATCGCCGATTGGCGTCAGGTGTTCCAGCTCAATTTCTTCACGCCGCTGCAACTGGCGCGCGGCCTGTCGGAGGCTCTCGCCAAGGGCCGGGGGGCGATCGTCAACGTCACCTCGATCGCCGGCCACACCGTTCATCCCTTCGCCGGCTCGGCCTATTCCACCTCCAAGGCGGCGCTGTCGTCGCTGACGCGCGAGATGGCGTCGGAATTCGCCGAGTTCGGGGTGCGCGTCAACGCGGTGGCGCCGGGCGAGATCAACACCGCCATGTTGTCGCCTCAGACCGAAAGCCTGCTGCCCAGGATTCCGCTGCATCGCCTGGGCACGCCTGAGGACGTGGCCGCGGCCATCTTCTATCTATGCACGCCGGAATCGGGCTACGTCACCGGCACCGAAATCTTCGTCACCGGCGGCCAGCACATTTATTAGTTGTCATTGCGAGGACGCCCAGTTTTCAAAAACGGGGCGGCCGAAGCAATCCAGTTATTCTGGATCGCTTCGCCTACGGCTCGCGATAACGGGTGAGGTGAGAGGACCGGCTAGGCGACGCGCCTTATCGGCAGCCGCGACCACACGTCGGACAAGGCGTTCACCAGGAACTCGATATCCGCGTCGGTATGGAGCGGCGTCGGCGTGAAGCGCAGCCGTTCGCCGCCGCGCGGCACGGTCGGGTAGTTGATCGGCTGGACGTAGATGCGGTGGCGTTCGAGCAATTCGTCCGACGCCTCCTTGCACAGCCGCGCATCGCCCACCAGCACCGGCACGATATGGCTCTCCGACGGCATGACCGGCAGCTTGGCGGCGGTGAGCTTGCGCTTCAACAGCGCCGCGCGTTCCTGATGGCGCCGGCGCAGTTCGGTCGCGCCCTTGACGAAGCGGATGCTGGCGGCCGCGCCGGCGGCGATGCCGGGCGGCAGGGACGTGGTGAAGATGAAGCCCGGCGCGTAGCTGCGGATGAAATCGACCATCGCCGCCGAACCGGCGATATAGCCGCCGATCAGCCCGAAGGCCTTGGCCAGCGTGCCCTGGATCACGTCGATCCGGTCCATCACCCCGTCGCGCTCGGCGATGCCGCCGCCGCGGGGCCCATAAAGCCCAACCGCATGGACCTCGTCGAGATAAGTGAGCGCGTTGTAACGCTGCGCCACGTCGCAGATGTCCTTGATCGGCGCGATGTCGCCGTCCATGGAGTAGACGGATTCGAACGCCACCAGCTTGGGCCGCGCGGGATCGGAATCCTTCAGCAGCCGTTCCAGGTCCTTGGCGTCGTTATGGGCGAAAATCTTTTTTTCCGCGCCGCTGTGGCGTATCCCCTGAATCATGGACGCATGGTTGAGCGCGTCGGAGAACACGATGCAGCCCGGCATCTGCGAGCCCAATGTCGCGAGCGCCGCCTCGTTGGCGACATAGCCCGAGGTGAACACCAGCGCCCCCTCGGTGCCGTGGAGATCGGCCAGCTCGCGTTCGAGCGCCACGTGATAGATCGTGGTGCCGGAGATGTTGCGCGTACCCCCGGCGCCGGCGCCGCTCTTGTCCGTGGCCGCGCGCACGGCTTCCAGCACCGCGGGGTGCTGGCCCATGCCGATATAATCGTTGGAGCACCAGACGATGATCTCGCCGCCGCGCGAATGGTCGGTCGCGCGCGGGAAGGCCCCGGCGCGCCGCTCCAAATCGGTGAAAACGCGGTACCGGCCCTCGGCCTTGAGCGCGTCCAGCCGGTTCTTGAAAAACGCCTGATAATCCATGGAAATCCGCGCCAACCCCGTTACTTACGCACGACTATAGTCCCGAATCGCCGCCCCGTTAAAGTCCCAGCTTAGGCCCGCATTGAGGCCGATTGTCGCGGCGTCAAGGCGGATTCCGTGTCGTCGAGCGCCTTGCCGAAACGCCCCAACATGTCGTCGATCTCGGCCTCGGTGATGACCAAAGGCGGTGAGAACGCCATGGCATCGCCGATCGGCCGCAAGATCAGCCCGTGCTTGTACAAATTCGCATTGAGCAGGGCGCCGGCGCCTTGATCTGGATCAAACGGCGTCTTGGTCCCTTTGTTCTTGACCAGTTCGACCGCGCCCATCAGCCCCACGCCGCGCACCTCGCCGACCAGGGGGTGGGATGCCAAACGGCGCAGGCCTTCCTGCAGCCGGGGCGCCACCTTCTGGACATGGGCCAGGACGTTGCGCTCCTGGTAGATCTTGAGCGCCTCGACCGCCACCGCGCAGCACACCGGATGGCCGGAATAGGTGTAGCCGTGGGCGAAGACGCCGATTTTGGCGCTCTCGTCGGCCAGCGCCTGATAGATCGCGTCGTTGACGATGGTGGCCGAGATCGGCAGATAGGCCGAGGACAGCGCCTTGGCCACGGTGATGATGTCGGGCTTCAAGCCGTAGGTCTCGGTGCCGAACATCCTGCCGGTGCGGCCGAAGCCGGTGATGACCTCGTCGGCGACCAGCAGCACGTCGTATTTCTTCAACACCTTCTGGATCTTCTCGAAATAGGTGCGTGGCGGCACGATCACGCCGCCCGCGCCCATCACCGGCTCGGCGAAGAAGGCGGCGACCGTGTCGGGGTCCTCGCGCTGGATCATAAGATCGAGATTCTCGGCGAGCCGCGAAGCGAAATCCTCCTCGCTCTCGCCGGCGTGAGCGAAGCGGTAATGATGCGGGCAGTCGGCGTGGCGGAAACCCGCGATCGGCAGGTCGAAGGATTTGTGGTTGTTGGGCAGGCCCGACAGGCTGGCGCTGGCCACGGTCACGCCGTGATAGCTCTTGTAGCGGGCGATGATCTTCTTCTTGCGCGGGCGCCCGCGCGCGTTGTTGTAGTACCACACGATCTTGATCGCGGTGTCGTTCGCTTCCGAGCCCGAATTGTTGAAGAACGCATGCGACATCTTCACCGGCATCATGCCGATCAGGCGCTCGGCCAGCTCGGCCACCACCTCGTGCGATTTGTGGTGGAAGGAATGATAGAACGAAAGCTTGCGGATTTGATTCGCCGCCGCCTCGGCCAGCCGTTCCTCGCCGAAGCCCAGCGCGGTGCACCACAGCCCGGCGCAGCCCTCGATATATTCCTTGCCGGCCTCGTCCCACACATGGACGCCCTTGCCCTTGACGATGAGCAACTCGCCTTCGCGCTCGAGCTTGCGGAAGTTGGAATAGGGATGGAGATGGAAGGCGATATCGCGGCTGGCGGCGGAATTGCCTCGCTGCATGGCGGAACCCTTTTTGGCTGGTCTGCGGCGGCTAATATCCCGCCCGGGGCGCGCGCGAGTCAAACGCGGACCAGGCTGCGTCATCCGGTCGCAGGGGGGCCGCCAAGCCATTGCGGGATTTGCGATTCACGGCGCCCGTTCAAAACCGCGCAGCTTTTATCAACAGGCTTATCCGGAATCTTGCCCACAAAGCGGGCGGATTCCCCTGGAACGGTGTACATCCCGGGCCCCATGCTTCGGCCGTCGACAATCATCCCGGATATCCCGATGGCCGCCCTGCCGCAGCAGGTCATTCCCGACCCCGAAGCCGAAAACGACTTCGACATGGATCGCGTGGTCATGGACCCGGAATATCGCCGCCGCATCATCGGCCGGCTGCGCCGCGGCTGGCGCGTGGCCGCGACCCGGCGGCAGGAAACCTCGCCCGTCGACGAAGCGGCCTTGGCGGATTCCGAAGCGGCCGATTCCGAGGACGACTAGCGCACTATCGGCGTTACGCCCGATTTCCCGTTCACCGCTGGTCGGAGGACGCCGGATTGCCGCTGTAATAGACCGCGAGAGCGTGCATCTCATCCGGCGTCAGTTGGCGCGCAATGGCGCGCATGCGCTCGAACAGGTCGTTGCCGCGCTCGGCGCCGGCGAAGTTCTTCAACTGCTGTTCGAGATAGGGCGCCGATTGTCCGATCAGGGAAGGCGTCCCTTCGGGTCCGCTGTGGTTCGGTCCGTGGCAGGAATTGCAGGAAGCGATGCCGCGCGCCGGATCGCCGTCGCGCACCAGACGGAGCAGTTCGGGCGTCGCGCCTTTTCGGGCGGCCGTGAAACCGCCGGCCGGGAGCGACGCATAATAGGCGGCGAGATCCGCCATCTGCGCTTGGGTGAGCGGTTGCGCCATGGCCGCCATGATGTCGGACTTGCGGGCGCCGGTCTGGTAGTCGCGCAGCTGCTTGAAAACCGCCGTATCGTATTGGCCGGCAAGATTGGGAAATTGCTGCGGAGCGGCGCTGATCCCGTTCGGGCCGTGACAGCCCGCGCAAGTTTGCGCCGCGTCCTTCCCGCGTTGCGGACTTGCCTGGGCGAGCAGCCGGCGCGTTTCGCTCGACCAGGCGACGTCCGATGCCGGCGCCGCGGGAGCGGAAAGTTTGGGCGGGACGATGCCGTAGCCCGGGATGCCGAGCGCGCGGCACATCGCCGCGAAGGGGTTGAATCCCGTCTCGTCGCGGGCGGGCAGAACGACCAGGCCCACGACCAGGGTGACGAGCGCGACGACGGCGATGACGAGACTGGCCCACAGGCGCCAGGACCGGTCGAGCGCTTCATCCCGCGATGGAAGGGGAGGGGTGTGCGACGCCATCGGGTCAGTCTCCGCGGTCCACGTGGTGAACCAGCGCGGGATAGTCCTTGATGACGAAGAACTGCGCGAGCGGATAGCCGTAAGCGACGACCATCAGGAACAGGACCAGCCAATTCCAGAGCACGAAACCGTTGAGCGAACGGGGCAGCCGCTCGGGGGCGTGCACCGCCAGGGCGTAGCGCATCGGCTGGACGGAGGCCGAACCGCGATAGAGGAAGGCGAGGTTCCAGACGAACAGCAGCGCGCCCGCCAGCAGGATGAAGCCGCCCACCACCGAAACGTCCGTCCACGGCCCCCAGGGCGCGATCGCGGGATTGGCGTAGTCGAAGGTGTCGACGCGGCGCGGCGCGCCCAGGAGACCGAGCACGTGCCAGGGAAACGTCGTAACCAGCATGCCGGTGAACCACAGCCAGAGCTGCAAACGGATCGGCCGGAGCGAAAGCGGCTGGCGTCCCAGCAAATGCGGCCAGATTTCATAGGCGATGGCGAAATACATGATCACGACCGAGCCGCCGAAGATCAGGTGGAAATGCGCCGTGACCCAGGACGTGTTGTGGATCATGGCGTTCATGCCATAGGACATGTTGACGATGCCGCCGAAGCCGCCGAAGCCGAGCATGACGAAGGCCAATCCGGTGGCCAGCACCATGGGCCGGCTCCAGGGCAGCGCGGCGATCCAGCCGAAGACGCCGCTTCCGCCGCGCAACCGGCCGGCGATTTCCAGCGAAGCGCAGATCGTGAAGACCGTGAGCAAGGTGGGCACCGTGACCAGGACCGTCAGGATCATCTGCAAAAACTTGAAGCCGGTGCCGTGCTCCGGGTCCTCGAACAGGTGATGCATGCCGACCGGAAGCGAGTAGAGCAGGAACAGGATGAAGCTCAACCGCCCCATCGTATCGCTGTAGAGCCGCCCGCCCGCCGCCCGCGGCACGATCGTATAGAAGGCGACATAGACCGGCAGCAGCCAGAAATAGACGATCGGGTGCAACGTCCAGGCGAACAGCGTGCGGGCAAGCCCCACGTCGATGGTTTGGGTGAGGCCGAGCGCGGCGGGAATGACCTGGAACAGAAGCTCGACCGCGACGCCAACGGTGGTCCACAGCCAGAGGATCGCGTTGGCGACCGTGCCGAACATCGCGAGCGGCACGGGGTCGCCCGGGTTCTCGCGTTTCCAGGCCGCCAACGCCCAAAACATCACCGCGATCCAGATCCACGAAGCCACCACCACCAGGACGAGGCCGAGATAGAAAAAGACGCTCGCGGTCAACGGCGGATAGAAGGTGTAGAGCACGTTGGCCTGGCCCCGGACGATCGGGATGACCGCCATGACGATGCCGATCATCGCCAGCCAAAATCCCGCCCACGCGAAGCGCAAACCGGGAAGCGGGCGGTCGAGCGCCGTCACCGCCACGAAATAGCCGAAGCCCATGGTGAACAGGGTGGTCATGACATAGGCCATGATCACGCCGTGCGCCGTGACCGAAGCGAAATAGGTTTCGGGCGACGCGAAGGGCGCGCCGAGCGGGCTTCGCGCCGTCATCTGCCAGGCGCCCAGCGCCGCCGCCAGGGCGAAGGCCGCGAAGGCGACGCCGATATGCGCGAGGACCAGCCGTTCAATGCGGTATTTCACAGCTGGCCCTCCCGTTTTCGTCGCTCTTCCATTCCGATTGGGGGAGAACGCGAACCAGGCTCCACATCGCGCCGTGGCCGAGCCCGCAAAATTCGTCGCAGGGCATGAGGCGGTCGCCCGCTTCCTGGAAAACCGTGCGCACCTCCGAGACGTAGCCGGGCAAGACCATCGTATTGGCGTTCGTGCCCGCGACGATGAAGCCGTGAATCACGTCCGGGCTGGTGATGCGGAACGTGACCGGCCGGCCTTGCGGAACCGGGATGCAGCGCGGCACGAAGGCGTACTGCGCGGCGATCATCCGCACGGTCACCGAGCCGTCCGGGTTGACGCGCGCGCCGAGATTGGCTTCGGCGAATTCCCCGCTCTGGCCGAGCGTCGCCGGGTCGATGGTCTCGACATGGCTCGGCGGATGGATCGCCATCGCGAAGCTCGAGAGAACGATGACTCCGGCTATGACCGCGACGGCGGCGCCGGCGATGGTGGCCCAGCGCAGTTCCATCTTGAGGATTTCGCGTTCATCGCTCATGGGCGGGCCTCAGCCGACCGGGCCGCGCGGGAGAAAGACGAAAAAGTAGACGCCGAGCCAGGCCAGGATCAGCGCGCCCACGGCCAGTCCCGCGAGCGCGAACGCTCCTTTTGGAACGATTCTTAGGACCCGCTCCAGCTCGGCTTGGCTGATGCCATCCCCGCCGTCGCCCGCGGACGGGTTTCGATCGTCGATCGGCATGGAATCCCCCCTTATCTCGATCCGGATTGAACCCCGGACTTTGACGATAGCCATAGCAGATGACGCGGGTCCCCGGAAGCCGTCCGCCGCCTCAATCGCGGTCGAGCCATTTGTGCAGCCGCCAAAGTCCGAAAATCAACAGCCCGGCGATGATCGGAATCGAAGCCGCCACGGTCAACTCGACGTGCACGGCATAGCCCTCCGCCTGGAAGCCTTTCGCGACGTACGAGACCAGCCCGGCGCCGTAATAAGTGATCGCCGCGACCGACACGCCCTCGACCGTCTGCTGCAGCCGGAACTGGATGAGCGCGCGCCGGTTCATCGAATGCAGCAGGTCGCGGTTCTGCGCCGCCAGCGTCACGTCGATGCGGGTGCGCAGCATGTCGCTCGCCCGCGCCGCGCGCTCCGACAGCGTTTCGAGCCGCCGCTCGGTGGTCTCGCAGGTGCGCATCGCGGGCGACAGCCGCCGCTCCATGAAATCGCCGATGGTCTGGCGGGCCTCGATGCGTTCTTCCCGCAGCTCCTCGATCCGCCGCCGGACGAGCTGGTAATAGGCGCGGCCCGCGCCGAAGCGGTAGGCCGTGCGCGCGCCGAGCGTGGCGAGCTCGGCGGCCAGCGCGGTGAGCCGCTTCAGCAGCGCCTGTTCCTCATTGAGCGCGTCGGCGCCGGTGGTGGCCTCGGCGATCTCCGCCAGGCCGCGCTCGATCCCGGCGATGGCGGGCGCGATCTCGCGCGCCAACGGCAGCGCCAGCAACGCCATCATGGTGTAGGTCTCGATCTCCAGCAGCCGCTGCACCAGCCGCCCGGCCTGGCGCGGCGGCATGAAGCCGGCATGGACGATCATGCGCACGCAGTTATCGGCATCGGGATTGAAGTCGGTCCAGAGCCGCGCCCGCCCGCCCACCGCCGTGCCGCCGACGATGTTGCGCCGGCCGAAGATTGTCTCCAGCGCCCCGGATGCGGGCAGCCGGCCCTTGATCAGCGCGAGCTGCATCCCGGCGAGCATTTCGCCCGGCAAGGCCGCCAGCCAGCCATGCGGCAAGTCCAGCTTCGCCGCCGGCTGGAACGTCTCCCGGCCGCGCCAGGGCGGCACGAAGGTATAGGTCGAGAATTCCGCGTGCCGTTCCCAGGTCAGCTGGCAGCCCGCGAAGTCGAGGCCGACCTGCGAGGCGCCTTGGGGCGGCGGCGCGACCCCGTTGGCCGCGCAGAGCCGTTCGAGGCTCGCCTGCTCGGCCGCCCGGCCGCCGCCGGCGAGCGCGAGATGGAAGATCCGCGCCGGCGCCGCGGCCGCGCCGAAGGGCCGCGCGTGCAGCTCGCGCGCCAGCGCGGTGAATTGCGGATGCAGCTTCGGTCCGTCGGGAAAGGCGCCGGCTCCGGCTTTCGCCGCGGGTTTTCCGGGTTTTGGGCTCATCGCCGCGGAATGATAGAGCAGCGCCCGCGATGCCGCGCCATGAAAAATGGGCCGCGAAACCCCGCCTCGGCCCGCGCGGACCGGCGATTTGCCTCGGGCGCCGTTCCCATGGTCAAATACCGGCGCGCATCGGCCTATGACCATAAGAAGCCGGTAGGGGGAGACGATCGTCATGACCGCGAACCAAAACGCGCGCGCTTACGACGACGCGCAAATAGCATCCATCCGCGACGTCGCCGCCCGGATCGAGCGCATGCCGTTCTCGTCCTGGCACGTCAAGGCGCGCGTGCTGATCGGCACGGCGACCTTCTTCGACGCCTTCGACGCGCTCACCATCGCCCAGGTTTTGCCGGTGCTTCGGCCGCTTTGGTCCCTGTCGGGACCCGATATCGGCTTGCTGATCTCGACCGGCTATCTCGGCCAGCTGGTGGGGGCGCTGCTGTTCGGCGCTTGCGCCGAGCGCTGGGGCCGGCTGCCCGCGCTGGTGGGGGCGATCAGCCTGTTCGCCGCGATGAGCCTCTGCTGCGGTTTCGCCTGGGATTATCACTCGCTGCTGCTCTTCCGCACCATCCAGGGTCTCGGCCTCGGCGGGCAGGTGCCGATCGCGGCCGTCTATATCAGCGAGATCGCCAAGGCGCCCGGCCGCGGCCGCTTCGTCATCCTGTACGAGTGCATCTTCACCGTCGGCCTGTTCATCTCCGGCTGGGTCGGCTCCTTCGTCGTGCCGCATTTCGGCTGGCAGGCCATGTTCTATTTGGGCGCGCTTCCGATCCTGGTCGCGCTGTCCTTGCGCTGGGCTTTGCCGGAATCGCCGCGCTGGCTCGCCTCCCGCAACCGGCTCGCCGACGCGCAGCGCGCGATTGCCCGCATCGAAGCCGAGGTCGAGCAGGCCACCGGCCGCAAGCTCGATCCGCCCCGCGAACGGGTCTTTGCCGATACCAAGCGTCCGTCCTGGCGCGACATTCTCGGCCCGGACTATCTCAAGCGCAGCCTGGTGGTCTGGCTGATCTGGTTCGCGACCTTCCTCGTGACCTACAGCCTCAGCACCTGGCTGCCGACGCTCTATCGGACCGTGTTCAACCTGCCGCTCGAAACCTCGCTGCGCATGGCGACATTCGGCACGTTCATGCAGCTCATGGGCGGCATCACCGCGGGCCTGACGGTCGACCGGATCGGCCGCCGGCCGCTCTTCACCGTCGCGTTCTTCGGCGCCGGCGGCGCGTTGGTTTTCGTCTGGTTCCTGGGTTTGGGTTCGGCGACGTGGTTCTTCATCGGCAGCGGCATCGCCTATTACTTCGCCGGGTTGTCGGTGTTAGGGGCCTATCTCTACACCCCCGAGGTCTATCCGACGCGGGCGCGCGCCTTCGGCACGTCGCTGGGCACGGCCTGGTTGCGGCTGGCGTCCATGGTCGGCCCCTTGATCGTGGGCTATTTCCTGGCGCGGGGCATCGGCGCGGTATTCCTGATCTTCGCCGCCGTCGCCTTCTTCGCCGGCATCGTCGTCGTGCTCTTTGCCGTCGAGACCAGCGGCAAGCCGTTGGAGGAGATTTCGCACTGAGGACTTGGCCGCTACGGCCGTGACGATGCCGTTCAGGCCGGTGCCTTGGCGTTGCGGCGGCGCATCGCGAAACCGATCAGTCCCGCGGCCAGGAACAAGAGGCTCGCGGGCTCGGGGATGGAGGTGGCGGCGGCCGAGGCGTTGAGGCTCACATCGTCGAAGGTGACAAAGCTGCCGGAGCCGCCCGCGGCGGAGAATTCGATCCCGATATCGCCGCTGGCATAGGGATTGGCCTCCGCGGGCAAGGTGAAGCTATCCAGCTGGAAGCTGCCCGGACCCGAAAGAGGCGCGGTCACCGGGAAGGTCGCCAGCACATTCGACGTACTGCCTTCATAGAGGATCGCATCCACCGTGCCCGGATAGGTGAGGCCGCCGGCCAGGGCGAGCTGGCCGACATAGAAGCTCAACGTGTAGTTGGTGCCGGATTGGAACAGCGAACTCGTGGTCTGCGCGATCGAGCCGCCGCCCGTGACACCGGTGCCGCCGTAGATGAAGGCGACCTGATTTCCGTCCGGCGCATTGACGGTGAAATAGGGCGCGTCGGGCAGGTACCACACGCCGGCGGCGGCGGCGCTGCCGAAGCTGGTGATCGTCCAGTTGTCGATCGGGCCGTTGTTGGAATTGCCGGCCGCCGCCAGCACCGGCGATTCGAAGGACGGGTTCAGGACGGTGATCGGATCCGCCGCCGCGTAATGGGCGGACAGCGCGAGCCCGGCGGTAAGGACGGCGCGCAGGATGAGCTTCAACATGGCGAACTCCTGACGGAAATCGTTATCTGACGGGATAAAAGCAATCGCCGTGCCGTTTCAGAAACGGGTTATTTTTCAACGGGTTGGTTTCGGTTGTGGTAAATTTTACGGCGCGTTGTAACGGATTCCGACAGGTCCTTATCAAAGCCCGCCGCGCGAATTCGCGGGCGTCAATCCCCTGGAAATTCGCTGGTGATTTTACATCCCCGCGGATGCAAGTCTGCCATGCGGAAATAGCTGCGTTTCAAATGACTTGGGTCAATGCCGCCGATCGGATTTTGCCGTCATTTCATACCCAGCCACGCAGTCTTTGCGCGACCTGTCGGTTTTACCGGAGGTGAAAATCATGCGCACGCATCAAGCCGTCGCCGTCGTCGCCGTCATCCTGGCCGGGTTGGTCGCGAAGCACTATTACTTCCCGACTTCGGCCGCCGTCGCCAGCATCAACGTCAGTCAAATGAGCCTCGATTATCCGGATGCGAAATATCTTCCGGTACAGGCGATGCACGACATGACGTTCGTCTTTGCCGCCGAAAATCCGGCCGTGAAAGACGTTCCGGCGCCGGCGCAGAAAATACACGACATGACGTTCGTCTTTTCCGACGGCGATTGATCGGGCGAACCGGTCCCGAGGGAAGTGGCCGGCTCGGACGCGATAATCCGGCGATTCGAGCGGTTTTTCGGGTAAGATTCCGATCTTAGCCCGCGCGGGCGCGCGCGCTCGTGCGCGCTGGCTATCGCCGCGAGCCTTGGCTATGATTCGGCCTAGCTAAGGGGGGATATTCTAATGTTTCAGCGCTTGCGGCGATTGTTGCCGGGTCTCGTTATCCTGGTAGCGGTGCTTGGCGTATTCGCGTCACCCCACCCGGCGCAGGGAATGTTGAATTATGTGGCGACATTCCAGCAGCCGAATATCAGGCTCGATGTTGCAACCTATAGCGATCCTAGCAAGGGCCCCGGCAAGTCTGCGCTGTTGGGAATGGCGGCCGGATCGGTAAAAAACTCCTTTGCGTTTGCGTCCGACGAGTGGCCGAAACTGATCGATCTCACCTCGGCGGCCGCAAGGGCACAGTCCTCCGGGGGTAATTGGACCGTCATCGGAGAAATTTACGAAACGCACACGAACGATACTTCCCATCTCGTCATCAGCGCCGGTCCGGGCATAAGGTTTGCTCTAAACTCTCCGCAGGGAGCCAGCCTCACCTTTATCCTCGCGAGCGGCGACATCCCACGCTTCCAACAAGCGCTCGAACAAGTCAGGGAGTTTTTTGCAGCGCCCTGAGGCGTCCCATTGAGTTCTAAGCCGCCCGCCCGTCTCGGTTTATGAGTCCACGTCCTGGGGCGTTCGCCGCTCAGCCCGCGCGGAGGCGGGTTTGCGCATGCGGGTCGAGCGCGCGTTGCAGCCCGTCGCCCAGCAGATTGCAGCAGATCACCGTCATGAATATCAGCAGCCCGGGATAGACCGCGAGCAAGGGCGCGAGCGCGATGGTTTCCTCCGCGCCGGTCAGCATGTTGCCCCAGCTCGCCAAGGGCGGCTCGATGCCGAGGCCCAGGAAGCTCAACACCGATTCGAGCAGGATGATTTCTCCCACCGCGAGAGATGTCGCGACGATGATGGGCGTCGCGAGATTGGGCAGGATATGCACCAGCATGATCCGCAAGGGCCGCGCGCCTAGCGCCTCGGCGGCGCGCACGAAATCCCGCCGCACCAGCGACAAGGTGGCGCCGCGCACCAGCCGCGCCACCGTGGTCCAGCCCACCAGCGCCACCAGCGCGATGATGCGGTAAAGCCCGGCCGCCTCGGATTGGACGAAGCTTTCCGGCAATCCCAGCTTGTTGAGATCGATCGCCGCCAGCACCACCAGCAAGGGCAGCAAGGGCAGGGAGATCACGCCGTCGGTGACGCGCATTAAAAGCGCGTCGATCCTGCCGCCGTTGTAGCCCGCGGCGAGACCGATCGTGGTTCCCAGCACCGAAGCCGCCAGCGCCGCCGTCAGCCCCACCGCGAGCGATACCCGCCCGCCTTCCAACAGCCGCAGCAGCAAATCGCGGCCGAGTTCGTCGGTGCCGAGCGGGTGGAGGAGCGAAGGCGAGGCCAGGCGCTGGCGCAGATCGACCAATCCTGGATCGGCCCCTAGCCAGGATGCCGCCATGGGCGCCACCAGGACGATGACCGCCAGCGCCAGCAGCAAGCCGCCCGCCAGCCGCACCCGTCTTTCGGCAAGCGCCCGCGCCATCATCGGCCCCGTCTTCATCGGCCCGCCTTCATCGGTAAACGATCCGGGGATCGGCCACGGCATAGGCGATATCCGCCGCGAGATTGGCCAAGAGCGTCATCAGCGTGGCGAAGAGCAGCCCGGCCAGCGCCAGGTTGAAATCGTTGCTCAGCACGGAATCGTAGATCAGCTTGCCCATGCCGGGATAGGCGAACATGGTCTCGGTCACGAGCGCGCCCGAGAACAGCGAGCCGAAGCCCAACGCCACCACCGTGACGACCGGGATGAGCGCGTTCCGGAGCGCGTGATGGAGCAGGATCCGCGCCTCGCCGGTGCCCTTGGCGCGGGCGGTGCGGATGTAATCCTGGCCGAGCGTCTCGATCATCGAGGCGCGCATGTAGCGCAGATGCGGGCCCACATTGACCAAGGTCAGGGTCAGGACGGGCAGGACCAGATGCCGGGCGCGGTCGATGCCGCCGCCGTCGCCGATGGTTTCTATCCCGCCCGCCGGCAGCCAGCCGAGCGTGGCCGCGAAGAGGAGGATCAGCATCAAGGCCAGCCAGAAGGACGGCACCGAGATCGCGGCGAAGCTGAAGAAATTGGCCGCGTTGTCGAAGGCCGAGCCGGGGCGGCGGGCGGCCAGGATGCCGAGCGGCCAGGCTACGGCCAGCGTCAGCGTAAAACTCAGCCCCATCAGTAGCGCGGTGTTGCCGAGCCGCGGCAGCAGCACCTGGAGCGCGGGCCGCACGTAAAGCCGGGAATAGCCGAAATCGCCGGTCAGCGCGGCCTTGAGCCATTCCCAATAGCGCTCGGCCAAGGGCTGGTCGAGGCCGTAAAGCGCCTTGAGGCGGGCCGCGTCCGCCGCGGTCAGATGCGGGTCGGCGGAAATCATCAGATCGATCGGATCGCCCGGCATCAATCCGATCAGCGCATAGATGACGAAGGACATGATCGCCAGCACCAGCAATATCTCGACGGCGCGGCGGGCGAGGAACCGGCTCATCGCGCGCTCGCCTGGGCGTCGCGGCCCACCGCGCGCCAATTCTCCACGCCCAGCGTCGAGGGATATTCATTGCCGGTGGGCGTCAGCCCTTGCAGCCATTTCGGCAGGATGAAGGCGTCGGCGCGGAAATAGAGAGGCAAGGCGGGCAATTCCTCGGCATAGAGTGCCTGAAACCTCTGCCATAACTCGCCGCGCCTCGACCGGTCGAGTTCGGTTTCGATCTGATCCATCAGCTTGTCGGCCTCGGGGTTTTTCCAGCCGACGAAATTCTCTCCGCTGTAATTGTTTGATGCCGAAGGGATTTCGGTCGAATACAGCTCGCCCCTCGGCAAATCCTCGGGTGCGCTGGTCCAGGCGAACATGGCCATGGTGAATTGGCGCCTGGACATGGTGTCGCCCAGGAGCACGCGGGCCGGCTGGTTCTTGAGACGGATGTCGACGCCGATCTGGCGCCACTGGCTTTGCAGTACCTCTTCCACCAGCTCGCGCGTGCGGTTGCCCGAGGTGGTCGCGAGCTCGAGGCTAAGCCGCTGGCCGGCTTGGTTTTTCCGTATCTCCCGGCCTTGCGCGCGCCAGCCCGCTGCGTCCAGGAGCGCCTTGGCCTTGTCCGGATCGAAGGGGTAACGCGGCACGTCCGGGGCGTACATCCAGTCGAGCGGCGGCACGAAACTGTCGGCCACCTTGTCGCGGCCGTCATAAATTTCCTCGCTGATGGCCTTGCGGTCGATGCCGTAAAGCAGCGCCTGGCGCACGCGCCGGTCGCCCAATATAGGATTATCGAGGTTCAAATCGATGTGCTCGTAAGTGAGCCCCGGCTTGTAGATGACATTGAATTCGCCGCCATGGCGTTTTTCGAAGGCCAGCGCCTCGTCGAGCGGCAGGCCCAGTTCGCCCGCCACCATGTCGAGCCCGCCCGCCAGCAGATTGGCCTCGAGCGCCGCCGTGTTCTCGACCGTCCACACCACGATGCGGCGGAAAAAGGGCGGATCGCCCCACCAGCTCGGGTTGCGCTCGAACACGATATGCGAGCCGGGCGAGACCTCGGTGATGCGATAAGGCCCGTCGTAAAGCCCGGGATTGGTCGGGTCGGTGTCGAAACGGGTGCGGAAACGGTATTGCGTCGGGTCGCCGAACGCGTCCCGTTCGATGTGCGCCGGCAGGATGTCGAGGCCGCTGAAATCGGCGTAATCGTAGGTCAACCGGTCGAGTTCGACGGTGAAGGTCTTGGCGTCCTTGGCATCGATCTCGAGGATGCGGCGGTAAAGCTCGCCCTCGGCGACGCCGCTTTGCGGATTGCGCCCGACCTGCCAGGTGAAGATCACGTCCTCGGACGTCACCGGCACGCCGTCGCCCCAGCGCGCATTCGGCCGGATGGTGAAGGTCAGCCGCACGCCGTGCTTGCCGCCGGGCAGGTCGATTTTCCTGGCCAAGCCGTTCTCGAAGCTGGGCAAGGTCTCGCACAGCAGGCAGACCAGTTTCCAATCCGCGTCATAGGTCGTCAGCGGACGGCGCACCAAGGCGAGGACATAGGTTTTCGCCACCATGGTGTCGATCAGCGGATTGAGCGTGGCGGGAAACTGGCTGACGCCGATCGACAGCTCGTCAACGCGCTCGGCCGACCGGGCAATTCCCGGAACGCCGCCCGTCGCGAGCAGGAAACAGAGAAGATAGGGAAGCGCCCGCCGCATGATCCGCGGCGAGCATATCAGACCCGGAGGTCCAGGCTAAGCGCGCTTGCTCTTGAAGATATCGGCCAGGCGGCGCGGCAGATGCTTGAACAGCGTTTGCCCGTAAACCGCGTCGTAAAGCCGCAAGCCGCCGCGCGCGTCGAGGAATTCCTCGATCTGCTCGTCGAGCGAGAGGGTCTTGATCTTGCCGCGTCCGCGCCGCGGCGATTCGCAGGTGAATTGGTCGGCCATGACGTGTCTCCCCCGGTTCCAGATGCAACCGGGAAAGGCTAGGGTCGAATTCCTTGCTTATTCGTTAATTTGCCTAAAACGCCGTCTATCGCCGTTCCCAGCTCCCGGGCCGCTCAGGCCGCGCGGAACTTGGGCATGACGGCCTCGCTGAACCGCCGCACCGACGCCTCGGCGTCGGCATAGGAGACGGTGTTGAAATTGACTTGAAGCGAGGCGCTTTCGAAGCCGCCGACGCGGTCGTTGTATTCGGCGATCTGGGCGGCGATTTCGTCGGGGGTGCCGATCCAGGCGGCGCCGCTCTTGACCTGGGTCTCGATGGTTTCCTTGGCCAGGATCTCGGCGATCTTGTCGTAGCCGGGATAGTCCTTGGAACTCATCGTGCCCCAATCGGCCGTGGCCGAGGCGATCGCCTTGAGATAGCGGTTCAAGGGATCGCGCGCGACGGCAAAGGCCTTGTCGTGCGTTTCGGCGCAAAACATGTGGAACGCCAGCATGACGCGCCCTTTGCCGGGATGACCGGCCTGCTTCCAGGCGTCGCGGTAAAGCTCGATCAGCTCCTTCATTTTTCCGCCGGCCATCGGGATGCCCATGATCGAATGGCCGGCCTTGCCGGCGCTGGTGAAGCTCTCGGGCGTGGCGATGGCGGCGACAAAGAAGGGCGGCCGCGGCTTCTGCGTCGGCCGCGGCAGCGAGGTCACGTTCTTGAAGCTGTGGAACTTGCCCTGGTGGCTGGCATTGTCGTTTTCCAGCAACAGACGCACCTGCTCCATGCCCTCGGTGAAGCGGTCGCGGCTCTCGTCCAGGCTGACTTTGAAATTGGCGAATTCATAGGGCAGGAAGGCGCGCGCGAATCCGACATCGAGCCTGCCGCCCGAGATCGCGTCGAGCATGCCGATCTCGCCGGCGAGCTTGAGCGGGTTGTTGAATACCGGCAGCACCGCGCCGGTCACGATGCGCGCTTTCTTGGTGCGCTGCGCCGCCGCCGCCAGGAACACCACCGGGTTGGGCGTGTAGCCGCCATAGGCGCGGAAATAATGCTCGACGGTGCGGACATGGCCCCAGCCGTAACGGTCGCAGAATTCGACCAGACGCAGGCATTCGTCGAAATACTGCGCGCCGGATTTCTGCTCCGGCCCGACACAGGGAAAGAACTGCATGCCGAATTCCATCTTAACTCCTCCCGCTCGGGCGGTTTGGCTTGCCCGCGTCCCGGCTTGGGCGTCTGCCCATTGCCCGCCAATCTATCCGCCGGGTGTATGTCAGGGCAACCGCCTCGATGGTCCTGGCGCGCGCCCGGCGGGAGGATAAGGATGGGCGCATGACCGTCTTCACCATCGGCCATTCGACGCGCGGCATCGACGAATTCATCGGTCTGTTGCGCCAAGCCGGCGTCAATGCCGTCGCCGATGTGCGGCGCTTCCCGCGCTCGCGCCGATATCCTCAGTTCAACGACCAGGCCCTGGCGCAATCGCTCGACCGCGCGGGAATCGCTTACCGGCATTTCCCGGACCTCGGCGGAAGGCGCGGGAAGCGAGAAGACGGCCCGTCGCCGCACACGCTGTGGCGCGAGGAAGGCTTCCGCAACTACGCCGATTACGCCGAGACCCCTGAATTCGCCGCGGCTTTCGCCGCGCTGGGGGACTTTGCCCGCGTCCAGCCCACCGCCGTCATGTGCGCCGAGGCGCTGTGGTGGCAATGCCACCGCCGCATCATCGCCGATTATCTGCTGGCGGCGGGGGAAAAGGTCGAGCACATCCTGGCGGCGGGCAAGATCGAGCCTGCCGCGCTCACCCAGGGCGCGCGGCTATTGCCGGGCGGCGGCGTGCTTTACGCCGCGCCGGATTTGTTCAACCGGATGCAAGAGAAAGGTTAGGCGGCGCCGCGCGTGCGTTTCTTGGCGAGCTTCTCGCTCTGCGCCAGGGTCTCGTGCAGCGCCTGGTCGGCCTGGCAGGTCATCTTGGAGAAGGCGCGCAGGAAGCTGTCGGTGCGCGGCAGGTGGAACAGGGTTTCCTCGTCGTCGCTGTCGGATGCCCGGCCGGAAACCACCATCACATTGTCCTGGGGCGTGAGAATGAGTTCGCTCAGCGACACGCCGGGCCCGGTGACGTATTCCACCAGCCGCTTCGGCCGCTCCTCGGTCGTGGTGATGGTCATGCGATAGGGCACGCGGCTCGACGCGGATTCGATCAGCGCGCGGGTGAAGGGGCTGAGGAAACTCTCGTCGAAGCCGAGGATCGCGGTCGGTTTCTCTTCCGAGGCGCCGGAGCGCATCTCCAGCGTCGCCCACAGCGAAGCGCGGCCGCCGAAATAATCCACCGAGGCGAGGTCGAGGTTGATCGCATCGATCGGCTGCGGCGGCGAAACCGCCTTGCTGCACAGGAAAACGAAACAGGCGGGCTCGCGCCGGAGCGACAACGTCGTGCTCGCTTCCAGATTCCGGTCGGACAAGGCGTTGATTTGGTCGCCCATCGCTCGCTCCTCGCATGGCGACGATTGAAACCCGAGTGTCGTTAAAGGATGGATAATTGCGGCGAAGAATTATTAACCATCCGGCAGGCCCAAGGCGCCAATCGGGCCTGAAACCCTGGCCGGACAGGGACTTAGCGCAATACTTGGTCGAAAGCGTCGTGCATCTCTTGCGGACCACGAAGGCGATACCTCAGATCACCGCGACCAGTACCGCAAGGATGATATGAGCAGGCTTCATGGATGGCCAGCGTTAGGCGCGTTCATACCAGCCGCGTGTCCGAAGGACGATGCGTACGACCGAGAGCATGACCGGGACTTCGATCAATACGCCGACGACCGTAGCCAGCGCGGCGCCGGAATGCAGCCCGAAAAGCGCGATGGCGGTTGCTACCGCGAGTTCAAAGAAATTGCTGGCGCCGATCAGCGCGGACGGCCCGGCCACGCAAAAGGCCGTCCCTAGCCGCCGATTCAACCAATAAGCCAATCCGGCGTTGAAATAGACCTGGATCAGAATCGGTACGGCCAACATCAGTATGACCCAGGGCTGCGCCAGGATTTGCTCGCCTTGAAAGCCAAAGAGCAAAACCAGCGTCAAAAGCAGCGCACAGAGCGATACAGGTCCGAGCAGCCTTAGCGTCGCCGCCAAGCGCGCTCCGCCGCCTTGCGATAGCAATCGGCGTCGCCAAAGTTGTGCCACGATGACCGGCACGAGAATGTAAAGGACGACCGAAAGCAGCAACGTTTGCCAGGGTACGGTAATTGATGAAAGCCCGAGCAAAAGACCGACGATCGGGGCAAACGCGAATACCATGATCAAATCGTTGAGCGCGACCTGGCTCAAGGTGAAGTGCGGCTCACCATCAAGAAGATTGCTCCACACGAACACCATCGCCGTGCATGGCGCGGCTGCCAGCAATATCAAACCGGCGATGTAGGATCGAATCTGGTCGGTTGGTAAGAATGGAGCAAAAACATGACTGATGAAAATCCACGCCAATAATGCCATCGAAAAAGGCTTTATCGCCCAGTTGATGAAAAGCTTCTCACCATTACCGGCCAATTTTCACGAACTTGATCGCTCCGAAGTCGATCTTAAGCAGCATTGGGATGATCATGAGCCAGACCAGGATAGCAACCGGAAGATTGACCTGGGCTATCGTGGTTCGTCAGAAGCTGAAACGGCATTGGCACCACGTGACCCAACGCGATCCCGGCAACGATGCAAAGCGCGACCCATAAGGTCAGATAGCGTTCGATAACCCCAAGCGGCGATGGTTGCCGTGCGGCAACCGTGTTTGCTGCCGTCGTCTTCATGAAACTTCGCCTTTAACGTCCTCGGTCATGATGCGGCATCTTCTGCCGCATCGGGGCGTAGGTACCCAATCTTGTCGACCTCGCGATTCAAGGTCATGCGTCCACTTGCCGATGGGCAGCGCCAGAACAGCTTGATCGCGCATCGAGCCGGGAAAAGGCGTTGCGGAAGGCGCGTCCTCTCCGTATCGGGTTTGACGGCCGCCGTCGCAGCCCAAATGGCGTAGCGTCGGGCAATCGCGGTCTCGGCCGCCGCAGCCGTAAGCGAAATCCATTTGGGCCGATCAGCCAGGGATGAGCCCTTATAGGCGCGCCTTTGGCTCGGCTTTCTGCCGCGCGGATTGGAGATAGAGGTGCACGCCCCTTGAGCGCCTCGACCGCGCTCCCGGAACGGCCATTACCTGCTTGAGAGATCGCCGTAGACGCAGTTATCCGGATTGCCGGTGGGAATAGCCGTTCTAACGATCGCGCCCTTGTCCGTACTCCTTGACGCAGCGTCGAGCTCGGCGGCGGCGCTCTCGCTCCATATTTTGCCATCCGCGGGCTTGCACCGCGAACGGCGCGGTCTTGGCGCTTTTCGATCAATCGCCGAGCAGCTCGTTCTGGCGCGACCGCGCGCGATCTCGGCCGCCCTCGCGCGGCGTGACGATCCGGCCTCGCGCAGGCGATCGAAATGAAAGGTCAGTGTTGGGCGGAAGTCCAAGAGCATCGGAGACCTGTCCCGCCGGCATCCCGGCGAGCCCCGCCTGGACCAGAAGGCGGTACGCATCGAGACGCTTGTCCTGAGCCAGGGCGGCCAAGGCCGCCACGGCGTCTTGCTTTTTCATGTTTCTATAAATATGGAAATATTATGCGAAAATCAACAAATATTTCGATAACGGCTGAAATGATATTTCCGGCCGACACAGCGCAACCAAGGCCGCGGCCCCGGCGAGGATACGCCCGCCCGGCGTTTTGATTGGGTTTATTGAACCGCATTTATCGAGTGATGGAATTCATTCGCGGTCGGACGCCATCTCATCCGACTGGTAGAACGAGAAGGTCAAGCCCGCTGCCGCCGTGAAATTCATATCCTTCTTCAACAGCGGGCTGGCGGCGTTGGTGGCGCCGCCGTAATAACTGTCTGAAAGGAGGCTAAAGAGCGTCATTCGACGGTTGAGCGGAATGCGATACGACGCGTCGAGCGTCGACCCCAGATACCGCATGCGCAGTATCGGCCCAGGTCTCGTCACATATTGCGGCGCTAATCTGTTGATATTGTCCATCAGCAAACCGCTCGCGACATGCTCTTCAATTCCAATCTTCAGCCGTCCGCCTGTATTCCAGAGATTATCCTGGATGTAGGCAAGCTCCGGCGCTATCCGCCAGCCGCGGTAGCTGATCGATTTGAAATCCGTGGAGAAGACCGCCCGCACCGGTAATTCGAATTCGATCCGGGCGGTCTGCGCATCGCGGGCGAGCACGAGATTGAGACGCGGCCCGACTTCCCCCATGTCGTCGAGCTTGGGCATGCCATAACGCGCCGTATCGTTTGAACTGGTATGGAATGCTCCGGTCGCGCTGATATCGAAGTGCAGGGTTTGATTTTCGATCAAAACGCCGCTGACGCTCTGGGGGCCCATGCGCAAGAAGCTGCCGCGATAGATAAAGAACGGCAGCGGCAGGAACTGAAAATGGTTCTGCGCCGAACCCGGATAGTCGGGGAAATACCCGCCGAAACTAAAGACGCCGATCTCAAAAAGCGGCTTTTGCGTGGGGGCTGACGTTTGCGCATAGACGGGCCTGGCCAGGAACATGGCCGCCGCCATCGCCCCGGCCGCGATGATGCGAATTGTTTGCAACTTCCCCCGCTTGTCTTGTTTATCTTTCTGTCGACCGTATTCATACCATCGGCGTCGGCCGCCTGCAATCTAGCGAAAGCTCGATGTCCGGCTTTGTCGCCCGGCGCGGGTCACCTCCATCGATTTCGCCGCTTCGATTTATGAGTCCGCGGTCTAGTGCAACACCTTGTCGAAGAAGCCGATCTTGAAATCGACCGGCAGGATGATCGGACCCTTCTTGTCCCAATAGCGTTCGGGCACCGCCGGCACCGGCGAAGCATCGTGCATCATAGCCAGCGCCGCCTGGTCGAGCAGAGGATTGCCCGAACTTTGCTCGATCCAGGCCTTGGTCACGGTGCCGTCATGCGCCAGGTCGAATCCCACGAGGACGGTGCCTTCCTGCTTCTGCTTGATCGCCTCCTCGGGATATTTCTTGTAGCGGTTGAGGTGACGGCGGAGCAGATCGAGATAATCGTCGGCCGAACCCGAGCCGGTGCCGGTGCCGATGGCGCCCTGGCTTGTGCCGACATTCCCGTTGCCGGCGCTGTCCGCGCCCTCGTTGCCCTGGCCGGATCCTGCCGCGCTGGCAACCGCGGCGGTCTGAATCGACTGATCCGTCGCGGGGGTGGCGGGCGTAGCCGTCGGCTTGGCCGGCGCGGGCGCTTTCACGACAGGAGTTGGGCTGGGTTTGGGCGGCGGCGGCTGGCGCGTCACCTTGGGCGCCGGTTTCGGGGTTGGCGGCGGCGTGGCCTGCGCTGTCTGGAGCGGAATAACGGCGGGCGTCACGTCTTGCGGCGTTGCCGCCGCCTTGGGCGTGGCCGCGGTGCCCAGCTCTTGGCCCGGCAGCGGAGCGTTTCCGCCGCCGCCGCCAGGCGAGCCGGCGGCGCCATTGCTGCCCTCGAATTTCACCGTGATCGGCGGCAAGACGACTTCTTCGGGCGGCGTCATCTGCCACAGCCCGATCAGCAAGGCCAGCAACAGCATATGCAGCAGCAAGGAACCGCCGCCGGCGCGCCACAATTCGCGCCGCTCGGTCTGGCGGCGGAATTCGTCGGCGTCGTCCGTCGTTATGTCAGATGTGGCGGGATGTATCGTCATCCTCAAACCCTCGCCATCCATCGCCGCACCCTAGCCCCGCCGCTATGGCGCGTAAAGGCAATGGGTTCAAGGAGATGGAGGTCTGTCTTTCGGCGCCCGAATTGTCATCGAATCGCCGCCGAAGATGATCTCACGGCTTACCGGCGTTTGGTGGCAAGATTAAGGCGGTAGGAGCGCGCGCATGGCCTATCCGGACAGCATCGCAATCCGGCCCCGGCGCAGCCTGGCGGCGGCCTCGGCGGCATTCGGTTTTTGGCTGGCGATCGCTTCGCTGGCGGCCTTGGCGCTGGCGCCGGCGGGTTGGCGGCTCGGCCTCTGGCACTACATCGTCTCCTTCGAACTGATACGTTATTCCGCCTATGGCGGGCTGCTGGCGGGGCTGGTCTCGCTCGCGAGCTTGAGCGGCTGGGCGCGGATGACGCGGCTTTACCGGCTCATCGCCGTTTCCGGCTTGCTGCTCGGCGCCTTGCTGGCCTATGTGCCGTGGCACTACGCGCAAATCGCCGCCCGGCTGCCGGTCATCCACGACGTCACCACCGACACCGTCAATCCGCCGATCTTCTGGTCGGTGCTGCCGGCGCGGCGGGCGGAACACGCGGTGCCGGTCGAATATGGCGGGCCCGCGGTGGCCAGACAGCAGCTCGAGGCCTATCCCGACATCAAGCCGGTGATCAGCGATCTGCCGCCAGCCGACGCGTTCGAGCGCGCGCTCGCCGCGGCGCAAGCCATGCCGGGCTGGATCGACATCGCCTACGACAAGAAGGCGGGCCGCATCGAGGCAAGCCAGCGCAGCTTCTGGATGGGCTTCACCGACGACGTGTCCATCCGCGTGGCCCGGCACGGCAGCGGCAGCCTCATCGACGTGCGCTCGCTGTCGCGCCAGGGGCAGGGCGATTTCGGCGTCAATGCCGCCCGCGTCGAAGCCTATCTCGCCGCGCTCAAGGCCCGGCTCGCCGCGCCGGCCGGCTAAGCGGTTTATAAGCCGTCACCCCGTATGGCAGAGTGGCGCCAAGGCCGGTCGAAAAACCAATTCCGGCCGGACCGTCCGATGGGGGCGGGCCAATCTGGAAAGGCAATCTCGAAACCATGCGTATCGCGGCCGTATATGACCCGGACGGGAAGATTTTCGGAACGCTCCAAGACAACCGCTTCCGCCCCCTGTTGATCGGCGGCTCGGTCGTCCGCGATCTGCGGCAAGTCATATCCCTGGTTGGCGAGCGCCCCAACGCGCTTGAGCATGGAGCGCCGCTCCCGCTCGACGGCGTGAAACTCGCCGCTCCGGTCGGCCCCCTGGCGAAGAACGTCATCTGCGTCGGGAAAGAACTATCACGATCACGCCCAGGAATTCGCGCGCAGCGGCGTCGATTTGTCCGGCGACAAGCAGGAGGTCCCGGCCGATCCGGTCGTCTTCACCAAGGCCGCGACATCCCTCGCCGACCCGTTTCAGGCAATTCCGGCGTCATCCGACCCGACGCATTCGGTGGATTATGAAGGCGAGCTCGGCGTTGTCATCGGGCGGCGCTGCAAGAACGTGAAGCGCGCCGCCGCTCTCGGCTGCGTATTCGGATACACGATCGTCAATGACGTTTCCGCGCGCACGGTCCAGCAACGCCATCGGCAATGGTTTCTCGGCAAAAGCCTGGACGGCTTCTGCCCGGTCGGGCCCTGGCTGGTCACGCGGGATGAATTCGGCGAACCCGACGCGCAGGAGCTTGCGACCTACGTCAATGGCGAGCGCCGCCAGTTCGCCCGCTTGCGCGACATGATTTTCGACGTCGGCGCCATCATCGAGACGGTCAGCGCGTATGTCACTTTGGAACCGGGCGATCTGATCGCCACCGGAACGCCGGCCGGCGTCGGAATCGGGTTCAAGCCGCCGCGCTACCTCGCGCCCGGCGACGTGGTCCGCATTTCCATTTCAGGAATTGGCGAACTGACCAATCCGATCGCCTAGGAGTTTTTCGCGATACGGGCGGCCCGGGGCCGGCGGCGTTCGGGTCTTGCCCCCTAAGTCATTGAAATTCTTATCCATGTTTTCCGGCTCTGCGCCGATTTCCCCATAAAACATGTCGACACGGCGGCACCGGATAAAACGCCGCGCGCAGCGAAAAGGATTGCCTTGTTTCGCCCGCGGTGGCACGACAAAGGCCGCGAAATTCGATGTAACACCATCAACGAAAAAGGGGCAGTCGAATGGCCGATCATCCTTGGAAGACGAAGGATTGGTTCGTGAGCGAATGGGATTATGCGGACGAAGTGCGCAAGGATTTCAAATTCGCCAAGAACATCAAGATCCACGACGTCACGCTGCGCGACGGCGAGCAACAGACCGGCGTTATCCTGAGCAAGGACGAAAAGGTCCGCATCGCCGAAGCCTTGGCGGAGGCCGGCGTGCACCGCATCGAGGCCGGCATGCCGATCGTCTCGCCATCCGACAATGAGGCCATCAAGGAGATCGTGAAACGCAATCTCGGCCCGCAGATATTCTCGTTCGCGCGCTGCATGAAAGAGGATGTCCAGCGCGCCATCGATACCGGCGTCAACGGCGTGGTGATGGAAATTCCGTCCAGCAAGCACATGCTCGAGTTCGCCTATCGCTGGCCGCTGGAAAAGGCGATCGAGACTTCGATCGAAGCCACCAAGTTTGCGCATGCCAACGGGCTTGAAGTCGTGTTCTTCCCGATCGACTTTTCGCGCGCGGAAATGAAATGGGCGCTGGATCTGATCGAGCGCGTCGCCAAAGACGGGCACATGGACGCGCTGGCCCTGGTCGACACCTTCGGTGTCGTTTCGCCGCACGCGATGCAATATTTCGTGCGCCAGGTGAAGGCGCGCATCAACAAACGGCTCGAGGCGCACTTCCATCAGGATTTCGGCATGGGGGTTGCGAACACCATCATGGCCCTGGCCGAAGGCGTCGAGGTCATGCACACGACCGTTCTCGGCATCGGCGAGCGCTCTGGCAACACGCCGATGGAAGAAGTCGTCATGGCGCTGAAGACCATGTACGGCGTGGACGTCGGGATCGACTGCACCAAGCTCACGCCGCTCGCCAACCTGGTGCAGCGCCTGACCGGGGTCGTCGTGCCCACCAACAAGGCCATCGTCGGCAGTGGGCTGTATCAGATCGAGTCGGGCATCATCGCCAGCTGGTTCAAGAATTGCGGCGAGAAATACGCGACCGAACTGTTCCCGATCCGTTGGAGCGCCGTCGGACAGCCGCCCGCCGAAGTGGTGATGGGCAAGGGCAGCGGTATCGATTCGGTCAATCTCTGGCTCCAGCAGGTTGGTCTGCAGGTTTCCGAAGAAGACGCCATGAAGATTACGGCGGCGGTCAAGGCACATTCGCTGAAGAGCAAGAAGATGCTGACTCAAGCCGAGTTCCGCGATCTGGCAAGGCGCGTTATTGGCCGCAGCGTCGCGGCATAGAACGGCCGCGGCTGCGAGAACGGCTTAAACGGCTTTTGGCGCGAAGCCCGGGGCGGCGTTTCCGGGTCGCGGCTTAGCCGTTGCTGCGCTGCAAAATATGACGCGACTCGTCTACCCTGGCGGGGTATGCCGATTCGCGCTATTCTTAAAATATAATTCAGTTTGATTGGGGGAGGTTAGTAGAACGCCCATGTTTGACCGTGACCGCCGTCCTGATTTTTTCCGCACCGAGGATGCCCCGAGTGGCCGCCGCGTCGAGGCCAAGGTGAAGTGGTTCAATTCATCGAAGGGTTTCGGCTTCGTCGCCATGTCGGACGGAACCGCCGACGCTTTCCTGCCGATGGCGATTCTGCGCCGCGCCGGCTACGAGGATGTCCGCGAGGGCGCCTCGATCACCTGCGAGGTGGGAGCCGGCGCCAAGGGGCCCTTGGTGGTGAACGTCCTCAACATCGACAACAGCACCGCCGCGCCGCCTGGCAGCGGCCGCGGCCCCGGCACGCAGCCGCGCGGCCCGGCGCAGACCATGCAAGGCGCGGTCAAATGGTTCGAGCCGGACAAGGGCTATGGTTTCATCTCGCCCGAAGGCGGCGGCAAGGACATCTTCGTGCACATCACGGCGCTTCGCCGCAGCGGATTGGAAGCACTCGAGCCTGGGCAACGCGTTCAGGCCGATGTGGTCGAGGGCCGCAAGGGCCTTGAGGCCGAGCGGGTCACCCTGGTCTGAGCCGTTTCCGCGGCCGATAGGGCTGGCGCGCCCGGCCCTTTGGTGTGGTAGAATGCGCGGCAAGGGGCGGGCTCCATGGACTTGCAAGACACACTGAAGACCTACCGGCTGTTTTCGGGGTCTTATGACTTCGTATTTGGGCCGATCTTTCATCCCGGCCGCAAGGCGGCGGTGCGCTTCGCCAACGATCAGCCGGGACAACGCATCCTCGAGGTCGGCGTCGGCACCGGCCTGTCATTGCCGTATTTCCGCACCGACGCCGAAGTCACCGGCATCGACGTTTCGGTCGAGATGCTGGCCAAGGCGAAACAGCGCGTCCAGCGCAAGAGCCTGAAGCAGGTCAAGGCGCTGCTCGAGATGGACGCGGAGGACATGAGCTTCGCCGACAGCAGCTTCGATGCGGTGCTGGCCCTCTATGTGGCTTCGGTCGTGCCCGATCCCGCCCGCTTCGCCGCCGAAATGCGCCGCGTCTGCCGCCCCGGCGGCACCATCGTCATCGTCAATCACTTCACCAGCGAGAATCCGGTGATGCACACGGTGGAAAAGATACTCGCGCCCTTGGCCGGCAAGATCGGCTTCCACGCCGATTTCCCGCTGGACGATTTCCTGATGGCGAGCGCGCTATCGGTGCGCGAAATCCGGCCGAGCAATCTGTTCGGCTATTGGCGTCTGCTGCGTTGCGTCAACGCCAAGCCGGCCGTCGGCGTCGGGTCCTAAAGCAGGTCCAGCTCGAATTCCATCACCGTGCCGCCGCCCGTCACCGCGGGCAGCAGCGCCGGCGCCAGCGCCAGGCGATGCTCGGCATAGAATCGCGCCGTCGCACACTTGGCCTTGAGGAACTTGGCGTCGCCCTCGCGCGCCGCGAGCCGCCGCGAAGCCGCCAGCACGCCTTCGGCCAGCAGCCAGCCGCCCGCCACGGTGCCGAGCAGCCTGAGATAAGGCTCGGCTCCGGCCAGCGCGCGGCCCGGATCCCGGGGGTAAGTTTCGATCAGATACCGGTCCGCCTTTTCCAGCGCGTCGATGCCTTGCGCGAGCGGCGCCGATATCGCTTTTTCGCCGTCGAGGCGCTGGAGGGTTTTGCGCATGTCGGCGACGAGCTCTTGCGCCGCCGCGCCCTGGTCGCGGACAAGCTTGCGTCCGACCAGGTCATTGGCCTGGATGCCGTTGGTGCCCTCATAGATCGGCGCGATGCGCGCGTCGCGCAGATGCTGCGCCGCGCCGGTTTCCTCGATGAAACCCATGCCGCCATGGATCTGGATGCCGGTCGACGCCACCTCCACGCCCAGATCGGTGCTCCACGCCTTGACCACCGGCATCAGCAGGTCGAGCCGCGCCTGCGAAGCATCGCGCTTCATCGCATCGGGGTGGTGCCGCGCGCGGTCGGCCTGGCCGGCGGCGTAATAAGTCAAGGCGCGCGCCGCCTCGGTGGCAGACCGCATGGAGAGCAGCATGCGCCGCACGTCGGGATGATGCAGGATCGGCGGCTTCTCGCCGTCCTTGGCGGTCACCGGCCGGCCCTGCACGCGCTCGCCGGCATAGGCGCGGGCGCGTTGCATGGCGCGCTCGGCGATGGCCACGCCTTCGAGCCCGACATGGAGCCGCGCGTTGTTCATCATGATGAACATGCCTTCGAGGCCGCGATTCTCATTTCCCACCAGGTATCCCACCGCGCCGCCATTGTCGCCATAGGACATGACGCAGGTCGGGCTGCCATGGATGCCGAGCTTGTCCTCGAGCCTGAGGCAGCGCAGATCGTTGCGCGGACCCGGGCTGCCGTCCGCCAACGGCAGGAATTTGGGAACCAGGAACAGCGAGATGCCTTTGCTGCCGGGCGGGGCGTCGGGCAGCCGCGCCAGCACCAGGTGCACGATGTTGGCGGCCATGTCGTGCTCGCCCCAGGTGATGAAGATCTTCTGTCCGGTGATGCGATAGTGGTCGCCTTCCTTCACCGCGCGCGTGCGCAGCGCGCCCAGATCGGAACCGGCCTGCGGCTCGGTCAGGTTCATGGTCCCGGTCCATTCGCCGGAAACCAGCTTGGGCAGGTAAATCCGCTTCTGCTCGGCGTTGCCTAGCAAGGCCAGCAGCTCGATCGCCGAGATCGCCAGCATCGGGCAAAGCGCAAAGGACAGATTGGCCGCGTTCCACATTTCGAACACGGCGGTGGCGAGCGCGGCCGGCAATCCATGGCCGCCATATTCGGGCGGCGCCGTCAGCCCGGTCCAGCCGCCCGCGGTAAAGCCCTGATACGCTTCCTTGAAACCCTTCGGGCTGCGCACCACGCCGTTTTCGAGCCGGCTTTTCTCGATGTCGCCGCTGCGATTCAAGGGCGACAGGACCTTGCCGGCGAATTTGGCGGCTTCCTCCAGCACGGCGCCGACCGTGTCGGCCGACGCGCCCGCGCAGCCGGGCAGCAAGGCTATTTCCGGCAGGCCCGCGATCTCGTCGAGGACAAAACGCATCTCATGCAGGGGTGCCGCGTATTCGCTCATGGCGCTGGATTCAGCAGTTTTCCCGGATTCATGATTCCCTGGGGGTCGAACGCGGTCTTGATCCGGTGCATCAATTCAAGCTCCAGCTTCTGGGCATAGTGCTCGAGCTCGCCGATTTTGACCAGACCGATGCCGTGCTCGGCGCTGATCGAGCCGCCCATCTCGACCACGATGTCGTGGACGATGCGGTTGAACTCGGCCCAGCGCTTGAGGAACACGGCCTTGTCGGCGCCCGCCGGCTGCGACAGGTTGTAGTGGATGTTGCCGTCGCCGACATGGCCGAAGGGATAGGGGCGGATGCCGGGCAGTCTCGCGCTCACGGCGGCGTTGGCCTTGAGGATGAAATCGGCGACGCGGCTCACCGGCACGGAGACGTCGTGCTTGATGCTGCCGCCGAGCGCGCCTTGCAGTTCGGCCAGGGATGCCCGGATGCGCCACAGCTCGTTGCGTTGCGCCTCGCTGGAGGATATGACGCCGTCCTGCACCAGCGAGGATTCCATGGCCTGCGCCAGCAGATCCTCGAGCGCGCCGCGCAATCCGCTGTCCTTCTGGCTCGAGGACACTTCCAGCAGCACGTACCAGTCGTGCCGGGTCTTGAGCGGATCGCGCAGATTGACGCCGTGCTTCAGCGCGTTGTCGATGCCGATGCGCGGCACCAGTTCGAACCCCGTCAACTGATCGCCGCTCGCGGCCCGGGCGCGGGCGAAAAGCTGCATCACGTCCTCGATGCGCTTCAAGCCCAGAAACGCGGTTTCGACCTCGCGCGGCCGGGGAAAGAGCTTGAGCGTCGCGGCGGTGATGATGCCGAGCGTGCCCTCGCCGCCGATGAACAGCTGCTTCAAATCGTAGCCGGTGTTGTTCTTGCGCAAACCCCGCAGCCCGTTCCAAACCCTGCCGTCGGGCAGCACCACTTCGAGGCCCAGGGTCAATTCGCGCATGTTGCCGTAACGCAGCACGGCGATGCCGCCGGCATTGGTCGAAAGATTGCCGCCGATCTGGCACGAGCCTTCGGCGCCGAGGCTCAAGGGGAAGAGCCGGTCGGCCTGTTCGGCCGCGCGTTGGATGTCGGCCAGCACGCAGCCCGCCTCGGCGGTGATGGTGAAGTTGATCGGATCGATTTCGCGCACCCGGTTCAAACGCCCGAGATTCAGCAGCACGCCGTCCGGGGTCGATACCGCGCCGCCGACGAGGCCGGTATTGCCGCCCTGGGGATAGATCGGGATGGATGCTTCGGCGCAGAGCTTCACCGCCTCGGCCACTTCCCGGGTCGAGGCCGGGCGCAGCACCAGCCGCGCGTTGCTTTGGTACAGCTCGCGTTGCTCGGCGAGATAAGGCGCCATGCCGGCGGGATCGGCGATCGCGCCCTTTTCGCCCAAGAGCCCCTTGAGGCGGGCGAGCGTCTCCTCGATCCGGGTCTTTTCCGACACGTCCATGCCTTAAGCCCTATCGCCCCCGCGCCGCGCGGGCAAGCCGGTCGTTGATGGCCAGGCCCAGGCCCCGCTCGGGAATGGGCATGACGGCGATGGCCGAGAATGCGGGATTGTCGAGCGTGCGCAAGGCGGCGAACAGCCGGGAAGCAGCCTCCTGAAGATCGCCGGTGGGACTGAGCGAAATATAACGCGCCGCGCCCGGCAACGGTTTCGGCCCGAAGGCGATCAGCGCCTCGGTCTTGGCCACGCCGGCCGCGTTCAAGCGCAAGGGCAGGGACGGGGCGTAATGCCGCTCCAGCATGCCGGGGGCGCGAATCTCGGCGCCTCCTTGCGCGCGGGCGATGGGGCCGAGGATTTCCTCCAATTCCTCCAACCCCGCGCCGCCGGGCCGCAGCAGCATCGGCTCGCCGCCGCTGAGATCGATAATGGTGGATTCGATTCCGATCGGGCAGGGACCGCCATCGAGCAATGCGGCGATGCGGCCGCCGAGTTCCTCCATCACATGCGCGGCTGTCGTCGGGCTGACATGGCCCGAGCGGTTGGCGCTCGGCGCCGCCAGCGGCAGTCCCGCTTCGCGCAGCAGCTTTTGCGCGAGCGGATGCGCCGGCACGCGCAGCGCCAGCGTGTCGAGCCCGGCGCACGCCAACAACGCCACCGGGCAATCCGGCGCGCGCTTCAAGACCAGGGTCAGCGGCCCCGGCCAGAATTTCCGCGCGAGGCTTCGTGCCCTTCCATCGAACGAAGCGAGTTTCTCGGCCGCGGCGAGATCGGGCACGTGCACGATCAGCGGATTGAATTGCGGCCGTTCCTTGGCGGCGAAGATCGCGGCCACCGCGCGCCTCGCTGGTGGCGTCTCCGCCCAGGCCATAGACCGTCTCGGTCGGGAAGGCGACCAGCTCGCCTTGGCGCAAGAGAGCGGCCGCGCGGTCGAGCGCGGAGGACGGAAGATATTCGGTCACGTCCGCCCGCGGGCGATGAAGCCGGGATTGAGATAACCGGGCTTGCCGTAGCGGAACGGCGCGCCGTCGAGCGTCGTCACGCTGCCGCCCGCCGCCTCGAGGATCGCCTGGCCGGCGGCGGTGTCCCATTCATGGGTCTCGCCATAGCGCGGGTAATGATCGGCCGTGCCCTCGGCCAGCAGGCAGAACTTGACCGCGCTGCCGATCTGCCGGTGCTCGGCGCCGGGGATCGTCGCCAGATAGGCGTCGATCCGCCGCGACGAGCCGTGCAGCCGGCTCGACAGCAGCACCGGCTTGGCCGGGGGCAGCCGCGCCGAGATCGGCTCGGGCGCGGATTCGCCGCGCTGGCGCGTGGCGGTGCCCGGCCCGGCCGCCGCATAGATCAGGCCCTTCACCGGCACGCCCACCACCCCCAGCACCGGGCGATGGTTTTCCACCAACCCGATATTGACGGTGAATTCGTCATGCCGCGCGACGAAGCCCTTGGTGCCGTCGAGCGGATCGACCAGCCAGAAGCGCGGCGGCGCGCCAGCTTGCAAGCCCGTGATCGCTGCCTGTTCCTCTTCGGCGATCACCGGGATATCCGGCGCGGCCTTTTTGAGCGCGGCGATGATGAGACGCTCGGCTTGTTCGTCGGCCAGGGTCACGGGTGATTTGTCGGCCTTGTGCCGCACGTCGAAGGGCGTGGCGTAAACCTTGAGGATGGCTTCCGCCGCCTGGCGCGCGGCTTGGCGCGCGGCTTCGAGCAGGGCCTGGTGCTCGGCGCTCATCGCTTTGCGCCCGCCTGATTGATGGCGCGCCACACGTTTTGCGGCGTCGCCGGCATGTCGATCGATCCCACGCCCAGCTCGGCCAGCGCGTCGACCATCGCATTGATGACGGCGGGCGGCGCGCCGATGGCGCCGGCCTCGCCCGCGCCCTTCACGCCCAGCGGATTGGTGGTGCAGGGCACGACGTTGACGGCGAATTCGATCGGCGGAATATCGTTGGCGCGCGGCATGGCGTAATCCATGAAGGAGCCGGAAAGCAGCTGGCCGCTGGCGCCGTCGTAAACGCAATGCTCGACCAGCGCCTGGCCCACGCCCTGGCCCACGCCGCCATGCACCTGGCCTTCCAGCAGCATCGGGTTCACCACGTTGCCGAAATCGTCGACCACGACATAACGCGCGATGCGGGTTGCGCCGGTCTCGGGATCGATCTCGATCTCGCAGGCATGGCAGCCATTGGGAAAGGTGTGCGCGGCGGGCAGGAAATGGGCGGTTTCGTCGAAGCCGGGCTCGAAACCGGGCGGCAGCAGCAGCGGGTTGAACGCCGCCTGCGCCACCTCGGTCATGGCGATGCGCTTGTCGGTTCCGGCCACGACATAGAATCCCTCGGCGAATTCGAGATCGGCCTCGGCGGCTTCCAGCCGGTGAGCGGCGATTTTCTTGCCCTTGTCGATGATGCGCCGCACCGCCATCGTGACCGCGACGCCGCCCACCGGCAGCGAACGCGAGCCGCCGGTGCCGCGGCCGAAGCCGACGACGTCGGTATCGCCCTGATGCACGCGCACGCGATCGAACGGAATGCCGAGCCCGTCGGCGGCCAGCTGGGCATAGGCGGTCTGGTGACCCTGGCCGGAGGATTGCGAGCCGACGATGACGGTGACGGCGCCGCTCGAATCGAAACGTATCTCCGCCGCCTCGTCGAAACCGCCGCCGCATTGCTCGATATAGGTGGCGATGCCGAATCCCAGCAGCCGCCCGCGCGCTTTCGCTTTCGCGCGGCGCGCGGGGAAGCCGGCGAAGTCGGCGGTCTTGAGCGCGTCGTCCATGTTCTTGGCGAAATCGCCGCTGTCGTAGCTCAAACCCAAGGCGGTCTTGTAGGGCATGGCGGCGGGCGGGATGAAATTGCGCCGGCGCAACTCAGCGGGAGAAACCTTCAATTGGCGCGCGGCGTGGTCGACCAAACGCTCGATGACGTAGTTGGCCTCGGGCCGCCCGGCGCCGCGATAGGCGTCGACCGGCACGGTGTTGGTGAAGACGCCCTTGACGCGCACGATTGCGGCCGGCGTGCGGTAGCAGCCCGCGAGCATCGCGGTGCCGGCCATGGTCGGTATGAAGGTGCCGAAATTCGAGAGATAGGCGCCGAGATTGGCGGTGGTCTCGACCTCGAGCGCGAGGAAGTTGAGATCGCCGTCGAGCGCGAGCCGCGCGCTGGTGACGTTGTCGCGGCCATGCGCGTCGGTGAGAAAAGATTCGCCGCGCTCGCCGGTCCATTTGACCGGGCGCCCCAGTTTGCGCGAGGCGTACAGCACCAGCCCCTGCTCGGGATAGAGGAACAGCTTCATGCCGAAACCGCCGCCCACATCGGGCGTCACCACGCGGAAGCGGTTCTCCGGCAGCTTGAAGATGTTCGCGGCCAGCAGCCGGCGGATGACGTGCGAGCCCTGGGTCGAGGTGGTGAGCATGAAACGCGCCTCGCCCGGATCGTAAAATCCCAGCGCGCCGCGCGGCTCCATCGAATTGGCGACCAGGCGGTTGTTGATCAGGGTGAGCGCGACCACGTGCTTGGCCTTGGCGAAGCCCGCCTCGACGGCCTTGCGGTCGCCGCTTTCCCAATCGAAACAGAGATTGCCCGGAATTTCGTCCCACACCAGCGGCTGTCCGGGCGCGTTGGCGGCGGACGTTTCCACCGCGGCCGGCAGGGCTTCGTAATCCACATCGATCAACTCGGCCGCGTCCTTGGCCTCGGATAATGTCTCGGCGACGATGAAGGCGATGCCGTCGCCGACGTGCCGCGCCTTGCCTTCCGCCAGCAACGGATGCTCGACCAGCACGACCGGGCTGCCGTCGCGGTTCTTCAACGGCACGACGCAGGGGATGCGGCCGATGCCGTCCTTGGCGAGATCGGCGGCGGTGAACACGCCGAGGACTCCTTGTGCCTGGATCGCCGCCGTGGTGTCGATCTTGCGGATGCGGGCATGGGCGTGCGGCGAGCGCAGCACGTATCCCACGGCTTGGCGCGGCAAGCTCACGTCGTCGGTATAACGGCCATGGCCGGTGATGAAACGCGGGTCTTCGGTGCGCCGCACCGATTGACCCATGCCGAACTGTCCCATGCGGAGGAGGCTCTGTCCTGAAAGGGTTGGAGCGCTAAGATAGAGGCAGGGAATTGATACGACCAATCCCTTTTTGGCCCATTTTCCGCCCATTCTTCAAATGGGGGAGCGGGGGTAGAAACGCATGTGCGGGCGCTTCAAGCTGTCCACGCCGGAAGCGGAGCTGAGAGCAGGCCTTGGGCTTCGTCGAGCAGCCCAATCTGGCGCCGCGCTATAACATCGCGCCGACCCAGGAAGTGCCGGTGTTGCGCCAGCGCCGCGAACCCAAGGGCGAGCGCACGCTGCAAAACCTGCGCTGGGGCCTGATCCCGTCCTGGGCCAAGGACGGCAAGATCGCCTCTTCGCTGATCAATGCGCGCGCCGAAACCCTGGACGAGAAACCGGCCTTCGCCGCCGCATTCCGCAAGCGCCGATGCCTGGTGCCGGCCGACGGTTTCTATGAATGGGCGGGCGAGGGCGAGGGCAAGCAGGCTTATCTCATTTCACGCCGCGACGGCGGCGTTTTCGCCTTCGCCGGGCTGTGGGAGCGCTGGACGCCGAAGGCGGGCGGCAAGGAATCCCCTTCGATCGACAGCTTCACCATCATCACCACCGAGGCGAATTCACTGCTGCGCCCGCTCCACCCGCGCATGCCGGTGATCCTGCCCGAGACGCATTACGCGGACTGGCTCGATCCCGACGCGCGGCCCGAAGGCCTGAAACAGCTGTTGGCGCCGGCGGCGGACGATCTCTTGCGTTATTATCCAGTGAGCAAGCGGGTCAATTCGGCGCGCATCGACGAACCCGACCTGGCCGAGCCCGCCGGGCCGGAGACCGTTTCCTAGCTAGCCGCCCTTCCTGGCCGCCGTGATCATCTTGCGCAGCCCGTCGAGATCGGTCGCGCCATCGTTGATCGTATTGCCGACCACGAAGCCTGGCGTGCCGTCGATGCCGAGGGTTTGGGCGAGCGCGTAATTGCGCTGGATGATCTTGTCCACCTCCGGCGCGGCCATGTCGGTCTTGAGCTTGTCGAGATCGAGGCCGGATGACGCCGCGGTCTTCATCACCGCATCCTGATCGATATTGCCCTTGAGCGAGATCATCTGGCTGCGGAATTCCTCGTATTTGCCCTGCTTGCGCGCCGCGATGGCCACGCGCGAGGCGAAAACCGAAACCGGCCCCAGGATCGGGAATTCCTTGTAGACGATGCGCAGCTTGCCGTCCTCCTTGAGGAGCGCCTGCATCGTCGGTTCCATCTGCTTGCAATAGGGACAGCGGTAATCGAAGAACTCGACCAAGGTCACGTCACCCTTGGGATTGCCGCCGACCACGGAATCCGGATCCGACAGCAACGCCGTGCGATTTTGCGCGATCGCCTTGCGCTGGTTTGCGGCGGTGGCCGCGTCTTCTTTCTGCTTCTCCGCCTTCAACGCTTCGATCACCGCCTCGGGGTGGTTTTGCAGGTAGTCGTGGATGAGCTTTTGCAGCTCCTGTTGCTGCGCCGGGGTGAAGGCGGATTGGGCGCTTGCATGCGGAGCGAATGCTACGACGGCGAGCGCCAACGCCAGGAGCAGGACGCGCAACCGGATGGGAATTGAAAGGCTCATGACTTGTCCCGCATGCGCCTGGCATCGTCGCGGATGTCTTGGGCGCGCTGGCGCTCGGCTCCCTGCGGCAGAATCTTCATGGCCCGTTCGGCTTGCTGGCCGGCGGTTCTGTAATTGCCGTTGGCCATGCCTTCCTCGGCCAGCGCCAGCGCCGCCATGCCGAGATTGTTGCTCCGGCCATAGGCGATGGCAAGGAAATGCCAGGCGTCGGGATTGTCGCTTTCGAAATGCACGGCATCGGCCAGCATGTTCGACGCCGTGGGCAGCAGCGCGGGGTTGTTGGTTTCGAGATCGACCTGCGCCGCCTCGATGCGCAGAAGCGGCGTATCGGGCTTGAGCTGCACCGCTTTCGCGTAAGGCGCCACCGCCTCGTCGACATGGCCGTTCTCGAACAGCATTTGCCCTTTTAACTCGTAGAAATAGGGGTTGTCGGGATAATCATGGATCAGTCCGTCGATGATGGCGAGCGCGTCCTTCAATTGCGGAATGCGATAGTAGGCGATGGCGCGCGCGTAGCGCGCCGGCACGGAATTGTCATCGGCCTTGTATTGGGCCAGCGTGTCGCTGGGCGGGTTGAGGAACGCGCCGAGCTTGGCTTTCATGGTATTGAAATTGGCCACCCATTGCGGCGGATCGGGCACTTTCGACCACGGCGAATGGGCGACGTGTTCGCGCACATAATCGATGCGTTGCGAGGTGAGGGGGTGGGTGCGGAGGTAAGGATCCTGACGCTGCGCCGAAAGAAACTCTTCCTGCTCCAGAATTTCGAAGAAATCCAGCAGCCCCTGGGCCGATTGATGGGTGGCGTCGAGGAACTTCAAGGCCGCCTGGTCGGCCGAGGCCTCTTGCGCCACCGAGAAGGACAGATAGGAGCGCAGGCCCACGCCCTCGCCGGCCGCCATGCCGGCGCCCATGGCGCCGGCACCGCCGTGGCCGACGGCGCCGGCGGCCGCGCCCACCACCATGGCGATGATGGCCTTGACGGTGGCGTCATGCATCTCTTCCTGGAAGCGCACCAGATGGCCGCCGGCGATGTGGCCGGTTTCGTGCGCCATGATGCCGATGATCTCGTTCGGCCGGTCGGCGCGCAGCAGTGTGCCGGTATTCATGAACAGGTTCTGGCCGCCGGCGACGAAGGAGTTGAGCGTCGGATCGTTGATGATGTAGATGTGGACCGCGTTCGGATCGAGCCCGGCGGCGTTGAAGATCGGCGTGGCCCAGGTGCGGATGTTGTTTTCGATCTCGGCGTCGCGGATGATGTCGGGAGAATCATCGGCCACCGCATAAGGAGCCAGGACCGCGTTGGCCGCCAGCGCCAGACAGAAAACCTTGAGGGTCATGCGCAAGCGCAATCGTTTCGGCTCCGTTCCCTCGCGTAATCTCTGCCATGCCGAGGGGTGGCGTCAACCGGCGATTTCCCCTGGCGGCGCGGGGCTCGCATGGTCCTAAAAATTTCGCAACGCGGGCGCATCCCGCCCTTCATCGTCATGGACGTGCTGCGCGACGCCAACGAGCGCGCGGCCCAGGGCAAGGACGTGCTCCATCTCGAAGTCGGCCAGCCCTCGACCGGCGCGCCCCGGGGCGTGATCGAGGCGGCGCGCGCGGCGCTCGGCCGCGAGGTGCTGGGCTATACCGATACGCTGGGCCTGCCCGCCTTGCGCGCGGCGATATCCGCGTATTACGCCGGGATTCATGGATTGACCGTCGATCCCGCGCGGATCGTCGTCACCACCGGCTCATCGGCCGCCCTGGTCTTCGCCTTCCTCGCCGCTTTCGAGCCGGGCGACCGGGTGGCGCTGGCGGCGCCGGGTTATCCCGCCTACCGCAACATCCTGACCGCGCTCGACCTGGTCCCGGTCGAGCTGCCAGCGGGCGAGCGCGAACGCTATCAGGTGACGCTCGATCTGCTGCGCGCGCAAGGCCAGGGCGTCGATGGCCTGATCGTGGCGAGCCCGGCCAACCCGACCGGCACCATGATCGAGGCATTGGAACTGGCATCGATAGCGCGCTATTGCCGCGACCGCGGCATCCGCCTGATATCGGACGAGGTCTATCACGGCATCGTCTACGGCGATGATGCCGCGACCGCGCTCGCATCCGATTCCCAAGCGGTGGTGGTCAACAGCTTCTCCAAATATTATTCCATGACCGGCTGGCGCGTCGGTTGGATGGTGGCGCCCGACGACATGCTGCGCGCGGTCGAGTGCCTGGCGCAGAATCTTTCGGTGTCGCCGCCGTCGCTGTCGCAACATGCCGCGATCGCGGCTTTCGATTGCCGGCCGGAACTCGATGCCAATGTCCGGCGCTACGCCGAAAACCGCGCGCTTCTGCTGAACGAGCTGCCCAAGGCCGGACTCGAACGTTTCGCGCCAGCGCAGGGTGCGTTCTATCTCTACGCCGATGTCGCGCATCTGACCAATGACAGCGAGGATTTCTGCCGCCGCTTGCTGCGCGAGACCGGCGTGGCGCTGACGCCCGGGACCGATTTCGATCAGGCGCGCGGCCGTTCCAGCTTGCGCCTGTGTTATGCCGGTGCGACGGGCACGATCGCGCAAGCGGCAGCCCGGCTCAAATCCTGGCGTCCCTGAGGCGACCGCCTCCTAGCGCCGCCACCAGCCCTTTTTCGGATTGGCGGCGGGCCCGGAAACCTCTTGCACCGGCGGCACGTTGTGCTGGGCCGGCGCGCGCTCGGCCTCTTCCCGCCTATGCTCCGGCTCTCTTGCCGGAGGGAATCCTGAGATTGCCGGCTCCGCCGGCGGGGAAGGCCTTGAGAAGGTCGGCTCCGCCGGTGGCGCGAAGCTCTGCTGCGGCGGGCGTTGGTATGCCGGTTCCGCCGATGGAGGGGCGCCGCTCGTCTGCTCGCCGCCCATGGGCTCGCCGCCCATCTCGCCGCCTTGACCGCCGCCGCGCCGCCGCCGCCTGCCGCCGCGCCGTCCGCGACGCCGGCGCTTGCGCTCGCCCTCGGCTTGGGACGGGCCGCCTTCGGGTTGCGGAAATTGCGGCTGTGGTTGCGGCTCGCCGTCATCGAGATGCGGCTCCGCCGTACCGCCGCCATTCGGGCCGGCATCCGCAATGTAGCCCGGCTCGCCCGGCAACAGGGCGAAGCGCGGCCGCGGTGGCGGGATGTACGGCCGTTCCTCGCCAATGGGACGGTTCTCGGTTGGCGGACGAGGCTCGCCATGCGGGCGGTTCTCGCCGTGACGGCCCTTGCCGCCACGCCGGCCGCGCCGGCGGCGACGCCTGCCGCCAGCTTCCTGGCTTTCGCCCGCTTCGTGGACGCGTTCGCCTTCGGGGTGCCTTGCCGGATGGTGGGCGGGAGGGTGGGTCGCGTGAGCGTGCACCGGCTCGGTCTCGCGGCCGGGCGCTTGCCCGGGCTCGGCATGTTGCGGCGTCTCCGCCGCGCTCTCGACGATAATCTCTTCCTCGTCTTCCAGGGGCATGGGCGGCGGCGCCGTCGGCAGCGCCGCGATCTCGGCCGGGGTCAGCGCCCGCAGCCGTTCCAGCCGGAAGGCCGGCGGGATCAACGTTTCGTCGCTTTTGACGATGACGTGGAAACCGAAGCGCGCCTCGGCCTGCTGCAAGGTCGCGCGCTTCTGATTGAGGATATAAAGCGCGACCGCGTTCGGCACGGCGACGTTGATCTCGGCCGAGCGGCGGCGAACGCCTTCCTCTTCGATCGCGCGCAGCACGTGCAGCGCCGTCGATTCGGTGGAACGGATATGGCCGGTGCCCTCGCAATAGGGGCAGGGCTGGGTCGAAGCCTCGATCAGCGAGGGCCGCAGCCGCTGCCGCGACATTTCCAAGAGGCCGAACGGACTGATGCGGCCCAGCTGTATGCGCGCGCGGTCGTGACGCATCGCTTCCTTGAGCCGGCGCTCGACCGCGTGCTGGTTGCGGTGATGCTCCATGTCGATGAAGTCGATGACGATGAGTCCGGCCAGATCCCTGAGCCGCAGCTGGCGCGCGATCTCGTCCGCCGCCTCGAGATTGGTTTTGTAAGCGGTTTCCTCGATGTTGCGCTCGCGTGTCGAGCGGCCTGAATTGACGTCGATCGACACCAGCGCCTCGGTCGGATTCAAGACGATATAACCGCCCGATTTGAGCTGCACCGTGGGCGAATGGATGGCGTCGAGCTGGCCCTCGACCTGATAACGGTGGAACAACGGCACGGTCGGATCGCGGTAGAGCTTCACCTTGCCGGCGTGGCTCGGCATCAGCATCTTCATGAAAGTCTTGGCGACGTGGTAGCTGGCCTCGCCGTCGACCAGCACCTCCTCGATATCGGTCGCGTAGAGGTCGCGGATCGAGCGCTTGATGAGGGTGCCTTCCTCGTAAATCAGCGCGGGCGCGGTCGATTTGAGCGTGAGCTCCCTGATCTCGTCCCAAAGCCGGCGCAGATATTCGAAATCGCGCTTGATCTCGGGCTTGGAGCGCTCGCTGCCGGCGGTGCGGACGATGACGCCCATCCCCTCGGGCAGTTCAAGATCGCTCATCAGGTCCTTGAGGCGCCGCCGGTCGGCCGCGCTGGTGATTTTGCGCGAAACGCCGCCGCCGCGCGGCGTGTTTGGCATCAGCACGACATAACGCCCGGCGAGCGAGATATAGGTCGTCAGCGCCGCGCCCTTGTTGCCGCGTTCCTCCTTGGTGACCTGCACCAGCATGATCTGGCGGCGCTTGATCACCTCTTGGATTTTATAGTGCCGTTGCGGCCGCCGCACCGGACGGCGCGTCTCCTCCATCTCGTCGCCGCCGACGATCTCGAGCGGAACGGGCGGCTGAGGCGGTTGCGCCCCATCGGCGGAGCCGCCATTCCCATTCCACGGGCCTTCGCCGGGCATGGGCGGCTGCTCGCCTTCGATCCCGGCTTGCGTATCGCCGGGCGCATGATCGGCATGGGCATCGGCGTAGCGATCCGAATCCCCATGCTCGGCCGCGTCCGCGGGTTCCGGCCCATGTTCGGGCGGAGATCCCGCCAAGGGCTCGCCGAAGGGTTCGCCGGAGAAGGGAAGGGAATCCGGCTCGTCGGGCTGGTCGGCTCCGTCGTCATGGAATTCCGGCTGCTCCATCGGCTGGCCGTGCATCTCTTCCGCCGGCGCGTCATGCGCCATGGTTTCCGGAACCAGCTCGCCCCCGGTTTCCTCATGCGCGGCTTCACGCGCATTGGCGGCGGCTTCGGCTTCGCGGTCGGCTTCGAGCGCGGCCTCGCGATCGGCGACCGGGATGCGGTAATAGTCGGGATGAATCTCGTTGAAGGAGAGGAAACCGTGGCGGTTGCCCCCATACTCGACGAATGCCGCTTGGAGCGACGGCTCCACCCGCGTCACCTTGGCGAGATAGATGTTACCCTTGATCTGCTTCTTGGTTGACGTCTCGTAGTCGAATTCGACGAGACGGTGGCCGTCGAGAACCACCACCCGGGTCTCTTCCGGGTGAGCGGCGTCGATAAGCATGCGCTTGGTCATGCCGGTTAACTCCGTGGCGCGCGCATTCGCCCGCGCGAAGGACGGGCGGCGGCGTCATTTTGGTTGAGGCGAAGCCGACGGCGCCCTCGGTCGAAAGATCGGACCGGACAAGAGCTAGAATCATTTCAGGGCTCTTTTTCAGGGCTGCCGCATCCCGGCACAGGCCGGGTCAGGCTTCGGGGTTTCATCAAACTGCGTGATCGTTAACGTCCCGGCGGGAAAGCGCGGAGGCCCGCGCCAAAATCGATGGGGGCATCCTCGCCTGCAATTCCGCCGCTTCGTCGCTGCCCCGGCCCCGTGCCGGAGTGTGCAGACCGCAGTATTTCGCGAAGTCAGAATACAGCCCGCGGCCCCTATCCACAACCCATTCATGCGGCGCTCTGCCGCGGGTCCCGGGATTGTGAAGGCCGGGGCGCGGCACGGGCGGCCCCGGAACCGATGCGTTAATACCGGGAAAGGCTTGTTAACCCGGCTTGCGGCGGTCATAAAGCCGGCGCACCATGCTTTATGATAGGATTTAACGGTGCCGCGCGCCCGAGTCGCGAGCGCCGAATCCGGACCAAGTCATGACGCTGCAACCGCCCAAGAAGCCAAAGCTGCCCTCGACCCTGCTGAAGGTGCTGTTCGTTTTCCTGCTGTTCGGCGGGGTGGCGGCGACGGCAATGGTCGGGTTGACGGTGTGGTATTTCGGGCGCGAACTGCCGGATTACCGCGCCTTGGCCGATTACCAGCCGCCCATCGTCACGCGCGTTCACGCCGCCGACGGCAGGCTTTTGGCCGAATACGCCACCGAGAAGCGCATCTTCGTGCCGGTCAGCGCGATGCCGCCGCTGGTGACCCACGCTTTCGTCGCCGCCGAGGACCGCAATTTCTATACCCATTCCGGCATCGATCCGATGTCGATGGCGCGCGCCGCCTTGACCGACATCTTCCGCCTCGGCAGCAATCGCCGGCCGGTGGGCGCCTCGACCATCACCCAACAGGTGGCGAAGAACTTTCTCCTCAACAACGAGGTTTCGCTCACGCGCAAGATCAAGGAGGCCTTGATCGCCATACGCATGGAGCAGGCGTTGAGCAAGGACCGCATCCTCGAGCTCTACCTGAACGAGATCTATCTCGGCGGCGGCAGCTACGGGGTCGCGGCGGCGGCGATCGACTATTTCGGCAAATCGCTCGACGAATTGACCGTCGAGGAGGCGGCGTTCCTGGCCGCGCTGCCCAAGGCGCCCAACAACTACAACCCGCTGCGCTATCCCGAGGCCGCCAAGGACCGGCGCGATTACGTGATCGATCGCATGCTCGAGTCGGGATACATCACCTACGACCAGGCCGAGGCCGCCAAGGCCAAGCCCATCGTCCTCCATCATCGCGACGATACCCAGACGGCGCGCGCCGATTACTTCACCGAGGAAGTGCGGCGCGAGCTTTCGGCCCGCTACGGCGACAAGATGCTGTACGAGGGCGGGCTGTCGGTCCGCACCAGCCTCGATCCGGCCTATGAGACGCTGGCGGAGAAATCGCTGCGCGGCGCGCTCATCGCCTATGACCGCCGCCACGGCTATCGCGGGCCGGTGGCGCGCATCGACATAAGCGGCGATTGGCGCGCGCAGCTTGCCGCGTTGGCTCCGGTGCCGGGCGCCGCCGATCCCGGCTGGACGACCGCAATCGTGCTGGCGGATCAGCCGGACAGCGCCGCGATCGGGCTTGCCGACGGAAGGCGCGGCAAGATCCCCCTGGATGAAATGCGCTGGGCGCGCAAGAAACTCAGCGAGAACAGTCTCGGCCCCAGCCTGACCAAGCCCGCCGACGCGCTCAGCCCGGGCGACGTCGTGCTGGTCGAGCGGCTCGATGGCCCCTCGGCTCAGGCGGGCGACGGCAGCTACGGCCTCCGGCAGATTCCGGCGGTGTCGGGCGCGATGGTGGTGATGGACCCGCATACCGGGCGGGTGCTCGCCATGACCGGCGGTTTCAGCTACGAGATCAGCCAGTTCGACCGCGCCACCCAGGCCAAGCGCCAAACCGGCTCGGCGATCAAACCCTTCGTCTATCTTGCCGCGCTCGATCACGGCTTCACGCCCTCGACGCTGGTGCTGGATGCGCCTTTCGTGGTCGATCAGGGGCCGGGCTTGCCGAAATGGAATCCCACCAACTACGAGCATAATTTCGCCGGGCCGGTGCCGCTGCGGATCGGCATGGAGGAATCCCTCAACCTGGTCACCGCCCGGGTCGGCACCACCATCGGTCTCGACGTGGTCAAGCAATATGTCGAGCGTTTCGGCATCCTCGACAACATGCCGCTGGAGAATTCGTTCATCCTGGGCGCGGGCGAGACCACGCCGCTCCGGCTCATGACCGCCTATTCGATGCTGGTCAATGGCGGCAAGCGCATCCATCCGACATTCATCGACCGGGTGCAGGACCGCAACGGCCACACCATCTATCGCGCGGATGACCGCCCTTGCGACCAATGCAACAACGTCGAATGGAGCGGCCAGGCGCCGCCCGAATTGCCCGACACCCGCGAGCAGATCGCCGATCCGGCCAGCGCCTATCAGGTCGTCTCCCTGCTCGAAGGCGTGGTGCAGCGCGGCACCGGCCGCATCGTCAGCACCGTGGGCAAGCCCTTGGCCGGCAAGACCGGCACCACCAACGATTCCAACGACACCTGGTTCATGGGCTTCTCGCCCGACCTTGCCGCCGGCGTCTATATCGGCTTCGATCAGCCCAGGAGCCTCGGCAAGCACGAGACCGGCGCCATGGTGTCGGCGCCGGCCTTCCGCGATTTCATGATGGGGGCGCTGAAGGACAAGCCGGCCATTCCCTTCCGCATCCCGCCCGGCATCCGCCTGGTGCGGGTCAACGCCAAGACCGGACAGCTCGCCAAGCCCGGCGACCGGAACGTGATCTACGAGGCGTTCAAGCCCGGCACCGAACCGAACGGCCAGCCCGGCCAGGTGGTCAGCGGCAACGGCATTACGCTCAATGCCGGCGACATCATTCCCGGCATGGGCGCATCCAACACCGACGACAGCGGCCCGCAAACCGCTCCCGCGAGCGGCACCGGCGGCCTATACTGAGCCTGCATTCGATCATTTGGATTTGACGAGGTTTGAGGCATGCGTGCCGAGATAGATACGATGGCGGTCGAGATCCGGCGCTCCATGGCGCTGCTGCGGAGGCATCTTTGACTGGGATAAATCCATTCGCCGGCTCGCGGAGCTGAACCAGCTCGTCGAAACCCCCGATTTCTGGAACGATTCCGCGCGCGCGCAACAGTTCATGCGCGAGCGCACCCGCCTCGACAAGGGCGTCAACGGCTACAAGCGCATCGAGCGCGAGCTCGATGACACGCTGGGCTTGGCCGAACTCGCCGAAGCCGAAGGCGACATGGCTACGCTGGACGAGGCGCAGAAGGCGCTGGAGAAACTCCGCGACGAGGTCAAGGCGCGCGAACTCGAAAGCCTGCTTTCCGGCGAGGCCGACGCCAACGACGCCTATCTCGAAGTCCATGCCGGCGCCGGCGGCACCGAGGCGCAAGACTGGGCCGAGATGCTGCTGCGCATGTACATACGCTGGGCCGAACAGCACGATCACAAGATCGAATGGATCGAGGAAAGCGCGGGCGAGGGCGCCGGCCTTAAATCAGCCACCATCAAGGTGATGGGCGAGAATGCCTATGGCTGGCTCAAGACCGAAAGCGGAGTCCACCGCCTGGTGCGGATCTCGCCCTTCGACGCCAATGCCCGGCGGCAGACCAGTTTCGCCTCGGTCTGGGTCTATCCGGTGGTGGACGACAAGATCGAGGTCGAGATCCAGGACAAGTATCTGCGCGTCGACACCTATCGCTCGTCGGGGGCGGGGGGCCAGCACGTCAACAAGACCGACAGCGCCGTGCGCATGACCTACCAGCTTCCGGGCGGCGACCCGGTGGTGGTGGCTTGTCAGAGCGAGCGCTCGCAGCACCAGAATCGCGCCAAGGCCACGGCCATGCTCAAGGCGCGGCTTTACGAAAACGAGCTGCAGCGGCGGGAAGCGCAGACCGACGCCATGAACGCCACCAAAACCGATATCGGCTGGGGGCACCAGATCCGCTCCTATGTGCTTCAGCCCTATCAGATGGTCAAAGACCTGCGCACCGGGGTCGAGACCGGCAATACCGGCGCGGTGCTGGATGGCGGTCTCGACCGCTTCCTCGAAGCCTCGCTCGCCGCCCGCATCAAGGGCGCCGACGCCGCCGTTAACAAAAAAGAAGCCAAGGCGGAATAAACACCGC
>CAVXKY010000008.1:0-37387 GCA_963762425.1 uncultured Alphaproteobacteria bacterium | reverse complement strand
GAGGCGCTCGAGGAACTGCCCGGCGTCGGGCGCAAGACCGCGAATGTAGTCTTGAATGTCGCATTCGGCCACGAGACCATCGCCGTCGACACTCATATCTTCCGGGTTGCCAACCGCACCGGCCTGGCACCGGGCAAGTACCTGCTCGAAGTCGAGCAAGGGTTGGAAAAGATCGTGCCGGCGCGATTCAAGCGCCACGCGCACCATTGGCTCATCCTGCACGGGCGTTATGTCTGCACCGCGCGCAATCCCCAATGCGCGCAATGCCCGGTGCGCGCGCTTTGCCTTTATCCGGAGAAAACAGCGGCGGAAGGCGCTAGAACCCCAGCACGTCCGCCATCGAATAAAACCCGGGCTTCTGCTTCGCCGCCCACAAGGCCGCGCGTAGCGCGCCGCGCGCGAAAACACGCCGCGACGTCGCGCGGTGGCTGAGCTCCAGAATCTCTCCTGGCCCAGCGAACATCACACGGTGAAACCCCACCTCGTCGCCGCCGCGCAAGCTCACGAATCCGATCTCGCCCGGCTTACGAGGACCGACCGCCGATTTCCGACTTTTCTTGGCGAGGTCGACGCCGCGGCCCTTGGCCGCAGCAGCGCCCAGCGCCAGCGCCGTGCCCGAAGGCGCGTCGATTTTGTGCCGGTGGTGCATCTCCAGGATTTCAAGATCGTAATCCTCGCCCAGTTGCTTGGCCGTCTCCTTGACCAGCCGCAGCAATAAGTTCACGCCGATGCTCATATTGGGCGCCCATACGATCGCGGTTTTTTTCGCAGCCTCTTTGAGCGCGGCCATCTGCTTGGCGTCGAGCCCGGTGGTGCCGATCACCAGCGCCTTGCCGGTCGCCGCCGCGAATTTCGCGTGGCTCACCCCGGCCGCAGGCGAGGAGAAATCGATGACCACGTCGCAGGCGCGGAAGAGGGCCAGCGCGTCGCTCCCGGCCTTGAGCTTCAACGCGCCCACGCCAGCGAGCTCGCCCAGATCGCGGCCCAGATAAGGGCTGCCCGGCGCCTCGATGCCGCCTGCCAGGCGACAGCCCTTGGTCTCGAGCGCCTCGAGCGCGACCATGCGCCCCATGCGCCCGCCACAGCCCGAAACCCCGATGCGAATATCCGCCATCAATCGATCTCCTTGGGCCAGAGGGTTAAAGGCCGAAAGGCCAAATGACAAGCGATTCAAGCAGATAGCGTAGGGTCGATTCGGCCTCGCACTTCCCTAAACCGCTGCTTTCGCCTACACCATCGGCCTGATGGCTTTGCTGCGCTCGGTCGCCACGGTCGGCGGCTATACCATGATGAGCCGCGTCCTGGGCTTCGTCCGCGACATGCTGACGGCGCAGTTCCTGGGCGCCGGGCCGGTGGCGGACGCATTCTTCGTCGCCTTCCGCCTGCCCAATCTGTTCCGCAGCTTCTTCGCCGAGGGCGCGTTCAGCGCCGCCTTCGTACCGCTGTTCGCCGGCGGCATGGCCCAGAACGGCAAGCTGTTGGCCAAGCGCTTCGCCGAGGACGCGCTGTCCTCGCTCACGGCGGTGCTGTTCGTGTTCCTGCTGGTTTGCGAGGTGCTGGCGCCCGCGCTGATCCATCTGCTGGCGCCGGGCTTCGCCGAGGACCCGGCCAAATTCCAGCTCACGGTCGAGCTCTCGCGGATAACCTTTCCTTATCTCTTGTTCATCTCGCTCGTCGCGCTCCAGGGCGGCATTCTCACCTCGGTCGAGCGTTTCGCCGCGGTGGCAGCGACGCCGGTGCTGCTCAACCTGTTCATGATCGGCGTGCTGGTGGGCGTGCGGCCAGTAAGTGGCCAAGCCCTGAGCTGGGCGGTGACGGCGGCGGGTTTTGCGCAATTCGTCTGGCTCCTGGTCTCGTGCCACCGCGCCGGGCTGACGTTGCATTTTCCCCGCCCGCGCCTGACGCCGGAAGTGAAACGGCTGGTGCGGCTCATGGTCCCCGGCGTGTTCGGCGCCGGCGTCACGCAATTGAACCTGGTGGTCTCGACCGCCGTCGCCTCGCTGCTGCCGACGGGCGCGGTCTCCTACCTCTATTACGCCGACCGGCTGAACCAGCTGCCGCTGGCCGTGGTCGGCATCGCCGTCAGCACCGCGATCCTGCCGTCGCTGTCGCGCCAATTGCGCTTGAAGGACGAGAAGGGCGCGGTGAATACCCAAAATCGCGGCCTCGAGCTGGCGCTGCTGCTGACCTTGCCGGCGGCGGTGGCGCTGGGCCTGGCGGCCAAGCCCATCCTCCTGGTGCTGTTCCAGCGCGGCCAATTCGGGCCGGCCGAAACCGCCGCCACCGCGGCGGCGCTCACCGCCTATGCCGCGGGCCTGCCCGCCTTCGTGCTGGTGAAGGTGCTGGCGCCCGCCTTTTTCGCCCGCCAGGACACCATCACGCCGGTGAAGGTGGCGCTGGCCTCCATGGCGACGAACCTGGTCTTGACGCTGGTTCTGGGCCTGGCGCTGCCCTTCGCCCAGACCGGCATCGCCTGCGCCACCTCGGCGGCGGGTTGGGTCAACGCGGCTCTCCTGCTCGGGCTGTTGTACAAGCGCGGGCATTTCGCGCTCGACCGCCGTTCCCAATCGCGCATCCCGCGCATCGTGGCATCGAGCGTCCTCATGGGCCTGGCGGTCTGGGCGTTGACGTTCCTGCTGGCGCCCTGGCTGGCGTCCGGATTGGTTTTGAGGCTCCTAGCGCTTGCCGTCCTGGTCGGCGGCGGGCTCGTCATCTTCGCTTGCCTGGCGCTGGCTTTCGGCGCCGCCACGTGGAGCGAAGTCAGGCGCCGGCTGGGCCGGGCCGCTTGATCCTGTTGACCCTGCAACCCCCGCGCGGCGATAAACGCGCATGAACCGCATCTTCTCGGGCGTGCAGCCCACCGGCAATCTGCATCTCGGCAATTACCTGGGCGCCATCCGCAACTGGGTGGGCTTGCAGAAGGATTTCGAATGCATCTTCTGCATCGTCGATCTGCACGCGCTCACGACGCCGCAGGACCCGAAGGAGCTGGCGGCGCAGACGCGGGAAGTGACCGCCGCCTATATATCCTGCGGCATCGATCCCGAACGCTGCGTCATCTTCAACCAATCGGCGGTGCCGGCGCATGCCGAGCTCGCCTGGCTCTTGGGCTGTCTCACGCCCTTGGGCTGGCTCAACCGCATGACCCAGTTCAAGGAAAAGGCCGGCAAGGAGCGCGAAGAGGCGGGACTGGGGCTTTACGCCTATCCGGTGCTGATGGCCGCCGACATTCTCGTCTATAAGGCGACCCATGTGCCGGTGGGCGAGGACCAGAAGCAGCATCTGGAACTGGCGCGCGACATCGCCGGAGCCTTCAACCGGCGCTACGGCGTCGAATTCTTCCCGCTGCCCGAACCTCAAATTTTCGGCGCCGGCACGCGGGTGATGAGCCTGCGCGACGGCACCAAGAAGATGTCGAAATCCGACGTTTCGGATTATTCGCGCATCAACCTGACCGACGATGCCGCGTCGATCGCGCTCAAGATAAAAAAGGCCAAGACCGATCCCGCGCCCTTGCCGGCGAGCGAGGATGAATCCCGCAAGCGCCCCGAAGCCGACAATCTCCTCGGAATCTACGCCGCGCTGTCGGGATTGACGCGGGCGGAGGCGCTCGAGAAATTCGCCGGCTCGCCGTTCTCCGCCTTCAAGAACCAGCTGGCGGAGGTCGCGGCCGAGGTGCTGGGCAAGATCGGCGCCGAGATGCGAAGGCTTCTGGCCGATCCCGGCTATATCGACGGCGTCTTGAAACGCGGCGCCCAGCGCGCCAACGCCATGGCCGCGCCCAATCTGCGCCAGGTGTTCGACCTGATGGGCCTGCTCAGGCCTTAAGACGCGCGATCGCCTCGATGGTCGTTAGTGCCGCCACAGCGACCAGATCAACGCCGCCGCCAGCAGCGCCGCCACGACCTGCCAGAATTGCACCGGGTGGCGTTCATAGAGCGTCAGCGGCCGGCGGACCCCGGCCGGCGCGCGCGCCGGGCCCGCCTCCATCTCCAGCGCGAATTCGGTCATGTCGCGAAATACGGTCGGCGGGATTGATCGCGATCGCGCGCCCGAGAGCGGTCTGGAGCCAGGCCGGCAGGTCCGGGCGCAGCAGGACGAGCTCCTTCGGCCGGTTCCGGGTCGGCCGGCTGACCGCGTCGGGATTGCCGTAAGGGAACTCGCCGGTGAAGGCGCGGAACATGGTGATGCCCAGGGCATAGATGTCGGTGGCCTCGTTGCCGGGTTCGCCGTCGAACATTTCCGGCGCCATGTAGGCGATGGTGCCGGGGATATTCTCGGGCGGAAAATCCTCCAGACCGGGGACGCGCACCACGCCCAAATCGATCAGCTTGAGCGATCCCTCGCCCTCGAGGATCACGTTGTCCGGTTTGATGTCGCGATGGATGATGCCGGCGCGGTGCAGCGCCGCCACCCCCTGGCGCCAGCTTGATCGCGATGTTCCGTCCTTCCTCCAAACCCAGCGCCGGGCGGCGCGAAAGCCGCCGTTCCAGCAGCTCGCCGGTGTAGAGCGGCATGACGGTATAGAGGCAGGTCTGCCGCCCGGGCGGCAGCTCGATGATGCGGCCGACCCAGGGGCTGTTGATGCGCGATCCCACCCACGCCTCGCGCACGAAGGCCGCGTGGAAGGTGGCCACCGTGGCCACTTCGGGCTTGGGGAATTTCAACGCCACCTCGCCGCCCTCTATTTCATCGGATGCGCCAAAGAGCCGGCTGTAGCGGCCGTCGGATATCGGCACCTTGAGCGTAAAACCGTCGACCGTCTCGCCGTCGATCGGCACCGGGATCAGCGGCAGTTGCATGATGGCGTTGCCGATGTCGGCCGATTCCGCCCTCGGCAATTCGACCACGTCCAGCACCAAGGCGGTCGCGTTGTCGTTGCCGCCGGAATCGAACGCGGCCGCCACCAGCGCCTTGGCGGCGTCGCCGGGCGCGGCGCGTTCGCGCAGGATTTCGGCGATGCTCTCGTCATTCAGGAACCCGTGCACGCCGTCGCTGCACAGGAGGAAACGGTCGTGCAGCGCCACCGGCTGGCTGGCGTAATCGAGCCGCAGCTCCGGCTCGACGCCCAGCGCGCGGGTCAGGACATGCGAGCGGCCGGGTCCGCTCTCCTCCCGCACGTGATCGGTGGTCAGGCAGGCCAGGCGGTCGCCCCGGAGGCGATAGGCGCGCGTATCCCCGACATGCAACAGGTGGACGACGCGGCCGCGCAACACCAGCGCGGTGAAGGTGCATCCCATCCCCGCCAGTTCCGGGTCCTGCCGGCCCAGGGATTGGATCCATTTATTGAGCGCGTTGATGATCGTGGCCGCGGCGCGGCGCACTTCCATGGTTTCGGGCAGGTCCCAAAATCCGTCGATGAAGCCGCGCACCGCGGTCTCGGCCGCCACGCGGCCGCCCTTCGCGCCGCCGATTCCGTCGGCGATCGCCGCCACCACCTCCCGGCGCGGCTCGGGCAGCTCGGCGCCGAAAACGGCGGCGACGAAATCCTCGTTGCGCTTGCGCGGCCCGGTTTCCGAGACGAATCCGACGCTGGCCTGGACGCCGTCGCCGCCCTCAGCCATCGTCATCGCTCCGCTGGCGCATGAGCGCAAGCCGCCCGGATATCGCTGTCAATTCTCCAGCCTGCAATGATCGTAGACGAAATAGCCGCCGGTGCTCGACGCGACGATGACGGTCAGGTCTCCGGATTTGCGGTCGAGCGTGTAGTTGCCGAGATCCTTGGCGTCGCGCCACGAGATTTTCGTGTCGCTGATGCGAGCCGGGTTGGAATCGACGGTGCCCTTGTCGTAGTCGATGTTGATGAGCCAGCTGGCGCCGCTGGCTGGGTTGGTGCAGGTGAGCGCGGCCGATCCCGGCTGCGCCGCGGCGGCAACGGCGGCAACCGCCAATCCCGCCGCCAAGGCGGCGATCCCCGCCGTGAAAGGCCGATTCAAGACCATGATGCCGTCTTTCCCCCTGATTCTCCGACCGTGATCCGAGTCCTAGCCAATTCTTGCGCGCTTGCAAAGAACGGCACGCAAAGCGGCAGCTACTCGGGCCTCTCCCGGGCAAGTTGATTAATTTATATTCAGAATGCCTATTTCATAATCATACCGGCTTCAAAAACGACGAGTCGCTCCGGACTGGCAGGTGTTTGGCTGTCGATGGGCCTAGCGGTACGGGCGGCATAGTTATTGCTAGTCATGCTTCCGGTATTGGTTCCGGGGGTCACTCGCCCCTTAGGGGAAGCCAATTGCAATAAATAAGGGGGAGTATCAATGCTCGTACCATCACCAAAATGGCTAGACTCGGGAAGCAATGCTTGGCAGTTGGCGGCGGCAACCTTCGTCGCATTGCAAAGCGTTCCCGGACTGGTTGTTCTCTACGGCGGCGTCGTCAAGGCTAAGTGGGCGATCAATTCCGCCTTCATGGCGATCTACGCCTTCGCCTCGGTCCTGATCGTCTGGGTCTTGTTCGACTACAACATGGCCTTCGGCCCAGCCTGGCTCTCGGTGGCCGGTCAAGAATTTCTTGGCCAGCCCCTGCCGGCGCTATCGGCGGCGTTCAGCTTGGGTCAGGCGACCATTCCGGAAGCGGCGTCGGGCATGCCCGACATGGCTTTCCCGATGGCGACCCTGATGTACTTCCAGTTCGTGTTCGCCGCGATCACGGTGATCATCCTGGGCGGCTCGGTGCTCGCCCGCATGAGCTTCCGCGCCTGGGTGATTTTCTGCCCGGTGTGGATGACCTGTGTCTACACGGTGGGCGCGTTCAGCCTGTGGGGTGGCGGCTGGCTCGCCGCTGCGGGTGCGGCGGACTTCTCGGGCGGCTACGTCATTCATCTCGCCGCCGCCACGTCCGGCTTCGTCGCCGCGGCGATGGTCGGTCCGCGTCTGAAGGCGGACCGCGATCACTTCCCGCCCAACAACCTGCTGACCACCTTGGTCGGTGCCGGCATCCTGTGGCTGGGCTGGAACGGCTTCAACGGCGGCGACCCGTACTTCGCCAATGCTGACGCCGGCGCGGCGGTGATGAACACCAACACCGCCACCGCGGCGGCCCTTCTGGTCTGGACGATGCTCGACAAGCTCGCCTACGGCAAGCCGTCGGTCGTCGGCGCGGTCAACGGCATGATCGCCGGACTGGTCGCGATCACTCCCGGCGCCGGTTACGTGAACGGCTGGGGTGCTTTGGCCATCGGCGTGTGCGCGGGCATCATCCCGTGGCTCAGCATGAACAAGTTCCAGAAGACCAAGCTCATGATGAAAGTGGACGACGTGTTGAGCGTGTTCTCGACTCACGGCGTCGCTGGATTGATGGGCGGTCTGCTGGTCGGCGTCTTCGCCGATCCGGCCATGCTGGTGTATATCGGCACCGACAAGGACGCGCCCGGCGTCAACGTGACCGGCTTGCTCTACGGCAATCCCGGCCAGTTGCTGCTCCAGGCGGAGGCTGCGGCGTTCATCATCGTCTACAACGTCATCGCCACCTTCATCATCCTCAAGGTCATCTCGTTCATCACGCCGTTGCGTATGGACGAAGCCACCTTGAAAGTGGGCGACGACGCGATCCACGGCGAGACCGCTTACGCGATCGGGTCGGGGGCCGAGTAGTTCTAGCAACGGCACGGGCGCGGGATCTCTCCCGCGCCCGTTCCAGGTGACGAACCGGGGCGGGTGTTCGGCGGGGGGCCGGGCGCCCGCCCCGGCGTTTTCGGGCCGACTCGTCCCCTTTGCCCGCTTATTGAGCAGGCGCTCTCGGATTGGGTAGAATCTCCCCCAAAGCCGCCCGGATCCCCCGGGTTTTTAGGTGCTTTTCCGCCAGGTTGCCGCTTGGCGGGCAGGTCTGAGCGACTTGGCACGAATCTCGCTTTTAATCGGAGCAAGAGAGGTTTCGACAAGTCCTCGGCGGCAACCCGCTTCCAAAGCGGGAACCCTTGGTCCCTCGGGAGGTTTTCATAATGTTGTCGCCATTCCGCGCAAGCCCGCGAAACGCGCTCCGGCTGTTGCCGCTATTGGCCTGCCTGCTGCTTCTGCCTTTCCTGGGCCTCGCTCCAGCGCACCCCGCCTTTGCCCAGGCGCCCGCCGACCAAGCCGCGCCCGCCGATCAGGCCGCGCCCGCCGATCAGACCGCCCCCGCCGGCCCGGCAACGGCGACCGCGCCATCGCCGCCGGCCTGCGATGCGAAGACCCTCTCGGCCTGCACGCCCAATTCCGGCGACACCGCCTGGATGCTGGCCTCGGTCGCGCTGGTGCTGATGATGACCATCCCCGGCCTGGGCCTCTTCTATGGCGGCATGGTGCGCAAGAAGAATGTCGGCGACACGGTGATGACCAGCTTCTTCATCACCTGTCTCGTCACCGTGCTGTGGGCGGTGTGCAATTACAGCTTCGCCTTCCGCGCCGGTATGCCATTCATCGGCGGGATCGACCGCTTGTTCCTGCAAGGGATCGTGAGCGACGTCTCGGCCAATATCGGCAATCCCAATCCGCTCGCGCCGACCATTCCCGAGTCCGTCTACATGTGCTTCCAGATGACCTTCGCCATCATCACGCCCGCGCTCATCGCCGGCTCCTTCGCCGAGCGCATGAAGTTCTCTTCCATGTGCGTGTTCATCGCGCTGTGGGCGACGCTGGTCTATGCGCCGATCGCGCATTGGGTGTGGGGGCCGGACGGCTTCCTCAACAGCGCGAACGACGCGGCCTATGTGAAGGTGCTGGATTTCGCCGGCGGCACGGTGGTGCACGTCAACTCCGGCGTCGCCGGATTGATGGCCGCGCTGGTGCTGGGCAAGCGCAAGGATACCGGCCCGGCGCACAACGTGGTGCTCACATTCATCGGCGCCTCGCTGCTCTGGGTGGGCTGGTTCGGCTTCAACGCCGGCTCGGCGGTATCCGCCGGCATGCAGGCCGGCATGGCCATGACGGTGACGCAGATCGCCACCGCCATGGCGGGCCTCGCCTGGATGTTCGTCGAATGGATGTTGCGCGGCCGGCCGACGCTGATCGGCATCTGCTCCGGCGCGGTCGCGGGCCTGGTCGCCATCACCCCGGCCTCGGGTTTCGTCGGCCCGGCGGGCGCGCTGGTCATCGGCCTGGCCGCGGGCGTCATCTGCTACTGGGGCGTCACCGGCTTGAAACACGCCTTCGGCTACGACGACGCGCTCGACACCTTCGGCGTCCACGCGGTAGGCGGCATCGTCGGCGCGCTGCTGACCGGCGTCTTCGCCATCCAGGAATACGGCGGCACCTCGGGCGCGATCGAGGGCAATTGGCTCCAGGTGCTGAACCAGGCGCAGGGCATCATCATCGTCCTGGTCTATGACGCCGTCGTCACGCTCGTCATCCTCAAGGCGATCGATCTGGTCATGGGCCTGCGCGTCGAGGAAGAGATCGAGCGCGACGGCCTCGATTTGGCGTTGCACGGCGAAACCATTCAGTAAGGTTCCTCCTGTGGTGACCTCGGGGGCGGCTTCTTGGCCGCCCCCACTTTCTTTCCAAACCCGCCTTTTCCGGGCCCAAATCGTTAAAATGCGAGGCATTTAAGCCTCGATTCGCCAATAGGTTATTTGGCGTTCCTCGTCCAAGGATATATAATAGGGTGTTATAGCGCGGGTCCGATTGGGATTCCGCCGGGCGGGATTATTGGCCTGAGGGGCGACGGGGATGGTGAGTATCGAAGCCGGACACCGGCCGCGCGGACGCGGCGAGGGGCTCGACTGGACCCTGCTATGCGAGCGCGCGCTGGGCGCGAGCCTTTTGGCGGCCGCGCTGTTCCTAGTCCCTGGCGCTGGGCTTCTACGACCGCGCCGACCCGTCCTGGAACCACGCGGTTTCGGGGCCGGTTCACAACATCATGGGCCTGGCCGGTGCGCGCCTGGCCGATGCGTTGCTCCAGGGCTTCGGCCTGGCCGCGGCCCTGCTGCCGGTTTTCCTGTTCGATTGGGCGGCGCGGCTCTTGCTGGCGCGCGGCTTGCGCCGTTTCTGGCTCAAGATTTTATTGGCGCCTTGGGCGCTGCCGCTCTTGGCGCTGGCGGTTTCCATCCTGCCCGCGCCGTCCTCCTGGCCGATCGCTTCGGGCCTCGGCGGCTTCGTCGGCGAATTGGCGCGCCGCGGCTTCGGGCGCATCGATGTGGCGCCGCCGCTGGCGGCGATGGCGGCGGCGGCGCTGGTGGGGCTGCTGCTGCTCTACGTGCTGGGCTTCGGGACCCGCGACCGACGGGCGCGTCTCGCCGCGAAACACGCCGAACGCGAAGCCGCGCGCCTCGCCCGCGAAGCCGAACCAAAATTCTTCGCGCGCCTCGGCTTCATGCTTTCGCCGTCGCGCCTGCTCAAATGGCGCGGCGGTCAATCCGTAACCGAGATCGACCGGTCGCGCACCGACCCGGTCTTCCTCGGCGACACCGGCATGGAAGACGAGGACGAGGATGTCGCCGAGGATTCAGCGGTCCTCGCCCCGCCGGGCCTCCGTCGATCTGCCGGGGAAAACCGGCCGGCTGCGCCGCTTGCGCCAGGCCTCGCTCGCCTTGGGCCCCGCCGATCATCTCCTGCCGCCGCTGGAATTGCTCGCCGAGGTGCCTCCCTCGCGCGGCGGCGCCTCGGTCAACGAGGAGGCGTTGCAGCAGAATGCGCGGCTCCTCGAATCGGTGCTCGAGGAATTCGGCGTGCGCGGGCAGATCGTCAAGGTCCGCCCGGGCCCGGTGGTGGCGCTCTACGAGCTCGAGCCCGCGCCCGGCATCAAGGCCTCGCGCGTCGTGGGATTGGCCGACGACATCGCCCGCTCGATGAGCGCGCTCTCCGCGCGCGTCGCGGTCATTCCCGGCCGCAACGTGCTCGGCGTCGAGCTGCCCAATGCCCGCTCCGAAATGGTGTTCCTGCGCGAGCTCTTGGCGTCCGAGGCCTATGAACGCAGTTCCGCCAAGCTACCTTTGGTGCTGGGCAAGGATATCGGAGGCGCGCCGGTCATCACCGATCTCCAGCGCATGCCCCATCTGCTGATCGCCGGCACCACCGGCTCGGGCAAGTCGGTCGGCATCAACACCATGATCCTGTCGATCCTCTACCGCCTCACGCCCGACCAGTGCAAATTCATCATGATCGATCCCAAGATGCTGGAACTCTCCATGTATGACGGCATCCCGCATCTGATCGCGCCGGTCGTGACCGACCCGCGCAAGGCGGTGGTGGCGCTCAAATGGACGGTGCGCGAGATGGAGAACCGCTACCGCGCCATGTCCAAGCTCGGCGTGCGCAACATCGAGAGCTACAACCAGCGCCTGGCCGAGGCCAAGGCCAGGGGCGAGACGCTGATGCGCCGGGTGCAGACCGGCTTCGACGAGGACAGCGGCAACCCGGTGTTCGAGGAGCAGCCGCTCGCCACCGATCCGCTGCCTCTCATCGTGGTGGTGGTGGACGAGATGGCCGATCTCATGTTGCTCGCCGGCAAGGACATCGAAGGCGCGGTGCAGCGCCTGGCGCAGATGGCGCGCGCCGCCGGCATCCACATCATCATGGCGACGCAGCGGCCCTCGGTCGACGTCATCACCGGCACGATCAAGGCCAACTTTCCGACGCGCGTCTCCTTCCAGGTCACATCCAAGATCGACAGCCGCACCATCCTGGGCGAGGCCGGGGCCGAGCAGCTTCTCGGGCGCGGCGACATGCTGCACATGGCCGGCGGCGGGCGCATCACCCGCGTCCACGGCCCCTTCGTCTCGGATCAAGAGGTCGAGGCGGTGGTGCGTTTCCTCAAGGCCAACGGCCCGCCGCCCTCCTATCTCGAGGACGTCACCGCCGACGACGAGGACGAGACCGGCCAGTTCCTCGAAGGCGAAGGAAGCTCCTCGGGCGACCAGCTCTACGACCAGGCGGTCAATCTGGTCCTGCGCGAGCGCAAGGCCTCGACCAGCTTCGTGCAGCGCCATCTCCAGATCGGCTACAACCGCGCCGCGCGCATCATCGAGCGCATGGAATCCGAGGGCGTGGTCGGCCCCTCGAACCATGTCGGCAGGCGCGAGGTGTTGGGGCGCTCGATTTAGCCGGTCCACAAAAAGCCGTAAATGGGCTTATATCTAAGGGGCGGGATCGTCTCCCCCGCCGCCGGAGCAGACTCGTTTCATGAAGCAACCATACCCCTTTGTCCTCCCCGCCGACCCGCCGCATCGGCCGCTTGTTGGGTTTATGCGCGCTGGCGCTGCTGCCCGCGCGGCGCGCGCAAGCCGCGCTCTCGCCCGACGATCAGGCCGACATCCAGCGCATCCAGAATTATTTGAACGGCATCCGCACGCTGGTCTCGCATTTCGACCAGGTGGCGGATGACGGCAGCATCGCCTCGGGCATGCTCTATCTGCAGCGGCCGGGCCATATGCGGATCCAATACGACCAGCCGAGCCATATCCTGTTGGTCGCCACCGCCGGCCAGATCTTCTATTACGACGGCAAGCTCGACCAGGTGTCCTGGGTCTCCATCGACGACACGCCGGCCTGGTTCCTGCTGCAAAACGACATCCGCATCGGCGGCGACATCACGGTGCTGGGGTTGAAGCGCGACCCCGGCGTGCTGAATCTCACCCTGACCGACGCCAAGCACGCCACGAGCGGCCGGGTGACGCTGGTGTTGAACGATCAGCCGCTGCAATTGCGGCAATGGTCGGTGGTCGACGCGCAGAACAAGACCGTCACCGTGACCTTGTCCGATCCGCATTTCGGCGCGCCCATCGATCCGCAGGAATTCGTCTGGTCCGATCCGCGCGAAAACAGCGGCCATTGACGGCATGACCCCGTCCTTTTTGTCGCTCGCGAACGCGGATGCGGATGCGGTCTTTACCGTGACGGCTCCGGACGGCGCGGTGCTGCCGGTCTACGAGTTCAAGGGCCCGGATTCGGGGCCCACGCTGCTGTTCGGCCACGCCAACGGTTTCCCCACCGGCGCCTACGCGCCTTGGCTCAAGGCGCTGGCCAAGGACGTCCATGTCTTCTCCCATGACGCGCGCGGCAATGGCGGCTCGCGCTGGCCCGCGGGGCCGCTCGACCGGGTCTTCCACGCCGAGCGCCTGGCCGATGATCTGCGGCTGGTGGCCGAGGCGGTGACGGCGCGGCTCGGCGGATCGGCGCCCGCCTATCTCGGCCATTCGCTCGGCAGCGCCTCGGCGCTCGATCTCGCCATCGAGGGCCGCCTGCCCCGCTTCCCCGCGCTGATGCTGATCGACCCGCCGGTCTATCCTGGCGCGCACGCCAAATGCCGCGACGAGGCGGTGCGCAGCCACGCCCGCCTGCTGGCGATCACGCTCAAACGCCGCGCCGATTGGTCGAGCGTCGAGGCGTTCTGCGAACGGCTTAAATCCCTAAACGGCGTATTTTCCAGATTTCCCGGCGCCATGCTCCAGGCCTATGGCCGCTCCGCGCTCAAACCCAAGCCCGAAGGCGGCTTCACTCTGTGCTGCCCGCCCGAGGTCGAACACGCGATCTACGAGGCGCATCGAGTTTCCGGCAGCTGGGACAAGCTCGCGCGGGTTTCGGCTCCGCTCGAACTCGTCGGCGCCGATCCCAACCGGCCGGATCACGACTGGATTTCGAACGCCATCGTCGAAATGGCGGCTGCGATGAAACACGCGCACCTCACCGTGCTGGAAGGCGCCGGGCATCTGATGATCTCCGAGGAGCCGGAGCGGCTCTTGGCGCTGGTGCGACGCTGGCTCGGTTGCGGCTGAACCGCCGTCCTGCGTCCGAGCCATGCGTCTCTCGCAAGCCCCGCATGCGCGGGGGAGCGGCTTTTATCGCCTTGTTTGCTGCCTATTTAAGATTAAGAAGCCGCCAGTTTCGGCTGGCGGGCCGGGGGGCCGTTTCAGCCCCCGTGGCATCCCAATGGGACTTCCGGCGCCTGACCACTCCCCCCCGGTCAGGCGCCTTTATTTTTGCCTGGTTTCACCGGGTGGGGAATTTTTGCTCCGTTTCGCCCGCCGCCCGGCATTGTCCAAGCCCGCCGCTTCGTGTTCTAAATCCCCATGGCCTTGACCATCGCCACCTGGAACATCAACTCGGTGCGGCTCCGGATCGGCAATCTGGCGCGGCTCGCCAAAGAGCTCGCGCCCGACGTGATCTGCCTCCAGGAAACCAAGACGCCGGACGAATTCTTCCCGCATGAGGCGGTCGAGGCTCTGGGCTACAAGCATAGGCTGATCCACGGCATGAAAGGCTATAACGGCGTCGCCATCCTGTCGCGCGTGCCGCTCACCAAAACCCAAAACCAGAGCTGGTGCGAACGCGAGGATTGCCGGCACATCGTCGCCGGACTGCCCGGGGGCATCGAGTTGCATAATCTCTACGTGCCGGCGGGCGGCGACGAACCCGATCCCGAAGCCAATCCCAAATTCGCCCACAAGCTGCAATTCCTCGACGAGGTGTCGAATTACTTCGCCGGCGAGAAGGCGCGCAAGAAGACCATGATCCTGGTCGGCGATCTCAACATCGCGCCCTTGGAAAACGATGTTTGGTCGCATAAACAGTTGTTGGACGTGGTGAGCCACACGCCCATCGAGGTGGAGAAGTTGACCCGGCTCCAGCACCGGGGCGGCTTCGTCGACGCGGTCCGGCATTTCATCCCGCCCGAGGAACGGCTTTACACCTGGTGGAGCTATCGCGCCCGCGACTGGGCGGAATCCGATCGCGGCCGCCGGCTCGACCATATCTGGGTCTCGCCCGCGCTCCAAAGCCGTCTCAAGAAAACCGCCGTCCATCGCGACGCCCGCGACTGGAAACAGCCCTCGGACCACGTGCCGGTCTTGATCCGGCTCGGGGGCTGAAGCGCGCGATCCGGCGCTCAAGCGGCGGGCGGGCGGCTAACTAGCTGGCGCGATAGAGATAGTGGCGGCCCTCGCGCACGCCGTCGGGCGGAGGCAAGGCTTCCCAGCCCGGCAGTTCGAGCGGCTTCTCGCTCACCACCACCGCGCCGGCGCGCAAAATGGGCGCGAGCAAGGGCGCCAGCTCCGCGGCTAGCCGCGCCTGGTCGGTCACCGGGAAATTGAGATGGGCGAGCGCGACGCTGCGTTTCAGCCGGTCCCAGTGACGCGGCAGGGTCTCGCGCGGGTCGCCGGCAATGCGCTCGCCGGGCTCGGGCGCGTCGGGAATGACGGCCGAAACCGGTCCGGCGTCGAACACGATGAGTTCGCGCCGGCGCAGAATCTCGCGCAGATGGTCGAAGGCGCTGCCATCGCCGTAACCCACTTGCAAGGCGGGGCCGGGCAGCTGCGCGGTCAGGTCGGCGGCGCGCTCGAGGCAGGCGCGCTGCGCCATCAACCGCCGGATGAACATGTCGAGTCCGCTCAATCGACCCGCCCCGCTGCGCCTATGCCCCGAAATAAGGGTCCGAGCATCGCCCAGGCGATTCCGCTTGTCGAGGGCGACGCCGGGATTGCGGGGCCTGTCCGGGAAGATCGGGGCCGCGACTCGGGGATATTCGGCCCGATCCCGCCCTAGGTTTCTGGCGGGAGACGATGCCCGGGAGTATCTTCGGATGGTCGAGTTGGGGGCAACCGCGATGCCGTTGGTCAAATACATGCGCCTGGTCACCTATGTGCGCCGGCAGCCGGGCCGCATGGAACGCCTGTTTTTGAGCGGGTTATGGGTGGCCGCGGCCGTCGCCGTGGTCGCCGGATTTCTCCTCCGTCTCCTCGCCAGTTTCACGCACCAGCTCGATATCCGCTTCGGCGGCATCGCGTTGATCGCGCTGGGATTGCTGTTCGCCATGCTGGCCGCGGCGGCCGAAAGCTTCGCCCGCCGTCGCATACACCGGACCGGAAGTCAGGGCACTAAGCGGTAGCCGCCGGGCTCGGTGACCAGGATCTCGGCCTTGGCCGGATCGCGCTCAATCTTCCGCCGCAGTCGGTAGACATGGGTTTCGAGCGTGTGGGTGGTGACGCCCGAATTGTAGCCCCAGACCTCGTTCAGCAGCACGTCGCGGCCGATGACCCGCGCTCCGGCGCGGTAGAGGAATTTGAGGATCGCGGTTTCCTTTTCGGTGAGCCGCACCTTCTTGCGCTTCGCGTCGTCGATCAGCAGCTTGGCGCTCGGGCGGAAGGTATAAGGCCCGATGGTGAACACTGCGTCCTCGCTCTGCTCGTGCTGGCGCAGCTGGGCCCTGAGCCGCGCCAACAGGACGTGGAGGCGGAAAGGCTTGGTGATGTAGTCGTTGGCGCCGCTGTCGAGCCCGAGCACGGCGTCGGCGTCGCTGTCGGCCGCGGTCAGCATCAGGATCGGCGAACGCACGCCCTCGCGCCGCATCAGCCGGCACAATTCGCGCCCATCCATGTCAGGGAGGCCCACGTCCAGCAACACCGCGTCATGGTATTGGCGCTTGATGCATTCGAGCGCCTCGGCTGCCGTGCCGGCCTCGACCGCGGCGAATTCCTCGTGCAGCTGCAATTGCTCGGCGAGCGAATGGCGCAACGCGGCGTCGTCGTCCACGATCAGGATCTTGCGGTTCGAACTCATGCCAATCCCGGCTCCCCCGGCTTGGGATATTGATAGAGGAGCTTGAGCCCCGCTCCAACCGCGACAAGCCTGCCCGGCACTTCATGATAGGCGCGGAACGAGCCGCGTCTCCCCGTTTAGCCCCGGTAAAGCCTCAGGATTTAAGCACTTGCATCAAGATGGCGCGGCCGAGGGGGAGATCGGGCTCGGCCAGCTTCCCGAGCAGGCTGAAATGGTCCTCGCCCGGCAATTCAAGGGTTTCGACCGAAACGCCTTTCTCGCGCCAGGATGCTGCGAATCCCCGCGTCTGGCGGCGCAGCTCCAGGCTTTCCCGCCCGCCCGAGGCCACCAGCACGCGGCAAGCGGCGGGCGGTGGCCAGTGCGCCGGGCTCAAGCGCCAGGATTCGTCGCGGTCCAGATGCAGGCCGGCGTTAAGGAAGGAGAGCCGCACCGGCTCGAGATCGTAAACCCCGCCCAGCCCGACCGCGCTCCGCACCGGCTGGCCCAGCAGCTCATAGGGACGCGTGGGCATGACGGTCGCCATCATGGCGAGATGCGCGCCGGCGCCGTGGCCGGCGAGATGGATGCGCGTCGGGTCGATGTCGAGTTCGGCAGCGTTGCGGTAAAGCCAGACCACGGCGTGCCTCGTCTGCTCGACAATCTCGCCGAGCTTCGTCCCCGGCGCCAGGCCGTAATTGACCAACGCCACCGCGATGCCGCGTTCGAGGAAAGGGGGCGCGAGAAAGGCAAAATTGCTCTTGTCGAGCGATTGCCAATCGCCGCCGTGGAGGAAAACCAGCAACGGCGAGACTTTCCCGGGCAGCGGGAAGAAATCGAGCGTCTGGCGCGCGCCTGGCCCATAGGCGAGATCGGGCCTGACCGCGAAGCTTTCGCGCGCGCGTTCGGACAAATCGCTCCAGCGCTGGATATGATGGAAAAACGACGGCGTCGACGCGCGCGGATTCAATTGCGAGTCGAGATCGGCCTGCTCGTAGTCGCGGTAAACCGGCATCGCCCCATCCTAGTGCAAACCTCGATGTGTCATGTATATATCCGGCATGACCGGCGTCTCCTTCGTCGTCACCGTCTACAACAAGGCGCGTTTCCTGGCCCCGGTGCTGGGCGCGATATTCGCGCAAGCGGGCGATTTCGAGCGCGAATACATCTTCATCGATGACGGATCGACCGACGGCTCCCCCGATCTCATGGAAAAGCTCTGCGCCGGGCGAAGCGGCGTGCGCCTGATCCGCCAGAAAAACGCCGGCCCGGCCAAGGCGACCAACCAAGCCGTCAAAGCGGCCAGGCTTCCCTGGCTCAAGATCGTCGACGGCGACGATTTGCTGGCGCCGTGGTGCACGCAATCTCTGCTCGATGCCGCATCCGGCCTGGGCGTCCGATTCGCGCTGGGATCGAACGTCTATCACGGCGCCGAGGGGATCGAAATCTTCGCGCGCTTCCCTCGGACCGATGCCGCTCCGCGCAAGCGCGACCTGTTCGCCGAATGCCTCAAGAACGCGCCGTGCAACCTGACGCCGACGCTGATCGGCCGCGATCTTTATTGGGAGGCGGGCGGCTGCGACGAGCGGCTTTTCACTCAGGATTTCTCGCTGCTGCTGCGGCTCTCCTGGCGCGAAGCCCCCGCCATGATCGACCGCGTCGTCAGCGCCAGCCCGGCGGAATCGGGGGGCCGCGTCTCCGGCAACCAGCGTCTCATGCTCAAGGAGATCAACCAGGCGATGCTCTATTTCCTGCGCGAGACGCCCGGCCTGCCCTTCGGCGTGCGCCGCCGGGCGATCGAACGCGCCTGCGGCCGCGCCTGGAAATGGCGGCACCGGCATCGCGGCGCCTCGATCGGATCGCGCTGGTTCTGGCTCTATGCGCTGGCGAAGTTGGCGCCGCCCGGCTGGGGCGCGGCCTTCCTGCCGCGGACCCTCGACGCCTTCGCCGAAACGGACGAGACGCGATGACCGGCATCTCCTTTGTCGTCACGGTCTACAACAAGGCGCCCTATCTGCCGGATGTTCTGGCGGCGCTGTTCGGCCAGGAAGGCGATTTCGCGCGCGAATACATCTTCGTCGACGACGGCTCGACCGATGGCTCGGGCGCGGCTCTCGACCGGCTCTGCGCCGGCCGCGCCGAGGCGCGGGTCATTCATCAGGCGAATGCCGGCCTGTCCGCGGCCACCATCGCCGGCGTCAAGGCGGCGACCCTCCCCTGGCTCAAGCTGGTCGACGGCGACGACGTGCTGGCACCCTATTGCTCGCGCGCCTTGCTCGACGCGGCCTTGCGGCTCGACGTCAAGTTCGCCTATGGCGGCTGGCTGGTCGTTCCGCCCGGGGAAAAATTCGATTTCAGCCGCTTCGATCCCGCGCGGGTGACGCCGCGGCGGGTCGAGAAGTTCGGCGAGTTCGTGAAGAACTGTCCGGTGACCATGAGCCGCACGCTGATCGAGCTGGCGCAATTTTGGCAAGTGGGCGGCGTCGATCCGCGCATTTCGACGGTGGATCATTCGCTGCTGCTGCGGCTTTCCTGGCGCGGCGCCGCGGCGGAGCTGGATTTGGCCCTGGGCGCGACATCGGAAATCGTGCCCGGGCGCATGAGCGACAATGTCGGCTTCATGCTGCACGAAACCAACCGCTCCATTCTCTATTTCCTCAACGAGACCGAGGGGGTTCCCTGGCGTTACCGCTATACCGCGACCGAGCGCGCCTTCGGCCGCGCCTGGAAATGGCAGCGCCGGCACGCAGGCGCCTCGATCGCCTCGCGCTGGTTCTGGCTCTACGCGCTGGCGAAGCTGGGCCTCACCCCGCTGGTGGCGCCTTATCTGCCGCAGACCCTCGACGCCTTCACCTCCGCGCGCAAAAAATAAAGCGCCGCCTTAACCTCTCCTGCGCTCCCGCTCCAGCGTGCCCTGCGCCGCGATCGCCCCCATCGGGGTGGGCGGACCCTTCAGAATCGATTCGAAGACGACTCCGATCGCCGCGCCCAGGAACGGGCCGACGATATAGACCCAGGTCGTGGCGAGATCGCCGCGCACCAGATCGGGCGCCAGCGAGCGCACCGGATTCATCGAAGCGCCGCTGAAGGACGCGGCCCAAAGCCCGGCGAGCGCGATGTAACCGCCGACCGCGATGGCGCCGTTGGAGCCGATGTTGCGGGCGCCCGAGGCGGTGCCGAGGATCGTATTCACCAATCCTGCGGTGAGCAGCACTTCCAGGGCCAGCGCCTGAAGCGCGCTCACGCCCGCGCCCGGCTCGGTGGCGCCGAGATGGCCCGCCGTTCCGAACAGGACGCGCAGGAAGATCGCGGCCAAAACACCGCCCACGATCTGCCCGACGATGTAGCCGGGCACGCGGGGCCAGGGAAAATTCCCCCGCAGCGCGAAGGCGAAAGTGACGGCGGGGTTGAGATGCGCCCCGCTCACCGTGCCCATGAAGTAGATGATGGCCATGACCATGAGGCCGGGCGCCACCACCGCCATGCCCAAGCTGACCGCGCCGCCGCTCTTCGCCGCCGCCACGCCCGCGCCTGCGGCCACCACGACCAGCAGGAAGGTTCCCCAGGTTTCCGAAAAAATTCGCCGCCATTCGTAGGACGAATCCAGGAAATTGGGCGCCAGCGATGCGAGCATCATGCGTTGCTGCTGCGCCCTTCATCAGTTTCTCTCTACGTGGTTTCATATCGACCTCCAATTCAGGGATGCGGCTGGTTTGCGGCGGAATCGGGGCAATTGCGATTTTCACCGAATACAGGAAAGCCGAGGCTTTCGCAAACATCCGGCTGTGGTAGAAGCATGGCCTGCAGCATGAGGGTTTGATGGCGCGTCTAGGTAAGGACGATCTGCGCGGCGACCGGCGCGAACGGTCCGCCGCGCGCGGCGGCGGCCCGCGCCGGGCTTCGACCCGCCGCTGGTGGTTCGCGGCGCTTTGGGCGTTCCTGCTGGTTGGCGGCGTGCTCGCCTATTTCGCGCTCACGCTGCCGCCGACCGGCGATCTCACCGTCTCGGAGCGCCGCCCGTCGGTCACCATGGTGACGGAAGACGGCACGCTGATCGCGACCTTCGGCGACCTGTTCGGCCAGCCGGTGCATTTGAAGGAGTTGCCGCGCTACGTGCCCCAGGCGGTGATCGCCACCGAGGATCGCCGCTTCTATCACCATTTCGGCATCGATCTCTTGGGTCTGTTGCGCGCGGCCTTCGCCGATCTGCGCGCCGGCCACATCGTCCAGGGCGGCAGCACCATCACCCAGCAGCTCGCCAAGAACCTGTTCCTCACGCCCGAACGCACCATCCCGCGCAAGATTCGCGAGACCATGCTGGCGCTGTGGCTCGAGCACAAATTCACCAAGAACCAGATCCTCGAACTCTATCTGAACCGGGTCTATCTCGGCGCCGGGACCTATGGCGTCGACGCCGCGGCGCAGCGCTATTTCGACAAACCGGCCAAGGATTTGTCGCTTTACGAGGCGGCGGTGATCGCCGGGCTGTTGAAGGCGCCGACGCGCTTCAGCCCGGCCAATGACCGCGGCCGCGCCGCCGAACGCGCCGACCAGGTGCTCGCCGGCATGGTGGAGGAGGGCTACATCACCCCGGCCCAGGCGCGCGCGGCCTCGCAACAGAAGTCCCAGCTCGCGCAGACCGCCAAGGCGCGCCCCGGCAGCCGCTATTTCGCCGATTGGATCGCGGAGCAGGTTCCGGGCTTCGCCGACGTCAACGGCCGCGACGTGGTCATCACCACCACCCTCGATCCCCGGATGCAGACGCTCGCCGAAAAGGCGGTGGACTCCACGCTCGATGCCGACGGCAAGAAATACAACGTCAGCCAGGGCGCGCTGGTCGCGATCTCGACCGACGGCGCGGTCAGGGCCATGGTCGGCGGGCGCAGTTACGGCGACAGCCAGTTCAACCGCGCGACCCAGGCGCTGCGCCAGCCGGGATCGAGCTTCAAGCCCTTCGTCTATCTCGCAGCCTTGGAGCGCGGCTTGCGGCCGACCGACGTGTTCAACGACGCGCCGGTGACCATCGGCGATTACACGCCGCACAACTACGAGAACAGCTACCGGGGCGACGTCACCGTCTCCGACGCGGTGGCCTATTCGATCAACACGGTGGCGGTGCAGGTGCTGGCGCGCGCCGGGATCGATAACGTGATATCCGCGGCGCAACGGCTCGGCATCACCTCGGATTTGCCGCGCGATGCGAGCCTCGCGCTCGGCACCGGCTCGGTCACGCTCATGGAAATGACCGCGGCCTACGCGGCTTTCGCTTCGGGCGGCACCGCCGCCTGGCCGCACGGCATCGTCGAGATCCGCGACGCCCATGGCGGCGTGCTCTACCGCCGCGAGGGCTCGGGCGCGCCGCAGGTCATCGATCCCGCCATCGCCGCCACCATGAACCAGCTGCTGAGCGGCGTGATCGCTTACGGCACCGGCCGCGCGGCCTCGATCGGCCGTCCGGAAGCGGGCAAGACCGGCACGACGCAGGATTTCCGCGACGCCTTGTTCGTGGGATACACCGCCGATCTGGTGGCCGGGGTGTGGTTCGGCAATGACGACAATTCGCCGATGAAACACGTGACCGGCGGCATGCTGCCGGCGCGCACCTGGCATAATTTCATGATAGCGGCGGTCCAGAACATGCCGGTGCGGCCGCTGCCGCTGCCCGGCGCTGCCGTGACCTATGCGCCGCCGGTCCCGCCATCGCCGCGCGCCGCTGTCGCTGCTGCCGCCGCCGCCGCCGGGTCCCGGCGCCGCGCCGCCGCCGGCGGAGACATCCTCCGGCGGCATTCTGCAAGGCTTGGTCAATTCGATTTTCGGGCCGCCCAATCCTTCGCACCGGCCGCCTGGCGCGCAGCCGTAAGGCGGCGCCAAATCTTGAGCCGCGCGCAGTGACCGCAAAAAAACTCAAGCGATGCCGACGGCCTCGCCTTGGAAGCGGCGCGGACGGCCTTCCCCGTCCAGCGCCACGAAGGTGAATTCGGCCTCGGTCACCTTGACGCGCGCGCCTTGCCCGGCGCGCAACACCCAGACCTCGATGTGAAAACTGGCCGAGGTCTTGCCGATGCGCCGCAAATCGGTGTAGCAGCACACCGCGTCGCCCACCTTCACCGGGCAGAGGAAAGCCATGTCGGTGACGGCGACGGTGGTGACGCGGCCCTGGGCATGCCGGGTCGCGGTCATCATGCCGGCGCTGTCCATCATCGCCATGATCCAGCCGCCGAAAATCTCGCCATTGGGATTGGTGTCGGCCGGCATGGCGACGCTGCGCGCGGCCAATTCGCCGCGCGGTCCGGCCAACTCATCGGCTTCTTGAACGGTATAGGGCCACATACGGTCTTGCTCCATTGCCCGAGCTGTGGCGTTTCACGCCCTAAAACACAACTGATATTATATTGCACTGCAATATGTTACATTCAAGTGACTTATTTTATTAATGAATTTTAAGGTGCGACGCACAAATAACGGCCAATTCCGGCCCGGTCCCGGCCCCGCTTTGGCCTAGCTCTCTTGGGCCAGCACCAGGCGGCGATAGACGTCGACCAGGATCGAGGCGCCCAAGGCCACGATCAAGAAATTGATCACGGTGTCGACCACCCCGGCGAGCAGGAACAGGCCCATGGGCGGCGCGGCAGCGGCGTCGTCGGACAGCAGATCGGCGGTCTGCAAGTCGAGCGCCGTGAACACCGCGCCCAGAACCACCACCGCGGATAAAACCAGCGGCAATCCCGCCAGCAAGCCGCAAGCGACCACGCGCCAGGTGTTGCCGCGCATCGCCCGCCACGCCGCGCCCGGTCCCAGCTTCTGGCCGTAGGCCGCGGACGGGAACAGCAGCGAGAGCCGCACCATGCCGAGCCACACCGGCAAGGTCATTCCCACCGCGAGAACCAGCAGCAGGATCTGGCCCGATTGGATCAAGTCCTCGCCGCCCGAAAGCAGAAACACCAGGGCGAACATGGCCAGGTTCGCGAGATAGAAGGCGAGGGTATAGAGCAGGAACCACAACCAGGGCCCGAACCAGGATACCGGCGGCGCCACGGGCGGGCCCGGGAACAGCATCATCTGGTGCCAGCGCACGGCGAAGGCGTTGAGACACAAGCCCCCCGCCACCAACTGAGCGGCATCCGGCAGGAGACGGAGCACGGCGCTGTCGGAATCGGGCGTCACCAGAAAGGGCAGCCAGGCCGGCATGGTCGCCACCGCCAGCAGCAGCAACAGGGGCAACCAGGCGAGCTCGAGGAACAGCCCCAGCCGGCCGAAGACGAATCGATAGGCGCCCACCGTCACCGCCGCGACTGGAATCCTGACGGGCGAAGAGGCCGCGTCCATGCTTTGCTCTGCTCCTGTGCGGGGGCTGGCGCGGAACCCGGACGGCAAGCTTGCCCTGTGCGCGCATCAGGCGCAACCGCGGCACGAGACCTCGCCCGTTGGCGGCCTGACGGCAATTTTTGAATGCTAGGCGGCCGCGCCCGCGTCCAGCGAATATCCGGCGGCGCGCACGGTGCGCACCAGATCGGCGCGGCCCGTCCCGTTCAAGGCCTTGCGCAGGCGGCGGATATGGACGTCGACGGTGCGCAATTCCACCTCGGCGTCGCGGCCCCAGACCGCGTCGAGCAATTGCTCGCGCGAGAACACCCGGCCCGGCCGCTCCATCAGGAAACGCAACAGGCGGAACTCGGTCGGCCCCAGATGCACCGGCTTGCCGGCGCGCGTGACGCGGTGGGCGGACAGATCGAGCGAGATGTCGGAAAAGCGCAAGATCTCGTCGGCGGCGGCCGGGCCGGGCGCGGCGGATCACGGCGCGCAGCCGCGCGACCAGTTCGTTGGGGCTGAAGGGCTTCACCACGTAATCGTCGGCGCCGCTGTCGAGCCCGCGCACCCGGTCGCCTTCCTCGCCGCGCGCGGTCAGTATGATGACCGGCAAATCCTTCCAGGCCGGCGTGCGCCTGATCTGGCGGCACACCTCGATGCCCGAAACCCGCGGCAGCATCCAATCGAGCAGCACGGCGTCGGGCTTGGCCTCTTTCAGCTGCAGCAACGCCTCCTCGCCGTCATGCGCCGAGCTGACGGTGAAGCCTTCCTTCTCGAGATTGTAGCGCAGCAGCGTCAGCAGCGCCGTCTCGTCCTCGACGACCAGAACCGATGGGCGCATCAGGCTTCGTCTCCGTCGGGTTCTTCGGCGTTGGCGTCGGGCGCGAGCGCCAGGCTGGTGCGGTCGCGCTTCGGGCGAACCTGGGCCAAGGGCGTGCCGTGGACAAGGAAATAGAGCGTCTCGGCGATGTTGGTGGCGTGATCGCCGATGCGCTCCAGGTTCTTGGCCATGAAGAGCAGATGCGCGCAAGACGTGATGTTGCGCGGATCCTCGATCATGTAGGTCAGCAGCTCGCGGAACAGGCTGGTATAGAGATCGTCCATCTCCTCGTCCCGGAGCCACACGGCGAGCGCCTTCTCGGCGTCGCGCTCGACGAAGGCGTCCAAGACGTCCTTGATCATGGCGCTCCCCAGCCGCCCCATGCGGGGAATGCCGGAGACCGGCTTGACCGGCGTCGTCTGGTTGAGCGCGATCGCGCGCTTGGCCACGTTCGAGGCGTAATCGGCGATGCGCTCGAGGTCGGACGAGATCTTCAATCCGGCGATGATCTGGCGCAGATCGCGCGCCATCGGCTGCCGGAGCGCCAAAAGCCGCACCACCAGGCTTTCCACCTCGCGTTCCAGCTCATCGACGCGCGCATCGCCCTTCACGACGCGCGCGGCCAGTTCGCTGTCGCGCTTGGCCACCGACTCGATCGCCGCCGCCAGCTGGCTTTCGGCCAATCCGCCCATCTCGGCGATGATGTTGTCGAGCCGCTGCAGCTCCTGATCGTAGCTCTTGATGATGTGTTCGGAGACCATGACGTCGCACTCCTTCAGCCGAAGCGGCCGGTGATGTAATCCTCGGTCTGGCGTTCCTTGGGATGGGTGAAGATGGCCTCGGTGGTGTTGAACTCGATCAACTGTCCCAAATACATGAACGCCGTGTAGTCCGAGCTGCGGGCCGCCTGTTGCATATTGTGCGTGACGATGGCGATGCAATAGTCGGATTTCAATTCCGAGATCAATTCCTCGATTCGCTGGGTCGAGATCGGATCGAGCGCGGAGGCCGGCTCGTCGAGCAACAGGATCTCGGGCTTGACCGCGATCGCGCGGGCGATGCACAGCCGCTGCTGCTGTCCGCCCGAGAGCGACAAGCCGGATTCCCGGAGCTTGTCCTTGACCTCGTCCCACAACGCCGCGCGCCGGAGCGCCTCCTCGACGCGCTCGTCGAGCTCACGCGGCCCGAGCCGCTGGTAAAGCCTGATGCCGAAGGCGATGTTGTCGTAGATCGACATCGGAAACGGCGTCGGCTTCTGGAACACCATGCCGATGCGCGCCCGAAGAGGTTCAAATCCTGCTTGGGGTCGAGAATGTCCTGGCCGTCGACCAGCACTTGGCCGGTGGCGCGCTGATCGGGATAGAGCTGATAGATGCGGTTGAAGACGCGCAGCAGGGTCGATTTGCCGCAACCCGAGGGACCGATGAAGGCGGTGACGCGCTTGTCGTGCAGCGCCAGGTTGATGCCCTTCAAGGCCTCGTAGTCGCGGTAATAGAACCGCAAATCCTTGATCTCGGCCTTGGCCACCGGCTGCTCGGCCGGTTGGTCGGCCGGCGCGCCGCTTTCCCGTTCGGGCGCGGGCACGTTGATGAGGTGGGGACGGGGGCGGGACGGGGTTTCCATGGGGGTGATTTCAAAGGTCATTTTTCGAAGCTGCTCCAATTGGCGAGGAAGCGCGCGATGATGTTGAGCGACAGGATGGCGAGCGTGATCAGCAACGCCCCGCCCCAGGCCAGCCGCTGCCAGTCGGCGTAAGGCGACAGCGCGAACTGGAAGATCACGACCGGCAGATTGCCCATGGGGCCATTCATGTTGGAACTCCAGAACTGGTTGTTGAGCGCGGTGAAGAGCAGCGGCGCGGTCTCGCCGGCGATGCGCGCCACCGCCAGAAGAACGCCCGTCAACATGCCCTGCATCGCCGCGCGGTAGACCACCAGGACCACCACCTTCCATTGCGGCGCGCCCAGGGCGAAGGCGGCCTCGCGCAGGCTCGCCGGCACCAGCGACAGCATGTTCTCGCTGGTGCGCACCACCACCGGCACGACCAGGATGGCGAGCGCCATCGATCCGGCCCAGCCGGAGAAATGGCCCATGGGCACGACCATGACCTCGTAGACGAAGAGGCCGATGACGATCGACGGCGCGGACAGGAGAATGTCGTTGATGAAACGCACCGTCATGGCGAGCTGGCTCGAGCGGCTGAATTCGGCGAGGAAGGTGCCGCACAATATGCCGACCGGCGTGCCGACGGCCGTCGCCACCGCGGTCATGACCAGGCTGCCGTAAATGGCGTTCAACAGCCCGCCGCTTCTATCCGGCGGCGGCGTGTTCTGGGTGAAGAAATCGAATCCCAGCGCGGGTATGCCGTTGCGCAACAGCGACCACATGATGAGGAACAGCACCAGCAACCCGGCTCCGGTCGCGGCGAAGGACAGCGACAGGATGAGGTAATTGGTGGCGGCGCGGCGCCGGTACAGCATCGCATCCATGCTCAGGCTCCTTCCCGCGAACCCATGCGCCACAGCATGTAATTCGCCAAGGCCAGCACGATCAGGGTGATGACGAACAGGATCAATCCGAGCGCCACCAGCGAGGAGGTATAAATCTGGTCCACCGCCTCGGTGAATTCATTGGCCAAGGTGGCCGAGATGGTGGTGCCGGGCGCCAGCAGCGAGGCCTTGATATGGTGCGCGTTGCCGATGACGAAGGTCACCGCCATGGTCTCGCCCAGCGCGCGGCCCAGTCCGAGCATGACGCCGCCGACGATGCCGATCCGCGAATGGGGGATGATGATGTCGCGGATGACCTCGGATGTCGTCGCGCCCATGGCATAGGCGCTTTCGCGCAACAGCGGCGGCACGGTCAGGAACACGTCGCGGGAGACCGAGGCGATGAACGGCAGCACCATCACCGCCAGGATGATGCTCGCGGTCAATATGCCCAGGCCCAAGGGCGGCCCGGCGAACAGCACGCCGAAATACGGGATTGCCCCGAGGCTGTCGATGAGCGCGGGCTGCAACGTCGATTGCAGCACCGGCGCCAGCACGAACAGGCCCCAGATGCCGTAGATGATGCTGGGGATGGCGGCCAGGAGTTCGATCAAGGTGCCGATCGGGCGGCGCAACAAAGGCGGGCACAGCTCGGTCAGGAAAATGGCGATGCCGAAGGCCAGCGGCACCGCCAGCATCATGGCGAGGAGGGACGTGATCAGCGTGCCGTAGATCGCCGGCAACGCGCCGAAGGCGTCCTTGACCGGGTTCCAGGCGGTGCTGAACAGGAATCCCAGGCCGAAGGCGCGGAAAGCCGGGATCGATCCCGCCGCCAGCGACGCGATGATCGCGCCCAAAAGCAGCAGCACGCCGAGCGCGAAGCCCCGGGTGACGGCGCGGAACAACTGTGTCGCCCAAACGCTGGCGCCGCATCGCGCGCGGCGCCAAGCCGGCAACGGCGATAACCCCAGCCGGGCCTTGGTGGCGCGCCTCCAAGTCTTGACCCCTTGTCAGCCAGAACCGCGGGATTCGATCAAATCACCGCCCCAGCAGGACTACGCGAGTTTCGTTACCGTTTTATGACAGCCCCCGACTCGGGCTCAAAGGCCGGCTTTTACCTGGATCGGGACGGGGGCGGGCTGTGCGGCGGCCGGCAGATGCACGGTGAAGACCGAGCCCTGGCCCGGCTCGCTTTCGATCTCGAAGGCGCCGCGGTGGCGGCTGATGATGTGCTTGACGATGGCCAGGCCCAGCCCGGTGCCGCCCAGCGCGCGCGAGCGCGCCGCGTCGACCCGGTAGAAGCGCTCGGTCAGCCGCGGCAGATGCTCGCGCGCGATACCTTGCCCGTGATCCCGGACCGCCACCGCCACCGCCGGCTGCCTTTCGCCCGGCCGCGCCCCGGTCAGGATGCGGTTCGAGGGCCGCACCACGACTTCGATCGGCGTGCCCTCGGCGCCGTATTTGATCGCGTTGTCGAGCAGGTTCTGGAACACCTGGATCAGCTCGTCGCTGTCGCCGGCCACATGGGGCAATCCCGGCGACGCATCGATCGTGATGCGCATGCCCCGCGCCTTGGCGCGCGGCTCGAGCGGCTCGGCCGCGCTCGTCAGCACGCCCGAAATCGCGACATCCTCGGTCGGCGGGCTGTGCTCGTTCATCTCGATGCGCGACAGCGACAGCAGATCCTCCACCAGCCGGGTCATCCTGCCGCTCTGTTCCGCCATGATGGCGAGAAAGCGCTCGCGCGCGGCCTCGTCATCGCGCGCCGGGCCGCGCAAGGTCTCGATGAATCCCACCAGGGTCGCCAAGGGCGTACGCAATTCGTGGCTGGCATTGGCGACGAAATCGGCGCGCAGGCGCTCGGCGCGCTTCATCTGGGTCAGATCGTGCAGCACCAGAACGGCGGACGCGCCCTCGGCCTCGGGCGAGAGCCGCGCCAGATGCGCGGAGAGATGGCGCTCGACCGGGCTGGTCAACTCGAACTCGACCACCTTGGCGTTTTCGCCCTTCAACACCTGGTCGGCCGCGTTCAGCACCGCCGGGTGGCGCAGGCATCCGGCCAGATCGCGGCCCTCGATGCGCTCGCCCAAAAGCGCGTTCGCCGCGGCGTTGGCGCGCACCACGCGGCGGCCCCGGTCGAGCAGCAGCAGCGGCTCGGGCAGCGCCGCCACCAACGAGCGCGCGGATACCAGTTCGGCCTCGCGCGCGCGCAGCTCCGTCTTGGAGGCGCGCGCCCAGCGGCCGAGCGCCAGCCACAACGCTCGCACCAGGCCGTGATGGCTGCCGACCTCGGGCGCCGCCGCCTCGTCCGCCGCCATGGCCTCGAGCGCGGATGCCAGCGCGGCCAGCCCCGCGATCAGCGGATACAGCAGCACCGCCACCGCCGCGAAGACGAGAATCGCGTCGAGCCAGGCGAAACGCGGCGCGATCAACCCGAGATAGCCCAACCCCGCCAGCAGCACGAAGGCGGGCGTGGACAGAATGAAGGCGTCGAGCGCCAGACGCAGCCACACTCTCATGCGGTTTTACCGTATCGGCCCATGGGCGATTGTAACCCCTCGCCGGGCATTGAGGCAGGTCTCAAAGTACCGTCCGCCCAACCGGTTCCCTAAGGCCAAGGCGGGGTGTTAGCGTGCGGGCCATGCCGCCCGCCCGCCCCGGCCAAGCCGTTCCGACGCAAGCATCCGCGCCCGCCGTGATGACCGAGGCGTCGCCGATGATGGCGCAGTATCTCGATATCAAACGCCAGCATTCCGATTGCCTGCTGTTCTACCGCATGGGCGATTTCTACGAGCTGTTCTTCGAGGATGCGGCCAAGGCCGCGCGCGCGCTCGACATCGCGCTCACCAAGCGCGGCAAGCACGAGGGCGAGGACATTCCCATGTGCGGTGTGCCGGTGCACACGGCCGAGGCCTATCTCGCCAAGCTGATCCGCCAGGGCTTCCGCGTCGCGGTGTGCGAGCAGATGGAGGACCCGGCCGAGGCCCGCAAGCGCCCGGGCAAGCCGCCGGTCAAACGCGCGGTGGTGCGCATCGTCACCCCCGGCACCATCACCGAGGAGACCATTCTCGATGCGCGGCGCCACAATTACCTGGCCGCGCTGGCCGAAGCGCAAAACGGATTGGCGCTCGCCTGGCTCGATCTCTCGACCGGCGATTTCGGGACCCAGGAGGTGGCGCTCGCGAATCTGGGCGGCGATCTCGCGCGCCTCGCGCCCGGCGAAATCCTGCTGCCCGAGCGGCTCCTCCAGAAGCCTGAGCTGTTCGAACTCTTGAACGACTGGAAATCCGCGCTCTCGTCCTTGCCCAATGCGCGGTTTGATTCCGAGAACGGCCGGAAGCGCATCGAGACGGCTTTGGGCGTGAAGGCGCTCGACGCCTTCGGCGATTTTTCCCGATCCGAGATCGCGGCGGCGGGATCGCTGCTCGATTACGTCGATTTGACCCAACAGGGCAAGCTGCCGGCGTTGAGCCCGCCGCGGCGTTTCTCGTCCGGCGCCTTTTTGGCGATCGATCCCGCCACAAGGCGCAACCTCGAACTGACCGAGACCCTGTCGGGCGAGCGTTCGGGCAGTCTCCTGGCCGCGATCGACCGCACCAAAACCGGCGCGGGCGCGCGCCTGCTGGCCGAACATCTCTCCGCGCCCCTGACCGATGTCCGCGCCATATCGGCGCGGCTCGACGCGGTCGGGTTCTTCGCCGAATCCGAACGCTTGCGCCAGGACAGCCGCGCCATCCTCGGGCGCTGTCCCGACATGGCGCGCGCCATGGCGCGCCTCTCCCTGGGCCGTGGCGGCCCGCGCGACCTGGCCGCGTTGCGCGACGGCTTGGAGCAAAGCGCGGGTCTTCGCGCGGCGCTTTCCTCGGCCGAGCCGCCCGCTCTTGTGGCCCAAGCCCTCAAGGATTTGGGCGAGCATTCGGCTTTCGTCGACCGCTTGACGCGGGCGCTCGCGGCGGAGCTGCCGCTTTATGCCCGCGACGGCGGCTTCGTCGCTTCGGGTTACGCGCCCGAACTCGACGAGCTGCGGGCTTTGCGCGACGAAGGCCGCCGCCTGGTGGCCGAGCTTCAGGCGCGTTACGCGGGCGAATCGGGCGTCGCTTCGCTCAAAATCCGGCACAACAACGTGCTGGGCTATCACATCGACGTTTCGCCCAATCACGCGGCCAAGCTCGGGCCTTCCTTCATCCACCGCCAGACGCTCGCCTCCTCGGTGCGCTACACCACGGCCGAATTGGGCGAGCTCGAAAGCCGGATATCCTCGGCGGCCGACAAGGCGTTGGCGCTCGAACTCCGGCTGTTCGAGGATCTGGTGAACGAGACGCGCGCGCGCGCGGAAATGATCCAGCGTGCGGCCTCGGCGCTGGCCTGGCTCGACGTCGCGGCGAGCCAGGCCGAGCTGGCGGTCGAACAGGATTACCGCAGACCTGTTATCGAAAATGACTTGGCGTTCTCGATCAAGGCCGGCCGCCATCCGGTGGTCGAAGCGGCCTTGAAGCGCCAGGCCGCGCAAGGCTTCGTCGCCAATGATTGCGATCTCAAGCCGGGCCAGCGGCTTTGGCTTTTGACCGGCCCCAACATGGCGGGGAAATCCACCTTCCTGCGTCAGAACGCGCTTATCGCCGTGCTGGCGCAGATGGGGGGATATGTTCCGGCGGAATCGGCCGTCCTCGGCGTCGTCGATCGCCTGTTCTCGCGCGTCGGCGCCGCCGACGATCTGGCGCGCGGGCGGTCCACCTTCATGGTCGAGATGGTCGAGACCGCCGCCATTCTCAACCAAGCCACCGGACGCTCGCTGGTCATCCTCGACGAGATCGGACGCGGCACCTCCACCTTCGACGGGCTTTCGATCGCCTGGGCGGCGCTCGAGCATCTGCACGGGGTCAATCGCTGCCGTTGTCTCTTCGCCACCCATTACCATGAGCTGACGGCGCTTCAGGGCAAGCTCGAGGATCTCTCCTGCTGGACCATGCGCGTCAAGGAATGGCAGGGCGACGTGGTGTTCCTGCATGAGGTCGCGCCCGGCGCCGCCGACCGTTCCTACGGCATCCACGTGGCGAAGCTCGCGGGCCTGCCGCAAGCCGTGATCGCGCGCGCCGAACAGGTTCTGGCCACATTGGAGACGGGCGAGCAGCGCGGGCAGTTGACCAAGCTCGCCGAGGATTTGCCGCTCTTTACCGCGAGCCCGCCGCCGCGCGCATCCGCGCCCGCGCCGTCGGAGGCGGAGAAGCTCCTGGCCGGTTTGCGCCCGGACGAGCTTTCGCCCAAGGAAGCGCTCGAATTGCTCTATCGGATCAAGAACTTGGTCGAGAAACGCGGCTGAGAAGGCCAAGCGACACTCGGCCCCCGCCGGTGTATAAAATGACCGCATGAACCCGGTCCCCCACCCGCGCGACATCATCGACCGCCGCGCGATTCAGGCGAAACTCGAAGCGCTGACCGAAACGGCTTCGGGCACGCCCGCGCGCAAGGACGTGAGCGCCGTGCTCAAGGAGGCGCTGGTCTCCGGCCGCGCCGTGGTTCAAAAGCGTTTCGAAGCCGGGGCCTCCGGCACCGAAACCACGCACGCGCTGGCCTTCTTGATGGATCAGATCATCCGCGCGCTTTACGACTTCACCCAGACCCGGATCTATCCGGCGCCCAATCCCACTTCGGGCGAGCAGATGGCGCTGATCGCCGTCGGCGGTTACGGCCGCGGCGAGTTGGCGCCCTATTCCGACATCGATCTCCTCTTCCTGCTGCCCTACAAGGCGACGCCGCATATCGAGCAGGTGGTGGAATACGTGCTTTACGCGCTGTGGGATCTGGGCCTCAAGGTGGGGCAGGCGACGCGCTCGATCGACGAGACCATAACCGCCGCCAAGGCCGATCTCTCCACCCGCACCGCCATCCTCGAGGCGCGCTACATCTGGGGCGAGCAAAAACTCTACGACGATCTCAAGAAGGCGTTCGAGGCCAAGATCGCCAAGGGCACGGCCGCCGAATTCGTCCGCGATAAGCTCGCCGAGCGCAACGAGCGCCACCGCCGGCTCGGCGATTCGCGCTACCTGGTCGAGCCCAACGTCAAGGAAGGCAAGGGGGCCCTGCGCGATCTCCACACCCTGTTCTGGATCGCCAAATACATCTACCGCGTCGACGACGTCGCGGCCCTGGTCGATCTCAAGGTGCTGTCGGCCAAGGAGGCGCAACGCTTCGCGCGCGCGCAGGATTTCCTCTGGACGGTGCGCTGTTACCTGCATTTTCTCTCAGGCCGCGCCGAGGACCGCCTGACCTTCGAATACCAGGCCGAAATCGCCCGCCGCATGGGCTACACCGACCACGCCGGCACGCGCGGCGTCGAACGCTTCATGAAACACTATTTCCTCATCGCCAAGGACGTGGGCGATCTGACCCGCATCTTCTGCGCGCTGCTGGAATCCGAGCAGACCAAGGAGCCGCTGCTCACCTGGAAACGCTGGCGCGGGCGCGAGAAGAAGCTCGAGGGATTCAAGGTGGCGCAGGGCCGCATCGACGTCGACAAGGACAACACTTTCCGCGACGATCCGGTCAATCTCATCCGGATGTTCCATCTGGCCGAGGAGCACGGGCTCGACATCCACCCCCATGCGCTGCGCCTCATCACGCAATCCTTGAAGCTGATCGACAACGATCTGCGCGCCAATCCCGAGGCCAACCGCCTGTTCATGGAGATTCTGACCTCGCGCAAGGATCCCGAGGTGGCGCTCCGCCGCATGAACGAGGCCGGGGTGTTCGGCCGCTTCGTGCCTGATTTCGGCCGCGTCGTGGCGCAGATGCAGTTCGACATGTATCACATCTACACCGTCGACGAGCACACGCTCTTCGCCATCGGCTTGCTTGCCAGGATCGAGAAGGGCGAGTTCAAGGACGAGCTGCCGCTGGCGACTTCGCTGGCGCCGACGATTTCCTCGCGCCGCGCGCTTTATCTCGCCGTGCTGCTGCACGACATCGCCAAGGGCCGCGGCGGCGACCATTCGATCCTGGGCGAGGAAGTGGCGCAAAAGCTCGGCCCCCGCCTGGGACTGACCGCGGAGGAGATCGAGACCACCGCCTGGCTGGTGCGCTGGCATTTGCTGATGAGCGCCACCGCCTTGAAGCGCGACATCGACGATCCGCAGACCATCCGCGACTTCGTCGAGCGCGTGCAATCGCCCGAGCGGTTGAAGCTGCTGCTGGTGCTGACGGTGGTCGATATCCGCGCCGTCGGCCCCAAGGTGTGGAACAACTGGAAGGCGACGCTGTTGCGCGAGCTTTATCACCGCGCCTTCGATCTGATGGTTGGAGGCCTCGTCGAGGAAGGACAGATGCAGCGCGTCTCCCAGGCCCAGGAGGCGGTGGTGAAGCTGCTGCCCGATTTCTCGCGCGAGGACATCGAATCCTTCATCGCCAAGGGCTACCCGTTCTACTGGCTGTCCTTCGATCCGGAAACCGAGGCGCGCCACGCGCGATTGATCCGCGAGGCCGAACGGTCGGGCCGGCCGCTGACGCTCGAGACCCGCGTCGATCCCGGGCGGTCCGTCACCGAGATCACGCTCTACACCGCCGACCATGCCGGCTTGTTCTCGCGCATCGCCGGCGCCCTGGCGCTGGCCGGCGCCAACATCGTCGACGCCAAGATTCTCACCATGCAGAACGGCATGGCGCTCGACACCTTCTGGGTCCAGGACCAGGCGGGCGGCGCCTTCGATAAGCCCGCGAAGCTGGCGAAGCTCGCGACCTTGTTCGAGGACGTGCTGTCGGGCCGCATCTAGCCGCATGTCGAGCTCGCCAAGCCGCAGGCGATTCCGCCGCGCACCCGCACCATCGCGGTGCCGCCGCGCGTCATCATCGACAATAATGCCAGCCTCACCTACACCGTGATCGAGGTGAACGGTCCCGACCGGCCGGGATTGCTGTTCGAGGTGACGCGCGCGCTGACGGCGCTCAATCTGCAGATCTCGAGCGCCAAGATTTCCACCTACGGCGAGAAGGTGGTCGACGTCTTCTATGTGAAGGATTTGTTCGGCCACAAGATCGAGCAGCCGGACCGGCTGCGCGATATCCGCTCCCGGCTGACCAAGGCGCTCGAATCGGGCGCCAAGGATGCCGGCAAACGCGCGCGCAAGACGGTGGCGGCGGAATAGCGCGCTATTTCATCCGCTTGAAGCCGACGGTTGGCGCGACGCCGATGATCGCGAGCACCGCCAGCCCCGCCGGCAGGAAGGCCATCGCCGGATTGCCGGTCGCGTCCCACAGGAACCCGGCCAGGACCGGCGTCACCACCGCGGTCGAATAGCTCACGGTGAAGATACCGGCGGTGAATCGCGGCACGTCGCCATGCGGCATCAGCACCGGCGGCAAGGCCAGGAGCAGGGTCATCACCGCGGCGGTGGCGCCGCCCGCCAGTCCCGCCCACCACACCACCCACGCGCCCGGCATCAGCAGCATGCCGGCGACGCTCGTCCCCATCAAAAGCCCCAAACCGATGTAGGAATAATGGTGGCGCACCAGTTTCCCGGCGAAGGCCAGCATCAGCACCGAGGCCGGAAGCTGGCCGAAATTGAGCGCGGTCAGCGCCGCGCCGATCCATTGGCCTCTCCCCACCGCCTCGAGATAATCGGGCAGGAAGGTGTTGGTGGCGAAATAAAGCGTGTTGGTGCCGCCGAACATGATGGCGATGCGCCAGAGCAGGCCGTTGTTCCAATCGGGCCACCAGCGCCGCGGCGGCGCGCCCTTGGGATGGGGAACGTGCGTCGGGCCCAACAGCGCCAGCGCCAGCGCCGTCGCCAGCACCGGCAGCGACCAAAACGCCAGGCCCCAACGCCAGCTGCCGGCGAAGAGCGGCAGCACCAAGGGCAGCGTGAAGGCCACCGGCAGGGTCTCGCCCACCAGGAGCCCGTTGGTATAGACCGCGGTGGCGAAGGGAATGCGGTGCGGCGCCCATTCGCGCACCAAGGGCGGCATCGTCGGCTGCATCACCGCGACGCCCGCGCCCATGGCTATGGTGGCGGCGTAAAGCGACAGCGCGTCGCCGGCCAATCCCCGCGCGGCGCCCCCCGCGGCGGTCAGCAACAGCCCGGCCATCAGCGCGCGCGCGGCGCCCAGCCGCGCAATCAGAAGCGAACCCGGCACCGCCGCCACGGCGAACAGCAGCGGCGGCAGGCTGCCGAGCAGCGCCACGCCGGTCTCGCTCAGATGCAGATCGTGGTGGATGAGCGGAATGACCGGCGGCACCGCCAGCACGGTCAGGCGCAAGCCGTTACCCGCGAGCCAGAGGAGCGCGAGCGGAATGAAGAGTTTCCTGGCCACGATGCCGACCTTCGCCAATGAAAAGGGCGGCTAAGGCCGCCCGGACTGTGAAGGTTTAGCGGAACGCGTCCTGCGCGTCTTCAAGATTTTGGCGCCCGAGCGCCGCCGGGGATGGTTACTCCCTCAGATCGCCGAAGAACTCCTTCACCTTGGCGAAGAAGCCCGCGCTTTGCGGCTGGGTCTTGCGCGCGTCGCCCGCCGACTCGAATTCCTTCAACAGCTCCTGCTGGCGCTTCGACAGATTGACCGGAATCTCCACCGCGACCTCGACGAACATGTCGCCGCGGGAGCCCGAGCGCAGCACCGACATCCCCTTGCCCTTGAGGCGCAGCTGGTGGCCCGATTGCGTGCCGGGGGGAATGGTGAGCCGGGTGCGGGTGCCGTCGATGGTCGGCACTTCGAGCGATCCGCCCAACGCCGCCACCGGCAGCGCGATCGGCACGCGCAGATGGATGTTCGCGCCCTCGCGCTGGAACAGACGATGCGGCTTCACCCGGAGAAAGATGTAAAGATCGCCCGAGCCGCCGCCGCGCATCCCCGCTTCGCCCTCGCCGGCGAGCCTGATGCGCGTGCCGTCCTCGACCCCCGCCGGGATCGAAACCGACAGCGTCTTTTCCTTCTGGATGCGGCCCTGGCCGCCGCAGGCGCGGCAGGGATTCTCGATCACGCGCCCCGCGCCGTGACAGGCGGGGCAGGTGCGCTCGAGCGTGAAGAAGCCCTGTTGCGCCCGCACCCTGCCGCTGCCGTGGCAGGTCGGGCAATTGATCGGGCGTGATCCCGCCTCGGCGCCGCTGCCCTTGCACGTCTCGCAGGCTGCCAGGGTCGAGACGCGCACCTGGGTCTGCTTGCCCGCATAGGCCTCTTCCAGGCCGATCTCGAGATTGTAGCGCAGGTCGTTGCCGCGCAGATTGGCGCCCTGGCCGCCTTGGCGCCGTCCGCCCATGAAATCGCCGAACATCTCCTCGAAGATGTCGGCGAAGCCGGCGCCGAAACCCGCATCGCCGCCATGGCCACGCATGCCG
>CAVXKY010000007.1:60000-234957 GCA_963762425.1 uncultured Alphaproteobacteria bacterium | reverse complement strand
CGGCCCCGGCAAAAACAAATCGCCGTTCTGGCGCTTCTCCTTGCGCTTCTACGCGCTGCCCGGCGTGGCACCCGCCTGCCTCGTCTTGCAAGACGAGGCCAAGGCCGACGTCAATCTGATGCTTTATCTTTTCTTCCTGGCCACGCAGAAACGGGCGCTCGGCCGCGACGAGATCGCATCTCTCGATAAGATCATATCGTCATGGCGCGTGGAGGTGGTGCAGCCCTTGCGCGAGCTGCGCCGCCGTCTCAAGCGCGGCATCAGCGACATCGATAGCCGCGCCAACGACGCGTTCCGTGAACACGTGAAGGGGATCGAACTCGAATCCGAGCGCATCGCCCATGACGAACTGATGCGCGCGGCGCCACCCTTGAGTTTCCGCGCTGACGCCGCTTCACCGCAGGATGCTGCGCAAGCAAGTCTCGATGCCTACGGGAAATTTCTGGGATTCCTGCCAGCCGAGCCGGTCCAGACCTTGCTCAGCGCTTTCGCCAAGCTTTAGTCGCGTCCCTGGCCGTCTTTCTTGTCGAGCTGGTCGGGGCGGAACTTGGTCTCGGGCTTGACGCCTTTGCGCCTCAACTGCGCGCTGATCTTGCCGTTATCGAGATAGCGGCCCTCGGCGGCGCGCTTCGCCGCATCGTCCCATACCGGCAGCCAGTCACCGAGCGAATAGCCGTGCCAGGGCGGTTGCGGATGGAGGCGCTGCAGCCCGAGCTCCTCCCAGATCTTCCTGGCGCGGTCCATGTATTCGCGCTTGGGCAACGCCAAAGGCGGCATGTCGCCCTTCATGGTCGCGTCCATCAGCAGCGTCGAGTCTTCTTCGCCGTCATGTTCGCGTTTGGGTCCGTGGCCCTGGCCGCGATGCGGCACCAGCTGGACATCCGCGACCGGGTTCATGCGATAGGCCATCGCCCAGAGCAGCGCATTAGCATTGGCCGGGTCGATGTCGTCGTTGACCGCGATGCAGATCTTGCCGGTGTCGCCCTTGAAGAAGGCGGCGCCGTAAAGCGCACGCCACACCTCGGTGCGCGGCATGCCCTTCTCCACGGTCACGATCAGCACGCGCAACAATCCGGTCAGCGGCTCGTGGAGCGACACCCGCTTGACGCCGCGGATACCGAGTGCGTTCCGAAGATGCGCCAGGAACAGCGGCTCATAGGCGATGCGCTTGATGACGCTCGATTCGCTCGGCGCCACTTGGCTGATATAGGAAGGAATGATCGGGTGCTTGCGGTGCGTGATCGCGGTCACCCGCATCGGCATGTTGTATTCCTCGAGCGCGACATGACCGTGCAATTCGCCGAACGGTGCCTCGGGCTCGACATAGTCGGTGTCGATCACACCCTCGATCACCAGCTCGGCCTCGGCCGGCACCAGCAAATCGACGCTGATCGCGCGCACCACGTTGATCGGTGCCCCGGCCAGGCCCCCGGCAACCGTAAATTCGTCGACGCCAATCGGCAGCTTCTGCGGCCCCATGAAGGCGACATAAGGCGGGCAACCGAGCACGATCGCGCAGGGCATGGTGGAATCGCCGCGCTTCTGGTGCTTGACGTAATGGAGATAGCCCTCGGCGCCGCCGACCCGCGTCGCCATGCGCACCACCAGCCGATCGGAAGCTTTCAAAGCAGCCCTATAGGTCCCCATGTTCTGCACGCCGGTTTCGGGGTCCTTGGTGATGACGTTGGTCGCGGTCAGAGTCGGCGCGCTGTCGAAGCCGGGGGTCGAGACCGGGATCGGAAGAGCATCGAGACCCTTGCCCTCGCCTTGGAGATCCTTGCCTTCGATCACCACCTCTTGGCATACCGCCTTGTTGACGATGCGCGGCGGGATCGGGTTGGCGATGGCGTTATCCCACTTGGCCTGGATCTGTTCGACCGGCGCGCCCATGCCGACGCTGTAGATCGCCGGGTTGGCGGCGATAGCGCCGACCACAACCGGCATGCCGTATTTCCGGCCCTTGGCGTCGACGATGTTGGTGAAGAGAAAGGCCTTACGCTCGGATTCGTCGATTCCGCCGACGAATTGCCAGCGCACGAGCGGATGCAATTCCGAATCCTTATCGATCGGCCGGTTGATGGTGAGCAGCAGGTTGCGCTGCTTGAGCGCCTCCAGATGTTCGTGCAGATCGGGATAGGAGCGGCCTGAATCCGGCATGGCGGTCAGATGGCCTGCGCCTTGGCCATTGCCATCACCTTGGCGCGGTCGAAGTTGTTGGCCTCGTCGATCAGCGAGTTGGTGTAAAGCGGCTTGAGGTCGGGAATTTGGAGATTGATGAAATCGGCCTCGCGCCGCAATTCGGCCTCCTGGATCGCACCCATCTTAAGGCCGGGATAGGGCGGCCGGTAGAGCAGGATGCGCCGTTTCATGGCGTTGGCGGTCTTAATCGCGGCCTCGGTGGGACTCAAGCCTTCCGGCGCTTGGCCGGGATAGAGCTCAAGGAACGCCTTGGCCCCGGCCGGTGGATTGGCGAGGATGTATTCCGAGGACATGGCGATGGTGCGCGCGAAGGCGGCGCACAGCGCATGATTTTTTTCGATGAAATCCCGGCGCGCGCCGATGAAGAAACCGCCGATGAACGGTATCTTGGGCGGGCGCGGCAGATAGCGCATGGCGATGCCGGCGTTCTCGATCAGGCCGAAGCCGGTGTCGAAATACGCCAGCGCGTCGATGTCGCCGCGATCGAGCGCCACGCCTGCGGTCACGCCTTCGCCTACCACGACCCAGGACACGTCGTTGTCGGGATCGATACTGAGGTTTTTCAGCACCTCGCGGGTCACCGGATAATCGGTTGCGCCCAAATTGGAGACGCCGATCTTCTTGCCGCGCAAATCCTGATAGCTCTGGATCGGCGAGTTGGGTTTGACCGTGACGTCCCATTTGTAGGGATAGCTATATTCATACATGCAGCGGATCGGCGGCAATTCGCCCTTGGCGAAAAGCGGTAGCGCCACCGATGGGCTGATAACGCCGAACTCGATGTCGCCGCGGTCGAGCGCGATGAAGGTCGCGCTCAACGAGCCCAAGGACAGGCCCTGAAGCTGGAAGCCTTGCTGGTGAGTGAAGCCCAGCGGCTCGCCAATCATCACGTTCATGAAGGTGATATTGAGCAGCTTGAGGCCGACGCCGAAACGGACTTGGCGCAGATCGGCCGCCAGCGACCGACCAGGGCCCAGCGCGGCCAGCGCGCTTCCGGCCAAGCCCGACAGGATCAGATCGCGGCGGTTCAAATTCATGCGGTTCTCCCTTTGTCTTCAGTCTTTTTTTCGGTTCGCCCAGTGGATGGTGCGGCGCTCGAACACGCGGATGGCCAGGTGAAAGACAATGCCGACGACACCCAGCAGAATCAGCGCAGCAAACACCGTCGACACATTGGTTGCGGTCTGAGCCTCGACGATGGTAACGCCGATGCCCTGCTGCGCACCAAGGAATTCCGCGACGATAGTGCCAAGCAGCGCATAGACCATGGCCATGTCCAGGCCGGCAAATATATAGGGCGCGGCCGAGGGCAGCTTAACGATCCGATAGGTTTCGAACCGCGAGGCCGAAAGCGCGTGCATCAAGTCGAGCCGCTCGCGCTCGGTGCCGCGCAGGCCGGTGAAGGTGTTGACCATCATCGGGAAAAAGGCGAGTAGCGCCGCCATGGTGATCTTCGAGCCGTCGCCGAAGCCGCACCAGATCACGATCAGCGGTGCGATAGCCACCTTGGGCAGCACTTGGAAAGCGAAGGCGTATGGCATGAGTACGGTCTCGATAGGGCGAAATTCGGCCATCAGCGAGCCGCAGGCGATGCCGAGCACGACACCGATCAGGAATCCGATGACGGCATTGAGGACGGTGCTGGCGAGCGGCAGGTAGAACCCGACCTTGCTGGTCAGCGGCACGTCGAGTCCGGCCCACAGCGCCATCAGCACCCGCCAGGGCGGCGGCAGGATATAGGGCGGCACGTCGAGCCAGAGCACCGCCCCCTGCCACAGCGCGATCAACACCACGACGCCGCTGAGGGTCAGCAGAATCTTGCCGGCGCTGCGGCCGAATCCGGTGTCGAGCGCCAGATCGGTTTCGGGCTTGACCGGCAACAGATCGGACTCATTGGCACTCATGGCGTCTCTCTCGTGCCGCGGTCAAGCAAACCGCGGATCTCGCGCGTCAGGCGCAGATATTCGGGGTCGCCAGGCGTGGTATCGAAGCGGCGCGGGCGCGGCAGGTTGATCGCGAAATCGCCCATCACCCGGCCCGGGCGCGGCGACATCACCACCACGCGGTCGCCCAGGAACACGGATTCGGCGATGCTGTGGGTGATGAGCAGGATGGTCTTGCCGGTGGCCTGCCAGATATCCTGGAGCTCGAGATTCATGCGTTCGCGCGTCAGCGCATCGAGCGCACCGAAAGGCTCGTCCATCAGCAGCACCTTAGGATCGCGCGCCAGCGCGCGGCAGATCGCGGCGCGCTGCTGCATGCCGCCCGAAAGCTCGTAAGGATATTTGTCCTCGAAACCGCCGAGCCCGGTCTTGGCCAGTAATTCGCGCACCTTGCCGTCGCGATCCGCTTGCCGCCATCCGACGCGCAGCGGCAGAAGCGCATTCTCTAGGATGGTGAGCCAGGGCAGCAGCGTCGCGTTCTGGAAGATGACGCCGACTTCGCGCGACGGGCCGTGCACCGGGGATCCTGCCAGCCTCAGACGTCCGGCGCTGACCGAATCGAGTCCGGCGATAAGCCGGAGAAAGGTGCTCTTGCCGCAACCCGAAGGACCGACGACGCAGACGAAATCGCCGTCGCCGATGGCGAGGCTGATTCCCGCCAGCGCCTTGATCGCGTCACCCGAGGTGGTGCGGTAGGTCTTGGCGACATCCTCGGCGGCGATCAACGGCGCCGCGGCCTCGCGATCTCGCGCCCGGACTTCAGGCCGCGCCATGGCCACAGCCGCAATCGATATGAAACAGCTGGATGGCGGTCTCGCCGAGAATCTTTTTCTTCGCCGCTGCGTCGAGAGACGAGGCCTCGACCACTTTCGCGGGTTCGGGGTCGCCGATGGGGAAGGGATGGTCGGAGCCGAGCATCACCTTCTCCGCTCCGGCGACTTCGCACAGGAATTCGAGCGCGCGCGGATCGAATAGCACGGTGTCGAAATAGAGCCGGCGCAAGGATTCCACCGGATCGGCGTAATCCTTGGAATGGATGTCGAAATTACGTTTCAGCCGGCCCAGGGCATAGGGCAGCGCCGCGCCGCCATGCGAAATCACCAGCTTGACCCCCGGGTAGCGCGTCAAATGCCCCGAGAACAGTAGCCGCGCGACGGCGATGGTCGTGTCGGTCAACCGCCCGGCGGCGTTGACCAGGTCGTAATCGTTCAGGCGGTCGTCGCCGCAGGCGAACATGGGGTGGAGGAACAGTGTCGCCTGGCGTGCATGGGCGAGCTCCCAGAACGGCTCGAGGTCGGGGCCGTCGAGCGCGCCGCCGACGCCCTTGGGCTGGGTCCCGATCATGGCGCCGGAAAAGCCCTGGCCCAGCGCCTCGTCGAGGATCGCGGCGGCGAGCTTGCCGTTTTGCAACGGGACGCAGGCGAGCGGTACGAAAGCCTCGAATCCGGCGGCGCCCTTGCGCATGTGCTCGTTCAGGAACCGGCACCAGGCGGCGCCTTCCTCGGCCGGCAGTTCATAACCGAACATGTCGAGCCATCCGCCCACCACCTGGCGGTCGATGCGCTGGCGCTCGAGCCATTCCTTGCGCTGCGCCAGGTCGCTGAGGCGCGGCATCACTGGTCTGGTCGGCGGTTGCTTGACGAAGGACAGGCGCACCGCGCCACGCTCGCCCAGCACCTCGACCGAGGGAAATCGGCGCCGTTCGGCGCAAAGCGCGTCGAGCAGGCTCGCCGGGACATAATGGGCATGGGTATCGACGATCATTCCGCCTCCTCAAGCCTCCTGTTCGGTCGCCAGCGCGCGCAGGATAGACGAGCGGATATCGTTGCGCTGAGGTTCACTCGTGGCCTTGTCGAACGATGCCTCATAGGCGATAGCGGCCGGCCGGTGGAAGACCAGGATGCGCCGTCCCAATTGCAGCGCTTCGGTGATCGAATGGGTAATGAAGATGCCGGTGGCGCCGGTCTCGCGGACGAGATCGAGGAATTCGGCGCGCAGGCCATTGGCGGTGACCTCGTCGAGCGCCGAGAACGGCTCGTCGCAGAGCAGGATATCGGGCTTGACGGCGAAAGCGCGGGCGATGCTGACGCGCTGGCGCATGCCGCCCGACAGCGCATGGGGATAATCCTGGGCGTGGGCGGAAAGGCCCAACCGGTCGAGCCACTTCGCCGCGGTCTCCATGCGCTCGGCCAAAGGCGCATGGTTCAATTCCAGTCCCAAGGCCACGTTCTCGATCGCGCTGCGCCAGGGCATCAGCCGGTCGTTTTGGAACACGATGCCGATCTTGCCGCGGAACCAGGCGAAGTCGCGGAATGGGTCGCGGCCCTGCACCGTAACCTTGCCGGATGAGGGTTCGATCAAGCCGGCAACGAGATTGAAGGTAGTCGATTTGCCGCAGCCGGTCTTGCCCAGGATCGCGACCAGTTCGCCGCGATTTACCGAAAAGCTCAGATCGCGCACCGCATAGCCGCCGTCACCGCGCCCGAACATCTTGCTGACGTGCTCGAATGCGATCTCGGTCGCGGTCACAGCGAACGCTCTGTCGCCGGACGGTAGCGCAGGACGGAATTCTCGATTGCCGTGATGATCCATTGCACGATCAGCACGAAGAACACCAGCACCAGGGTCCATGCTACCGCGCCCGCCATGTCGAAAAGCTGCTGCTGCTGCAACAGCTCGTAGCCGACGCCGCCGGTTGCGCCCACCAGCTCCGCCACCACCACGACACGCGAAGCGTTGCCGAGATTGACCTTCCAGGCGGTCAGAATTCCCGGCAGCACGGAAGGCCACACCAGCGTGCGCAACAGATTGTAGCGCGACGGCCTGAAGGACAGCGTCATCTCGAACAGGTCCTTGGACATGGCGCGATAGGAATCGAGTATCTGGAAACTGAAGGCCGGCAAGGTGGTCATCACCATGATGAAGAAGATGCGGAATTCGATGCCGCGGAACCAGATGATCGCGATCACCACCCAGGACAGGGCCGGAATGCCCTGATTGAAATTCAACAGAGGATAGACATAGCGTGCCAAGCGTTCCGACCGCCCCATCAGCACGGCGAGCATGCTCCCCAGCACGAAAGCGCCGGCCAACCCCGCCAGAATACGGCCGGAGGTCATGAGCGCATCGTAAATCGTGTCCCAGGCGGTGAAGATCGCGATCAGACGCAGAGCGATGGCAGGGATCGAGGGAAACAGAAAGGGCGGCACGAAGTAGGAGACGATCTGCCAGACCACGGCCAACCCGGCCAGCGCCGCTACGCCTTCGAATCGGAACTTGGAGCCCGCAGCACCGCTCGGGGGCCGGCCTGCTTGGCGCGGCGCCGCTTCAGTCATTCCATCGGCCCGGAATAGATAGAGGCCGCCGACGGCATGGCGGGCAAGGTGCCGACCGCGACGCCGGCGCGATAGACCGCCAGGATACCGTCCTTGAGCTTGCCGGCGGGCGCGACCTTCATGCCGAGCCGCGTGTTGTGTTGGATCAGGTTGACCAAGGCCTTGCGTTGGTCGTCGTTGGCATTGGCGCCGCCGATGATCGACGCGGCCTCCACCGGATTGGCCAGAACCCAGGCGGCGGCGGTCTTATAGGTGTGATAGAGCGGCGCGATCAGATCGGTATGCTTATCGATCCAGGATTGCTGCGCGGCAACACCGAGATAGGGGATCGAGTCGGTGTGTGCGAAGCCGCGCCAAGTCGGCGCGATGTCGAGACTGATCGTGCGGATGTCGGGTTTCTTGGAAAGCAGCACGGAATAGGCCGGCTCCCACAACTGCACGGCATCGGCCCGGTCGGCAAGCGCGTAACCGACGAGGCCGGGCGTCGCGGTATTGACCACGGTGAAGGAGTCCGGCGCCAGACCCTGCTGCTGAGCAAACCAGGCGAACATCGAATAATTGGTCGTGCCGCGTGCCGCAGCGATCTGTTTGCCCTTGAGATCGGCCAGCGTCTTGATGTCGGGCCGCTGCGTCACCACCGCACCCCAGTAATCGAACAGGTTGAAGAGATAGGCCGCTTTGACGCCGCGCACATCGGCCAGCCCGACGGTCAAGACCGCAGCGCTGCCGCCGAGATCGAATTCACCGGTGTTGAATTCGGTGGCGTAGGCGTCGGGCGTGCGTTCGGGGAAGCTGATATCGAGGCCGTTCTGCTTGTCGAAGTTCTTGGCCTTGATGACCGGCGGCAGGAAGGCGCCGAGTGAAGGCGCGCTGAACACCACGATGGTGACCGGCGTGAGGGGCTGCGCGCGGGCCGCGAGCAATCCTGCCGGCAGCAGGCACAGCGCGGCAAACAGCACCCAGGTGCCGCGGCGGAAAAGATTGCTGATCATGATACCCCTCCCAAACTTTCTTTATCGTTTACCGCCCGGAGCGGCGGCGAGCAATTCCTCCAACACCGCGACTGACATAGGCAGGCTGGCGATCGACAGCCCGAGCGGCGCCAGGGCGTCATTGACCGCGCAGGACACCGCCGCCGGAGCGCCGAGATAACCTGCCTCGCCCGAACCCTTCTGGCCGAAGGCGGTCAGGGGCGACGGCGTGCAGTGGTCGACGATGACAATATCCGGCACTTCGTGAGACGAGGGAATAAGATAATCCATGAACGAGCCGCTCAAAAGCTGTCCGTTTTCGTCATAGGCAAAGCGCTCGTAGAGCGCGGCGCCGATGCCGTGCGCGATCCCTCCATAAGTCATGCCGTGGACGATGTCGGGGTTGATCATGGTGCCGCAATCATGGCCGACGGCGTATTTGCCGATTCTGACCTGACCGGTGACGCAGTCGATCTCGGCATAGACCACATGCGCTTCGAAGGCATAGCAGGGATACATCTGCACCCGCCCGTCCGGGTCCGGCAAGGCGCCGCCGCCCGGCACCTCCATGACATGGGTGATTTGCAGCCCCGGCTCCATGCCTGGCGGCAGCAGGTGGAATTTGCGATGCGCGATCTCGACCAACTGGTCCCAGGTAAGCCGTTTTCCTGGATCGGCGCGCAAGGTCACGTCGCCGTTGTGATATTCGACGTCTTCGGGCGCCACGCCCAGATTATGCGCGGCGATGGCGACGAGCTGGACTTTGAGCTTCTTGGCCGCGCCCGCCGCAGCACCCCCGAGCATGATCGCCATGCGGCTGCCGACCGGCGAGTTGCTGGGGCCGGCCGTCAGTGAATCGGAATGCACCGCCCGGATGGTGTCGGGGTCGCGCTCCAGCACTTCGCCGACCACGGTGGCCAGCAGCGTCTCGTGCCCCTGGCCCGAGGAGGAGGTGCCCATGGAAGCGATCACCGCGCCGTTGAGATCGACCTTAAGGCTGCAGGATTCCATCCAGGTGGTGGTCTCGTTCTTGGGGTTGAACAGCGGCTCGAAGGCGGCGTTGCCGCCGCTCGGCTCGAGACAGCAGGCGATGCCGATGCCGGCAAGATTCCCCGCTTTGCGCGCCTTGTCGCGCAACATCATCAAGTCTTCATAACCCGCCGCCTTCAGCGCCTTGTCGAGCACGGCGTGGTAATCGCCGCTGTCATAGGTGCTGCCGCTCGGGATGGTGTAAGGGAATTCCTCGCGGCGGATGAGGTTGCGGCGTCGTAGCTCGATGCGGTCCATGCCCAAATGCCGCGCCACGCGGTCGACCGCGGTCTCGATCGCGAAATTGGTCGGTGCCTGGCCGAAGCCGCGCACCGCCTCCTGCGGCGTCTTGTTGGTGGTGACGCTGATCGCCTCGTATTCGACGCTGCCGATGCGATAAGGGCCGACGATGGCGCCGACCGGCTTGCCCAGTTGCAGCGGAGCGCGGCCGGCATGGGCGCCGACATCGTCAAGTGCGCGGATTTTGAGCGAACGGATAACGCCGCCGCGGTCAAACGCCACCTGCATGTCGAAGATGCGGTCGGGGCCCTGGGCGTCGCCGCCGCGCATGTTCTCAAGCCGGTCCTCGATCAGGCGCACCGGGCGTCCCAGCATCTTGGCGAGGTATCCTGTCAGAATGCTGTGCTTCAGGCCGCGCTTGACGCCGTAGCTGCCGCCGACATCGACGTCGAAATGGACGCGCACCGCGTTGCCGGGGAGCCGCAGCGCGCGGGCGAGCTGATCGGGATATTTCGGCATCTGGATCGAAGCCCAGATTTCCAGCAATTGAGCGGCATGGTTCCAGTTAGCCACCACGCCGAAGGTTTCGATCGGCACGGTCGAGCTGCGGTGCCAGCGTGCGCGGAAGGCAAGCTTGTGTTCGGACGCGGCAAAATCTTGCTCGACCGGACCCCAGACGAATTTGCGCCGGAACAGCACGTTCGAACCGTGATCGGGGTGCACCACCGGCGCCTCGGGCTTGAGAGCCTCCTCGGGATCGACCACCGCCGGGAGCGATTCGTACTCGACCTCGACCAGTTCGGCCGCGTCCTCGGCCACGGCGCGGCTCTCGGCCACCACCGCCGCCACCCATTCGCCGACATAGCGCGCGAGCCCCAACGCCAGCGGATAGCGTTTGAGCTTCGGCGCGTCGAGGCCGCTCATCACCGGCTCGATGCCGCGCGCAAGCTCGTCGCCGGTGAGTACGGCAAAAACGCCGGGCAACGCCAACGCGGACTTGGCGTCGATGGAACGGATGCGCGCGAAGGCATGGGGGCTCGCCACCAGCGCCACGTGCAGCATGCCCGGCAAATCGATATCGGCGACGAAATGTCCAAATCCTGCGACGAAGCGGCGGTCTTCCTTGGCGCGCCGCTTGCGCGCGATATAGCGGAATTGAGGAATGCCGGCGGGTTCAGCCACGGCCGCGCACCGCCTCGTTCGATCGCCGCATGCGCTCGGCGGCAAGCAACACGGCCTCGACGATCTGCTTGTAGCCGGTGCAGCGGCAGAGGTTGCCGCCGATGGCCTCGCGGATTTCCTCATCCGAAGGTGACAGTGTCTGGGCCAAGAGCGCGTGCGCCGCGATCAGCATGCCGGGCGTGCAGAAGCCGCATTGCAGCGCGTGAGTTTCCCAGAAGGCATCTTGCAAGATGCTCAAGGTCTCGGGATCGGGAGCGAAGCCCTCGACCGTCTCGACCGATGCCCCCTCGGCCTGGACGGCGAAGATCAGACAGGAACGCACCGGTCGCCCATCGAGCAGCACCGAGCAGGCGCCGCACACGCCGTGCTCGCAACCCGTGTGCGTGCCGGTCAGGTGCAACACGTCGCGCAGGAAGTCGACCAAGGTCATCCGCGCCGGCGCTTCGGCGCTGAGCCTTTGGCCATTGACGGTGAGCGAAATCAGGTGCCGCGACATGGGATCAGGCTCCGCCCGCCATCGCCTCGCCTTGCGCCTCGGCAATAGCGCGCGCGGCCAACACGCCGATGACGCGGCGGCGGTAATCGGCCGAGACGTGGAGATCGGATTGCGGCTCGATCGTCTCCTGGAGTGAGGCTAATGCCTTCTCGATGTCGCGCGTTTCAAGCCTTGTCCCGGTCAATCGCTTCGACAATTCATCGGCGATGAGAGGTGCCGATCCGACACCGCCGAGGGTAAGACTCAGGCGGCGGCAGACGCCATCCTCGCCGAGCACAAGCTGGCATGAGACGGCAACCAGCGCGAAATCGCTGCGCCGGATGCTGATTTCCTTGAAGCCGGTGCCGATACGGCCGCGTTCGCGCCAGGCCGGAAAGCGGATTTCGGTCAGGCATTCCTCGGGCTTGAGCGCCGTCGTCATTGGTCCGAGGAAAAAATCGCCGACCGACAAAACCCGTTCCCCGCCATCCCTCCGGGCGACGATCTGGCAGTCGAGCGCCAGGCAAGCCAGCCCGATCTCGGCCGACGGATCGGCATTGGCCAGGCTGCCGCCGATGGTGCCGCGGTTGCGCGTCTGCACGTGGCCGACGAAGCCCAACGCCTTGGCGAGGAGCGGCAGGCGTGCGCGGATCTCGGCATGGGCCAGCGCGTCGGCTTGGCGCGTGCAGGCGCGAATCGTAACCGCGCCGTCGCGCATCTCGATGCCTTGCAGGGACACGATGCCGTTGATGTCGATAAGGAGGGCGGGGCGCGTCAGCCGCATGGCAAGCAGCGGCACCAGCGTCTGTCCCCCGGCGATGATCTTGGCTTCGCCCTTGGCGCCGGCGAGCAACCGACAGGTTTCATCGATGCTGGCGGCGCGCGCGTAATCGAAATCGACCGCCTTCATCCATTGCTTCCCGGGGCGTTCCGCCGCGTGGCGCGCGCCCGATTATCCCTCTATCGAATCAAGGGTATGGAAGCCCCGCCAGGACGTCAAGAAGCGGGTAGGGTTCAGCCCGCTCCGGCGGGGCGATAAGCCACGCTCACCGCCTGGCGGCGCATGAAATTGGCGGCGTAGGCCGAGGCCAATTCGGGCGAGCGCAGCACCAGCAGATTCTCGGCGTTGCAGCATTGCGCCGAAATGGTGAAGTTGAAGGAGCCGGTGATCACGGTCGCGCCATCGATGACCATGATCTTGTTGTGCGCGATCTTGGGCTTGTTGTCGACGAACACCGGGATGCCGGCGGCGGCAACATCGTCGGCGCCTTCGCCGCGTTGGCGCGGGCTGGTCTTGTCGAGAATCACCGTCACATCGACGCCGCGGCGGCGCGCATCGATGATGGCGGCAATGATGCGCGGTTCACTGAAATTATAAGCCTGGACCAGCAGCGTGCGTTGCGCCTGCCCAATTTCGTTCACCACCAGCGCGGCGCAATCGCCGCCCGGGGCCGAATGATTGCCCGAGGTGAAGCAAACCGTGGCCGGCCCGGCTTGCGGCACGGAATAGACCGCGCCCGGATCCGACGCTTGAACCGGAAGCGACAACACGACCAGCAGCGATGCGAACAGCAACCGGCGCATGACCTATTGTAGGCGCGCAGCTCACGCGTTGCCGCTTCGTTTTCCTAAAATGAAGCGAAATTCATGCGTTTTGCATACCGGCGCGTGCGATTCCAACGCTGTCATACGCAGCGTTAAGAATTTTTAATCTCAACCTTGCGCGGCTTGGGCACGATTTCCGCGTCGCGGGGCCCGAGCGATTGCAGGAAGGCGAGCAGTTGCTTGAGCCTTAGACTGGCGTCCTGCGCCGCGCGCCTGCGATCGACGCCGCGCCAGTCGTAGAATCCCAAGCCCGAAACGATCCCGTTCTCGCCGCGCTTCACCATCTCTTGCACGTAACGGTTCGGCACGCCGCTGTGTTCCAGCGCCGGCACGATCGAGCGCTGGGCGTCGGCGTGGATTTCGAGACCGCCGATGTCTTTCTGTTCCAACAGCCCGCCGATGCACAGACGCGGACCGATGACGAGCCGCGCCGCCTGGTCGATCTCGTCGGCCGAGGCGACGCCGCTCGACAGCAGATGATAGGTCTCGTGCCACAGCGCGTGTTGCAGCCGGTTGATGAGCCAGCCGGTGATCGGCCGGCGCAGCACGAAGGCGTATTTGCCGGTCCTGCGGATGGCGGATGCCACGGCTTCGAGCACGTCGGGATCGGTGCTTGTGCCCGCCATGACTTCGACCGCAGCCGAGGATTCCGCAGGCATGAAATAATGCGTGCCGAGGAATTTTTCCTGATGCCGCAAATCTTTTTCCAGTTCCGGCAACGGCAGGCCCGAGCTGTTGGTGGCGATGATCGTGCGTCCGCTATATTCCGCCTCGATCGCGGCGAAGGTTTGCCGCTTGGTCTCGGCAATCTCGGGCACGCTTTCGATGATCAGGTCGGGGGGATTCTCGGGCCAGGAGCCGGTGATCGTCACCCTCGGCGGCACGTCCTTGACCTTGTCCGGGTGGCGGCTCAGCACCGCGGTCTCGAATCCGGCAGCGGCGAAGCTGGCGGCGATGCCGCGCCCCATCACGCCGTAGCCCACGACCAGAACCCGCGAAATCGCGCCCATCATCCGCCTCCGAGCCAAGCCCCCAAACCGCCCGGAGACTAGCGTTCCGGGCGTGGTCCCGCCACCGGCCCGCTCGTCTTGGCAAGCCCCCCGTCCAGGACTAGATTCCAACCGACACGCGGATAAAAGGAGCGTGCGATGCGGGGAAAAAGCCTCGATTTCGGGCGGACGGCGTTTGGGTTCATGCTTGTGGCGGCGGTGCTGGGCTTCGGTGTCTGGACGGCGGCGCCGGCGTTATCGCAATCCACGGCGGGCAACGCCCCCGAAGCGCAGGCCTTCACCCCGCCGCCGCGCAGCATTGCCGACATCACCGCCATCCTCGACCGTGAAAAGCCCGACCCGGCCAAGGTCGCCGAAGCAAACAAGCGCGCCGATGCCCAGCCGCCGTCTGGCGCCAGCGACGTTGAACTCCAGAAATTCTATTCCGACCGCGCCGAGGCCGCCGACAATCTCGGCCGCTCGCAGCAGGCAATCGCCGATTACACCAAGGCGGTCGAACTGGCGGCGCGCAATCAAGGAAACGATCTGCTGACCTACGCCGATGCGCTTAAGAATCTGGCGCGTGCCAACCGGCGGGCCGGCAATTATCAGGTCTCGCTCAAGCTGACCGACCAGTATGTTGACCTTGTCCAGAGATACGGCCAGAAACAAGGCAGGCTATTCACCGCCTACGAAGAAAAAGCTCTCGACGCTGCGCGTTCGGGCGATTTCGCCACGGCCGATGACTGGCTGCGCAGGATCGATCTGCTGAAACAGGCTTCCGGATCATGGCGCCTCGGCCAGAATTACCGGAACTACTACGCCGCCTCGACCAACCGCGCGCATGGCGAGGTCGCCTTGTTCAAGGGCAATCTGGCCGAGGCGGAGGCGATGCTGCGCAACGCCGTCGACGAAGCTCGCCAAGAGGAGATTGAACTCGGTAAGCGAAAGCTATCCGCCCCGCGGCACCTATATTGTCATGGCCGATTTCATCGATGAACAGCTGGCGAATGTGCTCAACCGCGAAGGCCGGCCCTTGGAAGCGGAATTCGAGGCGCGCCGTGCACTCCTAAGCGAGCTTCAACTCCACGGCCGGTATTCGGGCGACACCGTCGCGGCGATAACCTCGCTCGGCGGCGTCATCGCCGAGCAGGGGCGCTTCAAGGATGCCGAGACGCTCGCGCGCACCGCACTCAGCACCTATCAAACACTCGGTATCGACCAGTCCTCGCTGATGCTCAACAATGCGCGCGTCGTGCTGGCATCGACACTGGTGGCGGAGCGCCGTTGGACCGAGGCGCTGGCGCAATTCGACGCCATCCGCAAAGGCTTGGCCAACAATCCCGCCGCGTTGAAGAACGCCCTCGGCCAGACCCTCGATCTGCCGGTGGCCGACCTGCATGGCGGCCGCGCCCAGGACGCGCTGCAAGTGTCGCGCGCCGCCTTCGAAACCCGCAGCCAGGTTCTGGGCGAGAATCGTTACAGCACGGCCGAGGCCGAGGGACTTCTGGCTGCGTCCTTGGCCGCCACCGGCGGCATGGCCGAAGCCAAGCAACATTTCGCCCATGCCGTGCCGATCCTGATCGGCGGCGGGCGCACCACCACCGACACGGAGGATGCCGCGCCGGGCCTGAAGGATGAGCGGCTCAAATCCATCATCGAGGCCTATCTCGGCGTGCTGGCGGCCGACAAGAGCGCCGCCAGCGCGGCCGAGGCCTTCCATGTTGCCGATGCGGTCCGGGGCCGCGCGGTGCAGCGCGCGCTGGCATCCGCCGCCGCGCGCGCCAACGTCTCGGATCCCGCTCTTGCCGCCGTCATCCGCAAGGATCAGGACAACCAGCGCGAGATGGAGGCGTTGGCCGCGCTGCTTGCCAACGATATGGCCCTGCCCGACGGCCAGCGTGACGACCAGGCAATTGCCCAGATGCGCGCGCAGTTCGACCATCTGCGCGACGCGCGCAAGGACTCCCACGAACAGATCGCTCAGAAATTCCCTGAATACACCAAGCTGATCGATCCCGCGCCGGCGACGGTCGAACAGGTGCAGGCGGCGTTGAAGCCGGGCGAGGCCTTATTCGCGGTCTATGCCGGCGACGAAAAATCCTATGTCTGGGCGGTGCCCAAGGATGGCGCGATATCCTTCGCGACGGCCAATCTGACGCATGACGAAATCAGCCAGACGGTCAAGGAGCTGCGCAAAGCGCTCGATCCCGACGCCGATACCCTCGCCCAGATCCCGGCCTTCCGGATCGATCTCGCCTACAAGCTCTATGCCGCGCTGCTCGAGCCGGTGAAGCCGGGCTGGCAAAGCGCTAAAAGCCTGCTGATCGTGCCGCATGGCGCGCTCGGCCAATTGCCGTTCGCGCTCTTGGTGACCCAGAACGCGCCGGTGGCGGCGGATGCCGGCCAGGCGCCCTTCGCCGGCTACAAGAAGACGGCGTGGCTCGTCCGCCAGGTGGCGATAACGCAGCTGCCTTCGGTGACCTCGCTCACCACCCTGCGCGCGGTGCCGCCGGCGCCGGCGGGCCGCGAGCCGTTCATCGGCTTCGGCGATCCATGGTTCAACGCCAAGGAAGCGGCGGCGGGGGAGCGCGAGGACAACATCGCGAACAACAATACGCAGCTGGCATCGGCCGATACCGGCGGCGAGATTGCCACTCGCGGCGGCAAGATCCATCTACGCAGCGCGCCCCAGACCGAGGGCGACAACACCGCCACGCTCGCTCAGTTGCCGCGCCTGCCCGACACCGCCGCCGAGGTGCGCCAGGTGGCCGAGGCGCTCAAGGCCGATTCCACCCATGACGTGTTCCTGGGCGCCGCGGCCAATGAGCGGACGGTGCGCACCACCAAGCTCGACAACCGCCGCGTGGTGATGTTCGCCACTCACGGCCTGGTGCCAGGCGATCTCGACGGGCTGACCGAGCCGGCGCTAGCCTTGAGCGCGCCTTCGATTGCGCATGTCGAAGGTAACGGCTTGCTGACCGTGAGCAAGATCCTTGGCCTGCAACTCAACGCTGATTGGGTGGTGCTGTCGGCCTGCAACACCGCGTCGGGCGGCGGCGCCGGCGCCGAGGCGGTGTCGGGGCTGGGCATGGCCTTCTTCTATGCCGGGTCGCGCGCACTCTTGGTTTCCAATTGGCCGGTCGAAACCACCTCGGCGCGGGAATTGACCACCGGCCTATTCAAACGCCAGGCGAGCAACGCCGATCCGACGCGCGCCGAGGCGCTGCGTCAGTCGGAATTGGCGCTGATCGATGGCCCGGGCTATGTTGATCCGGCGACCAAGAAGACACTCTTCAGCTACGCCCATCCGCTATTCTGGGCGCCGTTCTCGCTGGTCGGCGACGGCTCCTAGGCTTGGCCCCCTAGGTTCTAGGCCCTTGGCGCGACGGTGGTTTTCATGCGCGCCGTCCTTGGCTAAGATCGGCGTCCGGTTTTTCTCGGGGGAGGGGTTACCCATTTATCGCCTGATGTTCTGTCCCCCGGCATTTGCCGCCGTGGCATTCCTGGCCTTGACCGGCTGCCAGTGGCTCGGCCCGGCCGCCATCAACCAGGGCCGCGACCGCTATAACGGCGTCATCCAAACGACCTCGATGGAACAGACGATGTCGAACATCGTCCGCGTCTACAACCACCAGCCCACCTTATTCATGGACGTGACCGAGGTGGACGCGTCCCAGACCTTCCTGGGTTCGCTCACCGGAGCGGCCACCAGCATCGGCGCCGAAGCGGGAAACCGGATTTCCACCGGCACAACCGGGACCTACACCGGCCGGCTGGGGAGCGCCACCGGCACGGCGCAATACACGGAATTGCCGACCATCCGCTACCAGCCGCTCTTGGGCCAGGCACTTGTCGCGCAACTGGTCACGCCGGTTAATGTCAATTCCCTGGCGCAGCTCTACGATTCGGGATGGTCGATCGCCTCGGTGCTGGATTTCGCCACCGATTACATCACGATCGATCCCGACGAGTACTACTTGGCGCTGAACACGATCGACGAGCTCGACGCAAGGCACGCGCTGGAACTGGTTGCCGCGAAATCCGATACCGGCGCCGCCAAAAGCGAAGGCGAGTCCAAACCGATCGCCGTGCCCAAAACGGCGGGCGGCAACATCATCATTCAGACCGGCGGAAACGGCGGCGGCTCATCCGGCCCTGCGCAGAACGATGCTCTGGTCATATATCTGTTGCCGTTTCATATGCCCCAGCTTGACCAGCAGCAAACCGGCAGGCAACTCTACAACGCGCGGCGCTATCTCCAGCTCTGGGCGCGGCTGTTGCGCGTATACCAGGGCACCCAACCCGAGCCGGAGATCAGCAAGGGTTGCAAGGCGATTGATCTGGCGGCGCTCGATAAGAACATCGATACGGCCATCAAGACCTTCGACGATTTCAAGAAGACGGCCGGATGCCTGCGGCCGTGGATCGAGCTACGCATCAGTCCGGTGCCATACCAGAACGCCGCCGCGGCAAAGATCGAGAACCACGCGCCGATGCTGCGAACCCGTTCCGCACTCGGGATACTCAAGACGGCGGTTGAGGTGCCCGCGCCGCTGATCGAATTCATGTCACCCGCGGCCTACCACGCGGTCGTCAGCCATCCCTGGAACCAAGACGTTGACGGCGCGAGCTATTACATCCTGTTGCCCGCCGATGAGGATTCCTTCAACTGTCCGCCGGAGCGTAAAGCCCCGGCGGATCCGAAGAAATCAGCCGGTTGCGACAATCCACTCAGCGACAAGACACGGAAAACGAAGATCGCCGATTGGATCGGCAAGATCCAGGACGACAGCCCGCCCTTCGCCTACGAGACCGCCGATCCCAATCCGCCTTCCGATCCGGCCCGGGCCGCGATGGTCAATCCCGAGCAAGTTGATTTTCTCGACGACGAGAGTGTCCGGATGAACGGCTGGCTGGGGAAGATGCGGCGTTATATGCTGATCGTGGTCGCCGACAGCCTGCCGGGAAAGCCGCCCTATGTCTCCTATTCCGACGGCGAACACTGGTATTACATCGACGCCGGCGACAAGATATCGCAGAAGAATTTTCAGTTGCTGACGCTGTTCTTGACGATGATGGCAATCCCGTCGCAAACGCCGCCGCTCACGCCGACCATTTCCGTCGGCGGAAGCTAGATCGGCCTACTGGATTCTAGTCGTCGCCGCCGGCGCTATGGCTTCCGCCCCGCATTTGCAGGGGGATCTGCCCGCTCGTAGTCTGTCCGCCCGCGCTCGAAAGCTTCTGCTTCTGGCTGTCGAGCGTGGCTTTTTGCGCCGCGCATTGCTGGTACAGCGTCGCATTGCTCGCCGTGACCCCGGTGCATTGGGCGTTATAGGCGGCGAGGTTCTTTTGATAGGCGGCTTGGTCGGCGCTTTGCGCCTGCGCCGGCTGGATCGCTCCCAGGCCGGTCGCTAAAGCCAATGGAATGACGAAGGACTTTAATTTCATCACGCGACCCTCCCCGAGATGGCCGTGGAACCGGACGCCTAGTCTATACGCGCCATAGCATCCCGTCATCCCTGCCGGTCAGACCGGGTTATTGACGGCGCGGATGGGTTTGGCCTGAAGGAAGGCGCGGATATCCTCCACCGCCTCGCCGTAGATTTGGCGGTAATTCTCCTCGGTGACGTAGCCCAGATGCGGCGTCGCCAACAGATTGTCGAGCGCCAGATAGGGATGATCCTTGGCCACCGGCTCGCGGTCGAACACGTCCACCGCCGCGCCGGCGATGCGGCGTGATTTGAGAGCTTCGATCAACGCCTTTTCCTGGACGATGGGTCCGCGCGAGGTGTTGACGAGATAAGCCGACGGCTTCATGCGGGCGAGTTCGGCCGCCCCCACCAATCCGCGCGAACGGTCGCCCAGCACCAAATGGATGGTCACGACATCGGCGCGGGCGAACAGATCGTCCTTGGAGACGAGCGCCGCGCCGCCGGCCGCCGCCTTGGCCTCGGTCAGGTTCGGGCTCCAAGCAATGACGCTCATGCCGAAGGCCTTGCCGATGGATGCCACTTGGGACCCCAGCCGGCCGAGGCCGATTACGCCCAAAACCTTGCCTTTGAGCCCGGTGCCGAGGCGCGATTGCCACTTGCCCTGGCGCAAAGCCGCCCATTCCTCGGGGATTTTGCGCGCCAGCGCGATGATCAGGCCCCAGGCCAGCTCGGCGGTGGGATAGCCCAGGGTTTCGGTGCCGCAGACCTGGATGCCGCGCGCCGTGGCCGCTTCGACGTCGATCGCGGCGTTGCGCATGCCAGCGGTGATGATGAGGCGCAGATTCGGCAGCTTGTCGATAAGCGCCTTGGGAAAGAGTGTGCGCTCGCGCATCAGCACCACGCATTCGAAGACATGGAGGCGCTTGGCGAGCTCCGCCGGATCGGCGATGTGCTCGGGAAAGGACTGGACCAACACCCCGGGTTCGAGGCTCTTCCAATCGGCCAGGCCGAGCGCCGCCCGCTGATAATCGTCGAGTACCGCCACCTGCATCATCGCCCGTTTCCTCCCGGATCACCCCTTTAGCATTCCGGCGGTTGACAGGGAACCGCTACGGCGGCCAAAGCTATGGCGATGGCGAGGAAAACCAAGGCCAACGGGCCGCGCAAAGGGCCGCCCAAGGGACCGTCCAGGGGTCCCCTAGGCGGATTGCTGGTGGTGACGCTGGAACAGGCGGTCGCGGCGCCGTTGTGTTCCTGCCGGCTGGCCGATGCCGGGGCACGGGTGATCAAAATCGAGCGGCCGGAAGGCGATTTCGCCCGCTTCTACGATCGCGCCGGGCTGGGGCTTTCGAGCTATTTCGTCTGGCTCAATCGCGGCAAGCAATCGATCGCGCTTGACATCAAGCAGGATGGGGACAAGGCGCTGCTCCACCGCATGATCGGGCGCGCCGACATATTCATACAAAACTCCGCGCCCGGCGCGGCCGCGCGCGCGGGTTTCGATCCGGCCGAACTGCGGCGCAAACACAAGCGCCTGATCGTCTGCTCGATCTCGGGCTATGGCGAAAGCGGCCCTTATCGCGACATGAAGGCCTATGACTTGCTGATCCAGGCGGAAACCGGCTTGGTTTCCTTGACCGGCCCGCCCGAGGCGCCGGGGCGGGTCGGCGTCTCGGTCTCCGACATCGCCGCGGGCTTGAACGCCCATGCCGCGATTCTCGAGGCGCTTTACGCCCGCGAGCTAAGCGGCCAAGGCGCGTTGATCGAGATCTCGCTGTTCGCCGCGACATCGGAATGGATGGCGGTGCCGCTTATCCATTACAACGCCGGCCATGCGCCGCAACGCGAGGGCTTGCGCCATCCCTCGATCGCGCCTTACGGCGCCTTCGCGGCATCCGACGGCCGGGAGATCGTGATCTGCATCCAGAACGAGCGCGAATGGGCGCGCTTCTGCGCCGAAATCCTGGTGGAGCCCTCATTGGCGCGCGATCCGCGTTTCGCCGACAATCCCAGCCGGGTCGCCAACCGCCAAGCGCTCGACGGGCTGATCGCGGAGAATTTCCGGCGGGAGACTCGCGAGCAAATCGGACGCCGGCTCAAGGCGGCCGAGATCGCCTATGGCTACCTCAATTCGGTCGCGGATTTCGCCCGCCACCCCGCCTTAAGTTTACTCGAAACGCCGGTGCCGGGCGGGACAGTCGCGCTTCCGGCCCCGCCCGGACGGGATCCTGCGACTCTGGCGGATCACGCCGTGCCGGAATTGGACCAGCACGGCGCGGCGCTCCGCCGCGAATTCGCCGGCTGATCCTCCAAACCGGCATTTGTGCATTGCGAAAAACGCGGCCCTGAAACGAGCCGGATAGGCCGCAAACCGTGGCGGTATGCCGCAGGGAAACGCCGTTTTTTGGTTGATTTGTGCAGCGCGAAGAGTAATATTGCAGTGCGGCATCGCCGTCGCCCGACGGTATGCCGTACGTCTTCTAGGCGTTTCCTCCCTAAACTTGGGCCGTGCCTCCGGGCACGGCCCTTTTTCTTTTGCGCGGCCCGAGGCGGGATCGAGGCGGCCCGAGATCGCGCCGAGGGCGCCTCCATTCAATCCGAGGAATCCGAGGCGGCCGGCCCGGGCTTGGCGGCGGGCAGGCTTTGCGCCCCCGGGCCGAGCGCGCGCTGCATCAGCACGCTGTCGACCCAGCGCCCGAGCTTGAACCCGATGGCGGGCTGGACGCCGATCCGGGCAAATCCCAGTTTCTCATGCAGGCGAATCGAAGCGAGATTGGCGCTGTCGCCGATCACCGCCACCATCTGGCGATAGCCCATCCGGGCGCAACGCTCGACCAGATCGGCCAACAGCGCTCCGCCGATGCCGCGCCGCGCGCAATCGGGCGCGACATAGATCGAATCCTCCAGGCTGAACCGGTAGGCCGAGCGCGGCCGGTAGGGCTGGGCATAGGCGTAGCCGACCACGCGCCCGCCTTCCTCCGCGACCGTGAAAGGCAGGCCCAGACCCAGCACCGCCTCGCGCCGCCGCGCAACCTCCTCGGCGGATGGCGGCGTCTCCTCGAACGATCCCAAGCCCTCGCGCACGTGATGGGCGTAGATCGACGTTATGGCGGCGACATCCGCCGCCGCCGAGGCGCGCAGGACCCAAGTCATTCCGGGCCGCTCATGAAGGCCTGAGCAACCCCGGTTCGATCGCCGCCAGATCGCCCGCGACCTCGCGCATGTCCTCGACCAGGCGGGCGAGGAAGGGTTTGCGGGCGAAGCTGCGCTCGTCCATGTAGAGGCCGCGATTGATCTCGATCTGCAGGCAGTGGCTGCCTTCGTCCGGCCTGCCGTAATGCGCGGTGGTATAGCCGCCCGCATAGGGCGCGTTGCGCGCCACCGAATAGCCCTTGCCGGTCAACCGGCGTTGCGCCGTCTCGGTGATGGCGGGATGGCAGGAGGTGCCGTGGCAATCGCCCAGCACGATGTCGGCCCGGTTGGCCCGGCATCCTCGTTCGGGCGAGCCGGTGCTGGAGGGCATGGAATGGCAATCGAGCAATATCGCGAAGCCGAAACGGCCCATCGCCGCGTTCAGGAGCTGGTTCAAGGCGCGGTGATAGGGCCGGTAAAGCCGTTCGATGCGGCTCGCCGCCTCGCTGAATTTGAGCTTGCGCGCGTAGATCTCCTCGCCCGAGGCGACCACGCGCGCGATGGTGCCGAGGCCGACGCGCACGCGGGGCGAATGGCTGTTGACGAAATTGGGCAGCAAATCCTCGAACATCGCCGGATCGAGCTCGAACGGCTCGCGGTTGGGATCGAGAAATGCCCGGGGGAAACGCGCGCGCAACAGCGGCGCGCCCAGATCGAGCGCGCCCGCGAAAATCTCGTCGACATAGCTGTCTTCCGAACGCCGGAGCGTCAAAGGATCGAGCCGCGAGGCGGCCAGGAACTCGGCCGGGTAATCCTTGCCGCTATGGGGCGAGGCCAGCACCAGCGGCACCGCTTCCACGCCGGTGACCAGAACCTCGACCGGGGCCAAACCCGCGCCCGGCTGCGTTATCCCATCCATGAAGAGAAGATTAAGAGGGATATCCCGTCCTGTCACGCCCGGATCGCCCCCGGGCCGGCGGCGGCGCCCCGGGAAAAGGCCCCCGAATCATGCGTCTAATCATGCGTTACGGGATCGGTAAACCCTTCCTTTAAACCTGCCCTTTAGGCTCTGAGACAGCAACTTCAGGGCCCCGGAATCCAGGCTTCATGGCACGCATCCTTCTCGCCGAAGACGACGACAGCATCCGGATTTTCCTCGCCCGCGCCTTGCGCCGCGCCGGGCACGAGGTGTGCGCCCTGGGCGACGGCGATTCGGCCTTGAGCTGGGTTGCCGGCCACAAGGTCGATCTGCTTTTGGCCGACGTGGTCATGCCGGGCATCGACGGCATCGAATTGGCGCGCCGCGCCAGCGACATGCATCCCGCCTTGCGGGTGATCTTCATCACCGGCTTCGCCGCCGTCGCCTTGAACGAGGCCGACATACTGCCGCGCGAGGCGACCGTGCTGGCCAAGCCCTTCCATTTGCGCCAGCTGGTCACCGAGATCGAGCGCTTCCTCGCGGCGTGACGCGGGCGCGTTCGCGCCCGGTTCAGCCTCTACTGATTCCCCCACAAACATGTCTAGCGCCAATGGCGGCGCGGCGCTCTGATCCAAATCAATGCGCGATCGCCATTTGTGGTTATTCTAAACAATCGGCTCGATGCCCAGGCCCACAGGGAGATCGACATGGCCGACAAACCCAAACACATTCTCACCACCACCGCCGGCGCTCCGCTGGCCGACAACCAGAATTCGATGACCGCCGGCCCGCGCGGCCCGGTCCTGATGCAGGATTATCAGCTGATCGAGAAGCTTGCCCACCAGAACCGCGAGCGCATTCCCGAACGCACCGTGCACGCCAAGGGCTGGGGCGCCTTCGGCACCCTCACCGTCACCAAGGACATCACCCGGTACACCAAGGCCAAGGTCTTCGCCAAAATCGGCAAGAAGACCGAGATGCTGGCGCGCTTTTCCACCGTCGCCGGCGAGCTGGGCGCGGCCGACGCCGAACGCGACGTGCGCGGCTTCGCGCTCAAGTTCTATACCGAGGAAGGCAACTGGGACCTGGTCGGCAACAACACGCCGGTGTTCTTCATCCGCGATCCCTACAAATTCCCGGATTTCATCCACACCCAGAAGCGGCACCCGCATACCAACATGCGCTCGCCGACCGCCATGTGGGATTTCTGGTCGCTGTCGCCGGAATCGCTGCATCAGGTGACGATCCTGATGTCGGATCGCGGCCTGCCGACCGACGTGCGCCACATCAACGGCTACGGCAGCCATACCTACAGCTTCCTCAACGCCAAGAACGAGCGGTTCTGGGTCAAGTTCCACTTCAAGACCATGCAGGGCCACCAGCATTGGACCAACGCGGAGGCCGAGAAGGTCGTCGGCAGGACCCGCGAATCGACCCAGGCCGATCTGTTCGGCGCGCTCGAGCGGGGCGACTATCCGCGCTGGCGTTTCTGCGTTCAGGTCATGCCGGAAGCCGACGCCGCCAAGACGCCTTACAACCCGTTCGACCTCACCAAGGTGTGGCCGCATGGCGACTATCCGCTGATCGAAGTCGGCGTGATGGAATTGAACCGCAACGCCGGCAACTATTTCGCCGAGATCGAACAGGCGGCCTTCAGCCCGTCCAACATCGTGCCCGGCATCGGCTTCTCGCCGGACAAGATGCTGCAAGGGCGCATCTTCTCCTACGCCGATGCGCACCGTCATCGCCTCGGGACGCATTACGAGGCGCTGCCGGTCAATGCGCCGAAGTGCCCGGTCCACAATTATAACAAGGACGGGGCGATGCGGTTCTTCGCCAACAATCCGAACTCGAACGCCTATTACGAGCCCAATTCCTTCGGCGGGCCGGTCGAGCGGCCGGATGCGGCGGAGCCGCCCTTGAAGATCTCGGGCGACGCCGACCGTTATGCGCAGCGCGAAGGCGCCGGCCAGAAGGTGGACGACTTCACGCAGGTGCGCGCCCTGTTCAAGCTGTTCGATTCGGGCCAGAAGAAACGTTTGTTCTCGAACATCGCGGAGGCGATGGCGGGCGTGCCGGGTTCGATCGTCGAGCGTCAGTTGGCGCTGTTCGACAAGGTGCATCCCGACTACGGCGCCGGCGTGCGCGCGGCTCTGAAGGGACCGTCCTCGTCGCAACAGGCCGCGGAGTAGTTGTCGTCCGGCGTCCCGACCGGCCGATTGCAAGGCGGCTCGGCGGAGTGGCGACAAGAAGGCGATATTCCGCGCCTGCGCCAGTGGGGGGTCTGCCGAAGTGTTTTCCGCGAGACTTGAGGCCGCCTTGATCGGCGGCCTCTTTTTTGACGGCTTTCGCCGCGTCCCGACTCGGCCGAACTTGCGCCGGGGTGGGAATTGGTCTAAATCGCGCGATTGCAACTCGGGCAATTAGCTCAGCGGGAGAGCGTCCCCTTGACATGGGGAAGGTCACAGGTTCAATCCCTGTATTGCCCACCATTTCCCCGCCGCGCAGAAATCCCAAGCTGCGATTCGATTCCTGACTGTCACGAGTCCGACTCGGAATCGGAACAATTCCGTCATTGCCCGCATGTTAGCTAGGCGTCGTAACGACGCCCGGTAAACCATGAAAATCGCCTCACGATTCGAATTCGACGCCGCCATGCTGAAAAGCGGGGCGGGGTGCGCGTGAATCAATCCGCATCGGCACCTTCGCGCGACGCTCCCGAGTCTGGCGCCTGGGAGGGCGAGAAGGCGCTGTTTTTCCGCCATTGGCTGCGCCGCCCGCTCGGCATCGGCGCGGTGCTGCCGTCGAGCGCCGCGGTCGCGGCGGCGATGGCCGGCGCGTTGAATCTTTCGCGCCCGGGCATCGTGCTCGAATTGGGCGGCGGCACCGGCAGCCTGACGCACGGGTTGCTGGCATCCGGCTGTCCGCCCGAGCGGTTGATCAGCATCGAGCGCGAACCGGGACTGGCGGCGTTGCTGCGCCGGCGCTTCCCGTCGGTCCGCGTGATCGAAGGCGACGCCGCTTCGCTCGGCGCTCTGCTGGCGTCTTGCGGGGCCAAGCGGCTTGCCGGCGTGGTGTCCTCGTTGCCGATCAAGTGGTTTCCCTTCGCCGCCCAGCGCTCGGTGGTCGATTCCTGTTTCGACCGGCTGGGCGAGGACTGCCCCTTCCTGCAACTCACCAACGCGCTGGTTTCGCCCTTGCCGATGACGCGCCTCGGTCTCGGCGGCAAGGAGTTCGCGCGGGTATGGACGCATCTCCCGCCGGTGCAGATCTGGCGTTATTGGCGCGCGACGTAACGTGATTTTTTCGGGGGGGCCATGAGTTTCGTCAGCCGTGTCACGCGTTTCCGCACCATCTGGATTTCCGATTTCCATCTCGGCACGCGCGGCTGCAAGGGCGATTTCCTGCTCGACTTCCTGCGCCACACCGAATCCGAATTTCTCTATCTGGTCGGCGACATCGTCGACGGCTGGCGCCTCCGGCGTTCCTGGTACTGGGCGCAAAGCCACAACGACGTCATCCAGAAAATCCTGCGCAAGGCGCGCAAGGGCACCAAGGTCTTCTACATCCCCGGCAATCACGACGAGTGGCTGCGCGACTACACCGAGCTGCAAATGGGCGGCGTGATGCTGTTGCCGGAGGCGATCCATGAAACCGCCGACGGCAAGCGCCTGCTGGTGGTGCACGGCGACGCCTTCGACGGCGTGATGCGCTACGCCAAGTGGCTGGCGCTGCTGGGCGACTGGGCCTACGAGCTGACGCTCCGCCTCAACAACGTGCTCAACCGGGCGCGGCGGCAACTGGGCTATCCCTACTGGTCGCTTTCGGCCTATCTCAAGTTCAAGGTCAAGAACGCGGTCCAGTTCATCAGCGATTACGCCAATCTGATCGCCGCCGCGGCCACGGAACGCGGAGTCGACGGCGTCGTCTGCGGGCACATCCACCACCCCGAGATCCGCCAGATCGGTGGCGTGCTCTATTGCAACGACGGCGATTGGGTCGAAAGCTGCTCGGCGCTGGTCGAGCATTTCGACGGCAAGCTCGAGATCATCCGCTGGGCGGAACTCCACGCGCTCGATCCGCTGAACCCGGTTTTGCGCCCCGAACCCGCGCCGTCGGAGATGGCGGAAGCGTGAAAATCCTGATCGTCAGCGACGCCTGGAAGCCGCAGGTCAACGGCGTCGTCCGCACGCTGGTGGCGCTTTTGCGCGAGCTCGAGAAGACGAAGCATCGGGTGACCATGATCACGCCCGATCTGTTCCGGACATTTCCTTGCCCGTTCTATCCGGAAATCCGCCTGGCGGTGGGAGCGGGCGGGCGGATCGGCGCGCTCATCGCGGAAGCCGAGCCCGACGCCATACACATCGTCACCGAAGGGCCGCTGGGGCTGGCGGCGCGGCGCTGGTGCCTCAAGCACGGCCGGCCCTTCACCACCGCCTATCACACGCGCTTTCCGGAGTACCTCGCGGCGCGGATGGTGGCGCCGCGGCGACTGGTCTATGCCCTGCTGCGCCGCTTTCATGCGCCGTCGCAGGGCGTGATGGTGGCGACCGAATCAGTGCGGCGCGCGCTGGCATCCTACGGCTTCGCCAATCTGAAGCCCTGGGGGCGCGGCGTCGACACCAAGCTGTTCAATCCCTCGCACCGCTCGATCGAAGCCTACGACATCAAACGGCCGATCTTCCTGACGGTCAGCCGGGTGGCGGTGGAGAAGAACCTGCCCGCCTTCCTCGATCTCGACCTGCCGGGCTCCAAGGTGGTGGTGGGCGAAGGGCCGCAATTGGCCGAGCTCGAACGCCGCTATCCCGACGTGCATTTCTTGGGATATCGCGAGAACGGGGTGCTGGCGCGGCTTTACGCGTCGGCCGACGTGTTCGTTTTTCCGAGCCTCACCGACACCTTCGGCCTGGTGATACTCGAAGCGCTCGCCTCGGGCCTGCCGGTGGCGGCCTATCCGGTGCCGGGACCGCTGGACGTGATCGGCCGCAGCGGCGCCGGCGTTCTGGACGATGATTTGCGAACGGCCGCGATCGCCGCGCTGTCGATTCCGAGCGCGCATTGCCGCAGCCACGCCTTGCGATTCACCTGGGCCGCTTGCGCCCGGCAATTCGTCGAGCAGCTAAGCCCGGCGCGTTAGAGTTAGCTTCGGGCAAACGGAGCCGGTGCGGTCAGCGCTCGTAATGCTGACGCTCGATGAAACCGGTCTGTCGCGATGCAGCACTTCTTGAACCGGCGGCCCGAGCCGCATGGGCATGGGTCGTTCCGGCCGAGCTTCTCGGCCAGTTCCTTGTCCCCGTGGACGATGCGACGCCCGCGTTTGACATGCGTCTCCGAGTTAAAAGCCCTTCCGGCGCTTGCTCATGGTCTCTGTGTAATGCACGGGACACCTTCCTTCCGAAACGACAAAGAGAGTTACGGGAAAACATCGCCGAGACGCCGGCGGTTGGCGCAAGGCGGACATGGATCGGCCTTTGCCGGCCGATCTTGCTTTACTTGATGGTCGCGCGACTCGCCTGGATTCAGTCGACGCAGCGGATGCGGGTGTATTCCCCGGTCCGCGGATCCTCGTAGGCCAACGCCGTCGACATCACCGCGCAGATGCTGTGCTGGGTTTGCGCGCTGAAGACATGCGGCTTGGCCATGCCGCTTGTGTGGAAGCGGACTTCCATCTGCGTTTCGCGATCGCCGGGAACCGGCACGAACGGAACCGCCAGCCCGAGCAGGATGAACAAAGAAACGGCGATATCGCGCCCACTTGACCATTTAACGTGCATGGGGACCCCTCCCGTGCAAGCAACCCAGCGCCATTCGCCGGGTCATGCCCCTCACCATACAATTTCTATGCCGCGATGCAGCAACATATCCCTTCCAATTTGTATAAAATGTCGCACCCCCAAGGGCCTAGGGGGTAATCTTGAGATTGTTGCACACCAATATAAATGGATATTCCTGATATACTATTTAGCCTATCCAGGCCTGGCCGGGATGCGGCCGTTGGCGCCCAAACCGGCCAATCTCGCCATAGCACCCGCCAAGGCCCTAGAATAACTCCAACCCGTCCCTGAAAACCGCCCCCATGACCATCGATCCCGCCCATCCCGACGAATTTTACCGCATCAAGAGATTGCCGCCTTACGTCTTCAGCGAGGTGAACGCGTTGAAGGCGAAGGCGCGCGCGGCGGGCCGCGACGTGATCGATCTCGGCATGGGCAATCCCGACGGTCCGACGCCCGAGCACATCGTCAAGAAGCTGCACGAGGCGATCGACAACCCGCGCAGCCACGGCTATTCGGTGTCGCGCGGCATCATGGGCTTGCGGCGCGCGCAGGCCGCCTATTACGCGCGGCGATTCGGCGTTTCGCTCGATCCCGACAAGGAAATCATCGTCACGCTCGGCTCGAAGGAAGGCCTCGCCAATCTGGCGCAGGCGATCACCGCGCCGGGCGACATCGTGCTGGTGCCGAGTCCGTGCTATCCGATCCATGCCTTCGGCTTCATCATCGCCGGCGCCTCGGTCAGGAGCGTGCCGATCGGCCCGGGCATCGATTTTTTGAAAGAGCTGAAACAGGCGGTGGAGCAGACCTCGCCCAGTCCGATCGCGCTCGTGCTCAATTTCCCGGCCAACCCGACGGCGCAAGTGGTCGATCTCGACTTCTACGGCGAAATGGTTTCGTTCTGCAAAAGCCGCGGCATCTATTTGCTGTCCGACCTGGCCTATGCCGAGATTTATTTCGACGGGAAGCCGCCGCCCTCGGTGCTGCAAATCCCGGGCGCGCGCGACATCGCGGTCGAGTTCTCCTCATTGAGCAAGACCTACAACATGGCCGGCTGGCGCATCGGCTTCGCCGTCGGCAACGCCCGGCTGATCGGCGCGCTGGCGCGCATCAAATCCTATCTCGATTACGGCGCCTTCACGCCGGTCCAGGTCGCGGCCACGGCCGCCTTGAACGGCCCGCAGGATTGCATCCGGCAGATTCGCGAGCGCTACCAGCAGCGCCGCGACGTGCTGATCGAGGGCCTCCATCAGGCGGGCTGGGACGTGCCGGCGCCGCCCGCCTCGATGTTCGCCTGGGCGCCGTTGCCTCCGGCTTATCGCGAAATCGGCAGCCTGGCTTTTTCCAAGCTGCTTCTGGAAAAAGCCAATGTCGCGGTTTCGCCGGGCGTCGGATTCGGCGAGCACGGCGAAGGCTATGTGCGCATCGCCTTGGTGGAGAACGTCCAGCGCCTGCGTCAGGCGACTCGCAACATCAAGCAATTCATGTCCGGCCGAAATTCGGGCGGCGGCGGCAAGCGCGAAAAAGCGATGGCCGCGCCGGTCAAGGAATAACCGGCGGCCGCGGCGAACCGGGCGGATAGATAGAAGTAATCTAAAGCGCCAGATCGGCGATTGACTCTGTCACGCCTTATCCCTTACTTTCGCGCCTCTCGTTCGGTCCCGGTTGCCTGTGGTCGTCATGAAGATCGTCAATTCCCTCAAATCCCTCAAAAAGCGCGACAAGAACTGCCGCATTGTGCGCCGCAAGGGCCGTGTCTACGTCATCAACAAGGTCAATCCTCGCTACAAGGCCCGTCAGGGCTAACAGCCGCTGGTGCCGCCCCTAATCGAACCGCGCCCCTCCGGGCGCGGTTTTTTGTTGGCTTAAAGCCTGCCCACGGCCAACATAAGGGGGTAGGGGGCAGGGAAACGCCATGAGGATGCCGACGCCGGACGCCGCCACCATCGCGCGGCGCGGCGCAATCGCCGCCCAGTTGCGCGCCATCGTCGGCGACGCGGCGGTGATCGAATCCGAAAACGAGCGCCGGCCCTACGAGACCGACGGGCTCACGGCCTATCACGCCTTGCCGCTGCTGGTGGTGCTGCCCTCCACGACGCAGGAGGTGTCGCGAATCATGGCCTATTGCCACCGCGAGAACCTCAAGATCGTGCCGCGCGGCGCCGGCACCTCGTTGTCGGGCGGGGCGTTACCGCTTGAGGACGGCATCACCCTGGGCTTGAGCAAGCTCAACCGCATCCTCGACGTGGATTTCGACAACCGGTGCGCGGTGGCGCAGTCGGGCGTGACCAATCTCGCCATCACCAACGCGGTTGCCGACAAAGGCTTCTATTACGCGCCCGATCCCTCGAGCCAGATCGCCTGCTCGATCGGCGGCAACGTCGCCGAGAATTCGGGCGGCGTGCATTGCCTGAAATACGGCCTCACCACCAACAACGTCCTCGGCGTCGAGATGGTGCTGATCGACGGCACGGTGATCCGCCTGGGCGGCAAGCATCTCGAATCCGGCGGTTACGATCTGCTGGGCGTGACGGTGGGCTCGGAGGGAATGCTGGGCGTCGTCACCGAGGTCACGGTGCGCCTCTTGCGCAAGCCGACCACGGCGCGGGCGGTGCTGGTGGGATTCCCCTCGAACGAAAGCGCCGGCCAGTGCGTCGCCTCGATCATCGGCGCCGGCATCATCCCCGGCGGCATGGAGATGATGGACAAGCCCGCGATCCACGCGGTCGAGGATTTCGTCCATGCGGGCTATCCGCTGGACGTGGAGGCGCTCTTGATCGTCGAGCTCGACGGGCCCACGGCCGAGGTCGATCATCTGATCGAACGGGTCGAGCAGATCGCCAAGCAATGCGGCTCCGTCAGCGTGCGCATCTCCAACAACGAGGCGGAGCGCGTGCTGTTCTGGGCCGGGCGCAAGGCCGCCTTTCCCGCGCTCGGCCGCATCACGCCCGATTATTATTGTCTCGATCCCACCATCCCGCGCGCGAAGCTCCCCGACGTTCTTCGGCACATGGCCGAGCTGTCGAAGAAATACGGGCTGCGCGTCGTCAACGTGTTCCATGCCGGCGACGGCAATCTCCATCCGATCATCCTTTACGACGCCAACAAGCCGGACGAGTTGGAGCGCACCGAGCGCTTCGGCGTCGACATCATGAAATACTGCGTCGATATGGGCGGCGTCCTCACCGGCGAGCACGGCATCGGCGTCGAGAAGCGCGATCTCATGGGCGTCATGTTCAACGCGGCCGATCTCAATCAGCAGCAGCGGCTCAAATGCGCCTTCGATCCCCAGGGGCTGCTCAATCCGGGCAAGGTGTTCCCCGAGCTCCACCGCTGCGCCGAACTCGGCCGGCTGCATGTCCATCACGGCAAGGTCCGCTTCCCCGACCTGCCGCGTTTCTGAGACGGCGCTTGAGCCGGTTCCGCCCCACCGACGAGAAGCAGCTGGCCGAGATCGTCTCGGCCGCGCTCGACAGCGAGGAGCCGCTCGAAATCGTGGCCGGCGGCAGCAAGCGGGGCCTCGGCCGCCCGTTGCAGGCGCCGCACACGCTCGATGTTTCGGGTTTTTCCGGCATCCGCCAATACGAGCCCGAGGAGCTGGTGCTGAGCGCGGGCGCGGCGACGCCGCTGGACGAGATCGAAAAGACGCTCAAGGCCAAGCGCCAGATGCTGGCCTTCGAGCCGGGCGATTGGCGCGCGCTCCTGGGCTCGGGCGGTCAAGGCCAGACCCTGGGCGGAATCATATCCTGCAACCTGGCCGGCCCGCGCCGCATCCGCCAGGGCGCGGCGCGCGACCATTTCCTGGGATTTCAGGCGGTGAGCGGGCGGGGCGAGGCGTTCAAGGCCGGCGGAAGGGTGGTCAAGAACGTCACCGGCTACGATCTGTGCAAGCTCATCGCCGGCTCCTACGGCACTTTGGCGGTGATGACCGAGATCACGGTCAAGGTATTGCCCCTGCCCGAGGCGACCCGCACCGTCGCGCTCAAGGGGCTGGACGATGCGCGCGCCGTGGCCGCCATGATCCACGGCCTCAATTCCTCGCATGAGCTGTCGGGCGCGGCGCATCTGCCGGGCGCTGCCGGGGGCGCGCTCACGGTGTTGCGCGTCGAGGGGCCGGTGCCTTCGGTCGAGGCGCGCTCGGCCGCCTTGCGCGCGGAACTGAAGACCTTCGGCGGCGCCGAAATCCTGGGCGATGCGGACAGCGTGAAATTGTGGACCGGGCTCGGCGATGGGACGCCGCTCGCCGGGGACAAGGAAAGCGCGGTGTGGCGCGTTTCGGTGGCGCCGGCCACCGCGCCCGCCTTCCTCGCGCAGCTCGGCCGCGCGCTCGACTTCAAGTATTTCCTGGATTGGGGCGGCGGGCTGGTCTGGCTCTCGGTCAAGGGCGGGGAGGATGGCGGCGCCCAGGATATCCGCGCATGCCTGGCGCAAGACCAGGGCCATGCGACCCTGATTCGCGGCAGCGCCGCGTTGCGGAATTCGGTGCCGGTGTTCCAGCCGCTCGCGCCCGCCCTCGCTTCCCTGGCGGCGCGCATCAAGGACGGCTTCGACCCGAAGCGCGTGCTCAATCGCGGCCGGCTTTATCCCGAGATCTGATCCCGCCCATGCAAACCCATTTCACGCTCGCGCAGCTGGCCGATCCCGACCTCGACGAGGCGAACAAGATCCTGCGCGCTTGCGTCCATTGCGGCTTCTGCAACGCCACCTGCCCGACCTATCTGCTGCTGGGCGACGAGCTCGACGGCCCGCGCGGCCGCGTCTATCTCATCAGGGACATGCTGGAGAACAACAAGCCGGCCACGGCCCTGGTGGCGAGGCATATCGACCGCTGCCTGTCCTGCCTCTCCTGCATGACGACCTGCCCCTCGGGCGTGCATTACATGCATCTGATCGATCAGGGCCGCGCCCATGTCGCGCGGACCTTTAAGCGTCCGCTGTTCGCGCGGAGCTTGCGCGAAGCCCTGGCCCGGGCGATGCCCTATCCCGAACGCTTCCGCCGGATGCTCCAGGCGGGACGTCTGGCGCGGCCGTTGGCCTTTCTGTTGCCGAGGAAACTCAAGGCGATGGTCAATCTCGTGCCCCGCCATCAGCCGCCGCGCGGCATCGTCGGCCGGCCCCGCGTCTTCCCCGCCGAAGGCAAGCGCGTCAAGCGCGTGGCGCTGCTCGCCGGCTGCGTGCAGAAGGTGCTGTCGCCGGCGATCGACGACGCCACCATGCGGCTGTTGACCCGCCACGGCTGCGAGGTGGTGGTGGCCGAGGGCTCGGGCTGTTGCGGCGGGATCGTCCATCACATGGGGCGCGATTCGCTGGATTTCGTCCGGGCCAATGTCGATGCCTGGACCCGCGAACTCGAACGGGACGGGCTCGACGCCATCGTCATCAACGCCTCGGGCTGCGGCACCACGGTCAAGGATTACGGCTTCATGCTGCGCGAGGACAGGGCTTACGCCGCCAAGGCGGCGAAGATCAGCGCCCTGACCCAGGACGTGAGCGAGTTTTTGACCGGCATCGGCCTCAAGCCCGCGACGCTCGCCACCGGCCAGCGCGTCGCCTATCACGCGGCCTGCTCGCTGCAGCACGGCCAGCGCGTCACCGCCCAGCCCAAGACCCTCCTCGCCAAGGCCGGGTTCAAGGTGCTGGACGTGCCCGAAGGCCATATCTGCTGCGGCTCGGCCGGGACCTACAACATGCTGCAGCCGGAAATCGCCAACGCCCTGCTCGGCCGCAAAATCCGCAACATCGAGAGCCTGAACCCGGAGATCGTGGCCGCCGGCAATATCGGCTGCATCATGCAGATCGGGGGAGGGATCGGGCTTCCGGTGGTGCACACGGTCGAGCTGCTCGACTGGGCCACCGGCGGCCCGAAGCCGGCGGCGCTGGGCTAACGCCCCAAGCGGGCGACAGTCTTATTTCAGCAATTATCGAAGTATTTCTTGACGCCGGCGTTATAGTTCCATATTCATAGAAATATGAAAAAGCACGACGCCGTTGCGGCCTTGGCCGCGCTCGCCCAGGACAATCGTCTCGATGCGTACCGCCTTCTGGTCCAGGCCGGGCCCGGCGGGATGCCGGCGGGACAGGTTTCCGACGCGCTTGGACTGCCGCCCAACACCTTGACCTTCCATTTGGATCGCCTGCGCGAGGCCGGACTCGTCACCGTCCGGCGCGAGGGCCGCTCGATGATTTACGCCGCGCGGTTCGACACCATGAACGTGCTGCTCGGTTACCTGACCGAAAACTGCTGCCAAGGCCGCGCGGAACAGTGCAAGCCCGCGGCAGGCAGAATGTCGAACCCAGCCCGGCCGCGCAGAAAGGCGAGGGCGGCATGATGCCGAGCCGTCCCTACAACGTCCTGTTCCTGTGCACCGGCAATTCGGCGCGCAGCATCATGGGCGAGGTCTTGCTCAATCATTGGGGCAAGGGCCGCTTCCGCGGCTTCAGCGCGGGCAGCCAACCCAAGGGCGATGTCCATCCGCTGACGCTCGAATTGCTGCGCGGCATGAAATTGCCTACCGAAGGCCTGCGCTCCAAAAGCTGGAGCGAATTCGCCGAGCCCGATTCGCCTAAGATGGATTTCGTCTTCACGGTGTGCGACCAGGCGGCGGCCGAGACCTGCCCGATCTGGCCCGGACAGCCGATGACGGCGCATTGGGGCGTGCCCGATCCGGCTTCCGTCAAAGGCTCGGACGCGGAGAAAACCACCGCCTTCCGCGACGCCTTCAGCCGGCTCGACGCGCGCATCAAGCTGTTCATGTCGCTGCCCTTCGACAAGCTCGAACGCATGGCCTTGAAGCGCGAGGTCGACAAGATCGGATTGCTGCGTTCCGACGCGGCCGAAGACGCGGCATCGTGACCGCCGGATTTCCGGCGGCCGTGACGCGCGAAGCAATCGTCGAATTCGTCGCGACGGCTTTCCTGCTCATCGCCGTGGTCGGCTCCGGCATCATGGCCGAGCGCTTGAGCGGCGGGAACATGGCGTTGGCGCTGCTCGCCAATGCGATCGCGACCGGCGGCGCGCTGGTGGCGTTGATCCTGGCCTTCGGCCCCTTTTCAGGCGCGCATATGAACCCGGTGGTGACGCTCGCCGCCTGTCTGATCGACGGTTTTTCCTGGCGAACCGCCTTTGCCTATATCCCGGCGCAAATTGCCGGCGGCGTGACCGGCGTCTGGCTCACCCATCTCATGTTCGAAATGCCGGTGATCGAATTCGGCCAGCGCGTCAGGACCGGCCCCGGGCAATGGCTCGGCGAGGTCATTGCGACTTTCGGCCTGCTCGCGGTCATCTGGGGCTGCCGCGCCCATCGCGCTCCGGTCACCGCCTTCGCGGTCGGAGCCTATATCACCGGCGCGTACTGGTTCACCTCCTCGACGTCCTTCGCCAATCCGGCGGTGACCATCGCCCGCGCGCTGACCGACAGCTTCGCCGGGATAAGGCCGGTCGACGCGCCGGAATTCATTCTCGCCCAATTCGCCGGTCTTCTGCTCGCGTTGCCGCTGCTGCGCGGTCTCTGGCAGGCGGTTCGGCCGCCGGCGGGCCGAAGCCGGCGGCGCTAGGCTAGCGCTTCCACAGCCGCGGTAGCAGGATCGACAGCGCCAGCGCCACCACCCCCACCGCGATCGGCCCGATCCAGTTCGCCTGTCCCGCCATCAGCCGGCCGCCGGCCGCGCCGAAATCGACATAGGCCACGGTCATGGGCAATTGGCCGAGGAACGAGCCCAAGGCATAAGGCCCGACCGGCAGCTTGGTCAGGCCCAGCGCGTAATTGGCGAGGCTGTGCGGCACGATCGGGATGAGCCGCAATGCCGCCACCGCGCGCCAGCCGCCGCGTTCCGCCTTGAGCAGTATGGGCCCAAGCCGGGGCAGTTTTTCGAGCTCGATGAAACCGCCATTGACGTAACGCGCGATCCAGAATCCGGCGACCGCGCCCAGCACGCTCCCGAGCGCCGCCCACAGCGTTCCCATCCACACGCCGAACAGCAGCCCCGCCGCCACCGCCAGCACGGTGCGCGGGATGAACAGCAGGCTCGCCAGCAGATGCGCGAACAGGAAAACCAGCGGCGCCGCCGGATAATTCGCGATGGTTTCCTTGATCGAGGCGGGATCGAGCGAACCGCGAGCGCTCCAGGCCCAGGCCAGGCCGCACGCGATCAGCAACATCACCACGGCGCGGCCGGCGATACGCAGCCGGTCGAGCGACGCCTCGGCCGCTTGCAGGGTGCGCTTTTTCATTCCTCGGAAATCTCGGGATTGCTGGCGCGTCGATTCAACCACAACACGCCGGCAATGTCGGATATCCCGACCCACAGCCGGTCGAACACATGGTAGTTGGAAATCCCGCGCTCGCGCGGCCGGTGATTGACCTCGACCGACGCCACGCGGCCGCCTTGGCGCAACACCAGCGCCGGCAGAAAGCGGTGATTGTGATCGAAGAACGGCAAATCCAGGTACAAGTCGCGCCGGAACAGTTTCAGCCCGCAGCCGGTATCCGGCGTCCCGTCGCCCAGAAGCGACGCGCGCACGGAATTGGCGATGCGCGAGGCAAGGCGCTTGACCAGGCTGTCGCGCCGCTTCTGCCGGAAGCCGGCGATCAGCAGCTTTTCCTTGGCATCCGTTTGCCGCGCGATCTCCCACAGACGCGGAATGTCGGCGGGATCGTTCTGGCCGTCGCCGTCGAGCGTGGCGATCCAGGCCGCCCGCGCCGCCTTGACGCCGCTGTTGATGGCGGCGCTTTGCCCGGCGCGCTTGGCATGGCGCAGCAGGCGCAGACGGGCGAATCCCCGTTTCAGCGCCTTGATCTCCGCGGCCGTCGCATCGGTGCTGCCGTCATCGACATAGACGATTTCGTAATCGAGCTTGGCGTCGAGGCTTGCGCGAATCTCGGCCACCAGGGGCGCGATGTTCGACGCTTCGTTGCGGACGGGAATGACGATCGAAAGGTCCATCAGGCTCGGGGAAGCTCGGGCGAAGGGGGTTTCGTGAAATTCGGTTAACCGAAGACGCGCGCGGGATGTAGCACAGGTCGCGGCGCAAGCCCAAGGAAAGAGGGATGTATTAAGCGCTTGGGGCCTATCATCTCATGCCATCATGACCGCTCCCGCCGCGATGAACGCCGTCCTGGCCGTCACCCGTTTCGGCTTTGCCGCCCGGCCGGGCGAACTCGACCGGGTATCCTCCGACCCGCGCGGCTGGGCGCTCGGACAGCTTCGGGCCGCGCCGGCCTCATTGCCGGCCGATCTGCCGCCTGCCTCGCGCATGGTGGCGCAGATGCTCGAGCAACGCCGCGACAAGGACCAGGGCGGCCGGAAAGAGGCGAACGAGCAGATCAAGGCGGTCTATTTCGCCGAGATCGAGGCGCGCATCCGCGCCGCGGCGGAAACCGACGCGCCGCTGTTGGAACGCCTGACGCATTTCTGGAGCAACCATTTTACCGTCTCGGGCTTCCGGCCCTTCGTCAGGGGCTTCGCCGCCGCCTTCGAGCGCGAGGCGATCCGTCCGCATGTCACCGGGCGTTTCGCCGACATGCTGCTGGCGGCCGAGCGCCACCCGGCGATGCTGCTCTATCTCGACAACGCGCAATCGGTCGGCCCCGAATCCATGGCGGGGGTGCGGCGCGGCAAGGGCATCAACGAGAATCTGGGCCGCGAGATTTTGGAACTGCACACGCTCGGCGTCGACGGCGGCTATACCCAGCAGGACGTCGAGGCGCTGGCCCGCATCCTCACCGGCTGGTCGGTGGCGCGGCTCGCCAGCCGCGACGCCGGCGAATTCGAATTCTATCCGCAGCTGCACGAGCCGGGCGCGAAGCGGCTGCTCGGCCGGACCTATGACGATAGGGGTTATGCCGAGGGCGTCGCGGCGTTACGCGATCTGGCATCCCATCCCGCGACCGCGCGCCACGTCGCCGCCAAGCTCGCCCGCCACTTCATCGCCGACGATCCGCCGCCCGAGACAGTCGCGCATATCGCCGCGGTGTTCAGCGCGACCGGCGGCGATCTGAAGGCGGTGACCGCGGCGGTGATCAATTCCGACGCTGTCTGGGCCAAGCCGTTCGACAAGTTCCGCACGCCCGACGATCTGGTGATCGCCGCCTGCCGGGCTTCGGGCTTCACGCCGCCCGCGCCGATGCTGGCGCAGAGCCTCAAGGAACTCAATCAGCTGCCGTTCTACGCGCCGTCGCCCGCCGGCTGGCCCGACGACGCGGCGTCCTGGGTCTCGCCCGAATCGGTGCTGCGCCGCGCCGAGTGGTGCGAAACTTTCGCCAACCGCCTGCCCGATCCGCCCGATCCGGTCGAAATCGCCGATGCCAGCCTGGGCGAGGCGTTGCACGACGACACCTTGCAGGCGATCCGCCGCGCGCCGTCGCGCCGCGACGGGCTGGCGTTGCTGTTCGCTTCGCCCGAGTTTCAAAGAAGGTAACGCCCATGTCCTGCTGCGATGCTTCCCGCCGCGATTTCCTGGCCCTGCTGGCCGGCTCGAGCGGCGCCTTCGCGCTGGCCAATCTGCCGGGCGCGGTGTTCGCCGCCGTGCCCGGCGACCGGCGCCTGGTGGTGGTGCTGTTGCGCGGCGCGATGGACGGGATGGCCGCGGTGGCGCCGGTGGGCGACCGGCTTTATGCCGAGAAGCGCGGTTCGATCGCGCTGAAGCCGCCGGGCGAGGCGGGCGGCGCGCTCGCGCTCGACAATTTCTTCGCCCTGCATCCGTCCCTGGCGCCGCTCTCGCCTTATTACCGCAACGGCGAGTTGCTGATCGTCCACGCCTCGGGCAACGGCTATCACACGCGCTCGCATTTCGACGCCCAGGATTTGATGGAAAGCGGCTTGGCGGAGAAGCACGGGCAAAGCGACGGCTGGCTCAACCGCGCCTTGTCCTTGTTGCAGACGGGCAATGCGCGGCTCGGCCTGGCGGTGGGCGGCTCCGTGCCGCTGGTGCTGCGCGGCCGGGTCGAGGTCGCGTCCTGGGAACCGGAAGGCTTCCATGCCGCCGACGGCGATTTCATCGCCGCGCTTGGGCCGCTTTACGCCAAGGATCCGCTGTTGGGCCCGGTGCTCAAGGAAGGCATCAAGGCGCAGAATTTTTCGAGCACGGTGCTGGGCGACGACATGGGCAAGGGGGGCATGGGTTTCGGCCCCAACGCCTTCAAGCCGCTGGCCGAGGCGGCGGGGAAACTACTGGCGGCGCCGCAGGGTCCGCGCATCGCCGCGCTCGACATGGGCGGCTGGGACACGCATGTAAACCAGGGCGCCGAGAACGGCAGGCTGGCGCAGAATTTCGCCGGATTCGCCGACGGCATCGACGCCATGGCCCAGGCCATGGGCCCGGCCTGGAAGGAAACCGTACTGGTCACGGTCACCGAATTCGGCCGCACCGTCGCGGTCAACGGCAATAACGGCACCGATCACGGCACCGCCTCGGCGATGTTCGTGATGGGCGGGCGGGTGAAGGGCGGGCGCGTCGCCGGCGATTGGCCGGGGCTCGATCGTCTCGAAGAGGACCGCGATCTGCGCGTCGCGGTCGACAGCCGCACGGTGATGAAGGGCATCCTGCGCGACCATCTCGGCATCGAGCCGGGCGCGCTGGGCAGCCGCGTCTTCCCCGGCACGGCCGAACTCAAGCCCTTCGACGGCATCATCCGGGCCTGACGCGCGCCGCCCCATCCGTCCTATAATGGACGGAGAGGGTTTTCATGCGCCGCTTCGCCCTGTTCGCGCTTTGCTTCGCCGCTTCCGGCTGCGCCCCGGCCTATCGGCCGGCGGTCGACATGACCGGCGTCAATCCCGATGTCTATCACGACGATCTCGCCGCCTGCCGCACCAAGACGGGGCCAGGCTTTCAGACGGGGCAAAGCTTCGCCGGCGGCCCGATGTTCGCGGATACGGTGATCCTCGCCAGCGTTGGCGTGGCCGCCGCGCCCATGGCCGGATTTCTCTTTACCGGCGCCGCGACGAATCTGGGCTTGGCGGAAAGCACCGGCGCGATATCGGGCGCGGCGGCCGGCGGCACGATCGGCGCCGCCACCGGGGCTTCGCCGGGTAAGGCGCCGAGCGCCCCGCCGCCGCCTTCCGATCCGAAGGCGGCGCTCGACCGCTGTCTCACCGATTACGGCTACAAGCTCCAGGCGCAAGCGCCTTAAGTCCCGCGCCCTAGTTCTCCACCCAGGCGATGCGCAGCACGTTGGTGGCGCCGGGCGTGCCGAAGGGCACGCCGGCGGTGATCACCACGCGGTCGCCTTTTTTCGCGAAGCCTTCCTGGCGCGCGGTGAGCGTCGCCTTCCGCACCATGTCGGTGAAATTGCTGACATCCGAGGTGTGGACGCAATGCAGCCCCCAGGCGAGGGCGAGTTTGCGCGCCGTCTGCAGATTGGAGGTGAGGGCGATGATCGGCACTTCCGGGCGCTCGCGCGCGGCGCGCAAGGCGGTCGCGCCCGAGGTGGTGTAGGAGGCGATCGCCACGGCGCCGATGGTGTGCGCCACCTGGCAGGCGGCGGCGCTGATGGCGTCGGACGAGGTGTGCTCCGGCATCGCCATTTCCGAATGCAACATGCCGAAATAGACCGGATCGATCTGCACGCGGCTGATGATGCGGTCCATCATGGTGACGGCCTCGACCGGATAGGAACCCACCGCGGTTTCGGCCGAGAGCATCACCGCGTCCGCGCCCTCGTAAACCGCGGTGGCGACGTCGGAAGCCTCGGCGCGGGTCGGCACCGGCGCGCGCAGCATCGATTCCAGCATCTGCGTCGCCACCACCACCGGCTTGCCGGCGATGCGGCAGGCATGGACGATGCGGCGTTGAAGGGGAGGGACATCTTCAGGGGGCATCTCGACGCCGAGATCGCCGCGCGCCACCATCACCGCCTCGGACAGCTCGATGATTTCGTCGAGCTTGCCGATGGCGGCGGGCTTTTCCAGCTTCACCAGGATGCCGGCGCGGCCGGAAATGAGCTTGCGCGCCTCGGCCACGTCCTCGGGCCGCTGCACGAAGGACAACGCCACCCAATCGACGCCGATCTTGAGCGCGAAGTCGAGATCGGAGCGGTCCTTGGGCGTCAGCGCCGACACCGCCAGCATCGCGTTCGGCACGTTGACGCCCTTGCGGTCGGAAAGCTCGCCGCCGGCCAAGACCTTGGTTTCGGCGAAATCCTTGCCGGATTTCTCGACCTTGAGGCGGATGTTGCCGTCGTCGAGCAGCAGCTCGGTGCCCGGCGCGATCGCCGCGAAGATTTCGGGATGCGGCAGGTTAGCGCGGGACGCGTTGCCCGGCGCCTTGTCGAGATCGAGCCGGAATCCCGCGCCCGGGACGAGCTTCGCCTTACCGCCGGCGAAGGTCCCGACGCGCAGCTTCGGGCCCTGCAAATCGGCCATCACGCCGATGGGCCGGCCCACCTTCTTTTCCAACGCGCGGATGGCGTCGAGCCGCGCGCGGTGTTCCGCCTGCTCGCCATGGCTGAAATTGAGACGGAAGACGTCGACCCCGGCCTCGAACAGGGCGGCGATCTTATCGGGCGTGGCGCTGGCCGGCCCGAGCGTGGCGACGATCTTGGCGCTTCTTCGGCGTCGCATCTTTTCTTGATCCTGTGGTCATGGGTTTTAGCACCAGGACGGCGCGGAAGTCGTTCACATTCGTGCGGGTGGGGCCCGTCACGATCAGGTCATCGAGCGCGTCGAACGCGCCCCAGGCGTCGTTGGCGGCAAGCTTGGCCTTGAGATCGACCCCCCGCTTGGCCGCGCGCGCCAGACTGTCGGGACCGCAGATCGCGCCGGCATTGTCCTCGCTGCCGTCGATGCCGTCGGTGTCGCAGGCAAGGGCGTGGATTTGCGGATGACCCTTCAAATCGAGCGCGAGCGCCAGCAGGAATTCGGCGTTACGTCCGCCGCGCCCGTTGCCCTTGACCGTCACCGTGGTCTCGCCGCCCGACAGCAACACGGCGGGAAGCGTCGGCGCTTTGCCGGCGACGCGGAAACGCCCTTGGGCCAAGGCGCGGGCCATGCCGGCATGCACGAGCGCCACCTCGCGCGCCTCGCCCTCGATGGCGTCGCCGAGGATGATCGGCGTTATGCCGCGTTGGCTCGCGAATGCCGCCGCGGCTTCGAGCGAGATCTGTGGCGTGGCGATGAGATGAAAGCGCGAGCGCGCCAGGCGCGGATCGCCCGGCTTCGGGGTTTCATCGTCGGCCCGCTCCAGCCGCGATGCGATCGCCAGCGGCGGCGCGATCGCATATTTCGCCAGAATGGCGCGGGCCTCGGCGAAGGTCGAAGGATCGGGCACGGTCGGGCCCGAGCCGATCACGGCGGGATCGTCGCCCGGCACGTCGGAAATCGCGAGCGTCACCACACGCGCCGGGAACGATGCCGCGGCCAGACGCCCGCCCTTGATGGCGGAGAGATGTTTCCGGACGCAATTGATCTCGGAGATGGTGGCGCCGCATTTCAACAGCGCGCGGGTGACCGCGCGTTTGTCGTCGAGCGAGATGCCGTCGGCCGGCAAGGCGAGCAGCGCGGACGCCCCGCCCGACATCAGGCACAGCACCAGATCGTCGGGCGAAAGGTTCCCGACGCTGTCCAGGATGCGCGACGCGGCTTTTTCTCCGGCCGCGTCGGGCACCGGATGGCTCGCCTCCACCACCTCGATGCGCTTCAGGGGCAGGCCGTGGCCGTAGCGCGTCACCACGATGCCCGAAAGCGGCGCGCGCCAATGCGCCTCGACCGCCCGCGCCATCGCCGCCGCCGCCTTGCCGGCGCCCACCACCAGGGTACGGCCCCTTGGCGGCTTGGGCAGGAAATGCTCCAATACGCGCCCGGCATCGGCCGCTTTGAGCGCGGCGTCCAGAAGGCCGCGCAGCAAATCGCGGGGACGGATAGGGCGGGACTTCACCTTGGGTCTTTAACCTCTCGCGCGACAGGATAGGATGACGGCCGGTTCGTTCTCAACTCCGCTCGATTAGCACCCTTCCATGACCGAAACCGCTCCTTTGCTTGCCCGCGGCGAGAAACCCGCTTTCGAGCGATCTCCGGGCCGAAACGGCGCCCGCGTTCTGCTGGTTTGCGATCACGCCAGCAGGCTCGTGCCGCGGGCCTTGAACCGGCTCGGTCTCGACGACGCAGGATCTGTCGCAGCATATCGGCTGGGATATCGGCGCCGGCGCCGTCACCAGGCTTCTGGCGCAAGCCCTCGGACTGCCAGCGGTGTTGTGCGGCTATTCGCGGCTGGTGATCGATTGCAATCGCGATCCGGACGATCCGAGCTCGATCCCGCAAACGAGCGACGGCGTCGCCATTCCCGGCAATCGCGATCTCGACGCCGCCGCGCGCCTGGCGCGGCGCCGGCATCTCTTCGAGCCCTATCACGCGGCGGTTTCCGCCTGGATCGCCGCATCGCTGGGAAGCGGGGTTTTCCCCGCGCTGATCGGCGTGCACAGTTTCACGCCCAGCATGAACGGCCAAGCGCGGCCCTGGCATATCGGCGTGTTGTGGGACGACGACGGGCGGGTCGCCTTGCCGCTGCTGGCGGCGCTCAACGGCGAGGCGGGGCTGATCGTCGGCGACAACCAGCCCTATTCGGCGCGGGAGCCGGTGGGATACACCATGCGGCATCATGCTTGGGATCGCGGTCTGCCCCATGTCGCCCTCGAGATACGGCAGGATCTGATCGCCGAGGATGCCGGCGCGCGGCAATGGGCCGGACTTCTGGCCAGGGTTTTGCGGCCGATCCTGGACGACGATTCGATTTATCGCCTCTGGCAAAAATGACCCCGCCGCCCCACAATGGAAACATGCCCTCGAAGGGAGATGTCCCGATGGACGACCGCACCCGTATCGAACTCGAAGCCGCCGCCTTCCGCACGCTGGTTTCACACCTGCGGGAAAGAACCGACGTGCAGAACATCGACATGATGAATCTGGCCGGTTTTTGCCGCAATTGCCTGTCGCGCTGGTATCGCGAAGCGGCCGAGAAAAAGGGCGTGAAGCTCTCCGATCCCGAGGCGCGCCAGATCGTCTACGGCATGCCCTACGAGGAATGGAAGGCGAAGTACCAGAAAGAGGCGACGCCGGAGCAGAAGGCCAAGTCGGCCGCCGCCCACAAGCACTAGAAACAACATCGAAGAACGGGGGAAATCATGCCGGATGTCGGCGGCATCGCCGGAGAGCGTCTGCGGTCTTTCATCGAGCGAATCGAGCGGCTGGAAGAGGAAAGACGCGCCCTCGGCGAGGATATCAAGGAGGTCTATTCCGAGGCCAAAAGCGCCGGATTCGACCTGCCGACCATGCGGCAGATCGTTCGCATCCGCAAAATGGACCAGGACGACCGGGACGAAAAACAGGCGCTGCTTGACACCTATATGAACGCGCTGGGCATGCGGGAATCGGGGCGAAAACGGGCCGCGGGCTAGATTCGGCCTGTGGATAAATTCCCCGTTAAACCTGTTGCCAATTCACCACAATGGAAAACTGGCTTCGGATTTGGGGATTATTGGCCTATTCCAAAACGGGGCGGCGGCGATATAACATGAATTCAAATAGGGGCGAGGGATCGCACCCTTGGATCGGTTTTGCATATTCACAAATAAGGGGGAGTCCCAGGCAATGAAAAAGCTTCTCATGTCACTCGCGGTAGCGATCGCCATGTTGTTCGCCGTCGGCGGGCAGGCCAAGGCCGACGGCTATCTCGACGGCGTGCTGACCTGTAACCAAACCGGTCCCGGCGTGACCTATGTCCTGTTCTCAAGCGAGCCCGTCACCTGCCACCTATGCCGGCGTCGGCACTCTCGCAGACCTACACCGGCACCATGGGCGTCCTGCTCGGCGTCGACCTCGAATTTGCCCAGAAGAGGTCCATGGCTTACTGGGTGTGGGGCGGCGCCAGCACGTCACCCTACCCTGATCGGCAATTATGTCGGCGTCAGAGGCTCGGCGACCCTGCTTGCCGGCCCGGCGGTTCAAGCCGGTCTTGCCGGCGCCGGTAACGGCTTCGAACTGGTTCCGGTGGGTCTCGGCGTGCAGGAGGTCGGCATCGGCGGGACCATCGGCCTCGCCTATCTGCAATTGACCAATGCCGGCCCGATGCCGATGATGGCGCAGACCTTCGTCGTCTATTTCAACTTCAATAAATCGGACCTGACCGGGGACGGCCAGAAGGTGGTCGACAACGCGGCCGCCTATTACAAGAAGACCGGCTCGCTCAAGGTCGCGGTCGCAGGCTACACCGACACCTCCGGCACGGCGGCCTACAACATGGGCCTGTCGCATCGCCGCGCCGACACCGTGCGCGCCGCGCTGATCAAGGACGGCGTACCCGCCGCCGCGATCACCACCGCTTGGTACGGCAAGACCAACCTGGCCGTGCCGACGCCCGATGGCGTGAAAGAGCCGCGCAACCGGCGCGCCACGATCGCCGTCAGCGGCGGCATGTAACCGGCTTTACGCATAAGCTTCGAGCATACGGCCCGGGCGTAAGCCCGGGCCGCTTTCTTTGGCACGGGGTTCCGTGGCAGACTTGGGATGCCCGGCGGGAGTGACGCCGGCAATCTCTTTGAGCCCGGGGAAGTTCATGGCCTTGGCATCGCCGCGCCGCAAGGCGCTACCGAGTGATTTGAACGCGGCGCTGAAGGCGCGCTTCGGCGAGCGGTACTCCACGGCGTTGGCGGTGCGCGAGCATCACGGCAAGGATGCCTCCTATCATCCCAACATGCCGCCCGATGCGGTGGTGTTCGCCGAAACCACCGCGGAGGTTGCCGAGGCGGTGAAGCTCTGCGCCGCCGCCAAGGTGCCGATCATCCCCTTCGGCACCGGAACCGGGCTTGAAGGCAACATCGCCGCGCTCGAAGGCGGCGTCACCATCGATCTCTCGCGCATGAACAAGATCCTGCGGGTTTCGGCCGAGGATCTCGACTGCACGGTCGAGGCCGGCGTCACCCGCAAGCAATTGAACCAGCATCTGCGCGACACCGGGCTGTTCTTTCCGATCGATCCGGGCGCGGACGCCTCGCTCGGCGGCATGGCGGCGACGCGCGCCTCGGGCACCAACGCCGTGCGCTACGGCACCATGCGCGAGAACGTGCTGTCGCTGACCGTGGTGCTGGCCGACGGCCGGATCATCCGGACATCGCGCCGCGCGCGGAAATCGGCCGCGGGCTACGATCTGACCCGGCTGTTCGTCGGCTCGGAGGGGACGCTGGGCGTTATCACCGAAGTGAGCCTCAGGCTCTACGGCATACCCGAGGCGATCCGCGCCGCCGTTTGCGCCTTTCCCGACGTCGATGCCGCGGTCGAAACGGTGGTGGCGACCATCCAGGCCGGCGTGCCGGTGGCGCGCATCGAATTGATCGACGCGGTGACCATGGATGCGGTCAACCGCTATTCCAAGCTCGACCACAAGGTGGCGCCGACCCTGATGTTCGAATTCCACGGCACCGAGCGCGGCGTCGAGGAGCAGGTCGGACAGGTGCGCGACTTCGCATCCGAGCACGGCGGCAGCGAGTTTCGCTGGGCCGCCGGCCACGAGGAGCGCAACCGGTTGTGGCAGGCGCGTCACGACGCCTATTTCGCCGTTCTCGCCCTGCGGCCGGGCTGCGAGGGCTGGGCCACCGATGTGTGCGTGCCGATCTCCAAGCTGCCGCAATGCATATCCGAAACCGAGCGGGATTTGGCCCAATCCGGGCTGTTGGCGCCGATCGTCGGCCATGCCGGCGACGGCAATTTTCACCTCGTCTTCCTGCTCGATCCCAAGAACCCGGCGGAATTCGAACAGGCGAAGAAGGTCAATGCCCGCATGGTGGCGCGCGCCATCGCCATGGACGGCACCTGCACCGGCGAGCACGGGGTCGGCTACGGCAAGACCGAATTCCTGATCGCCGAACACGGCGAAGCGCTGTCGGTGATGCGGGCGATCAAGCGCGCGCTCGACCCCGACAACATCATGAATCCGGGCAAGATCCTGCGCAGCTAGTCGAGTTTCTTGCCGTCGAGATCCCGGTCGGTTTTTCGGGCCTCGCCGCGATCCTTGTCGCGTTCGGCCTTGGGGCGGCCGAAGGCGACGCGGTTTTCCGCCGCCCGTTTGGTTTCTTCCGCGCGCTTTCGCGCCTTGCGGAAACGGTTGAGATTGACCGGCTCAGCCATGCGGTCCCAACTCGCCGCTGCGGTAGCAATCGCGGATGAAGAGGCGCAGAGCGCTCGACAGATTGCCGCCGCGGCCGGCGTCGATCCCGCCCACCAGCGCGTTGAGCGAGAGCTTGCGCTTTTTCGCCAGGGTCCGCAGATCGTGCCAGAACGGTTCCTCCAGCGTCAGGCTGGTGGCGTGGCCGGATATCCGGATCGAGCGCTTGCGCGGTTCGGTCATCTTCGCGGAATCCGCCCCTTTGCCGAAATCAATCGGCCGCCTATCGGCGGCGCTGCTGGGCAAGGTCGGCGAACCGGGCGCGTTGTTCGGGCGGCAGCGCCGCCAGGAAGGTTATCAGCGCCGCGGTATTGTCCTTTTGCGCGGCGCGGCGGTTCTCGCCGGCCTGCGCGATCAGGCTGGATATCTTGTCCTGGTCGGGTTGCGGTTTCACCAGTTCGCTCCATACCACCTCGAAGATCGGCCGATTCTGATCGCGCAGCTGACGCTGGCGCTCGCGGAACGCTTGTTCGAATTGGTTGAAGGCGGCGAGCTGATCGCCGGTCAGGTTGATGTCCTTGGCGATCTGTTCGAAGCGTTCGGCCGCCGCCGGCGGCGGCGCCGGATGATTCATGGTCCGGGTCCAGACCAACCCGGCGACGAAGAAGATGTTAAGGGTGAGCGACAGCGCAAACGCAACCAGGAGAAACCGTCCGCGCCCGCCGGCGGGACGGCCAGAGGGGTCGATGCCGGTCACGAGCTTGAATCCTCGCCGCTAAGGAAGCCCGCGGGCTGGTCGAACAGGTCGGGGGCGGAGGTTTCGACGCGCGATTGCGCAAAATTGCCGTAGGTGTCGCTGCCGAGCGCGAAGCCGACCAGGCCGGTGACGACCAGGCTCGCCGCGATGGCGAAGCGCGACACGGTTACGCGCCAACCCGCGGTTTGCGCCGGAGCGGGACGGAAGGGCACGACGCGCCGTTCGAAGGCTTTCGCCGCCCGGGGAGCCACGAGATCGGCGGCCCGGGCGATCATGGCCTCGGACGCCACCGGCGCCGAGGCTTGCACCGCGGCCCGCGCCGCCAGGATATCGCCGATGATCTCGGGCTTGGCCGCCAGGAAGCCTTCGACCGCTTCCGCGGCCTTGGTCCCGAGCCGGCCCTCGGCATAGGCGGCCAGCGTCAAGGGATCGCCTAACTCCCTGACCTTCAATCCGGATTTCCGTTCAAGCGCGCGGAATCGCCGCCACAACGCGGCTTCCTCGGCCCGGTTATCGTCCCCCGATTCACTCATAGGTCATCTCCGCTTCCCTAATTTAGGCATAAAACCCCTTATCCATCCCCGTTTCAGCCGGTTTTATCTCCCACGGCCTTGCCGGTGTCGTCGATGGCGAAATGGCTCCTGAGCTTGAGCATGGCCTTGTGGTGGGTGCTGCGCACCGTCTGGGGATCGACCCCCAGGGACTTGGCCACCTCGGTTACGTCCATGTCGCGCTCGTACAGCATGGCCAGCACCAGCTTCTGGCGCGGCGACAGCAGCTCGTCCGGCAGCTTGATGTGTTCATGCGTCGGCGGATCGACCGCCAGCGCCGATTCGGGCACCGCCTCGTAGGGCGTGGTCTGGGGCTGGCGGCGGCGCAGCACGTCGCGCGCGGTCGAACGCGCGACGATGGTGAGCCAGGTCGAAAGCCCGGCGCGCGTCGCGTCATAGGTCTTCAGGAGCCGGAAGCCGTCCTTGCACAGGCGCAGGAAGACCTCCTGCATCAGATCGTCGATGTCGGCGCCGTCGCGCGACTGGCTGCGCACGGCGGAGAGAATCAGCCCGGCATAGCGCCGCACGAAGGCGTCCCACGGCGCCTTTTCGCCCCGGATCAGGGCCGCGAGGTCGATGGTCTCTGCCACGCGTTTCCTTGGTTCTTGTTCAGCAACCCGCGCTTCAAACCAGCTTGGCGAAGAAGTCGTTGCCCTTGTCGTCGATGACGATGAAGGCGGGGAAATCCACCACCTCGATCCGCCACACCGCTTCCATGCCGAGTTCGGGGTATTCCACCACCTCGACCTTCTTGATGCAATCCTGCGCTAGACGCGCCGCCGGGCCGCCGACCGAGCCCAAGTAGAAGCCGCCGTATTTCTTGCAGGCCTCGCGCACTTCCGCGCCGCGATTGCCCTTGGCCAGGGTCACGAAACTGCCGCCCGCCGCCATGAACTGGTCGACATAGGCATCCATGCGTCCCGCCGTGGTCGGGCCGAAGGAGCCCGAGGCGAAGCCCTGCGGGGTCTTGGCCGGGCCGGCATAGTAGATCGGGTGGTCCTTGACGTATTGCGGCAGGCCCTGGCCGCCGTCGAGCCGGTCCTTGAGCTTGGCATGGGCGATGTCGCGCGCGACGATGAGCGTGCCGTTGAGCGCAAGCCGCGTCTTGATCGGGTGGCGCGACAGGAGCTTGCGGATTTCCGACATCGGCTGCTTGAGGTCGATCCGGACGACGTCGCCGCCCAGTTTCTCCTCGTCGATTTCGGGCAGGTACTGCGCCGGGTTGGTCTCGAGCTGCTCCAGGAACACGCCGTCGCGCGAAATCTTGCCCAGGACCTGTCGGTCGGCGGAACAGGAGACGCCGAGGCCGATGGGCACGCTCGCCCCGTGCCGGGGGAGCCGGATCACCCGCACGTCGTGGCAGAAATACTTGCCGCCGAATTGCGCGCCGATGCCCATGCCGCGCGTCAGCTGCAACACCTCCTGCTCGAAATCGCGGTCGCGATAGGCCTGGCCGAACTTGTTGCCCTTGGCCGGCAGGGTGTCGAGATAGCGGCAGGAGGCGAGCTTCACGGTCTTGAGGTTCAACTCGGCCGAGGTGCCGCCGATGACGATCGCCAGGTGATAGGGCGGGCAGGCGGCCGTGCCGAGCGTCTTGATCTTCTCGTCCAGGAACTTGATGAGCGATTTCGGGCTCAGCACCGCCCTGGTCTGCTGATAGAGGAAGCTCTTATTGGCCGAGCCGCCGCCCTTGGCGACGAACAGGAAATGGTATTCGTCGCCCTCGTCGGCATAGAGGTCGATCTGCGCCGGCAGGTTGTCGCCGGTGTTGACCTCGTCATACATGGAAAGCGGCGCCACCTGGCTGTAACGCAGATTGGTCTCGATGAAGGTGCGGCGGATGCCGGCCGAAAGCGCGGCGGCGTCGTTGCCGCCGGTCCAGACGCGCTGGCCCTTCTTGCCCATGACGATGGCGGTGCCGGTGTCCTGGCACATCGGCAGGACCTTGCCGGCGGCGATATTGGCGTTCTTCATGAGGTCGAAGGCCACGAACTTGTCGTTGGCCGAGGCCTCGGGGTCGTCGAGGATGGCGCGCAGCTGCTTCAAATGGCCGGGGCGCAGCAGATGGGCGCAATCGATGAAGGCCTGGTGCGCCAGCTCGGTCAGCGCCCGGAGATCGACCTTGAGCATGGTTTGGCCGGCGAAATCGCCCGTGCCGACATAATCCGAGGTGAGCTTGCGGTAGGGCGCGTCGTCCTCGCCCAGCGGAAACAGCTCGTGAAAATCGCTCTCGCCCATGGTCTACCGCCCTTCGGATCAGGAAAGCGGGCCGAGAGAAGCCCTATTCCGCCCGCCCGTCAAGCCGGGCCGTCTTCCGGTACGTCTCATCTTGAGTGCTGGATAAGCGTTGTGCGCCCTTCGACAAGCTCAGGGTAAGGCGCTTTTCTTAATGCCATCACCAATGTTTCCTCACCCTGAGCCTGTCGAAGGGTGAAGGGCTCAGGGTGGTTATGCAGCGTCAAACCGAGACACCACCCGTTCTTCTTGCCGTTATTTCTTCCTGAACTTGTCGATGTTGACCACGTCGGCGCCCTTGTCGCCGGATTTGGCGGGGGGCCCGGCGGCGGTTTCGGATTCGGGCAAGGGTTCGGCCGCCTCGGGCGGATGGTCCTCCTGGTTGGCGGCGGCGGCTTGCTGGAATTGCAGGCCGAATTTCACCGCCGGATCGGCGAAGGACAGGATCGACTCGAACGGAATCACCAGGCGTTCGGGCTTGTTCTGGAAGGACAGCGTCACCGCGAAACGGTCTTCCTCCACGACGAGGTCCCAGAACTGGTGCTCCAGCACCACGGTCATCTCCTCGGGGTGCTTGGCGCGCAGATGCGCGGGCAGCTCGACGCCCTCGAAGCCGGTCTTGAAGGTGATGTAGAAGTGATGCGCGCCGGGCATGCCGTCGGCCGCCGCGCGGGCGAGTGCCTCGCGCACCACGCCGCGCAAGGCCGCCTCGACCATCTTGTCGTATCGCAACAGGTCTTTCACGGTGCCGTCACCCTCGGCGGTTGATGCAAGACCGAAATAAGTGGGGGGCTTCTGTTGCCCGGTGCCCCCCGGACCGCGCTTGCTTAGTGACTAAGCAGCGAGTGCGATAGTGTTATCGTTCGCACTTGGTTGTTGGCCCGATAACGGCGGTACCATGCCGGGCGAAAGTTGCATCTTTACTACGCGCGTCGATCCTAGTTCGCCCCCGTAAGGCGCGGGATTTTCGGGGTCCCGCGAAACTGGTGGAGGCGCCGGGTACTGCCCCCGGGTCCGCAACGCATATTCCATGCGCCGTTTATCGCCATAGCTGGTTGCCCAGCCCCTTCAATATAGGCCTTTTCCGTTAACGCACAACTAGGAGCCCCGAGTCCTCCTTGGAGGTGGGCGGGACGGCGGCTAAAGTGCGCCTCCCATGCCTTTGACGCCCGAGCAAAAAGCCGAGATTGAAAAGCAGCGCGCCGAAACCGCGCCCACGCGCCGCGCCACCGTGCCCGCGTTGGAGGAAATCCTCTACCAGGCGATCCCGGTGCTGGATCACGGCTTCATCCGTGTCATCGACTACATGGGCGACGACGCGGCGGTGGTGCAGGCGGCGCGCGTCTCCTACGGCAAGGGCACCAAGAAGGTGAGCGAGGACAAGGGCCTCATCCACTATCTGATGCGGCACCGGCATACGACGCCGTTCGAGATGTGCGAGATCAAGTTTCACGTGAAACTGCCGATCTTCGTCGCTCGCCAGTGGATCCGCCACCGCACCGCCAACGTGAACGAATATTCCGCGCGCTATTCGATTCTCGACAACGAGTTCTACCTGCCCGCGCCCGAACATTTGGCGGCGCAATCGGTTTCGAACCGCCAGGGCCGGGGCGAGGTGCTGACGGGCAAAGAAGCCAAGCGCGTGCTCGATTTGTTGCGCGAGGACGCCGAGCGCAGCTATCGCGGCTATACGGAAATGCTGAACGAAAGCGAGGACGGTAAGCCGATCGACCCGAACCGCAAGGGCCTGGCGCGCGAGCTCGCGCGCATGAACCTGTCCTTGAATTTTTACACCCAGTGGTACTGGAAGACCGACCTGCACAATCTCCTGAATTTCCTCTCGTTGCGCGCCGACGACCACGCGCAATACGAGATCAGGGCCTATGCCGAGGCCATGATCGGGGTTTTGGAGAAGTGGGTTCCCTTGACCGCCGAGGCCTTCCGCCAGCACCGGATGGGCGGCGCGCATCTCTCGGCCGCCGCGCTCGACGTGGTGAAGCAGCTCATAGCCGGCAAGAAAGTGACGCAGGAGACGAGCGGGTTGTCGAAGCGCGAATGGGCGGAGGTGATGGAGAAGTTAGGGCAGGGAGTATAAGTGGCAGCTATGACCAGTGCGGAGAAGATTGCAAAACTGGAGGAATTCACCCGCGATCTAAAATTGTGGAGGGCAAATCAATCAAGTCGCAATAATGGTGAAACTCTCCGAAAAGCCTTGAATGAAAAAATTGTCTGGGTTCGCCGCGAAGTGCTTGAGGCACCCAGATCGCAGCCTGGAAGCGTGAGGCTGTCGAGAAGCTTGCCCAGGTCTTCGATGAGAAGGGCTTGAATCGGGAGAAGAGCCGGGATGGGGAGATCGTCCGGCTTCACGCTAAGATCGGTCAGCTGGTGGTGGAGCGGGATTTTTTGTCGAAGGCCTTCGGTCGCTGAGCCTGGATCGGAGGAAGACGATGATCGACCCCGGTCATCCACGGCTCTCGATCGTGCGCCAGTGCGAGCTGATGTCGATCTCGCGCTCCTCGTTCTACCGCGTGCCCGTGCCGGAGAACGCGGAGAACCTGGCTCTCATGCGGCTGATCGACGAGCAGTTCCTCGAGCCGCCCTGGTACGGCTCGCGACAGATGGCACGGCATCTGCGGCGCCAGGGCTGGGGCGTTGGGCGGCATCGCGTCCGCCGGCTGATGCTTAAGATTGGCTTGGCACCGATCTATCCGCCTCCGGAGATCAGCGAGCCGCACCCGCAGCACAAGATGTTTCCGTATCTGTGCGCCATCTGACCATCGCGGAGTCGAACCAGGTCTGGTGTGCCGACGTGACCTATATCCCGATGCGACGAGGGTTCTTCAATCTCGTGGCGATTATGGACTGGGCCAGCAGAAAGGTCCTGGCCTAGCATCTCTCGAACAGATGGACGCCGACTTCTGTGTCGCAGCGTTGGAGGAGGCGATCGCCCGTTACGGCAGGCCCGGCATCTTCAACACCGACTAAGGCAGCCAGTTCACCAGCTTCGCCTTCACCAACACGCTGAGCGATGCCGGTATCCGCATCTCGATGGATGGCCGCGGCCGTTGGATGGACAACGTCTTCATCGAGCGCCTGGGGCGGTCGCTGAAGGACGAATGCGTCTTCCTCAATGCCTTCGAGACCGGCAGCGAGGCAAGAGCCGGGATCGGACGCTGGATCGGCTACTACAACGCCGATCGACCCCACTCGGAATTCAATGGCAGGACGCCGAACGAGGTCGATGAACCGCAGATCGAATAGGAGAAATAGGCAGCGTGATCGAACTCAAAATCGAATGTTCGGCATGCGGAATACGTGATTGTGGATCTCACTCATTCGCGGCCGAATGTATATTTTGAAGCCGGATACGCAATGGGGATTGGTAAGATTCCAATTTACATTGCAGCAAAGGTACGAAGATCGAATTTGATCTTAAAGATTATCCAGTGATCTTCTTCCCAAATCTAACGGGGCTAAAAAGTTCGCTGGAAAAACGGTTGCGAGGTCTTGCAGAAAAAAGCGCGAAAAAGAAATAGTACTTTTACTGCACCACAATTCTTGGCGCCGGGCGTTGCTGCGCGCCGCCGCTGAGCTTCTCCCACAGCCGCGCCGCGATCTGCCTGTAGACCTTGGCGTGCGGGCTGTCGGGCTGCGAGAGCACGATCGGCTTGCCGCCGTCGGAGGTCTCGCGGATGGCGATGTCGAGCGGGATCTCGCCCAGGAATTCGACGCCCAGCTTCTCGGCCTCCTTGCGCGCGCCGCCATGGCTGAAAATGTCGCTGCGCTCGCCGCAATGCGGGCAGAGGAAGTAACTCATATTCTCGATGAAGCCCAAAACCGGCACGTCCACCTTGCGGAACATGTTGAGGCCCTTGCGCGCGTCCAACAGCGCGATGTCCTGCGGCGTGGAAACGATCACCGCGCCGGCGAGCGGCACCTGCTGCGCCATGGTGAGCTGCGCGTCGCCGGTGCCGGGCGGCATGTCCACCACCAGCACGTCGAGCTCGCCCCAGGTGACGTCCCGGAGCATCTGCGTCAGCGCGCTTTGCACCATCGGCCCGCGCCAGATCATCGGCGTGTCCTCGGCCACCAGGAAGCCCATCGACATGCATTCGACGCCGTAATTGCTCATCGGCTCCAGCGCCTTGCCGTCGCGCGAATGGGGCTTGCCCGAAATGCCCAGCATGCGCGGCATGGACGGGCCGTAGATGTCGGCGTCGAGCACGCCCACCTTGCGGCCGATGGCGGCCAGCGCCAGAGCCAGATTGGCGGCGGTGGTCGATTTCCCCACGCCGCCCTTGCCCGAGGCGACGGCGATGATCGACTTGATGCTCGGCACCAGCAGCTTCTGCGGGCCATGGGGGTGGGCATGGGGATGGGCGTGGTCATGGCCATGCGCGAGGCGCCGCTTGCGGCTTCGCCCCCGCTTTCTCGGCGGTCAGCACCGCCGTGACCGACAACACGCCCGGCAGGGCCTCGACCGCCTTCTCCGCCGCCTTGCGCAAGGGCTCGAGCTTGGGCCCGCGCGCGCGGTCGACCTCGATGGAAAAGCCGACATGGCCCTCGCGCAGCTGCAAGCCCGTCACCATGCCGAGGGTGACGATATCCTTGCCGCGGTCGGGATCGGGCACCTTGGCCAGCGCGGCCAGGATTGCTTTCTCGGTGATGTCACTCAATGGAAACCTGCTATTCCTTGACAATTCCGGCCGCTCCGCCCGTTATGGCGCGAACCGGCTTTCCGACATATAAGACCTAAGACGGGCGTCTGCAAAGCAAGGTTGAGGAAACGGGATGTCTTGGAACAATCCGGGCGGCGGCGGTGGCGGCCCGTGGGGCGGCGGCGGGGGTAAGAATCCCCTGGGCGGCCTCACGCCGCCCGATTTCGAGGAATTCCTGCGCAAGGCGCAGGAACGCCTGCGCAGCCTCCTGCCCGGCGGCATGGGGCGCAACCGCGGCTTCATCCTGGTGCTGGCGGCGGTGGTGGTGTTCTGGCTCGCCAGCGGCTTCTACCGCGTCGAGCCCGACGAGGAAGGCATCGTGCTGCGCTTCGGCGCCTTCAACCGCACCACCAGTCCGGGCCTCAACTATCACCTGCCGGGGCCGATCGAAGAGGCCCTCACGCCCAAGGTGACGCGCGTCAACCGCATCGAGATCGGCTACCGCTCGGACACGGGCAACGACATCCCGCAGGAATCGCTGATGCTGACCGGCGACGAGAACATCGTCGACATCAACTTCACCGTGTTCTACCTGATCAAGAACGCGCAGGATTACCTCTTCAGCATCCGCGATCCCGACGGCACGGTGAAGGTGGCGGCGGAAAGCGCGATGCGCGAGGTGATCGGCCACACCGAGATCGCCAGCGCGCTGGCCGAGGGCCGCGCCAAGATCGAGACCGACACCCAGACCCTGCTGCAGCAGATCCTCGACAGCTATCACAGCGGCATCGAGATCACCCAGGTGCAGCTGCAAAAGGTCGACCCGCCGCAACCGGTGATCGATTCCTTCCGCGACGTGCAAAGCGCCAAGATCGACCAGCAACGCCTCATCAACGAGGCGCAGACCTACGCCAACAACCTCGTGCCGGTGGCGCAAGGCGACGCCGCGCGCGTGGTGCAGGAGGCGCAAGCCTACAAGGCGCAGATCGTGCTCCAGGCCCAAGGCGACGCCGCGCGCTTCATCTCGGTCTACAGTTCCTACGCGGCCGCGCCCGATGTGACGGCGCGCCGGCTCTATATCGAGACCATGGAGTCGATCCTCAAGAACACCAACAAGGTGATGATCGACAAAGGCGCCTCGACCTCGGGCGTGCTGCCCTATCTGCCGCTGCCCGCGCTGCAACAGCCGGCGGGCACTCAGTCCAAGGGCGGCAATCCATGAAGCTCGATTTCAACATGAAACCCCACATGCTCGCCGCCATCGCCGGCGTCGCCATCGTCGCCCTGGGGCTCGCCTGGTCCTTGTTCTTCACGGTGCAGCAGACCGAGGAAGCCCTGGTCCTGCAATTCGGCAAGCCGGTGCGGCCGATCAACGAGCCGGGGCTGCATTTCAAGCTGCCCTATCAGGACGTGGTGATCTACGACCGCCGCATCCTCGATTTCGAGCCGTCGGCCGAGGAGGTGATCGCGTCGGACCAGAAGCGGCTGGTGGTCGACGCCTATGCCCGCTTCAAGATATCCGATGCGCTGCAATTCTATCAGAGCGTCGGCACCGAGGCGGTGGTGCGCGCGCGGCTCGGCACGCTCATCAACGGCAGCCTGCGCCGCATCATCGGCAATGTCGAATTGCAGGCGGTGGTCTCCGACAAGCGTGCCGCGATCATGCAGCAGGTGCGCGACGAGGTTAACGGCCAGGCCAGGGCCTTCGGCATCGATGTGATCGACGTGCGCATCCGCCGCGCCGACCTGCCCGAGGAGAACAGCCAGGCGGTGTTCGACCGCATGAAATCCGAGCGCCAGCGCGAGGCCGCGTCGTTCCGCGGCGACGGCGCGCGCCAGGCGCAGGCGATTCGCGCCGACGCCGACCGCCAGCGCATCGAGATCCTGGCCGGCGCGCAGAAGCAGTCGCAGATTCTGCGCGGCGACGGCGATTCCCAGAGCATCAAGATCTATGCCGAGGCCTACAGCAAGGACCGTAATTTCTTCGCCTTCTACCGCTCGCTCGAGGCTTATCGCGTGAGCTTGTCGGGATCGAACACGACCTTCGTGATCTCGCCCACCAGCGATTTCTTCCGCTATCTCGAAAACGGGCCGCAAGGCCTGGGCGCAGCATCACCGTCGCGCTGAGCCCATCGCCATGAAGGACCTTGCCACGGCGCTGGCGCTGGCGATCGTCATCGAGGGCTTGTTGTGCGCCCTGTTCACCCGGCCGATGCAGAAGATGATGGCGGAGACGGCATTGCTGCCGGCGGGCGCCTTGCGCGTGGGCGGCCTCGTCGCGGCCTGCCTTGGTGTCGCCGCAATCTGGTTGATCCGGCGTCAAACCGGCTGGTGAGGACTGGCTTGACGCGCGGTTTCCTCCTAAGATCGCGCCTTCCCGCCCGGTTGTTCCCAGGAGCGTTTTCGTGAACGTGGTTTTTCGTCTTGCCGACCGGACCCGCTACTCGCTGGTCTGCCTGCTGGTCCTGTTGTTGGCGGCGGCGCCCGCGGTCAATGCCGCGCCCGCGCCCGACAGCTTCGCCGACCTCGCCGCCAGGCTGCTGCCGGCGGTGGTCAATATCTCGACCACCCAGACCATCAAGGACGACAAGAGCGGCAAAGGCGACCAGCCGGGGGCCGACGATCTTCCGCAATTTCCGCCGGGCTCGCCTTTCGAGGATTTCTTCAAGGATTTCCTCAACAAGAACCGGCCACATAACGGCCAGCAGGAAGCCTTGCCGCGCCATGCGACCTCGCTCGGCTCGGGCTTCATCATCGATCCCTCGGGCTTGGTGGTGACCAACAACCACGTCATCGCCGATGCGGACGAGATCACCGTGACGCTTCAGGACGACACCAATTTCAAGGCCGAGGTCGTGGGCAAGGATACCAAGACCGATCTGGCGCTGCTGCGCATCAAATCGTCCAAGCCGTTCACCGCGGTCAAGTTCGGCGACAGCGATCAGATCCGGGTGGGCGATTGGGTGCTGGCGATCGGCAATCCCTTCGGATTGGGCGGCACGGTGACGGCGGGAATCCTGTCCGCCCGCGCGCGCGAGATCAATTCCGGTCCCTATGACGATTTCCTCCAGACCGATGCCGCGATCAACCGCGGCAATTCGGGCGGACCGATGTTCAACATGGACGGCGAGGTGATCGGCATCAACACCGCGATCTTCTCGCCCTCGGGCGGCTCGGTCGGCATCGGTTTCGCCATTCCGTCGAATCTGGCCAAGCCGGTGATCGATCAAATCAGGCAATTCGGCCATCCGCGGCGCGGCTGGCTTGGGGTCAACATCCAGAGCGTGACCGACGAGATCGCCGAGAGCCTCGGCCTCGACAAGCCCCGGGGCGCGCTCATCGCCAGCGTGCAGGACGGCGGCCCGGCCCAGATCGCCGGTATCCAGCCGGGCGACGTGGTGCTGAGCTTCGACGGCAAGGACGTGACCGACATGCGCCGGCTGCCGCGCATCGTCGCCGAAACGCCGATCGACAAGACGGTGAAAGTGAAAGTGTGGCGCAAGCGCAAGGAATTGCTGCTCGACGTCAAGGTCGGCGAACTCAAGGATACCGAACAGCAGGCATCGACCTCGACCAAACAGACGGCGCCCGCGCCCGCCGGCACGGCGATGAAGCCGCTGGGATTGGCGGTCGCCAATTTGACGCCGGAATTGCGCGAGCGTTTTGGGGTAACCGAGGATTCGACCGGCGTGGTCGTGACATCCATCGACACCGACGGCCCGGCGGCGGAAAAGGGCATGCGCGCGGGCGACGTCATCGTCGAGGTGGCGCAGGAAGAGGTGAAATCGCCCTCCGACATCGCCGACAAGATCGCCGCCGCGAAGAAGGCCGGGCTGAAATCCGTGCTGCTGCTGGTCGACCGGCAGGGCGATTTGCGCTTCTACGCGCTGAAGCTCGGCAAGGGCTGAGCGTCTAAGCGTTTAGGCGGCGAAGCCGAACGCCGCCTTCAGACCCGTCAGGATATATTGCACGGCCAGCGCCGCCAGGATGATGCCCATGACGCGGGTGACGATGTCGATGCCGGTATCGCGCAGCACCTTGTGCACCCATTGCGCGGCGAGCATAGAGGCGAGCGTCAACGCCAGAACGACGGCCAGAAGCCCGGCCACCTGGAGCTGTTCGGCGACGCTGTAAATGTTGTTGTCGGTCAGAAGCACGGCCGTCATGACGGATTTGGGGCCGGCGATGAAGGGCATGGCGAGCGGATATACCGCGACGTTGCGGCCATGGCCGTTCCCGGCATGCGGTGCGGCCCCCTCGTGCAGCACCATCTTGAGCGACATCAGCAACAGAATGAGCCCGGCCGCGATCCGGAACGCATCGAGTTCGATCTCCAGCTCGTCGAGCACGATCTGGCCCAGGGCGATGAAGGCGAACAACACTCCGCCGGCGATCAGCACCGCTTCGACCGCGATCCCGGTTCTACGCCCGGCCAGCTTGCGCGTCGTCGCCAGGAATTCGGATACCACCAGCAACGGGTTCACCGCCACCAGCAACAAGACGAAATCCTGGAGCAGCTTGTGCCAATCCATCATCGCGTTCTCCTTCGCCGGCGGTCCGCGGCGAATTCGTCGCGGCGGTAGCCTTGTGCGTAAAGTAAGGCGGTCAGATCGGCGTGGTCGACGCGGTGGCGCGCCTGCGGCACGACATGGGGCCGGCCGTGAAAGGCGATACCCAGTCCCGCGGCTCCGAGCATCGGCAGGTCGTTGGCGCCGTCGCCCACGGCCAGCGTCAGTGCCAGCGGGCAGCCGTATTCGGCGGCGAGGCCGGTCAGGGTCTCGAGCTTGCTGTTGCCGCCCCGGATCGGCTCCTTGACCGTGCCGGCGATCTTGCCGTGCGATATCGCCAATTCATTGGCGAAGTCGCGATCGAAACCCAGCTGCTTGCGGATTTGCGCGGTATAGATGCGGAACCCGCCCGAAACCAGCGCGGTCTTCGCGCCATTGGCGCGCATGGTTGCGACCAGCGCCGCGGCGCCGGGATTGACCCGGATGCTTTTGCCCGCCTTCTCCAACAGGCTGGCGGGCTTGCCCGTCAGCAGCGCGACACGTTCCCGCAGCGCGCCGGCGAAATCGATTTCGCCGTTCATGGCCCGGCGCGTGATCGCGGCGACCTTGGCTTTGATGCCGACGAGATCGGCGATCTCGTCCAGCATCTCGTTGGCGATGATGGTCGATTCCATGTCGGCCAGAAGCAGGCGTTTCTTCCGCCCCGCCAGGCTTTGCGCGATGAGGTCGACCGGCGCCCGCGCCAGGACGCCGCGCGCGGCGGCCTCGGCCTGGTCCGGGTCGAGCCCGTCGAAGACGATATCGCAGGCAAGCCTGGGCGCGAGCCAGCCCGTGCCGCCGAGATGCGCGCCCAGCTTTTCCAGCGCGCGGGATGCGGCATCGGCCCAGGATTCCACGGCGGGGCCTTGCTTGGCCGCGATTAGGGTGAGGACATTGCCATCCATCTGCGCGACCTTATCGGCGGAACGTGACGGAAAGGCAAGAAGCGGGCTAAGAATCGGTCCATGAGCGAATCGGAGGCTTCCTTCATCGTCATCGTCGGTCCCACCGCCAGCGGGAAATCCCGGCTCGCCTTGGCGGTGGCGCGGGAATTTCGCGGTGCGATCATCAATGCCGACAGCATGCAGGTCTATCGCGACCTGCGCGTGCTGACGGCGCGGCCGGGCGAAGCTGAGCTGGCGCAAATCCCGCATTTTCTCTATGGCGAAATCGATGCCGGCGAAAGCTGCTCGGCCGGGCGGTGGCGCAATCTGGCGCTGGCCGAAATTGCGCGCGCAAGGGGAGCCGGGCGTTTGCCGGTGATCGTCGGTGGCACGGGGCTTTATCTGTCCGCGTTGCTCGACGGCTTGGCCGCGGTGCCGCCGGTGCCGGGTTCGGTCGTCGCCGAAGCGCGCGATCTTCACGCGCGTCTGGGCGGCGAGCAATTCCGCGCCGCGCTAGCCGAGCGCGACCCCGAGGGCGCCCGGCGTCTCCACGCCGGCGATACCCAGCGCCTGATCCGCGCCTATGCGGTGGCGCGCGCCACCGGCGTCGCGCTGTCCGAATGGCAGCGGCGGCAGAAGGCGGGCGCGCGGCCCGATGCCGCGGTCATCGTTCTGCTGCCGCCGCGCGAGCAGCTTTACGCCGCGATCGATGCGCGGCTCGTATCCATGTTCGAGCAGGGCGCGGTCGAGGAGGTGAAGGCGCTGCTGGCGCGCAAGCTTTCGCCCGATCTCCCGGCGATGAAGGCGGTGGGCGTGCGCGAGATCGCCGGGTTCCTGGCCGGCGATTTCACTCGCGATGAGGCGCTTGCCGCGGCGCAACAGGCGACCCGCCGCTACGCCAAGCGCCAATACACCTGGCTGCGTCATCGCCTGCGATCAGGAAAGAAATTGACAAAGTTAACGCTTGAAACGCAATATTCGGAAAGATTATTACCTGAAATATTTTCGTTTATTCGTCAGTTTTTGTTGACCACTCGGATATAGGCCACTAATTTCGGCTTTTCGCTTGGCAAAAGCGGTTTCTGTGGCTTCCCGGCCCCGGTTTTGGTGGGGCGCGGGCGGTACGGGGCCGTTTCGCCTTGGATCAGGGCTGGTGGAGAGCGTCATGGCGGCCGATCAAACGGCGCGGCAGATGTCGGGAGCGGAGATGGTCATCCGCGCTCTGATCGATCAGGGCGTCGATGTCGTTTTCGGCTATCCCGGCGGCGCCGTGCTGCCGATCTACGACGCGCTGTTCAAGCAGAACCGGCTGCGCCACATCCTGGTGCGCCACGAGCAGGGCGCGGTGCACGCGGCCGAAGGCTATGCGCGCTCCACCGGCAAGGTCGGCGTGGTGCTGGTGACCAGCGGGCCGGGCGCGACCAACGCGGTCACCGGCCTGACCGACGCGCTGATGGATTCCGTGCCGCTGGTGTGCCTCACCGGCCAGGTGCCGACGCATCTGATCGGCAACGACGCGTTCCAGGAGGCGGACACCACCGGCATCACGCGGCCATGCACCAAGCACAATTACCTGGTCAAGGACGTGAACAAGCTCGCGCAAGTGATGCACGAGGCGTTCTTCATCGCGCGCACCGGCCGGCCCGGCCCGGTGGTGGTCGATCTGCCGAAGGACATGCTGTTCGCCAGCGGCACGTACCTGCCGCCCGAGGATGTTCCGCCGCGCAAATCCTACAAGCCGCAGACCAAGCCCGATCCCGCGCGCGTCGAACAGGCGGCCGCGCTCATCACGGAAGCCAAGCGGCCGCTGTTCTACGGCGGCGGCGGCATCATCAATTCCGGCCCGCGCGCCTGCCAGCTCTTCGCCGAACTGGTCGAGCTGACGGGCTTTCCCTGCACGCTGACGCTGATGGGGCTGGGGTCCTTCCCGGCCTCGAGCAAGCAATATCTCGGCCTGGTGGGCATGCACGGCACCTTCGAATCGAACAACGCCATGCATGATTGCGACGTAATGATCAACGTGGGGGCGCGTTTCGACGACCGCGTCACCGGCAAGGTGGCGGCGTTCTCGCCCGGCTCGAAGAAGATCCATGTCGACATCGATCCGAGCTCGATCAACAAGAACGTGCGCGTCGACGTGGCGCTGGTGGGCGACGCCGCCGAGACCCTGACGGCGCTCATCGCGTCCTTGAAGGCCAAGCGCTTCAAGCCCGATCCCGAAAAGATCGCGCCGTGGTGGAAGCAGATATCCCACTGGCGGGCGCGCCACAGCCTCGCCTATGCCAAGGACGACAAGGTGATCAAGCCGCAATACGCGATCGAGCGTCTCTATGCGCTGACGCGCGGCAAGGACACCTACATCACCACCGAGGTCGGCCAGCACCAGATGTGGGCGGCGCAGCTCTTCAGCTTCGATCAGCCTTTCCACTGGATGACGTCGGGCGGGCTCGGCACCATGGGCTACGGCCTGCCCGCCGCCATGGGCGTGCAGATCGCGCATCCCGACGCGCTGGTGATCGACATCGCCGGCGAGGCTTCGATCCTGATGAACATCCAGGAGATGTCCACCGTCTGCCAATACAAGCTGCCGGTGAAGGTGTTCATCCTCAACAACCAGTACATGGGCATGGTGCGCCAGTGGCAGGAACTGCTGCATGGCGGCCGCTATAGCGAGAGCTATACCGCGGCGCTGCCCGATTTCGTCAAGCTGGCCCAATCCTTCGGCGCGGTGGGATTGCGCGCCGAGAAGCCCGGCGACGTCGACCGCGTCATCAAGGAGATGCTGGCCGCCGACAAGGCGGTGATCGCCGATATCGCGGTCGATCCGGCGGAAAATTGCTTCCCGATGATTCCCTCGGGCGCGGCGCATAACCAGATGCTGCTGGGGCCCGGGGACAGGCAGTCTACCGGCCCGGTTTCCGAAGAGGGCATGGTGCTCGTCTGAGCGCCCTGGACATGCCATGACCGCCGCCGAAACCGTCGAAAAGCACACCATCGCCGTGCTCGTGGACAACGAGCCGGGCGTGCTGGCGCGCGTCATCGGATTGTTCTCGGGCCGCGGCTACAACATCGAGAGCCTGACCGTGGCCGAGGTGGACACCGCCAATGCCTTGTCGCGCATCACCATCGTCACCTCGGGCACGCGGATGATCATCGAGCAGATCAAGAATCAGCTCAATCGCCTGGTGCCGATCCACGCGGTGCGCGATTTGACCGATGAAGGGCCCCACATCGGGCGCGAACTGGCGCTCATCAAGGTGACCGGCCAGGGCGACAAGCGCGACGAGAGCCGGCGCCTGGCCGATGCTTACGGCGCCCGCGTCATCGATTCCACGGCCGAGAGCTTCGTCTTCGAGATGACCGACTCAACCGATAAGCTGAACGCCTTCATCAGCAAGATGGAGCCGCTCGGGTTGGTCGATGTTTCCCGCACCGGCGTCGTCGCGATCTCGCGCGGCGCCGGAAAATTCTGATTTCCGTTTCCGGAGGAAAGTGCCATGCGCGTTTATTACGATCGTGATGCCGACGTCAACCTGATCAAGGGCAAGAAGGTGCTGGTCGTGGGCTACGGCAGCCAGGGCCATGCCCATGCGATGAATCTGCGCGACAGCGGCGTCAAGGACGTGCGCGTGGCGCTCAGGCCCGGTTCGGCCTCGGCCAAGAAGGCGCAGGCCGCCAAGTTCCAGGTGATGTCGCCCGCCGAAGGCGCGAAATGGGCCGACGTGGTGATGGTGCTGACGCCCGACGAGTTGCAGGCGAAGCTCTATGCCGACGATCTCAAAGCCAATATGCGGCCCGACACCGCCTTGGCGTTCGCGCACGGCTTCAACATCCATTTCAAGCTGATCGAGCCGCGCGCCGACATGGACGTGTTCATGATCGCGCCCAAGGGGCCGGGCCACACCGTGCGCTCGGAATACGTGCGCGGCGGCGGCGTGCCTTGCCTGGTCGCGGTCGAACAGAATCCCTCGGCCAACGCGCTCGAAATCGCGCTCAGCTACGCCTCGGCGATCGGCGGCGGCCGCGCCGGCGTGATCGAAACCACCTTCAAGGAGGAATGCGAAACCGACCTGTTCGGCGAGCAGGCCGTGCTGTGCGGCGGTCTCACCTCGCTCATCATGGCGGGCTACGAGACCCTGGTCGAGGCGGGCTATGCGCCGGAGATGGCGTATTTTGAATGTCTCCATGAAGTAAAACTGATCGTCGATCTGATGTACGAGGGCGGCATCGCCAATATGCGTTATTCGATCTCCAACACGGCGGAATACGGCGACTATACCAGCGGCCCCCGCGTTATCACGCCGGCGGTGAAGGCCGAGATGAAGCGCATCCTCGACGACATCCAATCGGGCCGCTTCGCGCGCGACTGGGTGCTCGAGAACGCGGCCGGCCAGGCCAGTTTCAAGGCGATGCGCAAGCGTGGCGCCGAGCACGACGTCGAGAAAGTCGGCGCCAAGCTGCGCGCGATGATGCCGTGGATCTCGCAAAACGCCCTGGTCGACAAGGCCAAGAACTGAGCATGCCCGGGACGCAGGGCCACAGAAGCCTTGCGATTCCAAGGGGAAACGGGATAGACATAGTCCCAGGTCTTAATATTTCCGGCTATTGGGATTTGGACCGGCGGGCGGCCTGCCAAGGCGCCCTGGCCGGTCGGTACGGCGCTCGGATGCTCAAGGGATTAGAGACAAATGGCCGAAAGGGCGAAAGCAGGGGAAGGCAGCCGGGCGTTTCAACGCCGGTTCGCCCATGCCTTCGCCATCGGCCTGACGCGGAGGAACGACGGGCAGCTGCGACTTAGCTGCCCCTGAGCGCGGGCGCGTAGGGGCCCGCTCGCGTTTGAGGGGTCATTCGCCACGGCTCTAATCGTTTCTCCGAGACATGAGGATCCGCGCCATGGGCGCAACCAGTACTCCGAAGAAATCCACCCCCGGCCAGGGCCGGGACAAGAACCGCGTCGTCATTTTCGACACCACCTTGCGCGACGGCGAGCAATCGCCGGGCGCGTCGATGAATCTCGAGGAAAAGATCAAGATCGCGTTGCTGCTCGAGGAGATGGGCGTCGACGTCATCGAAGCGGGATTCCCGATCGCCTCGAACGGCGATTTCGAGGCGGTGCGCGAGATCGCCAAGCTGGTCAAGAACTCCTCCGTTTGCGGCTTGGCCCGCGCCGCGCGCGCCGATATCGACCGGGCGTGGGAGGCGGTGCAACACGCCAAGCGCCCGCGCATCCACAGCTTCCTGTCGACCTCGCCGCTGCACATGAAATACAAGCTGCAGATGGAGCCGGCGCAGGTGCACCAGGCGGTGATCGACAGCGTGTCGCACGCCCGCAATCTCTGCTCCGACGTCGAATGGTCGGCCGAGGACGGCTCGCGCACCGAGCATGATTTCCTCTGCCGCGTCGTCGAAAGCGCGATCAAGGCTGGCGCCTCCACCGTCAACATTCCCGACACGGTCGGCTATGCCGTGCCGGAGGAATACGCCGCGCTCATCCGCATGCTGCTCAACCGCGTGCCCAATATCGACAAAGCCGTGATCTCGGTCCATTGCCACAACGATCTGGGGTTGGCGGTGGCGAATTCCTTGGCCGCCGTCCTCGCCGGCGCGCGTCAGATCGAATGCACGGTCAACGGGCTGGGCGAGCGCGCCGGCAATGCGGCGATGGAGGAGATCGTCATGGCGCTCCGGACGCGCCAGGATTCCATGCCGTATACGACGGGCATCAAGAGCGAATACATCACGCGCGCCTCGCGGCTGGTTTCGGCCGTCACCGGCTTCGTGGTGCAGCCCAACAAGGCGATCGTCGGCGCAAACGCCTTCGCCCATGAGAGCGGCATCCACCAGGACGGCATGCTCAAGCACGCCGGCACCTACGAGATCATGACGCCGGAATTGGTCGGCCTCGGCAAGTCGACCCTGGTGATGGGCAAGCATTCCGGCCGCCACGCCTTCAAGATGAAGCTCAAGGAATTGGGCTTCGATCTGGGCGACAACGCCTTGAACGACGCCTTCCGCCGCTTCAAGGAGGTTGCCGACCGCAAGAAGGACGTGTTCGACGAGGACATCGTCGCGCTGGTCGATGACGAGATCCAGCGCATTGACGAGCGCATCAAATTCCTGTCGTTGCAGGTCATCGCCGGCTCCAAGGGCCCGCAAAGCGCCGAGATCGAGCTCGAATTCGACGGCGCGCGCAAGACCGCCAAGACCCAGGGCAATGGACCGGTCGACGCCACTTTCAACGCGGTGCGCGCGATCGTGCCCAACATGGCCCGGCTGCTGCTCTATCAGGTGCATGCGGTCACCGAAGGCACCGACGCCCAGGCCGAGGTCACGGTGCGGCTCGAAGAGGGCGGCAAGACCGTGGTCGGCCAAGGCGCCGATCCCGACACGCTGGTCGCTTCGGCCCGCGCCTATATCCATGCTCTGAACAAGTTACTCACCAAGCGGGCCAAGACCGCGCCCGCGGCGCTCACGGCATGAGGAAAGCGGTTCAAACACCAAACCTCGGATCGAATCACCAAAATGTTCGGTAATCTGTTGGGAATGCTGTCCGCCGATATGGCGATCGACCTCGGCACGGCAAATACGCTGGTTTACGTCAAAGGCCGGGGGATCGTGTTGAACGAGCCCTCGGTCGTCGCCATCGCCACCGTCAAAGGCCGCAAGCAGGTGCTGGCGGTCGGCGACGAAGCCAAGATGATGCTCGGCCGCACCCCGGGCAACATCCAGGCCATCCGTCCCTTGCGCGACGGCGTCATCGCCGATTTCGAGGTGGCGGAGGAGATGATCAAGCACTTCATCCGCAAGGTGCACAACCGGCGCAGCTTCGCCAGCCCGCAGATCATCGTCTGCGTGCCGTCGGGCTCCACCGCGGTCGAGCGCCGCGCCATCCAGGAATCGGCGGAAAGCGCGGGTGCGCGCCGGGTCTTCTTGATCGAGGAGCCGATGGCGGCCGCCATCGGCGCCGGTCTCCCCGTCACCGAGCCGACCGGCTCGATGGTGGTGGACATCGGCGGCGGCACCACCGAGGTGGCCGTGCTCTCGCTCGGCGGCATCGTCTATTCACGGTCGGTGCGCGTCGGCGGCGACAAGATGGATGAGGCCATCATCGCCTATATCCGCCGCAACCATAATCTGCTGGTCGGCGAATCCTCCGCCGAGCGCATCAAGAAGGAAATCGGTTCGGCCTGCATGCCCGAGGAAGGCGAGGGCCGCATCATGGAGATCAAGGGCCGCGACCTGATGAACGGCGTGCCCAAGGAGATCGTGATTTCCGAGCGCCAGATCGCCGAAAGCCTGTCCGAGCCGGTTGGCGCCATCGTCGAGGCGGTCAAGGTGGCCTTGGAGCACACCGCGCCCGAGCTGGCCGCGGATATCGTCGACAAGGGCATCGTGCTGACCGGGGGCGGGGCGCTCCTGGGCAATCTCGATTACATGCTGCGCCACTCGACCGGCTTGCCGGTTTCGATCGCCGACGACCCCTTGTCCTGCGTGGCTTTGGGCACGGGACGGGCGCTCGAAGAGATGAAAACCTTAAGGCACGTGCTGATTAGCATGTATTAAGGCGCCTAAAAGGCAGTTGAGGGCCGATCAGCCCATGTACGAAACCTTCCGGGCCGTGTAAAAAAGGGGGGAAATCCCGATATCCGGCGGGGACAAGCCGGGTTCGGGCGTGGAGTACGGGTTCAGGGAGCGGTTGGGACCCATGCGACTTTCGGCCCCGGTCAAGGCGGCGGCGCAACGGCTGACGTTGCCCTTCCTTATTTTTGTCTCGGCGCTGTTCGCGGTGCTCGGCAAGGCCGACATCCTGCTGTTCGACCATGCGCGCGTGATCCTTGCCGACACCCTGGCGCCGGTTTTCAGCGTGGTGAGCAAGCCGATCGCCACCGTCTCCGACGCCGTCGCCACGGTCGAGGACGTGTTCTCGGTCTATCGCCAGAACCAGGAATTGCGCGAAGAGAACGACCGGCTGCTGCGCTGGCAAGAAGCCGCGCGGCGCCTGGCCGCCGAAAACGCCGATCTGCGCGGCCTCATCCGCTTCACGCCGCAAGGCGCGGTTTCCTCCATCGCCGCCCAGGTCATCGCCGATTCGGGCGGCGCCTTTTTGCGCAACGTGATGGTCAATGTCGGCAGCAACGACGGCGTGCAGCGCGGCCAGATCGCGATGACCGGCGAGGGACTGGTCGGCCGCGTCGTCGAAGTGGGAAACCGCACGTCGCGGATACTCCTTCTCACCGACATCAACTCGCACATCCCGGTGACGATCGAGAGCACGCATGACCGCGCTGTTCTGGATGGCGATAACGCCGATCAGCCGCGCCTTGCCTATCTCCAAGCCAAGTCGGAAGTGATAGCCGGCTCGCGCATCGTGACCAGCGGCAGCGGCGGCATATTCCCGCCGGGACTGCCGGTGGGCGTGGTCTCTTCCACCGGCGGGATGCGGGTCCAGCCCTATGCCGATCTGTCGCGGCTCGAAATCCTGCGCATTGTCGATTTCGGCCTCGACGGCGTCCTATCGCAGAGCGCGATGCCCGCGCCCAAGCCGGCACGAGGCGGCAGGTCGAACGCCGATACGAGCCGGTGAGGACGGCATGACGCACAGCCTGTGGCAGCGCGATTTCGGCACGGTGACCAAGCTGGTTCCGGTTCTCAGCACGCTGCTGTTCGTGATCGTCTCCATGTTGCCCTTCCACATTCCGGGTTTCGGCTTGATCGCGCCCAGCTTCGCGCTGATGGCCATATTCCATTGGACGATCTATCGCCCCGATCTTCTGCCCTTGAGCGCGGTATTCGGCATCGGCCTGTTCCTCGATCTCCTCAACGGCACGCCCTTTGTAGGATTGTCGGCGCTGATTTTCCTCCTGGCGCGGACCGCGGTGCTGAGCCAGCGGCGCTTGTTCTTCGAGCGTCCGTTCCTGGTGCTGTGGCTCGGTTTTCTGGTGCTTGCGTCGGCGTGTTTCCTGTTCGAATGGGCGTTCGTCAGCCTGATGCAATTCAAGCTGCTGCTGCCGCGCCTGTTCATCTTTCAGGCGGTGATCACCGTCGCCTGCTTCCCTATCGGCAGCTATTTCCTGGCTCTGGCGCATCGCGCGGTGCCGGTGAACGGGACTTGAGCCGATGAAGCGCGAATCCAGCCGCAGCAAGATTTTGACTCGCCGGGCGCTGATCCTCGCGGGCGGCAAGCTTGCATTGTTGGGGAGCATTGCCGGACGGCTCTACTACCTGCAGGTGGCCCAATCCAGCCGCTATGCCATGCTGGCGGACGAAAACCGCATCAACATCCGCCTGCTGGCGCCGCCGCGCGGGCGCATCGTCGACCGTTTCGGCGTGCCCCTGGCGGTGAACCGGCCCACATACCGGGCCGTGCTGGTGGCCGAACAGGCCGGCGATATCCCTTCGACGCTTGACGCCGTTGCCACGCTGGTGCCGCTGAGCGATAGCGACCGCCGCCGCGTACTGCGCGACATCCGCAATAAGCACAGCTTTGTCCCGGTGGCGATCCGCGAGGACATGAATTGGGACGAGATGACCCGCATCGACGTCAACTCGCTTGATATTCCGGGCGTGTCGATTGAGCAGGGCTTGATCCGGAATTATCCCTTCTCCGACAGCGTCGCGCATCTCGTGGGCTATGTCGCGGCGGTCTCGGAGGACGAGCTCGACAGTGACGATCCGCTGGTCGAGCTGCCGGATTTTCGCATTGGCAAGAGTGGGGTCGAGAAATCCTACGATCTCGAACTGCGCGGCACGGCCGGCACCAGCCAGGTCGAGGTCAACGCCTTCGGCCGCGTGGTGCGCGAACTCGCGCATGAGGACGGCATGTCGGGCCAGGAGCTTGTCCTGACGATCGACATGGCCTTGCAGGATCTGGCGGCGCGGCGTTGCGCCGCCGAGGGCTCGGCCGCCGCCGTGATGCTCGACGCCTGGACCGGCGATGTGCTGGCGATGTCTTCTTCGCCGGGATTCGATCCCAGCGCCTTCTCCACCGGCTTGACGCCGGCGCAATGGCAGGCGCTGGTCGAAAATCCGCTCAATCCGCTCAGCAACAAGGCGATCAGCGGCACTTATCCGCCGGGTTCGACCTTCAAGCCGGTGGTGGCGATGGCCGCGCTCGAAGCCGCAGTCATCACGCCCGATACCCATTTTAACTGCCCCGGCTATTACGATTTCGGCAATATCCGGTTTCACTGCTGGCAGAAGAACGGCCACGGCAGCATGAACCTGCGCGATGGCATCAAGCATTCCTGCGACGTCTATTTCTTCGAGGTGTCGCGCCGCACCGGCATCGACCGCATCGCGGCGATGGCCACGCGCTTCGGCATGGGAAGCGCGCTCGGCATCGACATTCCCGGCGAACGCCCGGGGCTGATTCCGAATTCGGCCTGGAAGAAAGCGACCTTCGGAGTGCCCTGGCAGCAGGGCGAGACGCTCAGCGCCGGCATCGGTCAGAGCTACGTGTTGACGACCCCCTTGCAGCTCGCGACATACGCCGCGCGGCTCGCAACCGGCCGCACCGTGATGCCGCGGATCACCCGCGAGGCCGGAATCTTCACTCCCGAGGCCGCGGTCGACCAGGTCGATTTCCCGGAGCTCGCGATATCGCTTAAGGATTTGAAGCTGGTGACCGACGGCATGTCGGCGGTGGTGAACGAGCCCGGCGGTACCGCCTATGGCGCGCGCATCCTGGATCCGGGGCTGGCCATGGCCGGCAAGTCGGGCACCTCGCAGATCCGCCACATCACTGATGCCGAGCGCGAGCACGGCCTGCCCAAGGGGAAGCAGGTTCCCTGGAAAGACCGCGATCACGCCTTGTTCATCTCTTTCGCGCCCGTCAGCAATCCGCGCTACATCTGCGCCGTGGTGGTCGAGCATGGCGGCGCCGAAGCCAGCGGCGGCTCGGCGGTGGCGGCGCCGATTTGCCGCGACCTGCTGACGATGGCGCAAAAGCGCGATCCGGCGCGGCGCGTTCCGGCCGAGCCGTTCGGCGGCGCCACCTTGGCGCAGAACTGAGAATTGCCGCAGATGCGTTGGTTCTACGACATCACCCGGCCGGAAAGGAGTCTCGCGGTCAAGCTCGTCAACATCAATTGGACTCTGGTGGCGCTGGTGACAGGGATCGCCTGTATCGGTTTCGCCATGCTCTATTCCGCCGCCAACGGCAGTTGGCAACCCTGGGCGGAGCGGCAGCTGCTGCGCTATGCCGTGGCCGCGCTGCTGATGCTGGCGGTGGCGGTGGTGGATATCCGGCTGTGGCTGCGCGCGGCCTATACCTTCTATGCGTTGACCCTGCTGCTGCTCATCGCCGTGCAGGTGCGCGGCGCCATCGGCATGGGAGCGCAACGTTGGATCGATTTGGGACTGATTCAGCTTCAACCTTCGGAATTCATGAAGATCGCCCTCATCATGGCGTTGGCGCGTTATTTCAACAGACTGACGCCCGAGGAGGTCGGCCAACCCGTGAAGCTGATCGTGCCGGTGCTGCTGGTGCTGGTGCCCGCCATATTGGTGCTGAAGCAGCCCGATCTCGGCACGGCGATGATGCTGCTTCTCGGCGGCAGCGCGATGTTCTTCCTTGCCGGCGTGCGATGGTGGAAATTCGCCGTTATTGCGGCCGGTGCGGCCGCGGCCGGGCCGATAGCGTGGCGATTTTTGCGCGATTATCAGAAGAACCGCATCTACACCTTCCTCGATCCCGAGAACGATCCGCTGGGCGCGGGTTATCACAGCCTGCAATCGAAGATCGCCATCGGCTCGGGCGGCACTTTCGGCAAGGGCTTCCTGGAGGGAACCCAGTCGCATCTCAATTTCCTGCCGGAACGGCAGACCGATTTCATCTTCACCATGCTGGCCGAGGAGTTCGGCCTGGCGGGGGGGCTTGGGCTGCTCGCGCTCTATTCGCTGGTCTTCGTCTATGGCTATGCCATCGCCTTCCGAAGCCGCAGCCATTTCGGCAAGCTGCTCGCTTTCGGCATCACCACCAACATCTTCCTCTACGTCTTCATCAATACGGCGATGGTGATAGGCCTCATCCCGGTGGTGGGCGTGCCGTTGCCGCTCATCTCCTACGGCGGCACCTCGATGCTGACGGTGATGTTCGGCTTCGGCCTGCTGATGAGCGTCTATGTCCACCGCGACACGCGCATCGGCCGCCACGGCGACGTCGAGCATTGAATCAGGACGTTCGGCGTTCGGACGGCGCCACGCTCCTCGACAAGCCGGTCTCGCTTTGTTATATACCGCGGCCTTCCCATACGGGTGCATAGCTCAGTTGGTAGAGCAGCTGACTCTTAATCAGCGGGTCGCAGGTTCGAGTCCTGCTGCACCCACCATTTTCCGCTCCGCGTCCTGGCATGGAGTTTCCGCGATGCGGAGGGTTCTGCCACCGCTCGGAGCCCTGGGGTTGTGGCTCCTGCTATGCGGTTTTTCCGATCCCAACGGCGTCTTCGCCGCCGCCATCGATCCGCGCTGGCAGATGGTGAAGGATTTCGGCGGCCTCTACGCCTTTGCGCCGGACGGCGACCGCAGCCGCGGCGGGTTGACGATCGGCACCGTGCCGCCCCAATCCTCGTCGTTGCTCGGCGAGGCCGTCGCCACGGTCGGCGATGCGGCGCATTTCATGATCGAGACCCCCTATACCGTTGCCGGCATACCCTGTCTTTTCACGGAATCACGCGGAACCACTCCGGGCGGTGTCGCCACCGTCAGCCACAATATTTTCTGCTATCTGCAAACCACGCTCGACCGCATGTCCAAGGCGGTGTTCGTGATCTCGAGCACGACTTCCTATGAGAATCTGGCCGAATTCGATGCCGTGTTCTGGCCGGTCACCCGCTCGGTTAGCTGGGGCCCCGCGGTCCGCTCGCATCATTCGGCTCCGTGACAGAAATGATTTCAGATCGGGATTGCCAGTGGCGGCGGGAAGGAATAGGTACCCGACATGAGCAAACTCGGTATCGTGGTCGCCGGCCTCTTGTCGCTCGCGACCATTTCGGTTGCGGTCTCTGCCTGGATGGCCATGGGCGCCGTCACCATCTCCGTCGAAGGCATGATCTCTCTGGTGCTGGGAGGGCTCGCCACCTTCGCCTTGGGAGCCGGGCTCATGGCGCTGGTGTTCTACAGCAATCGCCATGGCTATGACGATGCGGCGGGTGCACCGCCGGATAGAAAACCACCGGGAAGAAAATCGCGTTCCCGTTGAAAACGAATCGGCGATCACGGATTCGTGATCGGACGCTGGTAATCCTCTGGCGGCATGGATATTCTTTCTCCGCGCGATGATTTGGGGATCATTGCTGGGGGATGAATAATGGCCGACGCGAAGGCGCGAACGCGCCCGACGCTTGGTCAATCGGGCCACAACCGGCGCACCGTGCGCGAAGGCGGCCCCAATCCGATTGATGTGCATGTGGGCGGACGCCTGAGGCAGGCCCGGATGACGGCGGGCATGAGCCAGGAAGAACTCGGCCTTGGCATCGGCGTTTCGTTCCAGGCAGTGCAAAAATACGAGCACGGCGAGAATCGATTATCGGCCAGCCGTCTGTTCCGAGCCGCTAAGCTGCTCGGCCGTCCGGTGTCGTTCTTCTTCGATAAATTGCAGACAACCGCGCCGGATATGAATGGGGAGGAACTGTCGCGCGATGAAATCAACCTGCTGCGCGATTTTCGCCGTATTGCCAGCGAGAACGTGCGCGATCACTTGCTCCAAGTGGCCAAGGGCATCGCCGATGCCGGCGCTTCTGCCAAGTCTCGCCGCAGCTCTCGGAATTTATATTAGTCCTTTACTATTTCCCGGAAGTTAGCGATGTGACAGAGTTAGCTGTCGCGGCTTAGGCGCCGGTTGCGGTAAAAAGATTGTTGGCCGCAGGACCGAGCCAGGGGATTGCGATATGCGAAGGATGCTGATACCGGCCGTCATCGCGCTGGCGCTGGCCGCGATGGCAAACGCGGGCGGCGCCGCGGCGCTCGACCAAGTGACCCTGGGCACCGATTGGCGGGCGGAGGCCGAACATGGCGGCTATTATCAAGCGGTCGCCGCCGGCATCTACCGCAAATACGGCATCGAGGTCAGCTTACGCCAGGGCGGCCCGCAGGTGAATCACGCCCAGTTGCTTGCCGCCGGCCGCATCGATTTCGGGATCGTGTCCAACTCGTTCCTGCCGATGAACTTCGTCAAGGAACAGATCCCGATGGTGGCGGTCGCCGCCTTCTTCCAAAAGGATCCGACGGTGTTGATCGCGCATCAGGGGGCGGGCGACAGCCTGGCATCCCTCAAAGGCAGGCCGATGATGCTGAGCGCCGACAGCCGCGTCGGCTGGTGGCTGTTTCTCAAGGCCAGGTTCGGCTACAGCGACGACCAGATACGGCCCTACATTTTCAACGTCGCGCCGTTTCTCGCCAATCCGCAGGCGGTGCAGCAGGGCTATCTCACCAGCGAGCCGTTCCTGATCGAGCAGGCCGGGGGCCGGCCCAAGGTTTTTCTGCTCGCGGATTCCGGCTATGCCAGCTATGGCTCGGTGCTCGAGACCTCGGCCAAGCTGGTCGCGCATAACCCCGATCTCGTGCAACGCTTCGTCAAGGCCAGCATCGAAGGCTGGTACGGTTATCTCTATGGCGATCCGCGCCCGGCCAATGCATTGATAAAGCAGGATAATCCTGAGGAAACCGACGATCTCTTGGCCTATGCCATCTCCAAGATGAAGGAATACGGCGTGGTCGACAGCGGCGACGCCACGCGGCTCGGCATCGGCGCCATGACCGACGCTCGCTGGCGCGGCTTTTTCGAGGTCATGGCGCAGCAAGGCCTCTATCCCAAGGACATGGATTACAAGCAGGCCTATACCGCGCGTTTCGTCGATCGGGGCTTTGGATTAGATTTGCGCAAATAGATGGCGGATCTGGTCACCATCGCCGGCCTCGGCAAATCCTTCCGCAACGGCGTGGCCGCGCTCGAAGGCGTCGATCTCGGTGTGGTCGAGGGCGAGTTCCTGAGCGTGCTCGGTCCCTCGGGCTGCGGCAAAAGCACGCTCTTGCGCATCATCTCTGGACTGACGCGGCCCTCGGCGGGAAGGCTCGATTGGCACGCGGACGACATGGCCGGCCGCATCGGCTTCGTCTTTCAGGATCCGACCCTGATGCCCTGGGCCAAGGTCTGGGACAATGTTTATCTGCCCTTGCGGCTCGCGGGCGTGGCGCGAGACGAGGCCCGGATGCGCATCGCCGAGATTCTGGCCGCGGTGGGATTGCAGGGTTTCGAGCAATCCTATCCGCGCGAACTTTCGGGCGGCATGCGCATGCGCGTCTCGATCGCGCGGGCGCTGGTGACCGAACCGCGGCTTTTGCTGCTCGACGAGCCTTTCGCCGCGCTCGACGAGATCACGCGCAGCAAGCTCAACGAGGATCTGTTGGCGTTGTGGCGGCGCCACCGCTGCACCGTGGTGTTCGTCACGCACAGCGTATTTGAATCCGTGTTCCTGTCGAACCGCATCGTGGTGATGGCCAGGCGCCCCGGCCGCGTGACATCCGAGGTCAAGGTGGATTTCACAGGCCCGCGTGACGCGGGCTTGCGCTTGTCGGCGCCTTACACCGATGTTTGCCGCGAGGTTTCCGCGCACTTGACCCGGGCGATCGCATGAAGGGCTCTTCGCGTCTCATGCGGATATCCGCGCCCGTAATCGTGGGCCTGCTGTTCATCGCGCTGTGGGATGCGGTGGTGCGGTATTACGATATTCCACCCTATATCCTGCCCGGACCGTGGCTGGTTGCGGAAACGCTGTGGCGCGACGGGCCAAGCCTGCTGGGCTCGCTCCTGGTCACCTTGCGGATAACGCTGGCGGCGCTGGCGGCGGCGATCATCGTCGGCGGCTTGCTGGCGATTCTGTTCGCCCAGTCGCGGCTCCTCGAGCTGAGCCTTTTCCCCTATGCCGTGATCCTGCAAGTGACGCCGATCGTCGCGATCGCGCCGCTGATCATCATCTGGGTCAACGACGTCTTTCTGTCCTTGCTGGTTTGCGCCTGGATCGTCGCGTTTTTCCCCATCGTCGCGAATACAACGCTGGGTCTCAACAGCGCCGACCGCAACTTGGTGGATCTGTTCCGGCTCTACGGCGCCTCGCGCCGGCAATTGCTGCGGTATCTGCGGCTGCCGTCGGCGCTGCCGTATTTCCTCGCCGGCGTGCGCATCAGCGGCGGGCTGGCGCTGATCGGCGCGGTGGTGGCCGAGTTCGTCGCCGGCACCGGCGGCACCGAGACCGGGCTGGCTTCGCGCATTCTCGAGGCCGGCTACCGGCTCGAGATCGCGCGGCTGTTCGCCGCGCTGCTGCTCTTGTCGCTCACCGGCATCGCGATTTTCGCGGTTCTGAGCTGGATCTCGCGTCGCCTGCTGGCGCATTGGCACGAAAGCGCGCTGCCCGCCGAAGATTGAACGTCAGGCCGGCACCAGCACGGCCACCAGTTCGGCCAGGCAGGCCGGGCGCTTGGCGCCCTCGATCTCGATGGTGGCCGATGTCACGACCCGAGCGCCCTTGGGCGTCGGATCGACGCTCACGAGTTTCAGGTGGAGCCGCACCCGGCTGCCGCTTTTTACTGGCGAGGGAAAGCGCACCTTGTTGGAGCCGTAATTGATCCGGAGGCGGACGTTGTCGACCTGGTAGATCTGGTTCATCAGCCGCGGCGCCAGCGCCAAAGTCAGATAGCCGTGCGCCACGGTCCCGCCGAAAGGCGAGGCCTTGGCGCGTTCGCGGTCCACGTGAATCCACTGGAAATCGCCGGTCGCCTCGGCGAAGCGGTCGATCATCTCTTGGCTGACCTCGACCCATTCGCTTTGGCCGAGTTCTTCGCCGGCGGCCTTGGCCAGCTCGGCAATCGTGGCAAAGTGGCGCATAGGCGGCCAGCATCCCACTTGACTCGTTTTGGGGGAAGGGGTACTGACGCGGACAAATCGTGGTGATTTGAGCCGACCGGCTTGCGGCCACGTTAAACCAACCGCTAAAAAGGTCGGAGGCTTAGGAAGCCCTGACCCAATCGCGGGACAGGGCTTTTTCGTGAGCACCCGCCGCCGGCCGAAGGAGAGACGAGCATGGCCTTGACGCCGCCCCCGCCGCCTAAATCCTGGCGCCCGCGCACGATTTCGACGCGCGGCGGCCTGTTGCGCAGCCAGTTCCAGGAGACCGACGAGGCCATTTTCATGACCTCCGGCTTCGTCTATGGGACCGCCGAGGAGGCCGAGGCGGCCTTCGCCGGCGAGGGTTTGCGCTTCGTCTATTCGCGCTACGCCAATCCGACCGTTTCGATGTTCGAGGAAAGGCTGAGGCTGATCGAGGGCGCCGAGGCCTGCCGCGCGACTGCAAGCGGCATGGCGGCGGTTTTCGCCTCGCTCGCCTGCTTCGTGAATGCGGGCGACCGGGTCGTCGCCTCGCGCGCGCTCTTCGGCTCGTGTCTCTATATCATCGAGAAGATCCTGCCGCGTTACGGCGTCATAACCGAACTGGTCGACGGGCGCGATCTCAATGCCTGGAAGAAGGCGCTCAAGCCCGGCGTCAAGGCGGTGTTCGTCGAAAGCCCGTCCAATCCCGGGCTCGAGATCATCGATCTGAAGGCGGTGGCCGATCTCACCCACCAGGCGGGGGGCTTGCTGATCGTCGACAACGTCTTTGCGTCGCCGCTCCTCCAGAAGCCGCTGAAGCTCGGCGCCGACATCGTGGTCTATTCGGCGACCAAGCATATCGACGGCCAGGGCCGCAGCCTGGGCGGCGCCGTGCTCGGGACCCAGAAATACGTGGCCGACCATCTGGCCCTGTTCCTGCGCCACACCGGCCCGGCGCTGTCGCCCTTCAACGCCTGGCTGCTGCTGAAGGGGCTCGAGACCATGGAATTGCGCGTCCGGGCCCAATGCGCCAACACGCTGTCCGCGGCCAAGTTCCTGGAAAAGCACCGCAAGACGGGCCGCGTGCTTTACCCGGGCCTCAAAAGCCATCCGCAGCACGCTCTGGCCAGGCGGCAGATGAGCGGCTTCGGCACCGTGCTCGCCTTCGAGGCCGGCAAGACCAAGGCGGACGCGTTCAAATTCATGAATCGGCTCAAGATCGTCGAGATATCGAACAACCTCGGCGACAGCAAGAGCCTCGCCACCCACCCGGCGACCACCACCCATTCCAAGCTGACGAAAGATCAGCGCGCGGTGTTGGGCATTTCCGATTCGCTGGTGCGGATTTCGGTCGGGCTGGAAGACGCGGCCGACATCATCAACGATCTCGACCAGGCGCTGAAGGCGGTGTAAGAGCCTGCGAAGTCCCTCCCGCCATTACAGACCAAGAGGGGATGAAGTCATGGCCAAATATTCCAAGTATTTCAAATCGGTTTTGCATTTCTTGCGCAAGGAAGGCGCCGCTCATTGGAGTTTGGCGATCTCCACCATGGCGCTGGTGATCGTCACCGGGTTGCTGGTCTACGTGACCTATGAGCTGCATCGGGCGGAAATCGCCCGCGGCAATGAGGAAAGAACGCGGCGCACCATCGAGTTGCTGGGCCGGCTCGACGACGTCAACGTGCGCGCTCCCGATGCCCGTCCCTGCATGGAATATTTGACACTCGCCTTCGACCATCACCGGCTCAACGCACAGGACATCTACGACGCCCTGGTGGAATTTAAATCATTACCGAAGATCGACGATCCCACCGGCCTCGAATGTTTTTCAAACCTGATATGCCGGGCTCGACCGGGGCTGAACAACGGGAAATGCGCGAGGCGAAATTTCTTCAGGATCAGATTTTCGATTTCCTGAACGAGTTGGAACTGGCCGTGGTCTGGGCCGAGCAGAACCCCAACGGCGCCTTCGATTTGCCGCTTCTCCAAAAAGAACTGACTATCGATCCGGTTTCGTGCCGTTTTCTGGCGATGCTGAAAACGGTCGATGCGGCAAAGCCGAGTTCCGGATTCGAAGCCAGCTGGCCGGCTCTTTATAAAGACGGGAAAGACTGGGGCTGCCCAAAACCTTAGAACGGGCATCGGGTCATTCGCCCGATTCGCGATGGTGGATCAGAGCGCGCAAGGACCGCGCCAGCCGGGCCCAGCGCCGCGCTTCGCGCCGGTAAAGATCCAGGTCTTCGATCAGATCGGGGTAGAAGCTGCCGGATTTTTTCATCCGAGATCGTTAACCCAACTCGGCGAGCCACGCCTGACATTCAACCCGCTCGCCGACCATTTCATCGAAGCATACCGGACGGCGCTCGCCGCAAGCCAGCCATCGCCGATTTGCTGATGACTTGAGCCCGCGAGCAGGATAGACCGTTCCCCGCGCAATCGACGCGCGGGGGAAACGGGCCATGCCGGCCGAAGCTGCGGCGCAACCGGCGCCGCAATTCAGCCATCGCGAGATCCTCGAGATATTGAGCGGCGCCCTCTTGGGCCTGCTGCTGGCCGCGCTCGACCAGACCGTGGTGGTGACGGCGCTGCCCGCCATCGCCGGCGATCTGAACGGGCTGCAGCATCTCTCCTGGATCGTCACCGCCTATCTCCTCACCTCCACCGCCTCGACGCCGATCTACGGCAAGCTCAGCGACCTTTACGGCCGCCGCATGATGCTGCTGATCGGCATCGGCATTTTCGTCGCGGCTTCGGCGTTCTGCGCGCTGGCCCAGAGCATGGGCCAACTCATCGCCGCGCGCGCCTTGCAAGGCGTCGGCGGCGGCGCGCTCATCAGCATGTCGCAGGCGATCATCGCCGACGTCATCTCGCCGCGCGAACGCGGCCGTTATCAGGTCTATATGAGCGGCGTGTGGGCGCTAGCCAGCCTCGGCGGCCCGGTGATGGGCGGATTGTTCGTCGAATATCTCACCTGGCGCTGGGTGTTCTGGATCAACTTGCCGCTGGGCGTTTTCGGTTTGATATTGTGCAACAATCCGCTGAAGAAGCTGGTGGTGCGGCGCCAGCAGCCGCGCATCGATTATCTCGGCGTCGCGATCCTGATCCCGGCGGTGGTGTCGCTGTTGCTGGTGGCGAGTTGGGGCGGCACCGAATTCGCCTGGGCTTCGCCCGAAATCCTCGGGCTTATCGGCGTGGGAATCCTGCTCGCCGCCGCCTTCGCGCTGCAAGAGTTGCGCGCGCCAGAGCCGCTGCTGCCGCCGCGGCTGTTCATCGACCCGGTCATCCGAATCGCCAGTCTCAACAGTTTCGTCGTCTCCGCCGGCATGTTCGGCGCCATCGTGCTGCTGCCGGTATTTTTGCAGCTCGTCCTCGGCGCCGGCGCGGGCCGCACCGGCCTGTTGCTGATCCCGTTGATGGGCGGCACGGTGCTGGGAGCCTATCCTGCAGGCCAATGGATGCGGCACACCGGGCACTACAAGAAGGTGCCGGTCGTGACGTTGTCGGGCGCGGTGGCGGCGTTTCTCCTGCTCGCGACCTGCGGCCCGTCGACGCCCGGTCTCCTGGTGGCGCTCTATATCGGCCTGCTCGGAGTCGGCATCGGCGGCTCCATGCCGGTGATGCTGGTCGCGGCGCAAAATGCGGCCCAGGCGCGCGATACGGGCGCCGCCACCGCGAGCGTCGCGTTCTTCCGTTCCTTGGGCGGGTCCTTCGGCGCGGCGGCGCTGTGGTCGGCGCTGCTTTATTTCTTCGACCAGAACCTGGCGGCGCTGGGGGTGCCCGGTTTCGCCGGGGTGGCGCTGCAAGGCGCCGAGGGCGCGGCCGCCGCGCTCACCCCGGAGGCGCGCGGCGCGCTGGCTCAGGCCTTCAGTTGGACCTATATCGGCGGCGCCGCGATCATGGCGGCGAGTGTTGGGCTCGCGCTGGTCCTGAAGGAAATTCCGTTGCGCACGACGCCGTCGCGCGTCGAGCCCGCGGGCGAAATCTAAAAAAAGATCAGGTTCCGGCGCCGACCAGCACCGGCCGCGCCGCCGACGGGCCTTTGCGCGTCTTGCCGACGCCCAGCACCATGACCGCCGCGACCATGCACAGCGCGCCGGCGCTGACGAAGGCGGCATAGTAATCGCCGACCTCGGTGCGCAACAGGCCGCTGCCATAGGCCGCCACCGCCGAGCCGACCTGGTGCATCACCATGATCCAGCCATACATCATGCCGACATGGCGCATGCCGAAGGCGTTGGCGGTCAAGCGCACCGTCGGCGGCACGGTGGCGATCCAGTCGAGGCCGTAGAACAGGCCGAACAGCGACAGCCCCCAGATCGACAGATCGAAGGCGTAAGGCAGGAACAGGAGCGAGAGGCCCCTGAGCGCGTAGTACCAGAACAGCAGATAGCGGCTGTCGAAGCGGTCGGTCATCCAGCCCGAGGCGGTGGTGCCGATGAAACTGCACACGCCCGTCGCCGCCAGGATGCCGGCGGCCGTGGCCTCGGGAATGCCGTGATCGACGCAGGCCGGGATGAAATGCGTGCCGATCAAGCCGATGGTGCTAGCGCCGCAGACGAAGAAGCTTCCCGACAAAAGCCAGAAATCGCGGTGCCCTACGCCGCGCCCCAGCCCGGCGAAGGCCGCGGTGAAGGGACTGACGCGCTCGACCGCCGGCGCATCGGGCGCGTCGGCGGGCTGGCCATAGGGCTTGAGTCCGATATCGCCCGGCTGGTCGCGCATCAGCAGCCAAACCAGGGGGATGGTGGCGACCACCACGGCGCAGGCGACGACCACCGCCGAACGCCAGCCGTGATGCACCACCATGTTGGCGAGCAGCGGCAGGAAGACCAGCTGCCCCGCCGCGGTGCTGCCGGTGAGCAAGCCCATGACGAGGCCGCGATGCGCCACGAACCAGCGATTGGCCACCACCGCCGCGATCACCATCGCCGCGCGCACCCGTGCCGGAACCGAGCGCCAGGCCCCAGATCGGCAGCAGGTTCCACGGCGCGGTGATGAAGGGCGTGAGGCCGAAGCCCACCAGGATCAGCAGCAGCGCGCCGATCATGGTGACGCGCAGCCCGAAACGGTCGATGAACCCGGCCGAGAACGGGGCGATCACGCCGTAGATCAAAAGCTGCGCCGCGATGGCGAAAGAGATGGTGGCGCGGCTCCAGCCGAATTCCTGCTCCAACGGCACGATCAGCACCGCCGGGCCCGAGCGCAGGCCCGCCGCGACCAGCAGCGTGACGAAGGTGATGCCCACCACCACCCAGCCGTAGTGGAACTTGATCTGCCCGGTCTTCCCCTTGGCCACGGCCATTATCCTTGCTCTCGGCGCCCCATTTGGCTGCATTTTGGCAAACCGGCGCGGCAAAGGCCAAGGAATCTGCCGCATGGCAGGGATGCGGCGGGGCCGGATTCGGGCCTGATTAGCGCCTCTTCGTCCTTTTGGTCGGCGAGGCTGCGAGCGGGTTTTCGGGCCAGGGGTGCCGGGGATAACGGCCGCGCATCTCGGACCGCACTTGCGGATAGCTGTTGCGCCAAAACCCCGCCAGGTCGCCGGTCACTTGCAAGCGGCCTGCCGGCGGGGGAGAGCAAGTGGATGACCAAGGCCACGCGCCCGCCGGCGATCGCGGGCGTTTCGCGCGCGCCGAACATCTCCTGCAGCTTGACCGCCAGCGCAGGATTCTCGCCCGAATAATCGATGGCGATGCGCGAGCCGCTCGGCACCGTCACATGCGAGGGCGCGAGTTTGTCCAGCGCCTGGCGCTGGGCGTGCGAAAGCCGCGCCGCCAACGCCGCGGCCAAGTCCAGGCCTTGCAGCTGCGCGCGCCGCGACATCCCCGCCAGATAAGGCGCGAGCCAATCCTCCAGATTTCCATCAACGCCGCGTCGGATAGATCGGGCCAGGTCGCGCCCTCGATCCGGCGCAGGAACGATATCCGCGCGCGCAGATTTTCCGCCTCGCGGTTCCAGGGCAGCGCCTTCAGGCCCAATTCGCGGATGCCCTGGATGAGCGCCGCCGTCACGCGCGCGGGATCGGGCGCGGCGAGGGGCTTGTCCTCGAGCGCCAGCGCGCCCAGCCGCAAGCGGCTTCGCGCCAGCACCGCCGCTGCGCGCGAATCCCATTCGACAATCTCCTCCGCCGCGATATCGCCGGCGAAATCCTCCTCGATCTCCGCGCGGCTCAGCGGCGCGGCGAGAAAAATCCGCGCCACCCGCCTGTCCCCGTCCAAATCCGCCACCGCCAGATAATCCTCGCCCGCCAGCGCGTCGGCGGGTTGCAGTTCCGCGCCTTTGCCGTTGGCGAGCAGGAACTGTCCGCGCGCGCCCGGCCGCTGCTGCGCGATGCGGTCGGGATAGGCCAGGGCCAAAAGCCGCCCGGCTTCGCGCGCGTCGATCTCTCCCCCGCCGATCCCGAGCCTTTGCCCGATCTGCCGCGCCGCCTGGCGCGCGCGCTCGGCCGCGCCGCGATCGAGCGTCATTCCCGCCGGCAGATTTCGCGCGGCGTTCCGCTCCCCCACCATCTCCACCCGCAAGCGTAGATCGGCGTCACGCGCGCCATGCTTCGCGCGCAGGATGTCGCGCTCCATCAGCAGCGCGGCGATCACGGCGGCCGTCGCGCCCATTCCCTTTTCTTTTCCGGTCAGGACCATATGCGCCAAGCGCGGGTGCAATCCCAGCGCCGCCATGGCCTTGCCATGGCGGGTGATCCGGCCCTTGGCGTCGAGCGCGCCGAGGCGCGCCAGCAGCGCCTTGGCTTCGGCATAGGCGGCTGCGGGCGGCGGATCGAGCAAGGCAAGGGCGGCGGGATCGCCCGCGCCCCATTGCGCCAGCGCCAAGGCCAAGGGCGCCAGATCGGCCTCGAGAATCTCCGGCGCGTTGAAAGGGCGAAGCTGCGCTTCTTCGGCCTCGGGCCATAAGCGATAGGCGATGCCGGGTTCGAGCCGCCCGGCGCGGCCGCTGCGTTGCCGGGCCGAGGCCTGCGATACCCGGATCGTCGCCAGCCGCGTCATGCCGCTGCCGGGTTCGTAACGCGGCACGCGCATCAAGCCGCCATCGATGACGATGCGGATGCCCTCGATGGTCAAGCTGGTCTCGGCGATCGAGGTCGCCAACACCACTTTCCGCCGGCCCGGAGGGGATGGCAGCAGGGCTTCGTCCTGCGCCTCGGGCGCGAGATCGCCATAGAGCGGCGCGAGCGAAACATCCGCGCCCAGCTCCGCTTCTTCCAGCAGCCGCGCCACGCGCCGGATTTCCGCGCCGCCGGGCAGGAACACCAGCACGCTGCCGCTCTCTTCCCTGAGCACGCGGGTTATCGCCGAAGCCACGCCGGCTTCGAAACGGTCAGGCATCGGTCGAGGTAAGTGCCGGATTTCGACCGGGAAGCTCCGCCCCTGGCTTGCCACCACCGGCGCGTCTCCCAGCAGCTTCGCCACCTTGTCGCCTTCGATCGTCGCCGACATCACCAGCAGGCGCAGATCGCCGCGCAGATGCCGGCGCGAATCCAGCGCCAGCGCCAATCCCAGATCGGCTTCGAGACTGCGTTCGTGGAATTCGTCGAAGATCACCAATCCCACGCCCTCGAGCCCGGGATCGTCCTCGATCAGCCGCGGCAATATCCCTTCGGTCATCACCTCGATGCGCGTCTTGGGCCCGATGCGGGTTTCGAGCCGGGTGCGGAAACCCACGGTCTCGCCCGCGCTTTCGCCCAGCATCTGCGCCATGCGCCGCGCCGCCGCGCGCGTCGCCAGCCGGCGCGGCTCCAGCATCAGAATTCGCTTTCCCGCGAGCCAGGGTTCATCGAGCAGGGCGAGGGGTACCAGCGTCGTCTTGCCCGCGCCGGGCGGCGCCTCGAGCACCGCCGCGCCCTTTCCGGCCAGCGCCGCCTTGAGCGCGGGCAGAGTCTCGGCGACCGGCAATGAGTCGGCGTATTTGCCCGGATCGAAAGGCGTCACAGGCTGGTGGCGAAGCGCGCCATCACCACGATGATGGCGATCTGCAGCGAGGCCTGCAGCGCGGTTTGGCGCACATATGTCCGCATGCGGCGGCCGAGTTTGTCGAGATCGGGCTGCGCCTTCTGCAATTCGAGACAGGTGAGCAGGTTGATCGGAAGCAACACGCACAGCCCCTGCACCGTGAGAATGGCGATGAGGACCAGCGCGGCGTCGACCCACAGCTTGTCGGGATAGGGCAGTTCGAAAAAGCCCAGCGTCTTGGCGAGGAAATAGCCCGCCGTGCCGGTGATGATGGCGAGCGACGGCATCAGGAACAACATGCGCGGCAAGAGCCTCGTGGAAAGGGCGCGGCGCGCGGGCAGATCGACCTGACGCAGCGTTGGGCCCAGCACGAATCCCACGAATACGTCGATCCCGGTCCACATCACGCCGCACATGACATGGATGAAGTTCAGGAAAAAAATGTTGCCGAGCAGGATCGCCGCCGCCAGCACGGCGAAACCCGCCGCGACATAGCGCAGATAACCCCACCGGATGAGGCCCGGCTGCTCTTCCGCCGCCATGCTGGGCGCCGCCATGACGCTCTCCTTATCGTGATCGCCATGATAGCGCAAACCAGGACGGCGGGAAGGCGTCCCCTTGCCCGGAGCCCGCCGCAAGCGGCATACTGCCGCCCGCATGAATACCCGTTCCCTGCTCGCCATCATCGCCGCCATCATCGCCGTGATCGTATTGTCCCAATTGCTCTATGATTTCTACGATTGGAACCAGCAGCAATCCTGCGCCACCGGCGGCGGACGCAATTGCGGCGCGCCCCGCATCCCGTTGAACCGGCAATGAGCAACAAGATCGTTAAATCCGACGCCGAATGGCGGACGCAGCTGACGCCCGAGCAATTCCACATCGCCCGCCAGAAAGGCACCGAACGCGCTTTTTCCGGGCAGTATTGGGACAACCATGCGCCCGGCAGCTATGTCTGCGTCTGTTGCGGCCAGGAGCTGTTCTCCTCCGAAATCAAATTCGATTCCGGCACCGGCTGGCCGAGCTTCTGGCAGCCGGTGGCGAAGGACAATGTGGTGACCGAGGAGGACCGCAGCCTGTTCATGCTCCGCACCGAGGTGATGTGTTCGCGCTGCGACGCGCATCTGGGCCACGTCTTTCCCGACGGGCCGAAACCGACCGGCCTGCGCTATTGCATCAATTCGGCCGCGCTGGCGCACAAGCCCAAGAAGTAGCGCTCAGCTGCCGATCTTGAGCGGCGCGACCAGGCCCCTGAGACAAGCGATGGCGCTCAGCGCGGTGATGCGCCCGGTCTTGGGATTCTCCGACGGCACGTTCTCGATGGTCATGGAAAAACACGCACTATCGGCTTCGACCTCGATGCGGTGAATGTTGCGGTCGATCGCCGGGTCGGCCCAAATCTCCAGACGGGTGCGGTCGGGGCCGATGCCGGCGAGCGACAGCGCCGCCGCCACGTTGACATTGGCGGGAAAGCCCTTGGCGCCGTCACGCGCGCTGCCCGCGAAAACCTTCAGCGGCGCCGTCAGGCCGGCGAGCGAAATCTTGTGTTCGGCCAGATAGGGCGCGCCTTCGAGCCCCCGGGGCGGCTTGCGCGACACCATCGTAACCGAATGGATTTTGCCTTCGGCTGCCGCGCGCACCGCGTCCAATCCCAAAAGCGCGCCGGTCGGCACGATAATGCGCGCGCCGGTTTTCCTCGCGCGCTCGGCCAGGTCGAAATTCTCGATCAGCGCACCGGCGCTCAAAGGCATGAAGATACGCCCGCGCTCGATCGCGGGTTCGGCGATGGCGCGGAATTGCGCCGCCGGCAGGCATTCGACCACGATCTCGGCGAGATCCGCGAGCTCGGCCACATCCACCACCGGCGCCGCGATGCCGGAGGATTCGAGTCTTTTCGCGGCGGCTTGGCGACCGCGGGCCGAGACCGCAACCAGCTTCAGGCCGGGGATTCCGGCGTTCAGCCGCTTGGCCAGTTCCAGGCCGATGGCGCCCAGCCCGCCGATCGCCACCGTTAGCTCTTTCATAGGCGAACCTCCATCTTACGAAGATCGCAGAATGGGCGGGAATGGGCGAGGCCGGTTGAAGTCGGATTGAAACCATTCTCGCCCATCGCCCGCCGCGTTTTTTTTACGTCCGGAAATAACAAAATCTTACTGTGAAAATCGGCTAAATTCCCAATTTGTTCAATATTTTGACCCTGGACGGCTTCTGTTAGCGTAATCGGCGACAAGGCGGCTCGAGACCGCCGACAACCAAGGGGAGGGAACCATGCTTGATCGCCGATCGCTATTGAAGGCCACAGGCGCGCTGGCGCTTGCTGGGTCGCAAATGCTGCCACGATTTGCGCGCGCCGCGGACCAGGTTCCATTGGTGCCCGGCTTGCCGGATGGCGAATACACCACGGCAACGCTTGAAGCCCTGCCGGGCAAGAAGCCGCTGATCAAGCTCAGCTACCGGCCGCCCAATTACGAGACGCCGGCTTCCTATTTCAATTCGGAGTTCACCGCCAACGACGCTTTTTTCGTGCGCTACCATCTCGCCGGAATCCCGGCTTCCATCGACGCCAAGACCTGGAAGCTGAAAATCGGCGGCGAGGCGGCGGCGACCCCGTTCGAGATCGGCATGGATGAGTTGCAGAAAAATTTCGAGCCGGTCGAAATTCCCGCCGTTCTACAATGCTCGGGCAACCGGCGCGGGTTATCGATCCCGCATGTGGCGGGCGTCGAATGGGGCGTGGGCGCGATGGGCAACGCCGTCTGGAAGGGCGCGCGGCTCAAGGACATTCTCGCCAAAGCGGGATTGAAGCCCGAGGCGATCGAAATCGTCTTCGACGGCGCCGATGGGCCGGTGCTCGACAAGACGCCCAAATTCGTCAAAAGCATCCCGGTGTGGAAGGCTCTCGACGAGAACACCCTCATCGCCTATGCGATGAACGGCCAGCCGCTGCCGCATTTCAACGGCTTTCCGGCCCGGCTCGTGATCCCCGGTTGGACCGGGACTTACTGGATGAAGCACATCGTGTCGCTCAACGCGGTGACCAAGCCGTTCGATGGGTTCTGGATGAAATCCGCCTATCGCATACCGGCCGGCAAGTTCGCGATTGTGCAAGATTTCCTGTCCCAGGAAACTCTCGTCAACACGCCGATCACGGAGATGGTGGTGAACACGCTCATCACCACGCCGGACGGATCCTCGGCCAGCGTCAAGCCCGGCCAGGCGCTTGTCATCAAGGGCATCGCCTGGGACGCGGGTTATGGCATCAACAACGTCGAGGTCTCGACCGATGGCGGCCAGCAATGGCGGCCGGCGTCGTTGGGCCAGGATTATGGCCGTTTCGCCTTCCGCCCCTGGAGCTTTCGCTTCGCGGAGCGGAAGCCGGGCGGTTACACCGTGCTGGCCAGGGCGACCAACCGCATCGGCCAGACCCAGGCCGCGAGCCTGATTTTCAACCCGGCGGGCTATCACAACAACGTGCCCCTGCCGCTTACCGTCAACGTCGCGTGAAGGGGGACGCCATGAACAAACCATCGAAATTCATGTTGGGATTGCTGGTGTTGCTGTTGCCCGTCGCCGTGGCGGCACAAGAAAAGCCGGTCGTGCTCAAACCGTCTCCCGGCCTCGAAACCGTGCAGAACAATTGCGGCGGCTGCCATAGCCTCGATTACATCGGCACCAATTCCTCTTACATGAACCACGACGCTTGGCAGGCCGAGGTCAACAAGATGATCAACGCCTTCGGCGCGCCGATCGATCCGAAGGATGTCCCGTCGATCGTCGATTATCTGACGAAGAACTACGGCAAGGCGGGCTGAGGCGCGGCCCTGGACAGTCCCCGGAGGTTCGGGCATCTCTAGCCCGAACCTCCGGGGACGCGCCTTGCCCAGCAATTCTTTGATCCGGCTTATCCTCGCCTTGGGTCCCGAACGGCGGCTCGCGCTTTCGGCGGTCATCGGCGTCGCCATCTCTTGGCTGGCTTGGCCGACGTTGCCGTTTCCCTTCCCGCTCGCTTTGGGTTGGATCGCCGGGGTGGGATCCTTCCTCGGCGGCACCGCACTGGTGATCAATCGGGTCACGCCCCGGTTGATGCGGCAGCGGGCGCGACGTCAGGACACCTATAGCTGGATGATCCTGACCGTCGTGGTGGCCGCGGCCGCGGTGAGCCTGATCGCGCTTGGTTTCATGCTGCAGCAGAAGGGCGGCACGATAGGGGCGGGCATGCGCATCCTGCTCGCCGGGCTGGCGGTGATTTGCTCCTGGACCCTGACCCACACCATGTATGCGCTGCATTACGCGCATCTCTATTACGGTGACGATCCCGCGCGAAGGGGGCGGCAGGACCGCGGCGGCCTCAAATTCCCCCATGAGGGGGTGCCGGATTTCTGGGATTTCCTCTATTTCTCCTTCGTCGTCGGCATGACCTGTCAGGTCTCGGACGTGCAAGTCACCGGACGCCACATACGCCGGCTCGCTCTCGCCCATGGCGTGCTGGCGTTCTTCTTCAACGCCGGGATTTTGGCCCTGGCGGTCAATTACATCGCCGGCACGCTCTAAATTCCTCTTGCCAGCGGGGCGGCCGAGGCACAGATTCCCGGGCGGCTGGGGTGCCGGTTTGAAGTCCGGCTGAGAACACACCCACGGAACCTGTCTGGATAATGCCAGCGAAGGGAGCCTGCCATGAGCGACCCGAAGACCCTGAAACACTCCGCTCATCCGCCTGTCGCCATCATCGGCGGCGGCGCGATCGGCCTCGGCATCGGCTGGCGTCTGGCCCAGGCGGGCGTGACGGTCGATGTGTTCGAGCGCGGCGAGGCCGGGCACGGCGCGAGCTGGGCCGCCGGCGGCATGCTGGCGGCGGGGGTGGAGACCGAGCCGAGCGAGTTCGATCTCTCCGCGTTCAACCGCGCCAGCTTGGCGTTATGGCCCGATTTCGCCGCCGAGCTCGAACGGGAATCGGGCGTGTCGGTCGAATTGCGCCGCGAAGGCACGCTGAAGGTTGCGCTCAACCGCGACGACGCCGCGCAGTTGCGCTTCATGTACGACTTCCAGCGCGCCCAGGGCGTGACGCTGGAATGGCTGTCATCCAAGCAGACGCTTGAACGCGAGCCGCGCCTTAATCCCGCGCTTTCCGCCTCGGTGTTCTTCCCGGGCGACTGCCAGGCCGACAATCGCTTCCTGGTGCGCGCGCTGAAGCGCGCCTTCCTGGCATCCGGCGGCAAGCTGCACGAACATACTCCCGTCACATCGGTGGAAATCGCCTCCGGCCGGGTCGTGGCGTTGCGCCTTGGCGACAAGCGCCATGAATGCGCCGTCGCGGTGCTGGCTGCCGGCGCCTGGTCGGGCGAGATTGCCGGCCTGCCGCAAGAGGCGCGGGTGCCGGTGCGTCCGGTCAAGGGCCAGATTCTGGCGCTCAAGATGGACCCGGCCGCGCCGCTGGTTCGTCACGTGATCTGGAGCCCGCAGGTCTATCTGGTGCCGCGCCGCGACGGGCGGCTGATCGTCGGCGGCACGGTGGAGGAAAAGGGCTTCAACGGCGATCTTACCGCCGGCGGCATCTTCGCGCTGCTCGAGGGCGTGTGGCGGGCGCTGCCGGGGGTCGAGGATCTGCCGATCGACGAAATGTGGATGGGTTTCCGCCCGGGTTCGCGCGACGATGCGCCGATGCTGGGGCCGAGCGCGGTCGAAGGGCTGGTAGCGGCGACCGGGCATTACCGCAACGGCATTCTGCTGACCCCGCTGACGGCGGACACCGTGTCGCGCTATATTCTCACCGGCGAGGTGGCGGAAGCGATCAAGCCCTTCGCGGTTACGCGCTTTGCCGCCAAGGCGCAAAAGGGTGGGGCACACCAGGACAAGACCAGGCAAAAGGCATGAGCGGGACCATCCGCATCAACGGCAAGGACGAGAGACTGGCGGCGGCCAATGTCGCCGAATTGCTGCGCGCGCACGGCATCGAAAAGCCGCGCGGCGTGGCGGTGGCGGTCAATGGCGCGGTGGTGCCGTCGCGCGCCTGGGCCGAGAAAACGCTGGCTTCGGGCGACCGGGTCGAGATCGTCCGCCCCTTCGGCGGCGGGTGAGGCAGGCCATGTCCGCGGATAATCTCGTCATTGCCGGCAAGTCCTTCGCCTCGCGCCTGTTCATGGGCACCGGCGGGTATCCCAATCAGCAGTCTTTGCTCGATTCCCTCGAAGCGGGTCAGCCGGCGTTGGTCACGCTCGCCATCCGCCGCGTCAGCCTGAAAGCCTATGCCGAAAGCCTGATCGATCTGCTCGACGGACGTTACGCGCTTTTGCCCAATACCGCGGGCTGCGCCACCGTGAAGGATGCGGTACTGACGGCGGAGCTGGCCCGCGAGGCGCTCGAGACCGACTGGATCAAGCTCGAAATCATCGGCGACCGCGAAACTCTTTATCCCGATGTCGAGCAATTGTTGCGCGGCACCGAGGAGTTGGTGCGCAAGGGCTTCACCGTGCTGCCTTATTGTAACGACGATCCGGTCACCTGCCGCAAGCTCGCCGATCTCGGCGCATCGGCGGTGATGCCGCTTGGCTCGCCCATCGGCAGCGGCCTCGGCATCGTCAATCCCCATGCCATCGAACGCATCGTCGCGACTTCGCCGGTGCCGGTGATTCTCGACGCCGGCATCGGCACGGCCTCGGACGCGGCCTTGGCGATGGAACTCGGCTGCGGCGGCGTGCTGCTCAACACCGCCGTCGCCAAGGCGCACGATCCGAAACGCATGGCGGCGGCGATGCGCGCGGCGGTGGCGGCGGGGCGCGATGCGCTGCTCGCCGGCCGGATCCCGAAGCGCACGTTGGCCGAGCCCTCGAGCCCGCAACTGGGATTGGTCGGCGGGTGAAAATCCCTTCGCCGCCGCTGCTGGTCATCACCGACCGCAAGCAATCCCGGCTGCCGCTCGAAGACATGGCGCAGGAAGTTTTCAAGGGCGGTTGCCGTTGGCTCAGTCTGCGCGAGAAGGATCTGCCGCACCCCGAGCGTCTTGCCTTGCTGCGGATTCTCGTCGCACTCGGGCGAAAGTGGAACGCCACCGTCACCGTGCATGAGGACATCGAGGCCGCTCGCCAATCCGGAGCATCGGGATTGCATCTGCCCGGCAAGGGCTCGCCCGCGCAGGCGCGGCGGATTTTGGGCGCCGGCGCGCTGATCGGCCTTTCCTGTCACGACATCGACGATATCGCGCGCGCCGAAGAGGAAGGCGCCGATTACGCCACCCTCAGCCCCATCTTCGCCACGCCGAGCAAGCCCGGAGCATTGCCCCTGGCGCTCGACGAGCTGGCGGATTGCGCCACCAAGGCGATCATTCCGGTGATCGCGCTGGGCGGCATCGGTCCGGCCGAGGCCGGGCTCTGCCTCGAGGCGGGGGCGTCCGGCGTGGCGGTGATCAGCGCGGTGATGGCGGCGGCGGATCCGGCCCAGGCCACCTCTGCGCTTGTTGCAGGGCTGGGTTCGCCCTGAATCTCTTGTCGCGCCCCATGGCCGCGACCATAGTACCCACCATCCTTCTTAGATCAGGAGTTCCGCGTGATCGACCTCCATTACTGGCCTACGCCCAACGGCCACAAGATCACCATCTTCCTCGAAGAGACCGGGCTGCCTTACAAGATTTTTCCGGTGAACATCTCCAAGGGCGAACAGTTCCGTCCCGAATTCCTCAAGCTTTCGCCCAATAACCGCATGCCGGCGATCGTCGATCACGAGCCACCGGAGAAGGGGCCGCCGGTCAGCGTTTTCGAATCCGGCGCGATCCTCATGTATCTGGCGGAAAAGACCGGAAAGTTCCTGCCCAAGGATTTGCGCGGCCGCTACGAGGTGCTGCAATGGCTGTTCTGGCAGATGGGCGGCCTCGGTCCGATGGCGGGCCAGAACCATCATTTCAGCCTGTATGCGCCGGAGAAGCTGCCTTACGCGATCGAGCGCTACGTCAATGAGACCAGCCGTCTCTATGCCGTGCTCGACAGGCGCCTCAAGGATCGCGAATTCGTCGCCGGGGCGTATTCGATCGCCGATATGGCGTCATATCCCTGGATCGTGCCCCATGAGCGCCAGGGCCAGAAGCTCGAGGACTATCCCAATCTGAAGCGCTGGTTCGAGGCGATCAAGGCGCGGCCGGCGGTGCGGCGCGCCTACGAAAAGGGCCAGGTCTATCGCCAGGACGCCATCCCGAACACCAGTCCCGAGGCGCGCAAGGTGTTGTTTGGTCAATCGGCGGAAACCATCCGCCGCGCCTGAAAACTTCCGGAACACCGGGGCCGGAACCCGGCCCAAACGAAAACCCCCGGTCCGCGGACCGGGGGTTTCTTTTCAGCGCCTTGGGCGCCGATGCCGATTACAGGTTGGTCGCAACCGTGTTGAAGGTGTTCTTCAGGTTGCCGCCGACGGTCGTCAGAGCGGTGACGACAACCACGGCGATGAGAGCGGCGATCAGGCCATACTCGATGGCGGTCGCGCCGGACTCGTCACGGAAAAGCTTCGAAAGGGTCTTCATAGTTCATTTCTCCTGGAGAGCGGTGATTGAAACGCGTTCGTTGTAACCGCCGCATTTTCGGCGCAATCCGTTAAGCCGGGATTAAAGTGGCTGGCAAAAACACAATATACCGGGCAAGAGAATCGAATTTTTCGGGGATTTTTGTCTAAAAAATATGCAAGGGCCTGGGTCTAATTTATATAAAATGCGACGCATCGCCGGCAGGCGGAACTTGAGAGCCGGAAAATCTCTCATTGGCGGCTTGGTGCGGCGTTTTTCAGATCCCAAACCATCTGTTACATTCGATAAACCATGTTAGTATCCGTCCGTGCCCGCCGCCGAACCCGTTATTCGATCATGCGGGCATGACATCTACCCCGGGTCGTCCATACCCCAGCCAGCTTCCAGGAGCATGTTTATGAAGGCGCTTATTGCCGCGTTTGCCTTGCTTTCTTTCGTCGCCGCCTCGACCGTTCCCTTCACCGTTCCGGCGCAGGCCCAGTCGTCGCAGACCGGCCAGCCGGCGGCCAAGACGAAGACTACCAAGGCGAAGACCACCAAGACCAAGACCACCAAGGCCAAGACGACCAAGACCAAGAAGCCCACCACCACCAAGAAAAAGAAGTCCACCACGACGAAGAAAAAGACGACGACGAAGAAACCAACCACGTCCACCAACCCATAAGCGCGGCACGCGGCGCCAGGGAATCCAAAGGCCCCCGGAAATTCCCGGGGGGGATGAACTAACCCACGGGGGCTTGAACGGTTCTGACAACACCGCTCAGGCCCTCGTTGCGTTTCCGTGTTAGAAAAAATATTAGAACTAAAGATGCCGTCCGATATCCATGGTGTCAGCTTCCATAATATAAACTGACACACTACTGAGTTTCGGACGTGCTTGATCTGAGACGCTCCTCAATCCACGTGAGGAGGTCTCTACGTCGATATCGGATGGAACGGCTTGAAACTTTTACGAAGCGTGGACCGCCACCTCGAAGGCGCCAATTTTGCAGAGCACGAACGGTGTATTTGATCGCTTCCATTTTTGTCTCCCAATTTTCAGTGCTACTACAGAATTCGATCCACAGATTTTCCGACATCACCCGAAACATCGATTGCCCGGACCACATTCCGCGCCAGCTGCGGGTTCAGTCGGCAGACCCCGCCATAAAACAGCTTGTCGATGCCGCCCGGCAGAATCAGCGCGGCGGTGACGATCCGCACGAAGGCATAACTGAAAGGCCCGGCGCAGCGGTAGAATCCCGCCAGGCCCGGAATGATCGGTTTGGCCCCGTCGCTGGGGCAGGTTTCATCGATAATCGCGGTCATCTCAGAATTCCTTGCCGATGAGCCGATCGAGCGAATAGCGCCCGCCGCCGCGGAAGAGGGCGGCTAAACACAGCGCCAGCAGCAGCAGCGGGTATTGGATGCCGCCATTGGACCAGGCAAAGCCGTTATGAATGTTCACCGCGAAGATCATCGCCAGCAGCTCGGCGGCGAACAGCAACGCCACCGGCCTCGTCAGCAAGCCGAGCGCCAGCATGATCCCGCCCGCGAGTTCGAGAACGCCCATGGCGCCGGCCCAAGGCGCGGGATCGGCCAAGCCGAGCGCGACCACGAATTTATCGGCCGCGGCACCACCCAGCAGTTTCTGCATGCCATGCGGGATGAAAATCGCGCCGGTGCAGAAGCGCATGAAGGCGTAGGACAGGGGTGCAAAGGGGCGATAAATCGCGGCGCAGATCGGCAGGATTGGTTTCGGCGTCGACAGGGTGTTTTCGGCCATGGCAATTCCACCAACAACGGGAAACGGTCCCGCGGCGAACGGCCATGAAGGCCGCCCGCCGCGGGAATTAGCGATTAGAACTCCTTGCCGATCAGACGGTCGACCGAATACCGGCCGCCGCCGCGGAAGAAGATGGCGAGATACAGCAGCCACCACAGCAGCGCATATTCGATGCCCTTGCCGGTCCAGAAGTAGCCGTATTGCCATTGGAAGAAGACGATGATGATCCCCATGTGGATCAGAAGGATCAGCGCCGCCACGCGGGTGAAAAGTCCGATTGCAAGGCAAACCGCGACTACGGATTCGGCGAAGACCGCCAGATAGGCCCACATCATCGGATAGGGCACGCCCATCGTCTTGTCGATATAGGGAGCCAGATTTACGGCGCTGCCGAGCATGATCTTCTGAATGCCGTGCGGCACCAGCACCGCGCCGGCGGCGAAGCGCATGAAGGAATAGCTCGCGGGCGAAAAGGCCTCGTAGAGTCCGCCGAGGCCCGGAAAAATCAACCGCTTCTTGTCGATGATGCCTGTGGTCATGTTTCCCCCTTCCAGGTTTGCAGTTTCGTTTGAGCCTTATGCGAAAGCCTAAAACTCGCGGCCGATGAGGCGATCGAGCGAATAACGCCCGCCGCCTTGGAACATGAAGGCGACGCTGAGGACCAGCAGCAGCAGCGGATATTCATAGCCGCCGCCCTGACTCGAGAAAACGAAACCCCGAGTATAGTGCACGCCGAAGGTGATGATCGCCATTTCGATCGCGAGCATCAGGGCGATCGGGCGGGTCAGCAATCCGACGGCCAACGCGGCGCAACCGAAGAATTCAAGGATGCCGAGAAAATAGGCCCAGGCGAGCGGAGCCGGAAAACCCCACGGCCCGAGCAGATGTTCGGCTAATCCCGGCGCGCCGCCCGCGAACAGTTTGAAATAGCCATGCACCATGATCGTGGCGCCGAAACAGAAACGGACAAAGGCGTACATCCACGGACCAAGCCGCGTCGTAAACCCCGCTCAAACCGGGAATGATGAGTTTGGTTCCCCCGTTCATGGCTTTTCTCCCTCTTGCTTGTGTCACCGGCCTTCGTTGCACGGGCCTTCTCCACCAAGCATAGCATTGCTCCGTGGCGGGCAAACGATCACTTCGGCGTTAATGGGGCGTTAGTGTGCACCGCACACAAAAGTGGCGCGAATGGGCGTCATCAGTGGGCAGGAATGCAAATCCCATTTCTGCTCGACCAAGATGGGCGGCTTGTCGGGCCCGCATTCCTGCGCCGCGATGGCGATTACCTTTTGGGGGGTCGAACCCAACCGGCTGTAACAAACCGAAACCGGCACGCTCGACGGATCGATGGCGCCGGCGGTCGCGGCGGCATCCTGCGCGGAAGTCATGCCGGTGATAGGCGACGGGCTCTGCAAATGCATGGCGACGCTGGAATCGGGCGTTCCCGTCTCGAACGGATCGACCAAGCCGCAACCGGCGAGGCCGAGCAGCAGAGCCAATACGCTGGCGGCGCGGAAAAATCCCAACATGGCGTTCAAGCTGCCGCAAGCGGCGGCGCAGCGCAATCGTTTCCCCCTGGCCTTTCCCCAGGCGGCCCGGCGCCGCCGCGCGTGAAACTGGCCGGTAATGCACCCGGTCGATACCAAGGCTTGACGGCACCGCCCCTCTGTCCGGATACTAAGAGTGATTCCAAGGGGAGCCCCGCCGAGGGGCTGAGACACCGCTAATGGCCCGGCGATTTCAGGGCGGCGCGGGAACCCTTTGAACCTGATCCGGATCGTGCCGGCGTAGGGACAGGAACACTTCTCCGTCATCCCCGCGTCGTCCGTCCGGAGCGCATTTGCCGCTGTCGCATAAGGAGGCTGTCATGCCCGAAGGCACGCTGAGCCAGAACTTCAAGGTCTCGACCGGCCCGCTGCCGGCCTCGCGCAAGGTGTTCGTCGCGGGCGAGCGGCATAAGGACATCCGCGTCGCGATGCGCGAGATCGAGGTCGCCGGCGGCAAGGAGCCGGCGGTGCGGGTCTACGACCCGTCCGGCCCCTATACCGATCCCGCCCATGCCATCGACATCCGCACAGGCTTGCCGCCGCTGCGCGACAAATGGATCCGGGCGCGCGGCGATGTCGAGGAGAGCAGGGGCCGCGCTGTGCGTCCCGAGGATAACGGCCTGAAACCCGGCGAGACCAGCGCCGTGCCGGTATTCGACCGCGCCGGCCGCAAATCCTTGCGGGCCAAGCAAGGCCAAGCGGCGACGCAGCTCGCCTATGCGCGCGCAGGATTCATCACGCCGGAGATGGAATACATCGCCATCCGGGAAAATTTGGGCCGCGCGCGCGCTTTGGCCGAATCCCGGGACGGCGAATCCTTCGGAGCATCCATCCCGGATTACGTCACGCCCGAATTCGTGCGCGACGAGGTGGCGAAGGGCCGCGCCATCATCCCCGCCAACATCAATCACCCGGAGTCCGAGCCGATGATCATCGGCCGCAATTTCCTGGTGAAGATCAACGCCAATATCGGCAATTCCATCATCACCTCCTCCGTGGCGGAAGAGGTGGACAAGCTGGTCTGGGCGATCCGCTGGGGCGGCGACACCGTGATGGATTTGTCCACCGGCAAGAACATCCACACCATCCGCGAATGGATCATCCGCAACGCGCCGGTGCCGATCGGCACGGTGCCGATCTATCAGGCGCTGGAGAAGGTCGAGGGCGCGGCCGAGGAATTGACCTGGGAAATCTTCCGCGACACGCTGATCGAGCAGGCCGAGCAGGGCGTGGATTACTTCACCATCCATGCCGGCGTGCGCCTGCCGTTCATTCCAATGACGGCCAAGCGCGTCACCGGCATCGTCTCGCGCGGCGGCTCGATCATGGCCAAGTGGTGCCTGGCGCATCACAAGGAGAATTTCCTCTATACGCGCTTCGAGGAAATCTGCGAGATCATGAAGGCCTATGACGTGAGCTTTTCCTTGGGCGACGGCTTGCGTCCGGGCTCGACCCGCGACGCCAATGACGAGGCGCAATTCGCCGAATTGAAGACCCTGGGAGAACTCACCAAGATCGCCTGGAAACACGACGTGCAGGTGATGATCGAGGGCCCCGGCCACGTGCCGATGCACAAGATCAAGGAGAACATGGATCTCCAGCTCGAACATTGCCACGAGGCGCCGTTCTACACGCTGGGTCCGCTGGTGACCGATATCGCCCCCGGCTACGACCACATCACTTCGGCGGTGGGCGCGGCCATGATCGGCTGGTTCGGCACCGCCATGCTGTGTTACGTCACGCCCAAGGAGCATCTGGGCCTGCCCGACCGCGACGACGTCAAGGCCGGGGTCATCGCCTACAAGATCGCGGCCCATGCCGCCGACATGGCCAAGGGCCATCCCGGGCAGCGCGAGCGCGACGACGCGTTGTCGAAGGCGCGTTTCGAATTCCGCTGGCGCGACCAGTTCAATCTCTCGCTCGATCCCGAGACGGCGGAGAAGTTTCACGACCAGACGCTTCCCGCCGAAGGCGCCAAGCTCGCGCATTTCTGCTCCATGTGCGGGCCGAAATTCTGCTCCATGAAGATTTCGCAGGAAGTGCGCGACTATGCCGAGAAGGGCATGGCCGAGATGTCGGAAACCTTCCGCAAGGAAGGCGGCGAGATCTACAAGGTGCTCGAAGGCAAGATCGCGCCCGACGATCATTGACGGACCGATCCGTGAGCAACGCGCCCAAAGCCCCGAAGCCCGGCCGGCACTATCCCGAGCGGCCGATCGTCGGTTGCCTTGCCGTGGTGCGGCGCGGCAACAAGGTGCTGCTGGCGGAACGCTCGCTCCCGCCCGGGATCGGCAAATGGGGTTTTCCGGGCGGCATGCAGGAGCTGGGCGAGACGCTGTTCGAGTGCGCCCAGCGCGAGCTGATCGAGGAAACCGGCATCATGGCCGAGCCGGCATCGGTGCTGACCGCGATCGAGTCCATCCGCCAGGACGAGAAGGGCAAGATCATGACCCATTTCACCCTGGTCTGCGTGCTGCTGGATTGGCATCAGGGCGAGGGCGAGCCGATCGAGGACGCGCGGCAGGTGAGATGGCTCACCCCGGCCGAGGCCGAGGCGCTGGACACCTTCCCCGATGCCGTGCCAGTGATGAAGCTGGCGCTGTCCAGTCGATGAAATCGCAAACCGGGAGGATGAAATGGGAAGCATGAACAAGCTGATGATGGCGGGCATCGTGTTGATTGTGCTCGGCATCGCCGGGCTGGTGATCAACGTCATTCCGGTCCATCACCAGGAGCAAGAGGCGAAGATCGGCTCGCTGACGATCAATGCCGACAAGGAGACCGATTACGTCATCCCGCCTTACGTCGGCATCCTCGCCATCGTCGCCGGGGCCGGGCTGGCCGTTCTCGGCGCGCGGCGGGGCTGAACGCCGGCGCGCTAGCGCGCGAAATCAACTATGGCGGGTCAATTCCGCGATATGGTAATAGAAACTAACTAAATGCCGCATTTGTCCGGAACGCGGACCAAAGAAGTGGCAAGGCTCAACTCGAGATTTTCCTGGGAGGGAAACGTGGCATCAATCCGAATCCAGTTTCTAACCGTGCTGATTGCCGCCGCCGTCATGGCGTTGTGCGCTCCGGCCTCGGCACAGACGATGATGCGCGCCTCGCACCAGTTTCCCGGCGGCAAGGGCGACGTGCGCGACGACATGGTGCAGATGATCGCGAAAGAGGTAAAAGCCGCCAATGTCGGTCTCGACATGCAGGTTTATCCGGGCGCTTCGCTGTTCAAGCCCAATGACCAGTGGGATGCCTTGGTCAACGGGCAACTCGACGTGTCGCTGTTCCCGCTCGACTACGCCAGCGGCAAGGTACCGGCCTTCAGCGCGACGCTGATGCCCGGCCTGATCCGCAGTCCCGATCGCGCCAAGCGGATCGACCAGTCCCAATTCATGACCGACATGCGCAAGATCATCGCCGATAACGGCGTTCATCGTGCTGTCGGATGCGTGGTTCGCGGGCGGCATGGCGTCGAAGGAAGGCTGCATCGAGAAACCCTCCGACCTGAAGGGCATCAAGTTCCGCGCCGCGGGACCGACTTTCGCGGCGATGTGGCAGGCGGCGGGCGCCAACATCGTGACGCCGCCCTCGAATGAGATCTACAACGCGTTCCAGTCCGGCGTCGTGCAGGCGACCGATACCAGCCTCGGCACCTTCCAGTCCATGCGCCTTTACGAGCAGACCAAGTGCCTGACCGCGCCCGGCAACAATGCGCTGTGGATGATGTATGAGCCGGTGCTGATGTCGAAGAAGGTGTTCGACGGACTCACCAAGCCGCAGCAGGCGGCGGTCATCAAGGCCGGCAAGGACGCCCAGGCCTATTACGAAAGCAAGGCCGCTTCGGTGGATGAAGCGGCGATCAAGGCGTTCAAGGACAACCACGTCCAGGTCGTGACCTTGACCAACGCGCAGTTCGACGTCTGGCTGGCGCTGGCCAAGCAGACGTCCTATGCCGAATACGCCAAGGACGTGCCGAACGGACAGCATCTGCTCGACGAGGCCTTGGCGGTCAAGTAGCCGGGACGGCGGAACAGCGGATAACAAGGCTACGCACCGAAAGCGGATAGCCAGGTGACGATGGATGTTTTCATCAAGGCGGTCAGGACCGTCTCGCAGGCTTGCGGCATCTTCGCCGCAAGCTTGATCGCCATCGGCGTCTTCGTCGTCTGCGAAATGGTGTTCGAGCGTTCCGTGCTCGGAACCAACACCATCTGGCAGGGCGATTTCACCACCAACTGCCTGGTCGCGGCGACCTTCATCGGCAGTCCCTACGTGTTGATGACGCGCGGCCACGTCAACGTGGACGTGCTGCCGCTCCATTCCGGTCCGCGCCTGCGTTGGTGGTTGGCGCTGTTTTCGACCCTGCTGGCCATGGGGTTCGTCATCATTACGGCGGTGCTTGCCTACAACTACTGGCACGAAGCCTGGGTGCATAACTGGCGCTCGAACACGGTGTGGCGTGAGCGGCTGTGGATTCCTTATGCCGCCTTGCCGGTCGGGCTCATCCTGCTGGGCGTCCAGTATGTGGTCGAGCTGATCTGTCTGGTGACCGGACGCGAGCCGCCCTTCGGCATCAAGGGAAACAAGCCGGTCAATCCCGAGGTCATTCCGTGAGCCCGGGTGGCGCTGGAGCGCTGGTGCTGGTGGTCACGCTCGTCATACTGGTTTCGGGCGTGCCGGTGGCGTTCGGCATTGGCGCGGTGTCGCTGATCTTCATCGCGATATTCCAGGGCTTCGGCAGCTTGCATGTCGTGGCCGAAACGCTCTATTCGGGCCTCGACGATTTCACCCTGGTCTCGATCCCGATGTTCGTGATGATGGGCGCGGCGATCGGCTCCTCGCCGGCCGGCAAGGACCTCTACGAGGCGCTCGATCGCTGGCTCTATCGCTTGCCGGGCGGCCTCGTCATCTCCAATCTCGGCGCCTGCGCGATCTTCGCCGCGCTCACCGGTTCCTCGCCCGCCTGTTGCGCCGCCATCGGCAAGATGGGCATTCCCGAGATGCGCCGGCGCGGTTATCCCGACGGCGTCGCCACCGGTTCGATCTGCGCCGGCGGCACGCTCGGCATCCTTATCCCGCCTTCGATCACTTTCATCCTCTACGGCATCGCCACCGAAAACTCGATCGGCCGGCTGTTCCTTGCCGGCGTGATGCCGGGGCTGATGCTGACCGGCTTTTTCATGATCTGGACCCTGTTCACCATCTGGCGCAGCGGTTTCCGCGCCTATGCCGCGGATTTCCGCTACAGCTGGAAGGAGAAATTCACCTCCATTCCCAAGATCGCGCCCTTCATCGCCATCATCGTCGGCGTGATGTACGCGCTTTACGGCGGGCTCGCCACGCCGTCGGAGGCGGCCGGCATCGGCGCGGCGCTCTGCTTCCTGCTCGCGATCGGGATTTACCGGATGTGGAGTCCGCTCGACTGGTGGAAGATTCTGCGCGATACCACGCGCGAATCGATCATGATCCTGACCATCATCGCCGCCGCGGTGGTGTTCGGCTACATGCTGACCTCGCTCTACCTGACGCAGACGCTGGCGCATGGCATCGCCGACATGCACGCCAACCGCTGGGTGCTGATGTTCATGATCAACATTTTCCTACTGGTCTGCGGCTTCTTCATTCCGCCGGCGGCGGTCATCCTGATGACCAGCCCGATCCTGCTGCCGATCATCACCGCGGCCGGATTCGATCCGATCTGGTTCGGCGTCATCCTCACCATCAACATGGAAATCGGCCTTATCCACCCGCCGGTCGGGCTCAACATCTATATCGTCAGCGCGATCGCGCCGGACGTGCCGCTCACCACGGTGATGTGGGGCACCTTGCCCTATGTCGTCTGCATGTTTCTGGCGATCTTCGTCCTGTGCGTTTTCCCCGAAATCGCGACCTGGCTACCGAATCATCTGATGGGTGCGGTCCACTGATATTCGCCGGGGCAGCACGGCAGGGCTTATCTTCGCTCATGCGGGCTTGATAACATCCTTGTCCCCATGCGCCTCAAATACCTGGCCTTCGCCCTGGCCGCCTTGTCCTGGACCCTCCCCCAAGCGGCCTTGGCCGATCCGCCCGCCGTGGTGGCGAGCATCAAGCCGGTTTATTCGCTGGTCGCCGGGGTCATGGCGGGAATGGGCACGCCCGTGATCATCGTCCACGGCGCGGCCTCGCCGCACGATTATTCCTTGCGCGCCGAAGATGCGCGCGCGCTCGATGCCGCGCGGCTGGTGTTCTGGGTGGGCCCCGGCATGGAAAGCTTCCTCGTCAAGCCGCTCCAGGCGCTTTCCGGCCGAACCGAAATCGTCGAGTTCGACCGCGCACCCGGCGTTACCACATTGCCGGCGCGCATCGGCGGCATGTGGGAGCCCGATCTCGACGCGCCCGCCGGTTCCGGCAATGTGGACGGCCATCTTTGGCTCGACATCGACAATGCCAAGGTGATCGTGAGACTGGCGGCTGAACGGCTTGCCGCGCTCGATCCCGGCAACGCCGCGCGCTATGACGCGAATGCCCGCGATCTTGAATCCCGCCTCGGCGCGCTCGACCAGGAATTGCGCGCCGACTTCTTTCCGCTCGGCGGCAAGCCTTTTGTCGTCTTTCACGACGCCTATCAATATCTCGCGCGCCGTTATGCGCTCGATACGGTGGGGGCGATTTCGGTCGATTCCGTCCGCCGGCCCGGTGCCGGGCGAATCGAGGAAATCCGCGCCAAGATCGTAGCCAGCCATGCCGGTTGCGTCTTCGGCGGACCGCAATCCACGCCCGCGTTGCTGAATACGGTGACCGCGGGCACCGGCGCCCACGCCGGCACGCTCGACGATCTCGGTACCGACATCCCCGACGGACCCGAACTGTATTTCCGTCTGATGCGCGGAGTCGCGCACGCGCTGACGGATTGCCTCGGTTCGTGAAAACACGCAGGATGGCGACATGAGGGGTGCCGAAACGGACATGATCGCCGCCGCGCGCAGCGTCGCCGAACTGCGCCAAGCATTGGCCGCCTGGCGCGAGGCGGGGCAGAGCGTGGCGCTCGTCCCCACCATGGGCGCGCTCCATGCCGGGCATCTGGCGCTGGTCGCGCGCGGCAAGGCGCTGTGCGACCGGGTGGTGGCCAGCATTTTCGTCAACCCGGCGCAATTCGGCCCCGGCGAGGATCTGTCGCGCTATCCGCGCGACGAGAACGGCGACCGGCAAAAACTCGGTTCGGCGGGCTGCGATCTGGCGTATTTGCCCGCGGCCGCGGAAATGTATCCCGCGGGCTTTTCGACCACGGTCGCCGCCGGCCCTCTGGGCGAGACGCTGGAGGGGCGTTTCCGGCCGGGGCATTTTTCCGGCGTCGCGACCGTGGTGACCAAGCTGTTGTTGCAGGCGGCGCCCGACATCGCCTGCTTCGGCGAGAAGGATTACCAGCAGCTTCAGATCATCCGCCGCCTGGTGCGCGATCTCGACATTCCGGTGCGGATCGAGGCGGTGGAAACCCTGCGCGAAGCCGACGGCCTGGCGCTGTCCTCGCGCAACGCCTATCTCACGCCCGATCAGCGCCGCCGCGCGCCCATGCTTCATCATGCCTTGACCGAGGTCGTCCGGCGCGCGCGCAAGGGCGATCCCGCCGCCGCCGCCTGGGGCACCCATGCGCTGATCGGGGCGGGTTTCGAGAAGGTCGATTACTGCGATATCCGCGACGCCGAGACGCTCGAGCCGCTCGAACGCCTCGACCGCAAGGCGCGCGTCCTGGCCGCCGCCTGGCTCGGCCGGACCCGGCTCATAGACAATCTGCCGCTCGACCCGCCATAGTAGGCGCCTCGGCGTAGCGGAGAGCCAAAGCCTTGAAAATCCTCGTCACCGGCGGAGCGGGATTCATCGGCACCTCGGTCGTGCGCCACCTGCTGGCGGCGGGCCATGGCGTGGTCAATCTCGACAAGCTGACCTATGCCGGCTCGAACCCGCCCTTGGGTTCGCTCGCCAAGCCTTCGAATTATTGCCTGGAAGTGGCCGATGTCGCCGACCGTCCCGCGGTTGCGCGCATCTTCGCCCGGCATCAACCCGATGCCGTCATGCATCTGGCGGCGGAGACGCATGTCGACCGTTCGATCGACCGGCCCGACGAGTTCATCGCCACCAATCTCACCGGCAGCTTCGTCATGCTGGAATGCGCGCGCGAATACTGGCAGGGACTTTCCGGCGAAGCGCGCGCGCGCTTTCGCTTTCACCACATCTCGACCGACGAGGTCTTCGGTTCGCTCGGTCCCGGGGAGCGTGCCGCCGAGGATGCGCTCTACCGGCCCAACAGCCCCTATGCCGCCTCCAAGGCCGGCGCCGATCATCTCGCGCGCGCCTGGCACCGCACCTACGGCCTGCCGGTGATCGCCACCAACTGCTCCAATAATTACGGTCCCTGGCAGTTTCCGGAAAAGCTCGTCCCGCTGCTGATCTTGAATGCGATCGAGGGAAAGCCGCTCCCGGTCTATGGCAAGGGCGAGAATGTGCGCGACTGGCTTTATGTCGGCGACCACGCCGCGGCGCTGTTCGCGGTGTTGCAGAAGGGCAGGGTGGGCGATACCTACAATGTCGGCGGCGGCGAGGAGCGGCGGAATATCGATCTCATTCGCATGCTCTGCGCCATCCTCGACGAGGAATTGCCGCAATCGCCGAACCGTCCGCATGAAAAGTTGATCTCCTTCGTCGCCGACCGGCCGGGCCACGATCTGCGCTACGCCATCGACGACCGCAAGCTCAGGAGCGAGCTCGGCTGGAAACCCGCCGAGAGCCTGGCCACCGGCCTCAAGAAAACCGTGCGCTGGTATCTCGACAACCGCGCCTGGTGGGAACCGATCCGCGGCGGCGTCTATCGCGGCGAGCGTCTCGGTCAGATCGGGAAAAAGGCCCGGGAGGCGAAGAACCGATGAAGGGCATCATCCTGGCCGGCGGCTCCGGCACGCGGCTCTTCCCGCTGACCCGGGCGCTTTCGAAGCAGCTGCTGCCGATCTACGACAAGCCGATGATCTATTACCCGCTATCGACCCTGTTGCTCGCCGGCATCAAGGACATCCTGGTCATCACCACGCCGGATGACGCGCCGCTCTTTAAGACGCTCTTGGGCGACGGCAAGCAATGGGGCGTTTCGCTGTCCTATGCCGGACAACCCAAGCCCGGCGGCCTGGCCCAGGCTTTTCTCATCGGCCGCGATTTCCTCAAGGGCGAGGGCTGCTGCCTGGTGCTGGGCGACAATTTGATATACGGGGACGGCCTGTCCGCCATGATGCGCAACGCGGCTTCGCGCAAGGCCGGCGCCACCGTCTTCGGCTATCGCGTCAGCGATCCCGAACGCTACGGCGTGGTGACGTTCGGCCGTGACGGCAAGGCGGCGGCGTTGGAGGAAAAGCCCAAATCGCCCAAATCCGACTGGGCGGTGATCGGGCTTTATTTCTACGACCGCGACGTGGCCGATCTCGCTTCCAAACTCAAGCCGTCTGCCCGTGGCGAGCTCGAAATCACCGATCTCAACCGGGCCTATCTGAAGCGCGGCGATCTGACGGCCGAGAAGCTGGGCCGCGGCTATGCCTGGTTCGACACCGGCACGCATGAATCGCTGATCGAGGCCTCGGAGTTCGTGCGCACCATCGAAAAACGCACCGGGCAGAAGATCGGCTGCGTCGAGGAAGTGGCCTTCCGCAGGCGGTTCATCGACGCGGGCCAGCTGCTTGAAGCTGGCGGCGCTCTACGGCAAATCCGATTACGGGCGATATTTGGAGCGCTTGGCCGAAGAGGGCCCCGACGCCTAAGCCCCGCGCGGTATGCTGCGCGGCGTCGCCGCGTTGGCGGCGTATTCCGGCACCATGTTCTTGAGCACCACCAGCAGCCGGTCGATCCGTCCCTCGCGCGCATGCTCGGCCAACTCGTCGAGCGCGCGCGACAGCATGGCGTAATCGATGGTGCGGGGCGCGGCCAGGCGGATGCCCGAAACCTTGGTCGGCATCAGCGATTCTCCGGCGTGGAACAGTTCCTCGTGCAGCTTTTCGCCGGGCCTCAATCCGATGAATTCGATGCCGATGTCCTTGCCGGGCTTGAGCCCGGCGAGACGGATCATCTGGCGCGCGAGCTCGGCGATCTTCACCGGTTCGCCCATGTCGAGCACGAAGATCTTGCCGCGCTCCTCGCCGTCCGCCGCCGCCAGCGCCGAGGATTGCAGGACCAGTTCGACGGCCTCGCGCGTGGTCATGAAATAGCGCGAAATCTCGGGATGGGTCACCGTCAACGGGCCGCCGGCGGCCAATTGCCGCTGGAACAGCGGCACCACCGATCCGGTCGAACCCAGCACGTTGCCGAAGCGCACGGTGACGAAGCGCGTGCCTTCGGTTCGCCGCGATTCGACCAGGTCGAGCGCCTGGCAAATGCCTTCGGCCAGGCGCTTGGACGCGCCCATCACATTGGCCGGGTTGACCGCCTTGTCGGTGGAGATCATCACCATCGCCTTGACGCCGTGGACGCGGCAGGAATCGGCTACGTGGCGCGTGCCCAGCACGTTGGTCATCACGCCTTCGGCGGGATTGGCTTCGACGATGGGCACATGCTTGAGCGCGGCGGCGTGGAATACCAGCTCCGGCCGTTCATCGGCCATGATCGCGTCGATGCGGCCGCGGTCGCGTATATCGGCGATCAGCGCTTGCCGGGGCAAATCGGGGAAACGCTCCAGGATTTCGCGTTCGATGGCGTAAAGCGCGAATTCGCCGTTATCGAGCAGGCAAAGCCGCGCCGGCGCGAAGGCGGCGATCTGGCGCGACAGTTCGGAGCCGATGGTGCCGCCGGCGCCGGTCACCAGCACGCGCTTGCCCTTGACCAGATCGCGCATGGCGGCGCGATCCAGCACCGTCTGCGGCCGGCCGAGCAGGTCCTCGATCGCCACCGGCTCGATCGGCTGCGCCGTATTCTTGGTCGGCTCGCGGAACTCGGTCAGCCGCGGCAGCCGCGCCAGGGGAATCCCCAACGCGTCGGCCAGGTCGAGCAATCGCCTCACCGCGGTGCCGTCGAGCGTCCTGCCGCTCAAGATGAGCCGCTGCGGCTTGCCGCCGCCGCCGTCGAGCTGCCGGATGATTTCGGCGGTCTGGTCGATAGTTCCCAGGATCGGTACGCCGCCGATGTCGCGTCCGACGCGCTGCGCGTCGTCGGTGACGATGCCGACCACGCGATAAAGCGGTTTGGCCCCGCGCGAGACGGCGCGGATGAACAGATCGGCATCCTCGCTGGCGCCGATCAGCAGAACCGGAACGCCGCCGCGGCCGGCATTGCTGCTCAGGAACTGGGCGAGGCTTCCGTCTTTCAACAGGCGGTAGATGAAACGCGGGCCTCCCAGAAGCGCCATCAGCACCAGCCAGTCGATCGCGACCAGCGAACGCGGCAATCCCTCGAGCCGCGTTATCAGGAACATCAGCGGGAAATAGATCAGGATGACCAGGGTCACCGCGCGCGCCAGCGCCAGCAGGTCGTTCAACGAAGCATAGCGCCAGATGCCCCGGTAAAGTCCCGCCCAGAAGAACACGGCGGCTGACGTGATCGTGAAAGCGGCGTCGTAGAACCAGAACAGGCCCTGGGAGAAATCGATGAAATCGTCGCCGACGCGCAGATAGAGCGACAGCGCGAACGCCGCCGCCGCCATGACAATGTCATGGCCGAAGGCGGTTGCGGCGCGGCGGCTGACGATCCTCATGTTTCGCGATCCCGGATGCCGGCCACGTTACGTGAAGCCCAACCGGCGCAGCAAGGGAAAAGGCGCCGCTTTCAAGGCCATCGGCGCCGGTTTTGCCGGAATATGTTAAGGGCGGCGCGGTTTCGGCCGGGCGGCGCCCCTAGCCGATTTCGGCGAGCAGGGCGCGATAAAGCTTTTCGGTCGCGGTTTCGATGGCATTGTCGGACAGTCCGCTCTCGACCAGTTTGCGCCCGGCCGCGCCGTAACGCCGGCGGCGCTCGGCATCGCCGGCCAAGCCGGCCAGGGCCTCGGCCAATGCGCCGGCATCGCCGGGCGGCACCAGGATGGCGTTGACGCCGTTGCGGGCGATGTCGCGGCTGCCGGCGATGTCGGTGGCGATAATCGGCCGGCCCATCGCCGCCGCTTCCAGCAAACTTTTGGACAGGCCTTCGCCGCCCAGGGACGCCAACACGGCAATATGCGCTTGGCGCCAGACCTCGCGGATGTCCTCAACGCGCCCGCGCCAGGTCACGCCCGGCAGGCGGCTCCAAGCCTCGAGCGTGGCCCGGCCGATGGCGCTGGGATTTTCCGCATCGGCATCGCCCGCCAGCACCAGGCGCAAATCCATGCCGCGGCGCTGCAGGATTTGCTGCGCCTCGACGAGATTGGCCACGCCCTTGATGGCGATCATGCGTCCGGCATAAGCGGCGACGACCGGCGGCGCGGGCGGCTCGGGCGCGGGCGCAAAATGAATCGTGTCCACGCCCGAGCCGGGAATGACGGTAATGCGCGGCGCGGCATCCGGGCGGAGCGCGGCCAAATCGCGGCGGTCCTCCTCATTCTGGACGATCACCCGGCCGTTCTTGCGCAACAGGATCGCGGGCCACAGTCGCCGCGCCAAGAACGCGATTGCCCTGGCCGATACCCGCGGCGAACTGCCGAGATATCCCGTGCCGGTGATCATGCTCACCACCAGGGGCACGCCGGCGAGACGCGCGGATATTCCGCCCAGCAAGGCGGGCTTCAGCGATACATGATGGACGGCCAGCGGCCGCTCGCGGCGGTAAAGCCGCCAGATCTCGATGACATCCAGCGCGCTCGCCAGCGGCCCGATCCGGCCGCGCCGCCAGCGCAACGGATGGAGCGCGTAGCCCAAGGCGCGGATGCGTTCGCCATGGGCATTCACCCGCGTCGCCACCGCAACCTCGAAGCCGGCGCGGCGCGCGGCGCGCGCCATCGGCAGGCGGTGCGACCAGAAATACCAGTCTTCGGTGACCAGGAAGATGAGCTTCTTCTTGTCTCCGGTCTCAACGCTCATCGGATGATATCCCGGCGATAAACGTACTCGTCAGCCACAGGCAGGAAAGCCACCAAGCCTGCCGGATGCCGAAGCTCAGCAAGGCCACGACCAGCGCCGAGGCGGACCAGGCCAGCGCCGCGGCGCGGGACCTGCGTTCCAGCTGCGCCTTGAATCCCGCGCGCCACAGCCCCCACAAGACGATGGCGAGGCCCAGCAGCGTGCCCGGCAATCCCAGCTCGACCTGCCATTGCAGGATCGCATTATGCGGATGCAACGGCATGGCCTGCATTGCCATGCCGATATCGGCCTCCGGCAGGGTTTTGCTGAAATCTTCATGGCCGCCCGGCAGTTCGCGCGAGGCGTCCATGCCCCAGCCGAGCAGCGGGCGCTCGGCGATGCGGTCGGCGGCGAAACGCCAGATCAGCAGGCGGTGGATGCCCGAGAATTTGATCCAAGGCGCCTCGTGCCGGAGAGCGATCACCGCTTGGTCGCTCGGCGTCGCGACCGGCAGGTAAACGGCCAGGGCAATGAGTCCGACCGCCAGCGCCGCGGCTGTCACGCGCGGCATGTAATAGGCAAGGGCGAAAGCGGCCAAGCCAGCGACGAGCGCCGCTTCCGCCGCTTGGCTCGGCATGAACCAAGCGGCGGCGGTCACGGCCAGCGCCAAGCAGGCGCCCCACCATCCCCGCATTCTCGATCCGGCCAATGCCGGAAACAGGGCCAGCACCAGCACCGTCACGCCGCGGTCGTAGCGCGTGAACAGGACGGGCATGCCGGGCGGGATGCGATAAAGCAGCCGGGACAGGCCGGCGTCGCTCGCTCCTTCGATCGCCAGCATCAGCACGGCCAGCACCACGCCCGATGCCGCGGCCAGGCCGAGGCGTTTGGCCTGTTCGGCGGACAGCGTCGCCGCCGCGCCGAGGGCGATCAGCCCCTCGGCGGATAGGACGAGGAAACGCAGGCCCTCGAACAGGCTGTGTTGCGGCAGGATCGACCACAGGGCGGAAGCCGTCGCCCACGCCGCCAGCGCCGCCAGCAGCCCGGCCAGCGGCAGCAATTGCTGAAAGCCGGCGCAGACCCGTTTCGCGTCCGCCGCCAGCAACGCCAGCGCCACCGCCGTCATCAGCGGCGCCACGCCCAAAGGCGCCTCCACCGCCACCGGCGGCAGCAACACGGCCGCCGCCGCCAGCACCGTTCCGGCGTTGAACCGCCGGCCGGAAGCAGGTGTCGCGATCGGGAAACTCTGCGTCATGTCTGCGTTTTATAAGCGAGAACCGCCATCCTCGCTATTGCCGCGCGTTCCATGCGTGCAATGGATCGGTCCTTGCTATGATAGGCGGCGAGGGTTGGCGGGGCGGCTCGCCGCAGATATAAAGGGCGCGGCTAGGAGATGCCATGACGCGCAGCCTGAAATGGGTGCTGATCGCCGCCGCCGGTCTGATGGCGGTCTATGGCGTCGCCTATGCCTGGCTTGGCCACCCGGTCAAGGCCGACCGCTATGTGGTGCTCGAAGGCGATACGCTGGAACTGGTGAAGGCCCATTGCCGGCTAAACACCCTCGGCCTCGGCTGCCGGCCCGAGCTGCTCCGGCTCTACGGTGTCGATGCGTTCGAAAGCGCGCAGACCTGCCGCGACGCCGCCGACAAAATCTGGCCGTGCGGCGCCGTCGCCACGGCGCGGCTCAAGCAACTGGTCGACACCACCGATTTCTCCTGCCATGTCGATCCCGAATTCGTCGACCGCCACTCGCGCGAATTCTCGTTCTGCGCCACCAACGGGCGCGATGTCGGCGCGCTGCTGGTGACCGAAGGACTCGCCTTCGCCTATGGAAGGGGCGAGCAGTACCTGCCGTTGGAGGCCGAGGCCAAGGCGGCGCGGCGCGGCGCCTGGGCGGGGCATTTCGTGCGGCCGCAATATTTCCGTCAGGGCGCGACCGACTAACGCGTCAGTCCGCGCCTTGCGCGCTGCGCGCGAGCACGACCAGCATGGCGCCCGTCACCGCGACGGCCAGCGCCAAACCCGTCAGGGGATGGATCACGGCGAGCAACGCCAGCGCCAGCAACGTCAGATTTCCGGCGAGGATCAGCGTCGCCACCGCGGCGTGGTCGCCGTCGCGCGCCGCCGCGCGCTGATAGAAATGCGACCGGTGCGCCTGCCAGAAACGTTCGCCGCGCGCCATGCGGCGGACGAGGGTGATGGTGGCATCGGCGAGATAATAAAGCGGCAGGATCAGCGCCGGTGCCCAATAGCCCTTGGACGCAAGCAGCAGCAGGAACCAGCCCATGACATAACCCAGGGGCACGCTGCCGACATCGCCGAGGAAGATTTTCGCCTTGTGCCAGTTCCACGGCAAAAATCCCACCGCCGCCGCCAGCGCGGTCAAGGCGAGATAGGCCGAGCCGTCGCCGAAACCGTTTTCCAGCGTCAGCACCCAAGCCGCGCCGAGGCTGATGCAGGCGGTTTCGATGCCGGTGATGCCGTCGATCCCGTCCATGAAATTGTAGAGATTGATGAACCAGACCAAAAGCAATGTCGCCGCCACGCGGTCGAGAGCCAACGGCAACAGACCCTGGAATACGGTCACGCCCTGGGGCAGCAGCCACACGCCCAGCGCCGCCGCGATGAAATGGCCAATGAGCCTCGCGGCGGCCGGCAGGCCCTTCAGGTCGTCGATGAAAGAGAATACGGCCAGCGCGCAAGCCACCAGCGCGACCGGCGCGGCCTCCGCCGGGGAATCGCCCAGGGCCGCGAGCGCGATCCAGCCCACCGCCAGGAGCGGCACCACCGCCAGGCCGCCGCCGCGCGGCACCGGCGTGTGATGCGATGAGCGCTGGACCGGCCGGTCCAATACGTCGCGGTGCCTCAGCCATTCCAGCGCCAGCGCCGTCAACGCGAAGGTGCCGCCCAGCACGGCCAGGGGAACGGCGACCGCCAGCATCCAGGTCTTGTCCATGCGAATGCTTTCCGCCCTCCACCGGAACCGGCCGGAACCGGAGGGTGTGATAGGCCGCAAATTCCCGCGGCGCAACCGGGATCGAACCTAAATTCGATCCCGGGGATTCAGCACTTGATCAAGACCTGACACAGGCGGCTTTTCATCTCCTCGAACTCGGCCTTGTGGCGCTTCAATTCCTGCCACTCGGCCGAGCCGGGCGATGCTCCGGCATAGGTTTGGATCAGCGTCAGGGCCTCGGTCATGAGGGAATCCACCGTCTCGGGCGAGAACCCCTTCAGCATCGACCGGTATTGGGCGATCGCCTGCGGGGAAAGACCCGGCGCCGGCGTGTTCTGCTCGTTCGCGGCTTGCGAAATACCGTGTCCGATCAGGATCGGAATCGCCGCCAGGAGGAGCCCATACAAGGGAAGTCGCATCGCTTGTTCCTCGTCGTTATGAACCCGCGGCGTTTGTCACGCCTGCGAGCCTGTCCCATCCGCGGCTGATTTGCGTCGCCACGCGCGCGAGAGGCGTGTGCAAGACCGGGTTCGGCGGCGAAACCGGCGCGGGCGCAAGATCATCCGGACGGGCCATGTGTTGATGGCTTCTCGTCCATTTGGGACGCACCATGCGTCCGCCCTTCACACCGCAAGCGCCGTGCCAACCGAGGATTTCCGCGGCAACGGCGCTACGCGGCGCGGCGTTTGTAAAAACGCGCGACGGTTTCGCGGATTATTGGGATGGTTAAGTTAAGGGCGCGGCGGCGAACACGCGCCGCCCACGGCGCTTACAAGCGGAAACGAGACGGCGCTTAACGCCAGCGGCCGCCGCCGCGATAAACGAATCCCACCGACGGTCCGTAGTAATAGGGCGCCGGGTAATAGGGGTAAGCGGAGTAGGGCGCGTAATAGCCGCCGTAATAGCCGTAATAAGGACTACCGCTGTAATAAGGGTTTCCGTAATAGGCGGGGTAGGGCGCGACGTAACAGCCGCTCAGTCCCAGCGCCAGGGACGCGAGCACGACACCGCGCAACAGAATTCTGATTTTGCGTCCTTGGTTCGTCATGGAGCTAGTCATGGTGCTGTCCTCGTTATTGCGGGAGAGGCGCGGCATAGCCGGGCGGGGTCGCATAAGGCGCATAAGCCGGGCCCGAGGGCGGCGGATAAACGCCAGGCGGCGGCGCATAAGCGACCGGCGGCGGCGCGTAATAATAATAAGGATAGGGCGGGTAATAATAGGGATAGGCCGCATAGGCCGGATAGCCGTAGTACGGACCGCCGAATCCCGCGCGCACGAACACCCGCGCATCGGCCGGAGCCGGACCGAACGCGGTCAAGAAGGTAAGCAGCGCCAAGGCGCATAACCCGCCTAATTTCGGGCCGCACGATTTCAGGGACCGCGGATATACCCGTTGCATGGCCTTCGTCTCCTCTGCCTATCCGAACAACGCGCGGACGCGCTAACTCATTCCGGCAGGTCCTAAAAGTGATAGGAGGCCGCGGCTTCACTTATCCCCATGGGCCAAAGATGCCGCGAAAAAGGCGCAATCTTGAAAGGCCGGTGCCACCCCGCTGCGGAGCGGCAATCAAAGATATCCACGGGTCCAGGGCTGGTGCCGGGTGAGAGGATTGAACTCCCGACCTTCGGTTTACAAAACCCCGCTCGCCCGTTTTCCCTAGAAAACGTAGGGCAACCTAGGGTACCCGCCCGCTCCGATTTGTCTTTATAAATCAATACATTAGGGTATACTAGCGTACTTAGGGTAACCCCGGTTACCCCGGCGGGGCCGTTAGCCCAGCGTTAGCCTAGCGGTGCGCGGTTGAAAAAACCGAGGGTCCAGCGCCGCGGCGAAATCTCCGTCGTATGCATAGAGACGGGCAACGACGACAGAGGGACCTAAAATGGTAGCAGCGCAAAAAGTCGTTCTAACTGACCGCGGGCTTCAGGCACTTAATCCAGCGCCCGAAGGTAAGCGGTACATCATCTGGGACGCGCAACAGCCGCACCTAGGCGTGCGCGTCACGGAAAAGGGTGCAGTAAGCTTTATCGTCGTCCGACGGCGCCCTGGGCAGCGCGATCCAGATACCCATGTCCTTGGCCGATAGCTGTCTCGCTTCGCATTAGATTACATGAATGCCGCGCGCCAATCAGAGCTTTGTAATCGTATAGACTTAGTCTGGCTGGATGGCCTCACCAAGCAGGGTGTTCCTGATAACGGCCTTCAATTGCCTTGACGCCAGGGTACTCAACAAGAGGTCACGTTGGGATAATACGCATGCGTCGGTTCGCAGTAGTACCAGTTCCCATTCGATTGCGCCGCGCTCGCGCTAACACTTGAGCGCGGTCCTTGATGGTGTATCCATTTATTGAAGGTATCCCAATACGCTTGGGCTTGCGGATTTTCCGTGCCGCCGCCGATGGGAATTGGAGGTAGCTCACCGCGTCCCTTATCGTCGAAAAGCTTTATTACCGCTTCGCCTATCTTAGAACTCTCGTTTAGTCTGCATTCCGTCAATATGTAATCCTCTATATTGACAATGTTTCCCAACCCGCCATCGGTATCCCTTTTGCCAATATATTCCGCAACCGAACTTATGAGCTATCAATATCGCTCCGTTTCATAGGTCTGGAGCAGGTTAATACAGGGCAAAGCAGCAACGACAGCGTAGTCCGACTGCGCCGCGCTCGGAGCCGGCGCCGTTGACGCTTGCGGCGTTGCGGATGCCTGATCCCACGGATGTGGGGCGTTCGCATTCCATGGGTAGCTCGCATCGTCATAACGCAGATCGTCTCGATCATCGGGGTGGCATCCTTCCATCGCAAGAATGAGAGCGCGCTGATTCTCGCTCAAGGAACTGGATGATGCGTGTCTATATTGATAACACTTAGTGAAATGATCGTTTGCGGCAATCTGTTTATCCGTAAGCGGGTGCGCCGCTAAATATTTCTGTTCGGCAATCTTATTTTGGTTGGCCGCATAATTGGCATATATAATGAAGACGCCAATCCCGAGGAGTGCTACGGCCCAACGCGGATGTCTGAGGCCCCATAGGCGACTTCTCGGCCGGACAATCGTAGGTACGCGTGGTGCACCGCATGAAGGGCACGCTTTGGCGAGCCAGGAAATTTCCTTCCCACACTCCGTACATTTCACGAGAGCCATGCTTCCCCCAATCGGGCAGAGCCAAGCATCCGGCTCGTATCGTTGTACCAGCTTAAAAAGCTACCCGAGATCACACAATAGTAGATACTTCGGCCACCTCTACACATGCTACCGCAAGTAGAGCAAGCAACTCCATATTGTCGCGTACGAGATTGCGAACTGTCGCATATGCAGGGTTTGGATTGTCCTTGGCGGGTTCGTGCAATATCCCACACGAACACCAAATTCGGCGCATGTTGAATGAAACTGAGCGACGTTTGAAACAGAGAGACCATCTCGAGGTCGTACTGTCATACCCATAGCGCGAATGGCAAATACAGTTTGCCTCATCTGATCTCGCCGAGTTCCCTGAAAATATTCAAGCCACGAACCAGAAAGTTCAGATTTGTTTTCACGCATCAAAAATGCCTGCGGAAAACATCCATAAACTACGCCGTCATCGCGGCGCTTAAGCCGTCCCGACGAAATCTGTCGAGTAAAGTGATGTTCAGGCTGGATATTACCGGCGGCATTCGTGAACCAGCGTTCTGGTGCATAACCGAGGCCTTCCACTGCGGTCCATACGTCGCTTAGTTCGGCATCCGAGAGGACACGCTTGCGCCTTAAGTCACGTCCACTAATGCCTAGTGTCTTATCGCGGATATTCACGCAGGGCGAAATCTCGATGCCAAACCGTTCCCCTTCAGCACACCAGTTGAAGAATTTCCCAATGGCGCCAAGCGCGTGTCTAGCCGCATGCTTGCCACCACGCTTCTTGATCTCGTCCAGCCGTTCGATGACATCGCGCCGGGTGATTTGGTTGACAGGCTTTTTCCTCCAAATTGGGTCTGGTCCCTCGCTCCATTCCTTAACCCATTCCGTCACTAGTTCGCCGTCACGTTCGGTCGTCCTCTGCACCCGTTTCCATTTCTCTCCAAGAAATTCGCGACGCAAGGTATCCTCGGTCCCTCGGCCGGATCGCAACCCGGCAAGCGTTTTATCCTCATTGAATGTAGCGATCGCGCTCACGAACGTATCACGGCGTTTACGTTCCTCCTCGCGTTGGCGCTCGGCCTCAACTTCGCGTGGCCGTTTCCCTTGGGTGAGAAAGTTAGGATGGCAGGTGTAGCGTCACGCGCCTGTTTAAGCGTGACTGCCGGATACGCGTTTAGCAAAATCCAATATAACGGCGCGCCACGATTTGGCTGGCCGAGTTTTCCACCGGCTCCTGATTGGTGGCAAGTATTTGAGCCCAAATTATACAACCATTCCGGCCGCAATAATTCTCGCTGCACTCGCTCTAGATGAGATGCACGTTGACTGGGGAAATTCCGAAGAAATTCGTAACCTCTCGGTAGTTGATCCGGCTTGCGGCACTGGAACCTTGCTAGTCGCCGCCAGCCAAGAAATTAGACATCGTCACATTCGTGCTCGCCTTGATCGCGGCGAACAGCCGTCAGCAACTCTCGATGGCGACCTTCTCGAACACACCCTCTACGGCTACGACGTAGTCCATGCGGTCATACACTTAGCCGCTGCGACATTAGCAATGATGGAGACGGCGCGGCCAATCCACGGCACCAATCTCTTTCCAATGCCTCTCTCCGTTGATAGATCATCGAGAGGACACCCGGTTGCATTACTCGGAAGCCTAGACTTCCTCTCATCAAGCGCGTCGGCGCCTCTGACGCTTGACCTCTTTTCGCATGCCACGCAGGGCACCCTTGAAGGTCGGAGAGGCGCATCGGGGACCTCGCATTCCCCTCGGCCTGCTCAGATGCCGCCAATCGATCTCGCAATCCTTAATCCACCGTTTTTCAAATCCCAGGGGATTATTGAGAGCGAAGAAGAAGGGACGAGCTCGTGGAAATCCTTCTACGGTTTGATGGCTTCCGAAGAGGACGGCGCTCTGATGAGAGAGGAACTCCAGCGCCGCCTGAGAAATACGGCAGGAAGTATGAAAGCTGGCGGATCACCTTTCATGGTGCTGATCGATGAACGGATTAAAGATGAAGGATCATTTGCTTGCGTTCTACCGACAGCCGTTTGGACGGGTAGCTCCTGGCGTGAAATGCGAGATCTCTGGGCACGAAGATATAGATTTGATTGGATTGTGGTCAGCCACGACGACCGCCATCGCCCAGCGCGTGACGCGGTTCCGGGTCGAAGTTTCGTGTCGATGTCTAAATCCACCCGAATTGCTGAGGCTCTAATTGTAGCACGCCGTCACGGCGCAGGAGTCCGTGGCACGGTAACAAAAGTGGTGAACCTTGCGCACAATCCCGATCATCCAATCGACGCGTCAAACCTGGCAAGGCAATTGCTCGCATTAGATCCCAATGAGACCCCAAGCCTAGATGAGCGCCCCGGTCCGACGCGTCAAATCTCTGCAGGCGAGAATTGGGATGCTTGGGGAGAAGTGCTTCGCATCAATTGGTCGGAGGATGTTACACGAAACACTGAGAACATTGGGCGCCTGATTGGCATTGCTACTGCGCTGCGGTCGACGGAACTGATGCAAATCGGATGGCATTTGTCGAACGGCAGGCTCTGGCTTCCAGGATGTCAACCCATCGATGTGCCGATCTGCACAGTGGACGAACTAGCCACCACTGGACCTTGGCACCATTCGATTAAAGGTTCGCAAGGGCCCTACAGAATTGTTGAAACGGGAGATCGAGGCCGACCTGCGATATGGCATCACAAAGCAGATCTAGTTACCAGCGTTCGCGCGGATGCTAATGCGTGGCTGCTCGTCAAACGCGGTCGCGCTTCTGAAGCCGATCAGCAATGGGAGTATTCGGGACGCCTCCACGTCGCGCTCGAACTCAGGCTCGCCTCTCAACGAATTGCTGCTGCATGGACTGAGTCCCCGCTGCTCGGTATCAGGTCTTGGAACACACTAAAACTGAGAGGGTCATTGCAAGCTTGTATGAGCTGCGAGAAAGCATTGACGTTGTGGTTCAATAGTACACTGGGATTGCTGCTTCGCGTGTTGCATGGAAACCGCCCCTACCTTGGACGTGTGAGCTTGCCGATCGAAGTCCTTCGTGAATTGCCGGTGCTTGATGTAAGGCGACTTACGCCAGCCAACCTCTCTTCCATAGATCGACTTTGGGAAGAAATTGCGCCTCGGTCTTTGTTACCATTCGCAAATGCGGAGGCAGACGATACTCGAAAAATTATTGATGAAAGGATCGGAACCGAGTTGTTCCAGTTGAACCAGCAAGCGATCGACGAACTTCACGCTCTTCGGAGGCGATTAGTTGCCGAACCAATGATCCACGTGCGCTTTTAACTCACTGAAATCGAAGATAGCATGTTTGCCAGAAGGCTGAGCTTGGCCAATATCATGACTGTACGCTCAACTAAACCCCCGACGACAGCCCGGCCTAGCCGCGTTACCCGTTAGCCCAGCCGTTAGCCCGGACCGCAATCACCGCCTGAACGTGTCTCCGAATTACGCGTAAGCCCCTGATTAGACTGGTGCCGGGTGAGAGGATTGAACTCCCGACCTTCGGTTTACAAAACCGCTGCTCTACCGCTGAGCTAACCCGGCAAGCCTGGGGCAAGGCCTATCAGCAGCCGTCATACTGCCCTCCTGGGGAAGCGGCAAGATTTACGGCGCCGAATCGGTCCCCTGCGGCCTTGACCTGAATCAAGGCGCGCCGGCCGGGCGTGGCCCAAACTGCGGCTGGTTTTGAAAGGGGCGGGCGTATGCGCGGTTGGCAGGCTGGTTTGATCCTTTTGTTGCTCGCGTCGCCGGCCTGGGCAGGCGACGCCGATGCGGGCCACGCGCTTGCGCGGCGTTGGTGCGCGGGTTGCCATGCGGTCGATGCGGCGGTGGCGCGGGTACAGGATTCCCCGCCCTCGTTCGGCGATATAGCCAGCCACCCCGGCCAGAACCAATCCAGGCTGTATGCCTGGCTGCAGGCGCCGCATCCAGCGATGCCCGATCTTCAACTCTCGCGCCAGGACATCGATAACGTCGTGACATACATCGAAAGCCTGCGGCCCCGGCCTTGATTTGAATCAAGGCGCCAATGCCGTGCCGCCCTAGCATTGACCACCATTTGCGGCGGGAAGGCCGCAGGCAAGGAGACGGGCGATGCCGACAATCGACGAAACCAGAAATCCGGTCCCGATCAATATCGGTTCCGATAAGGTCGGTTTCATCATCCTCAAGGCGCGCGAATTCGACGTCAAAGTCGATCCGGAGGATGAGGAGGCCGATGAGGGTTCGAATCCCGCCGACGACGATGACGACGATAGCGCCGTTCTCGAGGATCACGCCGACGATCCGACGCTGGAAGAACTGCGTGGCGCCATCGACGGCCTCAACGACGACGAGATCGTCGACCTGATCGCCTTGGCCTGGGTCGGACGCGGCGATTTCGAGCGCAACGAATGGTCCAGCGCCCGCAAGCTGGCGCGCGAACGCCACCGTCGGCACTCGGCCGATTATCTCATCGGCATGCCGGCGCTCGGCGATTACCTCGAAGAGGGCATGGCCACGCTCGGCTACCCGTCAATCGATCCGGAATCCGAACGCCTCTGATCGGCGCCGCGTCAGACCGTGTGGATGGCGGCCCGCACTTTCCGTTTCATGGCGGCGCTTATTTTCACGATCTTATGCTTCGTCTTGGCGTGTTTCACGGCCTTGGTCATGACGGAGCTGACCGTCCGGCCGCGCGCCACGAAGGAGCAGCGCTTCTTCAAGTCCTTGCAACGAAGCTCTTTCATGTGATCCTCCGGGTTGGTCTTCTAGCCGCACCATAATACTCCTGTCCGGCACGCATTGATCTAGGTAATGCGGTCGTGGCGAGGCGGCGTCGGATTTTTCAGCGCGCAAAACGATTCCCGCCGCGAATCGGCGAAACAAAATCCAGCCGGATTCTCAGCGTTGGGTTGTCCGCTGCGACAAGGCGTAAAGCGCGACCGCGGCGGCGTTCGAGACGTTGAGCGAGGCCATATTGCCGCGCGTCGGCAGGCGGCCGAGAAAGTCGCAATGCTCGCGGGTGAGGCGCCGGAGGCCGCTGCCCTCGGCGCCCAGCACCAGCGCGATGCGCGCCGGCAGGTCGAGCTCGGCCAGAGTGCGCTCCGCCTTCTCCTCCAGCCCCAGGCTCCAGAACCCGGCCTGTTTGATCTGCTCCAGCGCCCGGGCGAGATTGGCGACGCGCAGGAGCGGCATCTCCTCGAGCGCGCCCGAGGCCGCCTTGGCCAGCACGCCGGTCACCGCCGGCGCGCCGTGCTCCGGCACCAGCACGGCCAGCGCGCCGAAGGCGGCGGCCGAGCGCAGGATGGCGCCGACATTGTGCGGGTCGGTCACCTGGTCGAGCACGACAATGATCTGCGGCGCATTGTCCTGGGGCAGCGATGCCAAGAACGCATTGAGGTCGCGTTCGGCCAGTTTCTCGGCGGCCAGCGCCAGGCCCTGATGCACCGCGCCCGGCGGCAGCAGCCGCTCGAATTCGCGGCGGTCGAGCACTTCAAGCCCGGCCGCCGGCGTCTCGGCGCGCGCCGCCGCCAGCAACGCCCGCGCCTCGGCGGCGGTCTCATTGAGCGCGATGAAGCGCCGGCAGATCCTCGCCGGATTGGCGAGCGCGGCTTCGACCGCGTGGCGGCCATAGAGCCAGGGAAATCCCGGCTGACGCGCGGGTTGGCGCGGGAGCTGGCGCGCAGGCGCAGCCGGCGGCCGGCTTGGCGGACGGTTCGAGGGCCGGTTCTGCGGCCGGCTTGGCGCTTGGCTGGGGGGCCGGTTCGAGGGCTTCCGGTCCCGCGCGTTGCGGGGCTGATGTCCATTGTTGGTGTTATTGCGATTGTTGCGGTTCATGCGGGTTTTGCTCAGGCCCCGCAGCATAGACTCTGGACCCGCCCCGACAAAGCGCCGCCTCTTTAAAGCCAAGGGCCGGGATTGGTTTGCACAAGAAGGTGTTACCTACACAAAAACCAGGGAATCTACACAAATAGTCGGTTTGGACACCTAGCACTACAGTCAATGTTTGGTATAGCATCGTGATCCCATGCCGAGTCACTTTTATAGCCCAGAAAATGCCTACATTTTCCGGATCATCCATAAGGACAATGTCCCATGGATCGTCCAGAACGAGGTGCATTGCCAAAATTCCGATATTGCTGATCCCCATTACGTGGCGATAGGCAATACCGAACTAATCGACAAGCGCCGAATTCAGATAGTCCCGTGCCCGCCTGGCGGACCACTGAGTGATTACATACCGTTCTACTTCACTCCTCACTCAGTGATGATGTATCAGATCAAGACCGGCTATAACGGTATCCGGCAGCGCGAAAACGACGAAATCGCAATCATCGTCACCTCTCTCCCGAAATTCGATAAAGAACACATCCGTTACGTTTTCACCGACCGACATGCGTCACTGAGAACTGTCGAGTACTTCACGGATTTAGATGATTTGGCAAAGCTTGATCGGGAAATATGGAACAACCGCGATTTTCGCGGCGACCCTCAATACCTAAATAAAAAGGACCGCTACCAAGCCAGGCGCTAATCCATAGGCATCTTCCGATTGGTGCGATTCTAGGGATAGTGTGTTATAGCGATGAAGTTACTAACGCTATGAAAGCGCGACTCGGCAGCGCAGCTGAGGGAATCCAGATCGCCACCAAGAGAAGTTGGTATTACTGATAATCGAATTTACTCAAGGCAACATCCTGGAATGGACGCCGAACTCTTGTAATACGTGAACAACATAGGGGTGATGGGCAAAGGCGTGCGCTCATGTTCAAGTAAGCCTTCCCCAGAATTTTACGTTTACGAATCAGCCTGCAAACGCAATGAAGTGCAGATTGGCCGCATGTTCGTCACGCACTCTCAACGACTTAGCTCCCCTGCACAGTGGATCAACCACTTCCCCACGAAAGAAAAATTGTTTCAGCTATCGCGCTACAAATAAATAGAGAAAAGCCTAAAAAACCTAAAACACATAATCATCAATAACAAAATACAAACAATAACTATACCACCACTAAAAGCAAGTAACAACCAACTAAAATAAAAACACATTCGACCCATAAAAGAAACAACTCTAAACAATCTACCTAAAAACCAAAATATAATCTACAAACCAACACCCAAATATCAAAATATAACCAAACCTACCACATTAAAAAACTCACTCCTACACACACTCTAATAACAGAAATAAACCACACTACAACAAACTAAATACCAATACACATACTAGAAATCCAAAAACTCTCTAATATTATAAAGAATACATCAAAATATAAAATCTACCTAACACACTAAATCTAAACTACCAAACCATAAATATAACCCTATACTAAACATATATCACAAACTTAAACTCTCATAACAGCTATCTCCATACAGAAACAAACAATACAAAACCATACACATAATCTAATCACCACAAAAAATCATGCCACAACAACGTCGCCGTGGGAATGGAACTGCTCGGCACTGTAGATTAGCTCCTCTATAAGAGCGAATTCCGCCTCGTGTTGAGCCATCAAAACTGGCCTCGCGACTTGGAAGGTGGCGATAAGTCGCGCAAAGAAAACAGCGTCTATTCGATGAACGCTGATTGTCTTGCATTAGAGCGCTTAAACGCCTTCCACAGTAGGCGCGCATGTTACGCGGGATGCTAGGCGCTTGCTTCTTGCGAGTCCCCATCCCTCTTAAGTCTATTCCGGTTCGTTACTCTGGATCAGGCAGCAATGTTGTGGCGATGATCTGCATAGACTTCATTGATCATGCCGCGTCCGTCTTGCTCCGTATGTGATCGCGGAATTTCGCTTTGATCATGAGAACGTCGCCTCACGTTGCTCCGTTTGTGGTAGTGCGCCAAAACTCTTCCCGGTTGAGTTGGAAAATATGGAACATCTTCTTCCATAAGCCACCCGTTTGCTCGTGTGATCGGCTCTGAATGCGATGTAGGTGTCGCACCATGGCGGCCTATAGCGTCATGATTTTTCGCGCTGGCATAACCCTTATCGCCAGATACCTCCCTAAGCTGAAAATTCTTAGCCGTTGCATCGACCAGCGCGCAACTGTTTCATGTCGCTCGCTCTCCTGTCGCGAATTTCCACGGCGGTTACAATATTCGTCTTAACGCCGCACATGAGATGCACTTTCACCCAATCATGATGCTGACGGACTGCGCCATACTTGTGATCGAACCAGCGCACAAAACGCGAGGTCATGAAGCCAGATGAATCAACTGCGAAGTCCAACTCAACAGCTTTGAGTGGCAGGCTGCTTTCAACAATCACCTTTCGCAAAACATCCGTTACGGCTACATCTTCCATCGTGTTTGAGATCGTATTGAAATGGGGAGCGCGTGAGACCAGACCTTTTTTGGCAGCCTCACGCAAATCCGTCATGAAACGTCGTGCGGATACCGTGCTGAAAACCTTGTAGCAGGCAGCAAATACCGCATCGCCAATCGGCAACCGTGGCCGACCTGTCTTCTGTTCCCTAGTTCGGCGATACCGTCACAAAGTTCACGAAGCAGCCGCAGGAATATCTCTTTCTCATGTGTCTGCGCTGCGTTGTATGCGCGCCAGTCCTGCGGGTAGGATTTCTTTTTTGCCGTTGGAGAGATCGGCGCGGGCATCGGCAGTATACGCCGCATATTCTCGCCATGAACCCGATAGAACTCGACCGCCCAGATATGCTTGCACTTTCCGCCGTTCGTCTCGTGATCGGGGCATGTGCAATGCGGATTATCCTTATCAGGGCACACTGTGTACTTCTGCCCGCTACTCGTACGAGAAGGAACAATCCAAACGCCGCCCTTTTTCGTAATGCGGGCGTTTGAAGCCAACTCCCTTCCCTGCTCTTGGCGTGCGTCCATAACGGCGGTGTCCTGTATGTACCTTGAAGGTATATATACCTATTAGGTACACCCATGTCAACACCTTTTGAGAATATATTTGACGTATATCACCTAAGGGCATATACCCTGCCTCTATGCCTAGGGTGATGATTCCGGGATTCCGCTGCGAACGGTGCGGCCATGAATGGGTGCCGCGCGAAAAGGACCAAGAGCCGAAGGTTTGCCCGAACTGCAAATCCCCCTATTGGGATCGTCCTAGGATGGCCCACCCAAAGCCGCACGGGGCCAAGAAAGCCTCTGGCAAGCCCTAGTCTAGGGCTCAGACCCCCCACGCGAATTTCCATGCACATGCCAGCGTCCGCCTATTGACACCGGACACTTTAAGATTTATACGAAAATGTGCAATAGAGGAAAATCGTTGAGGGAGTTGATTCGGTATGGACGGGTTTAGCCGCTTACGCGACACCATTCTTTCGATGATAGTCCGCGACCTTCCGCTTGGCTTTTGGGAGGACGCCCGAACGAGGGCAATGCAGACATACCTCGATATTTTCCATGAAATTAAATCCGACCCCAACGCGCTCGACGAACAGCGTCTTGATAAACTGTATCAAGACCGGCACTTCCGCATGGAGCGGTTGCTGGCCGATTTAGCGAAAAAACATGGTCTCGCGTGTTCACCAACGATTCTCGACGAGAATAATCGTAGCTACGTCTATGTGGTCAAGGGTTCTTTCGGGTTGACGCAGACGTATGTGCAAGCAATTGGCGATAAGCCGCACCCCGCGAGATTTCGTGAGCGCCTTGCGGCGATGAATAGTATCCCCGACGAACCACGCCTCGATTTAGGCGATGAGCCGCGAGAAGTACTTCTTGAGAAGGAATTTTATGGGTTGCTGGTTCACAACCCCGTTGGTAAGCGTTTTATTGAGAACGATCAGAAACTTGGAATGATCCAATTCTGTGTGCCGTCGCCGGGATGCACCAGATGGGCGCTGCAACTCACGATCCAGGAAATCATTTCGGCATATGAGATTGCCAAGCCTGAGCAGAAACCGGAACGCAGACTGGCTTGGAAGAAGGGCAGGGGAAGCAAGAGAGAGTCGAAATGACCTCAACTACCCCGGGCTTCGTAGGGCAGCGCCTTATTGAAGCGAGGCGCGCGCGCGGTATTTCCGCAACTGATCTCGCCGCCATAGTGGGCGTTAGCGTCCAATCCATTTCTAAATACGAGAATGACCATCAGACCCCGAAGCTTGATGTTTTTCATACCATAGCGTCAGCATTGAACATTCCGCGTTCGTATTTTCTTCGCCCTGTTAGCGAGGAAGATACGAATCCAATTTTTTGGCGCGGTAGGTTATCTGCGCCTCCGGGAATGCGCGACCGTGCGGCGGTTCGCCTTGAGTGGATGAAAGAGGTGGTTGACTATCTCGGCGGCTATTTCGACATGAAGCCGCTAAACGTTCCTAAGATTGATATACCCATTTCATCGACGGGGTTTGCGGCTATAGAAGAGGTTGCAAGCGCCATTCGTACACATTGGGGCATTCGACCAGGGCCGATGCCTGATGTCATCGAGAAGCTGGAAGATAATGGGATTTTAGTTTCACGCATTCATATAGGGGCAGAAAAACTTGACGCGTTTTCACAGTGGTCCACTCGCTTTGGGCTTCCATTTGTGATGTTGTCGCGGGACAAAGCGAGTGCGGTTCGTCAACGGTTTGATGCACTCCATGAGCTTTGCCATATCGTGATTCATAGAACCGTTAGCCAGAAACGATTGAATGACCGTGCTTCATATAAGACCGTCGAAGAACAGGCTAACCGCTTAGCTTGCGCCATGTTGCTCCCGGCGAAAGAATTTATGGAGGAGCTTTATGCTCCTTCTCTTGATGGGTTCGCGGCGATGAAGGAACGATGGGGCGCGTCTATTGGAGCGATGATAATGCGTTGCCAAGCCCTCGACATTCTTGATGAGGATGCAGTTCGCCGAATGTGGATTAATTATAATCGACGTGGCTGGCGTAATGTCGAGCCACTAGACATTAAAATTGAGAAAGAAACCCCGCACATGATCCGGCGCAGTTTTGAATTGCTGATGGACGAAAAAGTTCAGTCGGCGAGTGAAATCATGACTGCTCTCCCATTCCCCGCTGCCGATCTAGAAGAGCTTGCCGATCTTGAGGCTGGAACATTAACAGGGAAGACCGAATCCAGGGCGGAACCCGTCTTGAAGTCTGAGTTTAGAAATGAGCCATCTAACGTGGTCTCTATTTCGAGGAAGCGAAGCACCTAGGCTTTTTGTGCAGAAACCCCGATTGCACACAAACCCTGCCAAAACAGGGGGTTCATGTGCAAAGCCGGCCGGGATTGTTGACAAAGCACTGATAAACCACCTATCCCCTTCGCGCTGCCCTGTGGCCTGGAGGGGTTGCCGAGCGGTCAAAGGCAGCAGACTGTAAATCTGCCCTCTTCGGAGTTCGGTGGTTCGAATCCACCCCCCTCCACCATCGCACCGTTGGTTCGGGCACCGGCGGATCGAAGAGCGGACGGCGATTTGGGCGGGTGTAGCTCAATGGTAGAGCTCCAGCCTTCCAAGCTGGTTACGTGGGTTCGATTCCCATCACCCGCTCCAGCGCCGCCCGACGGACACGGGAATCGAAACGGGTTTCAAACGCAACGATAGGACGCCGGACATGTCGAAAGCGAAGTTTGAGCGGACGAAGCCGCACTGCAATGTGGGGACTATTGGCCACGTTGACCACGGGAAGACGTCGCTGACGGCGGCGATCACGAAGGTATTGGCGGAGAAGGGCGGGGCGGTCTACACGGCCTACGACCAGATCGACAAGGCGCCGGAGGAACGGGCGCGCGGCATTACCATTTCAACAGCCCATGTGGAGTACGAGACGGCCAAGCGCCACTACGCGCATGTGGATTGCCCGGGGCACGCGGACTACGTGAAGAACATGATCACCGGGGCGGCGCAGATGGACGGTGCGATCCTGGTGGTGTCGGCGGCGGACGGCCCGATGCCGCAGACGCGGGAGCATATCCTGTTGGCGCGCCAGGTCGGGGTTCCGGCGATTGTCGTGTTCTTGAACAAGGTGGACATGGTGGACGACCCGGAACTGTTGGACCTGGTCGAACTGGAGGTGAGGGAACTGCTCTCCTCCTACAAGTTCCCGGGCGACAAGACCCCGATCATCCGGGGCTCGGCGCTGTGCGCGCTGGAAGACAAGAAGCCGGAGCTGGGGCATGACGCCATCCTGAAGCTGATGGACGCGGTGGATGCCTTTATCCCGCAGCCCAAGCGGGACCGCGACAAGCCCTTCCTGATGCCCATTGAAGATGTGTTCTCGATCTCGGGGCGGGGCACGGTGGTGACCGGCCGAGTTGAGCGCGGGATCATCAAGGTGGGCGAAGAGGTCGAGATCGTGGGCCTGAGGCCGACCACCAAGACGGTGGTGACCGGGGTCGAGATGTTCCGGAAGCTCTTGGACCAGGGGGAGGCTGGCGACAACATCGGCGCCCTGTTGCGGGGCACCAAGCGGGAAGAGGTCGAGCGCGGCCAGGTTCTGGCGGCGCCCGGTTCGATCACGCCGCACACCAACTTCAAGGCCGAGGCCTATATCCTGACCAAGGAGGAAGGGGGCCGGCACACGCCGTTCTTCAGCAATTACCGGCCGCAGTTCTACTTCCGCACCACCGACGTGACGGGCACGGTCAAGCTGCCCGAGGGCACCGAGATGGTGATGCCGGGCGACAACATCAGCATGGAGGTGGAGCTCATCGCCCCCATCGCCATGGACGAGGGCCTGCGCTTCGCCATCCGCGAGGGCGGCCACACCGTGGGCGCCGGCGTCGTCGCCAAGATCATTAAATAAAGGCGGATAAAGGAGTATTTTGCGCGGGTTGGTGCCCTTATAGGAGCGTAGCTCAACTGGTAGAGCACCGGTCTCCAAAACCGGGGGTTGGGGGTTCGAGCCCCTCCGCTCCTGCCAGCCCGTTCGTTATAGGCATATAAAGGCTGGCTAAATCCGAAGCCTGACGCTATATAAGGCAACCTCCCCAACGGCATAGTCATGGCAAGCATCTCCCCGCTGGAATTTCTGCGGCAAGTCCGCCAGGAAGTGAGCAAAGTCACCTGGCCCTCGCGCAAGGAGACTGGCGTCACCACCGCCATGGTTTTCGCCATGGTGGTGCTGGCCGCGACGTTCTTTTTTCTCGTCGACCAATTGCTCGCCACCGGCGTGCGTTTCTTTCTCGGGCTCGGAGCTTGATGTCATGACGTCCCGCTGGTACGTGGTCCATGTCTATTCGGGTTTCGAGAAGAAGGTCGCCGAATCGATCAAGGAACAGGCGAAGCAGAAGGGCCTGGGCGAGAAATTCGAGGAAGTGCTGGTGCCCACCGAGGAAGTGGTCGAGGTCAAGCGCGGCGCCAAGGTCAGCGCCGAGCGCAAGTTTTTTCCCGGCTACGTGCTGGTGAAGATGGACCTGACCGACGAGAGCTGGCATCTGGTCAAGAACACGCCCAAGGTCACGGGCTTCCTGGGCGGCAAGGGAAGGCCGGTTCCGATCACCGAGACCGAGGCGACGCGCATCATCCGCCAGGTCCAGGAAGGCATCGAGCGGCCGAAGCCGTCCATCACCTACGAGATCGGCGAGCAGGTCCGCGTCTGCGACGGCCCCTTCACCTCCTTCAACGGCTTGGTCGAAGAGGTGGATGAAGAGAAAGCCAGGCTCAAGGTGGCGGTGTCGATCTTCGGCCGCGCCACGCCGGTCGAGCTCGAATACTCGCAGGTCGAAAAACTTTAGTTTTTGTTAAAAGGACAAGAAAAGAGACCAACATGGCCAAGAAGGTCGTCGGATTCATCAAGCTGCAAGTGCCGGCCGGCAAGGCCAATCCCTCGCCGCCGATCGGCCCCGCCTTGGGCCAGCGCGGCTTGAACATCATGGAGTTCTGCAAGGCCTTCAACGCCCAGACCCAGGGCCTCGAGCCCGGCATGCCGGTGCCGGTGATCATCACCGCCTACCAGGACCGCAGCTTCACCTTCATCACCAAATCGCCGCCCAATTCCTATTTCCTGCTGAAGGCGGCGGGGATCGAAAAGGGCTCGGGCACGACCGGCAAGGGCTTCGTCGGCAAGGTTACGATGAAGCAGATTCGCGAGATCGCGAAAAAGAAGATGAACGACTTGAACGCCAAGGACGAAGAGGGCGCCTGCCGCATGCTGGTGGGATCGGCCCGGTCCATGGGCCTCGAAGTGGTGGAGTAGCAAATGGCACATGTCGGCAAGCGCCTGAAGAAGGCCTATGAGGGCATCGACCGCGCCGCGTTCTATCCGCCGGCCGAGGCGGTGAAACTCATCAAGTCGCGCGCCAACGCCAAATTCGACGAGACCATCGAAGTGGCGATGAACCTCAACATCGACCCCAAGAAGTCGGAGCAGAACGTGCGCGGTTCGGTGGTGCTGCCGCACGGCACCGGCAAGACCCTGAAGGTGGCCGTGTTCGCCAAGGGCGCCCGCGCCGAGGAGGCCAAGGCCGCCGGCGCCGATATCGTCGGCGCCGAGGATCTGGCCGAACAGGTGCAGGCCGGCAAGATCGCGTTCGACCGCTGCATCGCCACGCCCGACATGATGGGTATCGTGGGCCGGCTCGGTAAGGTTTTGGGGCCGCGCGGCCTGATGCCCAATCCGAAGCTCGGCACCGTGACAGCCAATGTCGCCGAGGCCGTCAAGGCGGCCAAGGGCGGCCAGGTCGAGTTCAACACCGCCAAGGCCAGCATCATCCAGGTCGGCCTCGGCAAGGCGAGTTTTACGGAAGAGGCGCTTTTGGGCAACCTCAAGGCCTTCGTCGGCGCGGTCAGCCGCGCCAAGCCCCAGGGCATCAAGGGCTCCTTCATCAAGAAGGTGTCCTTGAGTTCGAGCATGGGGCCGGGCGTCAAGTTGGAGATTTCGGGCCTGACCGCTTAAAACGCGGGGCCCTTCTGAAACGCCGCGGCAAATCGGCCGTGGCGCAACCGGGAAAGAGGTGCTAAATCTCTTTCTCTTCTGTCCGAGACTGCGGGTGCCGGGCGACCGGCTTAAGGGGCTTCTAGGGGCCCGCCGGCATGAGACAGGAGTTTTAGGCCAAGACGCGGTTTACGCGTCCGGCCGAACTTCTGGGACAGGTCAACCGGGTGCCGGGGATTTTCCTCTTGGAAATCTCGCCGGCGCCCTTGTGCAACCGATCCGTCGGGGCGTGAAGCCGTGGCGGGTCAACGGCCGGAGACGATAGCCAGTGGACCGGGATCACAAGAAGAAGCTGGTCGATACGCTGCACGACGCGCTCGCCGATACCACGGTTGTCGTGGTCACGCACCAGACCGGCATGACGGTCCAGGAAGTGACCGAACTGCGGCGGCAGATGCGTGCGGCGGGCGCCAATTTCCGCGTGACCAAGAACCGGCTCGCCCAGCGCGCGCTCGCCGGCACCAAATTCGAGCAACTGAAGTCGCTGTTCAAGGGGCCGACCGCGATCGCCTTTTCGCGCGATCCGGTGGCGGCGGCCAAGGTGGCTGTCGCCTATGCCGAAAAGAACCAGAAGCTGAAGGTCATCGCCGGTTCCTTGAACGATCGTCCGCTCGATCTCGCGGGCATCCAGGCGCTGGCGACGTTGCCGTCGCTCGATCAGCTGCGTGGCAAGATGATCGGCCTCCTCCAGGCGCCGGCGACCAAGATCGCGGGCGTGCTCCAGGCTCCGGCCGCGCAACTGGCCCGTCTGCTCAGTGCCCATGCGAGCAAGGCTGACAAGGCCGCCTAACCCCAAACCTCAAAACGACTTTCATACCCAGGAGTGACCGATGGCTGATTTGAACGCGATTGTCGAAGAACTCTCGAAGCTCTCCGTGTTGGAGGCGGCCGAGCTGGCCAAAAAGCTCGAGGAGAAGTGGGGCGTCTCGGCGGCGGCCCCGGCGGCTGCGGCGGCTGCGCCCGCCGGCGGAGCCGCGGCCGGCGCCGCGGCGGCGGAAAAGACCGAATTCACCGTCGTCCTGATGGCGGCGGGCGAAAAGAAGATCAATGTCATCAAGGAGGTCCGCGCGATCACGAGTCTCGGCCTCAAGGAAGCCAAGGATCTGGTCGAGGGCGCGCCCAAGACGGTCAAGGAAGGCATCAACAAGGACGAAGCCGCCAAGATCAAGAAACAGCTCGAGGAGGCGGGGGCGACGGTCGAGGTTAAATAAGCCATTAGGGCTTGACCGGCGGGGCGAAGCGGGCGATATATATCCCTACATGCCGATTCATCCTGCCGGTTACGAAACCGGGGCGCGGGGCAACTTGCGCTCGCGGGTTTTTGTCGTTTTAAGAACCGCAGCTTCAGGGTCCGGGTTTTGACGAATCGCCGTCTCTAGAGTTCTGGTCGAGAGTCTAGCCGCATCGCTAGCCAGCGTGGCTGGGCGCGGCATCGGTTAAGGAGCATTCATGACGAAGTCGTTCACGGGCAGAAAGCGCATCCGCAAGAGTTTTGGGCGCATTCCGGAAGTCGCGCCCATGCCCAACCTGATCGAAGTCCAGAAAAGCTCCTACGATCACTTCCTGCAGATGGGTGTCCTGCCCGAGAACCGCACCAGCGTGGGCTTGCAGGAGGTATTCCGCTCGGTCTTCCCGATTCGCGACTTCTCCGACCGCGCCCGGCTCGAATTCGTGCGTTACGATCTCGAGCAGCCGAAATACGACGTCGAGGAATGCCAGCAGCGCGGCATCACCTTCGCCGCGCCCCTGCGCGTCACGCTCCGCCTGGTGGTCTGGGACGTGGACGAGGAAACCAAGTCGCGCTCGATCCGCGATATCAAGGAGCAGGACGTCTACATGGGCGATATGCCGCTCATGACCAAGAACGGCACCTTCATCATCAACGGCACCGAGCGCGTCATCGTCTCGCAGATGCACCGCAGCCCGGGCGTGTTCTTCGACCACGACAAGGGCAAGACCCATTCCTCGGGCAAGTATTTGTTCGCCGCCCGCGTCATCCCCTATCGCGGCTCCTGGCTCGATTTCGAGTTCGACGCCAAGGACCACATGTATGTCCGCATCGACCGGCGCCGCAAGCTGCCGGTGACGACGCTCTTGATGGCGCTCGACGGCGCGGCCACCGAGAAGCTCCGCCGTATGCGCGTGGCCGACGGCAAGACGCTGGCCCCCGCCGAGGCGCAGGGCATGGGGAAAGAGGAAATCCTCGCCTATTTCTACAATCCGACGCCGTTCTCGCGCACCAAGAACAACAAGGGCTGGAAGACGCCGTTCGACCCGAGCCGCTATCGCGGCCACAAGATCACCCATGATCTGATCGACGCGCGCACCGGGCGGGTAAGGCTCGAAGCCGGCGAGAAGCTGCCGCCGATCAAGGCCAAGAAGCTCTATGACGACGGATTGAAGGAAATCCAGGTCAGCCCCGAAGAGATGATCGGCCGCTTCCTCGCCACCGATCTCGTCAACGAGCAGACCGGCGAGATCTATGCCGAGGCGGGCGACGAGATCACCGAGGCGCTCTTGAAGACGATCGAGGCCGCGAATCTGCCCGAGGTGCTGGCGATCGCGCTCGATCCCGCCACCGGCGGGCCCTATATCCGCAATACGCTGCTGATGGACAAGAACACGATGCGGGAAGAGGCGCTGATCGACATCTATCGTGTCATGCGCCCGGGCGAGCCGCCGACGCTGGAGACCGCCGAGGCGCTGTTCAACAGCCTGTTCTTCGACGGCGAGCGTTACGATCTCTCGGCGGTCGGCCGCGTCAAGATGAACTCGCGCCTGAACCAGAAGACCGAGGACACGGTTCGCACGCTGCGCAAAGAAGACATCCTCGCCATTCTCAAGGTGCTGGTTGACCTCAAGGACGGCCGCGGCGAGATCGACGACATCGATCATCTCGGCAACCGGCGCGTCCGTTCGGTGGGCGAGCTGATGGAAAACCAATACCGCATCGGCCTGTTGCGCATGGAGCGCGCCATTCGCGAACGCATGAGTTCGGTCGAGATCGACACGGTGATGCCGCACGACCTCATCAACGCCAAGCCGGCGGCGGCGGCGGTGCGCGAGTTTTTCGGCTCCTCGCAGCTCTCGCAGTTCATGGACCAGACCAATCCGCTGTCCGAGATCACCCACAAGCGCCGGCTTTCGGCGCTCGGGCCGGGTGGCTTGACGCGCGAACGCGCCGGCTTCGAGGTTCGCGACGTGCATCCGACCCATTACGGCCGCATCTGCCCGATCGAGACGCCGGAAGGCCCGAATATCGGCCTCATCAACAGCCTGGCGACTTATGCGCGGGTCAATCCCTACGGCTTCATCGAGAGCCCCTACCGCAAGGTGGTGGGCGGTAAGGTGACCGATGAGGTGGTCTATCTCTCCGCCATGGAAGAGGGCCGCTATGCCATCGCCCAAGCCAATGTCGAGGTCGATGGCCATAACCGCATCAAGGCCGACCTGACCAATTGCCGCAAAGGCGGCGATTTCGTCATGGCGCAGCCGCAACACATCGACTTCATCGACGTTTCGCCCAAGCAATTGGTCTCGGTGGCGGCGGCGCTGATCCCGTTCCTCGAGAACGACGACGCCAACCGCGCCCTCATGGGCTCCAACATGCAACGCCAGGCGGTGCCGCTGATCCGCGCCGAGGCGCCGCTGGTCGGAACCGGCATGGAAGAGACGGTGGCGCGCGATAGCGGCGTCACCATCATCGCCCGGCGCTCGGGCGTGGTGGACCAGGTCGACGGCATGCGCATCGTCATCCGCGCGACCGAGGAAACCTCGGCCGCGGCACCCGGCGTCGACATCTACAATCTTCTCAAGTTCCAGCGTTCCAACCAGAACACCTGCATCACCCAACGGCCGCTGGTGCGCGTGGGCGACGAGGTCAAGGTCGGCGACGTGATCGGCGACGGGCCTTCGACCCAGCTTGGCGAATTGGCCTTGGGCCGCAACGTGCTCTGCGCCTTCATGCCGTGGAACGGCTACAATTTCGAGGATTCGATCCTGATCTCCGAACGCATCGTCTCCGACGACGTGTTCACCTCGATCCATATCGAGGAATTCGAGGTCATGGCCCGGGACACCAAGCTCGGCCAGGAGGAAATCACCCGCGATATCCCGAACGTCGGCGAAGAGGCGCTTAAGAACCTCGACGAGGCCGGGATCGTCTATATCGGCGCGGAAGTGAAGCCCGGCGATATTCTCGTCGGCAAGGTGACCCCCAAGGGCGAATCGCCGATGACGCCCGAGGAAAAGTTGTTGCGCGCCATCTTCGGCGAGAAGGCCTCCGATGTACGCGACACCTCGCTCCGGCTGCCGCCGGGCGTGTCGGGCACCATCGTCGAGGTTCGCGTCTTCTCCCGCCGCGGCGTCGACAAGGACGAACGCGCGCTGGCCATCGAGCGCGCGGAAATCGAACGCCTGGCCAAGGACCGCGACGACGAGCGCACCATCCTGGAACGCAGCTTCTTCTCGCGCCTGAAGCAGTTGCTGATCGGCCAGGAAGCGACCGGCGGGCCCAAGGGGCTGAAATCGGGCACGCGCCTCAGCGAGACCGTGCTGTCCGAACTGACGCAGGGGCAATGGAAGCAGGTCACGGTCAAGAGCGACAAGCGCATGGCCGATGTCGAATCGCTCAAGAAGCTGATGGAGGATTCCATCGGCGCTCTTCAGGCGCGTTTCGAGAGCAAGGTCGAGAAGCTGCAACGCGGCGACGAACTGCCGCCCGGCGTGATGAAGATGGTCAAGGTCTTCGTCGCGGTGAAGCGCAAGCTGCAACCCGGCGACAAGATGGCCGGCCGCCACGGCAACAAGGGCGTGATCTCGCGCATTATGCCGGTGGAGGACATGCCTTATCTCCAGGACGGCCAGCCGGTCGATATCGTGCTCAATCCGCTGGGCGTGCCGAGCCGCATGAATGTGGGCCAGATTCTCGAGACCCATCTCGGCTGGGCCTCGGCCGGCCTTGGCCGCCAGATCGGCGACATCGTCGACAAGGCGCGGCGTTCGGGCAACCAGACGCGCGAATTGCGCCGGGTCTTGAACGGCATCTACACCGACAAGACCGACCGCGACGACGTCAAGGACATGGACGATCAGCAGGTCATGGAACTGGGCGAGAATTTGCGCCCCGGCGTGCCGATGTCGAGCCCGGTGTTCGACGGCGCGCGCGAGGACGACATCGTCGCCATGCTCCAGGAGGCGGGACTGGACTCCTCCGGACAGGTGACGCTGGTCGACGGCCGCACCGGCGAGCAGTTCGACCGCAAGGTGACGGTGGGCTACATCTACATGCTCAAGCTCCATCACTTGGTCGACGACAAGATCCACGCGCGTTCCATCGGCCCCTACAGCCTCGTCACCCAGCAGCCGCTGGGCGGCAAGGCGCAGTTCGGCGGCCAGCGCTTCGGCGAAATGGAAGTGTGGGCGCTCGAGGCCTATGGCGCCGCCTATACCCTCCAGGAAATGCTCACGGTGAAGTCCGACGACGTATCGGGCCGCACCAAGGTCTACGAGGCGATCGTCCGCGGCGACGACAACTTCGAGGCCGGTATTCCGGAATCCTTCAACGTGCTGGTCAAGGAGCTGCGTTCGCTCGGGCTCAATGTCGAGCTCGAGAACCGCAGCTACTGAACCGCCGTCCGCGACCCAAGATAAGGACCGTTCAATGAACGAGTTGATGAACGTCTTCGGGCAAGTCAGCGCCCCGCAGAACTTCGATCAGATCCGCATCTCGATCGCCAGCCCGGAGCGCATCCGCTCCTGGTCCTTCGGCGAGATCAAGAAGCCGGAGACGATCAACTACCGGACCTTCAAGCCCGAGCGCGACGGCCTGTTCTGCGCGCGCATCTTCGGGCCGATCAAGGATTACGAGTGCCTGTGCGGCAAGTACAAGCGCATGAAGTATCGCGGCATCGTCTGCGAGAAATGCGGCGTCGAGGTGACGCTGTCGAAGGTGCGGCGCGAGCGCATGGGGCATATCGAGCTGGCCTCGCCGGTCGCGCACATCTGGTTCCTCAAGTCGCTGCCCTCGCGCATCGGCCTGCTGCTCGACATGACGCTCAAGGATCTCGAGAAGGTGCTCTATTTCGAGAGCTATGTCGTCACCGAGCCGGGCCTGACGCCCCTCAAACTGCATCAGATCCTCAACGAAGAGGATTTCATGAAGGCGCAGGAGGAGCACGGCGACGAATCCTTCCAGGCGTCGATCGGCGCCGAGGCGTTGCAGAAGATGCTCTCCGCCATCAATCTCGAAGAGGATCAGACCCGGCTCCGCGAGGAGCTGCGCGACACCGCGTCCGAGGCCAAGCGCAAGAAGCTGGTGAAGCGCCTCAAGATCATCGAGGCCTTCGTCCAGTCGAACAGCCGGCCGGAATGGATGATTCTCGAAGTCGTGCCGGTGATCCCGCCCGAGCTGCGGCCGCTGGTGCCGTTGGACGGCGGCCGTTTCGCCACGTCCGATTTGAACGATCTGTACCGCCGCGTCATCAACCGCAACAACCGGTTGAAGCGCCTCATCGAGCTTCGCGCGCCCGACATCATCGTGCGCAACGAGAAGCGCATGTTGCAGGAGGCGGTGGACGCGTTGTTCGACAACGGCCGCCGCGGCCGCATCATCACCGGCGCCAACAAGCGGCCGCTGAAGTCGCTCTCCGACATGCTCAAGGGCAAGCAGGGCCGGTTCCGCCAGAACCTGTTGGGTAAGCGCGTCGATTATTCCGGCCGCTCGGTCATCGTGGTGGGCCCCGAACTCAAGCTCCATCAATGCGGCCTGCCGAAGAAGATGGCCTTGGAGCTGTTCAAGCCCTTCATCTATTCCAAGCTCGAACTCTACGGCCTCGCCAGCACGATCAAGGCGGCCAAGCGCATGGTCGAGAAGGAACGTCCCGAGGTTTGGGACATCCTCGAGGAAGTCATCCGCGAACATCCGGTGCTCTTGAATCGCGCGCCGACGCTCCACCGCCTCGGCATCCAGGCCTTCGAGCCGCTGCTGATCGAGGGCAAGGCGATCCAGCTTCATCCGCTGGTCTGCACCGCCTTCAACGCCGATTTCGACGGCGACCAAATGGCGGTTCACATACCGCTGTCGCTCGAAGCGCAGCTCGAAGCCCGCGTGCTGATGATGTCGACCAACAACATCCTCTCGCCCGCCAACGGCAAGCCGATCATCGTGCCCTCGCAGGACATCGTCCTGGGGCTTTATTACATCACGCTCGAGCGCGCCGATTGGGTCGGGCCCGAGGTCAAGTTCCGCACCATCGAGGAACTGCGGACGGCGGTCGAGGCGAATCACGTCTTGGCCTTCGACCGCAGCGACGCGCATGACCCGCTGAAGTCGGGCAAGCTCCCCAATTTCGAGCAGATCCGGAAGAAGGACGGCGTCACCTTCCACCGCATACCGTATTTCAGCGACACGGCGGAGATCGAGCGCGCGCTCGATTCCAAGTCGGTTGCGCTCTCGGCCCGCATCCGCGCGCGCCGCCCGACGCGCGACGCCAATGGCGACTGGACCTATCAGACGGTGCTGACCACGCCGGGCCGCATGATGCTGTCGGAAATCCTGCCCGAAAATCCGAACATCAGCTTCGATCTGGTGAATCGCCTCCTCACCAAGAAGGAGATCACCAACGTCATCGATCAGGTTTACCGCCACTGCGGCCAGAAGGAGACGGTGATCTTCTGCGACCGGCTGATGGCTTTGGGATTCCAGCAGGCCTGCAAGGCCGGCATCTCCTTCGGCAAGGACGATCTGATCGTGCCGGAGGCCAAGATCAAGCTGGTCGATACCGCCCGCGCCAAGGTGAAGGAATACGAGCAGCAATATCTTGACGGCCTCATCACCCAAGGCGAGAAATACAACAAGGTGGTCGACGTGTGGTCGAGCTGCACCGAGAAGGTGGCCGAGGAGATGATGAAGGTCATCCGCTCGGCCGAACCTGGCGTGCCGATCAATGCGGTCTGGATGATGGCCGATTCCGGCGCTCGCGGCTCGGCGGCGCAGATCAAGCAATTGGCCGGCATGCGCGGCCTGATGGCCAAGCCCTCGGGCGAGATCATCGAGACGCCGATCATCTCGAACTTCAAGGAAGGCCTGACCGTGCTCGAATACTTCAATTCGACGCATGGCGCGCGCAAGGGCCTGGCCGATACCGCCTTGAAGACGGCGAATTCGGGCTATCTGACCCGCCGCCTGGTCGACGTGGCGCAGGACGCCATCATCACCCAGGTCGATTGCGGCACCACCAAGGGCCTCACCATGCGCGCCGTGGTCGAAGGCGGCGAGGTGATCTCGCCCCTGGCCGACCGCATCCTGGGACGGACCGCCGCGGTCGACATACACGATCCCTTGAACGGCAAGGTGCTGGTCAAGGCCGGCGGCCTGGTCGACGAGGAGGCGGTCGAGTTGATCGACCGCTCCGGCATCGACGCGGTGGTCATCCGTTCGGTGCTGACCTGCGAAGCCCCGGTCGGGTTGTGCGGCAAGTGCTATGGCCGCGATCTGGCGCGCGGCACCGTGGTCAATATCGGCGAGGCGGTCGGCGTCATCGCCGCCCAGTCGATCGGCGAGCCGGGCACCCAGCTCACCATGCGCACCTTCCACATCGGCGGCGCGGTGCAGCGCGGCGCCGAACAATCCTCGGTCGAAGCGGCGTTCGACGCCAAGGTGCGGATCAAGAACCGCGCCGTGGTCATCAATTCCGAGGGCGTGCCCGTGATCATGGGCCGCAACGCCGAGCTCGAACTGCTCGACGATGCGGGCCGCGTCAAGGCGAAGCACCGCATCCCCTATGGCGCCAAGATTCTCGCCGACGAGGGCAAGATCGTGAAAAAGGGCGAACGGCTGGTGGAATGGGATCCCTACACCATCCCGATCATCACCGAAAAGGACGGTTTCGTTCATTACACCGACCTGGCCGAGAGCGTGTCGATCCGCGAAGTGGTCGACGAGGCCACCGGCATCTCCGCCAAGGTGGTCATCGACTGGAAGCAGCAATCCAAGGGCGGCGATCTGAAGCCGCGCCTGCTGATCAAGAACGCCAAGGGCAAGGTCTTGACCCTCTCCAACGGCCGCGAGGCGGTTTATTTCCTGTCGGTCGATTCCGTGTTGTCGGTAGAAAACGGGGCCGAAGTGCGCGCGGGCGACGTGCTGGCGCGCATTCCGCGTGAATCCTCCAAGACGCGCGATATCACCGGCGGTCTGCCGCGCGTCGCCGAACTGTTCGAAGCGCGCAAACCCAAGGATTTCGCCATCATCAGCGAGATCGAGGGCCGCGTCGAATTCGGCAAGGACTACAAGACCAAGCGCCGCATCCTGGTGGTGCCGCCCGAGGACAAGAAGACCGAGCAAGAGCCGGTCGAATACCTCATCCCCAAGGGCAAGCACATCAGCGTGCAGGAGGGCGATTTCGTCCAGAAGGGCGATTTGCTGATGGACGGCAATCCCGTGCCGCACGACATCCTGCGCGTGATGGGCGTCGAGGCGCTGGCGAGCTATCTCATCAACGAGATCCAGGAGGTCTATCGTCTCCAGGGCGTGCGCATCAACGACAAGCACATCGAGGTAATCGTCCGCCAGATGCTGCAAAAGGTCGAGATCGTCGATCCGGGCGAGACCACGCTGCTCGCCGGCGAGCAGATCGACCGCGCCGAGTTCGACGAGGAAAACGTCAAGGCCAAGGCGGAGAAGCTCAAGCTCGCCGTGGCCCGGCCGGTGCTGCAGGGCATCACCAAGGCGAGCCTGCAGACCAACTCCTTCATCTCGGCCGCCTCGTTCCAGGAAACGACGCGCGTCCTCACCGAAGCCGCGGTCTCGGGCCGCATCGACGTGCTCTCCGGCCTCAAGGAGAACGTCATCGTCGGCCGTCTTATCCCGGCCGGCACCGGCAGCGTCATGGCGCGTTGGCGCCAGATCGCCACCGACCGCGACCGCGAATTGGCGGCCAATGCCCCGCCGGCTCCGGCGGAAGAGGCTGTTTCCGCCGAGGAAGGCAAGAAGATCGCCTGATAAGGCGCCGATTCGGGACAACGGAAAAGGGGCCGCTCCCATGGCCCCTTTTTCGTCTCCTTTTCGCGACCGGAATCGGCGATTTTTTGCTCCCCCTCCCTCCGGCCAAACCCGCTCCGGGCCTTGGGAAAACCCCGCTCCCCGGCCCTGATCCGGCTTGACGGGGTGGGGTCCGATCAATAGTATCCGCGCACCCTCGAGGGGGGCTGGCCGTAGGTAGCCATCCTAGACGCAGCTTGGTCGCCTAAGCTTCCAACTGGCTTTGCGCCGTGAAAGACGGCGCGCCTATTCTGGGGTTTTGTTTTAGCCGTGACGGCGGCGCGACGTAGGGCGCCCTGGCGCGGCTGTTTCGCTTGTAAGGAACGGACGAGAGATGCCGACGATCAATCAGCTGGTCAACCAACCGCGCCGGCCGCTCGCTGCGCGCAACAAGGTGCCGGCGTTAGCGCAAAGCCCGCAGAAGCGCGGCGTCTGTACGCGCGTCTATACCACGACGCCGAAGAAGCCCAATTCCGCGCTACGCAAGGTTGCGCGCGTGCGCCTCACCAACGCCTTCGAGGTCACCAGCTACATTCCCGGTGAAGGCCATAACCTGCAAGAGCACTCGGTGGTGCTGATCCGCGGCGGCCGCGTCAAGGATCTGCCCGGCGTGCGCTATCACATCATTCGCGGCACGCTCGACACCCAGGGTGTCAAGGACCGCAGGCAACGCCGCTCCAAATACGGCGCCAAGCGTCCGAAGTAGAGCAGCCTATGTCCCGCCGCCGCGCCGCCGTCAAACGCGAAGTCCTGCCGGATGCCAAATTCGGCAACGACGTTCTGACAAAATTCATGAATTGCCTGATGCATCAGGGCAAGAAATCGGTCGCCGAAGGAATCGTCTACGGCGCGCTCGACCGCGTCGCCAAGCGTTCGGGTCAGGATCCGCTCAAGACCTTTCTCGACGCGCTGGGCAACGTCAAGCCCTCGGTCGAAGTGCGCTCGCGCCGTGTCGGCGGCGCCACATATCAAGTGCCGGTCGAAGTGCGGCTGGAGCGCGGCCAGGCGCTGGCCATCCGCTGGATCATCGGTTCGGCGCGCGAGCGCAACGAACACACGATGGAAGAACGTCTTTCGGGCGAATTGATGGACGCTGCCAACAACCGCGGCAACGCGGTGAAGAAGCGGGAAGATACGCATCGCATGGCCGATGCGAATAAAGCCTTCTCGCATTACCGCTGGTAAGCCAGCGGTCCCCGGAGTAACTCATGCCTCGCGTCACGCCCCTCGATCGTTACCGCAATATCGGCATCATGGCTCACATCGATGCCGGCAAGACGACCACGACCGAGCGAATCCTTTATTACACCGGCCGCTCCTACAAGATCGGCGAGGTTCATGAGGGCACCGCCACCATGGACTGGATGGAACAGGAGCAGGAACGCGGCATCACCATCACCTCGGCCGCGACCACCTGTTTCTGGCGTGATCACCGCATCAATATCATCGACACACCGGGCCATGTCGATTTCACCATCGAGGTTGAGCGCTCGCTGCGCGTGCTCGACGGCGCAGTGACGGTGTTCGATTCCGTGGCGGGCGTCGAGCCGCAATCCGAGACAGTATGGCGCCAAGCCGACAAATACGGCGTGCCGCGAATCTGTTTCGTCAACAAGATGGACCGCGTCGGCACCAATTTCTTCCGCACCGTCGACATGATCGTCGACCGGCTCGGCGCCAAGCCGCTGGTGCTGCAACTGCCGATGGGCGTCGAGAGTGAATTCTCCGGCGTCGTCGATCTGGTGCGCATGAAGGCGATTAAGTGGTTGGACGAAACCTTGGGCGCCAAGTTCGACGTAATCGACATTCCTGCCGACATGGCGAAGCAGGCGGCCGAATACCGCCACAAGCTGCTCGAGATGGCGATCGAGCAGGACGACGCCGCGCTCGAAGCTTATCTCGCCGGCAAGGAGCCGGACGAGGCCACGCTCATCAAATGCATTCGCAAGGGCACCGTCGCCTTCGCCTTCGTGCCGGTGATTTGCGGCTCGGCCTTCAAGAACAAGGGCGTCCAGCCGTTGCTTGACGCGGTGGTGGATTATCTTCCGGCGCCGACCGACATCGCCGCCATCAAGGGCACGAAGATGGACACCGACGAGCCGATCGAGCGCCATGCTTCGGATGACGAGCCCTTCGCCGCTCTCGCCTTCAAGATCATGACCGATCCCTTTGTCGGTTCGCTGACCTTCGCGCGGATATATTCCGGCATCCTGACCACGAGCTCGATGGTGCTGAATTCGGTCAAGGACAACCGGGAGCGCATCGGCCGCATGCTGTTGATGCACGCCAACCACCGCGAAGATATCAAGGAGGCTCGCGCCGGCGACATCGTCGCGCTGGCTGGACTCAAGAACACTACCACCGGCGACACGCTGTGCGATGCCGACAACCCCGTGGTGTTGGAGCGCATGGAATTTCCCGAGCCCGTCATCGAGATCGCGGTCGAGCCCAAGACCAAGGCCGACCAGGAAAAGATGGGCGCGGCGCTGGCGCGGCTTGCCACCGAGGATCCCTCGTTCCGCGTCGCGGTCGACAAGGAAAGCGGCCAGACCGTCATCAAGGGCATGGGCGAGTTGCACCTCGAGATCATCGTCGACCGCATGAAGCGCGAGTTCAAGGTCGAGGCCAATGTCGGCGCGCCGCAGGTGGCTTATCGCGAGACCATCACCCGCGCCTCAGAGGTCGATTACACCCACAAGAAGCAGACCGGCGGCTCGGGCCAGTTCGCCCGCGTCAAGATCCGCTTCGAGCCGCTGCCGGCGGGCTCCGGCTATCAGTTCGAGAACGACGTGGTCGGCGGCACCGTGCCCAAGGAATACATCCCCGGCGTGGAAAAGGGCTTGAAAGGCTCGATCGACAACGGCGTATTGGCGGGGTTCCCGGTGATCGACTTCAAGGCGACGCTCTATGACGGCGCCTATCACGATGTTGACTCCAGCGCGCTTGCCTTCGAAATCGCGTCGCGCGCCGCTTTCAAGGAAGGTATCTCGAAGGCCGGTCCCAAGCTCTTGGAGCCGATCATGCGCGTCGAGGTGGTGACGCCCCGGGACTATATGGGCGACGTTATCGGCGACCTGAACAGCCGGCGCGGGCGCATCACCGGCCAGGACCAGCGCGGCAACGCGGAAGTCATCAACGCCATGGTGCCGCTTGCCAACATGTTCGGTTACGTCAACACCCTGCGATCGATGAGCCAGGGCCGTGCGCAGTACACCATGCATTTCGATCACTACGAGCAAGTGCCCCAGGCGGTCGCGGACGAAGTCCGCGCCAAGATGGCTTGAGACCAACGGAATTGAACGGAGAATAAACCCATGTCGAAAGCGAAGTTTGAGCGGACGAAGCCGCACTGCAATGTGGGGACTATTGGCCACGTTGACCACGGGAAGACGTCGCTGACGGCGGCGATCACGAAGGTATTGGCGGAGAAGGGCGGGGCGGTCTACACGGCCTACGACCAGATCGACAAGGCGCCGGAGGAACGGGCGCGCGGCATTACCATTTCAACAGCCCATGTGGAGTACGAGACGGCCAAGCGCCACTACGCGCATGTGGATTGCCCGGGGCACGCGGACTACGTGAAGAACATGATCACCGGGGCGGCGCAGATGGACGGTGCGATCCTGGTGGTGTCGGCGGCGGACGGCCCGATGCCGCAGACGCGGGAGCATATCCTGTTGGCGCGCCAGGTCGGGGTTCCGGCGATTGTCGTGTTCTTGAACAAGGTGGACATGGTGGACGACCCGGAACTGTTGGACCTGGTCGAACTGGAGGTGAGGGAACTGCTCTCCTCCTACAAGTTCCCGGGCGACAAGACCCCGATCATCCGGGGCTCGGCGCTGTGCGCGCTGGAAGACAAGAAGCCGGAGCTGGGGCATGACGCCATCCTGAAGCTGATGGACGCGGTGGATGCCTTTATCCCGCAGCCCAAGCGGGACCGCGACAAGCCCTTCCTGATGCCCATTGAAGATGTGTTCTCGATCTCGGGGCGGGGCACGGTGGTGACCGGCCGAGTTGAGCGCGGGATCATCAAGGTGGGCGAAGAGGTCGAGATCGTGGGCCTGAGGCCGACCACCAAGACGGTGGTGACCGGGGTCGAGATGTTCCGGAAGCTCTTGGACCAGGGGGAGGCGGGCGACAACATCGGCGCCCTGTTGCGGGGCACCAAGCGGGAAGAGGTCGAGCGCGGCCAGGTTCTGGCGGCGCCCGGTTCGATCACGCCGCACACCAACTTCAAGGCCGAGGCCTATATCCTGACCAAGGAGGAAGGGGGCCGGCACACGCCGTTCTTCAGCAATTACCGGCCGCAGTTCTACTTCCGCACCACCGACGTGACGGGCACGGTCAAGCTGCCCGAGGGCACCGAGATGGTGATGCCGGGCGACAACATCAGCATGGAGGTGGAGCTCATCGCCCCCATCGCCATGGACGAGGGCCTGCGCTTCGCCATCCGCGAGGGCGGCCACACCGTGGGCGCCGGCGTCGTCGCCAAGATCATTAAATAACCGGCGACAACGAAAGAAAAACGAGAAACCCATGGCTCTCGATAACCAGAACATCCGCATCCGCTTGCGGGCCTACGATCATCGCATTCTCGATCAGTCGACGAGCGAGATCGTCAATACCGCCAAGCGGACCGGTGCGCGGGTACGCGGGCCGATCCCGTTGCCGACCAAGATCGAGAAGTTCACCGTCAACCGCTCGCCGCACATCGACAAGAAGTCGCGCGAGCAGTTTGAAATCCGCACCCATAAGCGGGTGCTCGACATCGTCGATCCGACGCCGCAGACCGTGGACGCGCTGATGAAGCTCGACCTCGCCGCCGGCGTCGATGTCGAGATCAAGCTCTAGGGAAAACCATGCGCACGGGCCTGATCGCAAAGAAAATGGGCATGACTCGCCTGTTCACCGAGGACGGCAATCATCTGCCGGTTACGGTGCTGAAGGTGGACGATTGCCGCGTGATATCCGTGCGCACGGCGGAGAAGGACGGCTATACCGCACTCCAGCTCGGAACCGGCAAGGCCAAGGTCAAGAACGTGTCGCAAGCGCAACGCGGTCATTACGCCAAGGCCAAGATCGAGCCCAAAGCGAAGCTGGTCGAATTCCGCGTTTCGCCCGAGGCATTGCTCGAGGTGGGCTCCGAGGTCAAGGCCACGCATTTCGCCGCCGGCCAGTTGGTCGACGTCACCGGCACCACCATCGGCAAGGGTTTTGCCGGCGTCATGAAGCGGCATAATTTCGGCGGCTTGCGCGCCAGCCATGGCGTTTCGGTCTCGCACAGAAGTCACGGTTCAACGGGTCAGCGCCAGGATCCCGGCAAGGTGTTCAAGAACAAGAAAATGGCGGGCCATATGGGCGATGTTCGCGCGACCACGCAGAATCTCCGTGTCGTCTCGGCGGATGAAGCGCGCGGCCTGATCATGGTCGAGGGCGCGGTTCCCGGCTCCCCCGGCGGTTATGTGCTGATCCGGGACGCGATCCGGCGCAAGATCGTGCCGCGCTTCAAGCCGAAGATGCCGGAAAAAGCCGCCAAGCCCCAAGCCAAGGCGCCCGACCGGGCCGCCGACAAGGGCAAGGCGCCGGCCAAGCCGGCCGCCGGAGGCGACAAGAAATGAAGCTCGCGGTCAAAAGCCTCGATAACAAGGAAGTCGGCGATATCGAACTCGCCGACGAGGTCTTTGGACTGCCGATGCGCAAGGACATCTTGGCGCGCGTGGTGCAGTGGCAGCTCGCCAAGCGCCGCGCCGGCACGCACAAGACCAAGGGCATCAGCGACATCCAGGGCACCACCAAGAAGCCGTGGAAGCAAAAGGGCACCGGCCGCGCGCGCCAGGGCTCGTTGCGTTCACCGCAGTTCCGAGGCGGCGCCGTTATCTTCGGCCCGGTGGTCAGAAGCCACGAATACTCGGTCCAGAAAAAGGTACGCCGCCTCGCACTCAAGACCGCGCTTTCAGCCAAGCAGGCCGAAGGCAAGCTGGTCGTGCTTGACCAGGCGCAGGCCAAGGACGCCAAGACCAAGAATCTCGCCCAGCGTTTCGAGAAGCTCGGCTGGCATTCGGTGCTGATCATTGGAGGGCCGCAGCTCGACGAGAGCTTCGCCAAGGCCGCGCGCAACCTGCCCGATGTCGATGTGCTGCCGCTCGCCGGCGCCAATGTCTACGACATCATGCGCCGCGATACGCTGGTGCTGACGCGCGAAGCGGTCCAGGGCCTGGAGGCGCGCCTCAAATGAGCCGCTTCCGTTTCATCAAGCGCGAAACGCCGGTTCTCACGCGCGAACAGATGTACGCTCTGGTGCGCTCGCCGCTCATCACCGAGAAGGCGACCATGATCTCCGAGCACAATCAGGTGAGCTTCCGCGTGCCCTTGGACGCCGACAAGCGTTCGGTCAAGGCGGCGGTCGAGGGCCTGTTCAAGGTTAAGGTAACCGCGGTCAATACCATACGCGTCAAGGGCAAGGAGAAGCGCGTGCGCGGCCGGCCCGGCATGCGTTCCGACTACAAGAAAGCGATCGTGACCCTCGCCGAAGGGTCTAAAATTGATATCACCACGGGGCTCTGATCCATGGCACTTAAGACATTCAGGCCCGTTACCCCGTCGATGCGCCACACCGTGCTGGTCGACCACAGCGAGTTGTGGAAGGGCCGCCCGGTCAAGGCGCTCACCGTGGGCAAGCGCAAGCAGGGCGGGCGTAACAATACGGGCCGCATCACGATGCGTTGGCGCGGCGGCGGCCACAAAAAGCGTTACCGCCTGATCGATTTCAAGCGGCAGAAGCACGGTCAATCGGCGGAAGTCGTTCACCTTGAATTCGATCCAAACCGCTCGGCCTTCATCGCACTCATCAAATACGAGGACGGCACGCTCAGCTACATCCTGGCGCCGCAACGCCTCAAGGCGGGCGACAAGGTGGTCTCGGGCAAGCAGGTTGACGTCAAGCCCGGCAACGCCATGCCGATGAGCAGCATTCCGGTCGGCACCATCATCCACAATGTGGAGATGAAGCCCGGCAAGGGCGGTCAATTGGCCCGCGCCGCCGGCACCTTCGTCCAGCTCGTGGGCCGCGACGCGGGTTATGCGCTGCTGCGGCTTGCCTCGGGCGAGGTGCGCATGGTGCGCGCCGAATGCATGGCCACCATTGGCGCGGTGTCCAATCCCGATCAACAGAACATCTTCATCGGCAAAGCGGGGCGTTCGCGCTGGCTTGGCCGGCTCGGCAATGTGCGCGGCGAGGCGATGAACCCCGTCGATCACCCGCTCGGCGGCCGCACCCGCGGCAATCGTCATCCGGTGTCGCCCTGGGGCCAGGGCGCCAAAGGCGACAAGACGCGTCACAACAAGGCGACCGACCGCTACATCCTGCGGCGGAAGCGCGACAAGTAACGGAGGCCGGAGCGTGGCACGTTCAGTATGGAAGGGTCCGTTCGTCGACGGCTTTCTGATGAAGAAGGCGGAGAAGTCGCGCGCCTCCGGGCGTAACGAGATCATCAAGACATGGTCGCGCCGCTCGACCATCTTCCCGCAGTTCGTCGGTCTGACCTTTGGCGTCTATAACGGCCAGAAATTCGTTCCCGTGCTGGTGACCGAGCACATGATCGGCCACAAATTCGGCGAGTTCGCGCCCACCCGCATCTTCCACGGCCATTCCGCCGTGGACAAGAAGGTGAAGCGCGAAGAAAGCGCGGAGAAAGCCTGATCATGGGCAAGCAAGCCACGACCCGCCGTCTGCACGAATCCGAGGCTTCGGCCTATGCTCGTGCGCTCAAGGGCAGCGCACGCAAGCTCAACCTCGTGGCGCAGACCATCCGTGGCAAGACCGCCAACGCCGCGCTATCGGAACTCACTTTCTCCAAGCGCCGCATCGCCACCGAAGTGCGCAAGGTTCTGCAATCGGCCATCGCCAACGCCGAGAACAACCACCAGCTCGATGTCGACCGGCTCTACGTGAAAGAGGCCACGGTCGGCCGCGCCTTCACCATGCAGCGCTTCCATGCGCGCGGCCGTGGCCGGATGTCGCCGGTCGAGAAATACTACGCCAATCTCCTGGTCGTGGTGCGCGAACGGCCCGAAGAGCAGAACGTGGAGCCGCCCGCCGATGACGCGGCTAAGACCGAAGCCAAGACCGAGGGCAAAAAGCCCAAGGCCGAAGCCAAGGGTGAAACCAAGGGCGAGACGAAATCCAAGTCCAAGGCCAAACCGGCGGCCAAGGCGAAGGGGAAGAAGTAATGGGTCAAAAGGTCAATCCGATCGGGCTTCGCCTCGGTATCAATCGCACCTGGGATTCGCGCTGGTTCGCGCGCAAGGATTACAGCGCTCTGCTGCATGAGGATCTGAAGCTGCGCGATTTCCTCAATCAGCGGCTGCAACAGGCCGGCATCTCGCGCATCGTCATCGAGCGTGCCGCCAAGAAGACTCGCATCACCCTGCATTCGGCCCGCCCCGGCGTTGTGATCGGCAAGAAGGGCGCCGATATCGAGAAGCTGCGCGCTGACATCGCCAAGATGACCAACAGCGATGTCAGTCTCAACATCCTCGAGATCCGCAAGCCCGAGATCGACGCCAAGCTGATCGCCGACGGCATCGCGCAGCAGCTGGAGCGCCGCGTCGCTTTCCGCCGCGCCATGAAGCGCGCCGTGCAATCGGCCATGCGGCTGGGCGCTCTGGGCATCCGCATCAACTGCTCGGGCCGCCTGGGCGGCGCCGAAATCGCGCGCATGGAATGGTATCGCGAGGGACGCGTGCCACTGCACACGCTCCGCGCCGATGTCGATTTCGGCTACGGCACGGCCAAGACCACCTACGGCACTTGCGGCGTCAAGGTGTGGGTGTTCAAGGGCGAGGTGCTGGCACACGACCCGATGGCCCAGGACAAGCGCGCCGCCGAGGCGCAACCCGCGCGCGCATAAAGGAACAGGTTTAAGGCTCGACGATCATGCTTCAACCGGCACGCAGCAAATACCGCAAGGCGCACAAGGGGCGCATCCATGGGCTTGCCACCAGCGGCAACACCCTGGCCTACGGCTCCTATGGCCTCAAGGCGACCGAGCCCGGCCGCGTTACCGCGCGCCAGATCGAGGCTGCGCGCCGCGCCATCACTCGCCACATCCGCCGCATCGGCCGCGTCTGGATCAACATCTTCCCGGACGTGCCGGTGTCGGTGAAGCCGGCCGAGGTGCGCATGGGCAGCGGCAAGGGCAACCCCGAATTCTACATCTGCCGCGTCAAGCCGGGCCGCATCCTGTTCGAGCTGGACGGCGTGCCGCGGCAACTGGCGTTGGAAGCATTCGACTTGGCGGCCGCGAAGCTGCCGATCAGCACGCGCTTCGTCGCCCGTCTCGGCATCGAGGAGCCGCAGGCATGAAGGCCGCCGACGTTCGCGCCAAGACCGACGACGAATTGAAGACCGAGCTCGAGACCCTCGGCAAGGAGGCGTTCAATCTGCGCTTCCAGCGGGCCTCGGGTCAGCTCGAGAACACTTCGCGGGTGCGGCAGGTGCGCCGCGACATCGCGCGCATCCGGACCATTCTCGGCGAACGCGCGCGCAAGGCTTCCTAGGGAAAGAGAAGAAAATGCCGAAAAGAGTCCTGCAGGGGATGGTGACGAGCGACGCGATGGACAAGACGGTGACCGTCCGCGTCGACCGCCGCTTCATGCATCCGGTCTACAAGAAATTCATCACGCGCTCCAAGAAATACGCCGCGCATGACGAAGAGAACGCCTACAAGGTGGGCGATGTGGTTCGCATCGAGGAAACCCGGCCGATCTCCAAGCGCAAGAGCTGGAAGGTGATCGAGGCGGTGACGCGCGCGCCGGAAGCGCACCACGCTCTGACCAAGGATGAGGCCGCCGCCGCGCCGGCGCCGGCCGAGAAGAAACCGCGGGCAAAGCGCGCCAAGGCGCCCGCGCCCCAGGCTCAGGGCTGATCCGTCATGATCCAGATGCAAACCAATCTCGACGTCGCCGACAATTCCGGCGCCCGCCGCGTGCAATGCATCAAGGTGCTGGGCGGCTCGATGCGCCGCTGGGCCACCGTGGGAGATATCATCGTGGTCTCGGTGAAGGAGGCCATTCCGCGCGGCCGCGTGAAGAAGGGCGACGTGCACAAGGCGGTGATCGTGCGCACCGCCAAGGCCATCCGCCGCCCCGACGGCAGCGCCATCCGCTTCGACCGCAACGCCGCCGTGTTGATCGACAACCAGAACGAGCCGATCGGCACGCGCATCTTCGGGCCGGTGACGCGCGAACTGCGTGCGCGGAAATTCATGAAAATCATCTCGCTCGCGCCCGAGGTGCTCTAGGCCATGGCCAAGATCAAGAAAGGCGACAAGGTTGTGGTGCTGACCGGCCGCGACAAAGGCAAGGAAGGCGAGGTGCTGCGTGTCCTGATCGACCAGGAGCGCGTCGTCGTGCAGGGGGTTTCCATGGTGAAGCGCCACACCCGCCCGGGAGCGGGTCAGCCCGGCGGCATCGTCGACAAGGAAGGCACCATCCATATTTCGAACGTGGCGCTGATCGATCCCAAATCGAGCAAGCCGACCCGCGTCGGATTCAAGATTCTGGCCGACGGCAAAAAGGTGCGCGTCGCCAAGCGCTCGGGCGAGGTGCTCGATGCCTGAAGCACGCACCATGACCCGCCTCCACGAGCATTACGAGAAGGTGATCCGGCCGGAACTGATGAAGGAGTTCAGCTACAAGAACGCCTTTGCCGTCCCCCGGCTCGACAAGATCGTCATCAACATGGGCGTCGGCGAGGCGACCGTGGACGCGAAAAAGACCGAGGCCGCGGCCAAGGATCTTGCATCCATCACCGGCCAGAAGCCGGTCATGACGCTCTCCAAGAAGTCGATCGCGACCTGGAAGCTGCGGGAAAACCTGGCCATCGGTTGCAAGGTCACGCTCCGGCACGACCGCATGTACGAGTTCCTCGACCGGCTCGTCAACATCGCGCTGCCGCGCGTGCGCGACTTCCGCGGGCTTTCGGGCAAGAGTTTCGATGGGCGCGGCAATTACGCGCTCGGGCTCAAGGAGCAATTGGTGTTTCCCGAGATCGATTACGACAAGATCGACGAGGTCCGCGGCATGGACATCATCATCGTCACCACGGCAAAGACCGACAAGGAGGCCAAGGCACTCCTGCGCGGCTTCCAATTGCCGTTCATGAACTAAGGCGAAACGAGGAACGATATGGCCAAGACCAGTTCCATTGAACGCAACCGCAAGCGCGAGAAAATGGTGAAGCGTTTTGCCGCGAAGCGCGCAAAGCTGAAGGCGATCGCCAGCGATCGCGCGCTTGCGCCGGAGGAGCGCTTCGCCGCGCGCCTCAAGCTTTCCGAGATGCCGCGCAATTCCTCGGCGGTGCGCATCCATAACCGCTGCGAGCTCACCGGGCGGCCGCGCGGCTATTACCGCAAGTTCAAGCTTTCGCGTATCGCGCTCCGTCAACTGGCCTCGGCGGGACAGATTCCCGGCATGGTCAAGTCGAGTTGGTAGGGAGAGTCAGAGCATGATGACCGACCCGATCGCCGATATGTTGACCCGCATCCGCAACGGGCAGCAGGCGCGCAAGGAATCGATTCAATCGCCGGCCTCGAAAATACGCGCCAATGTGCTCGAGGTGCTGCAGCGCGAGGGTTATATCCGCGGCTTCTCGCGCGAGGAAATTCGTCCGGGCGTCGCCGAGCTCAAGATCGAGCTGAAATACGTCGATGGTGAGCCCGTGATTCGCGAGATTACCCGCGTTTCCAAGCCCGGCCGCCGCATCTATTCGCGTGTTGCCGATTTGCCGCGAATCTATAATGGTCTCGGCATCGCCATTCTGTCGACGCCGCGCGGCGTCATGTCGGACAACGAGGCTCGCGCCGCCAATATCGGCGGCGAGATCCTCTGCCGCGTGTTCTAAGAGGAAATCATGTCGCGCATCGGCCGCAATCCAGTGCCCATTCCTCAGGGCGTCACCATCGAAGTGGCGGGAGACGTGCTTACCGCCAAGGGCAAGCTCGGCACCTTGAAGCGCGCCATGGGCAGCGATGTCGCGGCTTCGGTCGCCGACGGCAAGATCGTGCTCAAGGCCAAGTCCGATTCTAAGCGCGCCCGCACCCAATGGGGCACGGCACGCGCGCTGGTCAACAACATGGTGGCCGGCGTCTCCAAGGGTTTCACCAAGAACCTGGAGATCGAAGGCGTGGGCTATCGCGCGGCCGTGCAGGGCAAGAATCTCGTGCTGCAGCTGGGCTTCAGCCACGAAATCGCCTTCCCGATTCCGGATGACGTCAAGATCTCCACCGAGAAACCGACCTCGGTCACGATTACCGGTCCGGATAAGCAACGCGTCGGCCAGGTCGCGGCGGTGATCCGCGCCTACCGCAAGCCCGAACCCTATAAGGGCAAGGGCATCCACTACGATAACGAGACGGTCAGGCGCAAAGAAGGCAAGAAGAAGTAGGAATGCGGCGATGAGCGGAAAAAACACAAACCTCTTTTCCCGGCGCCAGGCGCGCGTGCGCCACCGTCTCTCCCGGACGGCGCGTGGCAAGCCGCGGCTTTCCGTGTTCCGCTCCTCGAAGCACATCTACGCCCAGGTGATTGACGACCTCAAAGGCAGCACGCTCGCCGCCGCTTCGAGCCTGGACAAGAGCCTCAAGGGCAACATCAAGACCGGCGCCGACAAGGCCGCGGCCGTGGCGGTGGGCAAGCTCATCGCCGAGCGCGCCAAGGCCGCCGGCGTGACGTCCGTGGTGTTCGACCGCGGCGGCTACCTGTTTCATGGCCGGGTCAAGGCCCTGGCTGACGCCGCCCGCGAGGGCGGCCTGAAGTTCTAGGAAGGGAGTCTATGGCACGCACACCGGGATCACGCACGGCTGGAGGCCCGCCACGGGCAGGGGCCCGCCACGGCAGGGGTCCGCCGCGGACAGGCGCTCCGTCGCGGGGACGCGAAGGCGGCGAGGGCGGCGACCGTCCGCCGCGCGAGCGCCGGCCGCGTGATGGCGACCGTGATGGATCGGACAGCGAATTCGTCGAAAAACTCGTCGGCATCAACCGCGTCGCCAAGGTGGTGAAAGGCGGCCGGCGCTTCGGCTTCGCCGCCATTGTCGTGGTCGGCGACCGCAAGGGACGCGTCGGCTACGGTTCGGGCAAGGCGCGCGAAGTGCCGGAAGCGATCCGCAAGGCGACCGAACAGGCACGCCGCAGCCTGGTGCGCATTCCGCTACGCGATGGCCGCACGCTCCATCACGACATCGTCGGCCATTACGGCGCCGGCGAGGTGGTGTTGCGCGCCGCGCGGCCGGGCACCGGCATCATCGCCGGCGGTCCGATGCGCGCCATCTTCGAGGCGCTCGGCGTCCAGGACGTGGTGGCGAAGTCGATCGGCACCTCCAATCCGCACAACATGATCAAGGCGACCTTCGAGGCGCTTGGCCGCTCGGTCAGTCCACGTTCGGTGGCGCAGCGCCGCGGCAAGAAGGTCAGCGAAATTCTGGGTAAGGGCGCGACCGCCGAGGCGCGGGAGTAGGCGATGGCGCAGGACAAGGACAAGCCGACCAAGAAGCCGGTCGCGAAATCTCCGCCCCAGCCCAAGGCGGCGGCGGAGTCCGCGTCCCAGGCCAAGGGCCTCAAGCTGACGCAGATCGCCAGCCCGGCCGGCAGGGGAGCGAGGCAGCTCGCCACCCTCAAGGGATTGGGTCTCAACAAAATGCGCCGCACCCGCGTGCTCGAAGACACGCCTGCGGTGCGCGGCATGATCGCGTGCGTGAAACATCTGATACGGGTCGAAGAGATCCGCTGATTGCGGCGGCACGGCGGTATCGGCGATAATCGGTGGAAACCATGAAACTGAACGAGATCAAGGACAATCGGGGCGCTCATTACCGCGCCAAGCGCCGCGGCCGGGGCATCGGCTCGGGCAAGGGCAAGACCAGCGCGCGCGGCGGCAAAGGCCAGACTGCGCGCACCGGCGTCGCCTTGAACGGTTTCGAGGGCGGTCAGACGCCGCTGCACCGGCGGCTGCCCAAACGCGGCTTCACGCGCGAGGATTTCCGCGAGCATTTTCATATCATCAATCTGGGCCGGCTCCAGCAGGCGCTCGATGCGGGCATGCTCAAATCCGACGTCAAGGTCGATGGCGAAACGCTGGTCAAGGCGGGCGTGCTGCGCCGGGTCGGCGACGGCGTACGGCTCTTGGCCAAGGGCGAATTGAAATCGGCCCTTACCATCGAAGTGGCCGGCGCTTCCAAGGCGGCGGTCGCGGCGGTGGAAAAACTCGGCGGCAAAGTGATCCTTCCGCCGGCGAAACCGGAGAAACCGGCATCGCCGGCTAAATCGGAAAAGCCGGCCGCCAAATCCGATCCCAAGCCGGAAGCAAAGCCGGCGTCGCCGCAGGAGTAATTGAATGGCATCCGCCGCCGAACAACTGGCAGCCAGCATCAATTTTTCCGCCTTCGGCAAGGCGACCGATCTCAAGAACCGCATCTGGTTCACGCTTGGCGCGCTGGTGATATACCGGCTCGGCACTTATATCCCGCTGCCCGGGATCGACCCGCAGGTGCTCGCCGAGGTGTTCCAGCGCAATTCCGGCGGCCTCCTCGGCATGGTCGACATGTTCTCGGGCGGCGCGCTCGGGCGCATGACCATCTTCGCGCTCAACATCATGCCCTACATCTCCTCCTCGATCATCGTGCAGCTGATGACCGCGGTGTCGCCGCAGCTTGAGGCGCTGAAGAAAGAGGGCGAGGTCGGGCGCAAGAAGCTCAACCAATACACCCGCTACGGCACGGTGTTCCTGGCGGCGGTCCAGGCCTATGGCATCGCCGTGGGCATCGAGGGGCTGCGCGGCTTCAGCGGCCCGGTGGTGCTGGACCCCGGTCTGTTCTTCCGCCTGACCACGGTGGTGACGCTCACCGCTGGCACCGTGTTTCTGATGTGGCTCGGCGAACAAATCACCGCGCGCGGCGTCGGCAACGGCATTTCGCTCATAATCTTCTCCGGCATCGTCGCGCGCATGCCGTCGGCCCTGGCCGCGCTCTTGGAACTCGGCCGCACCGGCGCGATTTCGACCTTCTTCATTGTCATATTCCTGGTGCTGGCGGTCGGTGTCGTGACCTTCATCGTGTTCATGGAGCGCGCACAGCGCCGGATATTGGTCCAGTATCCGAAACGCCAAGTCGGCAACAAGATGTTCGGGGGCGAGGCCTCCCATCTGCCCTTAAAGCTGAACACATCGGGCGTGATCCCGCCGATCTTCGCCTCCTCGCTGCTGCTCTTGCCGGCGACGCTGGCCAGCTTCAACGTCAACCAGACCGGAATCCTCGGCGAGATCTCTGCCTTCCTCAGCCACGGCCAGCCGCTCTATATCGGGCTCTATGTGTTGCTGATCGTGTTCTTCTGCTTCTTCTACACCGCGATCGTCTTCAACCCGACCGAGACCGCCGACAATCTGCGCAAATATGGCGGCTTCGTGCTGGGCATCCGGCCGGGCGTCAGCACGGCCGAATATCTCGACTATGTACTAACCCGCCTTACCGTGGTCGGCGCCGCTTATCTGGCCGGCGTCTGCGTGCTGCCCGAGATTCTGGTCTCCCAATACGCCGTACCGTTCTATTTCGGCGGCACCAGCCTGCTGATCGTCGTCAGCGTCACCATGGATACGGTGGCCCAGGTCCATTCGCATCTCTTGGCGCACCAATATGAAGGCTTGATCCGCAAGTCTCGGTTGCGCGGGAGATTTGGGTGAACCTGATTCTTCTGGGGCCGCCGGGAGCCGGCAAGGGCACCCAGGCGAAGCGGATCGAGGAGCGGTTTGGCCTGGCCCAGTTATCCACCGGCGACATATTGCGCGCCGAGCGCGCCTCGAAAAGTCCGCTCGGGCAAAGGGTCCAGGCGATCATGGATGCGGGCCAGTTGGTCTCCGACGATATCATGATCGACCTGATTTCCGCGGCGATCACCCGGCTCGACAAGGGGCCGGGAAGCCACAAGGGTTTCATCCTCGATGGCTTTCCGCGCACCGTGCCGCAAGCCGAGGCGCTCGACGCCATGCTGACCGGGAAGGGGCTGAAGCTCGACCTGGTGATCGAGATGCGGGTGGACGAGACGGCGCTGATCGACCGCATCACCGGTCGCTATGCCTGCGCCAAATGCGGCGCGGGCTATCACGACCGCTTTCAGCGCCCCAAACAGAACGGCGTCTGCGACGTCTGCGGCGCCCGTGAATTCATCCGCCGCCCCGATGACCGGCCCGAGACCGTGAAAGCGAGGCTCAAGGCCTACCGCGAGCAGACCGCGCCGATTCTGCCCTATTACCGGGCCAAGGGCATGCTGCATACGGTCGACGGCATGGCCTCCATCGACCGGGTTACCGAGCAAATTGAAGAGGTTCTAAGAAGCCCCGGGAGTCGGTCGAATGGTTGACTTTCGGCCTCTTGTTTCTATAATCCGCGCCCTCGGCCCGAAGCGGCGTTGGGCCGGCGTCCCCTATTGCCGATAAACCATGGAGAGCGCAGTTGGCGCGTATAGCCGGCGTTAACATTCCGAGTCAGAAACGCGTTCCGATCGGATTGACCTATATCCATGGCATCGGCCGCACTTCGGCCGAGAAAATCTGCCAGGAACTCGCCATCCCACCGGCGCGGCGGGTGCATGAGTTGACCGACGCCGAGGTGCTGCGCATCCGCGAGCTGATCGACCGCGATTACACGGTCGAGGGCGATCTGCGGCGCAACGTGGCGCAGAATATCAAGCGGCTGATGGATCTCGGCTGCTATCGCGGCTTGCGTCACCGCAAGGGCTTGCCCGTCCGCGGCCAGCGTACCCACACCAATGCGCGCACCCGCAAGGGGCCGGCCAAGGCGATTGCCGGCAAGAAGATAGCGCCGTCCAAGGGCTAAGGCGCTCGATAAGCAAGGATGAAGGATTGATCATGGCGCAGAAGCCGCCTGCCGAGAAACCAGCAGCATCGCCCGCGCAAGGCGCGCCCGCTGCAGCCGCGCCCGCCGCCGGCGCGCCGCGCCTCAGGCGCCGCGAGCGTAAGAACATCACCGCAGGGGTGGCGCATGTGAATGCCACTTTCAATAACACCATGATCACGATCACCGACGCGCAGGGCAACACCATCGCCTGGTCGTCGTCGGGTACGATGGGATTCAAGGGATCGCGCAAATCGACTCCCTACGCGGCGCAGGTTGCCGCTGAGGACGCCGGCCGCAAGGCAATGGACCACGGCATGCGCACGATCGAGGTCGAGGTAAAGGGTCCGGGTTCCGGCCGCGAGTCCGCTTTGCGCGCGCTCCAGGCCGTGGGGTTCACCGTCACGTCCATCCGCGACGTGACGACGATCCCGCATAATGGTTGCCGTCCGCCCAAGCGGCGGCGGGTGTAGAGAAGAAAAGGGGTTAACGACAAGGCGCAGCCTCGGCCCGTGGTGGGCCGTTCGGGCGCGTCCGAAGGAAACAGCCAAGACGGCTCGTCCGTCAAACGGCATAAGGAACGACACGTGATCCAAAAGAACTGGCAAGCGCTTATCAAACCGAAACAGCTCTCCGTCGAATCCGGCGACGATCCGGCGCGCTCCGCGACCGTGGTCGCCGAACCGCTGGAACGCGGCTTCGGCCTCACCCTCGGCAACGCGTTGCGACGCGTGCTGCTATCCTCGCTGCAAGGCGCCGCGGTGACCTCGGTGCAGATCGAGGGCGTGCTGCACGAATTCTCCTCGCTGCCCGGCGTGCTCGAGGACATCACCGACATCGTCTTGAACATCAAGGGCATCGGATTGCGCATGCACGGTGAAGGCCCCAAGCGCATGCGGCTTCGCGCGAGCGGCCCGGGCGAAGTTCGCGCCCAGATGATCGAACTGCCGCACGATATCGAGATCATGAATCCCGATCATCTCATTTGTACGCTCGACAGCGGCGCCAAGATCGCCATGGAGATGACGGTCGAGAGCGGCAAGGGCTACGTCGCCGGCACGCAGAACCGGCCCGAGGATGCGCCCATCGGATTGATTCCGGTCGACGCACTGTTCAGCCCGGTGCGTAAGGTCAGCTACCGGGTTGAGAACACCCGCGTCGGCCAGGTGACCGATTACGACAAACTCTCGATGCGGATCGACACCAACGGCGCGGTGACCCCGGAGGACGCGGTGGCTTTGGCCGCCCGCATCCTGCAGGACCAGCTTCAACTCTTCATCAATTTCGAGGAGCCGCGCGCCGCCAGCGAGGAGGAGCGTCCGGCCGACCTGCCCTTCAACAAGAACCTGCTCCGCAAGGTGGACGAACTCGAGCTTTCGGTGCGTTCGGCCAACTGCCTTAAGAACGACAACATCGTCTATATCGGCGACTTGGTGCAGAAGACCGAGGCCGACATGCTGCGGACGCCCAATTTCGGCCGCAAGTCCTTGAACGAGATCAAGGAGGTGCTGGCGCAAATGGGGCTCCATCTCGGCATGGAGATCGCCAACTGGCCGCCAGAGAACATCGAGGAATTGGCCAAACGCCTCGAGGAGCCGTACTAGACATGCGTCACAGTATCCGCGGCCGCAGCTTCAGCCGCAAATCCGCTCACCGCAAGGCCATGTTCGACAACATGGCCCATGCGTTGTTGAAGCACGAGCAGATCAGGACGACCTTGCCCAAGGCCAAGGATCTCCGGCCCGTGGTCGAGCGTCTGATCACCCTCGGTAAGAAGGGTGGGTTGCATGCCCGCCGCCAGGCGATGGCGGCACTGCAAGACGCCAAAATCGTCGACAAGGTGATGACGACTCTCGCCGAACGCTATGCCAAGCGTCCGGGCGGCTATTGCCGCATCCTCAAGGCGGGCTTCCGCCGCGGTGACGCCGCGGCGATGGCGGTGATCGAGTTGGTCGAACGCGACGTCGAGGCCAAAGGCAAGGATTCAGGCCCCGTCATGGCCAAGGAAGAGGCCGAGGCCGCCGCGTCCTAAGCCGTCCGGATCAGCGCCGCGTCTTGATCAGGATCGCGGCCGCCAGGGCCGTATTCAACAGCCCCACGGCCAGGAAGATCGCCGGAACGCCGCTCCCGAGCTTGAGCATCAGCACCGAACCGCCGCCGGCGATAACGATGAACAGTGCGTTGAGGATGTTGTTGGCGGCCACCACGCGCGAGCGGCTGCCTATGTCGCTCTCCGCCTGCATGATGACGTAAAGCGGCACGATATAAATTCCGGCGCAGACCGCCAGCACGAAGAGATCGGCCAGCACCCGCCAATGCGCGGGATAGGAGAGAAATTCCACCGCCTCCATGTAATGCGCTGGCGAGCCGCTGCCGCCGCTGTTCCACCACAGATCGGCGAAGCAGATGGCCATGCCGAGCGCGCTCCAGGGCACGAGATCGGCGCTGATCCGCCCCTTGAACATCCGGCTCACCAGCAACGAGCCCAGCCCGACGCCGATCGAATTGAGCGTCAGAAACAACGTCACAACCTGGTTGCCGGCTTGCAAGTACTCCTTGGCGAAATTGGGAAATTGCGACAACAGCGCCGCGCCCACCAGCCAGAACCATGAAATGCCGAGCACGGCCAGCCAGACTTTGCGCTTTGCGTGCGCCTGACCGATGATTTCCCAGGTGAGGGCGGCAATATTCCATTGTATCTGCAGGCGCGGTGCGGCGGGCCTGGTCGCCGGCAGCATCAGGCTCGCGCCAAACCCGCCCAGCGACAGCACCAGCAACGCCGCCGAGGTCCAGGCAGCGCCCCCCGGCAAAAGAATCAGCAGGCCGCCGGCGATGGTGCCCGAAAGAATACCAAGAAAAGTTCCGGCCTCGATCAGTGCGTTGCCGTCGACCAAATCGCCGCGTTTCAATAGCTCCGGCAGTAGCGCGTATTTGATCGGGCCGAAGAACGTGGCCTGTACGCCCAACAGGAACAGCACGAAGAGCTGGAAAGCGATGCTGTTGAGCGCGAAGGACAGAGCGCCGAGCGCAACCACGCCGATTTCGGTCAGTTTGACCCGTTGCAGCAGCCAGGATTTGGCGTATTTGTCGGAGAGATCGCCGGCCGTGGCTGAAAGCAGGAAATAAGGCAGGATGAAAATAGCGGCTGCCAGCGTCACGATTATCTCAGTCGCGCCGGCGGATTGGGTCTCGCGATAGGCGATCAGGATGACATAAGCGTTCTTGAGCAGATTGTCGTTCACCGCGCCGGTGAATTGCGCCCAGAACAGCGGCCAAAACCGCCGGTCGAGCAACAAGCGGGCGGGATGTCCAGCTGTCTTGTTCATCCTGTCGGCCTCTCGGTGAAATCCAATGAGCCATCGTCGAGCGCCGGACTGATTGCGATATCCTCGACTTCCGCCAACATCGGGCCCTTGCGGCAAACTGCGGCCATATCGGCTATTTTTGGCTCTTCGCCGATGACCAGCACGTCGACGCTGCCATCGAGGCGGTTGCGCACCCAGCCGCGCAAACCCCGCTTGCGCGCTTCGCGCACCGCCCAGGCGCGATAACCCACGCCCTGCACCCGACCCATGACCGTAAACCGCACCGCTTCGGTCATGCGAATTCCAGGATCACCTGGTCGGCCGCCAGGCTGTCGCCCGGCTTGGCGCGCAGCTTTGTCACCTTGCCGTCGCGTTCGGCCCGGAGCACGTTCTCCATCTTCATCGCCTCGACCACGGCAAGCTCTTCGCCGGCTTTCACCGCTTGGCCTTCGCGCACCGCCAGCGATACCAGCAGCCCGGGCATGGGCGACAGCAGGTGGCGCGACAGATCGGCCGCCGGCTTGGGCCGCATCCGGCCCAGCAGCTCGGCCGCGCGCGGCAGCAGGATTTGCGCCGTGTAATTCACGCCGCCGCGCGCAAGCCGGAATCCCAGACCCCTGCGCTCGACGCGGAAACGCACGGGCGATCCATCGATCTCGGCCTGGAAGAGATCTGCGCCCGGCCGCCAGGACGCAATCGCCTCATGGCGCTTTTTGCCATGTTTTACGGTCAAGCATGGTCCCTTGCGCGTGATCTCGACCGCATGGGACTTGCCATCCAGCATGACCACCCAGGCGGCGGGAATGGCGCCGCGCGCGAAATTCTCGAGGGCCATGCGGTGCATCGCGGCGGATGCCACCACTGCTTCCTCGATCTCGCGCGGCGAAGGATCGACGCCCGCAAATCCGCCGGGAAATTCCTGGGCAATGAATGCGGTCGAAAGTTTTCCCTTGTGGAAAGCCTCACGGCGCAAAATCGCGGCCAGGAAATCGAGATTGTTCGAGACGCCACCGATGACAAAGCCGTCGAGCGCGGCGCTAAGCCGTGTCATGGCCAATTCCCGATTCTCCCCGAATGCCGCCAGCTTGGCGATCATCGGATCGTAATGGACCGAGATCTCGGCGCCTTCATAGACGCCGCTATCGACGCGGATGCCTTCGCCTACGGGCTCGGCATAGCGCTTGAGCCGCCCCGGAGAAGGCAGGAAATCGCGCTTTGGGTCCTCGGCGTAAAGCCGCGCCTCGATTGCCGCGCCCTTGAGCTTGATGTCGTCTTGGGCGAAGGGGAGACGCTCGCCCGCCGCCACGCGGATCATCAGTTCGACCAGATCGAACCCGGTCACCATCTCGGTCACCGGATGCTCCACTTGGAGCCGCGTGTTCATCTCGAGGAAATAGAAATTCTTCCTGGCATCGACGATGAACTCGACCGTGCCGGCCGAGCGGTAGCCCACCGCCTTGGCGAGCTTCACCGCAGCATCGCCCATGGCGGCCCTGGTCTTGGCATCGAGCAAGGGGCTAGGCGCCTCCTCGATTACCTTCTGATGGCGGCGCTGGATCGAGCATTCGCGTTCGAACAGATAAACGGTGTTGCCGAACGCATCGGCCAGAACCTGGATTTCGATATGACGCGGCTCCTCGATGTATTTTTCCAGGAACAGCCGCGCATCGCCGAAAGCGGATTTGGCCTCGCCCGAGGCGAGCCGGAAACCCTCTTTGAGCTGGGTGTCGTTGGCGGCCACGCGCATGCCCTTGCCGCCGCCGCCCGCGGCCGCCTTGAGCATGACCGGATATTTGATCTGCCGCGCGATCTTGACGGCATCCTCGGCGCTTTCCACCGCGCCATCATGGCCCGGCACGGACGCCACCCCGGCAGCGGTTGCGAGCTTTTTGGCCTCGATCTTGTCGCCCATGGAAGCGATGGCCTTTGCGGGCGGACCGATGAAGACGATGCCGGCCCGCTCCAAGGCGATGGGTAAATCCTCGTTCTCCGACAGGAATCCATAGCCTGGATGCACCGCCTCGGCGCCCGTCTGGCGGCAGGCGGCAATGATCTTGCCGATGTCGAGATAGCTTTGGGACGAGGGCGCCGGGCCGATCAGCACCGCTTCATCGGCTTCGCGCACATGCAGCGCCTCGTCGTCGGCTTCGCTATAAACCGCGACCGTCTTGATGCCGAGAAGCCGCGCCGTGCGCATCACGCGGCAGGCGATCTCGCCCCGATTGGCAATGAGGATTTTGCTGAACAAGGGCTAGATCACAGCGGGATGTTGTCGTGCTTCTTCCAGGGGTTCTCGAGTCGCTTGGTGCGCAGCATGGCCAGCGCGCGGCACAGCCGCCTACGCGTCGAATGCGGCATGATGACGTCGTCGATGAAGCCCCGGGATCCGGCGACGAAGGGATTGGCGAATTTTCCACGGTATTCCTCGGCGCGTTCCTCGGTCTTGGCCGTGCTCTTGGAGTCGCCGCGGAAGATGATCTCGACCGCGCCCTTGGGCCCCATCACCGCGATCTCGGCGCTGGGCCAGGCATAATTCACGTCGCCGCGCAGATGCTTGGAGCTCATCACGTCATAGGCTCCGCCATAGGCCTTGCGGGTGATCACCGTCACCTTGGGCACGGTGGCCTCGGCGAAGGCATATAGCAGCTTGGCGCCGTGCTTGATGATGCCGCCATATTCCTGCGCCGTGCCGGGCAGGAACCCGGGCACGTCGACGAAGGTGACGATCGGGATGTTGAAGCAATCGCAAAAGCGCACGAAGCGCGCGGCCTTGCGCGAGGAGTCGATATCGAGGCAGCCGGCCAGCACCATCGGCTGGTTGGCGACGATGCCGATCGGATGACCCTCCAGCCGTGCAAATCCCACGACGATGTTCTTGGCGAATTCGGGTTGCAGCTCGAAGAATTCGCCCTCGTCCGCCACCTTCCCGATCAGCTCCTTCATGTCATAGGGCTTGTTGGGGTTTCCCGGGACCAGCGTGTCGAGCGAATTCTCCAGCCGGTCGGCGGGGTCGTCCGTCTTCCGCGCCGGCGGCGGCTCGCGGTTGGAGAGCGGCAGGAAATCGAGGAAACGCCGCGCTTGCAGCAGCGCCTCGGCGTCGTTTGCGCAGGCCAGATCCGCCACCCCCGAGCGCGTGGTGTGCGTCACCGCGCCGCCCAATTCCTCCTGGGTCACGCTCTCATGCGTCACCGTCTTCACCACCTCGGGGCCGGTGACGAACATGTAGGAGGAATCCTTCACCATGAAGATGAAATCGGTCATGGCCGGGGAATAGACCGCGCCGCCGGCGCACGGTCCCATCACCAGCGACAGCTGCGGCACCACGCCCGAGGCCAGCACGTTGCGCTGGAACACCTCGGCGTATCCCGCCAGCGAGGCCACGCCTTCCTGAATCCGAGCGCCGCCGGAATCGTTCAATCCCACCACCGGCGCGCCCACCTTCAGCGCCTGATCCATGATCTTGCAGATCTTCTCGGCATGGGCCTCGCTGAGCGAGCCGCCGAAAACGGTGAAATCCTGACTGAAGGCGAAGACGCGGCGGCCATTGACCAGGCCGTGGCCGGTGACCACGCCGTCGCCCGGGATCTTCTGCTTCTCCATGCCGAAATCATGGCTGCGGTGCTCGACGAACATGTCCCACTCCTCGAAGGAGCCGGGATCGAACAGCAGCTCCAGCCGCTCGCGCGCGGTGAGCTTGCCCTTCTCGTGCTGCTGCTTGATGCGCTGCTCGCCGCCGCCCTGGCGCGCCGCTTCGCGCTTTTCCTCCAACCGACGCAATATCTCGCGCATGACGCCTCCCCTTAGGCCGGCGAACTATCCCACCAACCGCAAATCCGCGCCAGCCCAGCCTATCCGGCGCGATGGAGATAGGCAAAACGCGAGGACAGCGCGATGTCGTCCTTGAGGCCCGCGCGGCGTCTGGCGGCCTCATTATCCTCGCCCCAACGCTCGATCTGGAAGCTCTCGTCGAGCTGGGAAGCGGAAAAGGCCTGTTCGGCGTCGACGCGTCCCTCGATCAAGGCCAGCGCCAGCACCAGCGAGCCCAAGGCCGAGGTGGCGATATAAAGCGCCGCCAGGATCATCGAGTCATAGGTGGCGACCGCTGCCGCATAGGCTTGGAGCGCTTCCGGCGCCTGTTCCAGCGGCGCAATGCCTTGGGTCACGGCCAAGGACGCGTAACGCGATCCTGCCCAATCGAGATGTCCTTGCCAGGCCGCATGCTGGCGCGCCGCCAATTCGGGTGGATTATCCGCGCGGTAACAGAGCAGGTCGGTGGCGGCGTATTTGGCGATTTCGGCGATGATCTGCGCGCGGCGCGGCTCGATCAGGTCGATGACCGTGCCGGCGAGGCGGGTGAGGTGAAGATCGTCCGGCTTGATCTCCTCGCCTTGCGTTTGCCACTCCTCCGCCATCGCTTCCGCGAGCTTTCGGCTTTTGACCGCCAGCCCGGCCTTGGCCGGGGTGCGGATCGGCTTGCCGTCGAGCAGCACGGCATAGCCGTCCTCCACCGGCGCGACCGTGGCCTGTTTGTAGAAGCGCTTCATCTATTGCGGGGCGAGACCGGCGAAGGGGTCGCGCTCCTGGCTTTCCTCGAAGCCGAAGAAAGCCCAGGTCTCCTTCATGTGCGGCGGCAACGGCGCCATGACGATGAGCGTGCCGCCCTGCGGATGCGGAATCGAAAGGGCCCTGGCATGGAGATGCAACAGCCGCGTCCCCGGCACGCCTTTCACCTGGGCGCTCGCGCCGCCATATTTGCCATCGCCGAGGATTGGCGTGCCCAACGCCGCGCAATGCGCGCGCAGCTGATGGGTGCGGCCGGTCACGGGCTCGAGCGCGAGCCAGGCGACCCTGTCACCAGCATGGGCGACGGTCCTGTAATATGTGACGGCGCGCTTGCCCTCCTCGTCGGGCACGACGCGTTCGCCCAGTTTGCCCGGCAGCTTGGCGAGTTTCTGGTCGATGCGGCCTTGGCGCTTTTCCGGCGTTCCGACCACCGCGGCCCAATAAATCTTGCGTGTCGATTTCTCGCGGAAAGCCTGGGCGAGTTTTGCCGCCGCGCGGACGTTGCGCGCCAGCACCAGCACGCCGCTGGTGTCCTTGTCGAGCCGGTGGACCAGGCGCGGGCGTTCCGCGGCGCCGAATGTCAGCGCGTCCAACATGCCGTCGAGATGGCGCGCGGTGTTGGTGCCGCCCTGCACCGCCAGGCCTTGCGGCTTGTCGATCACGATCACGTCGTCGTCGCGGTGCAGCACGGTAGCTTGGATCAGCCGTGCCTCGCGCGCGCTGGGCGGTGTCGGATGGCGCGGCGGCGCGGATGCCGGATCGAGATTGCCCAAGGGCGGCACGCGCACGATTTGTCCCGTGGTCACATGGTCGCGGGCTTTCGCGCGCTTGCCGTCGAGCCGGATCTGGCCGGTGCGCAGCAGCTTCTCCAGCTTGCCATGGCCGAGCCCGGGGAAATGCCGCTTGAACCAGCGGTCGAGACGGATCTCGGAATCATCGGCCGAGATCGCGATGGATTGAACCTGTCCCATGCAGCGAATTTAACCGCGGCAGGGGCGGGAAACCACCATGAGACTCGGCCCCGGGGTTCCGGGGCAGCCCTGGCTTAGGCGCTCAGCCCCAATGGCCGCGCACCCAGACCCATCCGCGTGGACCTTGCGCCCAATGGCCAGGCACCCAATGCGCGCCCATGCGGGGCGGGTGCACATAACGGCCACGCACCCAGACATATTGGTTGCCGTTCCAGCGCCAAAAGCCGGGGCGCCATTCCATCGGCTGGCCGGGCGGCGGCGGCGGCACGACCTCGACCTGAGGCGCGGGCGGCGCGATATTGACGTAGACTTGTGCAGCTTGAGCCAATGAGATGCCGGTGACCAGCGCCAGGGCGGCGGCGCCGATTCGGCAGGTCGCGAGAAAAGACTTGTTCATGGGGGGTCACTCCAGGGGGATGGGCAGGTAACCGGTTTATAGGGCGCCCGAATGGACACCGTGCCCGCCTATCAGCGGCGGATACATACGATTAGAACTTAAGAATTATGGCTTATTTTTGTTTTTCGGCGGGGCTGCGCGGGCCTGGCCGCGGAGCTTCTCCCAATAATCCAGCCGTTTCTTGATCTCGCGCTCGAAGCCGCGCTCGATCGGACGGTAGAAATTCATCCGCTCCATGCCCTCGGGAAAATAGTCGAGGCCGGAAAAACCTTCTTCCGTGTCCGGATCGTAGACATAGCCCTCGCTATAGCCCAGCTTGCGCATGAGCTTGGTCGGCGCGTTGACGGCGTGCATCGGCGGCATCAGCGATCCGCTATCCTTGGCCGCGCGCATCGCTTGGCCGAATGCCATGTAGCCGGCCACGGATTTGGGCGCTGTCGCGAGATAGATCACCGCCTGCGCCAGCGCCAATTCGCCTTCGGGAGATCCCAGGCGATCATAGGTTTCCCAGGCGGCGATCGCCTGTGGCAGCGCGGCGGGATCGGCCATGCCGACATCCTCGATTGCCATGCGCACCAGGCGCCGAGCGATATAGATCGGATGTTCGCCCCCGGCCAGCATGCGCGCGAGCCAGTAAAGCGCCGCGTCCACGTCCGAGCCGCGGACGGATTTATGCAGTGCGCTGATGAGGTTGTAATGGCCCTCTTGTGCCTTGTCATAAAGCGGCGCGCGTTTCTGTACCGCCGCCATGAGGCCCGCCGTGTCGAGCTTGGTGCCCTTGGGCAATTCCGCCAGCTCCTCGGCGAGGTTGAGGACGAAGCGGCCGTCTCCATCGGCCATCGCCTTCAACGCCTGCCGGGCGCCATCGTCGAGCGGCAGAGTGAGCTTCAGAGCCGTCTCGGCGCGCGCGAGCAGCGTTTCGAGCGCCGCTTCGTCCAGACGGTGCAGCACGAAAACCTGGCAACGCGACAGCAACGCTCCGATCAGCTCGAAGGACGGATTTTCCGTCGTCGCGCCGATCAGCGTCACGGTGCCGTCCTCGACATAGGGCAGGAATCCGTCCTGCTGGGCGCGGTTGAAGCGGTGAATTTCGTCGACAAACAGCAGCGTGCCTTGGCCGCCGAGGCGGCGCTTCTTGGCGGCGTCGAACAGCTTCCTGAGATCGGCCACGCCCGAGAACACGGCGGAAAGCGGCTCAAACTGCATTTCCGTCGCCTCGGCCAAAAGCCGCGCGATGGTGGTCTTGCCGCAACCCGGCGGTCCCCACAGGATCATCGAAGCCAGCCGCCGCGCCGCCACCATGCGCCCGAGCGGCGCATCGGGCTTGAGCAGGTGGTCCTGGCCCACCACCTCGGCCAAATTCTTGGGCCGCAGCCGGTCGGCGAGCGGGCGTGGCGCCTGCTGCTCGAACAAACCGATCATCGCAGCACGGCCGTGAAAGTCTTGTCGCCGCGGCGGATGGCGATGGTCCAGGGCGGAGCGCCCGTGCCCAGCGCGTTCCTCAACTGCGTCACGTTCTCGACCTTCTTGTGGTTGACGCCGGTCACCAAGTCGTTGGCGCGAACGCCCAGCCGCTCGGCCGGCGATCCGGGCTTAATCCCGATCACGACCACGCCGGTCTGGTCGGGCTTGAAATTGAGCTCCTCGTTGAAGGCGGGATTGAGGTTGCCTACGGTAGCGCCAGCCAGCGGCGAGGTTCCTTCGATCTCGGCCACTTCGCGCGCGGGAGAGTCGGGCGGCACGACCAGCATCGCCATGGCGTCATGCGACTTGCCATCGCGCCACAGCGTCAATTTCACCGGCATGCCGGCGCCCAAGGTCGCGAGGCGGAAGCGCAAGCTTTCGGAATCGTCGATATCGTGACCCTCGACCGCCAGGATGACGTCGCCGCTCTTGACGCCGGCCTTGGCGGCCGGCCCGCCGGGCGACACGTCCTTCACCAGCACGCCGGTCGGATGCGGCAAGCCAAACTTGACCGCATTTTCGGATGTCACGTCCTCGCCCATGATGCCGAGCCAGGGATGCACCACGTGTTTTCCGTTCTCCGCGGCGTCAACCATCGGCCGCACCAGCACCGACGGAATGGCGAAGCCGATGCCGACCGAGCCGCCCGATTCCGAGAAGATGGCGGTGTTGATGCCCATCAGCTTGCCGTCGATGTCGACCAGCGCGCCGCCCGAATTGCCGGGATTGATCGCGGCGTCGGTCTGGATGTAGGAGCCGAAATCGCTGAGGCCGATGCCGGTACGCGCCAGACCGGAGACGATACCGCTGGTCACGGTCTGGCCGACGCCGAAGGGATTGCCGATCGCCAGAACCATGTCGCCCACTTGCAGCTGATCGCTGTCGCCCAGCTCTAGCACCGGTAGCTGCTCATTCGGCACGTTGATCTTGAGCACGGCGAGGTCGACACGTTCATCGGTCATCAGGATCTTGGCGTTGAATTCGCGCCGGTCCGACAGCACCACGGTCACGTCCTGCGCATCCTTGATGACATGGTAATTGGTGACGATGAGCCCGTTGGGGTCGACGATGACGCCCGAGCCGAGTGAATTGAGCACGCGTTCACGCGGAATGCCGAGGCGCTGGAGTTCGGGGCCGAACAGGCGGCGGAAGATCGGATCGTTGAGCAGCGGCGACTGGTTCTTCACCACCCGGCGCGAATAGACGTTTACCACCGCGGGCGCCGCCTTTTTCACGATCGGGGCGAAGGATTGGTGCACGGCCTCCCGGGTCACGGGCGGAGCAGGGGCCGCCACTGGGGCAGCGGCTGGCGCGGCGTTTTGCGCCGCGGCAGGACCCGCCGCCAGCAGCAAAACTGCCAGCGCCGCCGGAATCCATCGCGATGACAATCTCATGCCTCCGGGTCCTTAATCTTGATTGACGCCGATCCTAGCCCATCGTCCCGATCCCGGGCAGTGGAGAAGATAACTCCGAAATTTTGCCTTAGGGCGGCATCGAGTTGGGTCATCGGAATCTTGATCCCGAGCTCCGCGAGCGAAGTCACGCCGTGCTGGCTGACGCCACAGGGCACGATGCCGCGATAATGGCTGAGATCGGGATTGAGATTGATCGAGACGCCGTGATAGCTCACGCCTTGACGCACGCGCACGCCGATGGCGGCGATCTTGCTTTCGCGGCCCGCCCCCTGGTCGATCCAGATGCCCACCCGGCCGGGCCGCCGCTCGCCCTTGAGGCCGAACACGACCAAGGTACGGATCAACCATTCCTCGAGCCCGGTCACATAGGCGCGCAGATCGCCGCCGCGCGCCTTGAGGTCGAGCATGACATAGGCCACGCGCTGTCCCGGCCCATGATAGGTCCATTGCCCGCCGCGGCCGGTGCGGAAAACCGGCAGGATGGCATCGACCAAATCCTCCTCCTTGGCGCTGGTTCCAGCGGTATAGAGCGGCGGATGCTCCAACAGCCAGACCAGCTCTGGCGCGCTACCTTCGCGGATGGCACGGACCCGGGCCTCCATGGCATCCACCGCCCGGTCATAGGCCACGGGGGTTGCGCTGGTCTGCCATTCGATTTGCATCTTTGGGCCGGTCTTGCTTGCTATGGACATGAGGATTTGGTAATCAGCCGCGCCATCGGCGGCAATCGCTATAATATATAGTATCGCCGTTACATCGCGGTCGTGGCGGAATTGGTAGACGCGCTAGCTTGAGGTGCTAGTGGGGGAAACCCCTTGGAAGTTCGAGTCTTCTCGACCGCACCATTTGTGTCTTATTTGGCTGATATTCATAGGCGTCACCCACATTTGATTGGGGGTCACCATGAGTTTCGAATTCACGGTTTCCGACGTCATCCCGGCCTCGCCCCAGGCGATTTACAACGCCTGGCTCGATGCCAAGGGCCATACGGCCATGACCGGCGGCAAAGCGGCGCAATGCTCGGCCGAACCCGGCGGCACCTTCACCGTCTGGGACGGCTATATCACCGGCCGGAACTTGCAGCTCGAGCCTTATTGGCGAATCGTGCAGTCCTGGCGCACCACTAAATTTACCGCCGCCGATTCCGATTCACAGATTGAAGTCGTCTTGGAGCCGGTGCCCGGCGGCACACGCGTCTCGGTGCATCACGGCAACGTGCCCGATGGCCATACCAGCTATCGCGATGGCGGCTGGCAGCGCAGTTATTTCGAGCCGATGAAGCTCTATTTCGCTGGCGCGCTAACGCCGGCGAAACGGGCCGCCAAGACATCCACGAAAAAGAAATCCACAAGCAAGGCGAAGAAGACCAAGCGGCGCATCAAAAAACGGACCAAGCGGGGCAAGAAAAAGAAAGGGTGATCGGCCGCCAGGAGGTATGACGGCCGATCATGGGGTTAACCACGCTCAGTTGAAAATCAGCGGAAGCCGTGGTGGTGGTGCCGATGCGGTCCGAACAGCTGGTCGGCCGCCTGCTTCTGTTGATCCGACAGGCTGGCATAGAGGGGGCGGAAGGCGGCGAGGAGGCGGCCCGATTGCTCCACCTTGAGCGCGGCGAAGCGGCCTTGCGCCTCGATGCGCTGCACCGCGTTATGGGTCGCGGTATCCGCTTGGGCGTGCATCTGGGCGAAATTTGCGTCCAACTCCTTGGCGTTGTCGCGCATCACCTGGGCTAGCTTGTCCCATTGTGCCTGCTGTTGGGGCGTGATGCCGAGCTCGGCCTTGAGAAAGGCAATACGGCCTTCGATATGACGGCTGGCGCTCCAATGCGGATGATCGGGCTTGGCCATCGGCGTTTGGGCTGGGGTGGTGGCAGCAGGCGGCGCAGATTGCGCGAAAGCGCCTTGGGTCGAAAGACCCGCGCCGCCGAGTCCGGCAAGTAGCGCGAGCATGGAAATGACGGCTATCTGTTTCTTCACGGTATGTCTCCTGGGCGGTTCTCTGCCCCTCGAAGGGGGCCTGCCGAATTCTAGGAGCGGCTTACCCCTTCCATCCCCGGCGCTGCCATCATTGCAACAATGTAATGGGGGGCTAGACTGCGTCCCACACTATAAGGGAAAGGCGTGATGAGATTGCCCAAGACGGTGCGCGTCAACGAGGTCGGTCCGCGCGACGGGTTGCAGAACGAACCCAAGACCGTGCCCAGCGCGGTCAAGATCGCGCTGATCGAGCAATTGGCCGATGCCGGGCTGAAGGCGATCGAGGCCGGCAGCTTCGTCTCCCCCAAATGGGTTCCACAAATGGCCGACACCGCCGAGGTGCTGAGGGGCCTGAAGCCGCGCGCAGGCGTCTCCTATCAGGTGCTGGTGCCCAACATGAAGGGTTTCGAGGCGGCCAAGGTGGCCCAAGTGAAGGAGATCGCGGTGTTCGCTGCCGCCTCCGAAACTTTCTCTCAGCGCAATATCAATTGCGGAATCGAGGAAAGCCTCGCGCGTTTCTTGCCCGTGGCCGAGGCTGCAAAGCGCGAAGGCATGCGTATGCGGGGCTACATCTCCTGCGTCATTGATTGTCCCTATGATGGGCATATCGAGCCAAAAGCTGTCGCAGGCGTGGCAGAAAAGCTCCTGAAACTCGGTTGCTACGAAATTTCGCTCGGCGACACCATTGGCACCGGCACGCCCGCGCGTATTATCAAGATGATCGAGGCGGCGGCGAAGAAAGTGCCGCTGAAACGCCTTGCCATCCATTGTCACGATACCTACGGCCAGGCGCTGGCCAATATCCTGTCCGCGCTCGAATGCGGCGTGGCGGTGGTGGACAGTTCGGTGGCGGGCTTGGGCGGCTGCCCTTACGCGCCGGGTGCCGCGGGCAATGTAGCGAGCGAGGACGTGATCTATATGCTCGATGGGCTCGGTATCAAGACGGGCGTGCATCTCGGGCGGCTCGCGGCGGCCGGGCGGTTCATCTGCGCGGAGTTGGGGCGCGAGCCCGCCTCCAAATGCGCCAAGGCGCTCGCGTCCAGGTCGGCGTGATGGCGCTTCATTTGATCAAGATGGCGGTTGGAGTTTCCGACCTGGCCGAGCTCAAGAAATTGCAGAAGCAGCGGCGCAAGGAACGCGGCCGCTCCTGTTTCTATACTCGCAACACGCCCAAGCGCGCCGAGGAGCTGCTCGACGGCGGCTCGATCTATTGGGTCATCCGGCGCCGCGTGATGGCGCGCCAGCGTTTGAAACGCATCGGCTACGCCATCGGCAAGGATGGTAGGCGCTATTGCGCGATCGACTACGAAATGAAGCTGGTCCCGGTGATGCCCCAGCCCTACCGCGCCTTTCAGGGCTGGCGCTATCTCACCCCGGCCAACGCGCCGCCCGACCGGCCCAAGGGCGTCGATTCGGGC
>CAVXKY010000007.1:0-52500 GCA_963762425.1 uncultured Alphaproteobacteria bacterium | reverse complement strand
CTGAGGCGAGCAGACATCACGGACCGTCTCGGCGAAGATATCGAGCCAGCGATCGAAATGAGGCGTGTCGATGGGCAAAGGCAGATGGGCCACCATCGGTTGGCCGTGATAGCGGCCGCTCATCAGCGCGATGGACGACCAGAAGGCGCACATCCGGCCGATGTGAGCTTCCCAATCATGGACCTCGCTTTCGAAAATGGGGCCGATCAGCGGATCATGCCGGGCGCGATCATAGAAGGCCCGGACCAGCCGCTCGATCATGGCCTCGTCGATGCTGGTATGTGCCACGATGTCAGCGACGATCGAATCTCGATTAGGCATACCGGCTTGCATGTTCTGTCTTATTCGACTTTCAACGCGGCTGCCGTAAAACGAGGATCGGTGTGTAGACCGCGAGGAAGAGCAGCGCGGCCACGATCCAGGCGAGGCCAGACAGGTCCAGCAGCAAGATAATAGAGGAATCCGTCGCGAAGCTCGCCGCAATCCGCGCGCCGGCCGCGAGCGATATCAAGAGGTAGGCTAGCGTGATCGCCGGATGAACTTTGAGCGCGCGCCCGGTATGGCCGAGAGCAGCGCGCGACATGACGGCGAAAATCATCGTGCCGATTGCGCCGAGCGCGAGCGCGTGAAGTGAAGCCGTCTCTGGCACCGCGTTGTTGAATGCGGCGGCCGCCTTCAAGCCGAGGCCCACGACCAGCCACAGATAGCCCAGATGCAGCACCCACAGGATCGGGGCCTTGAGCGTGCGGGTGCCGCGCCACGGCGTCAAACGCGCGGCATTGAGGACACAGGCGAGCGTCGCAACCGCGCCGGTTTCAATGCTCAAACCAGTCGCCGCTTCGGCAACGACCAGCAACGCTATCGCGGCAATGGCCGCGCCATCGAGCACCGGGAAGGAACGAGGCAAGGCGGTTTCGCCTGCGGCGCGCAAAACATTGGCGGTGAAGCTTGGCACGATGCGCCCGCCGATCACGGCTATGAAAAACAGCAGGATATCGATGCCGACGCGTGCGCTGCCCGCAGCGACGTCCACCGGACAGCCGGCGAATTGCCCATCCATCGCGGCATCCGCGCTCCAGAACAGGGCGAGCGGTACCAGCAGCACGAGATTGCGGAGCTTGCCGGCGGCGAGCAGCGGCCCAATCACCGCCAACGCCAGCAGAGGCAGGAAAGCGAGATCGATGATTGCCGCGAACAGCGGCGAAATCAGGCCAATCGACGCCATGGCGACGCGCCCGGCCAGCCAGACAACCGCGAGGCCGGCGAGAGGCGCGCCATGCAGCGCCGGTTTGCCGGTCCAGTTGGGCACCGCGGTCAGGAAGAATCCCGCGAGCGCCGCGCCGGCGAAGCCGAAGATCATCTCATGCGCGTGCAATAACGTAGGCGAAACATCCGGCGGAGGTGCCACCCAGCCGAGAAACACCGGAATCCAGAACGCAATCGCCAACGCGCCATAAAGAGGCGCGAGCAGGAAGAAGGTGCGGAAGCCGTAATCGAACAGGCCGAAACGCGAGGGATCGCCGCTACGCTTGGGATGAATCCGGCTCATTCCGCGACTCCTATCCCCGGAGCGAGGCCCAAGCTGCGGATGAGTTGGATACGCGGCGCCAAAAGTTCGGCCAGGGTGTAGCCGTCAAGCGTGTGCAAAAATGCCTGCGTCGCCTCGCGCAACGCGCGGCGCAGTACGCAGCATCCTTGGATTCGGCAGAATCCGGGCTCGGCGAGGCACCCCAGCACGGCGAGTTCCTCTTCCGTATCGCGCACCACCGCCCCAACCCGGATTTGCCCGGGCTTGCGCGCCAACCTGATCCCGCCGCCCTTGCCGCGGACGGTTTCGACATATCCCTGCTGCCCGAGCTTGTTCACAACCTTCATCAGGTGGGCCGCCGAAATATCGAAACTCTCGGCGATTTCGGCGATGGTTGAGAGTCGTTCGCCTTTGACGCCGATATAGATCAGCGTGCGCAGCGCGTAGTCGGTCCACAGGGTCAGACGCATGGGCTGTTTTCTCCGGTACCGGTGCGGCGGTTTGGAACGTTGACTCTATAACATTCATATAATATGCATCTTATGCTGGAAGGGCAATATCGAAGCTTTTCACCTCCGGTTTGATCCATATCAAGGAAAGTTTGCCTAAAAAATAGTCAATAGGCGAGGAAGGAAAGTTGAGGTTCACAACCTCAACTTCAACCGGTGGGAGGGGTGATGAGCGAGATCGGCAATACACGCGGCAAAACGGCGCGCACTGTCACATTGACGCGCACGATCACGCTGAAGGGAAACCCCGCCCAGGGCCTGGCGATGGGAACCTGGGGGTTTTTCGTCGGTTTTGCGGCCGTGGCGCTTTACGGGCCGGCGGCGAAGTTTTTCCAGGAGCAGATGCAGATCAGCGGCTTGGCGTTGGGGCTGCTGGTGGCGGCGCCGCAGCTGACCGGCTCGCTGTTGCGCATACCCTTCGGCGCCTGGGTCGACCGGGTCGGCGGTCGGCTGCCCATGCTGACGCTGTTCGGCTTTTCCATGATCGGCATGTGGGGCTTGGTTTTCATCCTGTTCACCGTCAAGACCCTGACCGTCAACATGTATCCGATCATCGTCTTGTTCGGGTTCCTGAGCGGATGCGGGGTCGCCACATTTTCGGTCGGCATTCCGCAAGTCTCCTATTGGTTTCCGCAATCCCGCCAAGGCACGGTGCTCGGCGCTTTTGGCGGCATCGGCAATCTCGCGCCCGGCATATTCACGCTGCTTTTGCCCTTTGCCATCGCGGCCTGGGGGCTCGCCGGTTCCTATCTGGCATGGCTCATCTTTCTTACGGTCGGAGCCGCGATCTATTTGTTTCTGGCGCGTGACGCGTATTTCTTCCAGTTGCGCAAACAGGGCTGTGACATCGAGACGAGCAAAAAAATCGCCAAGCAGAATGGGGAGGAGTTGTTTCCGACCGGAACGGTCTGGCAGGCGATCATCACGGCGGCCGAGGACACCCGCACCTGGGGCCTGGTCTCGCTTTATTTCGTATCCTTCGGCGGATTCCTCGCGCTCACCGCCTGGTTCCCGACCTATTGGGTCAATCTTCACCATCTGAGCCCGCGCGAGGCCGGCGTGATCGGCGGGCTCGGCTTTTCGGTTCTCGCCGCGGTCATCCGGGTCTTCGGCGGCATGCTCTCCGAGAGGATAGGCGGCGAACGCACCGCCATCATCGCCTTCATTCTGGTGCTTGCGGGCGCGCTCGTACTCACCTTCGTCGAGGATTTCTATCCCGATCTTGCCGGCGAATTCCTGATTGCCCTGGGCATGGGCATCGGCAACGCCGGGGTCTTCAAGATGGTGCCGAAATACGTGCCCAAGGCTGTCGGCGGCGCGTCGGGCCTGGTCGGCGGTCTGGGCGCCTTGGGCGGCTTCATCATCCCGCCCTTCCTCGGCGCGACCGTGGACGCGCTCGGCGCGCGCGGCTATTCGGGCGGGTTTTTCGCCTATGTGATTCTAGCGGTTTTTGCCATCGCGGTGTCGTGGAATTTCCGCCGCCTCGATCTGCGTGGGCAACGCGGGGGTAAATCGAGCTAGTTGGAGGCCGATGTTCCGGCGGTGGCCGGAGCGTTCGCCGGATTGGAGCGAGACGATGGGCCATTTTCTCGACCGGCTGAGCTACTTCACCCGCCTGCGCGAACCGTTCGCGGACGGACACGGCGAAACCCGCCGCGAGAACCGCGACTGGGAAGAGGGCTACCGCCAACGCTGGCAGCACGACAAGATCGTACGCTCCACGCACGGCGTGAACTGCACCGGTTCGTGCAGCTGGAAAATCTACGTCAAGGGCGGCGTCGTCACCTGGGAAACCCAGCAGACCGACTATCCGCGCACGCGCCCCGGCATGCCCAATCACGAGCCGCGCGGCTGTTCGCGCGGCGCGTCCTACAGCTGGTACCTCTACAGCGCGAGCCGGCTCAAATATCCGATGGTGCGCGGGCCGATGCTGCGGCTGTGGCGCGAGGCACGCCGGACCATGGAACCGGTGGCGGCCTGGGCCTGGGTTTCGGGCGACGCCGAACGCGCGCGATCGTTCAAAAGCATTCGCGGCCGCGGCGGCTTCGTGCGCTCGAACTGGGACGAGGTCAACGAGATCATCGCCGCCGCCAACATCCACACCATCAAGGCCTTCGGACCCGACCGCGTCGTGGGATTTTCGCCGATCCCGGCGATGTCGATGGTGTCCTACGCGGCCGGCTCGCGCTATCTCAGCCTGATCGGCGGCACGCTGCTGTCGTTCTACGACTGGTATTGCGACCTGCCACCGTCGAGCCCGCAGACCTGGGGCGAGCAGACCGACGTGCCGGAATCGGCCGATTGGTACAATTCTGGCTACATCATCGCCTGGGGCTCGAACGTGCCGCAGACGCGCACGCCGGACGCTCATTTCTTCACCGAGGCGCGCTACAACGGCACGCAGACGGTGGCGATCACGCCCGACTATTCCGAGGTCTCCAAGCTCTCCGACATCTGGCTGCATCCGAAGCAAGGCACCGATGCGGCGCTGGCCATGGCGATGGGCCACGTCATCCTGCGCGAGTTCTTCCTCGACCGCCAAGTGCCCTATTTCCAGGATTATTGCCGCCGTTATACCGACATGCCGATGCTGGTCCGCCTGGTGCGCCGGGGCGAGCGATGGGTTCCGGACCGCACTCTGCGCGCGAGCGATTTTCCGGACGCGTTGGGGCAGAAGGGGAATCTCGAATGGAAGACGGCCGCGGTCGACGAGATTTCGGGTGAGATCGTCGCACCGCAAGGCTCGGTCGGCTATCGCTGGCCGCAAGAGGGCGACAAGGGCGGCAAATGGAATCTGGAGGCCAAGGAAGGCACCGCGGGCCGCGAGGTGAAGCTGGCGCTTTCGCTGATCGACCGGTCCGACGAGGTGCTGGCCGTGGCCTTCCCCTATTTCGGCAACCAACCGCATGAACATTTTTCCGGCAACGACCAGGGCGGCGACGTGCTTGTGCGCAACGTGCCGGCGTGGAAGGTCAAGCTTGCCGACGGCGAGGCCTATGTCGCCACCGTGTTCGATCTGCTCTGCGCCAATTACGGGCTCGATCGCGGGCTCGGCGGCGAGGGCGCGCGTGCCTTTGGCGACGACGTCCCATGCACGCCGGCTTGGCAGGAGCCGATCACCGGCGTGCCGGCCGACAAGGTCATCGCGGTGGCGCGCGGCTTCGCCGAAAACGCCGAGAAGACCAAAGGCCGTTCGATGGTGATCATCGGCGCGGCGATGAACCACTGGTACCACCAGGACATGAACTATCGCAGCGTCATCAACATGCTGATGATGTGCGGCACGGTCGGCGTGTCGGGCGGCGGCTGGGCGCATTACGTTGGGCAGGAGAAACTGCGCCCGCAGACCGGCTGGACCGCTCTTGCCTTCGCGCTCGATTGGGCGCGGCCGCCGCGGCAGATGAACGGCACGTCGTTCTTCTATGCCCATTCCGACCAGTGGCGGTACGAGAAGCTGCGAGTGGACGAACTGCTGTCGCCCTTGGCCGACCGGACGCGTTATAGCGGCAGCATGATCGACCTGAACGTGCGCGCCGAGCGCATGGGCTGGCTGCCTTCCTCGCCCCAGCTCGGCGCCAATCCGCTGAAGGTCGCGGCCGAGGCGCGGGCGGTCGGCAAACCGGCCAAGGACTACGTGGCCGCGGAGCTCAAATCCGGCCGTTTGCAGATGGCCTGCGAGGACCCCGACAATCCGGTCAATTTTCCGCGCAACCTCTTCATCTGGCGGTCCAATTTGTTCGGTTCCTCCGGCAAGGGACACGAATATTTCCTGCGTCATTTCCTCGGCACCCGCCACGGCCTCCAGGGCAAGGATTTGGGCGAAACCGGCGGCCAGAAGCCGGAAGAGGTCGTCTGGCACGAGCCGGCGCCCGAAGGCAAACTCGACCTCGTGGTCACGATCGATTTTCGCATGTCCACGAGCTGCCTCTATTCCGACATCGTGCTGCCGACCGCCACCTGGTACGAAAAGAACGATCTCAACACCTCGGACATGCACCCCTTCATCCACCCGCTCTCGGCGGCGGTGGATCCGGTCTGGGAATCGCGCAGCGACTGGGAAATCTACAAGGGGATCGCGCGCAAGTTTTCCGAACTCGTGCCCGGCCATCTCGGCGTCGAGCAGGATGTCGTGCTGACGCCGATCATGCACGACACGCCGGCCGAGATCGCTCAGCCCTTCGACGTGCAAGACTGGAAGAAGGGCGAATGCGAGCTCATCCCGGGAAAGACGGCGCCGCAAATCACGGTGGTCGAGCGCGACTATCCGAACACCTACCGGCGTTTCACCGCGCTCGGGCCGCTGATGGACAAGCTCGGCAACGGCGGCAAGGGAATAAGCTGGAACACCGAGGACGAGGTGAAGGGCCTGGCGCAGCTCAACTATACCGTCGCCGAAGGCCCGACCAAGGGACGCCCGCGCATCGAAAGCGACATCGACGCGGCGGAGGTCATTCTCTATCTGGCGCCCGAGACGAACGGCCAGGTCGCCGTCAAGGCCTGGGACGCGCTGTCGCGCGCCACCGGGCGCGAGCATCGCCACTTGGCCGAGCCACGCGCGGACGAGAAAATCCGCTTCCGCGATGTGCAGGCGCAACCGCGCAAGATCATTTCCTCGCCCACCTGGTCCGGCATCGAGAGCGAGCATGTGAGCTACACCGCCGGCTATACCAACGTCCACGAGCTGATTCCGTGGCGAACGCTGTCCGGCCGCCAGCAATTCTACCAGGATCACCGCTGGTTGCGCGATTTCGGCGAGGGTTTTGCATCATACCGGCCGCCAGTCGACACCCGCACGATCACGCCGCTTTTGGGCAAGCGCGGCAACGGCGAGAAGGAGATCGTCCTGAATTTCATCACGCCCCATCAGAAATGGGGAATCCATTCCACATATACCGACAATCTGCTGATGCTGACGCTGTCGCGCGGCGGGCCGATCGTGTGGATTTCCGAGACTGACGCCGAGCAGGCCGGCATCGTCGATAACGATTGGATCGAGCTCTACAACATCAACGGCGCGATCACGGCCCGCGCCGTGGTGAGCCAGCGCGTGCACGTGGGTATGTGCCTCATGTATCACGCGCAGGAAAAGATCGTGAACGTGCCGGGATCGGAGATTACCGGGCAACGCGGCGGCATCCACAACTCGGTGACGCGGGCCGTTCTGAAGCCGACGCATATGGTCGGCGGTTACGCCCAGCTGTCCTACGGCTTCAACTATTACGGCACGGTCGGGTCGAACCGCGACGAATTCGTCATCCTACGCAAGATGGTGAAGGTCGACTGGATGAACGCACCCGAGTTGAGCGCGGCCGAGTGAGGGGAGGAACGCGATGAAAATCCGCGCACAGATTGCGATGGTATTGAACCTCGACAAGTGCATCGGCTGCCACACCTGCTCGGTCACCTGCAAGAACGTGTGGACGTCGCGTCCGGGCATGGAATACGCCTGGTTCAACAACGTCGAAACCAAGCCCGGCATCGGCTATCCGAAGGACTGGGAGAATCAGGATCGTTGGCGCGGCGGCTGGGAGCGCAAGCGCAACGGCAAGATCGCGCCGAAGCAGGGCGGCAAGTGGGCGATCCTCGCCAACATTTTCGCCAACCCGAACCTGCCCGAGATCGACGACTACTACGAGCCCTTCACCTTCGATTACCAGTACCTGCAAACCGCGCCGCAATTGGCGACCGCGCCGGTCGCGCGCCCGATATCGCTAGTCAGCGGCCGCATGATGGACAAGATCGAATGGGGACCCAACTGGGAGGAAATCCTCGGCGGTGAATTCGCCAAGCGCTCGCAGGATTACAACTTTGACCAGGTGCAGAAGGACATCTACGGAGAGTTCGAAAACACCTTCATGATGTATCTGCCGCGGCTGTGCGAGCACTGCCTCAATCCGAGCTGCGTCGCCTCTTGTCCCTCGGGCTCGATCTACAAGCGTGAGGAGGACGGCATCGTCCTGATCGACCAGGACAAGTGCCGCGGCTGGCGCATGTGCGTCTCGGGCTGCCCGTATAAGAAGATCTATTACAATTGGACCACGGGCAAGGCGGAGAAGTGCATTTTCTGTTATCCCCGTATCGAAGCGGGCCAGCCGACCGTCTGTTCCGAAACCTGCGTCGGCCGTATCCGCTATCTCGGCGTGCTGCTCTACGACGCCGATGGCATCGAGCGCGCCTCGGCCACGGAACAGCCCGAGGATTTGTACGAGGCGCAGCTGGCCTTATTCCTCGATCCGAACGATCCCAAGATCGAGGCTGAGGCGCGAGCCAGCGGCGTGCCCGAAGCGTGGCTCGAAGCGGCCAAGCTATCGCCCGCCTACAAGATGGCGGTCGAATGGAAGATCGCCTTTCCGCTCCATCCCGAATACCGCACCATGCCCATGGTGTGGTACGTGCCGCCGCTGTCGCCCATCCAGTCGCACGCCAATGCCGGCCATGTCGGCGCGGCGGGCGAGCTGCCGGATGTGCGCTCGCTCCGCATCCCGATCCGTTATCTCGCCAATCTGCTGACCGCCGGCGCCGAGGCGCCGATTGTCTCAGCGCTCGAACGCATGCTGGCGATGCGCGCCTTTTACCGCGGCCGGCAATTGGGCGCTGGCGACAATCTGGCGGTGCTCGAACAAGCCGGGATCACGCAAGCGCAGGTCGAAGAGATGCACCGCTATCTCTCGATCGCCAATTACGAGGACCGCTTTGTGATCCCGACCTCGCACCGCGAGCAGGCGGAGAACGCCTATGCCCTGCGCGGCGCTTGCGGCTTTTCCTTCGGCAACGGCTGCGACGCGGGCGAGCCCAAGCCGAGCCTGTTCGGCGGCAAGATGGGCCAAGGCAAGGCGGTCCCGATCCGTATGCTGGACGATTGACGGGGCGCCGCCGATGACCGATTCACCGATGACCGTCCTGCGCGCGCTCGGCGCCCTGCTGACTTATCCGGGGTCCGAATTGCGCGATGCCCTGCCCGAGATCGGCGAGGCCCTGCGCGTCTCGCCGCTGCTTTCGCCGCAGGACCGCGCCACGCTTCAAGGACTGGTCGAGCTTTTGATTGGCGCCGATCCGTTTTGGGCCGAGGAGCGTTATGTGGAGCTGTTCGACCGTGGCCGCGCCACCTCGCTCCATCTGTTCGAGCACGTCCACGGCGACACGCGCGCGCGCGGCGACGCCATGGTCGATCTCAAGATGGTCTACGAACGCGCCGGGTTTCGCCTCGCCGCCAACGAACTGCCCGACTATCTGCCCGCCGTTCTGGAATATCTGAGCTGCCGGGACAAGGCCGAGACCAAGGACATGCTCGGCGATTGCGCGCACGTGCTGCGCGCGGTGGGCGAAACGCTGCTGCAACGCGGCAGCAACTACAGCGCGGTCTTCGCGGCCTTGCTGAGCATCGCCGGCGAATCCGGGCTCGATCGCAAGGCCGCATCCCGCCGCGCGGCCGAAATCGAGGATTTGGACCGCGAATGGGTCGAGCAGCCGGCCTTCGGACCGCAAACGCCGGTCACCGGCGGCTCTTCGTCTGATATCGGGAGGACGTGATGGACTTTGCCACCTATCTCAATGAGTTCTTGTTCGGCGTCTATCCGTATCTCGCCCTGACCGTTCTACTGCTGGGCTGCCTCATCCGTTTCGACCGCGAGCCCTTTACCTGGAAAAGCGATTCCTCGCAGCTGCTGCGCAAGGGGCAGCTGCGCATCGGTTCCAACCTCTTTCACTATGGCGTCCTGGTCGTGGTTGCCGGCCATTTCATCGGATTCCTAGCGCCGGACTGGGCCGTTAGCTGGGCGCTCGATCCGGCGCAGCACCAACTTCTTGCCATGACGGTGGGCGGAATCGCCGGAGCGATCGCGATCGTGGGCCTGTCGATCCTGATCCACCGGCGCTTGGCCGACTCGCGCATCCGCCACAACAGCCGCAAATGGGATATCGCCATCATCCTCATGCTTTGGCTGCAACTGGCGTTGGGATTGCTGACGGTGCCGCTGTCGGCGCAGCATATGGACGGCGCGATGTTCGAAACGATCACGGCCTATGTGAAAGGCATCGTCACCTTCCAAGGGGGCGTGGCCGATCTGCTCGCCGGCACGCCGCTGATCTACCGGCTGCACATATTCCTCGGTTTCACCATCTTCTTGGTGTCGCCCTTCACGCGCATGGTCCATATCTGGAGCGGCGCCGGCGCACTTTCCTATCTCTTCCGCCCGCATCAGATCGTGCGCACGCGACGGTCTGGCCCGTAGCAATCATGGACAGCCCTCCGGACGGCATCTCCGTCAACGGCGTCGCGGTCGATCCCGCCGGCTTGCCTTCGCCCGCGGTCGCGGCGGTGCGCGAATTGCTGCGCCAGCGTGCCGCGGCGTTGGGCCTGCTCGCATCCTCCAGCGAAGACGAGGATGTCTCGCGCGCGATCGAGCGGGCGCTCGAGCGCGAGGTCGCCATCCCCTCGGCCACTGAAGAGGAGTGCCGCCGTTATTACGACGCGCACCGCAACTCTTTCCGCAGCGGCGACCTGGTTTTCGCTCGGCACATCCTGTTCCAGATCACGCCCGGCAGCCCGCTCGACCTGGTGCGCGCCAAGGCGGAACAGACCCTGGCGCAGGTGGCAGCGAACCCAAAGACGTTCGAGGAATCCGCCCGCACGCTTTCTAACTGCCCTTCAGGGCAGCATGGCGGCAATCTCGGCCAGATCGGCCGCGGCGACACGGTGCCGGAATTCGAGCAGGCGCTGTTCGCGGATGGCTGGATCGGCATCCTGCCGCGGCTGGTCAAGACGCGTTACGGCTTCCACATCGTTTCGGTTGACCGCCGCGCGGAAGGTAAAATCCTGCCCTTCGAAGCGGTGCGTCTGCGCATTTCCGATGCCTTGACGGCGCGCGTTCAGGAAACGGCGCTGCGACAGTATGTGCGCTTGCTGGCGGGTCAAGCCGATATTCGGGGCGTCGATCTCGACCCCGCGTCCACGCCGCTCGTGCAATAAGCCGAGACGGTTGATTCATCTTGGAATGCCGATGAAAATATTTCTGGCTGGAGCTAGCGGCGTAATCGGCCGGCTGCTGGTGCCGCTGTTGCGCAAAGCCGGCCATTCGGTTGTAGGAATTACGCGCGCGCCGGCGAAAGTGGCCGCTTTGCGTGTGCTTGGCGCCGAACCATTGGTGGTTGATGTGTTCGACGCGCCTGCGCTCTTTCGCGCGGTCGCGGCCGCGGCACCGCAGGTTGTGATCCACCAGTTGACCGATTTGCCCAGCGCTCCGGGCACGCCCGGCTACGAGGCTGGCCTCGAACGCAATGCGCGCCTGCGCATCGATGGCACCCGCAATCTGGTGGCTGCGGCCAAGGAAGCCGGCGTGAAGCGGTTGATCGCGCAAAGCGTCGCCTTCGTCTACGCACCAGGACAAGGCGCCCACCTTGAATCCGATTCGCTCGATCTGGCCGCTACCGGCGCGCGCAAGCGTGCGGTAGAAGGCGTCGCCGCGCTCGAACAGGCAACGCTCACGATGCCGGAAGGGATCGTGCTGCGTTACGGATATTTGTACGGGCCGGGCACCTGGTTCGAAAAGGAAGCGCGCGCGAAGCCCGCGCTCTTTGTGGACGCCGCGGCGCAGGCGGCGCTGCTCACGCTCACCAAAGGCAAGCCCGGTGTCTACAACGTTGCGGAAGACGACGGCGCGGTGTCGAGCGAGAAAGCGCGGCGCGAACTAGGTTTCGATTCGGGTTTTCGTATCAAGAAATAATTTTTATATAAATTCTCAAATCCCTCCCGAAATCCGGTCCAAAAATGCTCGTTTTCGGTCGTCCAAAACCAGAATTGAGATTCTGGGTTTTAGGGGCTAAAAAGGGTGGTTTTCCCTGGGTCATTCCAGCGGAGGGTGGGTTGAAGAGAAAAAAGAGGACAAAGTTGGAAGTTCGCCGCGAGGAAGAGAGGCGGAATCCCGGCGTGCGGGCTTGGCGGAGAAAGCGGCACCGGGAATTGCGTGCGACCGGCCGTGGCGGTCGGCACGGTAGAACAATGAATTACTTCAATTCGGCAACCCGCCGGCTCGCATGGGAGGATTTCGAGAAAGTCTCGGTCGCGATGATCTGCCGGAACGCGCGCGGCACGACCGATAGCTTTTATCGCAGATTCCCGAGCAAGCGGGCCTTCGAATATGCCCTGGTGCGCGTGACCTTCCAGGAAATGACCCGGAATTTCAACAGGACGATGGATCCCGTAACCTGGAAGAATACCCCTCCTCGGGCGATCATTTACCAGCTGGTGGACGAGGTGATCGCCAGCACCATGAACGTCCCCACCCTAGGCGTAACCCAATTGGCCATGCGAATCGGCATGAGCAAGCCCGAGGGTGCGAAGCCCTATCTCGAATTCCGGGCCGCCATCCTGGACAGGGCCGTGGAATTACTGGCTCCCAAGCTCGAAATCCTGAATTCCAATCAGGCCATCCGCAATGCCTTTCAAATGGTCCTGGCGATGGCGATGGACGAGGCCTGGCGGCACGGCATTCCCTTCAAAACCAAGCGGAAACACGAACTGGTTGAAACCTACAGCAGCCTGGTATTCCGCTGCCTCCAATTGCCGCTTGGCCGGCAAAATCTCAAGAATGCAGGGGCGATTCATTCCGATAGGACCGAATTCCCAGAACATTTCAAAATCGCATACGGCATCACCAGGCAATCCCTCGCGAAATACGAAAAGGACGTGAATTCATCCCGAAAGCCGGAATTCATAGTAGGTAGCCCGATGAACCCGGCGGATTTGTCAATCCTGATGACCAGGAAAGAGGAGCTAAAAACCGAGAGGCCAATAAAACGGGGGCGTAAGCGAATAGCCAGAATGCTATGATGCAAAAAATGAGGCTAAAATTCGAAACTACAAATAAGCAGACGACGAAAATCTCGGTGGTAAAATCGGGTATAGTGTTTTTTGACGTGACAAAATCGGAGCATTGAAATGAGAACCTTTGATTCCATCGTTTATCGCATCTGGCGCATCGCGTTTTTCCCAGCCGCCATGTTGGGGCTTTTTGTCGTGGCTGGATTTCGGGGCGCCATGTCGATCTTCGGTGTTGGTTTGATTCTGTTCGCCTTGAGGCAAGTGCGATTGCCCTGATTTCGCCTGACCGAAGTTGTAATGTGTACCGACACTTGACGCGGACACGGTAATTCCAAGACATTTAGACCATGTGCCCCGATGGTCTAATAACACCGCAACGCGATATTTGGGCAAATGGTATCCCACTTGCCGACGCCGACTATTCGTTTGCGTCTGAAGAACTGCGGGTGGAATACGACGAATATTACAATCCTCCGCCTAAGCTGTCTGGCAAGGATCGCACGTCTGCCCCAGACGAAATCATGTCGGGCAGCGCTGGTGATCCTGTCATAGCAATTGCGAAGAATGTTCAACGGGTGATCGAAATCCTGGCCATACCGTCAGAAATACGCTTGGAAATGCAAAATCGCCTATTGCAGTCCCTGGGGGCGGGGAAATTCGTGGCTTATGGATATACAATTCCTCGGAATCCGGCCGATTCCCGGGTCAAAATACCCAGGGATTTATTCGAGCCTAAATTCGTGAATTGGGAGAATTCGAATATCCGGGGCGCAGGTCTCGAATTCGCGTCCGTTTTGGTATTCGAATCTGGATTGGCGCGGGAAATGGATGCCGAATTGACGAAGAAAGCGCCAACTAAAGAGGCGCGCTCGAAGCGCGGTCCGTCATCATCGCAGCAAGCCATCGAAAAGGCCGTCCGGACGCTTTTGGACGAGGGGCAGCTACCCAATAGTAAATTGCAAAAAGAGAATATTCCGTTGGTCCAAATTCGCGTGCAGGAATTATTTACCGGTGAATTCCCACATAATCGCGGGCTAAGCGCTGAATCAATTCGGAAAGTTTTGGCGAATTTGGTTCCCCGCCTGAAGAATTAGTTATATCCCAAAACAAGAACCTGTTTGTTTTGTTTAGTTCAGATGGAGTCCGCTTGATCCGCAAAGGCATCCTGGTGACAGAGCCGAGTGCTCGCATGAGGATTTACGGTGGCGGACGACGGGCCGATTTCAATTGCCAGGCAATTGCCGGATGCAGCAGAGCGACAGCGGCGAAGGTACAGCCAAGCCGCTCGATCCGCGCATCTTGGAGATTGCACGAGAACTCGGCCGAATGATTGCGCGCGAACAGTTCAAGACGCTTACGCCGGAGTACGAAAATAAGCCTATGCCGAAACCTTCGCCCATTGTAAATCGGTAAGCCGAGGGCTACCGTCTTTTTGTCGGGAGGCTCGATCCATGAACCGCGTTGCACTTTACGCCCGCTATTCCTCTGACAACCAGCGGGACGCCTCAATCGAGGACCAGCTGCGCCTCTGCCGCCTCTATGCCGAGAAACAGGGCTGGCACATCATCAAGAGCTACAGCGACCGGGCGGTTTCCGGGGCGAGCCTTATTCGGCCGGGTATTCAGGCCCTTCATGCCGATGCCTTGCGCGGTAATTTCGACATAGTGCTGGCCGAAGCGCTCGACCGTATCAGCCGCGACCAGGAAGACGTGGCCGGGCTCTTTAAGCGCCTGACCTTCGCCGGCATCAAGATCGTCACGCTGTCTGAGGGCGAGATTACACATCTTCATGTGGGCCTTAAGGGCACCATGAACGCCCTTTTCCTCAAGGACCTGGCGGACAAGACCCGCCGGGGCCTTCGCGGCAGGGTAGAGCAGGGGAAGGCCGGCGGCGGCCTCTGTTACGGCTACCGGGTCCTAGCAAAACTCGATGCCAGGGGTGAGCCGGTTTATGGCGAGCGGGCAATCGAGCCAACTGAAGCCGCGGCTGTACAACGGATTTACCAGGAATTCGCGGCCGGTAAGAGCCCGCGGGCGATTGCCATCGATTTGAACCGCGAGGGCATTCCCGGACCTGGCGGGCGGCCATGGTCCCAGGGCACTATCCGGGGCCATGCCTGCCGCGGTAATGGCATCATCAATAATGAGCTCTATATCGGTCGTCTCGTATGGAACCGACAGCGGTTTCTCAAGGACCCCAATACTGGCAAGCGGGTCTCCCGGCCTAATCCAGCAGCGGAATGGATCAAGACCGATGTTCCGGAGCTTCGAATCATTGATGATTCCCTATGGCAATCGGTGAAAGGCAGACAGGCCGAATTGGCAATACTGTTTGAGCCGACGATCAAGGGTGTACGGGCAGCGAGGGCGGCCAAGATCAATCAAGCGCGCCGGCCGGCATTCCTGCTTTCGGGACTGCTGACCTGTGGCTGTTGTGACGGGAAATACGGGATCGTGGTCAATGACCGCTATGGCTGCATCAGCCACTTTCGACGCGGCACATGCGATAACGGCCACACCATTCGTCGCGATTCGATAGAGGCCCGGACACTTGTTGGGCTGACGGATAAACTAGTTTCGCCCGAGGCCGTATCAGAAGCGGTACGCGCCTATCACGAGCAAAAGAACCGACTCAATCACGAGCGCCGCGCGCAATCCGGGGTAGACCGACAGGCACTCGGCAAGACCGAGCGCGCCATCAAGGGAATCATGGCGGCTATTGAAGATGGCCTTTACCAGCCAGCCATGAAAGCCCGAATGGCTGAACTCGAACGGCAGAAGGCCGAAATCGACGCCCGCTTGAGTGAGGCCCCGGCGGATATACCTGACGTGAACCCGAATGTTGCCGAGGTATACCGGCGTAACGTTATAGGCCTCGCTACAGCGCTCAAGGACCCCGATTCCGGTAGGAGGGCAGCAGCCATGATCCGCTCCCTCATTGGCGAGGTCGTAATGACGCCCGGAACCAAGCGTGGCGAGGTCAAAGCCATTCTACGCGGCGAGTTGCTGGCGATTCTGGAAATTGCCAGCGGCAGAGCCGAAGCCGGCCGATGTCCAGGCCAAGTTATAACAAACGCGGCTGCGAGCCCCCGCAACCAATCAAAGCTCAATTCAATCGAAGCACGCTGAACAAGGTCGAGCGGACAGCCGGCCGTGTCCGCGTCGTGCGTGTCGATAAGACGGGCCGTTACAGCATTTCTTCGTGCCCTGGTTCAAAAAGCGTGCAGGAGCGCCGGTTTTTGCCACTGGCGCCGGGGCGGGGCTTGGCCTATCATTTTGAAAACCACGCATAAGCCGGATTTCGTCATCAAGGAGGGGGGCCAAGATGATCGATTGGTATCGCGAATTGGGCACGTCGGAGCGGCGCACCTTCTGGGCTTGCTTCGCCGGCTGGGCGCTCGACGCGTTCGACGTCCAGATCTACAGCTTTGTCGTTCCGGCGCTGATCGCGCTGTGGGGCATTACCAACGCACAGGCCGGATTGCTCGCGACCAGCGCGCTGGTCATCTCGGCGTTCGGCGGTTGGGTCGCCGGCATGCTCGCTGACCGAATCGGCCGCGCCAAGCTGCTGATGATCATGGTCGGTTGGTTCGCGTTCTTCACCTTCCTCTCCGGCTTCACCAACAGCTTCGAACAGCTGCTGGTCGTGCGCGGCTTCCAGGGTTTCGGCTTTGGCGGTGAATGGGCGGCGGGCTCCGTGCTGATCGGCGAGGTGATCCGCGCCAAGCATCGCGGCAAGGCGGTCGGCACGGTGCAGAGCGCCTGGGCCTGGGGTTGGGCCGCGGCGGCGATCCTCGCCACCATCATCTTCCAGGTCTTACCGCAGGAGATTGCGTGGCGCGCGATGTTCTTCGCCGGGATACTGCCCGCACTGCTTATCTTCTACATCCGCACGCGCGTGCCCGAGCCTGCGATCTTCAAGCAGGCGGCGGCGGCGCCGGCCGCCAAGCGTCGCGGCACGTTGGAGATTTTCGGCGCAGATCTGCTGTGGACCACGATCCTCGGCGCGATTCTGACCACCGGCGCGCAGGGCGGTTACTACGCCATCACCACCTTCCTGCCGACCTTCCTGCGCACCCAACGCCACCTCACGATAATGGGAACCGGCGGTTATCTCGCTGTCATCATCATCGGCTCATGGCTCGGCTATATCGTCAGCGCCTATCTCAACGACGCGATCGGGCGGCGGAAGAATTTCTTCATTTTCGCCATCGGCTCGCTGTTGATCGTGGTGGCATACACGCAGGCCAACATCTCGGATTCGATGATGCTGGTGCTGGGCTTCCCGTTGGGCTTCTTCGCCTCGGGCATCTTCAGCGGCATGGGGCCGGTGTTGACCGAGCTGTTCCCGACTACCGTGCGCGGCGCGGGACAGGGTTTCTGCTACAATTTCGGCCGTGGCATCGGCGCATTCTTCCCGACCCTGGTGGGCATGCTGTCGGCCACCGTGCCGTTGGGAACCGCGATCGGCATCTTCGCGGCAATTGCTTATGGCATCGTCATCGTTGCAGCGGTGATGCTGCCGGAGACGCGCGGTCGAGAGCTGCTGGCGAATTGAGAGGGAAGCGGCCTAGCGCGCCGCCGCATCGCCGGGGAAGACCGGGGATTTGATCACCACCGGAACCGCACCGGAGGTCCGCAAGAATATGCCGTATTACGTCCGGCCAAGGACATCTCGGGAGGGGGTAAACGCATCATGATGGAACCTGGCAGTCTCATTGCCCTGTTGCTGGTCGGCCTGATTGCCGGCTGGCTCGCCGGCAAGCTCATCGACGGCACCGGCTTCGGCCTCATCGGCGATCTCATCGTCGGCATCATCGGCGCCTTCATCGGCAACTGGCTCTTGGGCGCGCTCGGCCTCTTCATCGGCATGGGCCTTATAGGCGCGATCATCAGCGCCACCATCGGCGCGGTTGTGCTGCTCGTCGTCATCAAGATGATCAAGAAAGTGGTCTAGGCCGGCTTCTCAAAAGTTCTCGCGCCAGGGCCTGAGCGCGATCTCCCAGGCCCAGGCGCTCCGGTGCTGGCGGTGGAGTTCGAGATATGTCCGCGCGATGGCGTCGGGCTCGAGCATGCCGTCGGCACCGCGCTCGGCTGCGCGCGGGTCATTCGCCCGCCCGATGCCGCCGTCGATCACCACATGGGCGACGTGGATGTTCTGCGGCTGCAGCTCGCGCGCCAGGCTTTGCGCCAGGCCGCGTAGCGCGAATTTTCCCATGGCAAAAGGCGAAGAGCGGGCATAGCCCTTGACGCTGGCCGAAGCGCCGGTGAACAGGATGGTACCGTGGCCGCGCGCCAGCATGGCCTTCGCCGCCAGTTGTGCCACCAGGAAGCCGCCATAGGCCGAGGCCATCAGGGTCTTCAGCACCTCGTCGGGGTCGATCTCGGTGATCGCGCCGCGCGTGCGGTAGCCGGCGTTGTAGACGACGATGTCGGGCGGGCCGATCTCCCGGGCGAAGGAAGCGAACAGCTTGTCGACGTCTTCCCGCTTGGTCGCGTCACACGCATAGCCGCTTGCGCCGGTTTCCTTCAGGAGCGGATTGAGCTTCTTGGCGTCGCGGGCCGCCAGCGCCACGCGCATGCCTTCCTTGGCAAAGAGCCGCGCCAGCGCGGCGCTCAACCCGCTGCCGGCACCGACGATGAGCGCGGCCTCGGTCAAATCCGCCTAACGCGAGCGATTTGGCAAAAGCTGCTCGGCCGCGTCGCGCGCCGAATGGCGTTTCAACGCCTCGCGTTTCAGCTCGACCACGACCGGTTTCTGCTGCCGTGCGCGCACCAGGCCGGAACTGGCATGGGCATCCACACCGGCGGCACGCAACTTCAATTCCAGCAATTGGGGCGCCTCGGGCGTGCCGGCAAGCCGGGCCTCGACCTCCTGTCCCTTGAACAGGCGGGTGATATTGGATTGCGCCAGGAGTTGCGGCTCGACCGCGACGTCGCCGCCAACGCCTTGAAGCCGGAGTCCGCCGCGCCGCGTCTGCGGATCGAACCAGCGCACCACGCCGCGCGCGACGCCGTCGAATGAAGGGGCGGGGGCGGGCGCAATCTCGACCGTTTCTTTGATCTCGGTGCGGCGCAACAGCGTGGGCGCGGGGGAAACGACCGGCACGGTCTCGACGACCGGCGCCGCAACCGGCGGTGCCGCTTCGCGTGGCTTGCGGCCACGCCGCTTCGGAGACGCAGTAGGCGCAATCTTGATCGCCACCTCGTCCTTGACGGATTCGGGCCGGCCGCGCGGCCGGCCGATGTTCAACAAGGTGCGGTGGACCTGGTCGATCAGATCGGGGATTTCCTCGCGCGTGGTGGCGCGATTAGCGAGAAGCTTGGCGATCATGCGGGCGGTGTGCGCCGTCGATGACATCATCATCCTCTTAAGAACTGTTTGCGCTTTAGCATTCACCGAGGCCGCGACACGTACGGGCCTGGCGATGGACGTCTGGCATGAAACCAATGTGCCTTCCGTCCGAGGAGGTGTTCCTTCATATCACGTCGGCGCGGTTTGGCAAGGGCGCATGGTTGACGTGGAAAAGATTTGGTGGATAATTTCATATATAGTTCGGCCATGTCGATATTGATACGCGACCTGTGGCGCGAATATCCGGGTGTCGCCGCCATAGCGGTTGGCGCGTTCGTTTTGTGGCTGCTGCTGGCGCCCGCTTTCGATGCCTCGGTCGCGGTCGTAGGGCTGATTCTTGCCGCCGCCGTCACCGTCTGGTCGCGTCTCGCCGACCTCTGAGCCTCCCTGGTGAAGTTTTGGACGGCCATGTGGGCACGGCAGGATTGCCATTCACGCCGCGCGTTTGACAGCCTTGCCGCAAGATGATACCAGCGGCCAAAGACGAATCGCGTGTGGAGTCTCTCGATTTATGCCGCGCATCTCGATCGGCGATTGCCAGCTCTATTATGAGCGCCAAGGAGCCGGCTTCCCCGTGCTGTTTGTCACCGGCTTGGGGGGCAATGCCAGCCATTGGCGCGAGCAGGCGCCGGTCTTCGCCAAATCCTTCGATACCATCGCCTTCGATCATCGCGGCATCGGTCAGAGCGACCACGACAAGATCGCCTACACCGTCGACAAGATCGCCTACACCGTCGACAAGATCGCCTACACCGTCGACAAGATGGCGGCCGACGCGGTTGCGCTGTTGGACGCGCTCGGCATCGACAAGGCGCATGTCATCGGCCATTCGACCGGCGGCGCAATCGCCCAGATCCTGGCGTTGGAACATCCAAGGCGCCTCGCCAGCATCGTCATCGCCTCAAGTTGGACCAAAGCCGACGCCTATTTCCGCCGCCTGTTCGCGCTTCGGCGCGAGACCCTGGCGCGCCTCGGGCCCGCAAGCTACGTGCAGGCAAGCTCGCTGTTCCTCTATCCAAGCTTCTATATCGCGCGCAACAACGAGAAACTGCGCCAGATCGAGGCGCAGATGCTGGCGAGCTTCTCGGCGCCGGAGATCACATTGAGCCGGATCGACGCCATCCTGGCCTTCGACCGCACCGCCGAATTGGGCCGCATCCGCACGCCCACCCTGGTGATCGCCGCCCAGGACGACCTGATTACGCCGGCCTATTTCTCGGAGGAACTGGCCCGCTCGATCCCCGGTGCGGAGGCCAAGTTCCTGGCCCAGGGCGGCCATTTCTTCAATATTGTCCTGCCGCGCGAGTTCAATCAGGCGGTTATTCCTTTCTTAACCGCGAACACGCCGGCGGCGGGGGCCGATCGCTAAAATTCGCGACAAGTGCGGGGCGTTTAAGGGTTCCTAAAGTTTTTATGGGGACACTGGGTGACGGTGTCTCGGTTTACCTCGGGTTTCATGGCGGACAAGACAAAGATTGCGGACGAAACCGGCCAGGTTTTGGCGGCGCTTTCGGCCGCCGGCGACGTGGCTTATGTGTGGGACGTCCAAAGCGACAGGCTGCGCTGGCACGGCGCGCTCGAAGCGCTCGAATTCGATTTCGCCGCCATATCCTCGGCCGAGGATTTCGCCGCGCGCATCCACGGCGACGACCGCCCCATCCGCGCGCAACGCCTTAGCGCGCATCTGAACCAGAACGCCACTTTCGACTGCGAATACCGCCTGCGCCTCGACAACGGCCATTTCGCCTGGTTCCACGACCGCGGCGCGGCCGATCCGGGCCCGTCCCAACCATTCCAATCCACCCAATCCACCCAATCCACCCAATCCGGCCAGCCCGCCAAGCCCCATCGCGTGCTGGGCGTGCTGCGCCTCATCAGCGGGCGCAAGGCGGCCGAGCAGCGGCTCGAGCATCTGGCCAATTACGACGAGCTCACCGGCCATTACAACAAGCAGCGGCTGCGCGAGGCGCTCGACCACGTGCTGGCCTCGAGCTCGCGTTCGGGCGACAGCGGCGCCTATCTCGCGGTCGGCGTCGACAAGCTGGTCAATATCAACGACGCCTTCGGCTACAAGGCGGCGGATTCGGTCATCATCGAGATCGGCCAGCGGCTCGACCGCTGCCTGCGGGTGAGCGACGTCATCGGCCGCGTCGGCGGCGACCGCTTCGGCATCGTGCTGGCGGATTGCGCCGAGCAGAACACCGCCATCGCCGCGGAGAAGATCCTGGCCGCGGTGGGCCAAATGCCGATCGACACCGTCGCCGGCCCGGTCTACGCCACCGTCTCGATCGGCTGCGCCACGTTCCCCGAGCAGGCCAAGACCGCCTATGACGTGATGACCCGCGCCGAAACCGCGCTGGCCGAAGCCAAACGCGCCGGCCGCGATTGCTTCGTCACCTACCAGATCACCGAGGAACAACGCTCGCGCCACCGTTTCGGCATGGCGCTGGGCGAGCGCGTGCAGCGCGCGCTGAAAGATAACCGCCTGGTCTTCGCCTATCAGCCGGTGGTGGCAAGCGACACCGGCGCCACCGACCATTACGAGTGTCTGTTGCGCATGATCGGCGAGGACGGCCAGATGATGCTGGCCGGCGATTTCGTCGCCGCGATCGAGCAGCTGGGCTTCATCCGCCTGATCGACCGTTACGTGCTGGAGAAGGCGATCGCGGAAGTGAGCGACAAGCCCGAAGCGCGGCTCGCCTTCAACATCTCGGGCCTGACCGCGACCGACCGGCCGTGGCTGCGCGCCATCTCCTCGCTGTTGAAGGGCAAGCCCGAGGTGGCGAGCCGGCTGGTGGTGGAGATCACCGAAACCGCGGCGTTGCACGACATCGTGGAATCGGCCAGTTTCGTGCGCACGCTGCGCGATCTCGGCTGCCGCGTGGCGCTCGACGATTTCGGCGCGGGCTTCACCTCGCTCCGGCATTTGCAGGCGCTATCGGTCGACACCGTCAAGATCGACGGCTCGTTCGTGCGCAACCTTGCGAGCAACCCCGAGAACCAGGTTTTCCTGCGCCATTTGGTGGGCCTGGCCAAGGGCCTCAACCTCGCCACCGTGGCCGAATGGGTCGAGACCCCCGAGGAGGCGGCGCTGCTGCGGCGCGAAGGCGTCCAGTTCCTGCAAGGCTATCTCTTCGGTACGCCCTCGCTCGAAAAGCCCTGGCTCCAAGCGCCGGCCTCGCCGCGCAAGCTCTTGTCGGAAGCGGCGTCTTAAAATTCGTCTTGTGCTGCATTCACATCCTGCGCCCTTCGACAGGCTCAGGGTGAGGAAGCTTGGGCGCATGGCATAAAGAAAAAGGGCCTCATGCTGAGCTTATCGAAGCATGAGACAAAGCAAAGGGCCTCATGCTGAGCTTATCGAAGCAGAGACTATAGTTTTCTAGATTAAAGGAATCTGGATTCCCGCTTTCGCGGGAATAACAAAAAGTGTGGGGCTATTCCTTCGGCTTCTTGCCGAGTTGTTCGATCTGCTGCTGGAGCGCGTTGATGCGCTCTTTGAGCTCGTTGAGCGAGGAGGCTGGATCCTTGGGCTTGGTCTCGCCGCCCGCGCCCGTGCCGCCGGGGGTGGGAAACGCCGTGAACATCTGCATGGTCTTTTCCAGCAGCGCCAGGTTCTGCTTGCCCATCTGCTCCAGCGGGCCGAACGGGAACATGCCGCCGAAGGCGTCCTGGAGCGATTTGCGCATCTGGTCCTGGTTGTGCGCGAACGAGGCCATGGCGTGCTCGAGATAGCTCGGCACCAGCCATTGCATGTTGCCGCCGTAGAGCCCGATGAGCTGGCGCAGGAAATTGGTGGGCAGCATCGCCTCGCCCTTCTGCTCCTCCTCGACGATGATCTGGGTCAGCACCGAGCGGGTGATGTCCTCGCCGGTCTTGGCGTCGTAGACCACGAACTCGCCGCCCTGCTTCACCATGTTGCTCAGATCGTCGAGCGTCACATAGGAGCTGGTGGCGGTGTTGTAGAGCCGCCGGTTGGCGTATTTCTTGATGACCGTGGCCGGGGCCTCGGCACCCCCCGCGGCCTGGGCCGCCTTGGAAACCATTTTCGCCGTATCGCTTGCCATAAAAACGAGCATATCAGGAATCACCCGGGCTTGTGCAGCGCAATATTTATGCTTCTTTCCCTTCGCAAGACGCCATCGCCCTAGGCTTGGGCGATGGCTTTGCTACGGGCTTGGCTTGAGACGGCCGGCGCTTGGTTCGCGCTCGGCCTTTGCTACGCGGAAGCCCCACAGAACGGGTCCAGTCAGGAGGCCGTTTGCGAAGCCTAGAAGGGTTCACAAAACCCGGCTTATACTGCGCCCCATGGCGGAACCGCCCGATCTCGCAGAGCTTGCCCGGCGCTATGTGGCGCTGTGGCAGGAGCAGTTGATCGCCATGGCGGCCGACCCGGCCTTCGCCCAGGGCATGGCGGGACTGTTCAAGGGGCTTTCGCCGCAGCAGGGAGGCTTCGGCCATGGATTTGGCGTCCCCGAACCAGGCGCGGCCGGACCCGGCCCCCGCGCTACGCCAAGGGCCGCGCCCGCTGGCGCTGCACCTGGCCAACGCCAGCCTGACCTGGATGACCTCGCAAGCCGCCTTGCCGCTCTTGAAAAGCGGCTCGCTGCCCTGGAAACCGGAACTGGCGGAAAAGGGAAGCGAGCTGCTGCAAAGCCTCGCCGGCGCTAATTCCGCGGAATTCGGCCGGGCGCTTGAACGCGAGCTGCGCCGCCGCGCTGGGCTGTTCCTTTCGGGCATCCAGGCCTATCGCCACCATTCCTACCGCCGCGACATGGAAGACATGCCCGTGTTGTGGCAGGAGGGTTCGACGCGGCTGCTCGACTACGCGCCGGCGGGGGGAATGCCGGTGCTGGCGGTGCCCTCGCTCATCAATCGCGGCTATATCCTCGATCTCTCGCCGGGCAACAGCCTGTTGCGCTATCTGGCGGCGCAGGGCATGCGGCCTTTCCTGGTCGATTGGGGCGCGCCGGGCGAAGTGGAGCGGCGTTTCACCCTGACCTATTACATCGCCGGGCGATTGGAGCGAGCGGCCGAAGCGGTTTCGCAAGCAGCCGGGGGCGGAAAAATTTTACTCCTCGGCTATTGCATGGGCGGGAATCTGGCATTGGCGCTGGCCGACCGGCGGCCCGATCTGGTGAGCGCGTTGGCGCTGCTGGCGACGCCGTGGAAATTCCACGCCGAGCGGCCGGAGCAGGCGCAGCTGTTGGGCTCGCTGGCGGGTTCCTTCGCGGCCTCGTTCGCGAGCATGGGCGAGGTGCCAGTGGACGTGCTGCAATCGCTGTTCGCGGCGCTCGATCCGCTGCTGGCGGTGAAGAAATTTTCGCGCTTCGCGGCGATGGAACCCGAGGGCGAGGGGGCGCGCGCTTTCGTGGCGCTCGAGGATTGGCTCAATGACGGCGTGGCGCTCGCGCTGCCGGTGGCGCTGGAATGCCTGGGCGAGTGGTACGGGCGCGACACGCCGGGGCGGGGCGAGTGGCGCGTGGCTGGCCGCGCAGTGTTGCCGCGCAACGTGCAACAGCCGAGCCTGGTGATGGTGCCGGCGCAGGACCGCATCGTGCCGCCCTCGAGCGCCGCGGCGCTGGCCGACGAATTGCCCCTTGTGGAGCGCTTCACCGCGCCGCTGGGTCATATCGGCATGGTGGTGGCGCGCGAGGCGCCCAAGGACACCTGGCCCAAACTGGCGGGGTGGTTGAAGGGAAGAGGACCTTCTTTGCTTCGCACGACGCCTCGGGCCTGAAGTTCCGGCCCTCGGCTGTGCTACGCTAGAGCCATGAGACCTAGGCACATGAATAGCCAACCTCCACCAAAGCCAAGCTGGCGAAACTACGGCCGACGCAGATGACGCTGGGTTATGCCGAGGTCGCCCTGAAGCGCAAGCAATGGCGAGCGCTCGGCGCCAAGGAAGCGCGGGAATTCCTGCGCGCGCACCGCTTTCCCGCCATAAGCGGCCCCAAGGGCCGGCTTTACATCACCGACCACCATCACCTCGGCCGCGCGTTGCAGGAGGAAAAAGTCGCGACGGTGAACGTGGCGGTGCTGGCCGACCTGTCGTCGCTCGACCGCGACGAATTCTGGATTCTGATGGATTTCCAGCAATGGGCGCATCCCTACGACGCCCAGGGAAGGCGCCGCGATTTCCATCCATCCCGAAGAACCTGAAGCGCCTGCCCGACGATCCCTTTCGCAGCCTGGCGGCGCAGGTGCGGCGGAAGGGCGACTATCCCAAGGACGCGACGCCCTTCGCCGAATTCCTCTGGGCCGATTTCTTCCGGCGGCGGATATCGGCGGATGAGCTGCGCCGGGATCCCAAAAAGGCGCTCCGGCGCGCCAAGCGCCTCGCGCGTTCGCTCGAAGCCGCGCATCTGCCGGGCTGGTCGGGAATCGGGAAGAGTTGATGTAGATCAATCGATTCTGACGAGAAGCGTGCTAAACCGCTACGCATGTCCACCGTCGAACTTCTCTGCATCGCACTCGGCGTGAGCCTGTCGGTCCATTTCGGCGGCGAAATCTATCCCGAGCCGGTTCACATGGCCGGCCATTTCTGGTTCGTGATGTTCGAGACCGCGGCCGGCGGCGTCGCGGGCGAGCTGGTTTACCGCGTGGGAAAACACATCGGTTATTCGAACTGAGCGGTCTTTCTTCGCTTTGCACGACCGGGTCGCTACGAACTCGACGCTGCTTTGCATGACAGGTGCTACGCGTTTTTCCTTGGGTATCAACCAGCGCGCGCAGCATATCGACCGTACCGGAAGCGTAGCCGAGCTGGTATTCGCGGGTCTCAGAACGGAAACTGTTGGCGTCGTTGTAGGACAAAACCGCGAAGCTGCTGGTGTTAAGCCCAAGGATGAGCAGCGCGGCGGCGCCGATCACCCACAGAAATTGACGCTTTTTGCTCATTGATTTTCTCTCCCCCTAATTTGCGCGTCCTGCCGCGCGGGTTGTGATCGCCTGGGCGGCCGGGTCTGCGCCGAGGCCGCCGCCAAATTCACGCTTCGGCGCTTCACGCCGGCCCCGTTCCGCGCGTTATCACACGGGATTGCGGCAACCGCGCGACGAAGGCGCTAATATCGCCCCGCGTAATTTGTCACGCCCATTCAAACCTGGGCGATGGCCGATTGATGGGGGGAGAAATGCAACACCCCACGGCAAAGTAATTAGTTTATTCACGTAGTCATTGACAGGCTATTTAGCCAAGTCATGATCGAGTTAAAAGCGGGGGCATACATGAGAATAAATTACGGGCTCTACGCTGCCGTGATTTCTGCGGCGCTTATGGCCGCATTTGCCTTCCCAACGCCCTCACAGGCCCAAAGGGCCGCGCCTTACAATTGGACTGGCGTCTATGTTGGCGTCAACGGCGGATACGGTTTTGGTCCGGAGAGATGGATTTTCCCACTCCCGACCTCGGAACGAACGCCAACCAGTGGTTGCATGGTGGCGTGGTCGGCGGCACGCTCGGCTGGAACTTCGTTCAAACGAACTTCGGCCAAGCTGGGCCCTTTGTGTTCGGTATCGAAGGCGATTTCGATTGGGCGGGTATCGGCGGCCATACGACCTGCGCCAACGTCAACTTCTCCTGCAACACCAATATCTCGGACTTCGGCACCTTGCGCGGCCGCGCGGGTTACGCCGTGATGGACCGGCTCCTGGTCTTCGGCACGGCTGGAGTCGCAGGCGGCCGCATTGTGCCTCAAACCCCCGGTACGCAAGGGGGGCTCGGCGTCACCGACACATCAGGAACGGAATGGGGATGGACCATTGGCGCGGGCGCCGAATATGCCTTCGCCGACCCATGGAACGGAACGTGGATCGCCAAGATCGAATATCTCTACGCCAATCTCGGCAATAATTATTTCCGTGATTCGAGCACCGAAAACCTCGCCATCAAACCGCAAATTAATATGATACGTGCTGGGCTGAATTTTAAATTTTAACCGTCTTGGCTCCTGCAAAAGTCAAAAGGGCGCACCACCCTCCTTGACTAGTCCGGAGGTAGTGGGTCAGTTTGAATACAGCGGCCTAATGTGTGCGAAGTCATGTTCACACCGGCCAGGCATACTCCCCCAAGCGCCCACTGGCCGGCGAAGGTATCGCCGGTGAATTTCCCGGTTAATGCATAATTAGCCGATGTACCGGTGAATGTGCCATCGGCGGTAACGCTCCCTTGAACTGGTGGGGTGCCTTTCGGCGTCACCGCATGACCGCTTGTGACCGTGCCATTTTGAATAACCATAGTCATTGTGCCCTGAAACGATGCGCAATGAACCGCGCCAGTGGCTGATTCCGACCTGACCGACCCCTGCCATGACCCATCGAACGGACCCGCCGCCGCCACAGGCAACACAACGAGCGCCAAAGCTAGCCCAATCAAAATTCTACGCATGATTATCCCCCTATTTCCGCGTCCTGCCGCGCGGGTTGCGATCGCCCGGGCGGCCAGTATAGCCAAGATCGCCGCCAAATTCACGCTTGGGCGCTTCAAGTTTTCCCTGTTCCGCGCGTTATCACACGGGATTGCGGCAACTGCGCGACGAAGGCGCTAATATCGCCCCGCGTAGCCCCCCGTAATCTGTCACGGCCTCAATCGAATTTAGGTGATGGCTGATATCCAGCCAGTGGATCATCACCAAAGGGAATCGCTGAATTCAATTTTAGTTTTGAGATTGCGTTTATTGGTTCTACGCTTAGTCATATTTGCACACCGATATTTTCTGGGAGACGATCAGGGGATGCTGAGAACATTATCCGCATGGGGCTTCGCCGCTTCACTCGGCTAACCAATGCTTTCAGCAAGAAGATGGAAAACCACGCTCTCGCGTTGGCAATCTATTTCATGCACTACAATTTCGTGAGGGTTCACCAAACGCTGCGTATCACTCCGGCGATGGCCACGAATGTCACGGATAAGCTGTGGGACATGACGGACGTTGTGAAGATGATCGACGCTTGGGAACAGGGCAAACTTGAAGCGCCAAAGCGTGAATTTGGCGGCGATCTGAGCTATACCAGCCGTCCAGGCGATCACAACGTGCGCGGCAGGACGAGGAAATAGGGGGCCAGCCCGCACATAGGAGAGGACACCATGTTAAATCGTGGATTACTCGCCATTATGGGGTTAGTCATCATTCTGCCATTCGGGACAGCCTATGCAGCAAACCAGTTCGATGGCCCTTGGACAGGCTCAGTCAAGTCGATGGGAATGTCCGGCAAAGGTGAGCGCCCTGCCCGATCTTCGAGGGCACGGCGAAAATGTTCATTCAAAACGGCACGGTGATGAGAGGCCAAGTGGTAACACCGAAGGGCACCCTACCAATTCATGGCACTGTCGCTGATGACGGCACTTTCAACGGCACGGTGGGCTCAACGGCGCTTACCGGGAAGATGTCCGGGGATACTCTCTCAGGTCAGTGGGCGGTAGAACCTGTTTGCCCGGCCGGTGTGAACATGAATCGCACACATTAGGCCGCTGTATTCAAACTGACCCACTACCTCCGGACGGGTGCTGGCTGTTTATGACAGTCGGTGTCCTTATTCGCAAGAGAGAGTGTCCTAATTTAGGACGCTGGCTGGACAGGCCAGGGTTCTATTCAATTTCCATTTCTCGTGGCTTCCATTCCGCCGGGCGGTCTTGGTGGTCGCATTCTTCATCGGAGCAGTTATATCGTTCCAAATAGTTATATATGAACGAGATACGAGTAGTGTCGTGTGGATCACCCCCGACAACAATCTGAACGGCAAAACGAGTTACGTGTCTTTTGGTGTTTGGGAATACGTCGCTGTAAGTAGCCCATCCCCAGAAATACAAAAATCTTTTGCCACCGATTACATCTTCGATCAACTTAACGGGAACGTACAATTTTTGCCCTTCCGCCAAATCTTTGGAGCAACCCCCAATGGAACGAAAACTCTTTTTTCTGGAGGAATGCTCTTAGTTCAAAAGTCTGGGAAATCCCAATCAGAACTAATTTCTTTATCAGGCAAATAAATACTGATGTGATTCACCATATCCCTCGTTGGGGTGTCGCCCGAATTGACCCATATTGGCGTAAATCCCCACATATTTATCTTTCCAGTTTTAATGTCGCGGTTGGCAGCGGGTTGAAACTTGACCGAGACAAAAGCTCTTTGCCCGGAGATAAGGGCACGTTCTGCAATATCTGCGGATTTTTTGGCAGCATCGGCGGCGCGTTCTGCGGAAATAAACAAAAAAACAGTAGCCCCAACAAGAAGACCGCTGAATACCACAAGCCAGAAAGTGAAAATGGCGAGAGCATTGGGGAACAAAAATTAATGAACCCGCTAAGCGAATGTTTTTTTATCTGTGGTTGTTTGCTGTCAGCGTAAGTGGTGGACTGTTGTTCATTTGGATATTCGGTGGCCGATGAATAATACGCGAGGCCAGCGAGCGTTAGGAAGAACGCTAGTCCAAGTAGAACTGTGGCTATTGCTATCCTGTACCGCGTCCTGCACCTGTCCCGTCGCTATATCGCCTATGAGTTTGGCGAGGGATACAGGGTCGCGGGGGCGCTTGAGTCGCTTGGTGGCCATGTGTTAAGCATGGCATGGGGCTGACGCAAAGCAAATAGGTCCGTAAATTCAAACTGACCCACTACCCGTCCGGATCAATGTGCTATAAATAGGCATCATTGGAAGTCCGCCCGGCGCGTGCCGGGTTTTTTATTGAATCGGCGGGGGGATTAAATCATGCGTAGTTCGGTGGCGGCGCTTTGCGCGCTCTTGCTTCTCGCCGGCTGCGGCCTGTGGGATTCCACTGGCGATGCGCTCTTCGGCGCCCAATCGGCCGCGGGGACGGCGAGTTACGTCGATCGTTGCATCGACGTCATGCAAAAAGCCTATCCCGATGCCCGCTTCGAGGTGACCAGCAAACGCCTCGGGCTCGGTTCGAACACGGCCCTGGTCGACGTCCAGGCCAGGCGCAGCGACGCGCCCGCCAGCACGAAAACGCCGCGCGATGTCGCCGTCCAATGCCGGTTCGACAGCGGCGTCATCGTCGATTTCCACTGGACCGCCACCCCGCTGTAACCTCTCTTCGCTTCGCAAGACGCCTCGGGCCTGAAGGATCGGCCCTCGGCTGTGCTACGCGGGTTTATTTAGAGCAGGGTTGCCACGGTATTGAACGTGTTGGACAGGCTGGTGCCGATCAGGGTGACGCTGGCGACCACCACCACCGCGATGAGCGCGGCGATCAATCCGTATTCGATGGCGGTCGCTCCGCTTTCGTCGGCGGCGAAGCTGCGCGCATATCGGCCAAGAAGGTGCATGATAGTCTCCCAAAATCGCCTTTGCAAACTAAGCCGCGGCCGATGCCCGGACAAGCTCTTACGCTTGGCATTTTCCCCAATTTGTATCCACCGGCGTTTTAATTCTTCTTCGCTTCGCAAGACGCGGTTGTTCTTCGCTTCGCAAGACGGCCGCGCCTCTGCGCGACCTTTGCTACGCCGTCGCGCCGGGTTCGCGCATCGGCCGTGCTACGTGGAGGTTCCCAACATGATGACCCCGAAACAGCAAGTCTTCGTCGACGAGTATCTGGTCGCGCTCAACGCCACCGAGGCGGCGATGCGCGCCGGCTACTCCGGCAAATCGGCCCATGTCATGGGCTGCAATCTGATGAAGGAGCCGCATATCGCCCGGGCCATCCGCGAGGCCATGGAAGCCCGCGCCATACGCACCGGCATCGACGCCACCGCATCGTTCTCGAGCTGGCGCGGGTGGCGTTTTCCGATCTGGGCCATATCGCCGATTGGGGGCCGGACGGCGTTACGCTCAAGCCCAGCAACATCCTCACCGAAGCCGACCGCACCGCCATCGCCGAGGTTTCGGCCTCCGCCGGCAAAAAGGGCGGGGGCCGCGTCCATATCCGCCTCCAGAACAAGCAGTGCGCGCTCGACAGCCTGGCCCGCCATTATGCGCTTTATGGCCGCAACGCCGGGCTGGTGGCCGGGCCCCAGGATCGGGAAAATCATGGCGAGAGCGCGCGGGCCAAGCTGCGCGCGCAGATCGAGGCTTATGCCCAGGATATCGAGCGCGAACGGGAAGAGGAGGCACGTAAATCAGCTTCGCACGACGCCTCGGGCCTAAAGGATCGGCCCTCGGCTGTGCTACGCGACGCGAGCGTGAAGAACGGGGAAGAAGCCTTCCGATTAATCGTCATTCCCGCGCAAGCGGGAATCCAGGGCTAACGCAATGCGGTCGCTCTGGACCCCCGCTTCGCGGGGGTGACGGAAGAGTTTGCTGTGAACTCCCTGTGCTACGCGGTTTCCTTTCTTAGCTTCGCACGACGCCTCGGGCCTAAAGGATCGGCCCATGGCTTTGCTACGCGGTTTCTCGCTTCGCACGACGCCGTCGCCCCTGCGTCGCTGTGCTACGCGGGTTTCTTTATTAGCTTCGCAAGACGGCCGCGCCGCTGCGCGGCCTTTGCTACGCGGTATTCCCAAAACCCCGGATAAAGACTATCTAATAGAAAACCCCCCAGGAAGGCCCTCCCCATGAGCAACCAAACCGACATCGTCATCGCCTCGGCCGCGCGCACCGCCATCGGCGCCTTCAACGGCGCCTTGAGTTCGGTTCCCGCCCATTACCTGGGCCAGACGGCCATCATCGAGGCGCTGAAGCGCGCCAAGCTGGCGCCGGCCGACGTGTCCGAGGTGGTGATGGGCCAGGTGCTGCCGGCGGGCGAGGGCATGAACCCGGCCCGCCAGGCGGCGATGGGCGCGGGCATCCCGAAGGAGATCACCGCCTACGGCCTCAACCAGGTGTGCGGCTCGGGCCTGCGCACGGTCGCCATGGGCTATCAGGCGATCCGCGCCGGCGATTCATCCATCGTCGTGGCCGGCGGCCAGGAAAGCATGAGCCAGTCGCCCCACGCCGCGCATCTCAGGAACGGCGTGCGCATGGGCAATGCCGAGCTGGTCGATCTCATGATCAAGGACGGGTTGTGGGACATCTTCAACGGCTATCACATGGGCATCACCGCCGAGAACGTGGCGCGGCAATGGCAGATCACCCGCGGCCAGCAGGACGAATTCGCGGCGATCTCGCAACAGCGCGCCGAGGCCGCGCAGAAGGCGGGCAAGTTCAAGGACGAGATCGTTGCGGTGAAGATCTCCACCCGCAAGGGCGACGTGATGGTGGACACCGACGAGTATCCGCGCGCCGGCACCACGGCCGAAACCCTGTCCAAGCTCAAGCCGGCTTTCGCCAAGGACGGCACCGTGACCGCGGGCAACGCCTCGGGCATCAATGACGGCGCCGCCGCGGTGGTGGTGATGAGCGCCGGTGAAGCGCAGAAGCGCGGCATCAAGCCGCTGGCGCGCATCGCCTCCTGGGCCACGGCCGGCGTCGATCCGGCGGTGATGGGCTCCGGGCCGATCCCGGCGACCAAGCTCGCGCTCGCCGCGCGCGGGCTGGAAAGTGAGCGATCTCGACCTGATCGAGGCCAACGAGGCCTTCGCCGCCCAGGCCTGCGCGGTCATCAAGGAGCTGGGCTTCGATCCCGCCAAGGTCAACGTCAATGGCGGCGCGATCGCGCTCGGCCATCCGATCGGCGCCTCGGGCGCGCGGATTCTGGTCACGCTGCTGTACGAGATGGAGAAGCGCAACGCCAAGAAGGGCCTGGCCACCTTGTGCATCGGCGGCGGCATGGGCATCGCCATGTGCGTCGAGCGGGCGTAGCAGCGTAGCAAAGCCGAGGGCCCGCGTAGCACATGACGTGCGAAGCGAAGAGGGATCAAGGCCGAGGCATTTTGCGAAGCGAAGAAGGAAAAAAGGGAGGTTCGGGCATGTCCAGAGTAGCCATCGTAACCGGAGGAACCCGCGGCATCGGCCGGGCGATCGCGGTGGCGCTCCACCAGGCGGGCCACAAGGTGGCGGCGATCTACGCCAGTGACGCGCAGGCGGCCGCGAAATTCACCACGGAAACCGGCATCGAATCCTTCCGCTTCGACGTGTCCAACTTCAAGGCCTGCGAGACGGGGGTGAAGGCGGTCGAAGCCAAGCTCGGCGGCCCGGCGGATATCCTGGTCAACAACGCCGGCATCACCCGCGACGCGGTGCTGCACCGCATGACGCCCGAGCAATGGGGCGAGGTCATCGCCACCAATCTGACCTCGTGCTTCAACATGTGCCGCCTGGTCATCGACGGCATGCGCCATCGGGGTTTCGGGCGCATCGTCAATATCGGCTCGATCAACGGCCAGGCCGGGCAATACGGCCAGGTCAACTACGCCGCCGCCAAATCGGGCATCCACGGCTTCACCAAGGCGCTGGCGCAGGAAGGCGCGGGCAAGGGCGTGACCGTCAACGCCATCGCGCCCGGCTACATCGATACCGACATGGTGCGCGCCGTGCCCGAGGACGTGCTGAAGAAGATCGTGGCGCGGATTCCCACCGGCCGGCTCGGCCACGCCGAGGAGATCGCGCGCGGCGTGATGTTCCTGGTCGACGACGAGGCCGGCTTCATCACCGGCTCGACGCTGTCGATCAACGGCGGGCAGCATATGTACTAATTTTTGCTTCGCGGGTCTTAATTTTCCCGTCATTCCCGCGAGGCCGTCTTGCGAAGCCAAGAAAGTTTGCTACGCGGCCGGATTTATCCGGCGGGCGATCTCGGCGCCGCGGTCGCGTTCGACCCGCGCGATGTCGTATTGGCCCTGGAGGTCGAGCCAGAATTGCGCGCCATTGCCGAGAAAGCGGCCGAGGCGCACCGCCGTGTCGGCAGTGATCGAGCGGCGCGCGTTCAGGATATCGGTGATGCGGCCCGAAGGCACGCCGAGCTCCAGAGCCAGCCTGTTGGCGCTCAGGCCGCGCGCCCGGATTTCGCGCCGTAGCAGCTTTCCCGGATGTGCGATTGGTCCCATGTCTATCACCCCTTGTCGTAATCGGTAATCTCGACGTCGAAGGCATCGCCCTTGCGGAACATGAAACAAATGCGCCACCGCGCGTTGACGGTCATGGCCCATTGGTTCCGGCGGTCGCCCTTCAATTTGTGCAGCCCGACGCTCTTGAGGGGGCTCAAATCGCCGAGCGTCTTGGCGACGTTGAGCGCGAGCAGCAAATCGATGGCGGCGTCGAAATCGAGACCGCGAAACTGGTTGGGCCGTTCACCCTGCCAGATCTTGCGGCTGGCGGCGTTCCGCCATGAACGGATCATGGCATAAACGTACGACGGGAAACGGTAAATAGCAAGCCCTGGTTTAGCCCGGTTCCCAGCCGGGCGGCGCCAGCTCGAAGTCCTTGAAGTCGAAAGGCGGCGCGACGGTGCAGCCCAGCAGCGTCCAGTCGCCGAGGCAGCGCGCGCTTTGCCAGGCTCCGGGAGCCACGATCACTTGAGGCCGCTGGCTTGCCGCCAGATCGGGCCCGAGGCGATACATATCGCGCCGCTTGCCGTCGGGCGAGAGCGACAGCTCAAGCACCGAGCCGGCATACCAATGCCAGATCTCGGCCTTGTTGACGCGGTGCCAGCGCGACGCCTCGCCCGCCTTGAGCAGAAAATAAATCGCGGTCGAAGCGGCGTCGCGGAAGGTTTCGCGGTACCAGCCGCCTTCGGGATGCGGCTGAAGGTTGAGCGCCTTGATGATTTCGTCCGCGGTCATGGACTCTCTTTTGCTTCGCAAGACGCCTCGTTCTTCGCTTCGCAAGACGGCTCGTTCTACGCTTCGCACGACGGCCGCGCCCCTGCGCGGCCTGTGCTACGCCGGGCCGCGCCCTCGCTCATGCAGAGGGCGGAACGGTCACGACCATCGACGGGCGCTTGGCGAAGTCGGCGTACCATTTCGCCAGGCCGGGATGGCGGTCGCGCCAGCCCTCGGTGGGATAGCGGAAATCGAGATAGCCCAGCGCGCAACCGACGGTGATCTGGCCGATGGTGAGCGGGCCCGCCAGCGCGCCTTCCTTGACCTTGCCGTCGAGCGCGGTGAGGGCGCCGCGCACCCGGCGCATCTGCGACTCGACCCAGTCGTTCCACAGGAATTGCTTGGGCCGCAGGAAGGTTTCGTAGCGGGTGAGGATGGCGGCGTCGAGGATGCCGTCGCCCAGCGCCTGCTGGCGCAGCGCCACCCAACGCGCCTTGCCGGCAGGCGGAAAAATCTTCGGCCCCTGGTGCAGCGTGTCGAGGTATTCGCAGATCACGCGCGAATCGAACAGCACCTCGCCCTCGTCGGTGACCAGCGTCGGCACCTTGATCAGCGGGTTCTCGCGCTGCACATCGAGATTGGGCTTGTCGGGCACGACCGTGGTGGGCAGGCGTTCGAGCCTGGGCTCGAGCCCGGTCTCGTAGGCGAGCACCATCACTTTCCGGACATAGGGCGAGGTGGGCGAGTAGCGGAGTTTCATAAGCGGTCTCCCTAAAAATTATCTTTGGCGTGACGTATGGCAGCGAATGTAGCCACATCGTCGCCCGGGGCGTTCTGCGATTTCTGCAGGGAAGGGTTGTCGGCGCGCAGGAACGGGTTGGTGGCGAGTTCCTCGGCCATCGTGCCCGGCACGGTGGATTTGCCTTGGGCGCGTTGCTCGTCGACGCGCTTGGACCGGGCGATCAGCGCCTGATTGCCCGGCTCGACGGTGAGCGCGAAGCGCGCATTGGCCTGGGTGTATTCGTGGCCGCAATAGATGCGCGTGTCGCCCGGCAATTTCTTGAGCTTCGAGAGCGAGTTCCACATCTGCGCGGGCGTGCCTTCGAACAGCCGGCCGCAGCCCATCAGGAACAGCGTGTCGCCGCAGAAGAGCGCGCGCGATTTGGGAAACCAGAAGGCGATATGGCCGCGCGTGTGGCCCGGCACGTCGAACACCTGGGCCTCCTGCTTGCCGAATTTGAATTTGTCGCCTTCGGCGAGCGCCACGTCGATGCCGGGGATGCGGGCGCGGTCGGCCAAGGGCCCGACGATGATGGCGCCGTAACGCGCCTTCAATTCGAGATTGCCGCCGGTATGGTCGTTGTGGTGATGGGTGTTGAGGATATGGGTGAGCTTCAAGCCGAGGCTGTCGAGCGCGGCCGCCACCGGCGCCGCCACCGAGGGATCGACCGCGGCCACGGCCCCGCTTTCGGGCTCGCGCAACAGGTAGACGTAATTGTCCCGCAGCACCGGGACTTGGCGGATTTCCAGCTCGGCCATGGCGGGAGAGACTAACCCGAATCGCCCGCGCAAATCATCCGCTGTGCTAAACTCTGATTATGTCCATCGACGTGGTCGATTTGCGCGATTTCTATCACGGCCGGCTGGGCCAGGTGGCGCGGCACATGATCGGCCGGCGCGTGCGCGCGCTGTGGCCGGATGTGCGGGGATTGCGGCTGTTGGGCCTGGGCTATGCCACGCCTTACCTGGGCCCGTATCTGGCCGAGGCCGAGCGGGTGGCGGCGGTGATGCCGGCGCAGCAGGGCGTGCTGCCCTGGCCGGTGGAAGGCCCCAACCGCGCGGCGTTGGCCGAGGAGGGCGAGCTGCCGCTGCCCGATTTCTCGGTCGACCGCGTGATCCTGGTCCACGGCCTCGAATTCAGCGAGCAGGTGCGGCCCTTGCTCAAGGAGATCTGGCGGGTGCTGGCGGGGGGCGGGCGGCTGATCGTGGCCGTGCCCAATCGGCGCGGCATCTGGACGCGGTTCGACAACACGCCGTTCGGCCAGGGCTCACCCTATACGACGGGCCAGTTGTCACACCTTTTGCGCGAGGAAGGCTTCACGCCCGAGCGCAACGCGGCGGCGCTGTTCGTGCCGCCGACATATTCGCGCTTCATGCTGCGCCTGGCGCCGCTGTTGGAAAGCCTCGGCACGCGCTGGTTCGGCGCCTTCGGCGGCGTGGCGATGGTCGAGGCGACCAAGCAGATCTACGCCAAGCCGCATGCTGAACGCGCGAAGAAGAAGCGCCGCGCCGTGCTGCTGCCGATGCCGGGCACGCCCAGCCCCGCCGGGCCGTAGGCCGGCAAAACCAAGAGGGAGGCCGTAAAGGGCCGCGGCAAAGCCATTGGCGAAGGACTGCCTTTTAAAAGGGCAGTGGCGGGGGACTTGATCTGAGTAGTTTCCGAAATCTTGATCCGATTCAGGTTATGTCTCTAAAACTTCTCGACCATGTGGCGCATTCATTACAAAACCGGGACCGTGGCGGGCCTGCGCCTGGTGAATTCGCTGCCATTTGCGATCAGCCAGGCTTGCGATCTTCTCAGCAATGGCGCGGATGTCAGCCAGATCGAGAGCCGCGACGGACTGAAAGTTCTCCACGCCGACGAAATCAGGCTCGCCTATGCCGGGTGGAAGGCCAGGTAGGCGCTGGTTCGGCGCCTTCGGCGGCGTGGCGATGGTCGAGGCGACCAAGCAGACTTACGCCAAGCCCGCCGGTGAACGTGCGAAGAAAAAGCGCCGCGCCGTGCTGCTGCCGATGCCGGGAACTCCCAGTCCGGCGGGGCCCTACCGCCGTGCCAGCAAGAACAGCCCCTGCTCGGCCAGGAGATTGGCGAGGGCGCCGACCGGGTTGAGGCGGTAGGGCCGGCCCCAGCGGTCGAGCGAGACGCTGCGTTCGATGCGGATGCCTTCGTCGGCGCAGAGCGTGACGAAATCCTGGATGGTGCAGAGATGGATGTTGGGCGTCTCGTACCAGGCTGATGGCAAGAGGCCGGTGCGCGGCATATGGCCCCCGATCAGCAAATTCACCCGCACGCGCCAATGGCCGAAATTCGGGATCGAGACGATGGCGCGCTTGCCGATGCGCGCCAGATGCAGCAACACCGCGCGCGGGTTGCGCGTCGCCTGGAGCGTCTGGCTCAACACCACGTAATCGAAGGCGTCGGAAGGATAATCCGCCAGGTCGTTGTCGGCGTCGCCCTGGATCACGCTGAGGCCGTGGCGCACGCAGGCGTTCACGCCCGATTGCGACAGCTCCATGCCGCGCCCGTCCACGTCCTTTTCGCGGGAGAGATAGGAGAGCAATTCGCCGTCGCCGCAGCCGATGTCGAGCACGCGCGAGCCCGGCTCGATCATCTCGGCGGCCAGACGCAAATCGCCGCGCAGCTCGGGCGGCGCCGCGAAGTTTCTGGCGTCCATGCTCATCCCGCCTTCAATCCGCGATGCTGGGCGCAGCCGTCGAGGAACCCGCGCAGCGTGGCGTGGAATTCCGGCTCGTCCAGGAGGAAGGCGTCGTGGCCCTTGTCGGTCGCCACCTCGACGAAGCTGACATTGGCGGCCGCCGCGTTCAAGGCGTGCACGATCTCGCGGTTCTCGGCCGTCGGGTAAAGCCAGTCGCTGGTGAAGGAGATGACGCAGAAGCGCGTGCGCGTTCCCTTGAAGGCGTTGGCCAGCACGCCGCCATGCTCGGCCGCGAGATCGAAATAATCGCAGGCGCGGGTCATGTAGAGATAGGAATTGGCGTCGAAGCGCTCGACGAAGCTGATCCCCTGGTGGCGTAGGTAATTCTCCACCTGGAAATCGGCGTCGAAGCCGAATGTCAAGGCGTTGCGGTCCTGGAGATTGCGGCCGAATTTACGGTGCAGCGCCTGCTCCGAGAGGTAGGTGATATGCGCGGCCATGCGCGCCACCGCCAGGCCGCGCGCCGGGTTGCGCCCCTGCTGCTGGTAATTGCCGCCGCACCAATCGGGATCGGCCATGATCGCCTGGCGGCCGACCTCGTGGAAGGCGATGTTCTGCGCCGAATGCCGAGCGGCCGAGGCGATCGGCACCGCGGCGAAGACGCGTTCGGGATAGGCCGAGGCCCATTCCAGCACCTGCATGCCCCCCATCGAGCCGCCGGTGACGCAGAACAGTTGTTCGATGCCGAGATGGTCGATCAGCTTCACCTGCGCGCGCACCATGTCGGCGATGGTGTAGACCGGAAATGTGAGGCCCCAGGGCTTAGCCGTCGCCGGGTCGATTTCGCCCGGCCCGGTCGAGCCCATGCAGCCGCCCAGCACGTTGGGGCAGATCAGGAAATAGCGGTCGGTGTCGAGCACCTTCCCCGGCCCGACCAGGATGTCCCACCAGCCCGGCTTGCCGGTGATGGGATGCGGCTCGGCCACGTATTGGTCGCCGGTAAGCGCGTGGCAGATGAGGATGGCGTTGGACCGATCCGCGTTAAGCGACCCATAGGTGCTGTAGGCGATGGTGAAAGGGCCGAGATCGACGCCGGAATCGAGACGCAGCTTTTCCGGCACCTCCAGGCGCAGGCCCGGGCGTTGGGCGGCCGATCCGGGCCGGGTGGTCGAAGGCGTCGAAAGGTTCATGCCCTGAATGCTCGCTGTGCCGAAAAATGCTGTTGCGCTAGGTAGATAGCGCGTGAACCCGCTGTCAATGTTTTCTTTGCTTTCGGGCGCTTGCGGAACTATCTCTATCGCCTTCCACTTACCGGCAACCCCTTGGAAAGCCATGGCTGATCGTCCCCGTTCGCTCAAAACCCTGCGCCAGGAGATCGACCGCATCGATGCGCAGCTGCATGATCTGGTCATGCAGCGGGCGGCGGCGGTGGGCGAAGTGGCCGCGGTGAAGCGCGCCGACGGCCTGCCGGCCGAGGTGCCGACGCGCGAGGCCGAGATCTTGCGCAATCTGCTCAAGCGCCACAGCGGGCGCTTTCCGGCCACGTCGCTGGTGCGGCTTTGGCGCGAGATGGTGGGCGCGGCCATCACCATGCAGACCGAATTCTCGGTGGCGGTGGCGGCGACCGAGGCCGATCCCGGCATCTGGGATCTGGCGCGCGATCATTACGGCGCTTCCGTGCCGATGACCGCCTATCACAGCTCGACCGAGGTGATGCGCGCGCTGGGCGAGAACCGCGCCAGCGCCGGCGTGGTGCCGGTGCCGGGCGACGGCGTCGAGGATGCCTGGTGGCGCACGCTCGCCTCCGCCGGCCCGGGGCCGCGCGTCACCGCGCGCCTGCCTTTCGGCGGGCGCGGCAACGCGCGCGGCTCGCGCGACGCCTTCGTGCTGAGCTCAGGCGCCGGCCGAGCCGGCCAAGGCCGAGCGCAGCCTTTATGCCATCGAGGTGGCGGGCGAGGTGAGCCGCGGCGGCCTGGCCACCATGCTGTCGAATGCAAAGCTGCCGGCGACGTTGTTGGCGATGGCGCGGGTGGGCGGCGGCGCCACCGCTGGGCTGGTCGAGATCGACGAAGGGGTGGCGCCCGAGGATGCGCGGCTGCAAAACCTGACCCCGCCCGGCGGCGAGACGCGCGCCCGGACCTCGGCGCTGGGGTTCTATGCGCGGCCGTTTTCGGCGCAGGAGCTGGGGCCGAAAGAGCCGGCGCGGCCCGGGTCGTCGCCATGACCGGTAAAACCCGCAAGCAGGAGGGCCCGACCCCGCGCCCGGGCATTCTCGAGATAGCGCCTTACATCGGCGGCGAAGCGAAAATCCCCGGCAACCGGAACCCGATCAAGCTCTCCTCGAACGAAAGCGCGCTCGGGCCGAGCCCCAAGGCGGTCGCCGCCTATAAGGCGCTGGCGGGCGAAATCCACCGCTATCCCGATGGCGGTTGCGCCGAGTTGCGCGATGCCTTGGGCAAGATGCACGGCCTCGATTCTTCGCGCATCGTCTGCGGCGCGGGCTCCGACGAGTTGATCGGCTTGCTGGCGCGCGCCTATGCCGGGCCGGGCGACGAGGTGCTGTACGGCCGCCACGGATTTCTGATGTACCCGATCGCGGCCTTGTCGGCCGGGGCGACGCCCATCGCGGTGCCGGAGAAGGATTTGACCTTCGACGTCGACGCGACGCTGAAACGCGTCGGCGCGAAAACCAAGATCGTGTTCATCGCCAATCCCAACAACCCGACCGGGACCTATATCCCGCGCGACGCGATGAAACGGCTCCAGGCCGGGCTGCCGCCCCATGTGCTGCTGGTGATCGACGCGGCCTATGCCGAATTCGTCAGCCGCAACGATTACGAGCCGGGGATCGAGCTGGCAAGCGCCGCGCCCAACGTGGTGATGACGCGGACGTTTTCGAAAATTTACGCGCTCGCGGCGTTGCGCCTGGGCTGGTCCTATAGCAGCGTGGAAATCGCCGACGTGCTGAACCGCGTGCGGAATCCCTTCAACGTCAATACCCCGGCCCAGGCGGCGGGCCTGGCGGCGCTCGAAGACAAGGCCGCGTTCGCGCGCGCGCGCGCGCATAACGACACCTGGCGCCCCTGGCTCGAACAGGCGCTGAAATCTTCCGGGGTCGAAGTTTCGCCGGGCGTCGCCAATTTCGTGCTGGTGCGTTTCGGCGCGGACGCGAAGGCCGCCGACGCGGCGCTGGCCTTCTTCAAGACGCGCGGCATCATCGCGCGGCGCATGGCGGCCTATAACCTGCCAGACTGGGTCCGCATCACCGTGGGCACCGAAAGCGAGATGAAGGAAGTGGCCGATGCCGCCAAGGAATGGGCCCAAGCCAAGAGGCTCGCCTCGTGAGCCAACCCATGTTCCAAAAGGTGGCCTTCATCGGCATCGGCCTGATCGGCTCGTCGCTCGCCCGGGTGATGATCCGCGACAAGCTCGCCGGGAAAATCTCGGCTTGCGCGCGGCGGAAAGAAACCCTCGAGGCGGTGAAACGGCTGAAGCTCGCCGATAGCGTCACCGACGACCCGGCGATTGCCGTGAAGGATGCGGATTTGGTCGTGCTGGCGGTGCCGTTGTCGGCCAATGCCGAGATCGGGAAACGCATCGCGCCCGCGCTCAAGCCCGGCGCCATCGTCACCGATGTCGGCTCGGTCAAGCAGGCGGTGATCCGGGATTTGCAGCCCGTGTTGCCCAAGGGCGTGCATTTGGTGCCGGGGCATCCGGTGGCGGGCACCGAGTTTTCCGGCCCGGAGAAGGGCTTTGCCGAGCTGTTCCAGGACCGCTGGTGCGTCTTGACGCCCATTCCCGGCGGCGACGCCGGGGCGGTGTCGACGGTGAAAAAGCTGTGGGAACAGGCGGGGATGAAAGTGGTGGCGATGGACGCCGAGCATCACGACAAGGTGCTGGCGATCACCTCGCATCTGCCGCATCTCATCGCCTACACCATCGTCGGCACGGCGAGCGGGCTCGAGGAATCGCTCCGCTCCGAGGTCATCAAATTCTCGGCCGGCGGCTTCCGCGATTTCACGCGCATCGCCGCCAGCGATCCGATCATGTGGCGCGACGTGTTCCTGAACAACCGCGAGGCGGTGCTGGAGATGCTGCAGCGTTTCAGCGAGGATTTGACCGCGTTGCAGCGCGCCATCCGCCACGGCGAGGGCAAGAAGCTCGAAGAGGTGTTCACCCGCACCCGCGCCATCCGCAAGTCGATTGTGGATGCGAAGCAGGCGTAATTATTTCGCTTCGCAAGACGGCCTCGGGCCTTAAGATTCGGTCCTCGGCCTTTGCTACGCGGGGCGTCTTGCGAAGCCAAGGAGAAAAACATGCATGCCGTCATTTTCGAGGTCGAACCGAAAGACGGGCGCGAGGTGGATTATCTCGATCTCGCCGCCGCGCTCAAAGCCGATCTGGAAAAGATCGACGGGTTCGTTTCGGTCGAACGCTTCCGCAGCCTCAATAAGCCGGGCAAGCTGTTGTCGCTGTCCTTCTGGCGCGACGCAGAGGCGGTGAAACGCTGGCGCGAACACGCCAGGCACAAGCTCGCCCAGGCGAAAGGCCGCAACGAGGTGTTCGCCGATTACCGCATCTCGGTTGCCGAGATCGAGCGGCAATACGGCATGTTCGCCAGGGACCAAGCGCCGAAAGCTTAATTTAGCTTCGCACGACGGCCGCGCCCCTGCGCGGCCTGTGCTACGCGGGCTGATTCTTCTTCGCTTCGCACGACGGCCGCGCCTCTGCGCGGCCTGTGCTACGCGGTTATTCCCAATTAATCACCGGCACGCGCGCCACCCGGGCGGGGCCGAGATAGAGCCGGTTGTCCTGCACCGTCAACGGGGCGGTGATCTGCTTCTGCCCGTCCGGGCCGGGCTTGGCGAGCAATCCCAGCACCATCTTGGCCAGATCGCCGTCCTGCGGGCGCATGACGCTAGCGCCCACGGCGGCGTCGACGATCGCATCCTGGCCCTCGAGTGTCGCGGTGAGCGCGGCGATGGGCTGGAGCCTTGCGTCGAGCGCGCCGGTGCCGTTGGCCGAAAGGTCGAGCGCGTCCCAGCGCAGATGCACCGACTGCAATTCAACGATGCCGCCGCGGTCGCGCCAGGCGGTGAGGGCCGGGGCGAGCGGACCGGGGAAAAACGCGCCGTCGACCGAGGCGATGGCCGAAATCTCCTGGATGGTGTCGCTCAAGGGGGCCACGCCCTGCGGCAAGACGACATGCGACAATGTCACGGAGAGATCGAGGAAGGGATCGGTGTCGCTGACCGGCGGCTTGGCCGGCTGGGACAAGCCCAGGCGCAGCTCGCCGATTTTCCAGCCCTCGGCGATCCCGCGCCCGGACAGGTTGAGCGCGTCGATGTCGAGCGCGCCTTCCGGATCGAGCGGCAGGGTCACGTCGCCCGAAAGACCGTCGGCGTCGAATCCCGCCGAAGCCAGCAGCAGATCGAGCTTGGCGCCGCCGGGCGCGGCGAAGCGCCAGGCTTGCAAATTCCACGGGCCCGAATCGAACACCATGGCATCGGCGCTCGCCTGGTAAGGCAGCGGCTTGGGCGAAGCGATGAAGAAATTGTCGAAGCGGAGGCGGAAGCCCCACGGGAAGCCGCCGACCGAAACGCCGTCCCAATGCAGATCATAGCCCTCGGCCCGGCGCGCCTCGGCCCAGGGATCGATGCCGGCGCGAAATCTTTCCCGCCATGTAATACCAGTAGCCGCAATAAGCGGCGGCGGCGGCGATGACGAGGAGGGCAAGCAACCAGAGGATGATGCGGCGCATGGGCGGACTATAGGTCGGCTGGTCCCGCCCGGTCGACAGGCTTGACGGCAAAACGCGCGACTATCGCAACAGCCGCTTGGCCGCGCGCGCCGCGATTTTGGCGTAATTGCGGTCGTCCTGAATCAGCATCATGACCTGGCAGCCTTCGAGCGGGATCATGGTCTGCCGGGCGCGCTCCGCCGCCCCGGCCACCTGGCGGCGCGCGAATTCGCCGGCGAGCCAGGCCTCGATCGCCGCCTTGTGCCGCCGGGCGATGGCGCGCGCCGGATGTCCCGGCAGATCGGCCAGTTCCATCACCAGGCGGGTGAAGCCCGTGCCGGTCCAGCGCGGCTGCGCCGCCCAGCCGGCCAGATCGCCGAACAGCCGGTCGAGCATGGCGCGCGGATCGCGGGGCAGACGCCGCCCCCACTGGGCGATGCGTTCGAGCGCCATCGCGTGCTGGCGGTCGAGCACCGCCGCCAGCAGCGCATCCTTGCTGGCGAAATGGTTGTAGAGCGTGCGTTTGGTGATGCCGGCCTGGGCGGCGACGGCATCGACGCCGACGCGCGAATAACCCCGCCGGTAGAACAAGCCGTAGGCGGTGTCGAGAATACGCTGGCGCGTCAGGCGGCGGTCCGGCCTCGGCATGGGCGATCAGGATGGTATACCGATTAGTGAATTTACGCCAAGGCTCCGGCCCTTCTACAAAGGCGGCCATGGACGAGAACGCCCTGACCATCCGGAAAGTGACCGCGCGCGCGGTGGCGGCGCCGCTGCCGCGCCCGATCCGCACCGCCGTCGGCACCATCCCCAACGCGCCCTTGGTGCTGATCGATATCGCGACCGAGCAGGGCGTCACGGGAAGCGCTTATATTTTCGGCTACACCCCGGTGACGCTGGTGCCCCTCGTCCGGCTCGTGGAATCGATCGGCGAAAGCCTGGTTGGCAAGCAAGTCGCGCCGGTGGCGTTGCAGCAGGAATTCAACATCCGATTCCGGCTCCTGGGCTGGGAAGGGCTGGTCGGCATGGCGGTGTCCGGCCTCGACATGGCGTTTTGGGACGCGCTGGCCAAGGCGGCGGGCTGGCCGCTGGCGCGGCTTTTGGGCGGCGCGGTTGTCCCGCTCAAGGCCTATGACAGCTACGGCATCGTCGATCCCCGCGAGGACGAGCACGATATCCGCCAATCGGTCGAACGCGGCTTTCGCGGCATCAAGATCAAGCTCGGCGGCGGCCCGCTCGAGCGCGACGAGGCGGCGGTCAAGGCGGTGCGCGGCATGATCGGGCCCGAGGTGGCGCTGATGGTGGATTTCAACCAGTCGCTCGACCCGCCCGAGGCCTGCCGGCGGATCGACCGGCTTTCGCGTTACGATCTCCATTGGGTCGAGGAGCCGGTGGCGCATGAGGATTTCGCCGGCCATGCGCGGGTGCGCGCCTCGACCGGCGCGCGCATCCAGACCGGCGAGAATTGGTGGTTTCCGCGCGATCTGGCCAAGGCGGCGGCGGCCGGCGCGAGCGATTTCGCCATGCTCGACGTGATGAAAATCGGCGGCGTCACCGGCTGGTTGCGCGCCGCCGGCCTGGCCGAGGCCGCGAGCCTGCCGGTCTCGAGCCACATCTTCGTCGAGGCCAGCGCGCATCTGCTGGCGGTGACGCCGACCGCGCATTGGCTCGAATATCTCGATACCGCCGGGGCGATCCTGGCCGAGAAGGTGTTGCCGGAAAACGGTATGGTTTCGGCGCGCGGGCCGGGGCTGGGGATCGCCTGGGACGAGAAGAAAGTGGCGCTTTACGCGCTGTAGCGGCTCAGCCGCACTTCGAATAGCCGCAGGAGGTGCACTGGTCGCAATTCTCGACCCGCATCAGCCCGGCCTCGCCGCATTTGGGGCATTGGCCCATGCCGAACGCGGCATTGGGCCCGCTTTCGGGCAGATTGACCACCTGGCGCAGCGCCTCGACCGGGGCCGGCGCGGAGCGCGGCTGGATGAATCCGATCTCGATCATGTGCTGTTCGATCACGTCGCCCAGCGCCGCCAGCAGCGAGGGCACGTAACGCCCGCCCATCCAGGCGCCGCCGCGCGGATCGAACACCGCCTTCAATTCCTCGACCACGAAGGAGACGTCGCCGCCGCGGCGGAACACCGCGCTGATCATGCGCGTCAGCGCCACGGTCCAGGCGTAATGCTCCATGTTCTTGGAATTGACGAAGATCTCGAACGGCCGCACCCGGCCGTCCTGGACGATGTCGTTGATGGTGATGTAAAGCGCGTGTTCGCTTTGCGGCCAGGAAATCTTGTAGGTCTTGCCGGTGAGTTCCCCGGGCCGGTTCAAGGGCTGGGTCATGTAAACGACGCCGCCGGCCTCGTAGACGTCGGCGGGCTTGGCCGCCGGCTTCGGCGCCAGCAGCGGCAATTCGGCCTGGTGCGCCGGCCGCGATTCCTTCCTCACTTCCAGCACCGCGCCGGTGACCTCGTTCGGGCGGTAGGTGGTGCAGCCCTTGCAGCCCAGCTCGTAGGCCTGGAGATAGACGTCCTTGAAACGCTCGAACGGGAAATCCGCCGGCACGTTAATGGTCTTGGAGATCGAGCTGTCGACGTATTTCTGCGCCGCCGCCTGCATCACCACATGGTCCGAGGGCGCGAGCGATTGCGCGTCGACGAAATAGCCGGGCAAAGGAGCGGCATCGCCCTTCAAGCGGCGATAGAGGCGGTAGGCGTGGTCGCTCACCTCTTCCTCGCGCCTTGAGCCGTCCGGCATCAGCACGTTGCGGCTGTATTTGAAGCTGAACACCGGCTCGATGCCCGAGGAGACGTTGTCGGCGAAAATCGAAATCGTTCCGGTGGGCGCGATCGAGGTGAGCAGGGCGTTGCGGATGCCGTGCTTGGCGATCGCCTCGCGCACGTCCGGGTCGAGGCGCTTGATCTTCTCGCCGGCCAGATATTTCTCCTTGTCGTAAAGCGGGAAGGCGCCTTTCTCGGCCGCGAGTTGGGCCGAGGCGAGATAGGCGCTGCGTTCGACCGCCTTGAGCCAGCTCTCCGTCAAACCCACCGCCTTGGCCGAGCCGTAACGCTGGCCGCACAGGATCAGCGCGTCGGCCACGCCGGTGACGCCCAGGCCGATGCGCCGCTTGGCCTTGGCTTCTTCGGCTTGCGCCTTCAGCGGGAAGCGCGAGGCATCGACCACGTTGTCCATCATGCGCACGGCCAGCGGCACCAGCTTTTCGAGCTCGGCCAAATCGAGCCGCGCCTTATCGGTGAATGGCTCCAACACCAGCGCCGCCAGATTGATCGAGCCCAACAGGCACGCGCCGTAAGGCGGCAGCGGCTGCTCGCCGCACGGGTTGGTGGCGTTGATGGTTTCGCAGTAATGGAGGTTGTTGAGACGGTTGATGCGGTCGATGAAGATCACGCCCGGCTCAGCGTAAGCATAGGTGGCGCGCATGATCGAATCCCACAGCTCGCGCGCCTTCAGCACCTTGAAGGTCTCGCCGGCGAAGGTCAGCTCCCAGGGCGCGTCTTCCTTCACCGCCTGCATGAAGGCGTCGGTGACAAGCACGGAAAGATTGAACATGCGCAAGCGGCCGGGCGCGCGCTTGGCTTCGATGAATTCCTCGATGTCGGGATGGTCGCAGCGCAACGTCGCCATCATCGCGCCGCGGCGGTAACCCGCGCTCATGATGGTGCGGCACATCGCGTCCCACACGTCCATGAAGGAAAGCGGGCCCGAGGCGTCGGCGCCGACGCCCTTCACCGGCGCGCCCTTGGGCCGCAACGTCGAGAAATCGTAACCGATGCCGCCGCCCTGCTGCATGGTGAGCGCGGCCTCGCGCAGATTCTCGAAGATGCCGGACATGTCGTCCGGGATCGTACCCATGACGAAGCAGTTGAAGAGGGTGACGCTGCGCCCGCTGCCCGCGCCGGCGAGCACGCGCCCGGCCGGCAGGAACTTGAAATCAGCCAGCGCCTGGTAGAAACGCCCGGCCCAGAGGGATGGATCGCGTTCGGGTTCGGCCAGAGCCTTGGCGACGCGCCGCCAGCTGTCCTCGATGGTCTTATCCACAGCGGCGCCATCGGGGCCCTTGAGGCGGTATTTCATGTCCCAGATCTGCTGCGAGATCGAGGCGATGGCGGGCATGGGCGTACGAGTCCTGGTTTTATGGGGCGACAAAAGCGCCGCGCGTTAAAGGCGCGCGGCTTCAAGGCCTAATATAGTCCGTTCCCTATCCGTTTTCCACCGGGACCGGAAAGCTCTTGTCCCCGCTATCCACCTGGGGCTGGGGCTTCGGTCAAATGTGACAATCCCCAGGGTTATGCACAGGGGATGCCGTAGCAGGTGTCGCAGGGGACGGCGTCGCAAGGACAATCCCTGTTGTCATTGCGAGCCGGAGGCGAAGCAATCCAGAAACGCCCCAGTGGAAGCTGGATTGCTTCGGCCGCCCCGATATTTGAAAACTGGGCGGCCTCGCAATGTCGGCTAGGAGGCCCGCGTCTCTTCCACCAGCCGAGATGTCGCGGTTTCGATCTCGGTCCGCAGTTTTTCCATCATGGCGTGGCGCTCGAGACCGGGAGCAATGGCGGGCAGGATTTCGATCAGCACGGTGCCGGGCCGGCGCAGGAATCCCCGCCGCTTATAGAAGAGGCCGGAATTGAGCGCCACCGGCACCAAAGGCAGATCGAGAAACTGGTACAGCGCGGCCACGCCCGGGAGATAAGGCTTGGTCTCGCCCACGGCGCCGCGCGTGCCTTCGGGAAAGATCGTGATCTTGCGGCCCTGGGCCTTGACCCGGGAAGCCGCCGCCACCATGCGCTTCAGCGCGCGCGCGCCGGCGCCGCGGTCGATCGCGATCGAACCCGCCTTCATCGTGTACCAGCCGTAGAACGGCACCCAGGCGAGTTCGCGCTTGATCACCGACGCCGCATCCTCGAACAGCACCGGGGTCGCGAAGGTTTCCCAGGCCGATTGATGCTTCATCGCGACGATGGCGGGCCCATCGGGCAGATGCTCGCGCCCGCGCAGTTCGTAGCCGAGCCCGCAGATGGTGCGCAGCAAAACCAGAACGCCGCGCGACCAGAAGGTGCCGAAAACCATCACGCCGCGGCGCGGGCCCAGCAACAGCGGCAGCCCTGCGATCCCGAGGGAAACCGTCCAAATCAGGAAAGCGATGTGATAGACCGCCGAGCGCAGCAGGAGCAAAGGCGCGCCCCTTATTTCGCCGGGGCGGGCAGGCTTTGCCGCAACAGCACCACCAGATATTTGACGTATTCCTCGGCGATCAGGCTCGCCGTGCCGGGCCAGGCCCACCATTCGCCCTGTTTGACGTTTTCGGCGAAGACCGGGTTGGGCGTGATGGTTATGTCCGGCATGGCGGCGGAGAATTCCAGCAGGCTGCGCGGCATGTGATAGGCCGAGGTCACCAGCCGCAGCGAATGGAAATCCTGTTCGCGCATCCAGCCGGCGGTTTCGAGCGCGTTGCCGCGGGTGGAGGCGGCCTCGTGGCCCAGCACGATCTTGTCGGCCAGGGTCTCGTCCGCGCCCGCATTCCGCAGCAGCTTGGGCACGTCGACGCCGATATTGACGCCGGAGATGAACAGCATCTTGGCCTTGCCCGCCGCCAGCAGCTGGAGCCCGGTTTCGATCCGCTGGCTGCCGCCGGTAAGCACGACGATGGCGTCGGTCTGGCTGTCGGGATCGGCGACGCTGTCCGGAATCTGCCCCGCGAAATAGACCAGGCCGCCGAGCCAGAGCGCCGCGAGCACGAGCAAAAGCTGGAACAGGCGTTTCATGGTTTCCTCACGGCAGGCGCAGCAGCCTGGCCAGCACGGTGAGCCGCGCCGTCAGCCCGGCGACCAGCCCCGCCGCCAGCGGCAAGGCCGCCAGCGCCAGCCAGTTCCAGCCCTTCAAATGAAGCGCGGGAATGAGATTGACCGCGTCGCCCAGGAAGGCGGACGCCTCGGCGGCGTGGCCAAGCGCCAGCAGCGCCAATCCCGCCAACAACAATCCGGCGGCGCCGCCGGCCAATCCCAGGCGCAGCGCCTCGCGCTCGAACTGATGCGCGATATAGCCGTCGCGCGCGCCCATCAGATGCAACAGCTCGATCGCCTCGCGGTGGACCAAAAGGCCGGTGCGGGTGACGAACATCACCGTCAGCACCGCCACGATGCCAATCAGCGCCAGGATGACCAGCGCGGTGAGCTGGACTGAGCGCGCGAAAAGGAACAGCCGGTCGAGCCACAGCCGGTGGTCGTCGATCGCCGCTCCGGGCGCGATCGCGATCAGCTTCAACTGGAGCACGGCCAGATCGGGCGGGGATTTGGGGTCGATCCGGACATCGATCAGCCGGGGCAGTTCGAGATCCTCGGGCGAAAGCGCGTTGCCGAGGAAGGGCGCGATCAGCCGGGCGACGTCGTCGCGGCCGAGCGGCTGGGCGCTGTTGATGCCGGGCGTGGCGCGCAACAGCGCCAACGCCGCCGCCAAATCATTATTATTTTGGCCGGCCTGCTGGACTTTTATTTTGCCGGCGTTCGCCGGCGTCGGCGGGGCAATTGTGACCGGCGGCAGCTCGACGGTGAGGGAGCCGGCGAGGCTCGCATCCCAGCCTTCGAGCGCGTGTTGCAGCGTCATCACCGCGGCCAGCGACAACGCGGCCAGAAACACCATCAGCGCCACCAGCCAGGGCATGAAGCGCGCGGCGCCGCCGCGGTCGAAGGGAATGGCGGGGCTGGGGCCTTTCATGACGCGGCTACCCGTGCGGCCGGGATGGGCGCGCGCATCAATTCGCCGTTTTCGAGATGCAGCACCGGACGGCCCGATTGCGCCGCCAGGCCCGCATTGTGGGTGGCGATCACCAGCGTGGTGCCGAGCTTGTTCATTTGCTCGAACAGGTGCAGAAGCCGCACGGCCATGGCGTCGTCGACATTGCCGGTGGGTTCGTCGGCGATCAAGAGACTGGGGCGTCCGACGACCGCGCGCGCGATGGCGATGCGCTGCTGCTCGCCGCCCGACAGGGTCGGAGGCCGCGCGTCGAGCTTGTCGGCCAATCCGACCCATTCCAGCAGATCGCGCACATTGCCGCGCAGCTTCGACTCGGGCGTTCCGGCGACTCGCAACGGCAACGCCACGTTGTCGAAGGCCGAAAGATGCGGAATCAGGCGGAAATCCTGGAATACGATGCCGATCCTGCGCCGCAAGGGCGTAAGTTCGCGCCGCGCCAGGCCCGACAGATCCTTGCCGAACAGCGAAATCAGGCCGCGCGACGGGCGTTGGGCCATATAGATCAGGCGCAACAGGGTGGTCTTGCCGGCGCCCGAAGGGCCGGTGAGGAAATGGAACGAGCCCGGCTCGAGGCTCAGGGAGATGTCGCGCAGCACCTCCGGCCCCCGGCCGTATCGCATGCCGACATTCTCGAACCGCACCATCGCCGCCAAGGATGACATGTCGCGCGCTTGCCCGCAAAGGCCGCAACGCCCTATAAACGGGCCAGCCATGGAAATGCCATGATCGTTACCTGTCCCGCCTGTTCCACCCGCTATCTGGTCGACGAGAAGAACCTCGGCGCGACCGGCCGGATGGTGCGTTGCAGCCAATGCGGCCACAGCTGGTACGAAGCGCCGCCGGCGGGAGAACCGCTGCGCGTCGATTTGTCCGAGCCCGAAGCGCCGCCGCCCTTGCCTGGCGAGCGCCGCGGCCTGCCGGTGGTGACGCGGCAGCGCCACCCCGGCGGCGGCTGGGGCAAGACCTTGGCGATCCTGTTTCTGGTGCTGGCGGTGCTGGGCATGGGCGCCGCGGCGTTCGTCATCCTGGAGCGCGCGCGCATCATGGCGCATGTGCCGGCGACGCGGCCGCTCTATGCCCGTCTCGAATCGCTGCTGACCTCGCCGCTCCAGGTGTTCCAGCGTCAGCCGACTCTGGCGCCGCTGCAACAGGCGCAGCCGGACCAGACTCAGGGCCCGGCCACGAACCAGAGCCCGACCCAGACTCAGACTCCGGCTCCGGCCGGCGGCGGGCTGGTCATCCAGGGATTGGCGCCCAAGCGCGCGGTGGAAAACAACATTCCGGTGCTGGTGATCAGCGGCCAGATCGTCAATTCATCATCCGCGTTGCAGGTGGTGCCGCGATTGCGGGTGACCCTGCACGACGCCAAGAACAATACGGTCGCCTCCTGGACGTTCTCGCCCGACCAGGCGAGCCTGCCGCCCGGCGGCAGCGAGAGTTTCGAGACCTCGATGGCGCAGCCGAGCGACCTCGCCTCGGGCGTGGTCGTGACCTTCGAGCCCCAATAGGGCGCCAGCCTTGATGTTGGATAAGCGTCGTGCGCCCTTCGCCCTTCGACAAGCTCAGGGTAAGGGCTCAGGGTGAGGCGCTTTTCTTAATGCTATCGACCACGTTACCTCGCCGTCATTGCGAGGCCGCGAAGCGGCCGAAGCAATCCAGAATCATCCGCACCGTCTCTGGATTGCTTCGCCGCTTCGCATCCGCTCGCGGCTCGCAATGACAGGATGGCATGGATGCCCGGAACAAGCCCCGGCT
>CAVXKY010000006.1:0-19822 GCA_963762425.1 uncultured Alphaproteobacteria bacterium | reverse complement strand
AAGAAGGCGATCAGGTTCCTGGTGTAGTGGTCCGAGGTGATCTCGATGAAAGAGGCGGAGGCGATGATATAGAGGAGCAGCGCGTCGTCCCGCACCATCTCGCGGTCGAGCGTGTGATAGGGGATGTCCTTCATCGACCACGGCGCATCGCCGTGGCTGTCCAGATACGAATCCAACATCAAGCCCCCATGCTTGCGGACAGGCCTCTTTTGGGCCCTCAAACCATAAGTATAAGTGATTTATGGCGAAAATGAGAAGATGACGGTATTCACCGCTGGCGGCGAACCGGCACGCCCGCCTTGGCCAGTTCGCTGTCGAGTCCGCCGGCGAGCCAGAGCCAGAACATGCGGAAATCGCTGATCAGCGACCATAGCGGGTGATCGAAAGTCGCCGGGCGATTTTGCGCGATGAAAAAATGACTGATCCAGGCCGGTCCATAGCCGCCGCCGACCGCCAAAACGAGGAACCAGCCGCTTGCCGTCGCGGCCAGTCCGCACAACGCGCACACCGCCAGTGCCGTGCCGAAATAATGCCAGATGCGCAGGCTCGGATTGGCGTGGGCGCGCAGGTAGAAGCGCCAAAAATCGTCATAAGCGGCGGCATCCCTGCCGCCGCCGCCATGTGAATGGTTCTTGCCCCGGACCATCGCTGCCTGCCGCCGTTATTCTAGGCCAGAGGGCGCGACCGAGAAGTCACTTTCGCGCCACCGGCATTCCCTTAAATGGCCAAAAACCGGCTCACAATCGGGGTGGCGGCAAAACGGTGGAATTTCCGAAGACCGTCCGGACCGGCCTGTCCCCGCTACCCCCGGCGCGGCACTTCGTGTAAAATGTCGGCGTGCGAACGGGGCGGTCATGAATCGGTCACGCATTATTTTTGCCTGTGCCGCGATCCTTGGCGCGACAGCGGCGCTTTTTCCGCTATCCGCCAACGCCTCGCGGCAAATCTACGAATACCGGATCGTCCATCCGACCTTCGGCGATGTCGGCAGCTATACCAACATCATCGACAAGATCGGCGACAAGACCGAAGTGACGACCGAGCTGCATGTCGTGGTCAAGCTGCTCGGCATCGTCGTGTTCCGGCAGGAAGCGGAGCGCACCGAGCGGTGGCTCGGCAACCGCATGATCGCTTTCAAAGGCGTCACCACCACGAACGGCGTCGATCTCGAAGTCCGTGGCGAGGCGCAAGGCAATAACTTCGTCATCACCACGTCCGATGGCGTCTTCACCGCGCCGGCGAACGTCCATCCTTCCAATCCCTGGTCGCTCAAGGTGTTCGAATCCGACGTGATGATGTCGACCAAGACCGGCGAGTTCTTTCCCGTCAGCGTCAACGATAGCGGGCAGGTCGACGTCACCATCGACGGCGCGGATCTCAAGCTTCACCGATACGACATCATCGGCCGCAAGCACGACATCGTCTGGATGGACGATGGCGGCGCGCCGGTGGCCTTCGAGATCGAGCAAGGCAACAGCCTGATCGATTTCCACCTGACGCGCAGCCTCAGCCAGCCCGAATACGTCTCGGCCGATCTGTCGCGGTGACGCCGAGATACCCGGCTAGATATTCTCCGGCAGCGGCTTGCCCCTGGTCTCGGGCAGGAAGAGCGTGGCGAAGAAGCCCAGCACGTAGATCAGGCTGATGGTCACCGCCGTGTTGCCGAAACCGCCGAAATTGGCGATCAGCGCGCCGGCGGTCAGCGGCCCGAGGCAGGCGATGAAGCGCGGCGTGTTGAAGACGAAAGCGAGGCCGGTCGCTCGCACCCGGGTCGGGAACAGTTCCGGCAACCACACCGGCATCCAGGAATATTGTCCCAGGGTGAAGAAGCCGTTCACACAGGCCGCAAGCAGCAGCAGGTTGAGATCGCTGGTCCACAGGAACAGCACCGGCGTCATGACCAGCGCCGCGGCGAAGAACACCATCACCACCGGCTTGCGCCCCACCACATCGGCGAAGAATCCCAAGCTTATATAGCCGGCGATGGCGCCGAGATTGTAGGCCATGCCGGTATAGCCCGCCCAAACCGGCCCGGGCAGGCCGGCCTTGGCCGCGACCGAGGCGACATAGGGCGGAACGAAACTCGAGATGCCCCACCAGGCGAGCGTGGTCGTCAACGACATCAGGAACAGGATCAGCAGCCGCCCGCGGACTTTCGGATCGGCGAACAGCTCGGCCAAAGTGAAGCGGGTCAACCCGTGATCGGCCGCATCGAGCCGGTCGCCGCGCTTTTTGCGCGCCACCGCCGCCTTGCGGCGTTCGCTGCTGCGCTCCCACACCGGCGATTCGGGAATGCCGCGCCGGATCCACAACGTGAACAGGCCGGGCAATATCCCGATCAGATACATGTAGCGCCACGCATCGGGGCCATGGGGGCTGACGAACACCCACACCAGCGAGGCGGTGAAGAAGCCGATGCCGAGACCGCATTGCATCAATCCCGCGCCCCTGCCGCGCGCCTTGTCGGGCCACAGCTCGGCGGTGATCGACGCGCCGGTCGCCCATTCCGAGCCGATGGCGACGCCGACCACGAAGCGCAGCAGCGCGAAGGAGAGCCAGCTCCACGACAGCGCGCTCAAGCCGGTCATCAGCGAATAGGCCAGAATCGCCAGCATCATGGTGCGCCTGCGGCCGATATAATCGGCGAGCACGCCGCCGATCATGCCGCCGACGCCCCAGCCGAACAGCGTGATGGCGATGGTCGCCCCGGCATAAAACGGGATCTGTCCGTATTGGCTCGGGTCGAGCAGCTGATGAAGCGCCACGCCGACCGTCAGAATCAGCGCATAGACCTCATAGCCGTCGAACAGCCAGCCCAGATTGGCCGCAAACAGCGTGTTCCACTGGCTGCGGTTGAGCGAGCGATACCACGGACTTGCGGCGGCGGCATTGATGCTCATGACAATTTCCTCCCCTGTTGCGCGGTTATGAGGGCGACGTGCCCTTCCGCTTGCGTGCGGCGACTTTCACGGCCTCGATGATTTCCGGATAAGCGCCGCAACGGCAAAGATTACCAGAAAGATAGTGGCGAATCTCGTCTTCGCTGGGCGCCGGGTGCTCGTCCAGTAACTGCTTGGCCATCAAGACGAATCCGGGCGTGCAGAAACCGCATTGGAAGGCGCCGCATTCCAGGAACGCCTCTTGCACCGGATCGAGCCCGCCCGTCCGGTCGAGACCCTCGATGGTTTCGATGCGTGCGCCATCGGCCAAGCAAGCGAAAGCGAGGCAGGCCGAGACCGCGCGGCCGTCGACCAGCACGGTGCAGCAGCCGCACAGGCCTTGGCCGCAACTCTCGCGCGCGCCAAACAGCGAGAACCGCTCGCGCAGAACCTCGAGCAACGTCTCGTGGGTCGCAACCTCGGCCGAGACCGCCGCGCCATTGAGGGTAAAGGTGATCCGCCGCGGGCTCGCGCTCATGTCTTTTTCCCCCGCTCGAACGCGGCGTAAACCGCATCGGCCGTCATCGGCAATTCCATCAGGCGCACGCCGACCGCGTCGTCGATGGCGTTGGCGATGGCCGGCGAGACGCCGAAGGTCGCGCTCTCGCCCACGCCTTTCGCGCCATAGGGTCCGCTGTGCTGCACCGTCGCCACCGCTTCGTTCTCGATCCGCGCGGGCAGGTCGCGCATCCCGGGAATCTTGTAATCGGCGAGCGAGGGATTGAGCAGCTGGCCGTCGCGGAATTCCATCTTCTCCATCAGGGTGAAGCCCAGCTGCATGATCGCGCCGCCGGAAAGCTGGGTCTCGACGATCTTCGGGTTGATGGGATTGCCGAGATCGGCGACGTTGATGAGCCGGAGTACCCGCACCTGGCCGGTTTCGGTGTCGACCTCCACCTCGGCGCCGGTGCCGCCCACCATCCAGAACGGCGTGGCGTTGGGCGTGAGGCCGGTGGCGTGGTCGGGCGAGGCATAGCTCGGCACGAAGCTGCCGGTGCCTACGATGTTGCCCGCCTGCATGCCGTATTTCTTGCGGAAGAGCTCGGCCAAAGGCACGTTGCTGCCGCGCGGCAGGCCCAGCTCCGCCGCCAGCGCCTCGATCTTGGCGCGCGCATCCTCGGCGGCGAGCCGCACCGCATGGCCCATGTGATATGTCGAGCGCGAGCCGAGCGTCGCCATGTCATAGGGCGTGACGTCGGTATCCGGATGCACCACCTTCACCGACTCGGCCGGAAGATTCAGCGCCTCGGCGGCGATCTGCGCCATGATGGTGTCCGAGCCCTGGCCCATATCGACCGTGCTGCAATAAAGCCCGCAGCTGCCGTCGGCATAGAGGTTGACGATCGCGACCGAGGTGGTGGGCGCGATCGAGGCCTTGAACCCCACGGCCAGGCCGCGCCCGCGCTTCACCGTACTGGTGCCGCGGTCGAACGGCTTCTGCCAGTCGAGCCGCGCGGCGATACGCTCGAGCACCAGTTCGATGGCGGCGTCCTTCATCGCCGTGCCGGTGGCCTGGGGCCGGCCTTCGCGCAGGATGTTCTTGCGGCGGAATTCGAGCGGATCGATTTTCAACGCGCGCGCGATCAGATCGGTGTGGCTTTCATAGGCCCAGACCAGCTGGGGAATGCCGAAGCCGCGCAAGGCGCCGGCCGGCGGCCGGTTGGTGTAAAGCGCATAGGAATTGATCTGCACATTGTCGATGTCGTAGGGGCCGGCCGCCGTGAAGCCCGATTTTTGGGTCACGCGCGGACCAATGTCGGCATAGGCGCCGCCGTTCCACCACACCTCGCATTCGCGCGCGGTGATGCGCCCCTGCTGGTCGACCGCGCTCTTGATGCGGAATGTCGAGGGGTGTTTGGTGATGGTGAAGAACTGCTCGTCCATGCCGAGCGAGACCTTCACCGGCCGCCGCGCCAACAAGGCCAGCGCCGCCGCCAACGCTTCCAGCTTGATATAAAGCTTGGCGCCGAAGCCGCCGCCGAGATAGGCGGTCTTGACGCGCACGCGGTTCTCCGGCCAGCCCAAGAGCCGCGCTATCTCGATGCGGACGAAGGACGGGCTTTGCGAAGCGGTGTGGATGGTGAGCCGGTCCTCGCCCGCCTCGGCAACCGACACCATCGGCTCCAAAGGCGTATGCATCACCTGCTGGGTGCGGAAGGTGTGTTCGAAGACATGCGCCGCCTCGACAAATGCTTTCTTGGCGTCGCCGCGCCGCAATTGGAAATCGAGCGCCACGTTGGTGCCCTTGCGGCCTTCGAGATGCTTGAGATCGGGAAAAGTTCCCGCCGGCTTGAGCACGTCGTGGACGACGGTCTTGGACGAAACCGCCTCGACCTCGTCCATCACCGCCGGCAATTCATCGAATTGGGCAACGATGAGCCGCGCCGCTTCCTCGGCCACATGCGGGTCTTCGGCCAGGACCACGGCCATTGGTTCGCCGATGTGCCGCACCTTGTCGATCGCCAGGATCGGCTGGTCGTGGAAGGCCGGGCCGTAATAGGGGTTGGGAATGACCCGGCGGACATCGTCGCTGGTGAAGACCGCAAAGACGCCGGGACACGCTTTCGCCGCCGCGGTGTCGATCGACCGGATGCGGCCATGCGCGATCGGGCTGCGGAAGATCTTGGCGTGCAGCATGCCGGACAGGCGCAGATTGTGGATGTATTCGGCGAATCCTGTGACCTTGGCGCGGCCCTCGACGCGCGGCAGCGAACGCCCGACCTGACCGGATTTGGCAATCACCGTCATGGCCGGGCATCCCCGTCCTGCCAGGCTGCCTGCAACGCGCGCGCAACATGGATTCTCACTAGCTGTTTCTTGTAGGCGGCCGAGCCGTGCATATCGGCCACGACATCGGCCTCTTCCGCCGCGGCCTCGCCCGCCCGCCGCATCAGCGCGATATCGAGGCTCTTGCCGCGCAGCAGATCTTCCGCCGATTTGAGCCGGACAGGCCGCTCCACCGCCGCGCCGATGACCACGCGCGCCTCTTTCACCACCGTGCCCGCCGCCTCGACCGCCACCGCCACGCCCAGCGCCGGCCAGTCATCGGCCGAGCGCGTGGTGCATTTGGCATAAGCCGCGCGCCAGTTACCGGGCGGCGGCAGCGTTACCTCGACGATCAGCTCGCCGCTTTTGAGCGCGGTCTCGTAGATTCCGGTTGCGAATTGCTCGGCCGGAATGATCCGCTCGCCCACAGGGCTCGCCGCGACGATCGAAGCGCCGAGCGCGATCAGCACCGGCGGCAGATCGGCGTGCGGATCGGCATGCGCCAAATGGCCGCCCAAGGTCGCGACATTGCGCACCCGCACATTGGCCAAGGTGCGCAGCGTGCGCGCGATCACGCGAAAGCCGCGGTGAATCTCCGGCGCGCGTTCGAGCGCCGAAAGCCGCACCATCGCGCCGATGCGCAATCCGCCATCGGTCCCGGTCTTAACCCGCGACAAACGCTCGCCCGCGGCGCGCAGGCTCACGAGCCGCTTCGGGCGAAACAGGCCCGATTTCATCAGCAGCATCAGCGCCGTGCCGCCGGCCAGCGGCCTGACCGACGGATCGCCGGGATCGAGCAAGGCGAGAGCCTCGCCGAGCGAGCCCGGCTCGACCAGATCGAAAGGCATCATCGCGAGGCGGCCTGATCGAGCAGACGGGACAGCGCGTCCGCAACCAGGTCCGGCACTTCCAAGGGCGTGAGGTGACGCGCGCCCTTGATCACCGCGTAAGACGATCCGGCAATGCCGCGATGCAGCGCCTCGGCCATGGCGGGGGGTGCGGCGTAATCCTCTTCGCCGACCAGCACCACAGCCGGCAGTTTCATTCCCGGCAGTTTCGCGCGCAGATCGCAAGCGCCGAGCATGCGGCAACTCGCGGCATAGGACGGCAGATCGTTGCGCAAAAACACCTCGACGCATTGCCGGACGACTTCGGGATGGCGGGCGCGAAACGCATCGCTGAACCAGCGCGTCGTTTGAAACTCCACCATGCTGGCGAGACCGGCGGAAAGCGCCTTTAGCGCACGCTCCTCCCATTGCATGGGCGCATCGGCGCCGTACCACGCGGTGGTGTCGAACAGGCCCAAGGCGCGCGCCCGCTTGGGATACGAAGCGGCGAAGGCGAGGCTGACGCAGCCCCCCATCGAAGCGCCGGCGGCCAGCGCCGAATCCCAGCCCACATGATCGAGCAGATCGGCCAGATCATCGGCGAAGACCTCGACCGTATAGGGTCCGGCGGGTTTGCCGGATTTGCCGTGGCCACGGCAATCATAGATCAGCACCGCGGCCCGAGGCGCCAGGACCTGGGCCACCGGCCGCCAGAAATCCCGGTCCATCGCCAGGGAATGAACCAGCACGGCGCGCCACGATGCATTGCCGCTTCCGTAGAGCGAATAGCTGAGCAACGCGCCGGCGCGCGTCCGGGCCTTGCCCTCGGCCGGCGGTCCACGCCTGCGCCCGGAGTCACGCCTTCGCCGCCTCGCCTTCTTCCAGCTCCTCGAGCCGGCGCTTGGCGGGCTCGATGCCCCAAAAAGCGACCACGACGATCTGGATAACCAAGAGCCCGATCATCATAGCCAGCACGCCGACCAGGCCATAAGTGGTGAACAGAGCGACCACGAGCAGCGGCGTGACGACGGTGGCGCCGCGGCCGAACATGTTGCAGATGCCGTTGGCGCGCAGCCGCACCTCGGTCGGGAACAACTCGGAGGTATAGACGCCATAAAGAATCGAGGTGAGCACGTAAATCCCGATGATGAGTACGAATCCCACTCCGAGCACGGCTTCCGGTTGCTTCATGAAGGGATAGATCGCCCCCAGGATGATGCACCAGACCGACCCGCCGATGATGGTGAACTTGCGCCCGAGCCGGTCGGCGGAAAAGGCGCCCAGGGCGCAGCCGATGAGCGAGCCCGAGATGATCACCAGCGTATAGTTGAGCGACTGGGTTATGCTCAGTCCCTGTTTGACGAAGAAGCTCGGCAGCCAATTGACGAAGCCGAAGATCAGCGCGTTGATGGTGATGAGGACGACGCTGCCGACGATCATGAGCGGCAGCAGTTTCGGGCCGGCGAGCGAGGAAAGCGCGAAGGCCGGCAAAGGCTTCGGCATCGCAGGCGGCGGCAGCTTCTGGCCGCCGGAGACCTCGTTCTCGATCGTCCGCATCAACGCCTCGGCTTCGTCCGTCTTGCCCTTGGCTTCGAGCCAGCGCGGCGATTCCGGCAGCTTCTTGCGCAGATACCAGACGATCAGCGCGCCGATGCCGGCGATGACGAAGAGCGGGCGCCAGCCGTAGCTCGGAATGATGAGCCGGGCGAGTATGGCGGTCGCCGGCAGGCCCGACACCACGACGAAGGCCATGAAGGCCATCCATTTGCCGCGCACCTGCGGCGGCACGAATTCGGTCATCGTGCCGTATCCGACGACGATCTCGGCGCCGAGCCCGACCCCCATCACGAAGCGCAAGGCGTTGAGCCAATCGATGTCGGGGGCGAAGGCGGCCGCGAGCGAGGCGAGCCCGAAGATCACCAGGTTGAATTGATAGGTGAAGCGGCGGCCGTAATGGTCGCCGAGGAACCCGGCCATGAGCGAGCCCAGCGTCATGCCGATGAATGTCAGCGACAGGAACCAGCCGTTTTGCGGCAAGGTGGAAAAGCCGGTTTTCAAGGTGGTTCCGAGCACCGGCCCGGCGACATAGAGATCGTAACCGTCGAAGAACATGCCGGCGCCGATCAGCCAGAAGATGCGGTAATGGAAAGACGAGATCGGCAGCCGGTCGAGACGGGCGCCGGAATTGACCATCGCGGACATGTGACTTGACCTCCCCCTGATATTTTATTCTCAACGGCCTTGGGCCGTTATTGCGTATAACGCTATACGAATTGGCGGGCGAATGCCATGGGCGAGGCAAGCAGCGAGGATTGGCCCATTGTGCTTGGCGACTTGGCGACAAGCGCCAAGTCGCGTGGCAGCTCGCCGCGGATTAAAAGGGACCGCGATCGATGATGCACAGCAGCGCGAAACTCGACGTCGAGCAAATGGGCAAGGGGCGCGGCCTCGTTCTGCTCCACTCCTTGCTCTCGGACCGCACCGCTTTCGACCGCATCGCGCCGCGTTTCGCGCGCGAACGGCGCGTGTCGCTGGTGAATCTTCCCGGCTTCGGCGGCTCGGACCCGGCCGGGCCGGGGCTCGAGGATTTCGCCGACCGCATCGCGGCGCATTTTCCGCGCCTCGGGATCGGTCCCGAGACCGATGTGCTCGGCAACGGCTTCGGCGGTTTCGTCGCGGTGGCGCTGGCGGTGCGCCACGGCGGCAAGTTCGGCAAACTGGTGCTGGTCGATACCGGCGCCGCCATTCCCGACGCCGGCAAGCCCGCCTTCGCCATGATGGCCGAGCGCGTCGAACAGGGCGGCATGAAGGCGGTGGTCGAGGTCGCGCTCGCCCGCATGTTCCCGGAGGATTTTCTCCAGGCCCATCCCGAAATCGCCGCCGAGCGCCGGTCATCCTTGTTGCGCGCCGATCCCGGACATTTCGCCGCCGCCTGCCGCGCCTTGGCCAGGCTCGATTTGCGCGCCGAGATCAAGCACATCCGCAATCCCACGCTGGTGGTGGTGGGACTGCGCGACACCGCGACGCCGCCTGCCTTGTCGAAGGAACTCGCTTCCAACATCCCGGGGGCAAAGCTGGTCGAGCTTCCTCATTGCGGACATTCGCCGCATATTCAGGATCCCGATGGCTTCTGGAATTTGCTCAAGCCATTCCTCGGCCTTACGGGATGAAGCGAAACCGATGATCGCCCTTGTCTTGTGCGGCGTTATGGTCAAGCTTATGGAACCGGCGAATAGGGAGAGCCGTCCTAGCCATGATCCTGATTTATGGCCTTGCCCTTTATGTCTTGGTGGGTCTCGTCACGGCCGTTAGCTTCGTGAGCTTCGGCGTCACGCAGGTGTTGCCGCGTCCCGCGACCGTGACCATCGGCGCCCGAATCCTTTTTCTGCCGGGCGCGACCGCGCTTTGGCCCTATGTGCTCGTCCGCTGGCTGAAATCCGGCGGCACCCGATGAGACGATTTCACCGATCCATCCACCGCATGCTTTGGCCATTCTTGGCGCTGGCGGTCGCGCTGGGCTTCGCGCTGGCGCTATGGCTGCGTCCCCCTCCCGTCTGAGCATCGCAAGAGGAGAGCGCCGATGAGCCTCGACATCCGCGCCGTGCAGTGGAACCGGGACAAGCTCGTCTATGACGGTATTCTGCTCGCCGCCGTCGCGCTCTTCATCGGCGATTTTGCCGCGATCCATTGGCGGCTGCATCCGCCGCAGAGTTATCCCGACGCGATCGATATCTGGATTCGGGCTTTCGGCACTTGCGCGTTTCTCATGCTGACCGTGATCCTGTCGATCGGCCCGCTGACGCGGCTGAACCCCCGCTTCCTCCCGCTTTTGTACAACCGGCGCCATTTCGGGGTGTTGATGTTCTGCGTCGCGGCGTTCCATGCCTGGCTCTTGCTGGACTGGTACCTGGTGCAGAACAAATTGCCGGAGCTCGTCGCGCAAATGACGGCTTGGGGCGATTACGGCAAATTCATCGGCTTCCCCTTCAAGGCGCTCGGGCTCGCCGCCCTGCTGATCCTGTTCCTGATGGCCTCCACCAGCCACGATTTCTGGGTGAAGTTCCTGACGCCGCGAATCTGGAAGGGCCTGCACATGGCGCTTTACCTCGCCTATGGGCTGGTGGTGATCCATGTGTCGCTCGGCATCATGCAATACGAACGCACCTTGCTCATCCCTTTCATGCTGGTGTGCGGATTCGGCACCGTGACGGTGCTCCACCTGGTGGCCGGTTGGCGCGGGCGGGCGATCGACCAAGGCGCCGCATTGGGCGGCGAAGGCTGGATTTCCGTGGGGCCGCCGCGCTCCATCCCGGATAAGGGCGCCCGCATTGTCGCGGCGCCCGGCGGCGAGCGCATCGCCGTCTTCCGTGACGGCAATCAGATCGGCGCGCTCACCAATCTATGCGCCCATCAGAACGGACCGGTCGGCGAAGGCCATATCATCGACGGCTGCGTGACCTGCCCCTGGCACGGCTATCAGTACCGGCTAGCGGATGGCTGCGCGCCGCCGCCTTTCACCGAAAAACTCGTCACCTACCGCGTGCGGATCAATCGCGGCGCCGTGGAGGTGGACCCGCGCCCGCTGCCGCCGGGCACGCCGGCCGCGATCACATGTCCGCGCGATACGGTCTGAGGAATTCGAGATCGGCTGGCGGCGGCATGCGATGAGAGATTACGCCTCCACCAGTTTTTGGCTCGAAACCTGCGGCGACGATTTGACGCCGCGGCCGGGTTTGACGGGTTCCATCGACGTCGATGTGGCGATCCTCGGCGCGGGCTATACCGGGCTCTGGACCGCCTATTACCTCTTGGCGCGGCAGCCATCTTTGAAGATCGCCATCGTCGAGAGCGAGATCGCCGGCTTCGGCGCTTCGGGGCGCAACGGCTCCTGGTGCACGGCGAATTTTGCGCTCAGCCCCGGAGCCGTCGCGAAAACCTACGGGCGGGAACGGGCTGTCGCCCTATACCGCGCGCTGGCAGCTTCGGTTGACGAAGTCGCGCGAGTCGCATCGAGCGAAGGATTCGATATCCAGTTCGTCAAGGGCGGCGGGTTGTCGGTCGCGCGCGGACCCCAGCAATTGCCGTCGGTCCGGGAATCATACGCCGAACTCGAAGCGCTCGGGCTCGGCGACCGCGTCAGGCTGCTCGACCGGGCCGAGACCGATGCCGTGGTCAGGATCGCCGGCGCGGAAGGCGCGATCTATTACAAGGATGCGGCAAACCTGCATCCGGGCCGGCTGGTGCGCGGACTGGCGCGCGCCGTCGAGCGAAAAGGCGCAACGATTTATGAACGGACGAGTGTCGACGATTTTTCGACCGGTTCCCGCCCGGCGCTGCACACCAAATTTGGCGATGTGAATGCCAAAACCATCGTGCTGTGTGGCGAAGCATATCTCTCGCGCTTGAAGGCGCTGCACCGGCAATTGATCCCGGTCTATTCGCTGATGACCTTGACCGAGCCGCTGTCCAATGCTGATTGGGACGCGATCGGCTGGCGGCACCGGGAATGCATCGATTCCTGCCGTCTCACCATCGAATACGCCGCCAAGACGGCGGATGGGCGCATCCTCTTCGGCGGGCGCGGCGCGCCTTATCATTTCGGCTCGGGCATCGAGGACGCTTACGACCGGCACGAGCCGACCATCCGCATGTTCCAGGACGGCGTGCGGAACTGGTTTCCGCGTTTGAAGGATGTCCGTTTCACCCATGCCTGGGGCGGGCCGCTGGGCGTGGCGCGCGATTTCACGCCGACCATGATGTTCGACCGCGCCTCGGGCGTGGCCAGCGCCCGGGGCTATGTCGGCAACGGCGTGGCCACATCCAATCTGGCGGGCCGCGTGCTGGCCGATCTGATCACGGACGTAAACTCCGAGATCACGACCCTGCCCTGCGTCAACCACCGCTCGCCGGATTGGGAGCGGGAGCCGTTGCGCTATCTCGCCGTCCATTACATCCAGAACGCTTATTGGAAAATCGACCAGAAGTCCGAGCGGACCGGATTGGCGCCGAGCGGCAAGACGCTCGCCGAGCGCCTGACGCGGCACTAGACTGCCTCAGAAGGAGAACGCTATGCTCCGATCCATCCTGATCAACGGCAAGTTCGTGGCCGCGAAGTCGAATACGGCGATCAAAATCCACAATCCGGCGACGCTCGAGAAGCTCGACAGCATTCCGGCCTGCGGCGCGGCCGATATCGACGCGGCGGTGAAGGCGGCGCGCGCCGCGCAACTTGCATGGTGGCGGACGCCGGGCGTCAGCAAGGCGGAGCTTTTGCACGAAGTGGCCAACCGCATTCGCGCCCGCCAGATGCCCATCGCCAAGATGATGACCGCCGAGACCGGCAAACCATTGATCGAGTTCAACCGACTGCGTGCAATGGGTGGCCGAATGTTTCGACTATTTCGCGGAGGTGGGCCGCGCGTCGCTCGGCCTCGCCATCCCGCCCGGCGCCGACCACCAGGTCAATTTCGTCCGCAAGGAACCCTATGGCGTGGTGGCCTGCATCGCGCCGTTCAACTTCCCGCTGCTTTTGACCGCCTGGAAGGTGGCGCCGGCGATCGCGGCCGGAAACACCGTCGTGTGCAAGCCGCCGCACCAGAACCCGCTTTCCGGACTGCTGCTGGGCGAATGCTATGACGTGTTGCCGCCGGGCGTGGTCAATATCGTCACCGGCGCCGGCGACACCGGCAAGATTTTGACCGCTCATCCCGATATCGACATGATCGCCTTCACCGGCTCGACCGATGTGGGCAAGCAGATCGCCGCCGCGGCGGGATCGCAATTGAAGAAGGTCAATCTTGAATTGGGCGGGATCGACCCGCTGATCGTGTTCGAGGACGCCGATCTCGACATCGCGTCGCGCGGCGCGGTGTGGGCGCGGCTCTTGAACGCGGGCCAGGTTTGCACCTCGTCCAAACGCATCTACGTGGTCGAATCGATCGCCCAGGATTTCACCAAGCGCGTCGTCGAACACGTCAAGAATCTCAAGGTCGGTAATCCGATCGACCCCAAGACGGACATGGGACCGCTGATTTCAGGGGACGCGGTCGCGAAGCTCGAAAGCCAAGTCGCGACCGTGTTGTCCGAAGGGGCGGAATTGCTCTTGGGCGGCAAGCGATTCCAGCCGGGCGGCCTCAAGGGCCATTTCTTCCAGCCGACGGTGATATCCAAAATGCGCCACGGCGGCATTGCCACCAAAGAAGAATTGTTCGGCCCGGTGGTGTCGATCTTCACCGCCAAGGACGCCGCCGAGGCGATCGCGAAGGCGAATGATTCCGAGTACGGCCTCGGCGCCACGATCTACACCAAGAACCTCGAACTCGCCATGAATGCCATGGAAAACATCAAGGCGGGCAGCTTCTGGATCAACGATCCGCTATCCGACAACAACGCCGCGCCCTTCGGCGGCATGCGTCACAGCGGCATCGGGCGCGAGCTCGGCGCGGAGGGCCTCGACGCTTTCCGCGAGCCGAAACACGTCCATCTCGATTACGTCCAGGAGCGCAAGCGCGACTGGTTCCCCTATGCCGACAGGAAGCTGCCCTAGGGAAGCGAAAACGCCCTAGTCCTGATCGACGGGGTCGGCCATGACGGGATGGCCCTTGCGCCCGCCGCCCATGACCGCCACCGATGACGGTTCCGCCGCGAGAAGCTTGCCGGCGAAGTCGAGGCAGCGCCCGGCGAGCGCGGCCGCGCCTTGCGCAAGCTCCTTCGAATTTTGGACGATGCGCACGTTGTTCTCCATGTCCTCGTGCGACCAGCCGCGCGAATGGGCGATATAGGGAAATTGCGGGAACAGGAAGCCGAGCTCGGCGAAAAAGCTCAGCATCGAACCGGCGACGCCCTGGATGTTGTCCTGGCCGCCGACGATGATGAAACCCGCCACCTTGTTCCGGATGAGCAGCTTCTCGTTGCGGGAAATATCGACCTGGGCGCAATTGAGCCGCTCGACCATCTTGAAATAGAGCGAGGAGGCCGAACCCCAGCGGATCGGCGTCGAGACGATGACGGCGTCGGCCCAGAACACCAGCGCCTCGTAAACCTGGTCCATCTGGTCCTTGGGATCCATCTGCGTGATCGAGCACGGCCAGGTGCAGGCGTAGTAGCTCTTGGAGAAATAACCCTCGCAGGCCCGGAATTTGAGATCGTTGAGGGTGATGAGCTTGGTCTCGGCGCCGAGCCGCTTCCCTTCGGCCAGCGCGCAACCGAGCAAATGGTCGGAGCCGGAGAAGCGCGGATGGGATGCGTCCATCACGGTCGTCGAAATCCCGGCGAGGCGCAGCTTCCCCGGCGCGCGCACCGGCTCGCGCGAGAGCGGATGGGGCGGGTGCGGTTTCTTCATGCGCTTGGACGGGTTCGCGACGTCGACGAACACGCGGCCATTCTCGACCTTCACCGGGAAGGCGGGCACGCAATCCTCCTCGAAACCGGGCTCGCCCTTGCCGGTGCAGCGGTCGAATTTCCACCCGTGCCACGGACATTTTATGTACCCGGCCGAATCGATGCTGCCCTCGCCGAGCGGACCGCCGACGTGATTGCAGGTGTTCGCGATGGCGCCGAACACGCCGTCCTTGAACGAGAGCGCGATATCCGCGCGCTTCACCTTCATCGGCCGGCAGGATTGCTTGGAGAGCTCGTCGGCGGCCCCGACATCGGTCCAATCCGGTTCGCGAGCCATGAATGCGTCTCCTCTCAGCGCGTTTCCGTCGAACGGCGTATTTGACCGGAACCCGGCGCGGCGTTCAATCCGCCTCCGGACCGCTTCACCGTCATGTTACTTCGGTTCAACCGGGCCGCAGGTTAGATTGAATAAGGGGAATCCGCCATGGGCAGATTGGACTGGCGGCCGCTCCGCGGCATCGATCGCGGCGGCTTGCGCAAGGGGCGGCTTCAGGCCCATTACGCCGTGCAGTTTCTCGCCCGCGCGGCGCGCGCCTATGTCCCGCCGCGAGCCGATGACAGCCACACCAATCTGGGCTGGGACGACAAGCTCGACGGCTTGACGACGCATCGCCTGAGGGGCAAATCGCGACTGGGCTTGAAGATCGCCGATCTAACGCTGCTATTGCTCGACAAAGAGAGCGGGCGCGCTCAAGACTTTTCGTTGAGCGGACGCTCCGATGCGGAAGCGCGCCAGTGGCTCGGGGAACGTCTCGACGCGCTAGGCCTCGATGCAAGCGCCCTCGATAGGCCGTCTCCCTATAAAATTCCCGAACACGCGATTGCCGGGGGCGCGGTTTATGATGCGGCCGGGCTCGGCGATGTTCTGGCCGAGCTGGCGGCGTGGTTTTCCAATGCCGATCATTCGCTAGGATTCATTCGGGAAGAAATGATCGGCCGGAAATTCACGGTCTCGCCCGTGCGCTGCTGGCCCCACCATTTCGATCTGGCCACCTTGATCGCGCTCGATCCGGGCCATGACGAGAAAGCCCGCTCGGTGAATGCGGGAATGTCGCCGGGAGACGAATATTACGATGAACCTTATTTCTATGTGAGCCCCTATCCCTATCCCGAAGCGTCTTCCTTGCCGCCTCTGCCGAAGCTCGGACATTGGCATACGCGCGACTTCACCGCGGCGATCGCGACCGCAAGCCAAGTCCTGGGGGCGAAGGACCGCGGGACCGAGACCGAGGCTTTCCTGCGCGCGGCCATTGCAGGCGCCATCAAGGCCTTGGGTTGAGACCGAATCCTCAAGCCATGGCTGGGACGTGGTGATCTCGTCGCGGGATTGGCGGGATCAGGAACACGGCCCCGCCGACTTGCCCTTTGGAATGACGCAAGTCGGAATCGACCACACGAAATCCGCCTGCAGCGCCGAGCGCGATTGCCGCGGACTGTTCGGATTGGACCAGAACCATCGCGGCAGGGGCGTTCCGTTGGGGCTGCACTGTTCCCCGGTGGGGCAGGACACGGGATTGAGCGAGGCCTTGATGAGGCCCGTGCCAAAAACATTCCGCCCCTGCTTGTTAAACACGGCGCGGGCATGGCAGGTGATGCAAGAGGCCGTATTGACGAAGCCTTTTTCCGTGACGGAATTTCCCAATCGGGTCGGCAGGCCGGTCGGATCGACGAAGTCGGTTTAACTCCCTTTGAGGCAATAATTCCGGAAAACATCCGCAAGGTTATTTTTCCGGAAAATCGCAAGAACCGCTTGCGTCTTTTCGCAAGCGGCATATCGCTGACCCGCCTTTCCTTGTTGGGGCGGAACCCATGCCACCTTGGCGCCGAAGCTGTCCCGGCAACCGAGAAAGTCGCACCGTCCGGGATTATCCTGGTGCTCGAACGTCGCCCAGGTCCAATTCGGCACCTGTTTTGAAATGATGTGCATGGACAGAAGCAGGTATTTTTTATGGTCGGAGGCGATGTTCGAGTAGTAAAGCGACTCATCGCGGCCGCCCCCCTCGGCGAGCACCCAATCCGCCTTGACCTCGATGGCATCGACCGGAAAGTCGATCGGCTGACCCGCGGCGAACGCCTTGGCCAAGCCTTCTTCGTCATAGAGCCGATTGTCGACGATAAACCGAAACGCCGGCTGATTCCGGCGCACCTCTTCGCCATTGGCGTTTTGCCCCGCCGGCGCCACGGATTGCCCGGAACCCGGAGCCGGCGATGCTCGCGGCGTCAAGACTTCCCGGTGCAATTTCTTCTCGCTTGGCGTGGCACCCGGCCAGCGCGGCGGCTCGGTGAATGTGTCGGCATCCGACGCCCAGGTTTCGAACCGGACGTCGTGGTTGCCCGGAGACGCCGCCGGAGCCGTGACCTCGGCGAACAGAGACCAGGAAACCTGATCCGCGTAATTCATGGCGGGATCGGGATCGGCCTGCGCCCAAGCGCCGCGCATCAGGCCCGCGAAAACCGCCAAGGCGAGAATTCCAGCGCATAGCTTCCGAATCACATTTACCCCGCTTACGCCGCGCGCGGCCTTCATCCATGGAGAGCCGGACTTGACTGTATGATATATCACAAGAATCTTGGTGCTTGCCGGACGCGGCGCGAATGATTTGGGACTGATGAGCGAAATCCTGTTGGTCACCGGCGGCGGACGCGGCATCGGCGCGGCGTCGGCCTTGCTCGCGGCCAAACGCGGCTACGCGGTGGCGATCAATTCCTGGCCAAAAGCGATCGCGCCGAAGCGGTGGCGGCGCAAATCCGCGGCGGCGGCGGCAAGGCCGAAATTTTCGCCGCCGATGTCGGCCAGGAAAAGGACGTGGTCCGGCTTTTCGCCGAAGTGGACAGGAAACTCGGCCGTATTACCGCGCTGGTGAATAGCGCCGGCATATCGGGACCCTTGGGCCGCATCGACGCGGTCGAAGCCCGCGGGATCGAAACCCTGCTTGGCATCAACGTCACCGGCACTTTGCTGTGCTGCCGCGAGGCGGTGCGCCGCATGTCGACCAAGCATGGCGGCCAAGGCGGCGCCATCGTCACCTTGTCCACGGCCCAGGCGCGTTTGGCGGCGCCGGCGAACTCACCCCCTATGCCGCGAGCAAGGCGGCGATCGAGATCTTCACCTTCGGCCTGGCGCAGGAGCTGGCGGCGGAGAAGATCCGCGTCAACTGCGTGCGCCCGGCGTGATCGACCCGAGATCAGCCGCCGGCCGCATCGCCCAGATCGGACCCAAGCTGCCGATGGGCCGCGCCGGCCGGCCCGAGGAAGTTGCGTCGGCGATCCTCGGCTGCTCTCGCCGGAGGCGTCTTATGTCTCGGGCGCGGTGCTCGACGTCACCGGCGCCGCTGACCCGGCGGGATACGGCTTGACGCGCCCTGATCCTAGTTCAGGTTGGAGAGCGGCTTTCGATGCGATAGAGGCCGACATCGATGGTGCCGGCGCGGAATCCGGCCTCGCAATAGGCCAAGTAATATTCCACATACGCTTGAATCGCCATCGAAGCCCAGCGCCGCGATCTCCGTCCAGGCGCGCTGAAGCGCAGGTTCCATTCCGGCAAGGTCTTGGCGTAGCTGGCGCCGAAATCTGCAGCGACGCCAGCGAGAGCCCGGCGCGCGCGATCTGCTCGCGCAACACCGACGGCGAAGGCAGCATCCCGCCGGGGAAGATGTAACGCGGATGAATCGGCGGCACGGCGATAGGTCTCGGAACGCTCATCGGCGATGGTGATGATTTGCGGCGCCGCGCTGCCGCGCGCGCGAGGCGCTCGCGCACCACCTCGAAGACTCGGGCGAATTCGCCTCGCCCACCGCCTCGAACATCTGATCGAGATGATGCGGTCGAACAGCCCCTTCTCGTCGGATATCGCGCAAGCAAATCTCGGCGCGGTCGAAGAGGCCTGCCTTGGCGAGCCGCGCCTCGGCACGGGCGCGCTGCTTTCGGACAAGGTCGATCCGGTGACGCGGCTGCCGTAACAACCGACCAAGGCCTCGCCAGGCGCCCAGCGGCAACCGATCTCAAACACGCGCTCGCCGCCGGCGACCCGAGCTGCCCGATGGCGCGGTCAATCTTTGCCGCCTGCGCTTCTTCCAGCGTCTCCCCGCCGGATAAATGGCCGAGGAATAGGTCATGCTCAGTCGAGCGAACGCAGTTAGAACTCGTAGCCGGATCGTCATGCTGCACGATGTTGCGCCGGCTCCCGCGCCTGGTCTTGGCTCGGTAGAAATGCCGCCACCAGTTCGACCGAAGCAACAGCACCGTGCCCATGATCGCCGAGCCGAGCGCCGCCTCGTTTCGCACCGCGGGTTCGATCAGCCCCCATAGATCAGGGCTCCAGCAGATTCTTCCGTCCATGTCGGATTCGGCGGACCCAGATCGCCGCCCAGGATCAGGCGGGACGGGCAGGAGCTGCCCGCCCAGCGGTGGATTTGCAGCGACGCCATGGGCCCCACCGACTTGCCGCCCGAAGACCAGTTGCTGGCCCGACGGCGTCTCGACCGTCGGCTTTCCAGTTCTCAGCCGCCCGCCGATGCCGCCCAGCAGCGCCACCCACCGCCCGCGGCGGAGGCACGATCCATGCGCGCGCCGAACAGGGCGCGTCGACCAGGAAGCCCTCGAGTCGGGTCGCGGCGTCATGACTCTCTCCCCGATCCCCAGTATCAATGCCGCCGTTCGCCTAGAGCTCGACGACGATACACATTCGGGCCCGGATCTGGCTCGAATTGAAGAAACCCCCGCCCCCCATTCCCTTCATCGCGCCAGCGCTTGGACGTGCAATGCGGGCCGCTTGGAAAAACGGATCAACGACGGTCATAATACTGCCCATATTTTAGGCACCATTACCCGTCATATTCCAGGATGCTTTGCCGTTACCATCCGGCCGGGCCCTGGCCTTCTTCCGAATAA
>CAVXKY010000005.1:0-19814 GCA_963762425.1 uncultured Alphaproteobacteria bacterium | reverse complement strand
GACGCCCAAGGAAAGCTTCGTGCTGAAAGCCAGGCGGATCAAGACGCGCTCGACCCACGGCACCGGCTGCGCCTATGCCTCGGCCGTCGCTTGCGGATTGGCGCAGGGGATGAAGCTCAAAGCCGCGGTTACCCGCGCCCATGCCTATGTCCAAGCCGCCATCCGCAACGCTCCCGGTTTGGGCAAGGGCAACGGGCCGATCGGCATCGGCGCCCCCGCGCGCGGGAAATCCAAGACCTAGCCGCGCTGTGTCGGCGGCTTGAGCGCGCTCGCCACCTTCTTGGCGACTTCCATGCCCGAATTGTAGGCGCCGCTACAGGTGCCGAACATCCCGTCCGGGTCCGGCGCCAGCGCTTCGCCGGCGAAGAATATCCGGTCGTTGAAGGAATGTTTTATGATATCGCGGCACGCATAGTCGCCCGGCATCGCCGCCGCATAGGCGCCGAGCGCGAGCGGGTTCGACGCCCAAGGCGTGAGCAGGCCCTTCTTGACCTTCTTCGACATGTCGGAGCCGAAGATGTCGCCCAGGCGCTGGGTGGCGAAATCGACCGCCGCTTTTTCCCCGGCGGCCGACAGTTCCCAGGCGAAATCGCCGCCGACAAATCCCACCATCAGGTCGCTGTCCCATGGCCATGCCAGGAAGTAGATGTCCTGTTCGCCGGGACGCTCGCCCGGAAAACAGCATTTGCCGGTCTCATCCCGCCGGCTAGGACGCTCATCCAGGATATTGTCGCCGGCTTCCCAATTGTTCGCGTGGTGGACCATGCCCGGAACCTGGAGCGGGATTTTCGCCAGCAGGCCCATCGGCAGTTCGAAGAAAGCGGCTTGGTAATTGGGGTCAAGCGGCGGTTCGAATTTTATCGCTCCGCTGTTCATGACCCCGGTGGAGACGGTGACGATCACGGCCCTGGCGGTGATCGTCCCGGGACATTTCCCCGCCGTATCCACGAGAATGTGTGGGCCGCCGTGGCGGATTTTCGTCACCGGCGTCCCGGTCACGGCGGACAGTTGGTTATAGTTGGCGATGGCCTGAACGAGCGCGCCGTAGCCTTTCTTCACGAGATGGTTCGGTTCGTATTCCGCCAGATGATACAGGTCGAGCGTCGACAGATGATCGAGATCGACCGCCTCATCCATCGGCCCCATGTAAGTGGCCACGGCGTCCACCGGCGGACACCAGTCCTTGATGAGATCGCTGACGGGAATGTCTTTCTTCAATTCTCCTAAGTGTTTTATCTGCTTCTCAATATTCTCATCGACATCCCCCATTTGCCTCAAGACGTCGTCACTCTGGCGATCGGAGCCGTAGAACAGCGCCTTGAGGTCGAGATCGTGCGGCTGCTGCCCGGTTTCAAAATTCAGCTCTTTCGCCCATTTCCTCATTGGGTTGCATAGTTGGCCATCTTTGTCTTTTTGATCGTAGTTGTGAATCCAGGCGCAGCCGATATCGAACGGAATGACCGATCCGTCGCTGTTCACGAAACTGGTGGTGTCGGTGAGGGCCCGCCCGCCCATGCGCTTGTCGGCCTCCACGATTGTATAGGTGAGCCCGGCTTTATTGAGCGCCAGCGCCGCGCCGATGCCCGCCGCGTCGGCGCCGACGATCACCACATCGGGGTTGGAGGTTTCCTTCTGCCTATGTCCAAGATACCAGCCCCCGATCCCGCCCAGTCCTAATCCCGCCGCGCCGCCGGCGCTCAATACCAAAAGCTCGCGCCGCGTCAGACCATGTTGGATGTGGTTTTTCATCTTTGGCATGAATACCTCCCCATCGAATTTCGTTTCGGACATTTGGAATTTAAAATCGGACTCTTCGCGGTCCGTGAATACAATCGCATTCAACCAATAATATGATAATGAGGAATGAGAATATTGCCAATCGGCCCGCCCATTCCATCCGCTGCCAAGAAAGACGCCCATGCATGCCGACATAAGCTACGCCGAGGAGCCCGATCTTGCCGCCGATGAGTTCATCGACCTCTTGCGCCGCTCGACCCTGGCCGAGCGCCGGCCGGTCGACGACCGCAAGCGCATCGCGCGCATGCTGGCCGAGGCCGACATCGTTCTCTGCGCCCGCGACCGCGGCGGCAAACTGGTCGGCGTGTCGCGCGCTATCACCGATTTTTCCTATTGCTGCTACCTGTCCGATCTTGCGGTCGACGCCGCGCGGCAACGCGGTGGCATCGGCCGGGAGCTCATCCGCCGGACACATGAGCGGGCGGGCGAGGAGACCATGCTGATCCTGCTCGCGGCGCCCAAGGCGATGGGCTACTACCCGCATATCGGCATGGATCATTGCCAACGTGCCTTCACCCTCGACCGGCGGCGCTAATCCTAAAAACATGGCTGCCATTCCAGCCTAAGGGCTTGCGGCGGGGCCTGGGACCGCTAGATTGGCGCGGCGTCAAAGGGGAGGGGATATGGCCAAGACTTACGACATCGCCGTGATCGCCGGCGACGGCATCGGCCGCGAGGTGGTGCCTGAAGGCATCAAGGTGCTGGAGGCGGCCGCGCGCCGCTTCGGCTTTTCCTTCAAATGGCGCGAATTCGACTGGAGCTGCGAGCGTTTCGCCAAGACCGGCCGCATGATGCCGGAAGACGGTCTCGCCCAGCTGCGCCCGCTCGACGGCATCTTCCTCGGCGCGGTGGGCTTCCCCGGCGTGCCCGATCACGTCTCGCTCTGGGGCCTGCTCATTCCCATCCGCCGCGAATTCCGCCAATACGTCAATTTGCGGCCGATCAAGCTGCTGGAAGGCGTCAACTCGCCCTTGAAGGACCGCGCGCCCGGCGAGATCGATTTCTACGTCGTGCGCGAAAACGTCGAGGGTGAATATTCCGCCATCGGCGGCCGGCTCTATGCCGGCACCGAGCAGGAAATGGCGATGCAGGAGACCATCTTCACCCGCAAGGGCGTCGACCGCATCATGCGCTACGCTTTCGAGCTGGCGATGAAACCGGGACGCAAGAAGCACGTCACCTCGGCCACCAAATCGAACGGCATCGTCCACACCATGCCCTATTGGGACGAACGCTTCGCCGTCGTTTCCAAGGATTACCCGCAGGTCAAGACCGACCAGTACCACATCGACATATTGACCGCGCATTTCGTGCGCCATCCCGATTGGTTCGACGTGGTGGTGGGCTCGAACCTGTTCGGCGATATCCTGTCCGATCTGGGTCCGGCGGTGGTGGGATCGATCGGCATCGCGCCCGGAGCCAACATCAATCCCGAGCGCGAATTTCCGTCGATGTTCGAGCCGGTGCACGGCTCGGCGCCCGACATCGCCGGCAAGGGCATTGCGAACCCGGTCGGCCAAATCTGGACGGGGGCGATGATGCTCTCGCACCTGGGCGAGACCAAGGCCGCCGAGGCGGTCGAAAATGCGATCTTCCGCGTGCTGGCCGACAAGGGCGGTCCGCGCACCGCCGATCTCGGCGGCAAGGCCTCGACACGCGAATTGGGCGCGGCCATCGCCGCGGCGCTGGGGTGAATGCGGCGATGAAGGATCTCTATCTCGACGATTTCAAGCCGGGCGACAGATTCACCACCGGCTCGGCCACCCTTACGGAACAACAGATCATCGATTTCGCCCGGGTCTACGATCCGCAAATCTTCCACATCGATCCCGAGGCGGCGAAACAGACCATCTTCGGGGGCCTGATCGCCTCGGGCTTCCAGACGCTCGCCCTGGGCTTCCGCCTGGTCTGCGACAGTGGCGTGCTGAGAGCGGCCAGCCTGGGCTCGCCCGGCATGGACGAGTTGCGCTGGCTCAGGCCGGTGCGGCCGGGCGACACGCTTCGCGTCGAAATCGAGGTGAAGGAAGTGCGCCCGTCGCAATCCAAGCCCGATCGCGGCATCGCGCGCATGGCCTACCGCTACGTGAACCAGAAGGGCGAGGACGTGCTGACCATTACCTCGATGCAGCTGATGAAGCGGCGGCCCAAGGGCTGAGGTTTCGCCTACATCCGTATCAGCACCACGCCGCCCACCAGCAGCAGCGCGCCCAAGATGCGCTGCCAATCGGCTGGATGTTCCGGCAAGCCCATCCAGCCGTAATGATCGAACGCCACAGAGCCCAGCATCTGGCCCATCACGATCAGCGCCACCACCGTCGCCGCGCCCAGCCGGGGCAGTAGCAGGATCGAAACCGCGATATAAATCGCGCCGAAGAAACCGCCGCTCCACGCCCACCAATTGCTCCGCGCCAGAGCCGCGCCCGCCGGCCACGGGTCGCGCAGCATCAGGGCCAAAACCGCCATGCAGATAGTGCCGCCGAGATAGCTGACGAAGCCCGCCCAGGCCGCCGAATCGATGCTGGCGCGCAGATTGGCGTTGACCGCCTGCTGCGCAACGAAGCTCGCTCCCGCGCCCGCCGCCAGCAGCGCGAACACCAGATATTGGACGATCCCGCTCATGCGTTTCTCTCCCTATCGCCGCGAGTAATCATACCCCGCGTCCTCTTGCCGCGTCTGCCCGGCGCGATTGACGGTTGACGCGAAATCCGGTTCCCCATAGTTTCCTCGGCGGGACACGCCCCCCCAACGGGGCGCATCTATTCTGCAAGGAATAGCGCCATGAAGCCGAATCTCCGGCCCGCCAATCCGTCATTTTCATCCGGCCCCTGCGCCAAGCGTCCTGGTTGGAACTTGGAAGCGCTCAAAAGCGCGCTGTTGGGCCGTTCGCATCGCGCCAAGCCCGGCCGCGCCAAGCTCAAAGAGGTGGTCGACCGCTCGCGCGCGATCCTCGGCATTCCCAACAACTATCGTGTCGCCATCGTCCCCGCCTCGGATACCGGCGCGGTCGAAATGGCGCTGTGGTCGCTGTTGGGCGCGCGCGGCTGCGACGTGCTGGCCTGGGAGGTGTTCGGCGAAGGCTGGGCGACCGACATCGAGAAACAGCTGAAGCTCAAGGATTTGCGCGTGTTGCGCGCGCCTTATGGCGAGATTCCCGATCTCTCCCAGGTCGATTGGAATCGCGACGTGGTCTTCCCCTGGAACGGCACCACCTCGGGCGCGCGCGTGCCCAATGGCGACTGGATCAAGGTGGACCGCCAGGGCTTGGCCATTTGCGACGCCACCTCGGCGGTCTTCGCCATGGAGTTGCCCTGGTCCAAGCTCGACGTCATTACCTGGTCCTGGCAGAAGGTGCTGGGCGGCGAGGCGGCGCACGGCATGTTGGTTTTGTCGCCCCGCGCGGTCGAAAGGCTGGAGACTTACAAACCCGCCTGGCCGTTGCCCAAGATCTTCCGCCTCACCTCCAAGGGCAAATTCGCCGAAGGCATTTTCCAGGAAGAAACCATCAACACGCCTTCCATGCTGGTGGTCGAGGACGCGATCGACGGCCTCAAATGGGCCGAATTCGATCGGTGGCCTGTCGGCCTTGCGCGCGCGCAGCGAGGCCAATCTCGCCGCCATTGCCAAATGGGTCGCGCGCACGCCCTGGATCGCTTTCCTGGTGGCCGATCCGAAGCTCCGCTCCTCGACCTCGGTCTGCCTCAAGCTGGCCGATGAGTGGTTTTTGCGCCTGGCGCCCGATGCCCAACGCGCCCAGGTGAAGCGGCTCGAGGCGCTGCTCGATGCCGAGGGTGTCGCCTACGACATCGCCGGCCACCGCGACGCGCCGCCGGGCTTGCGCATCTGGTGCGGCTCGACGGTCGAGACCCGCGATGTCGAGGCGCTGCTGCCTTGGCTCGACTGGGCCTTCGCCGAAATCCGCCGCGCCGCCGCGGCCTGAACCCCTCTTTTCCTTCCTCATTGCAGAGAAAGATCTCGCCATGCCGAGAGTCTTGATTTCCGACGAATTAAGCCCGCGCGCGGTCGCCATCTTCAAGGAACGCGGCGTCGAAACATTGGTCAACACCAAGCTTTCGCCCGACGAACTCAAAAAGATCATCGGCGATTTCGACGGCCTGGCGGTGCGCTCCGCCACCAAGGTGACTAAGCCGGTGCTGGACGCCGCCAAGAAACTCAAGGTGATCGGCCGCGCCGGCATCGGCGTCGACAATATCGACGTGCCGGCCGCGACCCAACGTGGCATCGTCGTCATGAACACGCCTTTCGGCAATTCGATCACCACGGCGGAGCACGCCATCGCCCTGATGATGGCGCTGGCGCGCCAATTGCCCGCCGCCGACCGCTCGACCCAGGCCGGCAAATGGGAGAAGTCGCGCTTCATGGGCGTCGAGCTGACGGCCAAGGTGCTGGGCGTGATCGGCTGTGGCAATGTCGGCTCAATCGTGGCCGACCGCGCTTTGGGCCTCAAGATGAAAGTCGTGGCCTATGACCCGTTCCTGTCGCCCGAACGCGCGGTCGCGCTGGGCGTGGAGAAGGTCGAGCTCGACGAGTTGCTGGCGCGCGCCGATTTCATCACCCTCCATACCCCCATGACCGAAGCGACCAAGGGCATTATCGACGCCAAGGCGCTGGCCAAGACCAAGAAGGGCGTGCGCATCATCAATTGCGCGCGCGGCGGACTTATTGTGGAAGCGGATTTAAAGGCGGCGCTCGATTCAGGGCACGTCGCGGGCGCGGCGATCGACGTCTTCCCGGTCGAGCCGGCCAAGGAGAATGTTCTGTTCGGCAACGAGAAAATCATCGCCACGCCGCATCTGGGCGCCTCGACGAATGAGGCGCAAGAAAACGTGGCGCTGCAGGTGGCCGAGCAGATGGCGGATTTCCTCATGACCGGCGCGGTGGTCAACGCGCTCAACATGCCCTCGCTGTCGGCCGAGGAAGCCAAGCGCCTCAAGCCTTACATGAAGCTGGCCGAGCAACTGGGCTCCTTCGCCGGCCAACTCACCCTGTCCGGGCTGAAGAGCGTATCCCTCCAATACGAGGGCCACGCCGCCGAGCTCAACGTCAAGCCGCTGACCGCGATCGCGCTCACCGCCCTGCTGAGCCCGCAACTCGACGCGGTCAACATGGTCAATGCGCCGGTGCTGTGCAAGGAACGCGGCATCGCTGTCTCGGAAACCCGCAGCACCGAGCCTTCGGATTTCCAGACGCTGATCCGTGTCACGGTCAAGGGCGAGAACGGCGCGCGCAGCGTCGCCGGCACGCTGTTCGGCGGCAACCGGCCGCGCATCGTCGACATCGAGGGCATTGCGCTCGAGGCCGAGCTGGGGCCGCACATGCTGTTCGTGCGCAACCAGGACAAGCCGGGCTTCATCGGCAATCTCGGGCGTTCCTTGGGCGAGGCCGGCGTCAACATCGCGACATTCCATCTCGGCCGCTCGGGCCCGGGGAAAGAGGCCATCTGCCTGGTGCAGATCGATCAGCCCTTGGGCGACGCGCTTTTGGCCAAGGTGCGCGGCATCGCCAATGTAGTCCAGGCGGCGGAGCTGCATTTCTGATTCTGTCTTTTCTGTGACCATCCCCGGCAATGACAAAAATTTAAGCCGGCGTCTTTCCGCGTTTTTGCCACATCGATCTGCCTATATCCGGATAAGCGTCCGGGCATTCCGCCTGGGCCCTGTCACGGAGGAACCCATGAACGGACTTCGTCGATACGGCAAGATGGTGGTTGCGGCGACGCTGCTGGCGATTCTTGCCGGCTGCGTGGTCGAGCCGGTGGGCTATTACGGCGGCCCTCCGCACTATTACGGCGGCTATTATTACGGACACGCCTACTACCGCTAAACTCGCCTGCCGGATTCGGGCCAGAACATAGCAATGGCCGCTCGGGGCGCGCATATAGCCCCGGGCGGCGGCAGGGTTTAGTTGCCGCCGCCGCGCAAAACGGCTATTCCGGCCCCCATGAATGAATCCCTTCACAAGGCGCTGCTGCCCGAAGGCCTGCGCGACCTGCTGCCGCCCGATGCCGGAATCGAGGCCGAGGTGGTGGCGCGTTTGATGGCGGTGCTGGCCGGCCACGGCTATGAGCGGGTCAAGCCGCCCTTGGCCGAGTTCGAGGAGAATCTGCTCTCCGGCGCGGGCGCGGCCATGGCGCCGGACACCTTCCGCCTGATGGATCCGGTGTCGGGCCGCATGATCGGCTTGCGCGCCGACATGACGCCGCAAGTGGCGCGCATCGCCGCCACCCGGCTCAAGAAATCGGCCCGGCCTTTGCGCCTGTGCTACGCCGGCCAGGTGCTGCGCGTGCGCGGCAGCCAGCTCCGCCCCGAGCGCCAGGTGGGGCAGGTGGGCGCGGAGCTGATCGGCTCGGATTCGGTATCCGCCGATGTCGAGGCGATCGCGGTCGCGGCCGAGGCGCTGGCCTCGCTCGGCATCATCGGCCTGACGGTCGATCTGACCTTGCCCACTTTGGTGCCGGCGGTATGCAACGCCTTCAAGCTCGCTCCCGAGTTGGCGCTGGCGGTGCGCCGCGCGCTCGACCACAAGGACGCGGCCGCGCTCAAAGCGGCCGCGGGCAAGGCCGGATCCCTGCTGGGCGATCTCCTGAAGGCGGCGGGCGAGGGCGCCAAGGCGCAAAAGGCGCTGGCGGCGCTCGACCTGCCGAAGGATGCGGCGGCCGAACGCGCGCGGCTGGGCGAGGTGGTGGCGCGGCTCAAATCCGCCGTACCCGGCCTCCAATTCACCATCGACCCGGTCGAGAATCGCGGCTTCGAATATCACACCGGCATCAGTTTCAGCTTCTTCGCGCAGGATGTGCGCGGCGAATTGGGACGTGGCGGGCGTTACCGCACCGATGGCGGGGGGGCCGAGGACGCCACCGGCTTCACGCTTTACACCGACACCGTGCTCCAGGCCGTGCCCGGCAACGTGCCGGCAAAGCGCGTCTATGTGCCCGAAGGCGCCGATCCCGCCATTGCGCGCCGCCTGCGCGAACAAGGCTGGATCACCGTGGCCGCGCTCGGGCCCGCCGAGGATGCGCGCCAGGAGGCCAAGCGGCTCGGTTGCGGCCATCTGCTCGAAGGCGGTAAACCCGTAGCCTTGAGTTGAGAATCCGGGGACAATCCTGACATGGCGAACGTCGCGGTGATCGGCGCCCAATGGGGCGACGAGGGCAAGGGGAAGATCGTCGATTGGCTGAGCGAGCGCGCCGACGTGGTGGTGCGCTTCCAGGGCGGCCACAATGCCGGCCACACCCTGGTCATCGGCAATGTCGAATACCGCCTGAGTCTCTTGCCCTCGGGCGTGGTGCGCCCAGGCAAGCTCTCGATCATCGGCAACGGCGTGGTGGTCGATCCCTGGGCGCTGATCAAGGAGATCGAGGCGATCAAGTTGAAAGGCGTCACCGTCACGCCCCAATCGCTGCGCGTCGCCGACAACGCGACCCTGATCCTGCCCTCGCACGCCGCCATCGACCGGGCGCGCGAGGAGGCGCGCGGGGCCGGCAAGATCGGCACCACCGGCCGCGGCATCGGCCCGGCCTATGAGGACAAGGTTGGCCGCCGCGCGCTGCGCCTGTGCGACTTGGCCGATGCCGCGAGCCTCCCGGCCAAGCTCGATGCCTTGATGCTGCACCACAACGCGCTGCTGCGCGGGTTGGGCGCGGCCGAAATCGATGTGGCGCCGCTGCTGCAATCGCTCCGGGAAATCGCGCCCAAGGTTCTGCCCTATGCCGACCGGGTGTGGGAGCGGCTCGACGAGGCGCGCGGCGCGAAGAAACGGATTCTGTTCGAGGGCGCGCAGGGCGTGATGCTCGATGTCGATCACGGCACCTATCCCTATGTGACCTCCTCGCACACTCATCCCGGCCAGGCCGCCTCGGGCTCGGGCCTCGGCACCGGCGCGGTGGGCTACGTGCTCGGCATCACCAAGGCTTACAACACGCGGGTCGGCAGCGGCCCGTTCCCGACCGAATTGACCGACAAGATCGGCCAGACGCTGGGCGAGCGCGGCAAGGAATTCGGCGTCGTCACCGGCAGGAAGCGCCGCTGCGGCTGGTTCGACGCGGTGATGGTGCGCCAGGCGGTGAAGGTCGCCGGCATCGCCGGCATCGCGCTCACCAAGATCGACGTGCTCGACACCTTCGCCGAGATTAAGATTTGCGTCGGCTACCGCCTCAAGGGCAAGACCATCCGCTATCTGCCGGCGGGGACAGAAGACCAGGCTGCGGTTGAGCCGGTCTACGAAACCTTGAAGGGCTGGAACGCAACCACGCGCGGCGTGCGCGATTGGGCCAAGCTTCCGGATCTGGCGGTCCAATACATCCGGCGCATTGAAGAGTTGATTGATGCTCCCGTCGCACTCCTGTCCACCAGCCCCGAGCGCGAGGATACCGTGCTGCGGCGCGACCCGTTCAAGGATTAAAGAGTTAGATGGCCCCCCGCGGGATCTGCCGTGGGACGATCCCGCAAATCTCAAATGGCCTTGGCCGGCCGCCGGTGGCGGTTGCCCGATATATAGCGCTCGGCGACGGCCCCCAACTGTTCGAGCCGCCCGGCGAAGAAATGATCGGCACCCGCGATCACCCGGTATGTCACGGCGATGTCGCGCTGGCCTTGCAGCCGCTCGGCCAGCGCCTTCACTCCCTCGGGCGGCACGATCTGGTCCTGGTCGCCTTGCACGATCAGCCCCGAGGCCGGCAGCCGCGGCAGCGCGCCGAAATCGGCCAGGTTCACCGGCGGCGCCACGGCGATGAAGCCGTTCATCTCCGGCCGCCGCGCCAAAAGCTGCATGGCGATCCAGGCGCCGAAGGAAAAGCCGCCGATCCAGCAGCTCTCGGCCTCGGGGTTGGCGGCTTGGAGCCAGTCGAGCGTCGCCGCCGCGTCGGCCAACTCGCCCTCGCCGCCGCCCCAAACGCCCTGGCTCTTGCCGACGCCGCGGAAATTGAACCGCAAGGCGGAAAAGCCATTGCGCGAAAAGGCATGGAACAGGGTGTAGACCACCTTGTTGTTCATGGTGCCGCCATGCTGCGGATGGGGGTGCAACAGCAGCGCCACCGGCGCGCGCTTGTCCTTGGCCGGCTGATAACGGGCTTCAAGACGCCCGGCCGGGCCGATCAGGCTTAACTCAGGCATCGCCGCCCTTTACCCATCCCACCACGCACACCATATCCCACTTACCAACTCGGGCTCTGAGCCGGGAAACCCCGGTTTCTATGGTTATTCTGGCCCGATATACTTGATCGTCCTACTAGGGCTCGGCTATAGTCCCGGCCCTTTGGCGGCGCACCATCATATAGCAAGCGGACCCCTTATGTTGAAGCACCTGCAAGACGATATCGGCCATGTGTTGAAGCTGGACCCCGCCGCCCGTTCGCGGCTCGAGGTGCTGCTGTGCTATCCCGGCATCCATGCCGTGCTGTTCCACCGCGGCGCGCATTGGCTGTGGATTCACGGCCGCACGCTGCTGGCGCGATTCGTCTCGCAGCTCGGGCGCTTCATCACCGGAATCGAGATCCATCCCGCCGCCGAGATCGGCAACCGCCTGTTCATCGACCATGGCGGCGGCGTGGTGATCGGCGAAACCACGATCATCGGCGACGACGTGACGCTCTACCAGGGCGTGACCCTGGGCGGCACCACCCTCAACCGCGGCGCCAAGCGCCATCCCACCCTCGAGGACGGCGTCATCATCGGCGCCGGCGCCCGGGTCCTGGGCAACTTCACCGTGGGCCGGGGCGCGCGCGTCGGCGCCAACGCCGTGGTGCTGCACGCCGTGCCGGCCGGAATTTCCGTCGCCGGCATCCCGGCCAAGGAACTCGGCGCCAAGCTCGAGGCGCCCAAGGACTTCCTGCCTTACGGCACGCCTTGCGAGGATCTGCCCGATCCGATCGCGCGCTGCGTCGCCAGCCTGATGGACGATGTGGCGGCGCTCAAGAAGCGCCTGGCCGAACTCGAATCGGAGAAGTCATCCACCGAGGCGGAAGTCCTGCCCTTCGCCGAGGGTGATACGCCACCGCGCGGCCAGCGCCGCAAGCTCTGACGGGAGAATGACATGAGACTCAGCACCAAGGGACGTTATGCGGTGATGGCGCTGGTCGACATCGCCAAATACGGCAAGGGCGAACCGATCTCGCTGGCCGACATCGCCGAGCGCCAGGTGATCTCGCTCTCCTATCTCGAGCAGCTTTTCGCCAAGCTGCGCGCCGCCGATCTGGTCAAGAGCGTGCGCGGTCCGGGCGGGGGTTATCTCCTGTCGCACGGCGCGGGATTCACGCGCATTTCCGACATCATCCTGGCGGTGGACGAGCCGATCCGCGCCACGCGCTGCACCCCCGCCGCGCCGATGAGTTGCGGCGGCAACAACACTCGCTGCCTCACCCACGATCTGTGGGAGGAGCTCGGCAACCAGATCCACCTCTATCTGAGTTCGGTGACCCTGGCCGATGTGTGCGAGAACCGCATCCTCGGTAGCAGCGGCGCGCTGCACCGCAACCAGTTCGACCGGCCCGCCGCCCCGGCCGACGCCGCGCAGTAACCGGGGTTCCGGCCCCGTGACCCAAGGCCCCGTTTATCTCGATTGGAACGCGACGGCGCCGCTGCGTCCCGAAGCGCGCGCGGCGATGGACGCGGCGCTCGACCATTGCGGCAATCCTTCTTCGGTGCATCGCGCCGGGCGCGCCGCCAGGCGGATCATCGAACAGGCGCGGTCCCAGGTGGCGGCTTTGGCCGGGGTTTCTCCCGAACAGGTGGTGTTCACTGCCGGCGGCACCGAGGCCAATGCCCTGGCGCTGGGCGGTTTCCCCGCTCGGCGGTTGATCGTTTCATCCATCGAGCATGATTCGGTGCTGGAAAACGCACCCGCAGCATCGCGCATTCGTGTGACGCGCGAGGGCGTGGCCGATCTGGCATCGCTCGAAACCCAGCTGGCGCGGGACAAGAGCCCGGCTCTGGTCTCGCTCATGCTCGCCAATAACGAAACCGGCGCCATCCAGCCCGTGGCCGAGGCCGCTTCACTCGCCCATGCCAAGGGCGCGCTGTTCCATTGCGACGCCATCCAGGCGGCGGGCAAGCTTCCTCTCGATCCGCGATCTCTCGGCTGCGATCTCATGACGCTGTCGGCGCATAAGCTCGGCGGCCCGCAAGGCGCGGGCGCGCTCATCCTCGCCGCCGGAATCGAAATCGTGCCGCTGTTTCGCGGCGGCGGGCAGGAGCGCGGACGGCGCGCCGGCACCGAGAACCTGGCCGGCATAGCGGGCTTCGGCGCCGCCTGCGCCGCTTCCTCGTCATGTCTTTCCGATTACATCCGCGTCGCCGGGCTGCGCGATCGCGCCGAGGCCCGGCTCAAGGAAATCGCGCCCGATGCGATGGTATTCGCTTCGGGCGTGCCGCGCCTCTCCAACACGCTCTGCATCGCCATGCCGGGCGTGCCGGCCTCGACCCAGGTGATGGCGCTCGACCTGGCCGGCGTGATGGTCTCCGCCGGCTCGGCCTGTTCCTCGGGCAAGGTCCGGCGCAGCCACGTGCTCGAAGCCATGGGCGCTCCCGAAAACCTGTCCGAGTGCGCCATCCGCATCTCCTTGGGCTGGAACACGGCCGAATCCCAAATCGATCGTTTGGCCGAATCCTGGGGCGCGCTTTACGCCCGTTGCCGCGCGAGCGCCGCATGACCGCCGCGCGCCGCCCCAACGCGCCGCCGGTCTATCTCGACTACCAGGCGACCACGCCCTGCGATCCGCGCGTGGTCGAGGCGATGCTGCCCTTCTTCACCGAGAAATTCGGCAATCCCGGATCGCTCACCCACGCCTATGGCCGCGAAGCCGAGGCGGCGGTGGAACAGGCGCGATCCCAGCTGGCCGAGCTGATCGGCGCCGAGCCGCGCGAGATCGTCTTCACCTCGGGCGCGACCGAATCCAACAACACGGCCTTGAAGGGCGCGGCGCATTTTCACCGCCAATTCGGCAAGGACCAGGTGGTGACGCTGGCGACCGAGCATAAATGCGTGCTCGAAAGCGCGCGATCGCTGGAGGCCGAGGGCTTCCGCGTCGCCTATGTTCCCGTCGGGCGCGACGGACTGGCCGATCTCGGCCGCCTCGAAGCCGCGATTTCCGGCCAGACATCCATCGTCTCGGTCATGGCGGCGCATAACGAGATGGGCGTGATCCAGCCCTTGAAGGAAATATCCGCGCTCGCGCACGCCAAGGGCGCGCTGTTCCATTCCGACGCCGCCCAGGCGGTGGGCAAGATGCCCTTTGATGTGGAAGAAATTGGCCTCGATCTGGCATCCATCTCCGGCCACAAAATCTACGGCCCCAAGGGCGTGGGCGCGCTTTATCTGCGCCGCCGGCCGCGCGCCCGCATCACGCCGCTGATCGACGGCGGCGGGCAGGAGCGCGCCATGCGCTCGGGCACGTTGCCGGTGCCGCTGATCGTCGGGCTGGGCCAAGCCGCCGCGATCGCCCGATCCGAGATGGAAGGCGAAACGCAGCAGCTTCTGGTCCTGCGCGCGCGTTTGCTCAACGGGCTCAAATCGCGCATCCCCGATCTGGTGCTCAACGGCCATGCCGAGCGGCGCCTGCCCGGCAACCTCAATCTGAGCTTCCCCGGCATCAAGGCGCCCGATCTCATCGCGGCCTGCCCGGGCCTGGCGCTTTCGACCGGCTCGGCCTGCACCGCGGCGGAGATCGAGCCTTCCTATGTGCTGAAGGCCTTGGGCCTGGGCGAGGATATCGCCGGCTCTTCGCTGCGCATCGGCATCGGCCGCTTCACCACCGCCACCGAGATCGACTTCGCCATCGAAGCCGTATCCGCTGCCCTCAACCGGCTGCGTTCCGGCCCGGGGGTGACAAGCGCATCCGGCGGGACTACATAAGGGGTACGGAGATTTTCCATGGCGTTACGGCAGGCAATGACGGTGACGGAAGCGGCGGCGGGCCGCATCCAGGCGCTTTTGCAAAAGCGCGGCAAGCCCTCGGCGGGCATCCGCATCGGCGTGCGCTCGCGCGGCTGTTCGGGCCTGACCTATACCCTCGAATACGCCGACGAGAAGGGCCGGCTGGACGAGGTGGTGCAGGACAAGGGTGTCACCATCCTGATCGACCCCAAGGCGAGCATGTTCATCATCGGCACCGAGATGGACTATGTCGAGGACAAGCTGCAATCGGGCTTCACCTTCCGCAATCCCAACGAAAAGGGCCGTTGCGGCTGCGGCGAATCCTTCCACGTCTGAATCTTCCCCTAACTTGGCCCGGTCCTGGCGATGAAGCTGTTCCAGATCGAGGAGCCCGAAGGTGGGCACTCTCCGGCCGAAGGCCCGGGTGCCTCGGTCGGCATCGACCTCGCTCCCGGGGGCTCGGCGGTGGCGGTGTCATTGGGCGGCAACGCCGAAATCCTGCCTGATGGCGAAGGCGCGCAACGGCTCGACCCGCAAGGCGTGTTCGGCCCCGGCGGGGGGATCGACGCCAAGAATCTCGCGGCTCATCTCCTGGCCTTGCGTGCGCGGGCCGAAAAGCAATTGGCCCGGCCGGTGACCCATGCGGTGATCGCGGCGCCTAGCCTCGACGCGGATGCCCACGCCGCCATCGTCAAGGCGGCTGACGCCGCGGATATCGAGCTGTTGGCGCTTCACACCCGCGACGAGGCGGTTGGCTTCGCCAAGGGCGTGGTCTCGGCCGATGCCGCGGTGCTGGGTGCGGCGATCCGCGCCGAGGACGAAGCGCCGCCCGCCGGATGAAATCTGATATAAGAGCCGCGGTTTTAGAGTTGGCAAGATTGGCTATGGGTTGAATGATGCCGAGAATGACCTTCATCCAGCGCGACGGGACGCGCAAGGAAGTGGACGCGCCGGTGGGATTGTCGGTGCTGGAGATCGCGCACCGCAACGACGTCGACATCGAGGGCGCGTGCGAAGGTTCGCTCGCCTGTTCGACCTGCCACGTCATCGTCGAGCCCGAGTGGTATGAGCTGCTCAAGGACGCGAGCGAGGACGAGGAGGACATGCTCGATCTTGCCTTCGGCCTGACCAAGACTTCGCGGCTCGGCTGCCAGATCGTCATCACCGAGGAATTGGACGGCCTGGTCGTCCGCCTGCCGCACGCCACCCGCAACATGATGGGGGTTTGACCCCGTGGACGGGGCCCGCTCCTCTTCCCGCGCGCGCATCGTCGTCGCCATGTCGGGCGGCGTCGACAGCTCGACCGTCGCGGCGCTTCTGGCCGAACAGGGCCACGAGGTCGTCGGCGTCACACTCCAGCTCTACGATCACGGCCAAGCCGCCGGCAAGAAGGGCGCGTGCTGCGCCGGCCAGGACATCCACGACGCCGCGCGCGTGGCTGGGAAGATCGGCATTCCCCATTACGTGCTTGATTACGAAAAGCGGTTCCGGTCGGAAGTGATCGAGGATTTCGCCGAGACCTATGTGCGCGGCGAAACCCCGGTGCCTTGCATCCGCTGCAACGAGACGGTGAAGTTCCGCGATTTGCTCGCCGTGGCGCGCGATCTGGGCGCGGCATCGCTCGCCACCGGCCACTACGCCCGACGGGTCGAGGGGAAGGACGGGCCGGAGCTGCATCGCGCGGCCGATACGGGCCGCGACCAGAGCTATTTCCTCTACCGCACCACGCGCGCGCAATTGGGTTTCCTGCGTTTTCCGCTGGGCGGGCTTTCCAAGGACCAGACCCGCGATCTGGCCAGCCGCTTCGATCTGCCGGTGGCGCAAAAGCCCGACAGCCAGGACATCTGCTTCGTGCCTTCCGGCTCCTACGGCGAGTTGGTGGCGAAGCTGCGCCCGGAAGCCTCCGAGCCAGGCGAGATCGTGGACCAGGCGGGCCATGTGCTGGGCCGCCACCCGGGCGTGATCCATTTCACCGTCGGGCAGCGCAAGGGTCTGGGCGTGGCCGCGGCGGAACCGCTTTATGTCCTAAAGCTCGAGCCGGAAACCCGCCGCGTGGTGGTGGGGCCGCATGAAGCGCTGGGCGCGCGCCGCGTATCCCTGAGCGCGGTCAATTGGCTCGGGCCTTCGCCGCCGACGGAGGGCTTCAAGGCGTCGGTCAAGCTGCGCTCGGCCCAGGCGCCGTTGCCCGCCACCGTCACGCTCGACGGCAAGGGCGGCGGCGATGTCGTGCTGGACGAACCCGCTTTCGGCGTGGCGCCGGGCCAGGCCTGCGTCGCCTATGACGGCGACCGGCTTCTGGGCGGCGGCTGGATCAGGCGGGGGTGAGGGATTTCGGCGGCCCGCGATACCCCACCGCCGAGAAAGACACCGTGACGTGATGGGGGTTCGGCGCGTGAATGACTTGCCGCTCGCCCGGATTGCCGCAACCGCCGGAGTCCTTTCGGCCGCCGCGCTGCTTTTGCTGTCGCACCCCGCCGCCGCCGGCCCCCCGTTCCTGACCGACGATCCCGAGCCGGTCGAATACCAGCATTGGGAAATCTACGCCTTCTCGCAGGGCACGCATAAGCAAGGCGACACATCGGGCACGCTGCCGGGGGTCGAAATCAATTACGGCGCGGCCCCCAATCTGCAACTCCATGTCATCGCGCCGTTCGGCTCCTTCGACAAGCCCAACGGCAGTACCGGAACGAAATTCGGCTACGGCGATACCGAGCTGGGCGTCAAATACCGCTTCATCGAGGAGAGCGAAGCCGGCTGGTGGCCGCAGATCGGCGTGTTCCCGCTGGTCGAGGTGCCCACGGGAAACCAGCAACGCGGCCTGGGCACCGGCCATACGCATGAATTCCTGCCGGTGTGGCTGCAAAAGGGTTTCGATCCTTGGGTGACTTATGGCGGTGGCGGTTACTGGATCAATCCCGGCCCGGGCAACCAGAACTACTGGTTTTTCGGCTGGCTGCTTCAGCGGCAGGTGACCAAACAACTGGCCTTGGGCGGCGAGGTCTTCCACCAAACCGCCGACAAGATCGGCGGCCCGGATAGCACGGGATTTAATCTCGGCGGTATCTACGATTTCACCGATGATTACCACCTGCTGTTTTCGGCCGGACGGGGAATTCAAAACGCCGCGGCAACCAACAAATTCTCGTATTACCTGGCCTTCCAACTGACCTTCTGACGAAAGCTGAAACGCGATTGATCTGCGTCATTGTCAAAAGACGCCATCGGGACTAATGGATGTTGTGTCGGTCGATGATCCTTCGCTCCCGTACCGGAGAGAGGTGCCTCATGCGCAATCCTGTCCTGTCGCGCTTCGCCAAGATTTTTGGATGGATTGTTCTGGCCCTGCTGATCGCCTGCGGTCCGCATTTCCTGGTTTCTCCGGCCATGGCGCAACACAGTCACGGGGGCGGCGGTAGCTGGCATGGCGGCGGAGGCTGGCATGACGGTGGCGGCTGGCGTGGCGGTGGCGGCTGGTATGGCGGCGTCGGTCTCGGTTGGTGGGGCTGGCCGTATTATTTGGACTCGCCCTATTACCCCTACGCGTATTACCCGCCGCCGGTTTATCAGGCGCCGGCGGTCATAGCGCAGGCGCCGGCCCCTGCGGCCGCGCAAGCCTCATCCTGGTACTATTGTGCCAATCCCAAGGGCTATTACCCCTATGTCCAATCTTGCCAGGGCGCGTGGCAAGCGGTGCCGGCCGTTCCGCCGGGCGCGCAGCATTAGCCGCGCAGGGGTGTTTCGCTAATTTTGCTTCGCACGATGCCTCGAGCCTGAAGGATAGGCCCTCGGCTGTGCTACGCTAGACTTGCCGGGCGCGCGGCGGCCCGCGATACTCCGCCGCCATGAAAGACGCCGTCAAAGTCAAAAAGGTCGTGCTCGCCTATTCGGGCGGCCTCGATACCTCGGTCATCCTGCGCTGGCTGCAGGAAACCTATGGTTGCGAGGTGGTGACCTTCACCGCCGATATCGGCCAGGGCGGGGAGATCGAGCCGGCGCGGAAAAAGGCCGAGGCCATGGGCGTGAAGCAGATTTTCGTCGAGGATCTGCGCGAGGAATTCGTGCGCGATTTCGTCTTCCCCATGTTCCGGGCCAATGCGCTCTACGAGGGCCAATATCTGCTCGGCACCTCCATCGCCCGGCCCCTGATCGCCCAGCGCCAGATCGCGATCGCCGAGAAGGTGGGCGCCGACGCGGTGGCGCACGGCGCCACCGGCAAGGGCAACGACCAGGTGCGGTTCGAGCTGGCCTATTACGCCTTGAAGCCCGACATCAAGGTGATCGCGCCGTGGCGGGAATGGGATCTTAATTCGCGCTCGAAGTTGATCGACTACGCCGAGAAGCACCAGATTCCGATCGCCAAGGACAAGCGCGGCGAGGCGCCGTTCTCGACCGACGCCAACCTTCTGCATATCTCGGCCGAGGGCAAGGCGCTGGAAGACCCTTGGCACGAGCCCGAGGAATTCATCTACAGCCGCACGGTCGCGCCCGAACAGGCGCCCGACAAACCCGAATATGTCGAAATCGAATTTTTAAAGGGCGACCCGGTGGCGGTGGACGGCAAGAAGCTTTCGCCGGCCGCGCTCTTGACCAGGCTCAATGAACTCGGCGGCAAGCACGGTATCGGCCGGCTCGACCTGGTCGAAAACCGGTTCGTCGGCATGAAGTCGCGCGGGGTCTACGAGACGCCCGGCGGCACCATCCTCCATGCGGCGCATCGGGGCATCGAAAGCCTGACGCTCGACCGGGGCGCGGCCCATCTCAAGGACGAGCTCATGCCGCGCTATGCCGAGCTCATCTATAACGGATTCTGGTTCTCGCCCGAGCGGGACATGCTCCAGGCCGCGATCGACCTGAGCCAGCGCGACGTCGAAGGCATTGTGCGCTTGAAACTCTACAAAGGTCTGGCGCGGGTGGTCGGGCGGAAATCACCCAAATCGCTCTACAGCCTCGCGCATGTGACCTTCGAATCCGACAATGTTTACGACCAGCGCGATGCCGAAGGCTTCATCAAGCTCACCGCGCTCCGGCTGCGGCTGGCGAAAAAGCTGCGCGCCCCCAAGAAATAGCGCCGCTCCTCGGAAGCGATTTCGAGGGGGCGGTTCTTTGTTGCAGGATTCAATTAAAGCTTGGGC
>CAVXKY010000004.1:0-640888 GCA_963762425.1 uncultured Alphaproteobacteria bacterium | reverse complement strand
TGAATCCGCCGAAGGTGAAGGAGAAGAAAATCTCCTCCATCAATTTCATGATGTCGGCGCGGCCGGCCACCGCCGAAACCGGATAGCCGTTGGCAAGGCCCTTGCCGAAACAGGCGAGATCCGGAGTCACGCCGAAATATTCCTGGGCGCCGCCATTGGCGTAGCGAAAACCGGTGATGACCTCGTCGAACACCAGCAGCGCTCCGTGCTTGTGCGCCAACGCCTTCACGCCTTCGAGAAATCCGTCCTTGGGCGCCTGAACATTCATCGGCTCCAGCGTCACCGCCGCCACTTCTCCCGGATGATCGGTCAGCAGCTTGTGGAGGGATTCGAGATCGTTATAGGCGAAGCCATGCGTGAGGTTCCGCACCGCCTCAGGCACGCCGCGGTTGCGCGCGGTCGAGCCGATATACCAGTCCTGCCAGCCGTGATAGCCGCAGACCGCGACATGATCCCGCCCGGTATAGGCGCGGGCGAGGCGGACGGCGCCCGATGTCGCGTCCGAGCCGTTCTTGCCGAAGCGCACCATCTCGGCACAGGGCACCATGTCCACGATCGCCTCAGCGACCTGCATCTCCAGCGGATGCGGCAGCGAGAAGATCACGCCGTCATCGAGCTGCGCCTTGACCGCGCGCGTCACGTCGGGATCGCCATAGCCGAGCGTCACAGCGCACAAGCCGTTGACGAAATCGACGTATTCGTTGCCGTCCGCATCCCAGACGTGGCTGCCTTGCCCGCGGACGATGAAATAGGGCGAGACGCCGAAGGGATATTGCGTGAGGCTCTTGCTAAAGGTTTGGCTGCCGAGCGGAATCACCCGCAGCGCGCGCTCCAGCAGGCTTTCGGATTTCTTGTAGCGCTCGGACATGAGCCGGGTCTCTCTCGGGCAATCTCAGGAGCGGCGTGGGTTCGGGGAGGGCGGCTCGATCGAGCCCTCATTGCGCCAGTAACCGGCATTGATCTTCGCCAGATCGGGGTTGTTCTCGAACAGCGCCAGGATGTCGTCAAGCGCGAAATTGGGATTGGACGGATAAAGCGCGGCATAGATGCGGCAAACCAACTCGAAATCCTCGGGATTGTCGACCGTCCAGCGCAACGCCGACAGATCGGGAGAATAGCGAAAATCACCCAGTCGGTAGCGCTGCGGGCTGCCGGTGGAGGAAAGGCGTGACGTGTTCGCGCTGAAAGGGCGACGTAGCCTCGCGGCCGGCTTCGGACGAGGCAGGCATAACGGGAATATCTCGACGTCGAGCCCGTCGGGGAAAGTGGGATGAATCGTGTTGCTGCTATAGTCGTAGCCGCCGGCGAGATGGAAACGCACGACGGCGTCGATGACGCCCGGATCGATGAGCGGGCAGTCGCCGGTCAGCCGCACCACCTGCTCGGGCCGGTAACGCTCCGCCGCCTTGCAGAAGCGATCCAGCACGTCGGCGAGGCTGCCACGAAAGCAATCGACGCCGAGTTGAGCGCACAATGCGGCGACCGGATCGTCGCTTCGATCCGTGCTGGTCGCCACCACCAGGCGATCAATGGTCGCGGCGCGGCGTATTCGTTCGATTTGCCGCGCCAGCATCGGCTCGCCGAGGATCGGCTTCAGCACCTTGCCGGGCAGCCGGGTCGACCCCATGCGCGCTTGCAGAATGGCGAGAATCTTCGTCGTCATGGCGCGGCACCCGGCCAGGTCGAGGGATCGAGAATGCGCTCATCGGTCAAGCGGAAGGCGCGATAATCGATATCGAGCGGATCGAGCGGTCCGGAGACGATCTCTTCAAGTTGGGCACGCGAATTGACACCTACCAGGACGGTGTCCGCCTCCGGCCGGCTCAAGAGAAACGCCAGCGCCACCTGGGCGGGTTTGCGTCCCGCCTGACGTGAGGCAAGCTGGAAGGCTTCAAGGGCAGGCCGGGCGGTGGCGAAATAGGGCGGCAAGGCGGCCGGATCGGCAAGCAGCAAGCCCTGCAGGAAGGCCGAGCGGAGATGGAGCTCGATGCCGCGCGACGACATCTCGCGCAAGGCGCCGCTGTCGATCAAGCGCTGGTCGAACACGTTCATCGGCGCCTGGATCAAATCGAGACCGCCGCGCGCGAGCAAGCCATCAATCTGCCGGGCGGTATAGACCGAAGCGCCGATCTTCTCGACCTCGCCCCGCCGCTTCAAATCCAACATGGTATCGAGCAGGCGCTCGCCGCCCTCGGCCAAGAGATCGCCGCTGTCATGCGCGAGCAGGCCATAGAGCCGCTCCTGGCGCAGCTTGGTGCGGGAAGATTGGAAGGCCGCGCGCAAGCCAGCAACCTGTTCGGCGCCGATAAGCGCGGCACCGAAGCGCGGCGTCTTCGTAACGATGCGAAAACCGTGATCCGGCGGCAAAGTCCGACCAAGCATGGTTTCGCTTTCGCCGTAAAGCGCGGCGGTGTCGATCGTGCCGAAGCCGATCTCGCCGGCACGGTGCAAAATAGCGGCAATCACTTCCGAGGCGGGACGCCCCTGACGATTGAAGCGGCCATAGGCCATGCCGAATTGCGCCGTGCCCAAGCCAAGCTTGTGAAACCGGCCTCGAGGATCATTCCCGCGTGACGCCAAATCCGGCTTTCTCCGACTGATCAATCAGGCGCGGATGTTAGTGCGCCGGGGAGCCTGGGCCAATGGCGTTCTGAGCACGACGGCGATTTATCCTGCAACCCGTTTGCTCGTTATCCAACGAATATAATGGCTACCTTATGGACGGCCCAGGGGAAAATGTGATTTCAATTGTCGACCGTGCTGCATTTAGAGTATGAAAAGGAAAGGTATCGTTACTGGATTTCGGTCTCGAAGCTCATGAAAATTTGTTGTTATGCCTTCGCGGGCACGGCGCTATTCTTTCGCGCGCTCATTGAGCAATGCACAAAAGCCGATGACGAAGTCCAATGGAGCGTCATCTTTCCACAAGGGCCGTTCCGCCACAGCTGTGATGATCTCATACCCACTTACGACAGCTCATCTTTACTAGATTTCGAGCGCGTTTATCGCGAACAGCGCCCTCCCTTTGCCTGGCAGAACAGTCCTGATATTGAGAGCATCTATCTGACGCTGGCCAAGGACAAGGATGGCTACCGTCGCCTCGACAAGGAAGAGCAACTGCGCCGCGCCGCGACAATGATGGCGATCTATCGCGCATTTCTGGAACGCATGCGGCCGAATTATATGCTAATGCCTGATATCGAAGCTGTTGATGGATATGGTCAATCTGATGTCCGAACTTGGTATTCCGGTTCTTCACTACACGGAATTACTTAATGCTCGGCCGCAGCTTTTTTTCGCATCGGATGTCTATAACACGCTTCCACCCTGATTTCGGCACATATCGGAAGCCTATCTTGTCGAGGCACTGAACTATTATTGCCGCGTTCCGGGCCGGTCAGCCGTCATTCCTACCGGGCTCATCCACAAGCATCCGACATCCGCTCCCCCGAATTCCTCCCTTGTTACGCCGTGTCGTGATCAACACCTGGCTGCGTTGGCGGCAAAAACGCCTGCATGCCAGCATCGAAACCTTCGGCATTGCGGATCTGTATCAATATCATGCCCTTGGTCACTTCCTGGCGACGCACAAATACTTTGCATGGACCGCTGCGCATTATTTCGACATCAAGCCGGGTGACGCGCTGCCGCCGCGATATCCTCTATATGCTGCACGTCACACCCGAGATCATCGATTAATGCCTTCTCACCCTATTTGTGCTGAACTCAATTCCGCGCCATCGATCTTATTCTTCAGAACATGCCGGGCGACGGCATACTCGTTGTCAAGGAGCACCCGTCTCAGCATGGCGATAACGCGGCCCGATGGGTACTATGCTTCGTTGCGCTGGCGTCCAGGGCTCGTTCTGGCGCACCCAGATTCCTGCGCCGAACCGCCAACTCATCGAAAACGCCGCGCGGCGATTGTCAGCGTCACCGGCACCGTCGGTCTCGAATGTTATTTTCTCGACAAACCCGGTCTGCTGCTGGCGCCGGTGTTTTTCGCAGACTGTTGCCGGCGTTTGGATTTACTGGATAAATTACGTGAGCAGCTGACCGAAATGATCCACAGCTATCACCCACCCTCGGCGGAGAGAAAAAGCAATTGCGATCGCCAAAGCTTATCAGCAACATCGGCGGCGAGTTCGTCATCAACGATCCGTGGTTCGTTCCTTCGGTGTGCGCGCCGAGCAACGTCGCGGCTACGCGCGACTTCATGTGGAAACACCTGTGACGGCTAAAAGAGGTACCAACGCACCGCGGTCTCGCGGCGAGAGGTCAAGATCTTGGCAGACGCGTCGTCATTTCGCCGTTGGAGTTAGCGTTCGGCGCGGCACGCTCTTTCCTTTGCGCTTCGCCCTTTTACTTGGTAATGTATTGCAACGAAATCACCCACGATCATTCGGTCTTTTCATCATGTCGACAATGACTCCACCGAGTTTCGGCCATTGGTTGGCGCCGTCTTCTCTCATCAATTCGCTGACGCCCCGGGCCGTCATCTCCGTTTTTCATCAATTCGCCGTCGATGGTGTGATAGCCAGCTTTCCCAAGACCGGAAATACCTGGTTCAGTGCGCTATTACGCCACCTGATGATCAAAGCCTATAATCTGCCACCCGCAAAAATGACGAAACTCTTCGTCAGCGATCATCGACCCAGTCAAGTATTCGAGGTTCCGTTCGGAATTCCCTTATTCTATCACAGCCATTTCATCGTGACCAATCGCGGCGCCGAAGCGCATCTTGGCAACATGCGGGAAATTCTGGCGCCATTTCGTCATACGCCGATGATTATTTTGTACCGCGACCCGAAAGATGTCCTCGTGTCGTATTACATGGAGGTTGTCTTCCGAGAGCCCGATCCGTGCTTTGTAGGCTCGGTTGACGACTTCGCTCACAGCGACGTCTATGGCGTGAAGAAATTCGTCGCCTATTACAATACGCTCGCGGAATTCCGCCGTGGCTCTGGCGAAGATGAACGGACCATGATTACGCGTTACGAAAACTTGTGGTCCGACACCGTCGGGACTTTGCGGAATTGCGCCACATTCTTAGGGGTCCGTGGGTTCACCGAAGAGCACCTGAGATATGCGGTCGAACAATGCAGCATGAAAAATATGCGCCGGATGGAGGGTATGGCGACGCGGGAGACGGTCGTCGTCCCCGATTTATTCCGACCCGAGCGTGACCGTCCTGAGGCGCGAAGGGTGCGCGTCGGCGGCAGCGGAAATTGGCAGAAACATTTAAGTCCCGATGTTGCCGCCTGGATCGACGAGTATGTGCGGCGCCATCTTGATCCGTTTTTTATCCAAGGCGATTTACCCTGGTTCATGCCAAAGCCGGAACGGCTAATCCGTAGACTGCATTTCCACTGCGGCTCGGCATCAAAAGCGCAAGTTTCTGCGTCCGTTCGGTCCAAGCGACATCTGTGCCGCTTCATGCACAATCCTGGAAAAATCGGCCGCGACCCGGTCGATATGATATTCAGCTCGAACGGCAGGATTACCCCAGGGCGCGGGATCGATCGCGCGGCGGCGGTCGCGAATAAAAGTGATGGCGCGTCGGAGTTGAGCCACGATATCGCCATGATGCAACGGATCGGCCACGAACCCTCCCAAACGTGAAATGAGCGAGGCCGAAGTGCCGCGCGGAGCGATGCCCATGATCGGCACGCCCGCGCCGATGTAATCGATGAGCTTGCTGTGCAGCAGCACGCTGAATGGCTCGGGGATGTCGATCACCAACAGCAAATCCGCCTCCGCCATAAGTTTCAAAGATCTCATGTAAGGCACGCTCGGTTCGAGCCGGACGAGACCCCGCGGAAGCTTGCGGAAAGCGGGATGCCATCGAATCCAGCGCTGCACGCGGCCAACCAATTCAACTTGCACGCCATCGAGAAGCGTAGGCGCCTCTCTTAGGATTGTCTCAAGCGCCCGAAACAAGGGGAGCGGTGTGCGGTGGCCGTAGAAATGGCCGATGTATCGCACGGTCAATTTCGCAGGTTTCTGGGTGCGCGGCGGATAAAGTTTTGGATCAAAACCGTGAACGACCACGTCAGCCTTGTTACGCCACTCCGCCGGATATTTTCTCATCACGAGGTCGATCGTCTCTTGCGAGGTGAATACAATACGATCGGCGGCTGCGATGATTTTACGCTCAAGGCGGCGGTTGATAATATTTGCCAGGAATTGACCGCGACGGAACGGGCTATCCGCCCATGGATCGCTGAACTGTGCGACCCAGGGAATGCCGAGCTTCCGTTTCAATCTGAAACCCAAAGATGGTCCGTCATTGGTTCGGAAAAAGTGATGAGAACGTCGGGCAGGAATCCCATCTCATCGAGCTTCTTGGCGATCGCCGCCTCGGCCCGCGGAATCCATCCCCGGAACTCGTCGGGTACGCGCGCGTAAAACGGTAAATACCGCCGCGCCAGCAGAAGCCAGATCTCCCGACAGCCGCGTATGGAAATCGGCGTTCGTGTCAAAGGCGAGTTTGCGGTTGAAATCGGCGTAGCATTCCAAACCCGTTGCCATTACCGCGACGTTGCCCGAAACCGCTCCGATTTCTTCGCGTTCAAGATGCGCCATCAGGCGCGGCATTTGAATCGATGTCGGATAGAGCGCGGGCGGCAGCATGTAGCATATGATAAGGACGCGCATGGCGGGGTTCCCGGACAATCGAGGAACGGTACGCTATCCAACGGCTTTATGGTTGCCAAATAATTTTTGGCATTTACAGCATGTCTCCGACGGTATAAATCTCTCGAACCATAAGGCAGCAACTGGGTCCGGGGATTATAAAAGCCGCGCTGTACACACAAGGCTAAAAAAGATTATGCGATTAATGAGTCTGGCCCAAGGTTTGAGGTATAAATTCGGCCGACGGCGAATTCTTTCTCTTATTCCCAGGGACGGCATTTGCGCTGAAATCGGAGTTCTGGAAAGGGGATTTCTCGCAAGAAATATTGCGGCGAAATCCCAAGGAACTTCATCTCATCGATCCATGGTTATTTTCTCCGTCGTACCCGCAACGGTACTATGGCGGCGCAATCGCGAGAAATCAGCACGATATGGATGCCATTCTGGCGCAGGTGAAGTCGCGCTTCGGCGGAAATCCCGAGGTCAAGATTTCATCGAAAGAAATCGTTTGAAGCGGCGCGTCAATTCCCTGAATTTTATTTTGATTGGGTTTATATTGATGGCGACCACTCCTATGAAGCGGTACTGGGTGATCTTGTTGCCTGGTACCCGAAAGTGAAGCACAAGGGCATAATCGCGCTGGATGATTACGAGTGGTACGACGAGGCCGGGCAAAGAAGCGTTAAGGCCGCGCTGAATAGTTTCTTGGCACAAACGAAGGTTCGCCATGCAAAGCCAATTGCCGGCCAGTTCGTCATCCGGGTCGAACACTAGTTTGGTTTAAAATGCCATCGTTCTCGTACCGCATAGAGAAGCTAATTTCATCCGGCGAGACCTGTCCCCCGTGACATGCCCGATCTGTGGCGAAACCGCCAGTTGGCGAATCCCTTACCGTCGGATCTCCCAGCAAAGCGGACGACAAAGCGAGACCGAAGCCATTGCCGGTTATGGGTGGCGGTTGTGCCGCCGATGTGGCAACGGCTATCCCTCGGCGCAGCCCGATTTGCACGTGCTCCGACAGGTTTGGGAAGCCAACCGTGCGCTAGAAGGAGCCGACCCGGCGAAAACCGCTTCTGTCTGGCAATACCGCCGTGACTTCAGTCGGACAAATGCCCGGCGCTCCTATCAGGTGTTCGCCCCGTTTGCCACCCGCGAGAAACCGGGATGTTTTCTTGACGTGGCATGCGGCTTGGGCGAGACGGTGCGTTATTTCGCCGATCGCGGCTGGGATGCCGAGGGAATTGACGCCGACCCCACAACCTTGGTTTTGCATCAAGAAATCGGCATCCGCTCGCGCATTGGCCAATTCGAGACAATGGACATAGCTCGCAGCTATGATTTGATTTATATCGCACACGCGATCTATTTCATCACCAACCCGATGTTGTTTCTCCATCGCGTAGCGGAGATACTAAAACCCAGCGGCGTGTTCTGCATTGTACTGGCAAATTTCATGGCAGCTTACGATCCAGGGCTGCCTTCCTATGAGCATACTTTCTATCCGACAGCCGGATCCATGCGATATGCTTTGGCGCTGGCGGGCTTCCAGACGGTTCTGACCCGTTTCTGGGGCGGCAGCATCTATCTCGCAGCGCGGCCGGCCAAGACGCCGTTGCCGCCCGTCCATCCGACGCTCATCCGCCTAGGCTATCTTACCAAGCCCGCGCGTTACGCGTTCCTTGGCCGTCCCTATCTCGCGCTGAGACGGGCGGCAAAATTCGTGCTGCGGCGGGGTTAAGCGCGGACCTCAACCGATGATACGGCGCAGCTTCGACCGGGCGACAAAATAAGGCGCCGCCAGACACAGCCCATAAATCAGCCCACCAACCAGAAGCCGCGCCCACGGCGTTGAAGCGGCGGTCGCTCCTCCCAAGGCTGCGGCGGATGCAAATGTGGTCACGGCAAGCGCGAAAAGAAAATAACCGCCGATCCGCATCCAATGTAGAACGACCCCGCAGCGGTCAATCAGCACCGCCAACACGACACAGCCCAGCATATTGCCGGCGATGTACATGTAGACGATACCCGATACGCCCAGATCGAGCCAGCCGATGAACAAGGCGCCAAACACCGCATAAAAAAAAGCCAAAGAAAGGAAGTATACGTGGACGAAATGGATACGACCGATGATGGGCGAGATGCGATAAAGCGGCATTATGATCGCTGTGGGTACCAACGTCCAAACCATCAGGCGCAGCGTATAGGCCGTAAGCCCGGCGGCGGTGGAATCGAATTGCCCGTGCTGGAACAGTATCCCGACGATTTCGGGAGCGAAGCAGGCGACAATTCCGGCCGCGGGCACGGACAGCAAAAGCAGCCCGATAATCAGACGTTCGAGTTTTTCCGCGCGGCCGATATGGCTCGACAGCGGCACGATGAAAATCTCGCGCATCAAGATCAAGCTGGAAAGCCCGATGAGCAGTTGCGAGCAATAGCCGATGGCGGCAATTCCGCCTGGCGGCAACAGTGACTGAAAATGCCGGTCTGTCAGACTTTGCACGCTGCTCGTCTGATTGGATATATAAAACCTTGCGCTGTCGCGGAGCATCGCACTGACCCTGCGGCTCCGTTCCGCGCGCCCGATCAAACCGGCCCCGGGAGCAGGCAGAGCAAGCCTACGGCGTTGCCGGCGGCATAGGCGAGCGGAAGCCGCGCGATGCCATCATGGAACAGGACAAGGGAAATAATGGTAACGATACCAATCATTATTTCCGCGATGAAAACACGGTTAAAGCGCCAGGCGCTTTTGTAACAAGCCGCTGCCCCGTAATAGGCCAGATAGAAAAAAGCCCAAGGCAGGAAATACCAGGCGAGAGCCGACAGTTCCGATCGTTCGCGCCGGGAGAATCCGGTTGCCATGATCGGCGCGAGCAAGCGGCATCGCCGCGACCATCACCATTCCGATCACGACGCCGAGCACGCAGCTAGGCGGAACACGGGCCGCGGCAAAGGCCCGCCTCTTCCTTCGCGCCTTTTCTCTCACGCAACCGTACCAGACGCGGCACCACCACCGAATCGAAGATGCGCCGAAGGCGAAAACGACCATGTTCGCAACCGCGTAAGCAAAGAGATAAGATCTCAAGATCGCGCGAAATGCCGAAATAGGCGGCGATGAGAAGCTGGCGCAGGAAAGCCGAGCCCCATACTGACAACGCCGACACGCCCGTTGCCGAGGCGGCGACGGTGATAAAACGGCCCTTGATCAGCACGCGACTCCGGCGCGGTTGGATGGTTTGATCTTGGCCGGAACCGGAGACGGGAGAGGCGAATTCATGGCCGCACAGTGTGCCACAGGCCGTGGGTTTGCTGGTAGGGATACGCCTATCCCCTTTGACAACAATGTATTAGCATCCGGCCCCGTCCGAATAACATCACCAAGACCAGACAGTTCAAATGCTTTCCCATCTCGACGAGCTCGAAGCCCGGACGATCTACATCCTGCGCGAGGCCCAGGCCGCGGGTCGAGCCGCTTGTGCATGCTGTGGTCGATCGGCAAGGACAGCAACGCGCTGTTGTGGATGGCGCGCAAGGCGTTCTTCGGCCGCGTCCCGTTTCCCGGTCGTCCAGCTCGACACCGGCGATGGAACTGCCCGAGGTCTACGAATTCCGCGACCGGATGTCGCCGGAATGGGAGCTCGACCTGCATGTCGAAACTGTGCCCGCCGATCGACGAGCACCGATCCCGACCTGCCGCCGGCCGCGCGCGCCGCCGCGCGCAAGACCGAGGGGCTGAGAACCTGATCTGCGCAAGCGGCTATCGCGGCATCATCGTCGGCATCCGCCGCGACGAGCAGGCGACGCGCGCCAAGGAGCGCGTGTTCAGCCCGCGCGACTCGACGGCGACTGGGACTTGCACGACCAGCCCGCCGAGTTCTGGGACCATTACAAGACCGAGCTGCCGCCCGGCGCGCATCTGCGCATCCATCCGCTGCTGCATTGGACGCGAGCTCGACATCTGGCGCTACACCAAGCGCGAGAACATCCCGATCGTGCCGCTCTATCTCGCGCGCAAGGGCAAGCGCTACCGCTCGCTGGGCGAGAAGAACATCACCTTCCCGATCGCATCCAACGCCGCCACCATCGACGAAATCATCGCCGAGCTCGAAACCACCACCGCGTCCGAGCGCGCCGGCCGGACGATGGATCACGAAAGCGAAGACGCCTTCGAGCGTCTGCGCGCCGCGGGCTATATGTGATGGCGATGATCCGATAAACTCGCGCCCGCAACTCCGCGTCGCCGTGGTCGGCCATGTCGATCACGGCAAATCGACGCTGATCGGCCGCCTGCTGCACGACACCGGCATCCTGCCGGAGGGCAAGCTCGAGGAGCTGCGAGACGCACGTCGCGCCGCCGCGGCGTTCCGCTTCGAATGGTCCTTCGCGCTCGATGCCTTGCAGGCCGAGCGCGACCAGGCGGTCACCATCGACACGACGCAGGTCCCGCTGCGCACTGCCGCGGCCGCGACATCGTCATCATCGACGCGCCCGGCCACCAGCGAATTCCTCAAGAACATGATCAGCGGCGCGGCCCAGGCCGACGCCGCGCTGCTGGTGGTCGACGCCGGCGAAGGCATGCAGCGAGCAGTCGCGCCGCCACGCCTATCTGCTGCAACTGCTCGGCATCCACAAGGTGGTGGTGGCGATCAACAAGATGGACACCGTCGGTTACCGGGAAGACCGCTTCCGCGCGGTTAGCCTCGAGCTTTCGGCCTATCTGGCAAAAGATCGGCATCGCGCCGCAGTCGTGGTGCCGATTGCCGCGCGCGAAGGCGAGAACCTGGTCAAGCAATCGGCGAAGATGGCGTGGTACAACGGCCCGACGCTGTTGGCCGCGCTCGACGGGTTGATGCCGGCGCAGCCCGCCGGCCGACGCTGCCGCTGCGCCTACCGGTGCAGAACGTCTATCGCTTCGACACGCGCCGCATCGTCGCCGGCCGCATCGAATCCGGCCGGCTGAAGGTCGGCGACGCGCTGATCTTCTCGCCGGGGAACCAAGCGGCGCGGGTCAAGACGATCGAGACCTGGCCGCCCGGCCCGCCGCCGACCGAGGCGGAGGCGGGCCAATCGATCGGCATCACGCTCGACCGCCCCGTCTTCATCGAGCGCGGCGATCTGGCGAGCCACGATGCCGCGCCGCCGATCCTGACGCATGTGTTCCGCGCCCGCCTGTTCTGGCTCGGCCGCGGCAAGCTGACCCGGGGCGCGACCTACCGGCTCAAATTGGCGACCCGGAACGCCCCGGTGACCGTGCAGTCGATCGACCGGCTCGATCGACACCGAGAACCTCACCGGCGCCAAGGCCGACGCCGTCGCCACCAACGAGATCGCCGAGGTCACGCTGCGCAGCCCGAGCCTGCTCGCGCTCGACGAATACGGCGCCAACCCGGCGCTGGGCCGCTTCGTGCTGATCGACGGCGCCGACACCGTGGCCGCCGGCATCGTCAGCATGGAGGGCTTTCCGGACGAGCGCCGCGCGGTCGCCGACAGCCAGCGCAGTCTCTTCACCGCCGAGCACCTGCTCGGCGCCGAGGCGCGCAGCCGGCGCAACGGCCACCGCGGCGCCGTGGTCTGGTTCACCGGCCTGTCCGGCGCGGGCAAATCGACCCTGGCGATGGAAGTGGAGCAGCGGCTTTTCCTGCGCGGCTATCAGGTCTACGTGCTCGACGGCGACAACGTGCGCCGCGGGCTCAACGCCGATCTGGGGTTTTCGCCCGACGACCGGCTGGAGAACATCCGCCGCATCGGCGAAACGGCGGCGCTGTTCGCCGATGCCGGGATGATCGTCATCACCGCCTTCATCTCGCCCTATATCGCCGACCGCGAGCGCGCCCGCCAGGCCGCCAAGGGCGCCTTCCACGAAATCTACATCAAGGCCGATGTCGCGACCTGCGAAACCCGCGACCCGAAAGGCCTCTACAAGCGGGCGCGCGCCGGCGAGCTCGCCGAATTTCACGGGCATTTCGGCGCCCTATGAGGAGCCGACGTCGCCGGAGCTGGTCGTCGACACCATGCGCCATCCGGTCGAGGATTGCGTGCGCGCGATCCTCGATTACATCGAACGCGCGATCGTCCTGAAAACGGCGGACGCGGCGGCCGGATGAGCGCCCCGCGATCGCTGGTGATCGGCGCGACGGCGGGGGCTGGGCCGGTCCTTGGCCGAGCTTCTGGCCAGCAGCCGCCACGACCTTTTCCTGGTTTCCTCGGATGCGGGCGATTTGGCGCCCTTGGCCGCGGATCTCGCCTCGCGTTACGGCGTGCGCGTCTTTTACCTCGCCTGCGACCTGGCAGCGCCGGACCCGGAAGCGCTTCATGCCGAAGTGAAAGCCAAGCTCGGCGGCATCGAGAATTTCTTCTACATCGCCGGGCTGTCGCTGCGCGACACGCACGCCGGTCGCGGACGAGATCGCCCTGCGCCTGGTGAACGTCAACCTGACCTCGGCCATCAGGCTGGTGAATGTGTTTTTCGCCGATCTCGCGGCGACGCCCGGCGCCAATATCGTCGGCATCGGCTCGGTCGCGGCGGCGCGCGGGCGGCGCATCAACAGCATCTATGGCGCGGCCAAGCGCGGCCTCGAGAGCTATTTCGAGGCGCTGCGCCACCGGCTCGCCGGCCAGGCCTGCAAGGTGCAGTTCTACCGCGCCGGATATCTCAAGCGGGCGGGACGCCAAGCCGAGGCTGCCCTTGCCGGCGCTCGCGCCCGACGAGGCGGCGGCGGTCATCGTCGCCAATCTCGGCAAGGATCTGGGCGCGGTCTACCTGCCGCGCTGGTGGGGAGCGATCACCGCGTCCTGATCGGCTGCGTGCCCTGGGCGGTGTTCAAGCGGCTCGATATCTGACTATCTAAGGCCGGGAGCCGAGCGCGCTTTGCACCAAGGCGTCGAGATCGCCGCCGTCGAAACGCAATCCCCGAACGCCGGCGGCGGACGCCGCCTCCATGTCGATCTCCTTGTCGCCGATCATGAAGCTCTGCCCCGCGGTCGACCGGCCACTCGCGCATCGCGCGCAACAGCATGCCCGGCGCCGGCTTGCGGCAATCGCAGACTTGGCGATAGGCGCCCTGCCCTTCGCTCGGATGATGCGGACAATAATAGAAGGCGTCGATATGGGCGCCGCTTTTGCCCGAGCTCGCCGTTGACCCAGCGATGCAAGGCTTCGACGTCTTCCGGCTGGTAAAGCCCGCGCGCGATGCCCGCCTGGTTCGAGACCACGAACACCAGATAGCCCGCATCGTTGAGCCGCTTGACCGCGCGCTCGGCGCCCGGCAGCCAGTGGAAATCCTCCCGGCGCCAGACATAGCCTTGATCGCGGTTCAAGACGCCGTCGCGGTCGAGGAAGGCGGCGGGCTTCAACGCATCCGGCATCGTGGTCTTCACCGCTTCGGCTTGAGCCCGGCCACGGCGTCGATCTCGACCTTCATGCCCGGCAGCGCCAATTCCTTGACGCCGATGAGCGTGCTGGCGGGCCGCGTCTTGCCGAACACCTCCTGGCGCACCGGGTTGATGCGCGGCCGGTCGGCGACGTCGGTGAGATAGACCGTGACCTTGAGCACGTCGCCGAAGCCGGCGCCGGCGGCCTTGAGGATGGCGGCCATGTTCTTGAACACCTGGCGCACCTGCGTCACCGCGTCGGTGCCCACCACCTTGCCTTCGGCATCGACCGGCATGACGCCGGAGATGAACAGCAAATCGCCGAAGCGCACCGCATCGGTGTAGTGGCTGATGGCTTCGCCGGTGCCCTCGCCCTTGATCTCCTGGCGCATCGTTCCTCCTTGGCGCTTGGAATGCATGGGCGAGCCTAGAGAGGGAACTTCCCGGGGTCAATCCACGCTTGTCCAAAATGGGGGCGCGGGCCGGTTTGAGCTCAAAATTCCGGTCGCCAAGACGGGTACGGGGCGACTAATGTTTCTCACCCGAAACCGAGGAAAATGCATGGCTGAGCGACATAGCGATCTTTGGTCGGCGATCTTCACGCGCTTGCCCGGCCGTGCCGCCAAAGAAAGCCGCCGCCTGGCGCGGCAAGTCGCCGCCGGGCGCTCGGCCCTGCCCGCGCCGCTGATCCACGACATCCAGCGCGGCGCGATGGCCTACGAATACAAGGGCCTGAAGACCGTCAAGGACCCGTTCGATTTCGCGCTCTATCCGCTGCTGCTGTGGCGCGAGAAGCCCAAGACCATCATCGAGATCGGCTCCTATAACGGCGGAAGCGCGGTGTGGATGTCCGACATGATGCGGATGTTCGGCTTGCCTTGCGCGATCCATTCCATTGACATCAATCCGGTGACCGGCGTGTCGGCGCCCGGGGTGACCTTTCACCGGGGCGACGCGTACAAGCTCGGCGATCTGCTCGACAACAAGTTCATGAACGCGCTGGCGCGGCCGCTGCTGGTGATCGAGGACGCCGATCACAGCGTGGATTCGACCCTGGCCGTGCTGCGTTTCTTCGACCGCTGGCTGCGGTCCGGCGAGTATATCCTGGTCGAGGACAGCATCGTAACCGACATGGGCACGGCCGGGCAATTTGCCGGCGGGCCGCTGGCCGCGATCGAGCGGTTTCTCGCCGAGCGCGGCGGCGATTACACGATTGACCGAAGCTATTGTGACTTCTTCGGCCAGAACGTCACCTGGAACGTCAACGGCTATTTGAAGCGGCTGCGCTAAGTCATTGACAGCTTCCGGGCGGGGTTACACTGTCTGAAATACCAGGGAGAGGAAGCCGTGGAGACCTGCAAGCCGCCCGATCCGGCGCCGAAGAAGCCGAAATTCGCCATGCCCGCGCAATGCTTGCGACGCGCATTGCCATGTCTTCGGCCCGGCCGCGGTCTTTCCCTACGCGGCCGACCGCGCCTATACGCCGCCCGACGCGCCCAAGGAAACACTGATGGCGCTGCACCGCTTGCTCGGGATTACGCGCGCGGTGATCGTCCAGGCGAGCTGCCACGGCGCCGACAACAGCGCGACGCTCGACGCGATCGCGGCCAGCGGCGGGCGCTACAAGGGCATCGCCATCGTCGATGAAAGCGCGGACGACAAGGAATTCCGCAAGCTCGATGCGGGCGGCATCAAGGGCGTGCGGTTCAATTTCGTGCAGCATCTGGGCGGCAGGCCCGACATGAAATTCTTCCAGCGCACGGTCGCGCGCATCAAGGAGCTGGGCTGGCATCTGGTGCTGCATCTCGACGCCAAGGACATCGCCGAGCTGAGCCCGATGATCAAGGCGCTGCCTTTGCCCTTCATCATCGACCACATGGGACGGGTCAAGGCGGGCGACGGGCTCGGAACAGCCGCCCTTCAAGGCGCTGCTGGAATTGCAGAAGCTCGAAACCTGCTGGATCAAGGTGTGCGGCTCGGAGCGCGTTTCGACTGCGGGCCCGCCTTTCACCGACGCCATTCCCTTCGCCCAGGCCATCGTCAAGGCCGCGCCCGGCCGCGTGCTGTGGGGCACCGACTGGCCCCATCCGAATATCGCCAAGCACATGCCGAATGACGGCGATCTGGTCGACCTGGTGCCGTTGATCGCGCCCGACCCGGCCCACCGCCAGAAGCTCTTGGTCGAAAACCCGGCGCGGCTTTACGGCTTTACCGCATGAGCGCCCGTTTGGAGGAGTTGCCATGAAAACCGTGGTGGTGAAAAACATATCGCGCGCCTCGGGCAACGCGATCAAGCAACTGGAAGAGTTGGGCGTCGCCACCGTGCACGAGGCGATGGGGCGGTCGGGGCTGATGAAGCCCTATATGCGGCCGATCTACGCGGGCGCGCGGGTGGCGGGCAGCGCGGTCACCGTGCTGGCCCAGCCGGGCGACAATTGGATGATCCATGTCGGCGCCGAGCAATGCCAGAAGGGCGACGTGATGGTGGTGGCGGTGACGGCCGACAACACCGACGGCATGTTCGGCGAATTGCTGGGAACCAGCCTACGGGCGCGCGGCGTGGCGGGCCTCATCATCGACGCCGGATGCCGCGACGTCGGCCCGCTGACGGAGATGAAATTCCCGGTGTGGTCGCGCGCGATTTCGGCCAAGGGCACGGTCAAGGAGACGCTGGGCGCGGTCAACGTGCCTGTCGTGTGCGCGGGCGCACTGGTGAAGCCGGGCGACGTGATCGTGGCCGACGATGACGGCGTGGTGGTGGTGCCACGGAAAGAGGCCGAGGACACAGCCGCCAAGGGCAATGAGCGCGTAGCCAAGGAGGACAAGAACCGCGCGCGCCTGGCCAAGGGCGAGCTGGGGCTCGATATGTATAACATGCGGGCGAAGCTCAAGCAGCTGGGGCTCGAATATGTGGACCGGCTCGAGGACGAGGAATGAACGCGCCCGGCGGCAATGCTGGCGGCAATAGGAGCCGCATCGCCCTGATCGGCTTCGGCGAGGTCGGAAGTCTTTTCGCCAAGGAGCTGACCGCCACCGGACGGCATACGATCTCGACCTACGATATTCTGTTCGACGGCCCACAGGGCGCGGCCATGAAGGATCAAGGCGCGCGGCCTGAAGGCCGAGCCCTGCCCTTCCGCGGTCGAGGCGGCCAAGGGCGCGCTGGTGGTGATCTCGGCCGTGACCGCCACCTCGGCGCGCGACGTGGCCGAGGAAGCGGGCGGATATCTCAAGCCTGGCCAGTTCTTTCTCGACCTCAATTCGGTTTCGCCCGAGACCAAGCGCGCGGACGAGCAGGCCGTGGCGCGCTCGGGCGCCTCTTACGTAGAGGCGGCGGTGATGGCGCCGGTGGCGCCTTACGGCATCAAGGTGCCGATGCTGCTGGGCGGCAAGCATGCCAAGGCGCTGGCGGCGATCCTCGCGCCTTCGGGCATGGTCCTGAAGGCGGTGAGCGAGCAAGTGGGCCAGGCCTCGGCCATCAAGATGTGCCGCAGCGTCTTCATCAAGGGCATCGAGGCGCTGGCGGTGGAGGGGTTTCTGGCGGCGCGGCGTTATGGCGTGGAGGACCGCGTCATCGCCTCGCTCGACGAGACCTTTCCGAGTCTCGATTGGGAAAAGCAGGCGGGATATTTAATCTCGCGCGTGATGCAGCATGGCCGCCGCCGCGCCGCCGAGATGCGCGAAAGCGCCGAGACCGTTACCAATGCCGGGATCGAACCGCTGATGACCGAAGCCATATCCCGGCGGCATGACTGGCTCGCCGACCGGGTGGATGAGCAGCCGGCGCTCAAATCCGCGCCCGAAAAGGATTGGCGCGCGAGCCTGGACGCGGTGCTGAAGCGACTGAAGCCGGCCAAGGCGGCGGAGTAGATAGGCAATGCTGAAACCCCGGCACGCGATCGGCGCCGCAATCGTGGCGGCGTGAGTGATTTCCCGGATTTTCGTCATATCCATCCGTTGATGACCGCCGCGACGCGCGCGTAATCGTTTTGCGGACCGATAGCAGGCCCTTCCCGGCGGTAGACCTATCGCATAGGATGAGGTCCATGTCCGATACCCTCATCGTCACAGGCGCCGACAGGAATTTTTATGCCCTGCTCACCGGCCTGGTGGATTCAATCCGCGATAATACGGATGGCAGCATTCCCATCGGCGTGCTTGATTTCGGTCTCGAAGCCGAACAGCGCGGCGTACTCGAACGGCGGGGACTGAACGTTGTCACTCCCGGACGCGACTTTGACGGCCGCGAGCACGATACCTGGGTCGGCAACACCCAGGCGTTGACCGTGCGGCCCTTCCTGCCGCGCTATTTCCCCGGTTATGAAATCTACCTATGGATCGACGCAGACGTCTGGGTGCAGGACGCCTCCGCCATAGACCTCTACCTCTCCGTCGCGCGCGCGGACCGGCTCGCGATCACGCCGCATATCGGCCGTAGCTACAAAAGCTTCAAAAAATGGCCGCGGCCGCGTTTCAACACCCTCATGTTCCGTGAGTACCGCAAGGGCTGGGGCTGGCGCACCGCCAATGAGCTGGGCAAATATCCGATCGCCAATGCCGGCGTCTTCGCGCTTAAGGCCGATGCGCCGCATTGGGAGCTATGGCGCCGCGCCATGGCGGGTCGGCCGACGCGGATGTGGGACCAGACCGCGCTCAACTACGTGATACACCACGATAAGGCGGCAGTGGGCCTGCTGCCCGACTGGTGCAATTGGATCGCTATCGACGCGCCGCCCAAAGTGGACGAGGTCAACGGCATGCTGGTTGAGCCCGAGCCGCCCTACCGGCCCATCGGCATGATTCACTTGGTCGGGCCGGCGAAATCGCTGCGATTTCAGCTCGAAACCTTAAAAGGCGGCCGGATGGAATGCCCGCTAACCTATGCCTACTGGCGTGCGCAACGCCGGGTTCCGGCGGCGGCCGTGGTCGCGGATTAACACCGAATGCCGATCCGCTTTAGTCACAACTACATTGATCGCGTGACGGAATACCGGCTGCGCGGCTTTCCGCTCGTGACGATCGGCCGGTTTTCCTACATCAATCAGTTCGCGCGGATCCATTATTCCATCGAGACATCGGCCATCCGTATCGGCAATTTCTGCTCGATCGCCAGCGACGTCGGATTCTTCCTGCGCGAAACCCACCATCCGCAATGGGTGACAACAGCTTCCCCGGGAGTTTTTCCCTTTGCGCCGGACGCCATCAGGCCACTCAACCCCAAGGCGGGGCCGCAAGCCGACATCGTGATCGGCAACGATGTATGGATCGGTGAAGGCGCGCGCATCCTCTCCGGCGTGACGATCGGCGATGGCGCCATCATTGGCGCCGCCGCGGTGGTGACCAAGGACGTACCGCCTTACGCGATTTATGTCGGCAATCCCGGGCGCATCGTCAGGCGGCGTTTCACCGCATCCGAGATTAAATTCCTGTTGCGGGTGCGTTGGTGGGATTTCCCGACCGTGGTGCTGCGGCGCCTTGCACCGGTGATCTGCTCAACCGAGTTCGACACATTGCGCCGCAAGCTCGGCGAACTTGCCCCGGCCGATATCGCCCCGGCGCCGGTTGCCAAGTCCGTGATTGCGTTCCGGCACGACATCGGCCGGCCCGAAGGCTATCGCCGCTCCAAGCTGCGCCGCAGTTTTGAAAAGCGCCTGCGGTTCGTGCGCGGCCTGCTCGGTCTCAATCCTTGACTGTTTTTGGCTGGCTGATCCGACAAGCCGAACTTCGGCGGTAAATTCGGATAATCACTCCTAAAATATCTTTTTTAAACTGCTTCACTATCCGCGCCGGCGCGGGCCACGTACCATGCGGAAGTGATTGTGGAGAATGCGCAGCCGTGTAAGGTTTGGAAATCTGGGAGGAACAAAAATGGCGATGAAGCTTTACACCTATTACCGCTCGCAGGCGAGCTTCCGCGTCCGCATCGCGCTCAACCTCAAGGGCCTGAAACGCGAGGACACGTTCCTTCATCTCGAGCGCGGCGACCAGTTCAAGCCCGAATACCAGAAGCTCAACCCGCAAGCGGTGGTACCGACGCTCTATGACGGCGATGTGAAACTGTTCCAGTCCTTCGCCATACTCGAATATCTCGAGGAGACCCACCCGAACCCGCCGCTCCTGCCCAAGGGTGCCGCCGCGCGCGCCTGGGTGCGGGGTTTCGCGCTCATCAACGTCGCCGATTCCCATCCGCTGATCGTGCCGCGCATCCGCAACTATCTGACCCAGACCCTGAAAGCGTCGGACGCGCAGCGCCTGGCCTGGATTCAGCATTGGCTCGGCCTCGGGTTGCGGGCGATGGAGACTCTGCTGGCCGAGCATAAGGAGAGCGGCAAGTTCTGCCACGGCGACGCGCCGACATTCGCCGATATCTGCCTCGTCACCCAGGTCTTCCCGGCCACGATGTTCAAGGTCGATCTCGCCCCCTATCAGCGGGCGATGCGGATTTACGAGACCTGCATGGCGATCCCCGCTTTCGCGCAGGCCTCGCCGCCCAAACAGCCCGACGCCGAATAGCGGGAAGCGGGATTAGGCTTTCGCCGAGTCCAAAGCGGTCAGCCGATCGACCTCGATTTGGGCTTTTTCCCGGGTCTGATAGAGCATCCGCGGATGGGACTTTTCAACCGGATTGGCCCCTTCAACGGTCCAGCCCGAGATTTTGTCGCGATTAAGCTCAACGATGCGATATATGGCCATACCCTCAATATGGCACGGAGTGGCGGCAAACCAATAGGCTTGGAAAATTAAACCGGTCCGCCCGACGATGCCGGGGCCGCGCGGGCCTGGGCGCTGGCTTGGATGCCGCCCCCGCGCTCGCGCCCGCCCCCGGCCTTGTGCTAAAACCGCCCGGCATGACGGAAATGACCGACATCGCCGGCGTTCCTCCCCGGTCGCGCGACGCCAAGATCATCGGCCTGGTCAGCGGCGCGCATTTCTCGAGTCACGTCTACATGCTGGTGCTGCCGCCGCTGTTCGCGCTGGTGCTGGTGGATTACCCGGTGGGCTATGAGGGCCTGGCCTTGGTCATCGCCAGCTTCAACGTGATCTCGGCGGTTTTCCAGACGCCCGCCGGGTTCCTGGTCGACCGGCTGGGCGCATGGCGGCTACTGGTCGGCGGGCTGGTGTTGAGCGCCTGCGGCGTGGCGATTGCCGGGATCATCCCGTCCTATTGGGCGCTGATCGGCGGCTTCGCGCTGATGGGGCTGGCCAATACGATCTACCATCCGGCGGATTACGCCATCCTGTCGCACGCCATCGGCGGCGGCAAGCTGGCCCAGGCCTTTTCCATTCACACGTTCTTCGGCCAGGTCGGCACCGCGATGGCGCCGATTTCGATGCTGTTTTTCGCCAGCCTGTGGGGCTGGCGCGGCGCGTTCATCGGCGCATCGGCCTTCGGATTCATCACCGCCATCGTGCTGCTGCTCAACAAACACACCCTGACCGACGGGCTGGAAACCGCCCGCCTTCCGGCCAAGCCGGCGGGAAGTCAGCCTGCAGCCGCCGCGGATGCCGGCTGGCGGCTGCTGCTGTCGCCGCCGATCTTGCGCAACGTCGCGTTTTTTCTCGTCTTGTCGATGGCCGGCGGCGGCATCCAGAGCTTTTCGATCGTGGCCTTGGGCGCGCTCTACAACACGCCCTTGGCGCTCGCGAACATCGCGCTTTCGGCCTATCTGATGATGAACGCGCTGGGCGCGCTGACCGGGGGCTTCGTCGCCATGCGCGCCAAGCGCCACAATCTGGTCGCCGGCGGCGGCTTCGTCGCCAGCGGGCTGCTGATCTTCGTCATCGGCGTGATCGATCTCGGGCCCGCGCTGCTGGTCACGCTGATGGCGATGAGCGGGTTCCTCAACGGCGTCATCCAGCCCTCGCGCGACATGATCGTCCGCGCCGCCACGCCCAAGGGTTCCTTCGGCAAGGTGTTCGGATTCGTTTCCACCGGTTTCAACCTGGCCGGCATCATAGCGCCGCTGCTGTTCGGCTGGCTGATGGACAACGCGCATCCGCGCAGCGTTTTCCTGCTGGTGGCCGCCTTCACCCTGTTGTCGCTGCCCTTGCTCACCGGCAAGGCGCCGCAAACTAAAACCAAGGCCGAATGAGGAGACGTGCAATGACGCGAGAGATGTGCCGGTTCGGAGCGTTGATGATCGCCGCCACCTTCGTTTTGGCGCTGGCGCCGTGCCAGGTCCGCGCCCAGGACGGCGCCCAGATCTTCAAGACCAATTGCACGGTCTGCCATTCGGCCGAGCCCGGCCAGAGCAAGATCGGCCCGCCGCTGTTCGGCGTCGTCGGCCGCAAGGCCGGGACCGCGCCGAACTATACCTATTCCGGAGCGATGAAGGATTCGGGCCTGACCTGGACGCCGGACCAGCTCGAAATCTATCTCGCCAATCCCATGGCCGTCGTGCCCAACACCAAGATGTTGTTCGTGGGATTGAAAAACGCCGCCGACAGAAAAGCGCTGATCGCCTATCTGGCGACGCTTAAATAAAAAGCGCGGTTAGCGCCGCGTCTTGCCGCGGGCGCGCAGCAGCGAATTGCCCTCGATCGATTGCCAGACGACCAGGCCGGTCACGCCCAGGGTCAGTTCGCGCGCCCGCTTCATCAACGACAGCGCCAGCGCGAATTCGGGACCGAGGCCGAGCGCCGCGCCCACCAGGATATAGCCGCCTTCCTGCACGCCCGCCGCGGCCGGGACGAAGAAGGCCGCGCTCCTGAGCGCATAGGTCAGGCTTTCGAGCATGATGAGCGAGGCCAGGCCCATGGGCACGCCCATGAAGGCCAGGATGATGCCCGCCTCGCCGATGCCGACGATCCAGGCGATGAAATGGATGGAGACCGCGCGCGCGATGCCGGGACGATCGGCATAGATCGCATGAATGCGATCGTGCAGCCCGCCGAGGTCCGGAAGATGGCTCCAGCCCTGGTTGACGGCCAGACGCCCAGCAAGATTCTCCAGCAAGCGGAACAGGCCGAAGCGCTGGGCCAAGGCGAAGGCGCCGGCGAGGAATATGATGGTGGCGATGCCGGCCAGGGTCCAACTGATCAAATGGCTGCCCGGCCGCTCGATCAGGAGCAGGACGCAGCCCAGGACGGTGAACGCCGCCTGGGAAGTCATCTCCATGGTGAGGTCGACCACGGTCGAAGCGGTGGCCGTCGTCATCGTGATGCCGCGCCGGGTCATGGCGCGGATGCCGATCATCTCGCCGCCGGCGGGGATGATGCCGAGAATGTCGCCGCCGGCATCGCGCATCCAGCGGAACCAGATGAAGCTGGATGAATCGGGCCGCTTTCCCTTGAACAGCGCGCGCCAGGCCAGGGCGCAAAGCGAAAGCGGCACGAGCTGGAAGGCGCAGATCACGGCCAGGCAGGGAAATCCCGCCAAACGCAGCGCGTCGCCGACGGCGGCAAAGCCCTGCCAGGCGACCAGGCAAGCGCCCGACAACACGCCCAATATGGCGAAAATCGCGAGCACCGCTTTCATGCCGCCGCCATCCTTAGCCCCGCGAAATTCATGGAGCGGAGCCCCTGCGCCTTGAGCGCGGCGGCCACCCCGGCATCGGTCAAGGCCTCGAATTCGCCCGCGCATTGGTAACGGCTGGGCCAGGAATCTTCCCCCGCCCAATGCGCCGTCGCGGGGTGGACGTAAAGCTCGGACACGCCGTCGGGCAGATGCTCGATGTAGTTTTTGACGCGCTCCTTGCCCATGGCGCCGCTGTCGCTCAATCCCAAAACGCAATCATTGTGGGAAATCCCCGCGCGGTCGAGCAGCCGCTTCAGGCGCCGGGCCCAATGCGACTGGGTCAGCCAGGCGAAAAGCCGCGACGCCAGCCGGTCGCCGGTCGCGCGCCAGGCCTCCACCGGACGCTCGTAAGGCACACGCACCGCCTTGATGCCGTATTCCGGCGCGAGGCGGATCAGGCAATCGGCCACGGTCGGATGGACGTGGAAGTGATGATGGGCGTTGACGTGATCGAGCGCCAAGCCGGTGGCGCGGAAGGCTTCGAGTTGGGCGCGCATCTCGCGCTCCATCTGCCGGCGCGCCGCTTGACTGCGGAAGATTTTCACGCCGGCGCGGAACGGATCGGCCGGGAAACGCCCATCGGGCCCGACCAGATCGGGAATCTCCGCCGGCGGCAGGACCGGGCGTCCATCCACCAGGACGAGATGCAATCCCACGCCGAGCTTGGGCAGGCGTTTGGCGCGCGCCACCGCGTCGGCCGCCGCCGGCCCCGCCACCATCAGGCTGGCGGCGGACAGGATGCCGCGCCGGTGCCCCTGCTCGACCGCCTCGTTGACCTCGGGAGCGAGGCCGAAATCATCCGCCGTGACGATAAGCTGTTTCACAGGCCGACAACCGTGATGGCCGATTGCACGCGAACGGCCTGCGGTATGAGCTCGCCGCCCGAGCCGATGACGAAGCGGCGGTGGCGCCAATGGACGTCGCTGCCGAGATAGCTCGCCACCCAGACGGCGAAGCACAGTCCTTCGCGCAACGGCAGCAGCCAGGGACAGGCGGAATAGGTGAAGCTGAAGCGCGCGTGCAGCAGGCAATGGAGCGCCATGCGCAGCATCACGATTGCGGCCAGGACGGCCCAGCCGCCGAGAAACGGATAGGGCAACAGCAGCGCCGCCAGCAAGGGCAGCGGCTCCATTATCACCGAGAGGAAATGATCAAAGGGCCGGACCGCCTTGACCGTGCGCGCCCAACGCAGCTCGTGCCAGAACAATGAGCTGAAATTCTCGGCGACGACGGTGCTCGGCACCACATGCGACAGCCGCACCTTGTAGCCCGAAGCGGCGATGAGATTGCCCATCATGAAATCGTCGGCGAGCTGGGATGTGAGCCGGGCGAAGCCGCCGATGGCTTCCAGCGCGTCGCGGCGCACCGCGCTCAACGGACCGAAGCAATAAGTGACCTCGCGCATGTCCGCATCGACCATCGCCGAGGCCAGGAACCAGTCGTTGATGAACAGCGCGCCCAGTTTCGAGGCGAGCCCGGATGCCGGCGCCGCCCTGTAGAGGCAGGTGACCGCGCCGGTGGACGGATCGGCGAACGGCGTCACGAACTGGGCAAGGCAATCGCGCGCGACCAGAATGTCGCTGTCGGAGACGGCGATGATGTCGTGCTTTGCCAAGCGCGCCATGTTGACCAGATTGCCGACCTTCAGATTGGAGCCATGCACGCCGCCGTCGATCACCAGCGCCAAATCCCGGCCGGGAAATTCGGCGATCAGCCGCTTGACCACGGGAATGGCGCCGTCCCCGGAATCGCCGACGCCGAACACGATCTGCATATCGGGATAATCCTGTTCGCAGAACGAGCGCAAGCATTCATAGAGTCGCGGCTCCGCGTCGCAAAGCGGTTTCAGCACCGTCACCGGCGGAAGGAAGGACGGGGATGCCGCCCGCGGCAATGCCGTATCGAACCGGCTCATCGCCACGCGCCACAACGCCAGAAGCAGATAGGCCCCTGAGGCGGCGGCAAGGCCAAGGCCGAAAAGATAGGCCGGCGGCAATGATAGGAGAAAATTCGCCGTCATCATGGTTCCTGAACCAATGTGTCCGGCATCATGCGCGAGAAAGACGGGAAGCCGCCTTGATCTGCGTCACTCGCCAAAGCGATGCCGATCAGACAATTAGGCGACAATGACAACGCTTGCGGCATCGGCTTTTCTTCCCCGATGGCCCGCCGGAAGCGATCTGGAATTCCCGGGCAAGACAGCCGATGACACGGCCTCCTTTGCCGCAGTCCTCTGCCGATGCTCGCCGGTTTTTAGAACCCCGGAACGACGTTCCGAAACGAAGCCACGCGCGACATTTGTTACATTCTTGTTATGAAGAACCGTAAAGCATAAGCCAGGAGGGGTCAACGAAATCACCCCTTTTTGATCGAGGATTGAACCCGAATAGGGTTCACCGGCCTACCATTCCTGCCTCAATTTTGAGCGCGCGAGCGCGGCTTGACCGAATTTAAATCAGCCCAAATTCAGGCCCGTCTCCGATAGACGATTGCGACTCATTCTCCCACCAAGTGCAGCACCAGTTCCCGCCGGTGGGACGCGCGCCGGTGTTCGACGACATAGATCCCCTGCCACGTGCCCAGCAACAGCCGGGCTTCCGCCACCGGCACGGCGAGCTGGGTCGGCAGCAGCGCGCTCTTGATATGCGCCGGCATGTCATCCGGACCCTCGTCTTGGTGGCGCCAGCGAGATGTCTCCTCGGGCGCGAGATCGCGCAGGAAGGCGAGCAGGTCCTCGCGCACCTCGGGTGCCGCGTTTTCCTGGATCAGAATCGAAGCCGAGCTGTGACGCAGGAACAGGGTCAAGAGCCCGGCCGATATCCCCTGGGAAGCGACCCAAGCGGCGATTTCGGCCGTCACCTCGTAAAGCCCCTGCCCGCCGGTTTCGACCACGAGCCGCCCCTGCGCCATCCGCATTGCGTTCCTCCCGGGAGCCATTCTAGTTGACAGGAAAGCCCCTGGCGCTATTGTCTCGTCCGCATTCCAATTCCCGGCAATTACGCGGATTCAGCCATGGCCAAGGGCGGCTCACTCATCGTCAAACTCGTCAGCAGCGCCGATACCGGATTCTTTTACGTCACCAAGAAGAATCCGCGCGGCGTGAAGACCGAGAAGCTGTCGATGAAGAAATACGATCCGGTGGCGCGCAAGCACGTCGTCTTCAAGGAAGGCAAGATCAAGTAGCTCCGCCCGCTAATCCACCCAACAAAAAGCCGCCCAACCGGGCGGCTTTTGCATTGGCGCTCTCCGGGAAAAATCGTTCAGGCGGCGGCGCCGTCGGCGGTCACCGCATCGGCCGGGAACGTCATCACGCAGTTGCGGCCATGCGCCTTGGCGGCGTAAAGCGCCTCGTCGGCGCGGCGCATCAGCGAGGCCGCGGTCTCATCGGCGCCGCGCGTCACCGACACGCCGACGCTGATCGAGATGTTGAGTCCGATCGCCGGATCGCCGACCATGATGGGTTGCTCGGCGATGGTGGCGCGCAAGCGCTCCGCCACCACCACGGCCACGGCCAAGGGGGTTTCGGGCAGAACCACGACGAATTCCTCGCCGCCGTAGCGCGACACCAGATCGAAGGCGCGGACGTTGCGCGACACGCGCGCCGAAACCTCGCGCAGCACCGCGTCGCCCGCGGCGTGCCCGTAGCTGTCGTTGACCCGCTTGAAGAGATCGATGTCGAACATCAGCAGCGCCGGGCCCTTGGCGCCCTCGGCCACGTGCGGCAGCAGGCTTTCGAGATGGGCCGAGAGATAACGGCGGTTGTAGAGGCCGGTCAGGCCGTCGGTCAGCGCCAGCGACAGGCTCTTCTGGTAGTTTTCCTGCAACCGGTCCTGCAGCCGCTTGCGGCGGATGCTGGTGCGGGCGCGGGCGATCAATTCGTTGCGGTCCAAGGGGCGCACCAGATAGTCGGTGGCGCCGAGATCGAGGCCCTTGGCGAGACGCGGCAATTCGTTGGGATCGGCCATGAGCAGGATCGGCACGACGCGGCTCGCCTCATTGGCGCGCAGCTGCGAGACCAGGCGCAGCGCATCGACCTTGCCGGCGAGCGACAGGATCACGAGTTCGATGGTCTGGTCGCAATTCGCCAGCAATTCCTCGGGCGAGCCCGGCCGGACGGTTTCGCTGGCCACGGGCGCCAGCATCTCGGCGATGCGCGCGCCGGCGAAGGCGTTCTCTTCCCACAGCAGGATGCGGGCGGGACCGCGATCCTCGACCGGGGCTTCCTTGACGAACAGCGCGTTGAATTGGTCGTAGACCTCTTCGCGGTGGCGCCACTCTTCCGTCATGCGGCGCAGTCGGACGAGCGAACGGACGCGGGCGAACAGCGCGGTGTCGTTGACCGGCTTGGTGAGGAAATCGTCGGCGCCGGCCTCGAGCCCGCGCACGCGGTCGGCTGTTTCCGTGAGCGCGGTCACCATCACCACCGGAATGTCGGCTGTGCGGGGATCGGCCTTGAGGCGTTTGCAGGTTTCGAAGCCGTCCATGCGCGGCATCATCACGTCAAGCAGGATGAGATCGGGACGCTCTTCCTGGGCGACGGTGAGCGCGCCCGGCCCGTCACTGGCGGACAGCACGTTGAAATACTCGCTCGAGAGCTTGGCCTCGAGCAGCTTCACGTTCACGTCGACGTCGTCGACGACCAGGATGCGTGCCGACATGGGCTAACCACCAACTCGCTAATTCAGGAAACGCGCGACCGTCTGGAGAAAACTCGCGACCGAGATCGGCTTGGCGATATAGGCTTCGCACCCGCCCTCGCGAATCTTCTCCTCGTCGCCCTTCATGGCGAAGGCGGTGACCGCGATGATCGGTATCGTCCGCAGGTCCTCGTCTTCCTTGATCCACTTGGTGACCTCGAGGCCGGAGACCTCGGGCAGCTGGATGTCCATGAGGATGAGATCGGGATGATGCTCGCGCGCGAGCTTGAGCGCTTCCATGCCGTCCTTGGTCTGCAAGGTATCGTAGCCGTGCGCTTCCAGCAGATCGTGGAAGAGCTTCATGTTGAGATCATTGTCCTCGACAATGAGAATCCGCTTGCCGTTCGTCTTGCCGTTCATTTTGCCGTTCATCATGATCGCATCCCTGTTTCCCGCCGGTGCCGAAACGCGCGCTTGGGCTCGATTTTAGGGTATAAGAAGTTAAAAAGATTATACGCCTGGATACCCCGATACCCCCGATCAGCGGACCCGCCGGAAGCCGGGCGGGCCGGCCCCCGCAAGCCCCGATGCGCTGCTCCGGGCCTGGACAGGTTATAAGTTCATCTATCTTAAGATTTGGTAAGTTTTGGCGGCCTAACGGTAAAGATGCGAATCGGGCCATGCGGATCGGGATAGACATCGGCGGCACCAAGATCGAGGCGGCCGCGCTCGGCCCGGATGGCGGGATCGTGCTGCGCCGGCGCGTGGCGACCCCCGGTCCGGACTACGACGCGGTGATCGGGGCGGTCCGCGCCCTGGTGCTGGAGATGGAGACGGCCCTGGGAGCCCGGGCCAGCATCGGCGTCGCTATGCCGGGCGCGCTGTCTCCGGCCAGCGGCCGGGTCATGAATTCAAATTCCACCTGCCTCAACGGCCGGCCCTTCGACAAGGATCTGGAAGCGGCGCTCGGGCGGAAGTTGCGTTTCGCCAATGACGCCAATTGCTTCGCGCTGTCCGAGGCGGTGGACGGCGCCGGCAAGGGGCTCGAGACGGTGTTCGGCGTGATCCTGGGCACCGGCGTCGGCGGCGGAATAGCCGTGCGCGGACGGGTCCTGACCGGACCCAACGGCATCGCCGGCGAATGGGGCCACAACCCCCTGCCCTGGCCCCAGGATGACGAGCGCCCCGGCCCGGCTTGCTATTGCGGCAAGCGGGGCTGCATCGAGAGCTTTCTTTCCGGCCCGTCCTTGGCCCGCGACCACCGCGAACGGACCGGCGAGGATTTCGACGCGACCCGGCTATCCCAGCGCGCGGCCCAAGGCGACAAGGCGGCCGAAGCGACGATGCAGATCTATGAAGAGCGGCTCGCGCGCGCGCTGGCCTCGGCGATCAACCTGCTCGATCCCGATGCCATCGTGCTGGGCGGCGGCGTCGGCCAGATCGAGCGGCTCTATTGCGCCGTGCCCGGATTGTGGGGACGTTACGTCTTCTCGGATCGGGTGGTGACAAGGCTGCTGCCGCCGCGCTGGGGCGATTCCAGCGGCGTGCGCGGCGCCGCGTGGCTCTGGCCCGAGGACGGAAAACTCTAGCAGCCCGGCTTGGGCAGCTTCTCGATCTCGTCGAGCTTGGCGCGGATGATGTAATCGCCGTAGTCGAGCTTCATGTCCTGCGTCACGCCGTTGTCGAGAAGCCGCATGCCGAGTTCGTAATCGGGCTCGGTCTGGTCGGATTTGGCGTCGGGCGGGAAGAAGGCGAGCCGTATCTGCCAGGACGGGCGTTGCAGCAACGGGTCGTTGAAGGGCTTGGGCGCCTTGCCGCCCGGCGGCTTGAGCTCAGGCCCGATCACCGCCGAGACCTCGCCGGCATTCTCGACCGCGGAGCCGTCGAACACGTCGCGCGCGACGAATTGCTGGTTGGCCTGGGCGCTCGCGATCAGGAACAGCGTATGCGCCGTGGGGAACAGCACGCCCGGCGCCAGATTGATGGTCGCGGTCTGGGGCTTGGTGAATTGCGCGACGCCGCCCTTGCCCGGCCCGTCGAGCGAGGCCTCACCGCGCAGCTCCTCGTCGGTCTCGCCGTTGCGCGTGCGGCGCTCGTTGAAACGGTATTTAAGCCCGTCCTTCGACTCCCAGGTCACCAGCGCCGAACTGATGTCGACGCCGTCCTGATCGGCATAGGCGATGCGCAGCCGGAAGCGTTGCTCGACCGTCCAGCCGTCGCAGGCCTCGCCCCATTTGTAGAACATGGCGCCCGAGGCCGCGACCACGCCGCTCGAGGATTTGGCGGATTCGAGCGTAAGGCTGTAAAGCGCCTGATGCGGCGCGATGGTGATCTCGGCGGCTCGCGCGGGCGAAAGCGCGAGGCAAGCCAGCGATGCCGCGAAAGCCGCGATGAGTCCGGGCCGCGCGGTTTTGCGATACGTCCTGCTACTGATCGTCGCCACCATCCGGATATAGGCTAACACGAAGCCGGTTATCCCCCGTCAACTGGATTTGGGCGGCTTGGCATCGGGCGGCACCAGGCGGATATGGAGTTCCTTGAGGCGTTCGGGCGGCACTGGCGCCGGCGCCTGCATCAGCAGATCCTGGGCCTGCTGATTCATCGGGAAGGCGACCACCTCGCGGATGTTCGGCGTATCGGCCAACAGCATGACGATGCGGTCGATGCCCGGGGCCGAGCCGCCATGCGGGGGCGCGCCGAACTTGAAGGCGTTGAGCATGCCGCCGAAGCGCGCCTCGACCTCCGCCGCCGGATAACCTGCGATGGCGAAGGCCTTGTACATGATGTCGGGACGGTGATTGCGGATCGCGCCCGAGGACAGCTCCACGCCGTTGCAGACGATGTCGTATTGGAACGCCTTGATGGTGAGCGGGTCCTGTTTTTCCAAGGCCTCGAGCCCGCCTTGCGGCATCGAGAAGGGGTTATGGCTGAATTCGATCTTCTTGGTTTCCTCGTTGTATTCGTACATCGGGAAATCGACGATCCAGCAGAAGCGGAACTCGCCCTCGGCCACGAGCTTCAATTCCTGGCCGAGCTTGACGCGCGCCGAGGCGGCGAAGGGCCGGAAGGCCCCCGGCAATCCGGCGACGAAAAACACCGCGTCGCCATCCTTGAGCCCAAGCATGGCGCGCAGCTTCTCGGTGCGCTCGGGCCCGAGGTTGGTCGCCACCGGGCCCGCGCCTTCGGTCCCTCGGAAGAAGATATAGCCCATGCCGGGCTGGCCCTCGCCCTGCGCCCAGGCGTTCATTCGGTCGCAGAATGCCCGGTTGCCGCCGCCCGGCGCCGGGATCGCCCAGACCCGGGCATTGGCGTCCTTGGCGAGGATTCCCGCGAAGAGCTTGAAGCCCGAGGCGCGGAAGATCTCGGATACATCGCTCATGACAATGGGATTGCGCAGATCGGGTTTATCCGTGCCGTATTTGAACAACGCCTCGTCGAAGGATAGGCGCGGGAACGGCGGTTTCGTCACCTTGCGGCCCTTGCCGAATTCCTCGAACACGCCCGCCAGCACCGGCTCGATCGCGGCGAAGACGTCGTCTTGGGTCACGAAGCTCATCTCGAAATCGAGCTGGTAGAACTCGCCCGGGCTGCGGTCGGCGCGGCTCGCTTCGTCGCGGAAGCAGGGCGCGATCTGGAAATAGCGGTCGAAGCCCGCCACCATCAGCAGCTGCTTGAATTGCTGCGGCGCCTGCGGCAACGCGTAAAACTCGCCCGGATGCAGCCGGCTCGGCACCAGATAGTCGCGCGCGCCCTCGGGCGAGGAGGCGGTCAGGATCGGCGTCTGGAACTCGGCAAATCCAGCCTCGATCATGCGCCGGCGGATCGACTGGATGACATGCGAGCGCAGCATGACGTTGGCGTGCATGGTCTCGCGCCGCAAATCGAGGAAACGGTATTTCAACCGCATATCCTCGGGATAGTCCGCTTCGGCGCTGACCGGCAAAGGCAGCGGCTCGGCCTCGGACTGGATTTGGAGCTCGGCGATCTTCAATTCGATCTCGCCGGTGGGAAGCTTGGGATTGACGGTTTCGGGCGAGCGGCTAACCACCTGGCCGGTGAATGTCACGACGCTTTCGAGCTTCAAGGCGTCCACCGCCTTGAAGAGAGCATTGCCGATGTCGATGACGCATTGCGTCAGCCCGTAATGGTCGCGCAGATCGACGAACAGCAGCTGGCCGTGGTCGCGCCTGCGGTGCACCCAGCCCGAGAGCCGCGCCGGCGCGCCGACGTCCTTCCGGCGAAGCTCGCCGCAGTTATGCGTACGATAGGGATGCATGGCTCGAATCGTTACCCGTCGTGGAAAATCGAGCGAACAGCGCATGGCGGGCGCCGGCTTGTCAAGCAGGGCGAAGCCCGCCGCGCGGCCTTTTGGCGCGCGGCCATTAGGTGTAAGAGAAAGCGCATGACCCCGTTGATAGCCAGCACCGAAGCGCTCGATTCCTTCTGCCGGAAGCACGAAGGCGAGCCCTATGTCACGGTCGACACCGAATTCATGCGCGACAAGACCTATTGGCCGCAGCTTTGCCTGGTGCAGGTGGCGGGGCCGCATGACGCCGCCGCCATCGACCCGCTGGCCCCGGGCATCTCGCTCGATCCGCTGCTCCGGCTGATGGACGATCCCAAGGTGCTGAAGGTGTTCCACGCCGCGCGCCAGGACCTCGAAATCTTCTACAACCTCAACCGCAAGGTGCCGGCGCCGATCTTCGACACCCAGGTGGCCGCCATGGTGTGCGGCTTCGGCGAATCCGCGAGCTACGAGACGCTGGCCGGCAGGCTGGCGGGCGCGGCAATCGACAAATCCTCGCGCTTCACCGACTGGGCCGGCCGCCCGCTTACCGAACGCCAGGTCAAATACGCGCTCGACGACGTGACCCATCTGCGGAAAGTGTATGAAAAACTGGCGGCGCAGCTCGACAAGACCGGCCGTCATTCCTGGCTGGACGAGGAGATGGCGGTGCTGTGCGATCCAGCGACATATCTCCTCGATCCGGCGCTGGCCTGGCGGCGGATCAAGGTGCGGAGCAACAACCGCCGCATGCTGGCGCTGGTGCGCGAATTGGCGGCGTGGCGGGAAATCGCGGCGCAGCAGCGCAACCTGCCGCGCAACCGGCTGCTGCGCGAGGAATCGCTGTTGGAGATCGCGGCGCACGCGCCCGCCGACGTCGAGGAGCTGGCGCGGACGCGCGGCCTGGGGCGGAGTTTCGCCGAGGGCAAGCTCGGGGCCGAGGTGCTGGCCGTGGTGGCGCGGGTCAAGGCCACGCCGGAAAGCCAGTATCCCGAACCGGAGCCGCGGCGCGAAACGCCGCCGGGGATCGGCCCGCTCACCGATCTGCTGCGCGTGCTGTTAAAGCTGCGTTGCGAGGAAAACAACGTGGCGGCCAAGCTGGTGGCCGACAGCGAGGATTTGGAAATGATCGCCGCCGACGACAGCGCCCATGTCCGCGCGCTGCACGGCTGGCGCGCCGAGATATTCGGCAAGGACGCGCTCGATCTGAAACACGGGCGCCTGGCGCTCACCGCCGCGGGCAAGCGCATCAAGCTGGTGCGCACATCGCCGCCCGCCGCCGCGCAGTAGGCGTAGCACAGGCCGCGCAGCGGCGCGGCCGTCGTGCGAAGCAAAGAAAGCTCACACGAACATCACGTCGCCGAGGACGTGATCGCGAAGCTTGAGGCTCGCCCGCATGAGCGCGTCTGCGGCCTCTTCCAAATGCTGGTCGATGGCGCTGAGCAGGTGAACCTGCCGGTATTCGAGATTCGCGTTCATCAACACGGTCGTGTCGGCGCGGTGCCGCTCGTCGGTTTGATGCTCGACCGAAACCACGCGTTCCGCCGCCTCGAGAAAGCGCTGCACCGCGTCGCGTTCGCCGCCGCGGTGAACGTATTGCGCCGATTCCATGGCGCGTCGGAAAGCCTCCGCCCCGTCCACCAGCAGATCGGCGAGCACCATCAAGGGCTCGGGTAATTCGGTGGGCGGCGCGATGGCGAACAGCAGTTTCGCGTGAAACGCCGCATCCTCCAAATGGTCCGCGGCATCGTCGGCGGTTTCGACGATCTGGCAGAAGATTTCCGTGCCCGAAATGCGATGAACCGTCGCCCGCACCTCCTTGACCAGATCGTCGGCGCGGCTTTCCCACAGCTTGGCGCGTTGGGCGTGCTGGGCGAAGGCCTCGCCGCGTTCGTTGCCGCCCTGCTGGAAGGCCGCGCGCAGGCCGGTTGCGAGTTGCGCGATGATCTCGGCGTGGCTGGCGCAGCCGGCCAGCAAACGCTGCTCGGCCGAGCGGAAATGCGTGAACAATTCGGCGCGAACCCGGTCGCGGATCAGCGCCTCCGACTGGCCCTGCAACAGCCCGTTCGCGGCGATCTGCAGGACGAAGCGGAGATACTCCCGCGCCACGTCGGCGCCGATCATCTCCGTGAGCTTCTGGCCGAGGCGCAACGGCGTCTTCACCGCCTGCTCCAGCGCGTCGTAGATCAGCCGCTCGCCGCCGAGCTTGAGAAATCCCCGGTGACCGACCCCATGATCGGCCGCCCATTTGAGGATGCCGATCGCGGCCTCGTTCGGAACCAGCAGCCCGAGCCGTTTGCGCGCCTTGTTCCAGTCGATGAGAAAGACGATGCGCGAGCCGAAACTGTCGAGAAAAGCCGCGAGAGCCTCGGCGTTCGCGGCGTCATACTCGCCGGCGGCCAGGTAGAAGAGATCGTCGGCGGCGATGCCCGGGGCCTGGCGCGAGCGGATGTCCTTCCAGCGAATGCCGGTATCCTCGCACAGCGTCTGCAGGAAGCGGAGACGCTGGAGATGAACGTCGGTGTGGGTCACCGCGACATGCAGGCCGGTCACCTTAATGATAAGAACATGCGCCGCGGTCGTGCCGACGTCGTTCTGGATCAGCAGCGTTCCGTTCGCGCGCACCGCGACCGTGTCGAGTCCGGGATGGTCGAATTTGAGCGGCGCCGTCCGGTTGACCCCGGTCATGAAAGCGGCCAAGGACGCGCGATCGGTTTCGTCGATGCCGTAGGCCTTGGCGCCCGCCACGTTCATGGTCGAAATGGCGCCTTGCAGCCGGTTGATCTCCTTGTGCAAATCCATGACCAGAACGTGGAAGCCGTCGCCGGTTTTCGGGCTGCCCGAGGTCAAGGAAGCGATGGTCTCGCCGCTCAGCATGTCCTCGACAATCGGCGGCCGCGCCTGGATCAATTTGTCCAAGCGATCCCGGAATCGCGCGGCGAGCGATGCCGCGTCCGCGGATTCTTTCGATGCAACGCCCAGCGGCGCGATCATGGCGGCCAATGCTTCGTCGAGCGCGGCGATGAGGCGCTTTGCGCCCGGGATGTGATAGTTGCCGCTGCCGTCATACTCGGCCTGCGCGATCGCGCGGTCGAATTTGGTCTCGGTTATGCCGCAGGCTTCGCGGTCCTCGCGCAAGGATGTCGTTGAAGCCTGCGGATTTTCGGCCTGGCTCGCCGCCATTTGCAGCAATGTCAGGACATATTTGGCGCGCTCGTTCGCGACCAGGGCGGAGGCCAGCAACGCCGGCAGCACCAACGCGCCTTCGCCGAGAAAATCGACGATCTGGGTTTTCGCCATGACCAGCCCCTGTTGCGTCCCGGCTGTCACGAAACCGACACGGACAGCTCTTGCAACGGATCGGGACTCTACGCGCAGCCTGCCCGGTTGGCCTTGATCTGGCTCAATGCACAAGAAGATCGGAAAACGCGCGGTCCTGCCGTCCCCGGCCGCGCAATGATCAGGAACGCCGGACGGCGCCCTTGCGGCCCATGGACTTGGCGAGCGAATCCAAGCGCCGTTGCACGCTCTCGCCGTAACGCTGGGCCGCCTCGCCCGCGAGAAGGAGGATCACGTCATTGGCGTTGAGCCCCAGCGAGGATCCGGCCAGCGCCGCCGGCATGCCGCCCGAGAAGGTGTAGCCGAGGCGCAACGCCAGCCCGACCGAGCGGGCCAGCAGCAACTCCTCGTCGTCGAGCAGCTCGAGCGGCGCCAGCAGCTCGACCGTGCCGCGGCCGCCGTAACGCGCATGCAACGCCGTGGCGACGAAGGCGCGGCCCGGATGGTCGATCCCCGCCACCGGCATGTAGAGCGCGTGGCGCACCGCCTGCTCGGCGCGGTAATCGGGATGCTCGTTCCAGGCGATGTCCGACAACAGCGCCGCCGCGTGGCGCAGGCGCTTGAACTTCGCGTCTTCCTTGGGGAAGAGCGGCGCCAGCCAGGCGTTGATCGCCTCGCCCATTTCGGGGAAACGCGACGTGGGGCGCACCGCTTCGGCGCAAGCCGCCAGCAGCGGATCGACCGCGCGCTCGGCCGGGCTCAAGAGGCTGTAGAGATGTCCTTCGCGCAACCCCCAGGCCGAGAACACCACCCGCTTCGGCTCCATGCGCTTGACGATGCGCGCCAGCACGCGCGCGGCCAAGGGCACCCACTCGAGCCGCTTCTTGGAGAGGCCGGCCAGGCCGTCGAGCGATTTGCGCGACTGCTTGGCGATGAAATCGAGGAATTTCTCGGTCTCGTTGCGCGAGAGCGTGTAATTCTGGATGACGTGCAGCGGATATTGCATCTCGGCCATGTGGATGCGGGCGAGCCCGCGCCACGCCCCGCCCACGGCGTAGAACACCGGATCGGGGGGCGCCACCAGCCAGGGCACGGTCGCCAGCAGCCGGTCGACCACGTCCTTGAGCTTCTTGTCGTCGTCGGCGATGTCGACCAGCCGCAGCGGCCCAAGCGGCAACGTCGCCGCGCGCCCGACGGCGCCGTTGCCCAGTTCGATCAGCTCGATCGAGCCGCCGCCCAGATCGCCGACCACGCCGGCGGCCTCGGGAATCGCGGCCAGCACGCCCATGGCGGCAAGCTTGCCCTCCTCCTCGCCCGAGAGCACCCGGACGCGGACGGAAAAGCGCTTCTCGATATCGGCGACGAAGGCGGGGCCGTCGGTGGCGTCGCGCACCGCGGCGGTCGCCAGGATGTCGAAATGCGCCGCGCCCAGGCCGCGCCCGAGCGTGACGAAACGCTGCATGTTGGCCTTGGCCTGCTCGACGCCGCCGGGATCGAGCCTGCCGGTCTTGCTCAGGCCGCGGCCGAGACCGCACATCACCTTCTCGTTGAAGAGGGTGCGGCCGGTGCGTTTCAGCCCGTCATAGATCACCAGACGCAACGAGTTGGAGCCGACATCGACCACGGCGACGCAATCGCGGCGACGCGCTGCGCCTTCCGACACCACGGCCAATCGCGCCGGCATGCTCAAGGGCTGTCCTTTTCGGAAACCAGCCGGGGCGACGAGCGGACGCGCTGGGTTTGCAGAGCGCTGCCGCGTCCCGACAGGCTCGGATTGGTCATGAAATAAACGTGCGCGCTGGGCGCGTTGGGATCGGTGCCGATTCGGGTATAGTCGCCGTCGGGCCCGAGCCGCCAGCTCTGGGCCTCTTCCTTGAGCGATGTGGCCATGATCTCGACCAGCACCTGGCGATGCACGGTCTCGTTCTCGACCGGCACCAGCGCCTCGACGCGCCAGTCGAGATTGCGCGGCATCCAATCGGCCGAGGAGATGTATACCTTGGCGTGGGGCGACGGCAATTTCTGGCCGTTGCCGAAGCAGACGATGCGGCCATGCTCCAAGAAGCGGCCGATGATGCTCTTGACGCGGATGTTGTCGGACAATCCCGGCACCCCCGGCCTGAGGCAGCAGATGCCGCGTATGATCAGGTCGATCTTCACCCCCGCCTGCGAGGCGCGGTAGAGCCGGTCGATCAGATCGGGATCGACCAGCGCGTTGAGCTTGACCCAGATCTGGGCCGGACGGCCGGCCTTGGCATGCTCGATCTCGGCCTCGATCAGCTCGTTGAGGCACTGGCGCAGATTGATGGGCGCGACCGCGATCTTTTCGAGCTTCGCCGGCCGGGCATAGCCGGTCATGTAGTTGAACAGCTGCTGAGCGTCGCGCGTCAGCGCCGGATCGCAGGTGAAGAAGCTCAGATCGGTGTAAACCTTGGCGGTATAGGGATGGTAATTGCCGGTGCCGAAATGCACATAGGCCCGGAGTTCGCCGGCCTCGCGCCGCACCACCAGCGACACCTTGGCGTGGGTCTTCAATTCGATGAAGCCGTAGACCACCTGCACGCCGGCGCGTTCCAGATCGCGCGCCCAGCGGATATTGGCCTCCTCGTCGAAGCGCGCCTTCAACTCGACCAGCGCGGTGACCGACTTGCCGGCCTCGGCCGCGTCGATCAGCGCGCGCACGATCGGGCTGTCGTTGCTGGTGCGGTAGAGCGTCTGCTTGATCGCGACCACGGCGGGGTCGTGCGCCGCCTGGCGGACGAACTGCACCACCACGTCGAAGCTTTCATAGGGGTGATGGACGAGGATGTCCTTCTGGCGGATGGCGGCGAAGCAATCGCCGCCGAAATCGCGGATGCGCTCGGGGAAACGCGGATTATAGGGCGTGAAGACCAGATCCGGCCGCTCGTCGATGATGAGCTGGTTGGTGTCGGCCAGGCCCTGGAGACCGTCGAGCTGGAACACGTCGTCGAGCGAGGCGTCGAGCCGCTCGATCAGGAAATCGCGCAAATCCTCGGGCATGCCGGCGTCGATGCCGAGGCGGATGACGTTGCCGCGGCGGCGGCGCTTGAGCGCCGATTCGAACAGCCGCACCAGATCTTCGGCCTCTTCCTCGATTTCCATCTCGCTGTCGCGCAGGATGCGGAACATGCCCTTGCCCGCGACCGCGAATCCGGGGAAGAGCTGGTCGAGGAACAGGCCGATCATCTGCTCGACCGGCAGGAAGCGGACATCCTTGCCGGGCAGGCGCACGAAGCGCGCGACCGAGGCCGGGATAAGGAGCAGCGCCTGCATCCGGTTGCCGTCGCTGCGGCGCCTCAACTCCAGCGCCAGGCCGCAGCCGAGATTGGCGATGAAGGGAAAGGGATGCGCCGGATCGATGGCGAGCGGCGTCAGCACCGGGAAGATCTCGGCCCGGAAGCGCTGGGCCAGGAAGGCGTTATCCTCGGGCGAAAGCTCGTCCGGCTCGACCACCGCGATTCCGGCCGCCTCCATCTCGTCTTTGAGCGCGGCCCAGGTCTTCTGCTGATCCTGCATCAGCTTGCCGGCGCGCTGGTTGATGGCGGCGAGCTGCTGCGCCGGAGTCAACCCGTCCTGGCTCGGAGTCGAGATGCCGGCCTGCACCTGGCCCTTCAAGCCGGCGACCCGCACCATGTAGAATTCGTCCAGGTTGTTCGCCGAAATCGACAGGAAACGCAGCCGCTCCAGCAGCGGATAGCGCGGATTGTCGGCCTCGGCCAGCACGCGCTCGTTGAAGGCGAGCCAGGACAGTTCGCGATTGATGAAACGGCCGGGCGAGGTGCCGTCGTAGGACTTGTCCTCGGCCCGCTGCTGGCTTCCGGATAGCGCCGCCATTTCCCGTTCCATGCGGCGAGACTATAACCGTTATATGAACATGTCATTGCGAAATTGGGCCTGTGGATGAATACGCTCTATCTGCTTCGCCATGCCAAGGCGGAAACCCAAGGCGAGGGCGGCGACCAAGCGCGCGCGCTGGCCGAGGCCGGAATCCGGGACGCCAAGACCATGGCCGCGGCCATGGTGGAGGCGCGCATAGTCGCCCGAGCTGGTGTTGTGTTCCGGCTCGGCGCGGACGCGGCAGACGCTCGAACTCGTGCTGCCGGCGCTTAAGCCCGCGCCGCGGATCGTTTACGAGGACGAACTCTATCTCGCCGACGCGAAACACCTGCTGGCGCGACTCCGGCACGTGCCCGAGGACACGCGCGGCGTCTTGCTGGTCGGGCACAATCCCGGTTTGCAGGAATTGGCCGTGCTGCTGTCCGACCAGCCGGCCGGACCGCTGATGGCGCAACTGGCGCAGGGCTTTCCGACCTCGGCGCTGGCGAGCTTCGATCTGCCTCTGCCCTGGGCGGAACTCGCCATCGGCACGGCGCATCTGCGCGCGCTGTACGCGCTCAAGTAAGCGGTGCCGGATTCGGGGCCGCTTTCCAGCACAAGGCGCGCGAGATGAATCGTGACGCGGCGATGCGCCGCCAGCGCGGCCCGGTCGAGCGCCTCGACCGCGAAGCGCGCCGCGGCGAAGCTGCGCTCGATGCGGCTCAGGAGATAGCCGATCACGTCTTCGCCCACGGTCAACTGCCGGTCGGCGAACAGCTTGACCAGCACCGACGCCAAGAGCGCGTCATCCGGAGCCGATACCTCCGCGGCCGGCGCCGCCAGGAGTCGCGACCGCAGATCGGCGAGTTCGATGCCCCAGCGCGACGGCGGCTCGCGCGACACCAGCAGCAGATGGCCGCCTGCTCGGCGAGCAGATTGTAGAGATGGAACAGCCCCTCGCCCCGGTCCATCAGGAGAACGCGCTCGGCGTCGTCGACGATGGCTGCCTTGGACCGGCCGAGCAGGGAACGCGCGCGATCGGCGGCCAATTCCCCGGGCAAGAGGAACACCGCCTGCGAACGCGCCTGGAAGACATGGGCGAGATGGGTCTTGCCGCTTCCGGCGGGACCGAACAGCGACAGGGCATGGCCGGGCCAGCGCGGCCAGCGATCGAGCCATGACACCGCCGCCTGGTTCGACGGCGCCACCAGGAAATCGTCCCACCCCAGCGCCGGAAGATGTCCGAGATCGAGCGGCAGCTGCGCCATGGCCCTCGCCTCAGCCGCGCCTGCCGCGCGGCCTTGTGCCCCCATCGTAGAACGCGCTGGCGAGATAGCGGCTCATGCCGAAGCGCACCATCACCCCGGTCACCGCCGCCGCCGGCAGCGCCAGCAACACGCCGAGGAAGCCGAACAGCTTGCCGAAAGCCAAGAGCGCGAAGATCACCCAGACCGGGTGGAGATTGACGCGGCCGCCGACCAGTTTCGGCGACAGAAAGCTGTTCTCGGCCACTTGCCCGACCGCGAAGACGGCCACCATGATCCCGGCCGCGGTCCAGGTCGGGGTCTGGACCAAGGTGATGCCCATCGCCAGCACCAGGCCGATGGCCACGCCGACCACCGGGATGAAGGACAGGATGCCGATCAGGACGCCGATGACGATGGCGAAATTGGTGCCGGCGAGCGACAACGCGGCGGCGTAATAGGCCGCCAGGATCAGCCCGACCAGCGTCTGGCCGCGCACGAAACCGGACAGCGTCGCGTTGATCTCCGCCATCTCCTTGCGCACGGTGGCGACATGGCGGCGCGGAACCCAGCTTTCGAGATGGGACACCACGCCGTCCCAGTCGCGCAGCAGGTAGAACGCCACCAAGGGCGTGATGAAGATCAGCGACAGGAGATTGGCGAGCGCCACGCCGCTGGTCAGAATCTCCTCGGCCAGCTTGGCGGCCCAGCCCAGCACCGCCGAGGACAAGGAACCCGCCATGTCCCTGAGCCGCGCCGCGTCCTCGGGCGAGAGCTTCTGTTGCACCATCTGAAAAAGCTGCTGGATCTGCTGGCGGCCCTGGTCCATCGCCGTGGGCGCGAGGCGCGACAACTCCGACACCTGCGCCTCGATCAGCGGCAGGATCAGCATCACCACCAGCGCCAGCACCAGCAGGAACAGCAGCAGCACCACCAGCGTGGCAAGCGTGCGCGACAGCCGCGCTTGCTGCACCCGGTCGACCAGCGGCGCCAGGAAATAGGCGATGCCGAAGGCGGCGACGAAGGGCAGCAATATCCCGCTCAGCAGGTGGATCGCCAACAGCAGGAAAACCAGCAACGCGAGCCAGAACATCAGTGTCCAGCGCCGGTTGGCCAGTGAGTTGGTTGCCATTATTCTCCCGCTTCCTCCACGCCCGCGAAAATGCGCATCCAGCGCACCAGATAGAGAGCGCCAGAGAGCACGGTGGTTGCGCCCACGGCAAGCGCCAACGGCATGGTCATGCCGTAATCCTCCACGCCCAGCCCGACATGCGCCAGGACCAGGATGATCAGGGCGATTTGCAGCGCGGTGTTGACCTTGCTGACGGCATTGGGCCGCCAGTGCGGCGGCCGGGCCAAGGCCAGCGCCAGCAGATAGCCGCCGACGATCAAAAGGTCGCGGAACACCACCAGGATGACCACCCAGTTCGGCAGATAGTCTGACAGCCCGAGCGTCACCGTCATGCTGACGATCAGCGCCTTGTCGGCGACCGGGTCGAGCAGCTCGCCCAGCTCGGATGTCTGGTTGAAATGCTTGGCGATGAAGCCGTCCACCGCATCGGACAGGCCGGCGGCGGCGAACAGCCAGAACGCCGCGGCGAGATCGTGGTTGAGGATGAACCAGACGCCGAGCGGCGCCGACAGGAGCCGGGCCAGCGAAATGATGTTCGGCAGATTCATGGGCTGGCCGCGCCCGGATGAGCGACCAGGACCAGGCTGGACGGATCGCCGTTCAAATCGAGATTACTTTGCGCCAGCGCCAGGCGAAGCTGCGACGGATCGCCGACATAATGGATGAGGATGTGCGCCATTTGCCGGTTGAGCGACAAGAGATCGACGCGCTGAATCACGGCGATGCCGGAAAGCTTGGCGTTGAGCGCGGCCCAGCTTTGTACATCGGAAACTGGTACGTTGACCGCGAGCGCCCCCGCCTGGCCGAAATCGATGACGTTGGCCGCTTTCCACGCCTCCTCGATCTGCAAATCCGTGCCCACAGCGGCGCGTTGCAGGAGATCGGGCTCCTGTTCGCCGGTTCCCGCCACGTATGAAGCGATCCAGGTCGGGTTGTTGCCGGACGAGCCGGGGGAATAGCGCGTGGCGTTGACAGTGACGGATTCGGGCGCGCCCGGCTTGATCGTGGCGCGCGTCACCAGCACGTCGGCGCCGTTGTAGCGTTTGGAAATCGCGGAAAGCGCGGCATCGTCGCCGCGGTCGGCGGCCGGCCCATCGGCCGCCGCGAGATCGGCGGCGTCGCCCAGCGGCTCGATCAACGGCACCAGCCCGGGCGGGAAATTGGCCTGGTTCCAGGCGGCGCGCCAGGGATTGGGATCGTCCCACAGCAACGGGCTGGCGCCGCCCTCCAGCACCGGCAGGACGACCAGGGGCCGCGACGGCGCTTCGGCGAAGGGAATTTGCGCCTGGCGCAACAAGGCGCGGATGCCGTCGGGGCGGAAATGATAGGTGTAGTCGGCGAAGTAGCGCACATTCGAGCGGCGTTCATTCGCCACCTCGAAGCCCTGGATCAGATCGTTGAGACTGGCGTCGTTGGCGGGCGGCAGGCGCGCGGCGTCGGATGCGCGCGTGAGCCGCGACAGCATGAGTATATAGGCATGGTGTTCGCCCTCGAGCCGGGCGGCATCGCGCGCGGCATTGGCCGAGGCGGCGGTCTGATCGACGTGAACCTGTATGGCATAGACGTCGAACGACGCGGCTTGTTGCGCCAAGGCCGGCGCGGCCCGGAACGCCGTCAGCGCCACAGCCAACGCGGCAAGCAGCAGGCCTCGTCCAATTACGGCTTTACGTCTCAACGTCCCAACCCCCATGCAATGTCGCGCGTCCCGGCGCGCCGTCCGGTTCCGGTTTCTATTCTACCCAAAACGGTTCTGTAAACCGAGCCTGGTATCCGGCATAGTCGGACCGCCAAATTAGGGAGGGGAAACGTGGCGCAAACCGCGCCGGCGATCCGGCTGAACCGGGTCTCCAAGTGGTTCTTCAAGGACGGCAACCGGATCGCCGCGGTCGAGGATGTCAGCGCCGACATCCCCGAAGGCGCCTTTATCGCCTTGGTGGGGCCGAGCGGCTGCGGCAAGTCCACGCTGTTCAACTGCATCGCCGGATTCGAGCAGCCCGAGCGCGGCGAGGTGATCTATCGCGGTTCGCCCGTGACCAAGCCCAATATCGGCATCGGCTACATGACGCAGAAGGACAGCCTGATGCCCTGGCGCAGCGTGCTGGCCAACGTCATGCTGCCGCTTTATCTCCAGAAGGTGCCGCTTGCCGAGGCCCGCGAGCGGGCGATGAAGGTCATATCCCGCGTGGGATTGGGCGGATTCGCCGATCACCTGCCGGCCGAGCTTTCGGGCGGGATGCAGAAGCGCACCGCGCTCGCCCGCATGCTGGCCTACAACCCCGCGACATTGCTGATGGACGAACCCTTCGGCAATGTCGACGTGCAGCTTAAATTACAATTGCAGCGCGAGCTAATGGGCCTGTGGGAAAGCGAGCGCAAGACCGTCGTGTTCGTGACCCACGATCTGGAAGAGGCGATCGCGCTGTCGGACCGCGTCATCGTTTTGTCGCGCCGGCCGGGGCGGATCAAGGCCGACATCGAAATCGGATTGAAGCGGCCGCGCGACCCGGTGCAGATCCGCTTCGAGCCCGCTTTCCAGGAAATTCACAAGCAACTGTGGTCGCTGACCGATACCGCGGAGGAATAGATGGCAAGAACCGTTGAGAGCATCGACGACATCATCGATCCGGGGATCGCGCAGGCGCACAGGCGGCGCAACATCGTGCTGGCGGGACGCATCATCGTCAGCGTCGGATTCATCCTCGCCTGGCAGATCGCCGGCCCGCATCTCGACAAGCTGATCTTCAGCGATCCCTCGGACATAGCCCGGCGGCTGTGGGAATGGACCGCCGACGGCACGCTGGCGCAGAACCTGATCGTCACCGCCGAGGAAATCCTCCTGGGCTATGCGGTGGGCGCGGGCGCCGGGGTGGCGCTGGGGCTGCTGATGGGCAGCTATCCGGTGATCGCGAGCATCTTCGACCCGATCCTGATGGCGGTTTACGGCGTGCCCAAGATCGCCTTCGGGCCGCTGTTCATCGTCTGGTTCGGGATCAACCTCACGCCCAAGGTGGTGATCACCGCGCTGGTGGTGTTCTTCTTCGTGTTCCTGTCCACCTACGAGGGCGCGCGCAGCGTCGACCGCGATTTGCTGCGGGTGGTGAAGCTGATGGGCGCCAATGGCTGGCAGGAGCGCCGGCTGGTGGTGATCCCCGGCGCGCTGCCGGCGATCATGCTGGGCTTGAAGCTTGCCATTCCCGAGGCGCTGGTCGGCGCCATCGTCGGCGAGCTTATCGTCTCCAGCCGCGGCATCGGCTATCTTGTGCAGTTCTCGGCCTCGCAGCTCGACAGCGCCGGCGTATTCGCGGGGTTGTTCGTGCTCATGGCGCTGGCGTTGCTGTTCAATTCGGCGGTCAACTACGCAACCGGTAAAAGCAGGGGGAGACGGGCATGAGGAAATTCATCGGGGCGGCGGCGGCGCTGCTCCTTATCCTGGCGGGACATGATTCGCGGGCGCAGGTCCCCACCCATGTGGTGATCGCGCAGACCAGCATCGCCATCGGATTCGCCGCGGTTTCGATCGCCGCCGACGAGGGCTTCTATAAGAAGGAAGGGCTCGACGCCGACATACAGCTGGTCGGCCATGGCGACCCCGACGTGCTGGCGGCGCTCCATTCCGAGGGCGCGAATTTCGGCGCCATGACGCTGGTGCCGGCGATGCAGGCGATGGCGCGCGGCGAAAATCTGCGCATCGTCTCGCCCTTCGTGCGCGAATTCGTCATCCAGTTCGTCATCAATCCCGACGCGGCCAAGAAGATTGGCCTGACGCCGACCATGCCGCTCAAGGAGAAATACGTCCGCGCCAGGGGGCTGACCGTCGGCACGCTCGACGTGGGCGGCGGCTTGGACCTCATGTTCCGCGGGCTCGCCAAGCAATTCGGCATCAATGCCGGGAGCGATTACACCATCACGTCGATCAATTCCTATCCGACCCTGCTGGCCGCGGCGCAACGCGGGCAGATCGACATCGCCTTGACCGCCATTCCCTATGGCAGGCTGGGCGTGCAGCAAGACGGGCTGGTGATGATGGCCGATTTCTGGGGCGGCGCCGTTCCCGCCTATGACGGCGCGGTTCACCAGGGGCTGGTGGTCGAGGCCGATTACGCCGCCAAGAACCCCGACGTGGTGGCGCGCATGCACCGGGCGATGGAGGAAACGCTCGTCTTCATGCACGCCAATCCGGACAAGACCGTGGCCGATCTGCACGCGCGTTATCAGAACCTGCCGGAAGAGTTGCTCCGCTCCTTCATCGTCGGCGACGCCAAGAGCTATGCCGCCCATGCCGTGGTGGAGCGCAAGGGCTTCGCCATCATCCGCAACTTCGTCATTCAGAACAGCAACCCCGACGCGGCCAACATCAAATACGAGACCGTGGTCATCCCGGCGGCGCAGGAGAAGTGAGGTCTCAAGCCCCCCGATAAACCGGCGCGGGCTGGGTGAAGAACGAACGCAGGATATGATAGACCAGCAGATAGTTCTTCTGCTGGAACGAGGCATGGGCGATGCCCGGCAAAACCGCGAACTGCTTGTCGGGATTGGGCAGCAGGTCGAAGAACGCCAATAAATCCTCGAATCCCGCGATGCCGTCATATTCGCCGCGCAGGATGAGCGTGGCCGCCTTGATCTGGCGCGGATCGTTGACCGGCAAATTCTCGCACATGTCGACATAAGTCCCGATCGGCACGGAATCGTCGAGCGCCAGGATCGCGTCGGCGAAGGCATCCACCACCTTGTCCTCGGCGGTGCCGGCATGGTCGCGGGTGAAGATGCTGTGCACGAATTTGCGGTCGATCGGGCGGCGCAGGTGCTTGCGCAGCTCGGGCAATTTCTTGCGCCGTTCGGCCAGGGTCGGGCTGCCCTCGCCGGTCCACACCATGGCGTCGAGCGCCAGGCGCGCAACGCGTTCGGGATGGCGTTCGGCGAAGAGCGCCGCGCGCAACGCGCCCGAGGAGATGCCGTAGACCAGCAACGGCCCGCATTTCCGGGTCTTGATGATGTAATCGCTGGCAGCTTCGAGATCGTCGGCGCCGTTCGAGATGTCGCAGGTGATCGGGCGCGACTTGCCGGAGCGGCCATAGCCTTCCATGTCGACGCACCAGCAATTGAACCCGAGCCCTGCGAAATAATCCATCACCGAGGAATGGGCCCGACCCGGAACCTGGAGATCGAATGTCGGCTGCGAAGCCATCGACGAGCCGTGCACGAACAATATGACGGGCTTGCCGTCGGGCGATCCGGCGCATTTCTCCCACAGGAAGAGTTTCACCTCGCCCTTGCGGGTCCAATGCTCCCGGCCCGCAATCTTGGCTCCGCCCTGCCCTTCCATCGCGGTCACACGCCCACGCTTTTCATCTGCGGCTCGGGATAGCGCGTTCCCGCCGCCACCCCGCGCGGGAAGGCCTTTTCCAGCGCGGTTATGGTTTGCGGCGACAGGGTCAGCTCCGCCGCCTTGGCGTTCTCCTCGAGGTATTTGCGGTGGCTGGTGCCGGGCAGCGCGACGATGAAGGGCCGGCGCGACAACACGAAGGCCAGTGCCAGCTGCGCCGGGGTGCATTTCTCCTTGGCCGCCAGCTCCTTGAAGTCCTTGAGCAAGGCCAGGTTGCGCTTGAGGTTCTCGGCCTCGAAGCGCGGATGCTGGCGGCGCCGGTCGTTCTCGCCGAGATCGCCCAATCCGCCGATGGCGCCGGTGAGGAATCCCCGTCCCAACGGGCTATAGGCGACGTAACCCACGCCCAGCTCCGCGCAGGTCTTGAACAATTCGTCCTCGGCGTCGCGCGTCCACAGCGAATATTCGGTCTGCAACGCGGCCATGGGATGCGCCTTGTGTGCACGGCGCAATGTGGCGGGCGCGGCCTCGGATATCCCGAGGAAACGGATCTTGCCCTGCTGCTTCAACTTCACCATCGCCCCCACCGTGTCCTCGATCGGCACCGTGGTGTCGACGCGGTGGATGTAATAGAGGTCGATCATGTCCGTTCCCAGCCGCGTCAGGCTCTTCTCGCAGGCCTCGATCACGTAGTCGGGACGGCCGACCGCGCCCCTTGCGCCGGGCGTCATGATGTTGCCGAACTTGCTCGCCAGGACGGCCTTGCCGCGCCGGTCCTTCAACGCGCGGCCGACCAGTTCCTCGTTCTTGCCCGCGCCATAGGCGTCGGAAGTGTCGATCAGGTCGACGCCGAGTTCCAGCGCGCGGTGGATGGTGGCGACCGCCTCGGCGGGATCGGGGGTTCCGTAGATCGGCGTCATGCTCATGCAGCCCAATCCGACGGCCGAGACTTCGAGCGCTCCAAGCTTGCGGCGTTTCATGACGAGGACTCCCTTCGCGCGGTTTTTTATGGCGGGCGCTAATTTGGCACGGGCCACGGAAAACCGCCTAGAAAAATCGCCGCCGCCGCATTCTAGAGCCTTGATCGGAATGCGCTTTTTGCGTGCTTGCAGATGACAACGCGGCGCGCCAATGTTCATCCCAATGGACGGGGAGGCTCCGGAAAACACGGCGGTCAGCGCCGCCGAGATGCGTTACGCCATCGGCTTTTCGGTGGCGCCGGAGGATTTGGCGCGCCTCAAGGCTTTGCCGCTGCTGGCCGGGCTCAACCCCGCGAAATCCGCCGAGACCCGAACCTATTACGACACGCCCAAGCGCGATCTCGGCCAGGTGGGGCTGGGATTGTCCATCCGCAAGGACGGCCTGCGCGCGATCGAGACGCTCGAGCCGCTCGACGCCATGGGCGCCGGCGGTTTCGAGCAGCCGGTGTGGCGGGTGAAGCTGCCGCGGCCCGCGCCCGATCTGGCACCCCTGGAAGACGTGGACGGACTTAAAGACGTATCCCAGGACAAGCTCAAGCCGGTGTTCACCTGCCGCCTCAACCGCTCGCGCGTCGCCTTGCAGCGGGACGAAAACGCGAGCATCGGCCTTTCCTTCGACAGCGGCTTCATCCGCGCGCGCGACGGAAGGAAGCTCGCGGTCTCCGAGATCGAGATCGAGCTCGAAAGTGGCGGACCCCAGGCGCTATTCGACCTGGCGCGGACCTTGAATGAAAGCGCCTCGCTGCGCCTGCAAATGGGCAGCAAGGCGGCGCGCGGCTACGCCTTCGCGGCGGTCACGCCCGGCAAACACGGCTGGGTGACGGAACGGTTCGGCAGCATCGAACTCGACCGCGACATGTCGGCGGAGGACGCGCTCGCCATCGTGCTGCGCTGCAGCCTCAGGCACATGCTGGCCAACGACCGCGCCGCGCTCGCCGGCCACGCGGAAGGCGTGCACCAGATGCGCGTGGCCTTGCGCCGGCTGCGCGTGGCCTTCACCCTGTTCAAGGGCCTGATCCCCGAGGAGCAGCGCGCCTGGGCGGTGGGGGAGATCAAATGGCTGGCCGCCGCGCTGGGGCCGGGCCGCAATTGGGACGTGTTCTCGGAAATCGTCGCGCGGGTGCGCAAGACCTTCCACGAGGATGTGGATCTCGCCGATCTCGCCAAGTCGATCGCGGCGCAGCAGCGCGGAGCCTATCGCGGGTTGCGGACGGCGCTCGCCTCGCGCCGTTACGGCGAATTCGCGCTCAACCTCGCGGCCTGGATCGAAACCCGCGCCTGGCGGCGGCAAAGCCCGTTCGAGACCTCGGTGCTCCAGGTTTCGCCGGTCGGAAGCCTGGCCGACTCGCTGTTGGAGAAGCGCTACCGCGCGGTGCGCAAGCGGGCGAGGAAATTCGACCAGCTCGACGCCGAGGGCCGCCACGCCCTGCGCATCGTGGTCAAGAAGATGCGTTATGCCGCCGACGTGTTCGAGAGCATCTATGCGAAGAAGCGCGTCCGCCGCTACGTCGAACGCCTCGAGGATCTCCAGGACGATCTGGGATTGCTCAACGACATTGCCACCGCCGAAACCCTCGCCCGCGACCTGCCGCTTCCCAAGGGCAAGGAAGAGGCGCTGTCGCGCGCGGCGGCGCTGGTGACCGGATGGTGCGGCCATACCGTCACCGTGCGGGTGCCGAAGCTGGGCAAGCGGCTGAAGCGGCTGCGCCAGGCGGAGCCGTTCTGGCACCGGCCGGCGTGACGGAGATCGGCGGCACGGTGAGGCTTTCGACGCTGCTCGGCAATCATCCCGGCACGGCGGCGTTGAAGCGCGGCGATATCAGCTCGGCCCTGGTCGAATTCGACTATGACGACGTCAAGGTGACCAACACCGGGTTCAAGCCGCTGGTGCGCGAGGGCAAATACGATTGCGGCGAACTCGCGATCGTGACATTTCTCCAGGCCAAGGTCTACGGCAAGCCCTATGCGTTGATGCCCGCCGTGGTGATGTCCCGCGCCCAGCACCACACCATTTTCTACAACGCGGCGCGCGGGAAGCTCGCGCCCGGCGAACTCGAAGGCAAGCGCGTCGGATTGCGGGGATATCCCGTGACCACCGCGACCTGGGTGCGCGGCATATTGGCCGAGGAATACGGCGTCGATCCGGACCGCGTGCGCTGGGTCACCTTCGAGGACGGACATTTGGCCGAATACCGCGACCCGGCGACCGTCGCGCGCGCGCCCGCCGGCAAGGAGATCGCGCAGATGCTGCTCGACGGCGAGCTCGACGCCGCCATTCTCGGCGACAAGGCGCCAGATCCGCGCCTGGTGCCGCTCATCCCGGACGTGGCGGATGCCGAACGGAAATGGGCGGAACGCCACCGCACCGTGCCGGTCAATCACTTCATGGTGATCCGGCAATCGATCGCGCGGACGCGCCCTGAGGTGGTGAAAGAGGTCTACCGCCTGCTGCGCGAAAGCCGCGACCGGTTGCCGCCCGGACCGGAGCGCGACGCCCTGCCCTTCGGATTGGAAGCCTGCCGCCGCAGCCTCGACATCATCGTCGATTACGCGTTGAAGCAGCGTCTCATCCCCCGGCGTTTTTCGGCCGAGGAGCTGTTCGACGACGCCACGCGAAACCTATAGCCGCGCGCGGCGCAGCCGCAGCGCGTTGCCGACCACCGAGACCGAGCTGAAGCTCATCGCCGCCGCCGCCACCACCGGGCTCAGCAACAGGCCGAAGACGGGATAGAGCACGCCCGCGGCCAGCGGGATGCCGAGCAGGTTGTAGACGAAGGCGAGCACCAGGTTCTGCCGGATGTTGCGCATGGTCGCGCGGCTCAAGGCCGCGCGCCCGCGCGATGCCGGCGAGATCGCCCTTCACCAGGGTCACGCCGGCGCTCTGCCATCGCGACGTCGGTGCCCGTGCCCATGGCGATGCCGACATCGGCCTCGGCCAGCGCCGGCGCGTCGTTGACGCCGTCGCCGGCCATGGCGACGACGCGGCCCTCGCCGCGCAGCCGCCGCACGATCGCGTTCTTCTGCTCCGGCAGCACCTCGGCCTCGACCTCGGCGATGCCGAGCTTGCCGGCGACCGCTTGCGCGGTGGTCAGGTTGTCGCCGGTCAGCATGACGATGCGGATGCCGTCGGCGCGCAGCCGGCGATATCGCGTCCGGGGTCGTCGGCTTGATCGGATCGGCGACGGCGATGATCCCGGCCGGACTGCCCGTCGACCGCCGACGAACAGCGCGGTCGCGCCGTCGCGCCGCAGGCCGTCGGCCCGCGCTTCCAGCCCGGCGGCGGCGATGCCGAGATCCTCGAGCAGCTGCGCATTGCCCAGCGCCACCGGCCGGCCGCCGACCTTGCCGGTGACGCCCTTGCCGGTGATGGAGGCGAAATCGGCCGACATCCGCGCAGCGCCAGGCCGCGCTCGCGGGCGCCGGCGACGATGGCGGCCGCCAGCGGATGCTCGCTCGACGCGCTCCAGGCTGGCCGCGAGCGACAGGAGCGTCGGTCTCGTCGAAACCCGCGCCCGGCAGGATCGACGACCACGCGCGGCTTGCCCTCGGTCAGCGTGCCGGTCTTGTCCACCACCAGCGTGTCGACCTTCTCCAACCGCTCCAGCGCCTCGGCGTTCCTGATCAGCACGCCCGTCCGCGCGCCCCGGCCGACGCCGACCATGATCGACATCGGCGTCGCCAGGCCGAGCGCGCAGGGACAGGCGATGATCAGCACCGAGACCGCCGCGACCAGCGCGTAGGCAAAGCGCCGGCGGCGGTCCCCAGATCACCCAGGCGACGAAGGCCAGCAGCGCCGCCGCGATGACCGCGGGCACGAACCAGGCCGGCGACCATGTCGGCCAGGCGCTGGATCGGCGCGCGGCTGCGCTGCGCCTCGGCGACCATGTGCGACGATGCGCGCCAGCATGGTGTCGGCGCCGACCTTCTCGGCGCGCATGACCAGCGCGCCGGTGCCGTTGATGGTGCCGCCGATCAGCTTGGCGCCCGGTTCCTTGTCGACCGGCATGGATTCGCCGGTGACCATCGATTCGTCGACGGCGCCGCGCCCTTCCAGCACGACGCCGTCGACCGGCACGCTGTCGCCGGGCCGGATGCGCAGCCGGTCGCCGACCTGCACCCGGTCGAGCGGCACTTCCTCGTCGGCGCCGCCGTCGCGCGACGCGCCGCGCGGTCTTGGGCGCGAGGTTGAGCAGGGCGCGGATGGCGCCGCCGGTCTGCTCGCGGGCGCGCAGTTCCAGCACCTGCCCGAGCAGCACCAGCACGGTGATGACCGCGGCGGCCTCGAAATAGACCGGCAGAACGCCGCCTGCCATGCCGCAAGCCCGCCGGGAACAGGCCGGGCGCGAAGGTCGCGACCAGGCTGTAGAGATAGGCGGCGCCGATGCCGAGCGCGATCAGGCTGAACATGTTGAGCGGCGGTTGCGCACCGAGGCCCAGCCGCGCTCGAAGAACGGCCAGCCCGGCCCACAGCACGACCGGCGTGGCGAACGCGAACTGGATCCACATCGAAGCCAGCGGCGACACGATGCGGTGCAGGTTCAGGCCCGGGAAATGGCCGCCCATCTCCAGCACCAGCACCGGCACCGCGAGCGCCAGCGCCGATCCAGAAGCGCCGGGTCATGTCGGTCAGTTCGGGGTTCGGGCCGGCTCGGCGGCGGATGCCAGCGGTTCCAGCGCCATGCCGCAGATCGGGCAAGCGCCCGGCCCGTCCTGCCGGATCTGCGGATGCATCGGGCAGGTGTAGAGCGCGTGGCTCGGCGCCGGCGGAGGCGGCGCAGGCTTCGCCGGCTTCAGGTACTTGGCGGGATCGGCCACGAATTTCTCCCGGCAGCCGGCGCAGCAGAAATGATAGGTGACGCCGCCATGCTCGGCGCGAGGGCTTGGACTTGGCCGGATCGACACTCATGCCGCAGACGGGATCGCGTGTTGGCTCCAGCTCGGGGATGCGGCTGAGACTTCCCTATTCCTTTTAATTCATTGAAGGCACAGTCAGTTCTTGATTCGATTGGTGCGGACGCAGTCTTAGAGCGAACCACGCTCCTGACCCAAATTCCCTGTTAAACAGGGAATTAACAGGGAATTTTCTTGATTTTTGGCCTCTCCGATGCCCAATTGGCATCCAAAAGCGCCGATTTTATTAGCGTTTCTGAGCAAATTCCCAATCAACGGACAAGAGGCACAGCACTGCCCCCGAAACTTTGCAACATTTGACCACTCAAGCAGTCACTTCTGGTGTGCGCGGCTCTCGGTCTGTTCTTTTGAGGAGGGTAAAGGCTAGTCGAGAGGCGGTTGCGTTTCCGGTCTGAGAAGTTGGGCACGGTCGAGTACTCAGGGATAACAGTGATGCCATCCAATGTCCGCTTTTGGGGGAAAACCGGACATCCCAATGTCATGTCCGTATGTCTGCTTTTGACCCAAAGCGGACATTGGCCAACCGTTGCTCCTTCCTTTCCATTCATGAATACTCGGCCCGAGTTGGCGTTCAACCCGTCTTTCGCCAATTTCATTTAAAAAGCCGCGGCTGTTCCGCTAGCTTGATGCCGAGCGTGGCCCGCCGGGGAGATGAGCATGAAAGGGCGATCACTGTGGTATGCATTCATGCTGACCTGGCTGAGCGCGGCGAACACGGCCAGCCTCCCGGAATATCAGGCACCGCCTAAAATCTCCGTCACCGGACAGAGCAGCAAGGACACTATCGGATCCTCCATCGATTCCAAAGATTTCCGACACATCCGGGGAGATCGTGTTGTCGGAAAAACAAGACTAAGGCCGTGGCCCAATCCGATGCATCTCGCCCGGCGCGGAATGTGCCCGCGACGGGGCGCGTCGTGAGAACTTCACCGGCGCGGATGAAAGTCGTTTAATTCCTCAGACAAAATAACGCCAAAGTTGCGTGCTTGGATTCCGTGTCAGAAGGTCGTTCCGGCTCCTCCTGAAGGGAGTTTCAACATGACGTGGAAAACAGGTTTGGCAGCGTCTGTCGCGGCGCTCGGCTTGCCAGGTGCATGACCTGAAAAAGGGATGCGACAATTACTGGCATGCCGTAGCATTGCGCAACGGCAAGCAGGACGAGATCGTGCTGTCGCCCCAGGGCAAGGTCGCGCTCGAAGGCATGAGCCGGATCGCCGCCGAGGGTGAAACATTTCCGCCCCGGCAGAGCGCCCAGGCCCGCTGACACTTATCGGATCGGCCAAGCGGCAGCGCGCATCCGGCGCGTCGCCGCCGCGAGGCGCGCCGGGAACAGTCTTATCCTATGGAGCGGATCGTGAAACGAGCTTTGCCATTTGCCGTCTCCGCCGCAGTGTTCCTGTCGTCTTTCGTCGCTGCTTGCGCTGGCCCATCCGCCGTTGTGGCCCAGAACCCCCGGATGATTGAACTACGGTGGGCCAATGGCACGGACGGCTTCGGCAAAGCGATGCTCGTCGCGCAAAATCATTGCGCGGACTACGGCAGGCGCGTGGCGCTTGAGTCGATGTTCCGGGATCGCGACGTCTCGCTCGCGACCGTTCAGTGCCGATAATTATGGAACACCCTCTTTGCCGCCTGATCGTGCGAGCCGCGGCAACGATCAGGCTGGGATTCTTATGCGCCAGCCAAAGGCGTCACTACATGCCAACGCAGTGAAGTCTGCTGTTGGCACAAAGCAGACGTTCAAGAGCTTCCTATCCGTGTCCACTATTGGGGGCAAAACAACCATGCCGCGGACATGACGATATGCCGCATTCCCCCCCCAAGCGAACATGAACAGGCGCCGATCCCAATCAAGCCGAAACCACCAGGATCCAATCTCGGTAGTAGTGACTTTGATAGATAGGATTGTTGAATTAAGGGTGCGGCAAATGGCGGCCTGAGAGGGCAAACTGCCGGGCGGCGCGTGCTCAGAACAACCAGTCGAAGAAGCCTTTGGATTTGGTGCGCTCGATGACCGGTGTGTTGGCGGCCGTGACCGCGGATGGCGCCGGCGCGGCCGTGCCGGGAGCCGCGTTGGCCGTCGCCTGGCCCGCGGCAGCTTCGCGCAGCCGCTCGGCCTCGCTGCCGGGATCGATCACCTGATTTCCGGGCGGCAGGCTCGGCGGCGCGGGGCGCCAGAACAGCAGACTGTCGACGAAGCCGGACTTGTCCGGCGCTGCCGACGAGTCGTTGTTGACGAGCTGGCGGATGTTCTTGGGCACGTTCTCGGCGCCCGCCTGTTTCATCAATTCTTCCTCGCCCTCGCTGCGGTCGCTCGCGGCCGGCGCCGTCGTGGCGAGCTGGGTATCGCTGCCGCGGAATACGGTTTCGCGCGCCACATCGACCGGCGCCTTCTCCTGCGTCGGTGCAGCGCCCGGACGCGGCAGGGGCAAGGTGAAATTGGGCGGAATCTTCAGCGGTGCGGTCGTCGTCACGGCAAACTCGTCGGGCACGACCTTCTCCATGCCGAGGCCACGCTTGACTTCGGTCCAGGTGTCGCCACAGCCGGTGAGAGCCAGCGCCGCCAGCGTAAAAACAACGACGACCGGGGTTGAGGATCGGGACAACACCTCCATAAACCGGGTTAGGCGGCGGAGCGAATATTTTTCATCTTTTCGGCGCCGTCCTCGTCCATCCGCACCGCGGCAAGCGTGATGCCGGATTGCCGGCCGCGATACTCGCTCCGCAGTAGCCGGCCGGCGATGAACGCGACGAGGACCGGCACGATCCAGGCTAAGCCGATGTCGCTCAACGCGGTCCAATGGTCGTTGATCCAGTGCCACATGTGCCACATGCCCTCTTCATCCCGCTTGGGAGATTCTCGTTCGTCTCCCGGTGGACCGCCCTTAGTGGAAAGCTAACGGAATGGCCAAAATGTTTTAAATGAATTTTCCGAAGGATATCGACCGCCTTTTGCGTGACAGGCGCGCTTGGCCGCATCCATGTCCTGCTCTTACAAATATTTTAGGTAGCGGCCGGCGATTAACGCGCTAAGGAGGCCATAGTCAGGCCGTCCCCAGCAAGCTGCATGGGAATCTTTAAGATCAACAACGTGGAGTACGACGAACCACCGAGGATAGGATTGATCATGGCCACGACTGTTTCGCCGCCCTCTGCAAGCGCGTTGCCCGCCAAATCAGCGATCGCCATAAAGAACGACCTGCCGAACGGCCTGACGAGCGACGAGGCGCGCCGCCGGCTGGAGAACTTCGGCCCGAATGCGATGCCCGATACGTCGCGTGCATCCGTTGCGCATGGCGCTCGAGAAATTCTGGGCGCCGGTGCCGTGGATGCTCGAGGCGGCGATCGTGCTCGAACTGGTGCTCGGCAAGTATGTCGAGGCCGCGATCATCGCCGCTCTCCTGGTGTTCAATGCCGCACTCGGGCTGTTCCAGGAGAGCCGCGCCCAGGCAACCCTTGCCGCGCTGAAGTCGCGGCTCGCGTTGAGCGCGTCCGTCCGGCGCGACGGCGCATGGAAAACCCTGCCCGCCGCCGAGCTGGTGCCGGGCGACGTGGTGAAGCTGTCGCTCGGCGGCGTGGTTGCCGCGGATGTGCGCCTCATCGCGGGAGAAATCCTGCTCGACCAATCCATGCTCACCGGCGAATCGGTGCCCGATCGAAGCCGGCGCGGGTGTTCAGACCTATGCCGGGGCGTTGGTGCGGCGCGGCGAGGCGGTGGCGGAGGTCACGGCGACCGGAGCGCGCACCAAATTCGGCCGCACCGCGGAGCTCGTCCGCACCGCCCATGTCGTGAGTTCCCAGCAGAAGGCGGTGCTGCGCGTGGTGCGCAATCTCGCGGCTGTTCAACGGCGTCGTCATCGTGCTGCTGGTGGCCTATGCCTGCTTTCTCAAGATGCCGCTTGCCGAGATCATCCCCCTCGTCCTGACGGCGGTCCTGGCATCGATCCCGGTTGCGCTGCCGGCAACCTTTACTCTTGCGGCGGCGCTCGGCGCGCGGGCCTTGGCAAAGCTGGGCGTTCTGCCGACGCGTCTCTCCGCGGTGGACGAAGCGGCAACGATGGATGTGTTGTGCGCCGACAAGACCGGCACGCTGACGCGCAATGCGCTGACGGTGACGACCGTTCGCCCGATGCCCGGCTTTCGACGAGGCGCATGTTCTGGCGCTGGCCGCGCTGGCCAGCTCGGACGGCGGGCAGGACCCGGTAGATGGAGCCATTCGATCCGCCGCCTCGGGCAAGGCTGTCTCCGATGCGCCGAAGATGATCAAGTTCGTGCCGTTCGATCCGGCGACGAAGATGTCCGAGGCGACGGTCACGGACGCCGGCGGCGGCACGCAACGTGTCGTGAAGGGCGCCTTTGCCGTGGTCATCGGCCTCGCCCAGCCGTCGCCGACCGCGACAGCCGCAGCGAACGAGCTCGAGGAGCAGGGTTTCCGGGTGCTGGCGGTCGCGGCCGGACCGCCGAAGGCGATGAAGCTGGTCGGGCTCATCGCGCTCAGCGACCCGCCTCGCACGGACTCGGCGGCGCTCGTCACCGAATTGCATGGGCTCGGCGTGCGCACGGTGATGGTGACGGGCGATGCGCCGGCGACGGCAGCCATCGTGGCGCATGCGGTGGGGCTCGATGGCGCCCTCTGTCCGCCCGGGCCGATCCCGGACGCCGTCCACCCTGAGACAATTCGCGGTCTTCGCCGGCGTGCTGCCGGAGGACAAGTACAAGCTCGTCAAGGCGTTCCAGAAGGGCGGCCATACCGTCGGCATGTGCGGCGACGGCGCCAACGATGCGCCGGCGCTGCGCCAGGCGCAGATCGGGATTGCGGTCTCGACCGCGACCGACGTCGCCAAGTCGGCCGCCGGCATGGTGCTGACCGAACCCGGCTCGCCGGCATCGTCGCCGCGGTCAAGGAAGGCCGCGTGACGTTCCAGCGCATCCTGACCTATACGCTGAACTCCATCATCAAGAAGATCGTGACAGGTGCTCTTTCTGGTGGTCGGCTTGATCATGACCGGGCAGGCGATCCTGACCCCGCTGCTGATGGTCATCGTCATGATCGCCGGCGATTTCCTCGCCATGTCGTTGACCACGGACAATGTGCGGCCATCGCCGATGCCGAATGCCTGGCGCATCGGCAACCTGACGATCGCCGGCGTCATCATGGGTATCTGCCTAGCTGGCCTTCTGCACCGGTGTCCTGGCCGTTCGGCGAATTTCGGATGGGCTTCGGCATTGATGCGCTGAGAACGCTGGCCTTTATCGCCTTCGTGTTCGGCAGTCAGGCGACGATCTATGCCATTCGCGAACGCCGGCATCTGTGGGCCTCTCGCCCAAGCCTCTGGCTTGTCGTGTCGTCCGTTGCCGATCTTCTCGATCGCCTCGACATTGGCCGTCGGCGGGATCGCAATGACGCCCTTGCCGGCCTTGGTGGTGGTCGGCACGCTTGCCGCGGCATTGCCTTCGCCGTCATCCTGGATTTGGTGAAGGTTCCGGTTTTTCGCCGTCTTAGGATCACCTAGAGCGCGCTTCGCCGCCGGAAGGAAGACGATGAAAATCACATGCCAAGGATTTCCGCGTAAGCGAGGGAGACGAGGTCAACCTCAAGAAATGGCCGACGATCGTCGACCCCGTGTACAAGTCGAAGGAGCAGTATCAAAAGCTTCCTGGAAGAGCATGTTGCGCGGCTGAGCGCGCAGCAACAGCTGCTCTATGCATCAAACCGCTATGCCGTCCTGCTGATCTTTCAGGCGATGGACGCGGCCGGAAAAGACGGCGCCATCAAGCACGTGATGTCCGGGGTCAATCCGCAAGGCTGCCAGGTATTCAGCTTCAAGCATCCCAGCGCCACCGAATTGCAGCACGATTTTCTCTGGCGCACCACCCGCGATCTGCCGGAACGCGGACGGATCGGCATCTTCAACCGATCCTATTACGAGGAGGTGCTGATCGTCCGCGTGCATCGCGACATTCTCCGCAGCGAGGGTCTGCCGGACTGCGCCGCGTGACGACAAGACGGTCTGGCACGACCGGTATCGTTCGATCGTGGATTTGGAAAAGCACCTCCACGTCAACGGAACCCGCATCATCAAGTTCTTCCTCCACCTCTCGAAGGAGGAGCAGCGAAAGCGCTTTCTGGCGCGCATCGACGAGCCGGAAAAGAACTGGAAATTCAGCCTTGCGGACATCGCGGAGCGGAAATTCTGGAAGCATTACATGAAGGCCTATGAGGAATGTCTCGGCGCGACCAGCACGAGCGACGCCCCCTGGTATGTCGTTCCCGCCGACGACAAGGAGAACACCCGGCTGATCGTATCCCAGATCGTCCTCGATACGCTCGAAGGGCTCGAAATGACCTACCCGAAAACGAGCGCAAAGCGCCGGCGGGAATTGCAGGCGATCCGCAAGCGGCTTGCGAAGTGAAGGTTTAAGTGCCCTGGGTGCAAGAAGGTCGTAACCAAAAAGAGCACTGACCGGTTAGCCGCTCTCCTACAAGACGCTCTTCGATCTTCGACGCTGACCATTATCTGCCCCGATGGCTTGACCATTCGTGACAGAACGGGGCAACTGCGACGCTGGCTGACGCCACTGAAGACCATCCTACAGTTGCACCAAGTGATGAATTGTTTTTCATGAATTGATTTTCACGCTGCCTCCAGCCTCCCGTAATCTTCGATCTGTTTCCATCAGATCTGGCAGGTTCCAGCGTGGCGCATCGGACTAGCACGGTCCACGCCGTTCCCGTCTACCAAACCTCTGCACTCCAACGATCGGAGATATCCATGCGATTCCTGTCCCCGCTTTTGATGTCCGCTCTGTTCCTCACGCTGTCGCCGGTCTTGGCATTGGCGGCCATGTCAGGCCCGGCCAAGACGGAGAAGACGTCGCTTGGCATGGTGCTGGCGAACGAACATGGGATGACGCTCTACACCTTCAAAAAAGACGGCAACGACAAGTCTAACTGCACCGGCCAATGTGCGATTAACTGGCCGCCCTTCGCTACGCCCGCCGACGCCAAGGCGAGCGGCGACTGGTCGGTCGTCACCAGGCCGGATAACACGAAGCAGTGGGCGTATAAGGACAAGCCTCTTTACACCTGGACAAAAGACCAAAAGCCGGATCAGACGACCGGCAATGGCCTTCTCAATGGTGCGTGGCAGGTCGCCCGTCCCTGAAGATTGACATCACTGTTTCAATGTCCGCTTTGGGTGGCGGGTTCAACCGGTCATTGCAACACTGCTCGTAGTCTATCGGCAGGGCATTCATAGGCCAATGTCTTCCTGGGACGTTGGTTCAGGCGCAATGCGATCTTGTTGAGGTACGCCTGAGAGTGGACCGATAGATCTTTCCCTTTGGGGAAGTACTGGCGCAGCAAGCCGTTGGTGTTCTCGTTGCTGCCGCGCTGCCAGGGGCTGCGCGGATCGCAGAAGTAGACCTTCACGTCGGTGGCGACGGTGAAGGCCTTGTGCTCGGCCATCTCCTTGCCGCGGTCCCAGGTCAGTGAGCGGCGCAGTTCTGCGGGAAGCTTGCGCACATGCTCGGCGAGCGCGCCGACCACGGTGACCGTGTCCTTGCTCGGGACCTTAATCAGCATCACAAAGCGGGTCTGGCGTTCCACCAGCGTCGCGATGTGGGTGTTGTTGCCTCCGGAGAGCAAATCGCCTTCCCAGTGCCCTGGCACGGCACGGTCCTCGGCCTCGGCTGGGCGCTCGCGGATCGAGACGGCATCCACGATCTGCCCCAGCCCGTTCTTCGCCGTGCCGCTCTTGGCCTGGCGCATCTGCCGTGCCGTGCGCAGCTGCACCATCAGCTCCTTCTTCAGCACGCCGCGCGTCTGAACAAAAAGACTGCGATAGATCGTTTCGTGAGATACCCGCATGTCTTGGTCGCAGCCAAACTCCCGCTTCAGCCATCCCGAGATCTGCTCCGGCGACCACTGGAGCGCAAGCTTCTGGGCGACGCGCCATCGTAGCCCCGGATGACTCGCCAGGCGACACGGCTTCGGACGCAACCCTCGCGCCCAGGCGCGCCTATCGGCCTCGTTCGCGCGATAGCCACCACATCCTCCATTGCGCCTTACCTCCCGACTGACCGTGGAAGGCGTGCGCCCCAGGCTGGCCGCGATTCGACGCATCGAGCTACCGGCGGCAATCCCGCGCGAGATCTCCTCACGCTCCTCAAGCCGCAACGCTACCGGAGCTCTCCGCCGTGCCGCCGGGGCAATCCCTCCATTGAGTACCAGAACCCGATAGACGCCGCTCTTGTTCCTGCGCTCCAGCGCTCGGGCAATATCGGCTACGCACTGGCCACCCCTCCAGCGCTCCCACAGCTCAGCCCTCTGCCGGGCCGTGAACCTCGGTCGCATCCCATCCATACGCATCCCTCCTCATCTGACATGATTAGAAGGTGTTGCGCTGACCAATTGAATCCGCCACCCAAAGCGGACATTGGACCGCTGTCCGGTTTTGAGGGTAATTAGGACATTCGCAGAATCAAATTAGGACATTCTCGCCGTTTGCCGTGAAGAGCATGGATCCGTCCACATAATGTGTTGGGATCAGTCGTCATGATCGTGCATGAGCGGGTCGTCTCGCCGCCCGCCTTGTCGGTCCACCTCTCCCACAAGCGAAGCCGAAGACGGTGTGGTCTTTCATCGCGATCAGGTAGCCTGCGGCGGCACGCGGCATGAACCGGGCGAACCGCTTCGCAGGCCCACCGACCTATGCTAGATTTATGCCATGAATTGCCGATTGTTGGCGTCGAGCGTTGCGCTGACCATTGTGCTGGCCGGGCCTGCTTGCGCGGCGCCGACGGTCTATGAGTACCGTATTCAGCACCCGATCTTCGGCACCATCGGTACTTTCACCAACACGATCGAACAGAACGTCGGCACGATCGACGTCGAAACCGTGGTGCACGTTGCGGTCCGTATACTCGGCATCACGATGTTTCGCCAGGACGCAACGCGCCACGAGGAATGGCGTAACGGCCGGCTGATCCTCTTTCACGGCGTAACGCAGACCAACGGCAAGAACGTCGAAATTACCGGCCGGGCCGAAGGCGACCGGTTCGCCATCACCACGCCGCAGGGCGTGACATCGGCGCCGGCCGACGTGGAGACATCCAATCCATGGGTCGCCGGCATGCTCACGCATTCGGACCTGATGATGTCGACCAAAACCGGGCTCGTGGATCATGTGAGCGTAACCAGCGGCCAGGAAACCACGATGACCGTCGAAGACGCGTTGGAGCGCGTGCGGGAATACGTCATTCAAGGACGCAAGCGCGACGTGGTGTGGCTCGACGATCACCGAGTGCCCGTCGCATTCCGCATAGTCGAACACGACACGCCGATCGAATGCGTGCTCACGAAGACCGTCACCGCGCCGAATCTGATGGTCAACGCTTCGTCGCCATTAGGCCTGCACGGTAAAACAATCGTCAATCGAACACGGACGCGGGGCTTTCCTTGACCATCTATTCCGGCCCAGTTTTCGAGATGGCCAAGAACCAGTTCGCGGCAGCGGCCAAGGTGATCGTATTCCGAAGTGCTGCGATCCTAGGGAAGCAAGCAAGGTCCGCTTTTGGCACAAAGCGGACATAAAACAGCAAACCGTCGATGTCCGCTTTTGGTGGAAACCGGACATTGGCAAGTCGCCCCTCAAGGCTCGCCTAGGTATTTCCGCTGGCGCATCGTTCGGAGTTGAGATTGAGTAAGCTGGTTGCCGGGTGGTTGCCACTCACCCGGACCGCCTCAACACAGCGTAATTGCGTATCAGTAACTTCTTGATTTCAATGGTGCCCCTGGCCGGACTCGAACCAGCACATCCTTGCGGATAACAGATTTTGAGTCTGCCGCGTCTACCAATTCCGCCACAGGGGCAACCCGCGAAAGCCGCCCACTATAGCGTCAAGCCGGGGACGGTCAACGCGCTTGCCCCGGACGCGCATATCCGGCTAGATCGCCGCGCGCTTGCCGTGGGGCGCGGCGCGGTATCCGCCCGGGAAGAGGAATCCAAACCAGCGTGCTTGACACCCTCATCGCGTCGCTCGCCGGCATGATCACCGTCACGATCTCGACCCTGGGATATGGCGGGATCGTCATCCTGATGGCGATCGAATCGGCCTGCATTCCGCTGCCCTCCGAAATCATCATGCCGTTTTCGGGATATTTGGCCTTCACCGGACGTTTCGATCTCTTCTTGGTCGCGACGGCGGGCGCGCTCGGCTGCAATGTCGGTTCCACCTTGGCTTACGCGGTCGGCTTTTACGGCGGCCGGCCGTTCGTCGACCGATGGGGCGCCTTACGTGCTGATGAGCCGGCGGGATCTGGACCGGGCGCACCGTTTCTTCGAGCGCTTCGGCGGCATCACCGTGTTCGTGAGCCGGCTTTTGCCGGTCATCCGCACCTTCATCGCCTTGCCCGCCGGCATCGCCGGCATGCCCCAGCTCAAGTTCCAGGTTTATACCTTCCTCGGCTCCTGGCTCTGGTGCTATGCGTTGGCGTATATCGGGTTCAAACTGGGCGAGCGTTGGAACAGCGACCCGCTGTTCAAGGAAGTCCTGCACCGGTTCGACGGGCTCGTGGTCGCCGCGATGATCCTGGGGATCGGCTGGTATATCTGGCGGCACTGGAAGCATCGGCTAAAGTCGCGGGACTGAGCCGGTAGAACAGCACGGATGCGTTCATGAAGTCGTACCGTATTCCCCTGATCCTGGTCCTTTTGGCTTCCGTCGCCGTGGTGGGAACGGCGCTCTTGTCGCAATATTGTGGGCGGGCTGGTGCCTTGCGAGCTGTGCCTGTACGAACGCTGGCCCTATTACGCGGCGATCGTCCTGGCGCTGGCGGCGCTGGCCTTTCCCGCCATGAACATGCAGCGCGCGACCTTGGCGCTGCTGGGCGTGCTGTTCCTGGCCAGCACGGCGCTGGGCTTCTACCACGCCGGCGTCGAGCAGCACTGGTTCGCCGGCCCGTCCGCCTGCACCAGCTCCGGCGGCGCCGCCGAAACCCTCGAGCAGTTCAAGGCGCGGCTCCTGGGCCAGAAGGTCGTGTTGTGCGATGAAATCCAATGGTCGATCGCGGGCTTGTCGCTCGCCGCCTTGAATGCGATATGCTCGCTGGCGATCGCGGTGTTCGCCTTCTGGTCGCTCAGGAAACGCCCATGACCAGGAAAATCAGATCTCCCCGCCTGCCCGGCGATCCGGCCTCCGCCGCCCGGATCGAGCGCATCATTCGCGTCGACCAGGCCGGCGAGTATGGTGCTGCGCGCATCTATGAGGGGCAGCTCGCCGTGCTCGAGGGCAAGCGCTCGGCCAAGGAAATCCGCCGCATGGCCGCGCAGGAAAAAAAGCATCTCGCCGCCTTCGACCAGCTGGCGGTTGAACACCGCGTGCGCCCGACCGCGCTGACGCCGGTGTGGCATGTCATGGGGTTTGCCTTGGGCGCGGCCACCGCCTTGATGGGCGAGCGCGCCGCCATGGCCTGCACCGTCGCGGTCGAGGAAGTGATCGACGCGCATTACCACCGGCAGATCGAGACGCTGGGCGGCGACGAGCCCGATCTGGCGGCGGTTCTGACCCAGTTCCGCGCCGAGGAGATCGAGCACCGCGACATCGCGTTGCAGCATGGCGCCGAGGAGGCCCCGGCCTATCCCCTGCTCCTGACCGCGATCAAGGCGGGTTCGCGTCTCGCCATCTGGCTATCGACCCGCATCTGATCGCCGGTTGACGCGCGCGGCGATCTTGGGTCTGATCGCGGCAAATCATGGGGGGATAAGATGGCCAGCGAATACCGCCTGTTGAGTTACCGCGACGCCAAGGGCGATCATGCCGGCGTGCTGGTGGGAGACCGCGTCTATCCGGCGGCCGATCTTCTCAAGGGCAGCGGCGTCGACGCGTCCTCGGTGCTGGCGATCCTGCGGAACTGGGCCAAGGCGCATCGCGCGCTCGGCGGCGCCGCTTCCAAGGTGAAGCCGAAGGACGGCAAGCCCTTGGCCAAGGTCAAGCTGCTCGCGCCCGTGCTTTATCCCGGCGGCCTCTTCTGCGCCGGCGCCAATTACTGGGACCACATGGAGGAAATGGCCAAGGCCCAAGGCAACACGGTCGACCGCTCGAAACGGCCGTCCGAGCCCTGGTTCTTCCTCAAGACCTCGGCGCATTCGGTGATCGGGCCCGGCGCGCCCGCGCATCTGCCGGAAAATTCGCGCCAGGTCGACTGGGAGGCTGAGCTCGGCGTGGTCATCGGCAAGCCCGCGCGCAACGTGAGCGTGGCGCGGGCCTTGGACTACGTCGCCGGCTACACCATCGTCAACGATCTCTCGGCGCGCGACCTGATGACGCGCAAGGACCGCCCGCCGGTGATGACCTATGACTGGGTCGGCCAGAAATGCTTCGAAGACGCGGCGCCGATGGGTCCGTGGATCGTGCCGGCCGCCTCCGTGAAGGATGTCGGGAATCTGAGCGTCAAGCTCTGGGTCAACGGCGTCCTGAAACAGAATTCCAACACCAATCAGCTCATCCACAACGTGCCCGAGCAGATCGCCTATCTGAGCGAGCATGTCACCTTGCGGCCCGGCGACGTCATCGCCACCGGCACGCCCGCGGGCGTCGGCATGCCGCGCGGCGAATTCCTGAAGAAGGGCGATGTGGTCAAGATCGAGATCGAGGGCGTCGGCACCCTGACCAACAAGATGGCGTGAATGCCAGCCGCTAGAGCGCGGCGCGTTTCGTGGATTCCAGCCCCGCGGCCGCGATCACTTCGGGAATGGCCGCGACGTTCATCGGCGCCATGATATGCGCGCCGGCGATGCCGGGGATGGTCGCCAGTTCCCGCAGCAACTCGACGCAGATTTTCTTGCCCTCGGCCTTGGCGTCCGCCGCCTTGTCCAGCCGCTCGACGATCGCGTCGGGAATTATGGTGCCGAACAGCTTCTCCTTCATCCAGCGCGCCGAGCGCGCGGAGGGAATCGGCGAGATTCCGACCAGCACCTTGAGCCGGGGTGCTACGCCCAGTTCAACCAGGCGCTTGGCATAACGGCGAATCAGGGCCGCATCCATGCAGAACTGGGTCTGGACGAAATCGGCGCCGGCTTCGAGCTTGGCCTTGACGCTCTTGCCGTCCCAGCCGGGCGGCGGATCGACCGGCGCATCCGCCGCGCCCAGCAGCATGTCGAAGCCGCCCTTGAATTCGGTGCCGGGCAGAAGCTTGTGCTCGGTGCGCATGCGGCTGACCATGGCCAGCGCGGCGCGGCTGTCGAGATCGAACACCGGCTTGGCCTCGGGCTGGTCGCCGGCCTTGGGATCGTCGCCGGTCAGGATCAGCAGGTTTTTCACCCCCAGCGCGGCGGCGCCCAGCAGATCGCTTTGCAACGCGATGCGGTTGCGGTCGCGGCAGGTCATCTGCAACACCGGCTCGATGCCGTTGCGGATGAGGAAATGCGCCGCGACCAAGGCCGCGAGATGCGACTTGGCGCCGGCGCCGTCGGTGACGTTGACCGCGGCGGCCACGCCCTTGAGCGGCAGCGCGCGGGCGATGAATTCGGCCGGATCGGTCGAGACCGGCGGCGTCAGCTCGGCGGTGATCGCGAACATGCCCGAATCCAAAATTCGGCGCAATTCGCCGCCGGTCGCGGCGGATGACGATGTCTTGGTGTCGGTCAGAGGTGCCATGCGGGAATTTTCGTCGAATTCGGGCGGAGTATAGACGTTCTCCTCCCCGCCGGAAGGCAATTTTCGCCGCCTCCCTAGGCCTTGATGATGCGCCGGGCGCGCGCCGCCGGGCCTTCGGCGATGGCGCCGTAGACGCGCTCGTACCGTTCGACCATCGCCTTGAGGCCGTAGTGGTCGATGATGCGCTTGCGGGCGGCCTCGCCGAGTTGCGCGCGCGCCGCCGGGGCGCGGCCGAGAATGGCGAGCGCGGCCGAAGCCAGCGCGCCGGGATCGCGCGGCGGCACGATCGAGCCGGTGCCGGCGATCAGCATGGCCGCGTCGCCTACTTCCGTCGCGACCGCCGGTACGCCGCAGGCCATCGCCTCGCCGATGGCGTTGGGGAAACCCTCGCCGAAGGCCGAGCTTTGCAGCAACAGATCGAGCGCCGGGAGAATCTGCTCCACGTCCTTGCGCTCGCCCAAGGCATGCACCTTGCCGGCAAGCGCCGGCGGGATCGCCAGTTTGTCGGTGCCCAACCCCACCAGCAGGAACGCCGCGTCGGGACGCGCCGCGGATATCCGCGCCGCCGCGGCCAGGAATGTCGCGTGATCCTTCATCGGATCGACGCGCGCGACCAATCCGATGAGCGGCGCCCCGTCGTGGATGCCGAGGCGCTGGCGCCAGAGCGCGCGCCGCTCCGGGCTGGGCTTGAAGAATTCGGTGTCGAAGCCGTTCGGTATCGATTCCCAGCGGCGCGGACGGTAGCCGATCGATTCATGGAACAGCCGGCCCGCCTCGCTGTTGACGATGACCGCCGCGGGCAGCCCCGAGAACACGGCGAGGATTCGCCGCACCGACCGGACCTGCCGCGAATACTGCGTCAAATCCATGCCCGAGCAGCGCAAATTCCACACCAGCGGCACGCCGTGCAGGCAGGGCATCATCAGCAAACCGGCGAAATCGGCGTGATAGAGCCAGGTTTGCACCATGCGCGGCTGCTCTTCGCGCAGGATCTTGCGCAAGCGCAGCAGCCCGCCCAGCGAAGGCCGGCCGCGTTTCATGCCCAGGGTGTAAAGCGGCACGCCGGCGATGCTCAGATCGGCACCATAGGCGCCCTCGTCCATGAGCGACACCACCACCGGCGCGAAGCGCCGGTGATTCATGTGCAGGATCAGCCGCACCAGCGTGGTCTCGGCGCCGCCGCGGCTCAAGCCGGTGATGACGTGGAGAATCTTGAGCGGCTCCATCAGCGTACCCGGCTCTCCTCGCGGATCATGTCGGCGGCTTTCTCGGCGATCATGATGACCGGCGCATTGGTGTTGCCCGAGGTGATGCGCGGCATGATCGAGGCGTCGGCGACGCGCAAGCCGCTCAGGCCGCGAACCTTGAGACGCGCATCGACCACGGCCGTGGCGTCCTCGCCCATCTTGCAGGTGCCGACCGGGTGGAAAATGGTGGTGCCGATATCGCCGGCGGCGCGGGCAAGCTCGGCGTCGGTCCGCGCGGCCGGGCCGGGCTTGAATTCCTCGGGCTCGAAACGCCGCAAGGCGTCGGCGGCGCAGATGCGGCGGGTGAGATTCATCGCATCCGCCGCCACGCGCCGGTCCTCGTCGGTCGAGAGATAATTCGGCCTTATCGCCGGATGGGAAGCCGGATCGGGGCTCTTGATGCGCACATGGCCGCGGCTTTCCGGCCGCAGATTGCACACCGAGGCGGTGAAGGCGGGAAAGGGATGCGGCGGCTGGCCGAAGGCGTCGAGGGTCACGGGCTGGACGTGATATTCGAGATTGGGCGTGGCGCGCGCCGGATCGCTTTTCGTGAAGCAGCCCAATTGCGAGGGCGCCATGGTGAGCGGCCCGCGCCGCATCAGGAAATACTCGAGCCCCATGCCGACGCGGCCCCACAGGCTGTTGGCGCGCTCGTTGAGCGTCTTGGTGTGCTTGACCTTGTAGGCCATGCGAATCTGCAAATGATCCTGGAGATTCTCGCCCACCCCGGCGAGAGCGTGCCGCACCGGAATGCCGTGCGCGGCCAGAAGCTCGGGCGGCCCGATGCCGGAAAGCTGCAACAGCTGGGGCGAGCCCACCGCGCCCGAAGCCAGGATGACCTCGCCCTTGGCGTGCGCGAAACGGGGCAATCCGCGCTGGCGGAATTCGACGCCGGTCACGCGCTTGCCGTCGAGGCGCAGGCGGCTCGCCTGGGCGTGGGTCAGCACCGTGAGATTGCCGCGCGACCGCACCGGCTTCAAGAAGGCCTGCGCCGTGTTCCAGCGCATGCCGCGCTTCTGGTTGACCTGGAAATAGCCGCAGCCTTCGTTGTCGCCGCGGTTGAAATCCTCGATCTTGGGAATGCCGATCTCGGCCGCCGCCTCGCGGAAGGCGTCGAGGATTTCCCAGGTGAGCCGCATCTCCTCGACCCGCCATTCGCCGCCGGCGCCGTGGAATTCGTCCGGCCCGCGCACCTGGTCCTCCGAGCGCTTGAAGTAAGGCAGCACGTCGTCCCACGCCCAGCCGGGATTGCCCAGCTGACGCCAGCCGTCGTAATCGCGCGCCTGGCCGCGCATGTAGATCATGCCGTTGATCGAGGAGCAGCCGCCCAGCACGCGGCCGCGCGGATAGTTGAGCGCGCGGCCGTTCAAGCCGGTTTCGCTCTCGGTCTTGAAGCACCAATCGGTGCGCGGATTGTTCTGGGTATAGAGATAGCCGATCGGAATCCGGATCCAGATGTAATTGTCGTTGCCGCCGGCCTCGAGCAGCAGCACCGAAACCGACGGATCGGCCGAAAGCCGGTTGGCCAGCACGCAGCCGGCGCTGCCCGCGCCGACGATCACGTAATCGAAGCTGCCGACGCTTTCTCCCGACTCGACGCCGCGATCCATCATCCCCCCGGCCCCATGGGCGCTGTGGAAAAGGTTACTCCACCCGGGCAGGGGAAAGCCACGCGCGGCTGGGCCCGTGTGCGCCGCAACAAGCAGCCTTCCCGGCCCTCTTGCCAAACCGGGGCTGGTTCTTTTAGCCTGTTGTCATCGCTTCGCTGGGTTCGGACTGCTTTCGATCGCTCTTTGATGAGCCGAACCTGCATCCCCCCAACCGATGGCCGATCCGCCGCGCGATGACGCGCGACGGCGCTTGGTTTACTTGCTATCCGGAGGTCTCCATGGCGGTGGGTACGGTCAAGTGGTTCAATCCCCAAAAGGGCTACGGCTTCATTCAACCCGAAGGCGGCGGCAAGGACGTGTTCGTCCACATCTCCGCCGTGCAGAAGGCCGGCATCGGCACGCTCAACGAAGGCCAGAGGGTCAGCTTCGAACTCGAGCAGAGCCAGCAGGGCAAAACCTCGGCGGCCGATCTGAAGCTGCTCTAACCCGACCGACATAAACCGGGCGGCCGGTCGTCTGGGCTTGGAAGAAGCTCAGCCGAGTTCGGTCAGTATTTCCGGAAATTTGTGCAACCGCTCGGGCAATCCCGCCGATCCCACCAGGAAATTGTCGCAGGCCCAGCTATAGGTGCGCTCGGTGACGTAGGTCGGATGGCAGGCGAAGACCATGTCCTTGCCCACCTTCATGGTCTCGTCGAAGCGCACCAGCGGCCGCTCGACCATGTCGTAGCCCATGCCGTGGCAATGGACGCGTTTCTCCTCGGGCCGTTTGTTCCGGCGCATGAAATCGTTATAGGCCTCCCAGATCTCCTTGCAGGAAGCGCCGGGCTTCAGCCGGTCGAGGGTGAATTTGCGCGCCTCGAGCACGAAGGCGAACTCGTCCTTCATCTCCTGCGTCGCGCGGCCCAGGACGCAGCTGCGGCCGAGTTCGGTATAGAAGCCGCCGGCGCCGTTATTCTCGATCAACAGGGTGAACTGGTCGCCCGCGCGCAGGGTGCGGTTCTGCACGTGACGGTTGCCGAAGGCGATTCCGACATTGAGCGGGGCGGAGGCCGCCAGGAACAACCCCTGCTCGCTGCCCATGCCGTGCCCGGCCTGTTCGGCCAAGGCCGCCACCTCGATATCCTTCATGCCCGGCTTCACCGCCTTGAAAACCCTCGCCATCGCCTCGTCCTGCATCGCCGCGGTGCGGCGCATGCTCGCTATTTCCTCGGCGCTTTTCACCGCCTTGATGCGGTCGACCAGGTCGGAAACATCGACGAATTTCGCGTTGGAAAGCTTGCCGCGCATCAGGTAATCCACCGTCGCATAGGCAATTGACGAGGTGCCGACCAGGCCGATGGTCGCGCCGGAATAGCCTTCGAGCGCCTTTTCCGCCAGCTCGGCGTCGTAATGCTTGGTATAGGCGGCGCTGGCGAAGCTCGGACTGCCCAGCACGCGCTTGACGCCGCGGCGCAGCCCGTCGCCTTCCGGCGGAAGATCCTTGTCCATGCCGAAGCCGCCCATGGCGACGACGGTCATGCGATCCTCGCGCGGGAACACCACGGTGACGGGATAGCCGTTGGTGGCCGGCACGTCGGTGAAATATTTGACGTAGCCGCCCATGAAATCGTTGTTGTTCTGCATCAGCAGCACGTCGATGCGTTGCTCGTCCATCGCCTTGCGCACCGCCGCCCAGCGCCGTTCGAGCTCGGATGTGGAGATCGGCGCGTTGATGCGTTCGGACGGATCGGTCATGGCGTGCCCTCAGTGTTCCACTCGGTAAACCATATGGGCGAAATCCCCGGCCAGGAAGCGCCGCATGTTCTCTTCTACCACCGGCAGGGCGCGGTCGGGATATTCGTCGTAAAAGCCGCCGAGATGCGGCGTCAACAGGAAGTTCCGGGCCGCCCAGAAGGGATGATCGGCGGGCAGCGGCTCCTGGGCGAACACGTCCATGGCGGCGCCGGCGAGGCGGTTCTGGCCGAGCGCCTGGAGCAGCGCGCCCTCGTCCACCACCCCGCCATGGGCGGCATTGACGAGATAGGCCGAGGGCTTCATCGCGGCCAGGACTTTCGCGTTCACGGTGTGCTGGGTCTCGGGCGTGGTCGGGGTCAGGATCACCAGGAAATCGCAGGCGCGCGCCGCTTCTTCCAGCTCGTCGCGGCCGTAGACGCGCTCGAACCCCGCGACCTCGCGCTTTTTCGAGGAGACGCCGATGACGCGCATGCCCAGCGCCTTGAGGCGCGGCGCCAGGCCCATGGCGATGCTGCCAACGCCGTAGACGGCGGCGGTCTTGCGATCCAACAGCCGCGACGGCCAGCGTTCCCAGGCATGCTTGTACTGGTTGCGCACCGCGCGCGGCAGATCGCGCGCCAGCGCCAGCATGGATGCCATCACCGACTCGGACACCGCCGCCTCGTGGATGCCATGGATGCGGGTGACGATGGTGTCGCGCCGGAGATCCGGATGATCGGCGATGCCGTCGACGCCGCTGCCCAGCGCCTGGATCCATTTGAGGTTCTTCGCCGCCGCGATGACGCGCGGCGCCAGCATCGGCCCGAAGGTCAGCAGCACATCGGTGGCGGCGATATAGGGATCGACCTTGCTGTGATGATCGACCGAATCGACCGTGATCTGCGGGAACGCCGATTTGAGCCGGTCGGAATAACGCGCCCGGACCTTCTCCGGCATCGCCAGCAGGATGAGCAGGCGGGTCATCGGGACGCTCTCTCCGTACTGGGTCAGGCTTTGGTCTTGATGACCGCCGCCAAGGGCGGCGCCACCCGTACCCTGGCCAGGCGCTCGCGGTCGGCCTTGGGATTGATCAGGAAGACGCCCAGCAAGCCACCGATGGCGGTGATCACGCCGACCAGGATGAAGCCCTGGGTAAATCCGGCGTTGGGCGTCACCGCCCCTTCCAGGGAATAGCCCATGGCGGCGGGGGCGATGAAGCCGGCGGTGGTGAGCAGCGCCGTATAGATGGTCAGCACCGCGCCGCGCCGGCGGGTGGGAATGATCTCGGCCACCATGGCGAAATTGAGCGGCGCGGTGTTCTGCGACAGAATGAAACCCAGCAGCAGCAGCGCGATCTTCATGGCGCCCAGCGGCGTGACGGCCATCACGACCAGGCACAAGCCGGCCAGCAGGGTGCTGACCGATCCGAACATGCCGCGCGCCCAACGGCTGCTGACGCCCCGCTTCAGCATCACTTGCGAAATCCAGCCGACCAACGGACTGCAGATGCCGCTGGCGATCCAGATCATCGACACCAGCCAGGCGGCATTGGCGCTGTCGATGCCCATGCCTTTGATGAGGAAGGCCGGCAGCCAGGCGACGATCAGCGTCAGGTTCCAATAGAGGACGAAATTGGTGATGATCAGCCCCAGCATGGTGGGCAGCGTCATCAACCGCCAATAGCTGGCCGCCGCCTCGATGGCCGCGCCGTCCTTGGTTTCGACGATGCGGTCGGTGATCGGCCCTTCCTTGGCCAGCGCCATCCATACCGGCACGAACAGCAGGGCCACCAGGCCGAGCACCCCGAAGGCGACATGCCAATCATAGGTCCTGATCACCCAGGTCAGCGCCGGCGCCGACAGGAAGATGGCGCCGGTGATGCCGATATGCAGCACCCCGGCCGGGAAGGCGCGGCTGTCCTGGGGAAACCATTTGAACATGAAGTGATGCGCCACGCCGGTGGCCGGGCCTTGTGACGCGCCCAACAGGATTCGGGTGGCCAGCAGGCTATAGAAGCCCAGCGGGCCGACCACGGGCAGCAGGCAAAGCACCCAGGCCGCCGCCATCACCGTCATGACGTGCTTGCTCGGCCAGCGGTCGGCCATGAAGCCGACGACGATGCCGGAAATGGCGAACAGGGTGAAGAAGCTCGATCCCAGATAGCCGAACTGCACCGGGCTCAGCTTGAGTTCCTGCATCATGGGCAGCGCCGCCAGCCCGAGAATGGCCTTATCGGCGTAATTCAACCCCATCATGACGGCGCACAGGGCCACCATGAGCCATGCCTTGGCCGGCGAAACGGTAAGCTGCATGTTCGTCCATCCTTTTTCCGCCCCGCCAGAAGCCCATGAGGATGGGCGGGCGGGTCATCGATCAGAGCCCGAGAATGCGCTCGGCGTTTTTGTGGAAGATCTTTTCCATCACGGTTTCGGCGTAGCCCAGTTCGGCCCATTCCTTGAACAGGCGGGCATAGGGCATGCTCGGGTAGTCGCTGCCGAACATGATCTTGTCCTGGAGCCGGGCGCGGATGTCGGTCTTGAGCTGGGCCGGGAAATATTTCGGCGCCCAGCCCGACATCTCCCAGAACACGTTGCCCTTGTGCAGCGCCACCGCCGTCATCTCGTCGACCCAGGGCCAGCCCGGATGCGCGGCGATGATGGTGAGATTCGGGAAATCGGCGGCGAGTTCGTCGAGGCAGGAGGGATGCGCGTGACGGATCTTGGCGCCCATGCCGCCCGGCATGCCGGCGCCCATGCCGGTGGTGCCGACATCGACCATCACCGGAACCTTGAGCGCGTCGATCGCCTCCCACAGCGGATAGAACCGCCGCTCGTTCATGGCGAAGTGCCCCATGATGGGATGGAAGTGGAAGCCCAGCATCTTGAGATCGAGGATGGCGTGGCGCGCCTCCTTGATCGCCGCCTCGCCTTTCAAGGGATCGACCGCGCCCCAGGACTGGATGATGCGGTTCCGGTGGCGATTTTGCATGCCCTTGACGTAATCGTTGCTGCAAGGCGGCGTCTTGGCGGTGGTTTCGAGGTCGAGCGCGACCAGCACCGCCTCGACCCCGGCCTCGGTGAAATCCTTCACCACCTCGTCTTCCTGTTTCCAGGTCCAGCTGCGATTCCAGTACTTGGCGAGCGCCTCGACATAAGGGCCTTGGCACTTGATCCAGGGCTCGGTGTTGGGATAGCAGTGCAGATCGATGATGCGCATGACTCAGCCCGCCTTTGCCGCCGGCCGCGATGCCGGCAATTTGGATACCGTCTCGACCAGCGTCTTCTTCGACACCTTGCCGAACGTGGACAACGGAAAATCGTTCATGATCTCGAGCCGCTCGGGCAGCTTGAACTTGGCGATCTCCTTGGCGGCAAGAAAGCGGACCAGCTCCTCGAGACCCAGGGTCTTGCCCGTGTGCGGGATGACGCAGGCGCACATGCGCTCGCCCAAGGCGGGGTCGGGCAATGGCTACGCAGGCGACGTTCTCCACCGCCGGATGCTGCAGGATCAGGTTCTCGATCTCCTCGCACGATATCTTCTCGCCGCCGCGGTTGATCAAATCCTTCTTGCGGCCTTCGACCATGTAATTGCCCGAGGGATGCTGGCGCATCAAATCGCCGGAGCGGTAGAAGCCGTCCGAGGTGAAGGCGCGCTTGTTGTGCTCCACGGCGCCGTAATAACCGCGCAGGGTATAAGGCCCGCGCGCACATAGCTCGCCGACTTCGCCGAAGGCCACTTCCCGGTCCTCGTCGTCCAGAAGCCGCACCTCGTCGTCGGGCGAAATCGGCCTGCCGACCGTTTCCAGCCGCACGTCGTCCGGATCGTTGCGGCGCACGAAGAACAGCATGCCTTCCGACATGCCGAAATTCTCCTGCACGAAAACCGACGGGATGAGTTCCTTGGTCTTGATGCGCACCTCGGGCTGGAGGCGCTGGCCGCCGCTCTGGATAAAGCGCAGCGAGGAGGTGTCGGTGCGCGTCACTTCGGGGCTGTTGATGAGCCGGATCAGCAAGGCCGGCACCACCTTGATATGCGTGACGCGGTGCTGCGCCACCAGGGGAAACATGTCCTCGGGCCGGGTGGTCGGGCTCAACACCACCTTGCCGCCGTTGAAGAAGAAGCCCTGGATGCCCGGGCAGGCCAAGGGCAGGTTATGCGCGATCGGCAAGGCCAGCAGCAGCACGGAGTCGCCGGAAACCTCGCAGACCTGCGCTGCGGTCTTGGAGTTATAGGCATAGTCGTTATGCGTGCGCGGGATCAACTTGGGCACGCCGGTGGTGCCGCCCGACAACTGGAAAATGCAGGGATCGGTGGGGTCGATCTCGATTTTGGCCAGTTCCGATTTGGGCAACGAAGCCGGACGTTCGATCAACTCGGTCAGCGACATCTCGCCCGGCCCGGCTTGGCCGAGCACGATGCGGAACTTGAGGCAGGGATTCTCGTCGGCGACGCGCTTCACCATCGGCCCGAAGGCGAAATCGCTCTGGCGCTCGGGATAGACGCAGGCCGCCGCTTGGGCGATTTTCACGAACTGGCCGATTTCGTTGTAGCGGTGGGTCGCCAGCGCGGCGATGGGTATGCCGCCGATCTTCTGGAGCGCGAAATAGAGCAGCACGAATTCGGCGACATTGGGCAAGGGCGGCACCACGCGATCCAAGGGCTTCAACCCCAGCGCCAGCAGATTGAGCGCGAGATTGTCGGTGATGCGGTCGATATCGGCGTAGCTGTAGCGCCGCGCGCCGTCGATCAGCGCGATGCGGGGCCCGAATTTCTTCCAGACTTCGGCGAATTCCACGGCCAGCGATTGGTCACGCCAATAACCCTTGGCGCGATAGCGCTTGGCGTATTCGGGGGGAAAGGGAATGACGCCGGGCAGCATGGTTCAGGTCGAGCTCGCGAATCCGCCGTCCACCACGATGATCTCGCCGGTGACGAAACGGTTGCCCTCGATCAGCGACAGCATGGTCTCGGCCACGTCCTCGGCCGTCACCACGCGCTTCAAGGGCGTAAGCTTGGCGCGGCGGCCCATCAGATCGTCGTATCTGTCCTTGAGCATGCGCTTCATCCAGTCGCCTTCCATCCAGCCCGGCGCCACGGCGTTGACGCGGATCTCGGGGCCGAGATTGAGCGCCAGCGTCTTGGTCAGGTTGACCACCGCCGCCTTGCTCGCGGCATAAGGCAAGGGCTGCGGCCCGGGACGAAGCCCGACGATGCTGGCGGTGTTGACGATGGCGGGATGGGCCGATTTGCGGAGCAGCGGCAGCGCCGCGCGCGTGACCGAGAATATCCCGCGCACATTGACGGCGAAGACGCGGTCCCATTCCTCGACCGTCATCGCCTCGAAATCCTTGGGCTTGACCTCGGTGGTGGTGCCGGCGTTGTTGATGAGGGCGTCGAGATGGCCGAATGAGGATTCGACCTGCTTCAGCATGGCGCGCACGCCCGCATCGTCGGCGACGTCGCATTTGCACAACAATGTCTTGGCGCCCAGCTTTTGCGCGGCATCCGCGGTTGCGCGCGCCGGGCCCCTCGCTGCGGCTGTAATTGATCGCGACGTCGTAGCCGGCGCGCGCCAGCGCCAGCACGGCAGCGGCGCCGATGCCGCTCGCGGCGCCGGTAACCAGCCCAGTCTTGCGCGCCGGATTTACCTGCCCGTTCACGCCGCCTCCCCAGCCGTCCCTATCGACACGGTATTATTTATGAACATGTTCATTTTTAATCCGGTCGATGTTATTGTCAAGCGACCATCCTGCAAACGACGAGGCCCGCGCTTGTCCAATTCCGCCCGCCGCATCGCCGCCAAGCCCGCCCCCGCGGCGAAGACCGTCTCGCCGGCAATCGGCCTGCGGGAGCGCGGCAAGGCGCAGAAGCTGGCCAGAATCCGCCGCGCCGCGCGCGAGCTTTTCATCGAGAAAGGCTACGACGACACCACGACGCGCGCGATCGCGCGCCGCGCCGGGGTCGCCCTGGGCACGCTCTTCATCTATGCCGCCGACAAGCGCGACCTGCTCTTCCTGATCTTCATCGACGAACTCGAGGACGTCGCCGCAAGGGGTTTTGCCGAAGCGCCCCGCAACGTTCCTTTGCCCGACCAGCTGGTTGGAATCTTCCGCGCGTTCTACGTCTTTTTCGCGCGGCAGCCCGATCTCGCGCGCTTCATGCTGCGCGAACTGACCTTCTACCTCGAAGGCCACGAGGCGCGCCGTTTCCGGGGACACCAAGAGAAAATCCTCGCCGATCTGGCGGCTCTGGTGGACCGGGCCAAGGAAGCGGGACGCATCAGCGCCGACGAGGACAGCGCCATCGCGGCCCGGGCGATCTGGGCGATCTATACCGCTGAAATCCGGCGCTGGCTCGGCGACGCGAAGCACGCGCCCGACCTCGCCCGCGGCCTGGCCGAGTTGCGCCGCGTGTTCGCGCTGCTGATCGCCGGATTGAAGCCGCGCGCTTGACAAAATTGGGGCCGGGACCAATAGTCAAATCGTTCTAAAAAAGATCAAGAAATCCGGTGACAATCCGCAAGGGAGGGATAATGCGTTCCATACAACTCGCGCTGGCCGCCATCGTGGCCGCCGCTTTCGCTTATGCGCCCGGCGCATTCGCCGATCCGGTCAAGATCCGCACCAGCTATGTCGTGCCGGTGGCCAATTGGGCTTCGCTGTTGCCGGCGAAGGCCGATCTCATGACCCATCTGAACAAGACCTACACCCTGGATGTGACGCGCTTCCAAGGCACGCCGCCGATGATCACCGCGCTCGCCAGCAATCAGCTCGACATCGGCGATTTGGCCTATTCCTCTTTCGCGCTCGCCGTGCAGAACGCCGGGCTCACCGATCTGCGCATCATCAGCGACGATTTCCAGGACGGCGTCCCCGGCTATTACACCGACCAGTACTTCGTGATGAACGACAGCGGGATCAAGACGGTCGAGGATTTGAAGGGCAAGGTGCTGGCGACCAACGCGGGCGGCAGCGCGGTCGACATCGCCATGCGCGCCATGCTGCGCAAGCATCACCTCAACGACAAGACCGACGTCACCATCGTCGAGGCCGCCTTCCCCAACATGCGGCAAATGCTGGCGGAGCATAAGGTCGACCTCATCCCGGGCGTGCTGCCCTTCTCCTACAATCCCGACCTGCTCAAGATGGCGCATCCGTTGTTCAGCCAGAAGGACGCGGTCGGCCGGACGCAGATGATCGTCTGGGCCGCCCATGCCGACTGGCTCAAGCAAAACCGCGCCGCCGTGGTCGATTTCATGGAAGACACCATTCGCGTCATGCGCTGGTTCCAGAATCCCAAGAACCACGCGGCGGCGGTGCAGATCGCCGTGGATACGACCAAGATTCCGGCCCCGGTTTGGGATTCCTGGCTGTTCGTCAAGGGCAAGGACTATTACCGCAACCGGAGCGCGTTGCCGGACCTCAAGGCGCTCCAGGCGAATATCGAGACCCAGCGGGAGCTTGGCTTTCCTCGACAAGGACATCGACGTCAGCCAATACGCCGATCTCAGCATCGCCAAGGATGCGGCGGCGCGGCTGAAGAAATAAATCCGGCTACGGGCGGCACAACAAGGGGCGGGCCAACGGGCCCGCCCTTTTTTCTTCAAGGCGATAAGGAAGGCCCGCCCGCCTGCAGCCGGTAGCCCACCCCCGGCTCGGTCAGGATCAGGGCCGGCCGCGCCGGATCGGCTTCGAGTTTGTGGCGCAGATTGCGCACGAAGACGCGCAGATACTGGGCGTCCTCGGTGTGAGCCGGGCCCCACACTTCGGTCAGGATATGGCGGTGGGTGAGCACCTTTCCCGCATTCACCACCAGCGTCTTCAACAGATCGTATTCCTTGGGCGAGAGCCGAACCTCCTCGCCTTTCCGCTTCACCAACCGGCGCACCAGATCGACCGAGATATCGCCCAGCACGAACACCGGCGCCTCGCCCTTGGCCTGGAAGCGGTGGCGGATGGCGGTGCGCAGCCGCGCGATCAGTTCCTCCATGCCGAAGGGCTTGGTGACGTAATCATCGGCGCCGAGATCGAGCGCCGCGACCTTGCTCTGCTCGTCGCCCCTGACCGACAGCACGACGATCGGCAAGTCCGAGATTTTGCGGATGGCGCGAATGACATCGAGCCCGTTCATGTCGGGGAGCCCCAGATCGAGCACCACCAGATCGGGCTTGCCCTCCGCCATCTGCTTCAGCGCCGCGGCGCCGCCATCGGCTTCGATGACGCGATAGCCCTGCGCCGACAGGCTGGTCTTGAGGAACCGGCGGATCGGCGGTTCGTCATCGACGATCAGCACGGCCACTTCCCTAGCCATGCGCCCGCGCTTCCGTTGCCGACTGTTCCTCTTCGACGGGAATGCGGATGGTGAACACGCCGCCGCCCTTGCTGCGATTGCCGGCGGTGATGGTGCCGCCCATCGCCTCGACGAAGCCGCGGCAGATGGCCAACCCCAGCCCGGTGCCGGCGCGCTGCCGGTCCTGGGCGTGGACCCGATAGAACTTGTCGAAGATTCGTTCGAGATCGCCGGGCGGGATGCCCGGCCCCTCGTCCTCGACACGGACGACGACCGAGCCGTTCTCGCGATGCGCCGAAATCCGCACCAGGGATTTCGGCGGCGCGTATTTGGCGGCGTTGTCGAGGATGTTGAACAACGCCTGTTCGAACAGCAGGTAATCGAGCCGCAGCATCGGCAGATGCGGATCGATATCGATCTCCAGGCGGTGATCGGCCAGGATCTTGGATGCGCGATTGAGCGCCGTGCCGATGATCTCGCTGGCGTCGATCATCTCGGGATTGAGCTGGATGGCGCCCGATTCGAGCCGGGTCATGTCGAGCAGATTGCCGATGAAGCGATTCAAGCGCTCGGCCTCGGACTGGATGGTCGACATCAACTCCTCGCGCGACGCCTTGTCATAGGCGTCGCCGTAGCTGCGGAAGCTGGTCATGGCGCCGATGATCGAGGCCAAGGGCGTGCGCAGATCGTGCGAGATCGAGGTCAGGAGCGCAGCGCGGAGGCGCTCGGTCTCGGCCTGGACGCGCGCGCGGTCGACGTCTTCGGCCAGGGTAACGCGTTCGATCGCGACGGCCACCTGATCGGCGAGCGCGTCGAGCAAACGGCGGCCGTCCGGCGTCAGCAGCGGGCCGGGCCGGTCGCGGTCGATGCCGAGCACGCCCACCGGGCCGCGCCCGGTCCGCAAGGGCAGGAACAGGCGCTTGGCGCCGGGCAGCGTGTCGGCGCCGCGGCCGGCGGCGCGGTTGTGCTCCCAGCTCCAGCGCGCGGCGGCGAGATCGGCTTCGTCGAGTTCGTCCTCGGGCGGATATCCCGCGCGCACGGCGATGCTGTCGGCCTCGGGCAAGAGCAGCATGACCCGCACCGAGAGCATGAGCGCGATCTGGTAAACCGTCGCCCACAACAAATCCTCGAGCTTGCCGATGCCGGCGAGCTTGCGGCTGAAGGCGAACAGCTCCTCGGTGGTGCGGGCGCGATCGCGCGCTGTCACCACCTGGTTGCGGGTGCGCGCGGCCAGGTTCGACGCGATCACCGCCACGATGAGAAAGAAGAACAGCGCGACCACGTTCTCCGGGTCGGCGATGGTGAAGGTGTAAAGCGGCGGCAAGAAGAAGAAATTGTAGGCCAGCACGCTGATGACGCAGGCATAGAGCGAAGGCAACAGCCCGTAGGTCACCGCCGAGATCAGGATCGCGGTCAGGAAGACGAGCGCGATGTTGACGACGTTCAGATATTGCTGGAGGACGAAGCCGATGCCCAAGGCCGCGGCGACGATGGCCGTGGTCGCGATATAAGGCGTGATGTCGAAAGGCTCGGGCTCGGCCTGGGTGCGTATGGTCTTGGCCGGCAACGCCTCGCCATCGTCTCCGGCGATGACATGGACGCTGATATTGCCGGCATGGCGCACCAGATCGTGCACCACCGAGCCGTGCAACATTTCGAACCAGCGCGAGCGTTCGGATTTGCCGATGACGATGTGGGTGATGTTGTTGGCCTGGGCGTAGCTGGTGACATCCTCGGCGATGCGCCCGCCCGGAATGGTGATGGCCTCGCCGCCAAGCTTCTCGGCGAGGCGGAGACTGTCGGCGATGCGGTCGCGGTCGCGTTCGTCGAGGCGCTGGTAGCGCGGGGTTTCGACATAAAGCGCCGTCCAGGGCCCGTGCAGCCGGTCGGCCAGGCGCTTGGCGTAGCGGATGAGGGCGGCGCAGGCCGGGGACTCGCTGACGCAAACCAGCACGCGCTCACCCGCGGCCCACGGGCCGCTGATGGTGTGCGCCTGCATGTAGGTCAACATCTGTTCGTCGACGCGTTGCGCGGTGCGCCTGAGCGCCAGCTCGCGCAACGCGGTTAGATTGCCGGGCTGGAAGTAATGCCGGACGGCGCGTTCGGCCTGTTCGGGGACGTAGACCTTGCCTTCCTTGAGACGCTGAATCAGGTCTTCCGGCGAAAGGTCGATCACCTCGATGTCGTCGGCGCCGTCGAGCACGCTGTCGGGCACGGTTTCGCGCACGCGGATGCGGGTGATCTGCGCCACCACGTCGTTGAGGCTTTCGACGTGCTGGATGTTGAGCGTGGTGTAGACGTCGATGCCCGCGACCAGCAGTTCCTCGACGTCGAGATAACGCTTGGGATGGCGCGAGCCGGACGCGTTGGTGTGAGCGAGTTCGTCGACCAGCACCAGCTTGGGACGCCGCGCCAGGATGGCGTCGAGATCCATTTCCTCGATGACGCGGCCCTTGTAGTCGATTTTGCGCCGATTCACGACCTCGAGGCCGGCCAGCAGCGCCTCGGTTTCCTTGCGGCCGTGGGTTTCGACGAATCCCACGACGAGGTCGGCGCCTTCGCGGCGCTTGGTCTGCGCCGCTTCCAGCATTTCATAGGTCTTGCCGACTCCCGGCGCCGCGCCGAGGAAAATTTTCAGCCGGCCGCGGCCCTCCTGCTTGGCCTCGGCCAGCAGCGCCTCGGGCGAGGGGCGCGAATCACGCGTGGGGCGGTTCGGAGCGGCCATGCCCCATTATAGCAATACCGGCGCTATTTCGCGCCGAGCGCGTCGAGGGCGAGGTTGAGCTTCAGCACATTCACGTGCGGCTCGCCGAGAACCCCGAGAAAACGGCTCTGGGTATTGTCGGCGACCACCTGGCTGACCTGGTCCGTAGACAGGCCACGGGCCTTGGCGACGCGCGGCACCTGGAACAAGGCCGCCGCCGGGGTGATATCGGGGTCGAGTCCGCTGGCCGAATTGGTCACCAGATCGACCGGCACCGGCGCGGCCGGGTTCTCGGCGTGGAGCTTGGCCGCCGCGTCCTTCACGCCGTCGACCAAGCGCCTGGCTGGTCGGCCCCAGATTGGAGCCCGAGGAATTGTCGGCGGCGTAGGGCACGGAAATGGTCTTGGTCGGATCCTTGGGATCCGGCTCGGTCGTGGCCGAGGGCCGGCCGTGGAAATACTTGTCGGTCTCGAAATCCTGGCCGATCAGCTCGGAGCCGATGACCTTGCCGTCCCTTTCGATCAAGCTGCCATTGGCCTGATGCGGGAACAGGATTTGCGCTATGCCGGTCATGGCCAGCGGATAGGCCAGACCGGTGATGACCGTCATGACGACGATCATCATGATGGCGGGACGAATCTGTTTCAACATGGCGGAACTCCTCAGGCCAAACCGATGGCTGTAACGATCAAATCGATGAGCTTGATGCCGATGAACGGCACGACGAGGCCGCCGACGCCATAGAGCCAGAGATTGCGGCGCAGGATGCTGGCGGCGCCCGCCGGACGGTAACGCACGCCGCGCAGGCTCAACGGGATCAGCGCGATGATGATCAGCGCGTTAAAGATGATCGCCGACAGGATGGCGCTTCCGGGGCTATGCAAGCCCATGACGTTGAGGACGGCGAGCTGCGGATAGAACGCGATGAACATGGCCGGGATGATGGCGAAATACTTGGCGACGTCGTTGGCGATGGAGAAGGTGGTCAGCGCGCCGCGGGTCATCAGCAGCTGCTTGCCGATGGCGACGATCTCGATCAGCTTGGTCGGATCGCTGTCGAGATCGACCATGTTGCCGGCCTCGCGCGCCGCCATGGTGCCGGTGTTCATCGCCACGCCGACATCGGCCTGGGCCAGCGCCGGCGCGTCGTTGGTGCCGTCGCCGCACATCGCCACCAGCTTGCCCTTGGCCTGCTCGTCGCGGATGAGCCGCAATTTATGCTCCGGCGTCGCCTGCGCCAGAAAATCGTCGACTCCGGATTCCGCCGCGATCGCCGCGGCGGTGAGCGGATTGTCGCCGGTAATCATCACGGTGCGGATGCCCATCTGACGCAGCTCCGCGAAGCGCTCGCGGATGCCGCCCTTGACGATGTCCTTCAGATGGATCGCGCCGAGAATCCGGCCGTCTTTCGCCACCGCCAGCGGCGTGCCGCCGCTCCTGGCAATGCGCTCGGCAAGCCCAGTGAGTTCGCGCACGGCCGCCTCGGGCTTGGTCTTGAGACCGGCCAGAATGGCGTCGACCGCGCCCTTGCGGATGGAAGAGTCCTCGAGATCGACGCCGCTCATGCGCGTCTGCGCCGAGAACGGCACGAATTTGGCGTTGAGCGGCGCCATTTCGCGGCCGCGGATGCCGTACTTTTCCTTGGCGAGCACGACGATGGAGCGGCCTTCCGGGGTCTCGTCACTGAGCGAGGCGAGCTGCGCCGCGTCGGCCAACTCCTTCGCGTTGACGCCCTGCAACGGCAGGAATTCGGTCGCTTGGCGGTTGCCGAGCGTGATGGTGCCGGTCTTGTCCAAGAGCAGCGTATCTACGTCGCCCGCCGCCTCGACCGCGCGGCCCGACATGGCGAGCACGTTGAAACGCACCAGCCGGTCCATGCCGGCGATGCCGATAGAGGAGAGCAGCGCGCCGATGGTGGTGGGAATCAGACACACGAACAGCGCGATCAAGACGACGACGCCGACCGCGCCGCCGGCATAAGAGGCAAAGGCCGGGATGGTGACGGTGGCGAAGACGAAGATGATGGTCATGCCCACCAGCAGGATGTTGAGCGCGATCTCATTGGGGGTTTTCTGCCGGACCGCGCCCTCGACCAGGGCGATCATGCGGTCGAGGAATGTCGAGCCTTGCGCCGCCGTGATCTTGACCCGCAGCCAATCCGAGGTGACGCGCGTGCCGCCGGTGACCGCCGAACGGTCGCCGCCCGATTCACGAATTACCGGCGCGGATTCTCCGGTGATGGCGGATTCGTCGACCGAGGCCACGCCCTCGATCACCTCGCCGTCGCTCGGGATGTAGTCGCCGGTTTCGACCAGCACGATGTCGCCCGGCTTGAGCTTGGCCGCGTCGACCAGATCGAAGCTCCGCCCCTTCCCGTCCTTGAGACGCTTGGCCTTGGTGTCGGTGCGCATGCGGCGCAAGCTGTCTGCCTGGGCCTTGCCGCGGCCCTCGGCCACCGCCTCGGCGAAATTGGCGAACAGCACGGTGAACCACAGCCAGGCCGCGATCTGGCCGGAGAACAGCGCGTTGGATCCCACCACCGTTCCCGCCCCCATCACCAGGTCGCGGATGAAGAAATACGTCGTCAGCACGGAGACGATCTCGACCACGAACATGACCGGGTTCTTGACCAGGGTGCGCGGATCCAGCTTTTTGAACGCGCCGCCGATCGCCGGCACGATCAGGGTGCGGTCGAACAGCGCCAGCGGCTGCAGGCTCCGCTTGTACAGCGTCTCCGGACGCGCGATCAAAGCGGCGGTTTCGGTTTTCGGGTTCATGGTCAAATCCTCAAGGCGCGGGATAAAGGGTGCCGTGGGTCATCGCGACCTGCTCGACCACGGGGCCGAGCGACACCGCCGGGAAATAGGTCAAGCCGCCCATGATGACGATCACGCCGACCAGCAAGCCGACGAAGAGCGGCGAATGGGTCGGGAATGTGCCGGCCGAGGGCGCCAGAATCTTTTTCTGGGCGAGCGAGCCCGCCACCGCCAGCAGCGGAATGACGAAGATGAAGCGGCCCATCAGCATCGCGAAGGCCAGGGTGGTGTTGTAGAAGAGCGTGTTGGCGCTAAGCCCGGCGAAGGCGGAGCCGTTGTTGCCGGTCGCCGAGGTATAGGCATAGAGGATCTCGCTGAAGCCGTGCGGCCCGGTATTGGATATTCCGGCGAGACCGGCCGGCAACGCCGTGGCCAAGGCGGTCCAGCCGAGGATCGACAGCGGCAGGCTCAACAGCGCCAGGATGGTCATCTTGACCTCCTTGGCCTCGAGCTTCTTGCCGAGATATTCGGGCGTGCGCCCGACCATCAGCCCGGCGACGAACATGGCGACGATGGCGAAGGCGACAATGCCGTAGAGACCGGAGCCGACGCCGCCGAAGATCACCTCGCCGAGCTGGATGTTGACGAGCGGCACCATGCCGCCCAGCGGCATGTAGCTGTCATGCATGGAATTGACCGCGCCGCAGGAGGCGTCGGTGGTGACGGTGGCGAAGAGCGCGGAATTGGCGATGCCGAAACGCACCTCTTTGCCTTCCATGTTGCCGCCGGCTTGCATCGGACCGGCCATGCCATCGACATTGAAGGCGGCGAAGGCCGGATTGGCGTGCGATTCCGCCCAATAGGCCGTGGTCACGCCGGCGAAGAACAACACGAACATGGCGGCGAAGATCGCCCAGCCCTGGCGTTCGTCCTTGACCATGCGGCCCAGCACATTGGTGAGCGCTGCGCCGAACATGAGCAAAATCACCATCTCGACGAAATTGGTGAGCGCGTTCGGATTCTCGAACGGATGCGCCGAGTTGGCGTTGAAGAAGCCGCCGCCGTTGGTGCCCATCATCTTGATGGCTTCCTGCGACGCAACGGGGCCGACCGCGATGGACTGCTTGGCGCCTTCGAGCGTCGTCGCGTCGACATAGGGGCCGAAAGTCTGCGGCATGCCCTGCCAGACGAAGAACAAGCCGATGACGATCGAGACCGGCAACAGGATGTAGAGCGTGCAACGCGTCAGATCGATCCAGAAATTGCCGATGGTCTTGGATTCGCGCCGCGAAAAGCCGCGGATGACGGCGATGGCCAGCGCGATGCCGGTGGCGGCCGAGAGGAAATTGTGCACCGCGAGGCCGGCCATCTGGGTCAGATAGCTCATCGTCGTCTCAGGCGTGTAGGACTGCCAGTTGGTATTGGTGATGAAGCTGATCGCCGTGTTGAAGGCGAGACTTTCCTCCACCGCGCTTTGACCCGCCGGATTGAACGGCAGCGCGGCCTGGAGCCGTTGCAATGCATAAAGCGACAGGACGCCGGCGAGGCTGAACAGCAGCATCGACACCGCATAAACGAGCCAATTCTGCTCCGCCTTCTCGTCGACGCCGCAGCACCAATAGATCGCGCGCTCGACCGGGCGCAGCACCGGACTCAACAGGGTGCGGTCGCCGTTGAAGACGCGCGTCATGTAGCCGCCGAGCGGCCGCGTGACGGCGATGATGACGGCGCAGTATATGGCGATCTGAACCCAGCCATTGGCGGTCATGGCACGCTCCTAGAATTTCTCGGGTCGGATAAGCGCGATGACGAGATAGACCATGATCACCACGGTCACGATCGCGCCGAGTAGGTAATCGATCAGCATGGGAGCCTCACATCTTGTCGCAGGCGAAGACATAAAGAATGGAAAGGACGAAGCAGCCGACGCTGGCGGCTGATAAAATGACATCGAGCATGGCTGGCCCTCCGAACGCATTGGGACGGAGAATGTGATGGTTGAGCTATACACCCACCCGATCCCCGTTCCCTTGATGTAGATCAGGCGCGACAGATAAAAGGGGGTTGCGTCGTATAATTGCGAGGTGGATTTGCGCGCCGCAGCATAAAGGCGGCATAAAGATTTTCCGCTCGGTCAGTTGTAGCCGTAGATTTTCAGGCAAACGAGCAGCAGCACGACAATGGCCCCGATTCCGGTCAAAGTCGCCGCGATCTCGGTGAATACCTGTTTGAGCGTAAATCCTCCGTCCTCGGAATCCAGCCGGGATTCCTGCCGCAGATAAACAACCCAATTGCCGTCGTCATCATTCCGAAACGCCATGAAACCCTCACGTTTTGCGCGGCGCGTTCAGTGTCGCGTCATGCCGGAATAGAAGGGGACTGGCGGATAAAGGATCGAGAGCGAAATCGGCTCGCCATCGTCAGGATTTCATAAAAAATGTGTGATGAAGACCGGCGGGCTTGGCCCGCTCAGCGTCCTTGCGGTTCGATGGCCAGCTCGGCCGCCGCCGCCAGCAGCAACAAAGCCGGCACCGCCAGAAGCAGCGGCGGCCCGCCCAAGAAGACCACCCCGGACGCGCCCAAAGCCGCGCCCGCGCCATAGGCGATCCAGGCAAGCCCGTTATGCGCGCTGGCGTCGGCCGCCGCCCGCGCATCGGCCCCCTTGCCCGGCCAAAGCAGATCGACCAGCCCCTCGGCCAGCCGGACGATCGGCCCGGTGATGACGACGGTTTGCAGGGTGGTCGCGCCGAATTTCGACACCGAAGCCGCTTGCAGCCCCATGACGATGGCGATCGCGCCGAGCATCCCCAAACGGCCCGGGGCCGCGAATCCTGTCGCCGCCAGCAGCAGCGCCGCCAGCAGCAACGGAACATAGGGGCGGCTGGAAGCGCGCTTCAGCGCCGCGCCGAAGACCGCTCCCGCGGCAAAGGCGCACAGCGTCAGGACATAGTTCACCGACGACGCCAGCTCGCCGCTCACCGCCGCGATCGCCAGCAGCACGGTATTGCCGGTCATGTTGGCGGCGAAGACATGGCCCAGGGTCATGTAACCATAGGCGTCGACCATGCCGGCGACCAGGCAGAGGAGCCCGACCCGCGCGAGCGACCACATCACGTTTTGCCGTCTGCGCATGCGGAAAAACAGATAAAGGCGATCTCGTCCCTTGGCAATGGCTGCCGAACCTACTCCGGCCCAATGCCTTAAAAATGCCGGAAATTGTCTTTACTAATTCCTCCGCAGCCCGGCAGGATTGCCGGGGCTCGCGGATTGTTCCGCGTCCACGGCCTCTTCCACGGATTTCATCGATAGGTGCTCCCATGAAAAAGACAGGTGTCATCGCCGTTGCGGCACTCGCCATGCTCGCCTTCGTTCCCCAATCGCCGGTCATCGGCGGCGCCCAAGCCGCTCAGACGACAAACAATTGCGACCCGGGCGATCATCTCGACAACTCGACCATTGCCACGGCGCGGCAGAAATTCGAGGCTGCGGGCTACAGCCAGCTGCATGATTTCATGAAGGGCTGCGACAATTATTGGCACGCCAGCGGCATGAAGAACGGCACCCCGGTGAACGTGGTGCTGTCGCCGCAGGGCGACGTGATGACCGAGGGCGACTAGCGCAGCACAGCCGAGCGCCGAACCCTCCTTTAGGCGCGAGGCGTCGTGCGAAGCAAACCAAGGGCCTACTTTCCCTTGGCCTCGTTGACCCAATAGCCCCAGGCGCGGTCGAGCGAGAGGTTGTTCCTCTCGCCGGACAGCCTCGCCTCGTCGCCTTCGAGATAAGTGGGCGATCCCAGCCGCAGCGCCTCCATCTGCATGGCGGCGTTCATCGGTCGCATAGATCGCGCGATAGACCACCTGCTTGATCGAATGCCCGACCATGGTCGCGCCGTGGCCGCGCATCAGCACCATCGGATTGTCGCCGAGCGACACGGCCAGCGCCCGGCCCAGCTCCGCCGTGCGGATCAGCATGTCGGTCATGCCGAAGGATTGGCGGATCTCGAACACCGGCACGCCGGCGCCGAGATAGCCGCTCATGTGAAAGATCGGCTTCAGCGGCGTCCGGGTCGCGCCGAACGGAATCAACGACGGCGCGTGGCAATGGACCACGGATGTGACCTCGGGCCGCGACTTGTAGATCTCGCCATGGATGAACCGCTCGCTGTAGTAGCGCTTGGCCGGATTGGCCACCGGGTTGCAGTCGAGATCGAAGGTCACGATGTCCTTGGGCGAAACCAGTCCGGGGGCGAGATGGCGCGACATCAGGAACTTGCCCGGGTCCTTGTCGTGGCGGACGCTGATATGGCCGAAGGCGTCGACGATCTTCTGCTGGGAAAGGATATGGTTGCCGGTCACCAGCTCGTCGAGCAGATCGCCGGAGGCTTTCGGAATCTTCGCCGATTTGGTCATGCTTTTTCTTTCCTCAATGAACGGCGGACGGCATGGCATGCATGCCGCGCCAGATGCGATAGCGGGTCTCGATGAATTGGGGCGTGCCGCGGACCGCCGCCAGATCCTCGCGCGCGCGCCCGAGCGGCACCTCGACGATCTCCTGCACCCGGCCCGCGCGCATCACCACCACGCGGTCGGCCAACGACACCGCCTCGTCGAGATCGTGGGTGACGAACAGGATGGTCTTGTGCGTGCGGCGGTGGAGTTCGAGCAGTTCTCCCTGCAGCCCCTCGCGGGTCTGGGCGTCGAGCGCGCCGAAGGGTTCGTCCATCAGCAGCACCGTGGGATCGATGGCGAGCGCCCGGGCGATGCCGACGCGCTGCTGCATCCCGCCCGAGAGCTGATAGGGCCGGCGATGGGCGACATCCGTGAGGCCCACCAATTCCAGCGCGCGCATCGACGCTTCCTGCAAGGCGGCCCCCCGCACGCCCTTCATCTCCAGGCCGAACATCACGTTCTGCAAGGCGGTGAGCCAGGGCAGCAACTCGGCGTGCTGGAACACCATGCCGCGGTCGTAACCGCAGCCCTTGACCTCGCGCCCGTTCACCATCACACGGCCTTCGCTCGCCTGTTCGAGCCCCATGACGATGCGCAGCGCGGTGGTCTTGCCGCAGCCCGAGGGCCCGATCAACGCCACCACCTCGCCATCCTTGACGGTGAAGCTGACGCGGTCGAGCGCCTGCACGCTTTGCACCCCGCCCGCGAGGCGCAGGGTGAAGCGTTTCGACAGATCGATGAGGCTAACTTCCCCCATAGTCTCGTTCCGTCTTTGCCGGCGTCCTGGCCGGTCATTGGCGACCACGCTGTTCGCGATATACGACCAGGAACGGGCCGGAATCGACATCCTCACCGACGGCGAGATGCGCCGCGAAAGCTATTCCAACCGCTTTGCCACATCGCTCGAGGGCGTCGATCTCGACCATCCCGGCCAGGCGCCGACCGCACCCCCGGCAAGCACCCAGCCGGTGCCGCGCGTGGTGGGACCGTATCCGCCGCAAGCATGCCGGTCGAGGCGCGCGACGTCGCATTCCTGCGCGCCAACACATCGCACCGATCAAGATCACCGTCCCCGGCCCCTTCACCATGTCGCAGCAGACCCAGGACGATTTCTACAAAGACCCGGCGGCGCTGGCGATGGACTATGCCGCCGCGCTCAACGGAGAGATCGCGGATCTGTTCGCCGCCGGCGCCGACATCGTGCAGATCGACGAGCCCTATATGCAGGCGCAACCGCAACGCGCCAGGGCCTTCGGCGTGGAGGCGCTGAACCGCGCACTCGCGGGAGCCAAAGGCACGACCGCCGTCCATCTCTGTTTCGGCTATGCCGCCTTCATCAAGCAACGGCCCGAGAGATATTCCTTCCTGCCGGAACTCGCGCAGGCGAATGTGGATCAGATCTCTTCGAAACCGCGCAGTCCCAACCTACCCAGCACCGCCGCCACGTCGTGCTCGATGCCGGCGGCGCGGAAGGCGCAGTAGAATTCCTTCTGCTTGGCCGCGACCGCCGGCGGCAGCTTGATCGCCTAGTTGCCGTCCACCATCCAGAGCGAGGAATGGATATAGAGCTGCTTCGGCAGGAAATCGGCGAAGCGCGTCATCTGCGCGTAGGTCATGTTGCCGTCCGTGGTCGCCATCCGCACATCGAGGCCATCCTGCTGCACCGCGCGGAACACTGTCGCGATGCGCGCGCCCGTGCTCCAGGCGAAGAGCAGTCGCGGCTTAGCCGCCTTGATGTTTTCGATCTGCGCCGCCACCGAGACGTCCGAAGGATTGAAATGCTCGTTGGCGACGACCTGAATGACGCCTTTATTCCCGCGATTGCCGACCGCCGCCAGTAGCGCCTTTTCCGCGTCCTGGCCGCTGCCGTCCGTGCTGGTGATGATGGCGAGCCGCTTCACACCGCGCATGCGCCAATAACGTATCGGCGGCGTCGTTCTCAGTTCTTCAGGCGCAGCATACGCCGCGCATTGCCTTCGTACAGTTTCTCCAGATCGCCCGGAGACAGCCCCAGTTGGCCGATGGCCTTGATGATCTCGCGGATGAACAGCGGCCCGCCTTCGGGATCGAAGGGGCAATCGGTGCCGAACAGGCAATGATCGATGCCGAAGAAATCGAGCCCGCAACGCATGCCCGAGGCCGAGCCGTTGATCGCGGTGTCGGCGTAGAAGCCGCGGAAGTAGTCGACCGGGCGTTTGCCCTTTGCCTTCATGCCGGCCATGATCTGCTTGTAGCCTTCCTCCGCGCCTTCGCGCGAGCCAAGCTGGTCGAGGCCCAGCCCCACCCGCGCCTCGAGATACGGCACCATCGCGCCCATGTGGTGGGTGATGATCTTGAGCCTGGGCCAGCGGTCGAAGAATCCCGAGAACACCATGCGCGCCATCGCCGCCGAGGTTTCGTAGGGCCAGCCGAACACCCACCAGATGTCGAAGCGCGAGAATTTCTCGCCCGGGTAATCGGCGGATTTCTGGCCGCGCGTCGGATGCATCCAGACCGGCAGATCATAGGAATGCATTTTCTCGAAGATGGGGGAGAATTCGGGGTCGTCGAGCGGTTTGCCGTTGACGTTGGTGAAGATCTGGATGCCCTTGGCGCCCATCTTCTCCACCGCGCGGGTGATCTCGTCGAGCGTCGCCTTGACGTTGTTCATCGGCACCGAGGCGACCCAGGCGGGAAAACGGTCGGGATATTTGGCGCAGATGTCGAACATGCCGTCATTGGCGAGCCGCGCCAGAGCGGGCGACTTGTCGGGGGGCGCCACATATTCCACCGCCGGCATGGAAAGCGTCAGCACCTGCTGATACTGCTCGAACTCGTCCATCATCTTGAGCCGCTTTTCGAGATCGAACAGCACCGGAATGTTGGTCCAGCGCCTTATCGCGTCCTTGTTGGGCACGATTTCGACCATCTTGTCGAAATAGGCCTTTGGAAAGATGTGCGGAAAGATGTCGAGTTTTTTCATTCCTGGCCTCCCCAGCGGGCCAATATCCGGGGCCGCTCATGGCTTGTCCAGGGACAAGATCGTCGTGCGTTGACTTCCCGCCGATCTTGCCCATTAATTCCGCGCGAAACGGCGGGCACCGTCCCCTAATCCCGTCCCAGGTCCACATGGACACGCGATCGCGCCGCAACCACGCCTATATCATCGACGATCCCGGCAACAAGCGCTTCCTTTTGAACCGCGAAGTGCTGGTATCGGAGGAGATCCTGCGGCGCGAACTGATTGCGATATTCGGCAAAAGCTGGATCTATGTCGGCCACGCTTCCGAATTGAAGCGGCCCAATGATTTCGTCACCCGGCGGGTCGCGGGCAGGCCAGTGATCTTCTGCCGCGACGGCCAAGGCACGATCCGCTGCCTGCTCAATACCTGCCGCCACCGCGGCGCCATCGTCTGCACCGCGCGCGAAGGAAATGCGCGACGATTCAACTGCGTCTATCACGGCTGGAGCTATGCCAATGACGGCCAGCTGGTGGGCGTGCCCGGCGACGACGCCTATGCGGCCTCTTTCCGGAAGGCTGAATTCGGCCTGGCTTCGCCGCCGCGCTTCGAATCCTACCGCGATTTCTGGTTCCTCAACCTCGACGCCAAGGCGCAGCCGCTCAAGGACTATCTCGGCCGCGCCACCGATTATATCGACCTGGTGATCGAGCAGTCGCCCTCGGGCCGGATGCAGATCATCGCGGGAACCCAGGAATACGACGTCGCCGCCAATTGGAAGCTGATGGTCGAGAACAGCGTCGACGATTATCACCTGCCCTCGACCCATTCGACCTGGCTCAATTACATGAAGAATTCCGGCGTCAATGTCACGCCGTCGAAAGAGGCCGGCATGCTGCTGCCGAGCAAGGGGCTGGCGATCAACCTCGGCAACGGCAATTTCACCACCGACAACGTGAATTTCCGCGGCCGGCCGGTGGCGAAATGGATTTCGATCTATGGCGAGGACGCCAAGCCCGAGATCGACGCCATCCGCAAGGAACTGGTGCAACGCCTCGGGCCCGAAGCGCGCCGCGCGCGTGGCCGACACCAACCGCAATCTGGTGATCTTCCCCAATCTGGTCATCAACGACGGCTCGTCGGTCACGGTCAGGACTTTCTTCCCCGACGGCGCCGGCCGGATGCATGTCACGGCCTGGGCGCTCGGTCCGGAGGAGGAAAGCGAACGCGCGCGGGCGCGGCGTCTCGACGCCTTCCTGACATTCTACGGCCCCGGCGGCTTCGCCACCCCCGACGACGTCGAGGCGCTGGAGCTGGTGCAGCAGGGCCTGGCCAATTGGCAGGACGTGCCCTGGTCCGAGATGTCGCGCGGCATGGGCAAGGACAGCGATTTCCTCAACAGCGACGAGCACCATCTGCGCATCTTCTGGCGCCATTGGAACCGGCTGATGGAGGGGGCATGATGGACGAGGCCCGCAAGATCGCGCTTCCGAGCCGCGCCGAGATCGAGGATTTCCTGTTCCACGAAGCCGCGCTTTTGGACGACTGGAAGCTCGAGGATTGGCTCAAGCTTCTGACCGAGGATGTGGGGTATTTCGTTCCGCCCAACGACAAGCCCGAGGGCGACCACCGCGATACGCTCTTCACCATCGCCGATGACGCCAAGCGGCTGAAAGAGCGCGTCATCCGCATCATGGACCCCAATTGCCACGCCGAGCAGCCGCATTCGCGCACGCGGCGGATGATCTCGAACGTGCGCATCACCGGGACCGAAGGCGATCTCGTCCACGTCGCCGCCAATTTCGTCTGTTACCGCTATCGCCGCTTCGAGCGCGTGCGGGAATATGTGGGCGCCTACCGCTATGTGCTGAAGCGTGTGGGCAAGCATCTTCGCATCAAGGAACGCCGCGTGCTGCTCGACGCCCAGGAGCTGGGCTCGCTCGGCTCGATCAGCTTCATCCTATAGGCAGGACAAATCATGGCGGGCTATGACGAGCTGATCGAAGACCTGGTTGCGGCCAATCGCATCCTCGCCGTCCTGGGCGTGGTCGACGGTTTCGGCCATGTCAGCGCCCGGCACCCGCATAATCCCCAACGCTATCTCTTGTCGCGCGCGCGGCCGCCCGAATGCATCGAATCCTCCGACATCATGGAATTCACCCTCGAGGGCGAGCCGCTCGAGGCGCGCGGCCGGCGGCCCTATAACGAGCGTTTCATCCACGGAGCGCTCTACGAGACGCGACCCGACATCAACGGCGTGGTGCACAGCCACAGCCCGAGCGTCATACCTTTCGGTGTCGCCGGAGAAACGCTCAGGCCGGTGATGCATATGGCCGCGACCATCGGGGCCGAGGTTCCGATCTGGGAGCCGCGCAAGAATTTCGGCGACACCGACATGCTGGTCTCCGACATGGCGCAGGGCCGCGATTTGGCCAAGGCGGTGGGGCCGGGAAAGAGCGCGCTGATGCGCGGCCATGGTTCGGTCGTGGCCGGGCGGAACTTGCGCGAGGCGGTCTATATCGCGGTCTATCTCGAGGTGAACGCGCATCTGCAGATGGACGCGCTGCGTTTCGGCAAGACGATCAACTTCCTGTCGCCCGGCGAGATTCAGAAAATCCTCGGCCGCCAGGCCAAGGGCAAGGCGTCCGAAGGTTTCGACCGCGCCTGGGAAGGTTGGTGCAACCGCGCCGGGGTGACGTTCAGGCGCGGCGTCTGAGCGAAGCCGGCTCAATCCGGCGTCTTCACGCCCGGCCGTTTGAAGTGCTTGTCCTGGTGGCCTTTGCCTTCGAGATCGCCCAGCGGGAAGAGCCAGGAATAGCCGCCCTTGGGATTGGTCAAAATCTCCCAGCAATTCTGGTCGCAATCCCAGAAGTAGAAGCTGTAGGTGCCGTGCTGCAGGATCGGCTTGCTGATCTTGCTGAGCTTCCACTTGTCCTTCTGCTCCATGACGATGCGATAGCACTCGTCGACTTCTTCCTTGGTCTCGACGTCGAGGCCGTTATGGCCCAACAGGCTCATCGGCTGCTTGGTCTTGCATTTGACCGTGGCGATGGTGTTGTTGCCGCCGAGCCGGATCATGAGCGAGATCGGGCTGGTCTTGACCACATCGAGGCCGAGGAATTCCTCGTAGAATTTGCGCGTGAAATCGAGATCGGTCGATTCCAGCGTGCCGTGCGACAGGAAATTGAGCTTCAAGGCCGGCTGCGGCTTGGCGGCGGCATCCGGTTTGGCGGCGGTGTCGGGCATGGTCGTTCCCCCTTCTCCCTCTGGCCTGGCTCGGTTTGCCCGCGCCCGTCTTTGCTATGATTTTACCTTTCCCGGTACGGTGCCCACAATATTAGTCTTCGGCTTGGTTTTTGGCCCCGGCCCTAGCGCAGCATCAACAGCCGCGTCGCCGCGGTCACGGGCGGCAACACCATCCGGCCGATGGCAGTGCTCAGGCCCAGGGGCTTCAAGAACATCTTCAACGCCATGTCGAAGGGGAAATGCGCCTTGCCGATGCGGCGCAAGCCCTTGCGGTAATCGTCGTAATCCCGGCGCTTGAATTCCACGCCTGGATTGCGGGCGAGGAAGACGTATTTGAAGGCGATGAAGGCGTCTTCGTCGTCGATCTCCATCGCGCGCTCCCACAGCGTCTTGAGCACGGCGGCGCGGCCTTGGCGCTCGCTCTCCTGATAGCGCAGAAAATAATGATAGAAATGCTTGTAGTGCCGCACTTCGTCCGAGCTAATCTTGGCGGTGAGTTCCTTCAGCACCGGCTCGGCCGTGATCTCGGCCATCATGCGGTAGAAGCTCGAGGTGCCGGTTTCCACGACGCAGCGCGCCGCCATTTCCAGCGCGCGGGTCGAGGCATAGTGCTCGTTGCTGCAAAGAGCGCCATACTCGCCCATGAAGTCGCGATAGGCTTTTTCCCAATCGAAATCGGGCCAGGCGGTCTGGACATAGCGCTTGAGCGACGCGCCATGCTGCATCTCCTCCGGCTCCCAATGGTTTTGCAGCCAATCGACGATCTCCGGATCGCCCTGGAAGAAGGCGATCAGGTTCCTGGTGTAGTGGTCCGAGGTGATCTCGATGAAAGAGGCGGAGGCGATGATATAGAGGAGCAGCGCGTCGTCCCGCACCAGCTCGCGGTCGAGCGTGTGATAGGGGATGTCCTTCATCGACCACGGCGCATCGCCGTGGCTGTCCAGATACGAATCCAACATCAACGCCCCCATGCTTGCGGACAGGCCTCTTTTGGGCCCTCAAACCATAAGTATAAGTGATTTATGGCGAAAATGAGAAGATGACGGTATTCACCGCTGGCGGCGCACCGGCACGCCCGCCTTGGCCAGTTCGCTGTCGAGTCCGCCGGCGAGCCAGAGCCAGAACATGCGGAAATCGCTGATCAGCGACCATAGCGGGTGATCGAAAGTCGCCGGGCGATTTTGCGCGATGAAAAAATGACTGATCCAGGCCGGTCCATAGCCGCCGCCGACCGCCAAAACGAGGAACCAGCCGCTTGCCGTCGCGGCCAGTCCGCACAACGCGCACACCGCCAGTGCCGTGCCGAAATAATGCCAGATGCGCAGTCTCGGATTGGCGTGGGCGCGAAGGTAGAAGCGCCAAAAATCGTCATAAGCGGCGGCATGCCTGCCGCCGCCGCCATGTGAATAGTTCTTGCCCCGGGCCATCGCTGCCTGCCGCCGTTATTCTAAGCCAGAAGGCGCGACCGAGAAGTCAATTTCGTGGCACCGGCATTCCCTTAAATGGCCGAAAACCGGCTCACAATCGGGGTGGCGGCAAAACGGTGGAATTTCCGAAGACCGCCCGGACCGGCCTGTCCCCGCTACCCCCGGCGCGGCACTTCGTGTAAAATGTCGGCGTGCGAACGGGGCGGTCATGAATCGGTCACGCATTATCTTTGCCTGTGCCGCTATCCTTGGCGCGACAGCGGCGCTTTTCCCGCCATCCGCCAACGCCTCGCGGCAAATCTACGAATACCGGATCGTCCATCCGACCTTCGGCGATGTCGGCAGCTATACCAACATCATCGACAAGATCGGCGACAAGACCGAAGTGACGACCGAGCTGCATGTCGTGGTCAAGCTGCTCGGCATCGTCGTGTTCCGGCAGGAAGCGGAGCGCACCGAGCGGTGGCTCGGCAACCGCATGATCGCTTTCAAGGGCGTCACCACCACGAACGGCGTCGATCTCGAAGTCCGTGGCGAGGCGCAAGGCAATAACTTCGTCATCACCACGCCCGATGGCGTCTTCACCGCGCCGGCGAACGTCCATCCTTCCAATCCCTGGTCGCTCAAGGTGTTCGAATCCGACGTGATGATGTCGACCAAGACCGGCGAGTTTTTTCCCGTCAGCGTCAACGATAGCGGGCAGGTCGACGTCACCATCGACGGCGCGGACCTCAAGCTTCACCGATACGACATCATCGGCCACAAGCACGACATCGTCTGGATGGACGATGGCGGCGCGCCGGTGGCCTTCGAGATCGAGCAAGGCAACAGCCTGATCGATTTCCACCTGACGCGCAGCCTCAGCCAGCCCGAATACGTCTCGGCCGATCTGTCGCGGTGACGCCGAGATACGCGGCTAGATATTCTCCGGCAGCGGCTTTCCCCTGGTCTCGGGCAGGAAGAGCGTGGCGAAGAAGCCCAGCACGTAGATCAGGCTGATGGTCACCGCGGTGTTGCCAAAGCCGCCGAAATTGGCGATCAGCGCCCCGGCGGTCAGCGGCCCGAGGCAGGCGATGAAGCGCGGCGTGTTGAAGACGAAAGCGAGGCCGGTCGCTCGCACCCGGGTCGGGAACAGTTCCGGCAACCACACCGGCATCCAGGAATATTGTCCCAGGGTGAAGAAGCCGTTCACACAGGCTGCAAGCAGCAGCAGGTTGAGATCGCTGGTCCACAGGAACAGCACCGGCGTCATAACCAGCGCCGCGGCGAAGAACACCATCACCACCGGCTTGCGCCCCACCACATCGGCGAAGAATCCCAGGCTGATATAGCCGGCGATGGCGCCGAGATTGTAGGCCATGCCGGTATAGCCCGCCCAAACCGGTCCGGGCAGGCCGGCCTTGGCCGCGACGGAGGCGACATAGGGCGGAACGAAACTCGAGATGCCCCACCAGGCGAGCGTGGTCGTCAGCGACATCAGGAACAGGATCAGCAGCCGCCCGCGAACCTTCCGATCGGCGAACAGCTCGGCCAAAGTGAAGCGGGTCAGCCCGTGATCGGCCGCATCGAGTCGGTCGCCGCGCTTTTTGCGCGCCACCGCCGCCTTGCGGCGCTCGCTGCTGCGCTCCCACACCGGCGATTCGGGAATGCCGCGCCGGATCCACAACGTGAACAGGCCGGGCAATATCCCGATCAGATACATGTAGCGCCACGCATCGGGGCCATGGGGGCTGACGAACACCCACACCAGCGAGGCGGTGAAGAAGCCGATGCCGAGACCGCATTGCATCAATCCCGCGCCCTTGCCGCGCGCCTTGTCGGGCCACAGCTCGGCGGTGATCGACGCGCCGGTCGCCCATTCCGAGCCGATGGCGACGCCGACCACGAAGCGCAGCAGCGCGAAGGAGAGCCAGCTCCACGACAGCGCGCTCAAGCCGGTCATCAGCGAATAGGCCAGAATCGCCAGCATCATGGTGCGCCTGCGGCCGATGTAATCGGCGAGCACGCCGCCGATCATGCCGCCGACGCCCCAGCCGAACAGCGTGATGGCGATGGTCGCCCCGGCATAAAACGGGATCTGTCCGTATTGGCTCGGGTCGAGCAGTTGGTGAAGCGCCACGCCGACCGTCAGGATCAGCGCATAGACCTCATAGCCGTCGAACAGCCAGCCCAGATTGGCCGCAAACAGCGTGTTCCACTGGCTGCGGTTGAGCGAGCGATACCACGGACTCGCGGCGGCGGCATTCATGCTCATGACGATTTCCTCCCCTGTTGCGCGGTTATGTGGGCGACGTACCCTTCCGCTTGCGTGCGGCGACTTTCACGGCCTCGATGATTTCCGGATAAGCGCCGCAACGGCAAAGATTACCAGAAAGATAGTGGCGAATCTCGTCCTCGCTGGGCGCCGGGTGCTCGTCCAGTAACTGCTTGGCCATCAAGACGAATCCGGGCGTGCAGAAACCGCATTGGAAGGCGCCGCATTCCAGGAACGCCTCTTGCACCGGATCGAGCCTGCCCGTCCGGTCGAGACCCTCGACGGTCTCGATGCGCGCGCCATCGGCCAGGCAAGCGAAAGCGAGGCAGGCCGAGACCGCGCGGCCGTCGACCAGCACGGTGCAGCAGCCGCACAGGCCTTGGCCGCAACTCTCGCGCGCGCCGAACAGCGAGAACCGCTCGCGCAGAACCTCGAGCAGCGTCTCGTGGGTCGCAACTTCGGCCGAGACCGTCGCGCCATTGAGGGTAAAGGTGATCCGCCGCGGGCTCGCGCTCATGTCTTTTTCCCCCGCTCGATCGCGGCGTAAACCGCATCGGCCGTCATCGGCAATTCCATCAAGCGCACGCCGACGGCGTCGTCGATGGCGTTGGCGATGGCCGGCGAGACGCCGAAGGTCGCGCTCTCGCCCACGCCCTTCGCGCCATAGGGTCCGCTGTGCTGCACCGCCGCCACCGCTTCGTTCTCGATCCGCACGGGCAGATCGCGCATCCCGGGAATCTTGTAATCGGCGAGCGAAGGATTGAGCAGCTGGCCGTCGCGGAATTCCATCTTCTCCATCAGGGTGAAGCCCAGCTGCATGATCGCGCCGCCGGAAAGCTGGGTCTCGACGATCTTCGGGTTGATGGGATTGCCGAGATCGGCGACGTTGATGAGCCGTTGCACCCGCACCTGGCCGGTTTCCGTGTCGACCTCGACCTCGGCGCCGGTGCCGCCCACCATCCAGAACGGCGTGGCATTGGGCGTGAGCCCGGTGGCGTGATCGGGCGAGGCATAGCTCGGCACGAAGCTGCCGGTGCCCACGATGTTGCCCGCCTGCATGCCGTATTTCTTGCGGAAGAGTTCGGCCAAAGGCACGTTGCTGCCGCGCGGCAGGCCCAGCTCGGCCGCCAGCGCCTCGATCTTGGCGCGCGCATCCTCGGCGGCGAGCCGCACCGCATGGCCCATGTGATAGGTCGAGCGCGAGCCGAGCGTCGCCATATCATAGGGCGTGACGTCGGTATCCGGATGCACCACCTTCACCGTCTCGGCCGGAAGGTTCAGCACCTCAGCGGCGATCTGCGCCATGATGGTGTCCGAGCCCTGGCCCATATCGACCGTGCTGCAATAAAGCCCGCAGCTGCCATCGGCATAGAGATTGACGATCGCGACCGAGGTGGTGGGCGCGATCGAGGCCTTGAACCCCACGGCCAGGCCGCGCCCGCGTTTCAACGCGCCGCCGCCACGGTCGAACGGCTTCTGCCAGTCGAGCCGCGCGGCGATGCGCTCGAGCACCAGTTCGATGGCGGCGTCCTTCATCGCCGTGCCGGTGGACTGGGGCCGGCCTTCGCGCAGGATGTTCTTGCGGCGGAATTCGAGCGGATCGATTTTCAACGCGCGCGCGATCAGATCGGTGTGGCTTTCATAGGCCCAGACCAGCTGGGGAATGCCGAAGCCGCGCAAGGCGCCGGCCGGCGGCCGGTTGGTGTAAAGCGCATAGGAATCGATATGCACATTGTCGATGTCGTAAGGGCCGGCCGCCGTGAAGCCCGATTTCTGGGTCACGCGCGGACCGATATCGGCATAGGCGCCGCCGTTCCACCACACCTCGCATTCGCGCGCGGTGATGCGCCCCTGCTGGTCGACCGCGCTCTTGATGCGGAAGGTCGAGGGGTGCTTGGTAATGGTGAAGAACTGCTCGTCCATGCCGAGCGAGACCTTCACCGGCCGCCGCGCCAGCAGGGCCAGCGCCGCCACCAGCGCTTCGAGCTTGATATAGAGCTTGGCGCCGAAGCCGCCGCCGAGATAGGCGGTCTTGACGCGTACGCGGTTCTCCGGCCAGCCCAGGAGCCGCGCTATCTCGATGCGCACGAAGGACGGGCTCTGCGAGGCGGTATGGATGGTGAGCCGGCCCTCGTCCGCCTCGGCAACCGACACCATCGGCTCCAAGGGCGTATGCGTCACCTGCTGGGTGCGGAAGGTATGTTCGAAGACATGCGCCGCCTCGACAAATGCCTTCTTGGCGTCGCCGCGCCGCAATTGGAAATCGAGCGCCACATTGGTGCCCTTGCGGCCTTCGAGATGCTTGAGATCGGGAAAAGTTCCCGCCGGCTTGAGCACGTCATGGACGATGGTCTTGGACGTAACCGCCTCAACCTCGTCCATCACCGCCGGCAATTCATCGAATTGGGCAACGATGAGCCGCGCCGCTTCCTCGGCCACATGCGAATCCTCGGCCAGGACCACGGCCATTGGTTCGCCGATGTGCCGCACCTTGTCGATCGCCAGGATCGGCTGGTCGTGGAAGGCCGGACCGTAATAGGGGTTGGGAATGACCCGGCGGACGTCGTCGCTGGTGAAAACCGCAAAAACGCCGGGATACGCCTTCGCCGCCGCGGTGTCGATCGACCGGATGCGGCCATGCGCCTTCGGGCTGCGGAAGATCTTGGCGTGCAGCATGCCGGGCAGGCGCAGATTGTGGATGTATTCGGCGCGGCCGGTGACCTTGGCGCGGCCCTCGACGCGCGGCAGCGAACGCCCGACCTGACCGGATTTGGCAATCACCGTCATGGCCGGGCATCCCCGTCTTGCCAGGCCGCTTGCAACGCGCGCGCGACATGGATTCGCACCAGCTGCTTTTTATAGGCGGCCGAGCCGTGGATATCGGCCACGACATCGGCCTCTTCCGCCGCAGCCTCGCCCGCCCGCCGCATCAGCGCGAGATCGAGACTCTTGCCGCGCAGCAGAGCTTCCGCCGATTTGAGCCGGACCGGCCGCTCCACCGCCGCGCCGATGACCACGCGCGCCTCTTTCACCGCCGTGCCCGCCGCCTCGACCGCAACCGCCACGCCCAGCGCCGGCCAGTCATCGGCCGAGCGCGTGGTGCATTTGGCATAGGCCGCGCGCCAGTTCCCGGGCGGCGGCAGCGTTACCTCGACGATCAGCTCGCCGCCTTTGAGCGCGGTCTCGTAGATTCCGGTGGCGAATTGCTCGGCCGGGATGATCCGCTCGCCCACAGGGCTCGCCGCGACGATCGAAGCGCCGAGCGCGATCAGCACCGGCGGCAGATCGGCGTGCGGATCGGCATGCGCCAGATGGCCGCCCAAGGTCGCCACGTTGCGCACCCGCACATTGGCCAAGGTGCGCAGCGTGCGCGCGATCACGCGAAAGCTGCGGTGAATCTCCGGCGCGCGTTCGAGCGTCGAAAGCCGCACCATCGCGCCGATGCGCAAGCCGCCATCGGTCCCGGTCTTGACCCGCGACAAACGCTCGCCCGCGGCGCGCAGGCTCACGAGCCGCTTGGGCCGGAACAGGCCCGATTTCATCAGCAGCATCAGCGCCGTGCCGCCGGCCAGCGGCCTGACCGATGGATCGCCGGGATCGAGCAAGGCGAGAGCCTCGCCGAGCGAACCCGGCTCGACCAGATCGAAAGGCATCATCGCGCGGCGGCCTGATCGAGCAGGCGGGCAAGCGCGTCCGCAACCAGCTCCGGCACTTCCAAGGGCGTGAGGTGACGCGCGCCCTTGATCACCGCGTAAGACGATCCGGTTATGCCGCGATGCAGCGCCTCGGCCATGGCGGGGGGTGCGGCGTAATCCTCTTCGCCGACCAGCACCACGGCCGGCAGTTTCATTCCCGGCAGTTTGGCGCGCAGATCGCAGGCACCGAGCATGCGGCAGCTCGCGGCATAGGAGGGCAGATCGTTGCGCAGGAACACCTCGACGCATTGCCGGACGATTTCGGGATGGCGCGCGCGAAATGCATCGCTGAACCAGCGCGTGGTTTGGAACTCCACCATGCTGCCGAGACCGGCGGAAAGCGCCTTCTGCGCGCGTTCTTCCCATTGCTTGGGCGCGTCGGCGCCGTACCACGCCGTGGTGTCGAACAGGCCCAAGGCGCGCACCCGCTTGGGATACGAAGCGGCGAAGGCGAGGCTGACGCAGCCGCCCATCGAAGCGCCGGCGGCCAGCGCCGAATCCCAGCCCAGATGATCGAGCAGATCGGCCAGATCGTCGGCGAAGCCCTCGACCGTATAGGGTCCGGCGGGCTTGCCGGATTTGCCGTGGCCACGGCAATCATAGATCAGCACCGCGGCCCGAGGCGCCAGGATCTGGGCCACCGGCCGCCAGAAATCCCGGTCCATCGCCAGGGAATGGACCAGCACGGCGCGTCGCGATGCATCGCCGCTTCCGTAGAGCGAGTAAACCAGCGGCACGCCGGCGCGCGTCCGGGCTTTGCCCTCGGCCGGCGGAACCGCGCCTGCACCCAGGGTCACGCCTGCGCCTCGCCTTCTTCCAGCTCCTCGAGCCGGCGCTTGGCGGGCTCGATGCCCCAGACCGCGACCACGACGATCTGGATAACCAAGAGCCCGATCATCATAGCCAGCACACCGACCAGGCCATACGTGGTGAACAGAGCGACCACGAGCAGCGGCGTGACGACGGTGGCGCCGCGGCCGAACATGTTGCAGATGCCGTTGGCGCGCAGCCGTACCTCGGTCGGGAACAACTCGGAGGTATAGACTCCATAGAGGATGGCGGTGAGCACGTAGATTCCGACGATGAGCACGAATCCCACTCCGAGCACGGCTTCCGGTTGCTGCATGAAGGGATAGATCGCCCCCAGGATGATGCACCAGACCGACCCGCCGATGATGGTGAACTTGCGCCCGAGCCGGTCGGCGGAAAAGGCGCCTAGGGCGCAGCCGATGAGCGAGCCCGAGATGATCACCAGCGTATAGTTGAGCGACTGGGTTATGCTCAGTCCCTGTTTGACGAAGAAGCTCGGCAGCCAATTGACGAAGCCGAAGATCAGCGCGTTGATGGTGATGAGGACGACGCTGCCGACGATCATGAGCGGCAGCAGTTTCGGGCCGGCGAGCGAGGAAAGCGTGAAGGCCGGCAAAGGCTTCGGCATCGCCGGCGGCGGCAGCTTCTGGCCCCCGGAGACCTCGTTCTCGATCGTCCGCATCAACGCCTCGGCTTCGTCCGTCTTGCCCTTGGCTTCGAGCCAGCGCGGCGATTCCGGCAGCTTCTTGCGCAGATACCAGACGATCAGCGCGCCGATGCCGGCGATGACGAAGAGCGGGCGCCAGCCGTAGCTCGGAATGATGAGCCGGGCGAGTATGGCGGTCGCCGGCAGACCCGACACCACGACGAAAGCCATGAAGGCCATCCATTTGCCGCGCACCTGCGGCGGCACGAATTCGGTCATCGTGCCGTAACCGACGACGATCTCGGCGCCGAGCCCGACCCCCATCACGAAGCGAAAGGCGTTGAGCCAATCGATGTCGGGGGCGAAGGCGGCGGCGAGCGAGGCGAGCCCGAAGATCATCAGGTTGAATTGATAGGTGAAGCGGCGGCCGTAATGGTCGCCGAGGAACCCGGCCATGAGCGAGCCCAGCGTCATGCCGATGAATGTCAGCGACAGGAACCAGCCGTTCTGCGGCAAGGTGGAAAAGCCGGTTTTCAAGGTGGTTCCGAGCACCGGTCCGGCGACATACAGATCGTAACCGTCGAAGAACATGCCGGCGCCGATCAGCCAGAAGATGCGGTAATGGAACGGCGAGATCGGCAGCCGGTCGAGACGGGCGCCGGAATTGACCATCGCGGACATGTGACTTGGCCTCCCCCTGATATTTTATTCTCAACGGCCTTGGGCCGTTATTGCGTATAACGCTATACGAATTGGCGGACGAATGCCATGGGCGAGGCACGCGGCGAGGGTTGGCCCATTGCGCTTGGCGACTTGGCGACAAGCGCCAAGTCGCGGGGCGGCTCGCCGCGGATTAAAAGGGCGGCAATCGATGATGCACAGCAGCGCGAAACTCGACGTCGAGCAAATGGGCAAGGGGCGCGGCCTCGTTCTGCTCCACTCCTTGCTCTCGGACCGCACCGCTTTCGACCGCATCGCGCCGCGTTTCGCGCGCGAACGGCGCGTGTCGCTGGTGAATCTTCCCGGCTTCGGCGGCTCGGATCCGGCCGGGCCGGGGCTCGAGGATTTCGCCGACCGCATCGCGGCGCATTTTCCGCGCCTCGGGATCGGTCCCGAGACCGACGTGCTCGGCAACGGCTTCGGCGGTTTCGTCGCGGTGGCGCTGGCGGTGCGCCACGGCGGCAAGTTCGGCAAGCTGGTGCTGGTCGATACCGGCGCCGCCATTCCCGACGCCGGCAAGCCCGCCTTCGCCATGATGGCCGAGCGCGTCGAACGGGGCGGCATGAAGGATGTGGTCGAGGTCGCGCTCGCCCGCATGTTCCCGGAGGATTTTCTCCAGGCCCATCCCGAAATCGCCGCCGAGCGCCGGTCATCCTTGTTGCGCGCCGATCCCGGACATTTCGCCTCTGCCTGCCGCGCCTTGGCCAGGCTCGATTTGCGCGCCGAGATCAAGCACATCCGCAATCCCACGCTGGTGGTGGTGGGACTGCGCGACACCGCGACGCCGCCTGCCTTGTCGAAGGAACTCGCCTCCAACATCCCGGGGGCAAGGCTGGTCGAGCTTCCTCATTGCGGACATTCGCCGCATATTCAGGATCCCGATGGCTTCTGGAATTCGCTCAAGCCATTCCTCGGCCTTACGGGATGAAGCGAAACCGATGATCGCCCTTGTCTTGTGCGGCGTTATGGTCAAGCTTATGGAACCTGCGAATAGGGGGAGCCGTCCTAGCCATGATCCTGATTTATGGCCTTGCCCTTTATGTCTTGGTGGGTCTCGTCACGGCCGTTAGCTTCGTGAGCCTCGGCGTCACGCAGGTGTTGCCGCGTCCCGCGACCGTGACCATCGGCGCCCGAATCCTTTTTCTGCCGGGCGCGACCGCGCTTTGGCCCTATGTGCTCGTCCGCTGGCTGAAATCCGGCGGTACCCGATGAGACGATTTCACCGATCCATCCACCGCATGCTTTGGCCATTCTTGGCGCTGGCGGTCGCGCTGGGCTTCGCGCTGGCGCTATGGCTGCGTCCCCCTCCCGTCTGAGCATCGCAAGAGGAGAGCGCCGATGAGCCTCGACATCCGCGCCGTGCAGTGGAACCGGGACAAGCTCGTCTATGACGGTATTCTGCTCGCCGCCGTCGCGCTCTTCATCGGCGATTTTGCCGCGATCCATTGGCGGCTGCATCCGCCGCAGAGTTATCCCGACGCGATCGATATCTGGATTCGGGCTTTCGGCACTTGCGCGTTTCTCATGCTGACCGTGATCCTGTCGATCGGCCCGCTGACGCGGCTGAACCCCCGCTTCCTCCCGCTTTTGTACAACCGGCGCCATTTCGGGGTGTTGATGTTCTGCGTCGCGGCGTTCCATGCCTGGCTCTTGCTGGACTGGTACCTGGTGCAGAACAAATTGCCGGAGCTCGTCGCGCAAATGACGGCTTGGGGCGATTACGGCAAATTCATCGGCTTCCCCTTCAAGGCGCTCGGGCTCGCCGCCCTGCTGATCCTGTTCCTGATGGCCTCCACCAGCCACGATTTCTGGGTGAAGTTCCTGACGCCGCGAATCTGGAAGGGCCTGCACATGGCGCTTTACCTCGCCTATGGGCTGGTGGTGATCCATGTGTCGCTCGGCATCATGCAATACGAACGCACCTTGCTCATCCCTTTCATGCTGGTGTGCGGATTCGGCACCGTGACGGTGCTCCACCTGGTGGCCGGTTGGCGCGGGCGGGCGATCGACCAAGGCGCCGCATTGGGCGGCGAAGGCTGGATTTCCGTGGGGCCGCCGCGCTCCATCCCGGATAAGGGCGCCCGCATTGTCGCGGCGCCCGGCGGCGAGCGCATCGCCGTCTTCCGTGACGGCAATCAGATCGGCGCGCTCACCAATCTATGCGCCCATCAGAACGGACCGGTCGGCGAAGGCCATATCATCGACGGCTGCGTGACCTGCCCCTGGCACGGCTATCAGTACCGGCTAGCGGATGGCTGCGCGCCGCCGCCTTTCACCGAAAAACTCGTCACCTACCGCGTGCGGATCAATCGCGGCGCCGTGGAGGTGGACCCGCGCCCGCTGCCGCCGGGCACGCCGGCCGCGATCACATGTCCGCGCGATACGGTCTGAGGAATTCGAGATCGGCTGGCGGCGGCATGCGATGAGAGATTACGCCTCCACCAGTTTTTGGCTCGAAACCTGCGGCGACGATTTGACGCCGCGGCCGGGTTTGACGGGTTCCATCGACGTCGATGTGGCGATCCTCGGCGCGGGCTATACCGGGCTCTGGACCGCCTATTACCTCTTGGCGCGGCAGCCATCTTTGAAGATCGCCATCGTCGAGAGCGAGATCGCCGGCTTCGGCGCTTCGGGGCGCAACGGCTCCTGGTGCACGGCGAATTTTGCGCTCAGCCCCGGAGCCGTCGCGAAAACCTACGGGCGGGAACGGGCTGTCGCCCTATACCGCGCGCTGGCAGCTTCGGTTGACGAAGTCGCGCGAGTCGCATCGAGCGAAGGATTCGATATCCAGTTCGTCAAGGGCGGCGGGTTGTCGGTCGCGCGCGGACCCCAGCAATTGCCGTCGGTCCGGGAATCATACGCCGAACTCGAAGCGCTCGGGCTCGGCGACCGCGTCAGGCTGCTCGACCGGGCCGAGACCGATGCCGTGGTCAGGATCGCCGGCGCGGAAGGCGCGATCTATTACAAGGATGCGGCAAACCTGCATCCGGGCCGGCTGGTGCGCGGACTGGCGCGCGCCGTCGAGCGAAAAGGCGCAACGATTTATGAACGGACGAGTGTCGACGATTTTTCGACCGGTTCCCGCCCGGCGCTGCACACCAAATTTGGCGATGTGAATGCCAAAACCATCGTGCTGTGTGGCGAAGCATATCTCTCGCGCTTGAAGGCGCTGCACCGGCAATTGATCCCGGTCTATTCGCTGATGACCTTGACCGAGCCGCTGTCCAATGCTGATTGGGACGCGATCGGCTGGCGGCACCGGGAATGCATCGATTCCTGCCGTCTCACCATCGAATACGCCGCCAAGACGGCGGATGGGCGCATCCTCTTCGGCGGGCGCGGCGCGCCTTATCATTTCGGCTCGGGCATCGAGGACGCTTACGACCGGCACGAGCCGACCATCCGCATGTTCCAGGACGGCGTGCGGAACTGGTTTCCGCGTTTGAAGGATGTCCGTTTCACCCATGCCTGGGGCGGGCCGCTGGGCGTGGCGCGCGATTTCACGCCGACCATGATGTTCGACCGCGCCTCGGGCGTGGCCAGCGCCCGGGGCTATGTCGGCAACGGCGTGGCCACATCCAATCTGGCGGGCCGCGTGCTGGCCGATCTGATCACGGACGTAAACTCCGAGATCACGACCCTGCCCTGCGTCAACCACCGCTCGCCGGATTGGGAGCGGGAGCCGTTGCGCTATCTCGCCGTCCATTACATCCAGAACGCTTATTGGAAAATCGACCAGAAGTCCGAGCGGACCGGATTGGCGCCGAGCGGCAAGACGCTCGCCGAGCGCCTGACGCGGCACTAGACTGCCTCAGAAGGAGAACGCTATGCTCCGATCCATCCTGATCAACGGCAAGTTCGTGGCCGCGAAGTCGAATACGGCGATCAAAATCCACAATCCGGCGACGCTCGAGAAGCTCGACAGCATTCCGGCCTGCGGCGCGGCCGATATCGACGCGGCGGTGAAGGCGGCGCGCGCCGCGCAACTTGCATGGTGGCGGACGCCGGGCGTCAGCAAGGCGGAGCTTTTGCACGAAGTGGCCAACCGCATTCGCGCCCGCCAGATGCCCATCGCCAAGATGATGACCGCCGAGACCGGCAAACCATTGATCGAGTCAACCGACTGCGTGCAATGGGTGGCCGAATGTTTCGACTATTTCGCGGAGGTGGGCCGCGCGTCGCTCGGCCTCGCCATCCCGCCCGGCGCCGACCACCAGGTCAATTTCGTCCGCAAGGAACCCTATGGCGTGGTGGCCTGCATCGCGCCGTTCAACTTCCCGCTGCTTTTGACCGCCTGGAAGGTGGCGCCGGCGATCGCGGCCGGAAACACCGTCGTGTGCAAGCCGCCGCACCAGAACCCGCTTTCCGGACTGCTGCTGGGCGAATGCTATGACGTGTTGCCGCCGGGCGTGGTCAATATCGTCACCGGCGCCGGCGACACCGGCAAGATTTTGACCGCTCATCCCGATATCGACATGATCGCCTTCACCGGCTCGACCGATGTGGGCAAGCAGATCGCCGCCGCGGCGGGATCGCAATTGAAGAAGGTCAATCTTGAATTGGGCGGGATCGACCCGCTGATCGTGTTCGAGGACGCCGATCTCGACATCGCGTCGCGCGGCGCGGTGTGGGCGCGGCTCTTGAACGCGGGCCAGGTTTGCACCTCGTCCAAACGCATCTACGTGGTCGAATCGATCGCCCAGGATTTCACCAAGCGCGTCGTCGAACACGTCAAGAATCTCAAGGTCGGTGATCCGATCGACCCCAAGACGGACATGGGACCGCTGATTTCAGGGGACGCGGTCGCGAAGCTCGAAAGCCAAGTCGCGACCGTGTTGTCCGAAGGGGCGGAATTGCTCTTGGGCGGCAAGCGATTCCAGCCGGGCGGCCTCAAGGGCCATTTCTTCCAGCCGACGGTGATATCCAAAATGCGCCACGGCGGCATTGCCACCAAAGAAGAATTGTTCGGCCCGGTGGTGTCGATCTTCACCGCCAAGGACGCCGCCGAGGCGATCGCGAAGGCGAATGATTCCGAGTACGGCCTCGGCGCCACGATCTACACCAAGAACCTCGAACTCGCCATGAATGCCATGGAAAACATCAAGGCGGGCAGCTTCTGGATCAACGATCCGCTATCCGACAACAACGCCGCGCCCTTCGGCGGCATGCGTCACAGCGGCATCGGGCGCGAGCTCGGCGCGGAGGGCCTCGACGCTTTCCGCGAGCCGAAACACGTCCATCTCGATTACGTCCAGGAGCGCAAGCGCGACTGGTTCCCCTATGCCGACAGGAAGCTGCCCTAGGGAAGCGAAAACGCCCTAATCCTGATCGACGGGGTCGGCCATGACGGGATGGCCCTTGCGCCCGCCGCCCATGACCGCCACCGATGACGGTTCCGCCGCGAGAAGCTTGCCGGCGAAGTCGAGGCAGCGCCCGGCGAGCGCGGCCGCGCCTTGCGCAAGCTCCTTCGAATTTTGGACGATGCGCACGTTGTTCTCCATGTCCTCGTGCGACCAGCCGCGCGAATGGGCGATATAGGGAAATTGCGGGAACAGGAATCCGAGCTCGGCGAAAAAGCTCAGCATCGAACCGGCGACGCCCTGGATGTTGTCCTGGCCGCCGACGATGATGAAACCCGCCACCTTGTTCCGGATGAGCAGCTTCTCGTTGCGGGAAATATCGACCTGGGCGCAATTGAGCCGCTCGACCATCTTGAAATAGAGCGAGGAGGCCGAACCCCAGCGGATCGGCGTCGAGACGATGACGGCGTCGGCCCAGAACACCAGCGCCTCGTAAACCTGGTCCATCTGGTCCTTGGGATCCATCTGCGTGATCGAGCACGGCCAGGTGCAGGCGTAGTAGCTCTTGGAGAAATAACCCTCGCAGGCCCGGAATTTGAGATCGTTGAGGGTGATGAGCTTGGTCTCGGCGCCGAGCCGCTTCCCTTCGGCCAGCGCGCAACCGAGCAAATGGTCGGAGCCGGAGAAGCGCGGATGGGATGCGTCCATCACGGTCGTCGAAATCCCGGCGAGGCGCAGCTTCCCCGGCGCGCGCACCGGCTCGCGCGAGAGCGGATGGGGCGGGTGCGGTTTCTTCATGCGCTTGGACGGGTTCGCGACGTCGACGAACACGCGGCCATTCTCGACCTTCACCGGGAAGGCGGGCACGCAATCCTCCTCGAAACCGGGCTCGCCCTTGCCGGTACAGCGGTCGAATTTCCACCCGTGCCACGGACATTTTATGTACCCGGCCGAATCGATGCTGCCCTCGCCGAGCGGACCGCCGACGTGATTGCAGGTGTTCGCGATGGCGCCGAACACGCCGTCCTTGAACGAGAGCGCGATATCCGCGCGCTTCACCTTCATCGGCCGGCAGGATTGCTTGGAGAGCTCGTCGGCGGCCCCGACATCGGTCCAATCCGGTTCGCGAGCCATGAATGCGTCTCCTCTCAGCGCGTTTCCGTCGAACGGCGTATTTGACCTGAACCCGGCGCGGCGTTCAATCCGCCTCCGGACCGCTTCACCGTCATGTTACTTCGGTTCAACCGGGCCGCAGGTTAGATTGAATAAGGGGAATCCGCCATGGGCAGATTGGACTGGCGGCCGCTCCGCGGCATCGATCGCGGCGGCTTGCGCAAGGGGCGGCTTCAGGCCCATTACGCCGTGCAGTTTCTCGCCCGCGCGGCGCGCGCCTATGTCCCGCCGCGAGCCGATGACAGCCACACCAATCTGGGCTGGGACCCCAAGCTCGATGGTTTGACGACGCATCGCCTGAGGGGCGATCTGCGCCTGGGCTTGAAGATCGCCGATTTGACGCTGCCATTGCTCGACAAAGAGAGCGGGAGCACCCAGACCTTTCGTTGAGCGGCCGCACCGACAGGGAAGTGCGCCAATGGCTCGGGGAGCGTCTCGACGCCATAGGTCTCGATGCAAGGGCCGCTCGACAAGCCGTCGCCTTATAAAATTCCCGAACCCGCGATTGCCGGGGGCGCGGTTTACGATGCGGCCGGGCTTGGCGATGTTCTGGCCGAGCTGGCGGCTTGGTTTTCCAATGCCGATCATTCGCTCGGCCTCATTCGGGAAGAAATGATCGGCCGGAAATTCTCGGCGTCACCTGTGCGCTGCTGGCCCCACCATTTCGATCTGGCCACCTTGATCGCGCTCGATCCGGGCCATGATGAGAAAGCCCGCTCGGTGAATGCGGGAATGTCGCCGGGAGACGAGTATTACGATGAACCTTATTTCTATGTGAGCCCCTATCCCTATCCCGAAGCGTCTTCCTTGCCGCGTCTGCCGAAGCTTGGACATTGGCATACGCGCGATTTCACCGCGGCGATCGCGACCGCAAGCCAAGTCCTGGGGGCGAAGGACCGCGAGACCGAAACCGAGGCTTTCCTGCGCGCCGCCGTTGAAGGCGCCATCAAGGCCTTGGGTTGAGACCGAATCCTCAAGCCATGGCTGGGACGCATTGATCTCGTCGCGGGATTGGCGGGATTAGGAACACGGACCCGCCGATTTGCCCTTTGGAATGACGCAAGTCGGAATCGACCATACGAAATCCGCCTGCAGCGCCGAGCGCGATTGCCGCAGACTATTCGGATTGGACCAGAACCATCGCGGCAGGGGCGTTCCGTTGGGGCTGCACTGATCCCCGGTAGGGCAGGACACGGGATTGAGCGAGGCCTTGATGAGGCCCGTGCCAAAAACATTCCGCCCCTGCTTGTTAAACACGGCGCGGGCATGGCAGGTGATGCAAGAGGCCGTATTGACGAAGCCTTTTTCCGTAACCGAATTTCCCAATCGGGTCGGCAGGCCGGTCGGATCGACGAAGTCGGTTTGACTCCCTTTGAGGCAATAATTCCGGAAAACATCCGCGAGATTATTTTTCCGGAAAATCGCAAGAACCGCTTGCGTCTTTTCGCAAGCGGCATATCGCTGACCCGCCTTTCCTTGTTGGGGCGGAACCCATGCCACCTTGGCGCCGAAGCTGTCCCGGCAACCGAGAAAGTCGCACCGTCCGGGATTATCCTGGTGCTCGAACGTCGCCCAGGTCCAATTCGGCACCTGTTTTGAAATGATGTGCATGGACAGAAGCAGGTATTTTTTATGGTCGGAGGCGATGTTCGAGTAGTAAAGCGACTCATCGCGGCCGCCCCCCTCGGCGAGCACCCAATCCGCCTTGACCTCGATGGCATCGACCGGAAAGTCGATCGGCTGACCCGCGGCGAACGCCTTGGCCAAGCCTTCTTCGTCATAGAGCCGATTGTCGACGATAAACCGAAACGCCGGCTGATTCCGGCGCACCTCTTCGCCATTGGCGTTTTGCCCCGCCGGCGCCACGGATTGCCCGGAACCCGGAGCCGGCGATGCTCGCGGCGTCAAGACTTCCCGGTGCAATTTCTTCTCGCTTGGCGTGGCACCCGGCCAGCGCGGCGGCTCGGTGAATGTGTCGGCATCCGACGCCCAGGTTTCGAACCGGACGTCGTGGTTGCCCGGAGACGCCGCCGGAGCCGTGACCTCGGCGAACAGAGACCAGGAAACCTGATCCGCGTGATTTATGGCGGGATCGGGATCGGCCTGCGCCCAAGCGCCGCGCATCAGGCCCGCGAAAACCGCCAAGGCGAGAATTCCAGCGCATAGCTTCCGAATCACATTTACCCCCGCTTACGCCGCGCGCGGCCTTCATCCATGGAGAGCCGGACTTGACTGTATGATATATCACAAGAATCTTGGTAGCTTGCCGGACGCGGCGCGAATGATTTGGGGACATGATGAGCGAAATCCTGTTGGTCACCGGCGGCGGACGCGGCATCGGCGCGGCGTCGGCCTTGCTCGCGGCCAAACGCGGCTACGCGGTGGCGATCAATTACCTGGCCAAAAGCGATCGCGCCGAAGCGGTGGCGGCGCAAATCCGCGGCGGCGGCGGCAAGGCCGAAATTTTCGCCGCCGATGTCAGCCAGGAAAAGGACGTGGTCCGGCTTTTCGCCGAAGTGGACAAGAAACTCGGCCGTATTACCGCGCTGGTGAATAGCGCCGGCATATTGGGACCCTTGGGCCGCATCGACGCGGTCGAAGCCCGCGGGATCGAAACCCTGCTTGGCATCAACGTCACCGGCACTTTGCTGTGCTGCCGCGAGGCGGTGCGCCGCATGTCGACCAAGCATGGCGGCCAAGGCGGCGCCATCGTCACCTTGTCCACGGCCCAGGCGCGTTTGGGCGGCGCCGGCGAACTCACCCCCTATGCCGCGAGCAAGGCGGCGATCGAGATCTTCACCTTCGGCCTGGCGCAGGAGCTGGCGGCGGAGAAGATCCGCGTCAACTGCGTGCGCCCCGGCGTGATCGACACCGAGATCCAGCCGCCCGGCCGCATCGCCCAGATCGGACCCAAGCTGCCGATGGGCCGCGCCGGCCGGCCCGAGGAAGTTGCGTCGGCGATCCTGTGGCTGCTCTCGCCGGAGGCGTCTTATGTCTCGGGCGCGGTGCTCGACGTCACCGGCGCCCGCTGACCCGGCGGGATACGGCTTGACGCGCCCTGATCCTAGTTCAGGTTGGAGAGCGGCTTTTCGATGCGATAGAGGCCGACATCGATGGTGCCGGCGCGGAATCCGGCCTCGCAATAGGCCAAGTAATATTCCCACATACGCTTGAATCGCGCATCGAAGCCCAGCGCCGCGATATCCGTCCAGGCGCGCTGAAAGCGCCGGTTCCATTCCGCCAAGGTCTTGGCGTAGCTGGCGCCGAAATTCTCCAGCGACGCCAGCGAGAGCCCGGCGCGCGCGATCTGCTCGCGCAACACCGACGGCGAAGGCAGCATCCCGCCGGGGAAGATGTAACGCTGGATGAAATCGGCGGCGCGGCGATAGGTCTCGAAACGCTCATCGGCGATGGTGATGATTTGCAGCACCGCGCTGCCGCCGCGCGCGAGGCGCTCGCGCACCACCTCGAAGAATTTGGGCCAATTTGCCTCGCCCACCGCCTCGAACATCTCGATCGAGATGATGCGGTCGAACAGCCCCTTCTCGTCGCGATAATCGCGCAAGCAAATCTCGGCGCGGTCGGAGAGGCCTGCCTTGGCGAGCCGCGCCTCGGCATGGGCGCGCTGCTTTTCGGACAAGGTCAATCCGGTGACGCGGCTGCCGTAACGGCCGACCAAGGCCTCGGCCAAGGCGCCCCAGCCGCAACCGATCTCAAGCACGCGCTCGCCGCCGGCGAGGCCGAGCTGCCCGATGGCGCGGTCGATCTTGGCCGCCTGCGCTTCTTCCAGCGTCTCCCCGCCGGAATAAATGGCCGAGGAATAGGTCATGCTGGGATCGAGCCAACGCGCATAGAACTCGTTGCCGAGATCGTAATGCTGCGCGATGTTGCGCCGGCTGCCGCGCCTGGTATTGGCGCGGGTGAGATGCCGCAGCCGGTTCAGCAGCCGCAACGGCGCCGTGCCCATGATCGCCGAGCCGAGCGCCGCCTCGTTTCGCACCGCGAATTCGATCAGCGCGGCGAGATCGGGGCTCGACCAGTCTCCGTCCATGTAGGATTCGGCAAAGCCGAGATCGCCGCCCAGGATGAGGCGGCGCAGGCTCCGCCAGCGGTGGATTTGCAGCGACGCCGTCGGCCCCGCCGACTTGCCGCCGAAAACCAGTTGCTCGCCCGACGGCGTCTCGACCGTCAGCTTTCCGGTTTGCAGCCGCCCGCCGATGCCGCCCAGCAGCGCCGCCCACAGCCCGCGGCGGAGGCGCGATCCATGCGCGCGCCGAACGGGCGCGTCGACCAGGAAGCCCTCGCGATCGTCACGCAGCGTCATGTCTCTCCCCCCGATCCCCCGTAATGGATGCCGCCGTTCGCCTTGAGCGTCAACAACGATACGCGTAGGGGCCGGATCTGGCTCGAATCGAAGAAACCCCCGCCCCCCATTCCCTTCATCGCGCCAGCGCTTGGACGTGCAATGCGGGCCGCTTGGAAAAACGGATCAACGACGGTCATAATACTGCCCATATTTTAGGCACCATTACCCGTCATATTCCAGGATGCTTTGCCGTTACCATCCGGCCGGGCCCTGGCCTTCTTCCGAATAAGCGAGGAAAATCAATTTTGTAGACCGTAGCTGCCACTTGGCTCGGGCCTTGCAGACTTTACTTGAAACCAAGACCGCCCTCGTTGGGGAAACCGCAAGTGGAAGACGCCGTGACCTTGCCGAAAACCTACGCCCAGGCCTTCGACGAGACCGGCCTGCCGGGCGAATGCCTGCCGCAATACCGGCAAGTCAGGACCTGGCTCGACAAGATGCCGCGCGATTTCCTGATGCTGAAGCGGCGCGAGGCCGAGTTCCTGTTCCGCCGCACCGGCATCACCTTCGCGGTCTATAACGACGGCGGCGATCCCGAGCGGCTGATCCCGTTCGACATCATTCCGCGCATCATCCACCCCGACGAATGGAAATTCCTGTCCTTGGGCCTGACGCAGCGGGTAAAGGCGCTCAACGCCTTCATCGACGACGTCTATCACGCGCGCGAGATCATACGCGCCGGCAAGGTGCCGCCCGAGCTGGTGCTGCTCAACGACGGCTTCCGCGCCGAAATGCAAGGCCTCGACACGCCGCGGCGCGTCTATACCCATATTTCGGGCATCGACATGGTGCGGGTGGGGCCGAAGGATTTCTACGTGCTCGAGGATAATTGCCGCACGCCCTCGGGCGTCTCCTACATGCTGGAGAACCGCGAGGCGATGATGCGGCTCTTCCCCGACCTATGCGCGCATCACCGCATCGCGCCGGTGTCGCACTATCCCGAGGAACTGCTCGACACGCTGCGCTCGGTGGCGCCGCCCAATTGCCCGGGCGAGCCGGTGATCGCGCTGCTGACGCCGGGCGCCAACAACAGCGCCTATTACGAGCATTCCTTCCTCGCCGACGAGATGGGCATCGAGCTGGTCGAGGGCGCGGATCTGGTGGTCGAGGACAATGTCGTCTACATGCGCACCACCGAAGGGCCGAAGCGCGTGGACGTGATCTATCGCCGCATCGACGACATTTTCTGCGATCCGCTGACCTTCCTGCCCGATTCATTGGTCGGCACGCCCGGCCTGTTCAACGCCTACCGCGTGGGCAACGTGACGCTGGCCAACGCGGTGGGCGCCGGCATCGCCGATGACAAGGCGGTTTATCCCTTTGTGCCGGCGATGATCCGGTTTTATCTGGGCGAAGAGCCGATCCTGTCCAACGTGCCGACATATTCCTGCGCCGACGCCAAGGATCTGGGCTACGTGCTCGATCATCTCGGCGAATTGGTGGTGAAGGAGGCGCGCGGCGCCGGCGGCTATGGCATGCTGGTTGGGCCGCATGCCACCAAGGCGGAACGAGAAAGCTTCCGCGTGAAGCTCAAGGCCAATCCCCACGACTACATCGCCCAGCCGACGCTGGCATTGTCGACCGTTCCCACCTTCGTCGAGAACGGCATCGCGCCGCGCCATGTCGATTTGCGGCCCTTCGTGCTGTGCGGCAAGGAGATCCGGATCGTGCCGGGCGGCCTCACGCGCGTGGCGCTCCGGAGCGGCTCGCTGGTGGTGAATTCGAGCCAAGGGGGCGGCACCAAGGACACCTGGGTGCTGGAAAGCCTGCCCGAGAACGGCAACGATGCTCAGCCGAACCGCCGATAGCCTGTTCTGGCTCGCCCGCTATGTCGAGCGCGCCGAGAACGTGGCCCGCATCGTGCTGGTGGGTCACCGCATGGCCAGCATCGCGCAATCGCTCGGCAGCCTGGGCGACGAATGGCTCTCGACCCTGATCGCCACCGGCTGCGACCAGGACTTCTTCGAGAAATATTCCGAGGCTTCGCCTTCGGCGGTGATCGACTTCCTGGTGCGCGATCCGGACAATCCCTCGAGCATTTTGTCCTGTCTCGACACCGCGCGGCGCAACGGGCGCGCGGTCAGAACCGCGCTCACCGTCGATATGTGGAACGCGCTCAATGAGACCTGGCTCAAGGCGCGCGATTTCGCTTCCGTGACCGCGGCCAGCGACCAGGTATCGACGTTTCTCGAATGGGTGAAGGAACGCTCGCAGCTGTTCGACGGGGCCTATAACAGCACCATGCTCCGGAACGACGCGTTCTATTTCACGCGCCTGGGCACTTTCATCGAACGCAGCGACAACACCGCGCGCATCCTCGACGTCAAATACTATGTGCTGCTGCCGCAGGACGAAGGCGTGGGCGGCGCGCTCGACTATTACCAGTGGCAGTCGATCCTGCAATCGGTCTCGGCGCTCAGGAGCTATCATTGGGTCTATCAGGAGCGTCTCCAGCCCTGGCTGATCGCCGAGTTGATGATCCTCCGGCCGGAAATGCCGCGCTCGCTCTTCAGCTGCCACGAACAGATCACGCGCCAGCTCGATTCGATCGGCGATGCCTATGGCAAGCGCGGCGAATGTCACCGCCTGGCGGGCGAGACCCATGCGCGGCTGCGCTACGGCCAGATTCAGAAGATCTTCCAGGGCGGCCTGCATGAGTTCTTGACCGAGTTCATCGATCGCTCGATCCTGCTCGGCGAAGAGATCACCAAGCTTTACCTCATCTAGAACCCATGAAAAATCCATGAAACTGCAGGTGCGCCATGAGACGGCTTATCGCTATTCGCAGCCGATCACCTATGCGATCCAGACGCTGCGCCTGACGCCGCGGCCGCATGACGGTCTGGCGGTCAATTCCTGGCGGGTGCGGGGCGAGGGCCGCCATGAACTGCCCGCCTTCACCGACGGTTTCGGCAATCTCGCCCATTGCCACACCGTGAACCGGATTTACGACCACGCCATCATCACCGTCGAGGGCGAGGTCGAGACCCATGAAACCGGCGGCGCGATCAAGGGCGTGCACGAGACCCTGCCGCCGCTGTTTTTCCTGCGCTGGACGCCGCTCACCGCCTTGACAAAGGAGATCGAGCAACTCGCGGCCGACAGCGCCAAGGGATCGAAGCTGCTCGACCGGCTCGATGCGCTCATGGAAGCGGTGCGCGTGCGGGTCGATTACCGCACCGGCGTCACCGATACCATGACGACCGCGGCCGAGGCGCTCGCCGCCGGCGGCGGCGTATGCCAGGACCACGCGCATCTGTTCATCTCGGCCGCGCGTTCGCTCGGCATTCCGGCGCGCTATGTGGGCGGATATCTCTGGACCGGCACGGGCGACGAGGAATACGAGGCGAGCCACGCCTGGGCCGAGGCCTATGCCGGCGATCTGGGTTGGATCGGCTTCGATCCCTCGAATCGCACCCGTCCGACCGAGGCTTATATCCGCACCGCCATCGGGCTCGATTATTGGTCGGCGGCGCCGATCCGCGGCGTATGGCGCGGCGAGGCGGACGAGGATCTCTCGGTGAAGGTGCGCGTGACGCCGCCCGGCAGCAATGGCAACGAACAACAATAATCAATAGGCTATAAGGAAGGATGCAACGGGGGGATCGATGACTTATTGCGTCGGGCTTTATCTCAAGGACGGGCTGGTGCTGCTATCCGATACCCGCACCAATGCGGGGATCGACAACATCTCGATCTTCTCCAAGATGCACATCTACCAGATACCCGGCGAACGATTTATGGCGGTGATGACCGCGGGCAATCTCGCCATCTCGCAAGCGGTGGTGAACATGCTGCACGAAGGCATCAACACCGGCGAGCGGGTGGAAACGCTTTACACCGCGTCCACCATGTTCCGCGCGGCGCAATTGGTGGGCGATGCGGTGCGGCGCGTCTATAACGTCGACGGGCCGACGCTCGAGGCGCAGGACGTCAAGTTCGATATCTCGCTCATTCTGGGCGGGCAGATCAAGGGCCGCGGCATGCGGCTGTTCCAAATCTATTCCGCCGGCAATTTCATCGAGGCGACGCCCGACACGCCCTTCCTGCAAATCGGCGAAACCAAATACGGCAAGCCGATGCTTGACCGTGCGCTGCAATACGACACCGATCCGCGCGACGGGGTGAAATTGGTGCTGGTATCGATGGATTCGACGCTCCGGAGCAACCTGACCGTGGGCATGCCGATCGATCTGCTGGTCTACCGCCGCGACGAGATGAAGGCCGAGGTCAAACGCCGCATCGGCGAGGAAGACGCCTATTTCAAGATGATCCAAGAAAGCTGGTCCAAGGCGCTGCGCGACGCCTATCGCGCCATTCCGCGGCCCGACTGGTTCACGTGAGGCGGCGCGCCGCCCGCTTCGCTTAGTGCACCAGCAGGAGCGGCAGCAGGCTGGCGGCGACCAGTTCGCGCGTGGCGCCGCCGAAGAACATCTCGCGCCAAGGCCCGCGGCCATAGCCGCCCATCACCAGCAAATCGGCGTTCTCCTCGCGCGCGGTGGAGAGCAGCTGCTGTCCCGCCCCTGCCCCTGCCACGGTCGCGACCCGGCGATGCCGCGCGGACACGCCGTGCCAGCCGAGATATTCCACCACCCCGGCCACGTCCAACCCGCTTGCGTCGCCGATGCTGATGATGATGACGGCGTGCGCCGTCGTCAGCAGGGGCAACGCGGCCGCCAGCGCCCGCACCGCTTCGGCCGAACCGTTCCAGCCGAGCGCGACGGATTCGCCGATCGAAGCGGGCGGTTTGGCCGGAGCCAGAAAAACCGGGCGGCCCGAACCGATGAGGGTCTGCTCGATCGCGTCGCTGTGCGGCTCGTCGACCACGCGATCGGAACGGCCCAACACCACGAGATCGAAAAACCGCGCGCGGCGCGTCAGCACGGCCGGCGCGTAGCCGGTTTCCTCGCGCCAAGCGGCGGAGGCGCCCGCCTTGGGCGGTTTCGCCGTTGGGCCGGATTTTGGCGGCTGCGCCGCCATCGGAATGCCGTGACGCTTGACCGTCGCTTCGAACGCCGCCTTGGTCTTCTTGGCGGCGGATGTGACGTCCTCGTTGAACTTGTCGATGAATTCGCCCGCGATCGGCATGCCGAATCCGTCGCCCGCGGCCATGATCAGCTGCGTCGCGTCGGCGCGGACATGGAGACCCTCGAGATGGGCTTCGAAGCGGCTGGCGAGCCGGCAAGCGGCCTCGATGGCGCCGTCGCTGGCGCTACCGCCGCTGGCGGCGGCGAGAATGCTTCTAATGGCCATTGATTTCTTCACCTCGATACGAGTTCAGGATTTCAAGCATGCACGTTTCTTGATACCCTGCTATTGAGCCAGATCAAGGTATCGAAACAATCAGTAGAATAAGCGCTTAGGTTCTCCGGCGGAAGACGTGTGGTTATGACCCGGCCTTATCCCAAAGAATACGAACGTCTGGCTTCGATCGGCGCCGGAACGCGCCTCCGCATCCGGCCGATCCGGCCCGATGACGAGGACAAGATGATCGAAATGACCGAGCACCTGACGCCGGAAGACCGTCGGTTGCGTTTTTTTACCCAGATGAAGGGCCTGCCGCGCGAACTTGCCGCGCGTTTCGCACGAATCGATTATGACCGGGATATGGCCCTGGTCGCCACCCCGCTCGACGGCGATGCCGTGCTTGGCGTCTCCCGTTACGCCGCCGATCCCGATATGCGCCAGGCCGAATTCGCGCTTGCCGTGCGCAGCGATTGGCACCATCGCGGTCTCGGCCAGCTGCTGATGACAAGGCTGATCGAAGTCGCGAAGGAGCGCGGAATAGGATCGCTGTACGGCCAGGTGCTGCGCGAGAACGCGATCATGATCGAGCTCTGCCACCATCTGGGCTTTGTCGCCAAGAACGATTCCGACGACCCGGCCCTGTTGCTCATGACGCTCCCCGTTTGCGACCGGGGACCGGGATGATCGCGCCCTAAACGATTTAGGCCGCGGCGATCGCCCGGTTTTCGGCCGCCATGCGCAGTACGCGCTCGGGCGGCAATTGGACGCGGATAGTCGTGCCCGTGCCCTTGACGCTATCGATCACGAGCCTGCCGCCATGCCTCTCGATGAAGCGCTTCGCCAGCGGCAAGCCGAGGCCCAGTCCCTCGTATTTCTTCACCAGCGTGTTCTCGACCTGGCCGAAGGTCTCGAGCGCCACCGTGATCTCCTCTGGCGACATGCCGATGCCGGTGTCGGATACCACGAAGGAAAGCGGCCCGTTATCCGCCGCCTCGATCGCGACCGTGATCTTGCCGCCTTCGGGCGTGAATTTCGCCGCGTTCGACAAGACGTTGATCAGGATCTGGCGCAGCCGCAACGCGTCGGCGCGCACGTAGACCGGCCTGTCGGGCAGATGGGTTTCGAGCGCGAGCTTTTTCCGCGCGATCTGGTTTTGCACCGCCATCAGGCTCGCCTGGACGATTTCCGCCGGGTCGAGCGGCTCTTCGCTAAGCTCGAATTTTCCGGCCTCGATCTTGGAGATGTCGAGGACGTTGTTGATCAACTCGAGCAAATGCTCGCCGGAGGTCCAGATGTCCTGTGCGTATTCGGCGTAACGCTTAGTCCCGGCCGGCCCCAGGCTCTGATCCTTGATGATCTGGGAAAAGCCGATGATGGCGTTCAAGGGCGTGCGCAGCTCATGGCTCATATTGGCGAGGAACATCGATTTCGCCTGGTTGGCCGCCTCGGCGCGCTCCATGCTGGTTTTGAGCTCGATATTCGTAGCGCGGAGCTTGGCGCGCTCGTCCGCCAGCCCGATTTCATGAACCACCCGCCGGCCAATTTCGCGCATGAGATAGGCCGCGAGACCGCCGAGCAGCAGGGTCGTGGCGGCCGCCAGCCAGATGACCGTCCAGGCGTGCGCGCGCGACGAAGCGAGTTCTTCCGCGTAATCCAACCCCACGATCACGACCAGCGGATATTTCACCATGCGGCGGTAGCTGTAGATCCGTTCCTGCTGGTCGACGGAGCTGACATGGATATAGGAACCCGAGCCGCCCGGAGGCGCATCCGCCAGGCGCACGTCGCCGTCGATGGTTCTCCCGATGCCGTCCAGCCCGTCAGGGCTATTTCGGTTGAAGCGGGCGCGAATGACGTTGTCGGGGCCGATCAGCGCGATGGTGCCGTGCGGGCCGAAATCCACCGATTTGTGCAGCGTGGTGAGATAGCCCGGCTGGAGCGAGAACACCAGCACGCCGATGAATTTTCCGTTCTTGTCTTCGAGGCGCCGGGAAATCTGGATGGTGACCTGCTTGGAGACGCGGCCCGTCACCGGCTTGCTGATGAACAGGCCCTTGAACGTGCCGTCGAGGTGGACGCGGAAATGCTCGCGGTCGCTGAGGTCGATGGGTTGAGGATGCGATTCCAGAGTGGAGGAAACCAACTTGCCGTCGGGCCCAATGACGGAGCCCTGAATGGTGCCGGCGGCGATCAGCGGTATCTCGTGCGCCCACTGATAGATTTCGAAATGGCCGTTCCTTTTCTGAATCTCCTGAGCGACGAGTTCCATCGTTCCGGCCACCGAGTCGAGCGTATGCCCGACTTCGTCCTGAAAGGCGGCGGCGAAATTGCTGCCTTTGGCTTCGGCATTGTGGATATCCGTATCCCGGCTCGAGATGATCGAGGCGATCACCAGCCCCCATACGACGAGGACGACGAAGCCCACCACGCACGCGATGCCCAATTTGAGGGCGTGCGCGCGCTGGAGCGGATCGCCTTCGATAAAGCTGGACATGGATTTTGTCTCCCGGAAGCAACATTTTGTTCATCGGCGATTAAGAAATGCCTACCGGGAGCGCCGAAGACGGGTAATTTCTTATATGCCGTACACGCATAACAAGAGTCGTCGGCCCAACCGCCGGCTGCTTGCGTCAATTTGACCGCGAAGAGATGTTTGGTTAACGGCCACGCCGGGAACGTGTCAGATGTAGACCGGCTGCCTGCCGCGATCGAGCGCATCGCCGCCGGCGGCGATGCCGTCGAGATAGCTTTCCCAGACCAGCAGATTGATCCGGCAGGCGCGCACCGCCGCATCGGCCATGCCCGACTTCTCGGCATGTTCGGCAATGGTGTTCCAGCCGAGATTGGAATGGACGATGTCGGCGGCTTCGTGCAACTCGAAGAATTCGAGATCGGCATCCTTGAGCTTGAACAGCTTGCCCCAGCGCTGGCGCTCGAGTCCGAACCAGCCATGCGCGCGCATGATGCCCTCCCCATAGCCCGGAATATTGGCGCGTTCGGCGCAGGTATTGGCCACCATGCCTTCGAGCCATGGGCGATTGGACATCAACGCTTCCCAGGCCAGCCAGGCCATCTGGGTCGAGGCCAGCAATTTCGCGGAACGGATGGCGTCGCGTTTCAAGCCGATCTTCAATCCCAGATCTTCGAGGATGGCCCAATGCGGCCGGCCGCCGCCATGCTCGTGATCGGCGATCACCTCCTCGGTGCAGGCGCCGATGATGCGCATGCGCAACTCCCAATCCGGACAATTGGTGGCGACGCGCAGCTTGAGGACGGAATTGCGGTAGCGCGTATTCTGCCGGTGTTGCAACACGAACATCGTGGCGCGGCCGCGCGTCATGGGTTCGTGGAAGAAACGGCAGCGGCGGACGAAATCGTCGACCGCCTGGTCAAGCCGCGCGACCACCGGATTCGCTGCCTTCCGTGACCGATTGAGTCTCCGCACCATGCCGCGCTCCATCTCATGGATTTTCCCGAAGCCGCCACAACCTAGCGGTGGCGGCCGCGGATTGAAAGACCGCCATTTCGGCGCGAAAGCCGGCTGGAACCGCGGCCTTGCCAGAAATCGCATTGTCTTATATCACCGGGCGATGGCGAACGACCTTCCGCGCAACGTCGTGACCGAGTTGGCGCCGAGCGGCAAGCTGCGCGCGGCGATCAATTTCGGCAATCTCGTGCTCGCGCAAAAAGATCCCACGAGCGGCAAGCCGCGCGGCGTATCGCCGGATCTCGCGCGCGAGTTGGCCCGGCGGCTAGGCGTTCCCGTCGAATTCGTCACCTTCGACGCCGCCGGCAAGGTGTTCGATGCGCTCCAGGCCGGCGTTTGGGACGTGGCATTCCTGGCCATCGATCCGGCCCGCGCCGCCGGCATCGACTTCACCGCACCCTATGTCGTGATCGAGGGCACCTATGTCGTCCCGTCGAACTCTCCCTTGCGCGCCATCGCGGATTTCGATCGCGACGGGGTACGCATCGCCGTCGGGCGGGCGAGCGCCTACGAACTCTACCTCTCCCGGAACTTGAAACACGCCACGCTGATCCGCGAGCCGAGCGGCGCCGACGCGTTTGATCTCTTCCTCAAGGACCGGCTCGAAGCCGTGGCCGGGGTGAGGCAGTCGCTCACCGCCTTCGCCAAGTCCCATCCCGGCATGCGCGTCATCCCCGGCCGCTTCATGCAGATCGAGCAGGCCATGGGCACGCCCAAGGGACGCGTGGCCGGCGCGCGCTACCTACGCGAATTCGTCGAGGAGATGAAGGCCTCGGGCTTTATCGCCGACGCGCTCGCCAAAAGCGGCCAGATCGACGCCGCCGTCGCCCCGCCCGCGCCGCGATAAGCTGGGCCGCCGGCGATCTCAAGCGCTGAAGACCAAGAATAAGCCAACCAGCGCGATCGCCGCGCCCGACAGCCTGACGGCGATCTGCCCCGCCGGGCGCTTCAGCAGCAATCCGGTACCGACGCCGAACGCATGCAGGGAAGCGGTGGCAAGGACGAAGCCGCCGGCATAGGCCAAGGGCGACGCCGCCTCGGGCAATTCGGTGCCGTGCGCGTGGCCGTGGAAGAACGCGAACAGCCCGACCACCGCCGCCATCGCCGCCACATGCAAGGGCAGCGCGAAGGCGATCAGCAGACCGAGCACCATCAGCGATGCGGCGATGCCGGTTTCGACAAAGGGCAGCTTCAGTCCGAGAAACCCGGAAAGCCCGCCCAGCACCATCACGAAGATGAACGCTCCCGGCACCACCCACAACGCCTTGCCTCCACGCTGCGCAGCCCACAATCCCACCGCCACCATCGCCAGCATGTGATCGAGGCCGGAAAAGGGATGGACGAAACCGCCCTCGAAGCCCGCGCCATAGGCGCCGTAGAGATGCGCCTCGGCCGGGGCGTGCTGGAAAAGCGAAACCGCGACGGCGAGGATGAAGATGAAGAGACGATACATGGCGGCTCCTATTCTCGATGGCGCCTAAAAACCCGGCGCATGTTCGAGCTGGTCGAGCCAGTCGAATCCCATGGCCTTGACGATGCGGTTGCTGATGACGACGAGGCGCGCCTCGGTCTTGCCGGAATTGAAATGCTGGTGGATCGAGAACGGCGGCACGTAGATGAAGTCGCCGGCCTGCCATTGATTTTTCTTGGGCTCCGTTTGCCATTCCCATTCGTATTTGTCGACGCAGTCGAATTTGAGATCCCAGTGCAAATCGTAGCCTTCGCCCTCGGCGACGAAGATGATCTCCTCCCACATGTGGCGGTGCTTGCCGGAACGGCCCGCTTGCGGCAGGAACTGCATATAGGCCTCGACGCACATCTCGCGCGTGTTCATGCGCGCATTGACCATGTGCTTGATCAGCCCGTCCGGCGAGCGCTCGAAGGGCATGTCCTCGGCGCGCACCAGGTTGGTGGCTGTTTCGTAGGCGGCGCGGAACGTGGCCGAGTTGCGGATGTCATCGGCGCGGAAGTTGCAGGTCTGGGCGCCGCTGTGGGCAACATCGCGTTCTTCAGGCGCTTTGGCGGGATTCATCGGATGCCCCTTAGAGATGCGTCGGTGGCGCGTAGTCTTCGTGTCCCACCGGCGGCGTATCCGGCGGAAAGGACACGATCTTCTGATAGAGCAGATGCATGAACAGGAAAAGCGGTTTTGCCTTGAACACCAGCAGGATCGCTTCGTTGTCGGGATCGTCGTTGAAATGCTGGTGGACGCAGCCGTTCTCGACGAACATGCAATCGCCCGCCCGCCAGTCGATATGGCGGCCGTCATGCACGTCGTGGCCGCGGCCCTTCAGGACATAGAACACCGCGCTGTTGAGATGGCCGTGTTTCTGGCCGTAGGCTCCCGGAGCATAGACTTCAATATGCGTCTCGATCGACTGCGTGACCCGCGAAGCCTGCGGACTGATGATGTGCTTGCCCCAGAGCTGCGGGCCGCCTTTCCACGGCACGTTCTTCGAGGAATAGACCCGCGGCTGGTCCAGTAACTCCTTGGCCAGGTCGCTATAGGTGCCTTCGAGCGCGCGCACGAAGGTGCGTTTCTTCTGCCAGCGCTCCCACACCACGTCGCGCTCGGAATTGTGGCCATGGCCGAAATTATCGTGCGCGTGATCGTGCGTGTGGCCATGCTCGTGGCCATGCGGATGCGGATGGTCGTGTTCGGGCAAGGGATGATCGTGCGGATGTTCGGGTCCCGGCTGCTGACCCGGCTTCTTGTCGTAAAACCCCGTCATGGCTCTCCTCCAGGGCCCGGACTTTAGCCTCTTGCGGCCGGCAAGTCACGCCTGGGGGCGTCGGTGAAAAACTCCGAGAGCGGCCGGCGCTGGAATTGATCGGAGAATCAGATGTCGAGCGGAAGCGCGGTGCGATACTTCACTTGTTTAAGGGCGAAGCTCGATTTGATGCTGGCGACGCCCGGCACGCGCGTCAAATGCTCGATCAGGAACCGCTCATAGGCCGAGAGATCGGCGATGACGACGCGCAGCAGGTAATCGGCGTCGCCGGTCATGAGATAGCATTCCATCACTTCGGGCCGTTTCAGGATCACCGCCTCGAAGCGTTCGAGCGCCTGTTCCACCTGGCGTTCGAGCGTGACGTTGACGAAGACGCTGACCGGCAGCCCGACCGCGGCCGGGTCGAGCAGCGTCACATAGCGGCGGATGATTCCCGCCGCTTCCAGGTCGCGCACGCGCCGCAAACAGGGCGACGGGCTCAATCCCACCTTGTCGGCGAGTTCGACATTGGCCAGCCTCGCGTCCTCCTGGAGCAAGGCCAGGATTTTGCGGTCGATGGCGTCGAGCGCGGTTTGGCGCAATTTTTCGCTCAAGATAGATACTCCTGCACAATTATAATCCAAAATCTCACCATATTCTTGGCATTTTCGCAATGATGTGCCGCTTGGTTGCGGGTTATCCCTTGAGCCATGGCCCTGCCGCAAAGAAAGCCGCCCCCATCCGCCCCGTTACGCGCCCCGCGCCTTGAGATGCTGCGCGCGCTGGAGCGCAAGGTGCTGTGGCTCTCGACCTGGATGATCCATCACGCCAACCACATCCGCGAAAACCGCGACGGCTTGAAGGTGGGCGGGCATCAGGCGAGCTGCGCCTCGGCGGTGACGGTGCTGACCGCGCTCTATTTCCACGGCTTGCGGCCCGCCGACCGCATCGCGGTCAAGCCGCATGCGGCGCCGGTCTTCCACGCCATCCAATACCTGCTCGGGCGGCAAAGCCGTACGGCACTCGAGAATTTCCGCGGCTTCGGCGGCGCGCAATCCTATCCCTCGCGCACCAAGGACAAAACCGAGGTCGATTTCTCCACCGGCTCGGTCGGCCTCGGCGTCGGCATGACTCTGTTCGCGGCACTGGTGCAGGATTATGTGCGGCTGCAAAAGCTGGCGCCGGACGGCCAGCCGCCCGGCCGCATGATCGCGGTGATGGGCGACGCCGAACTCGACGAGGGCAACGTGTTCGAGGCGCTGCTCGAAGGCTCGAAGCAGGACGTGCGCAATCTCTGGTGGGTGATCGACTACAATCGCCAGAGCCTCGACGGCGTGATCGATGACCTTCTGTTCCAGAAGATCCGGCAGTTCTTCGCCACCGTGGGCTGGAAAGTGGTGATGCTCAAATACGGCAAGCTGCTCGAATCGGCATTCGCCGGGCCCGGCGGCGGCAAGCTGCGCAGCTGGATCGACGATTGCCCGAACGATCTTTATGCCGCGCTGACCTTCCAGGGCGGAGCCGCCTGGCGCGCGCGGCTGCAAGCCGATCTCGGCAAGGCGCCGGGGATAGACGCCTTGCTCGCCGCGCATGACGATGAGGCGCTTCACAAGCTCATGACCAATCTCGCCGGTCATGACATGGCGTCGCTGGTCGAGGCCTTCGACGCCGCGGGGGACGACGAAACCCCGCATTGTTTCGTGGCCTACACCATCAAGGGCTGGAACCTGCCCTTGGCCGGCCACAAGGACAATCACGCCGGGCTGATGAATCCGGCGCAGGTGGCGGCCTTCAAGGCGGCGCAGAAAATTCCCGACGGCGAGGAATGGAGCCCGGATGCCGGTCTCGGCGTCGCGCCCAACGAACTGCGCGCCTTCCTGGCCGATGTGCCCATCGCCGCGGAACGTCCGGCGTCCCCGGAACGTTTGCCGGCGCTGCCGATGCCGGCGGTGAGCTTGCGCGCCTCGGCCGCGATGTCGACCCAGGAGGGCTTCGGCAAGATCATGAACGAGATCGGCCGATCCTCCGGCGACTTCGCGCGGCGTGTCGTCACATCCTCGCCCGACGTGACGGTGTCGACCAATCTCGGCGGCTGGGTCAACCAGGCCGGCGTGTTCGCGCGCGCGGCCAAGGCCGATTTGTTCCGCGAGCGGCATCTGCCCTCGGCGCAGAAATGGGTTTTGGGGCCGTCGGGACGCCATATCGAACTCGGCATCGCCGAGAACAATCTGTTCCTGCTGCTGGCGGCGTTGGGATTGGCCGAGCCGATATTCGGCACAAGGCTTTTGCCGGTCGGCACGCTCTACGATCCGTTCATCGCCCGCGGCCTCGATGCGCTCAACTACGCCTGTTACCAGGATGCGCGCTTCATGGTGGTGGCGACGCCGAGCGGCATCTCGCTCGCGCCCGAAGGCGGCGCGCATCAATCGGTGATCGAGCCCTTGATTGGCATGGGGCAACCGGGCCTGGCCTATTTCGAGCCGGCTTATGTGGACGAATTGCAGGCGGCGATGGAATGGGGTTTCGCGCATATGCAGGATGATTCCGGCGGCTCGGTCTATCTGCGCCTGTCGACGCGGCCCATTGAACAACCACAACGAACGATGGATGCGGCGCTGAAGGATGGGATCGCCGCCGGCGGCTATTGGCTGCGCGAGCCCGCGCCCGGCGGCGATCTTGCGATCGTCGCCATGGGCGCAATTCTGCCCGAAGCGATCGACGCGGTGGCGTGGCTGGGCGAGCGCAATCCGCGAATTGGGCTCCTGGTCGTGACCTCGCCCAGCCGGCTCTACGCCGATTGGCAGGCGCGCGGCCGGCAATCCCACATCGCCGGACTGTTGGCGAAGCTCGCGCGCGACGCGGCGTTGGTTTCGGTGCTCGACGGCCATCCGCTGACCCTCGCCTGGCTCGGCACGGTACGCGGACAGCGCCTCAAGCCGTTGGGGGTTTCGCAGTTCGGCCAATCGGGCGACATCCCCGATCTCTACCGCGCCTATGGCATCGACGCCCAGGCCATTGCCGCCGCCGCCCGATCCATCGGCGCCGAACGATGACGATGTTTGGCCTCGTCCTGCCTCGCCCCCCCCCGGCCGGATTGAAAAATCGGCCATTCCAACCTACGCTGCGATCAAACGACAAAAGATAGAACGGGAGGACGATCATGGCGGTCGATGCTCGGCTTCAAAGGCTGATCGCGGTTGCCGCGCCTTATTGGGCGGGCGAGTCCGAGGTCGTCCGCACCTACTGGACCTCGCCCAAGCGCAATCGTGAAACCGATCTCCTCTGGCTGGCGCGGCAGTGCTTCAAGGAATTCTGGGGCTCGGGCGTCGGCAAATACGACCGCGGCGGCGTCTTCATCGGCGTCGCGAAAAACGTCGTGGCCAATGCGGACAAGATCGACCTGACGCTCGACCGGCACGAGATGCTCGACATCGTCGAGGGTCTCAAGGCCGAGTTCTCGCATTATTGCGCCTTCGCCGACGTATACGACGCATTGCGGCCGGCGGGATCGTCGCGGCTCAACCCGCAAATCCTCAAGTCCTGGCCCGAGGACGACGCGCTCACCGCATTGCGCTACCGTCACCAGGACCAGCACGGCGGCATCGGCATGCGCGCCTGCAAGCTGACCGAGGGCGGCTATTGCGGCCTGTTCCGCGAGGGCATGGCGCTCAAGGGCAAGGGCGGCGTCGAGGCCAAGATCGCCGAGGCTTGCGCGCTGGTCTATGAAGACGAATTCGGGCACATGCTGGCCGGCATCGCCAACATCGTCACCGAAGGCCTGAGCGATGCAGACTGGAAATTGCTCGGCGAACTGGTGACGGCGCAGATGCAGCAGCGCATCCGCATGCGCAACGCGCAATTCAGCCTGCCCCTTTCCGAAGCGCGCATCGCCGCCATCTTCCGCGGCGAAATCGAACCGATCGCCTTCGACTACCGGCGCGCCGGGCTCGCCGCCTAGGCGGATATCACTTGAGCGGCACCCCGGCCGGCTTACTCACGACCTCCCAGGTATCCAGCTGCGGCGACCAGCGGGTCACGACCGAATCCGAAACATCAAGCCCGCGTTGCGGCGTCTTGGTGAAGTCGTAGATGCCGTTGACGCCGGCGAAACCTTTCAGGTTTGCGATGTGGTCGCGGACTTGTTGCGCCGTGGCATTGGGCCCAAGCTTCCTGAGCGCATCGACGATGATCATCGAGTTATCCCAAGAAAGCTCGGAGGGGATATCGGGCCTGACGCCGGCATCCTGGAAGAATTTGTAGAAGACCTTGTGCTTCTCCGCGACCGCCGGCGGCAGCTGCTTGTCATCGGTCACGACCCACTGCGCGGCGGGAATGTAGAGTTGCTTCGGCAGGAAGTCCTTGTACTGCTTCATCTGCGCGTAAGTCATGTTGCCGTCGGTGGTGCCGACCGGAATATCGAGCCCGACTTCCTGGATGCCGCGGAAGATGGTGGCGATCGGCGAGCCGGTGCTCCAGGCGATCATCGCCTGGGCGCCCGAATTCTTGATTTCGGCTATTTGCGCCGCGACGCTGAGATCCGTGGTGTTGAAATGCGCGGTGTCGGTCACGGTCATGTCTTTATTCTCGGGCTGGGCCAGAATCGCTTTGATGCCGTTTTCCGCGTCCTGGCCGGTGGCATCGGTGCTGAAGATGAGACCGATCTTGGTCCAACCCTTCAGGCGGTAATAACGGATCAGGGACGTGGCGAGATCGAGCGTCGACACGCTGGCGGTGAAGACATAGCTCCCGGACTCAGGATGGACGCCGGGCGAAAAGCAATAATCGACCGGGCCATTGCTCATCAGCGGCTCGATCGCGCGGCAGATCGCGACCAAGGACGATCCCATCATCACGGTGGGCTTTTTCGCCAGTATCTCATTGGCGAGCTGCACGCCCAGTTGGGGCGAAGTCTGGTCGTCGTGAATGTCGAAATGAACCGGACGGCCGTGGATGCCGCCCGAACTATTGACGACTTTTTCCACGATGCCGAGCGTGATCTGCTCGCCTTGGCCGAGAAAGGCCGCGCCGCCGGTCAAAGGCAGAAGGACTTGGATTTCATAGGGTTCGGCGGCGCGCGCCGGTACCGCGAGGACGGCCAGCGCGCATAATGACAGAACGGGCGCAAACCGCCCGATGATCTTGTTGGTCATGATACCTCCCTGGCTCGCATTTTTATTTTATCGAACGCAACCTGCGAATGCTGAAATAATGCACCAAATCCGGCCAAACGGACAAGACGGTTCGGAAACGCCCGCCAGACAAGAGACCAAGGACTCCGGTTGCCGTGGCCGCGAACCGATCCACGGCCCGACTTTTTTACGATCTACTGCCGCATCCGCCGCGCGTCGCTCGCGCTGACTTCGCCGGTCGCGGAATTGCCGGCGGCGGGGACCGGCGGCAAAGCGGCAAGTTCGGAATTTACCCGCGCGCTCTCCTGGGCCAGATAGCGGTAGTAGCGGGCATAGAAAGCGGAGAATTCGCGGCGTGAAGCCGTCGATGCCAGCAAGGAAGGCTGTTTGCCGGGACCGCGCTCGCCGGCTTGTTTCAGATACCAGGCGAGCGGCTTTTTATCGGCCAGAATGCTTTCATAAAGCTTTGCGAAATAAGCCAGATTGGCGCGAAGGTCGAAATAGCGCGGATCGGCCGCGATCGCATCAAACCGCCGATGATAAGGCTCGATAACCGGCCAATCGTAGAAGATCAGCTCGACATCGGTATCGTAGACGTCGTTGTTCGGCCTGGCGCGCACGATTTCCGCGAGCGCGCCCGGCTCGGTGGGAAGCCAGTCCTCGCGCATCAGCGATTGCCGCGTCATCGGATCGGCATAGAGCTTGAGCGGATCGTCGAGCGGCAGATCGTTGGTGCGCTCGAGCTGATTGATGAATTCGTTTTTCGGCACCGGGAAATCGAAGGCGGCGAAGGCGATAAACCGTCCGGTCGGATCGCTGTCCCATACCCCGGCGGCGGCGAGCGCGTTATGCGTTATGTGGGAACAGTTGTCCTGCACCACGCTCCACACGTATTCGGTCTTGCCGCTCTTGTAGATGTCGTTCAGGCCGTTCAGGTAATCGACGACCGCCGTCATTTTTTCGCGGTCCAAGGGGACGCGCGCGCAATAGCGGTCGCGGGCGAAATTGATCGCATAATCGGTCCCGATCGAGACCTCGTATTTGTAGTCGGCCCGCGACCAGCCGGGCGGCATGTCGTCGAAGACCTCGTCGTGGAATTCCACGCCGTCGTAAATACCCATGGCCTTGGCCCGGGCCTGGGTCTGGCGATAGGCCTCGCGCGTGACGCGCGCATTGGCGGCCAGGCCGCCGCCGAAGAGGAAATCGCGGCCGGGAATTGCGGCCCAGTTCGCGTTCTTGAAATGCGAATTGACGCTGATGCCGACGCCCTGCTGGTCGGGCGGCGTGGCGGGGTCGCACATCTCCAGCACCGGATAATGGGCGTCTTTTTTCCGGCACACGCCGTTCAAATAGAGCACGGCATGGCCGCCGGGTTCGCCGCGGATGTCGGCCCCGAAACCGGGTTTTTTGAGGATTTGAGAGACCGCGCAAACTTCGGCATAATAGGGGTAGAGTGAGGAATAAAGCCCGGCCTCGCCGGCAAGAGCGGCGGGAACGGCCGCAAAAGAGCAAGGGAAGGCGGCCAGGAAAAAGAACGCCCGCGCCTTTGCCGATAAGCCGCCGTGCTTTGCTTTCGTGTCGGCCATTGCCGGCAGTCTAACATGTACGGCGACGGCGCTTGAAGCCATCTATGGAGGCCGGGACGTGGTAAGTTTCGCGCGGTTTGCAACATCCGAGGTTTGAATGTCCGAAACCCTGGCCGAAACGGAATGTGATGTCCTGGTGGTCGGCGGCGGCCCCGCCGGATCGACGGTGGCGGCTCTGCTGGCCCAGCGCGGCGAACGCGTCGTGCTGGTGGAAAAGGACAAGCATCCGCGGTTTCACATCGGCGAATCGCTGCTGCCGCTCAACCTCCCCTTGATCGAGAAGCTCGGCGTCGCCGACGAAGTGAAACGGATCGGCATCGTCAAATACGGCGCTGAATTCGTCTCGCCCACGCATAAGAAGAAATCCGTCAAATTCGAATTCGCCAATGCCTGGGACAAGAACTTTCCCTATGCCTATCAGGTGCGCCGCTCCGAATTCGACCACATCCTGCTGAAAAACGCGGCTTCCAAGGGCGCCACCGTCGTCGAGGAATGCCGCGTTTCCGACGTGGAGTTTCCTGGGGCCCCAGCAAGGCGTGCGCGTCAAGGGCCAGACCAGCCAGGGCGAAAGCCGCCGCTGGCGCGCGAAATTCCTGGTCGACGCCACCGGCCGGGACACCCTGCTGGCGAACCGCTTCGGCTTCAAACAGCGCAACCCCAGGCATGCCAGCGCGGCGATGTTCGCCCATTTCACCGGCGCCAAGCGCCTCTCCGGAAAAGAGGAAGGCAACATCACCGTTTTCTGGTTCGATCGGGGCTGGATCTGGTTCATTCCCTTGGCCGACGGCGCGACCAGCATCGGCGCCGTGGCGAGCCCGCAATATTTCAAGGCGCGTAAAAGCGATATGACCAAGTTCTTCATGGATACGATCGCGCTCGCGCCCGATCTCGTCGAGCGGCTCAAGGACGCCAAGATGGTCTCACCCGTGACCGCCACCGGCAATTATTCCTATAAATGCGCCTGCATGACCGGCGATAATTACATCATGCTGGGCGACGCCTTCGCCTTCGTCGACCCGCTGTTCTCGACCGGGGTCTATCTCGCCATGAACAGCGCTTTCCTGGGCGCCGACGTGGTCAGCACCTGCCTGCACGAACCGGCCAAGAAGGAGCTGGCATATAAGAGCTTTGAGGCCGAAATCCGCCGCGCGATCGATATTTATTCCTGGTATATCCAGCGCGCTCCGACGCCGGCGATGCGCCATCTGCTGATGGTCAAGCGCAACGTCTTCCGCATCGAGGAAGCCGTGCTTTCGGTCCTCGCCGGCGATGTTTTCCGTCCCCTCCCCATTCGCATCAAGCTGCTGGGCTTCAAGATCGCGTATTACATCACCAGCCTGACGATCCTGAAATCGAGCCTGGAGACCTGGAGAATGCTCCGGCGCATGCGCAAATCCGCGCCGGAAAGCACCTAAAGACCCTGCATGAGACGCGCGACGTTCCCGGCATGATCCCGGATTCCGCGACGCATCTCGTTCTCATCCCCAGCTACAACACGGGCGCGAGACTGTTCGAGACGGTCCGCGAGGCCAGGCGTTATTGGGCGCCGGTCTGGGTCGTGGTGGACGGCAGCACCGACGGCACCGGGGAAGCGCTTTCGCGGATGGCGGCGGGCGATCCCGGCTTGCGGGTACTGACCCTGGCGCGAAACCAGGGCAAGGGCGCGGCGATGCGGCACGGGCTCGGCGCGGCATTGGCCGCGGGATTTACCCATGCGCTGTCGATGGACGCCGATGGTCAGCATCCGGCATCTTCCATCCCGCAATTCATGGCGGCGTCGCAAGGCAATCCCGATGCGCTGATCCTGGGCCTGCCGGTCTTCGATGACAGCGCGCCGTGGCTGCGCGTCTACGGGCGCAGGGTCTCCAATGGGTGGGCCAATCTGGAAACACTCTGGACCGGGATCGGCGATTCGCTGTGCGGCTTCCGGGTTTATCCGATTGCGCCGCTCTGCGCCGTGATGGCAAGGGTGCGGTGGATGCGGCGCTTCGATTTCGAGGCCGAGGCGGCGGTGCGGCTGTGTTGGCGGGGCTTGCCGATCGTCAATATTCCGGCGCCGGTGCGATATTTCCGGCCCGAGGAAGGCGGCGTATCGCATTTCCATTATTGGCGCGACAACGCCCTGCTCGTCTGGATGCATCTGCGGCTGATGCTGGGCTTTCTGATGCGCCTGCCGGTTCTGCTGCCGCGGCGGCTCAGATCGTCGCGCCGTTGATGCCGATGATCTGGCCGGAGATATAGGCGGCGCGGTCGGACGTCAGAAAAGCGACCAACTCGGCGACTTCTTGCGGCGTGCCGGCGCGTTTCATCGGCACCAGCCGGTCGATCATGTCCTTGCTGAAAACGGCGTCCGACATCGGCGAGGCGATGATGCCCGGGGCGACGGCGTTGACGGTGACGCCGCGGCTGGCCAACTCGCGCGCGAGCGATCGGGTCGCGCCGTGGAGACCGGCCTTGGCGGCGGCATAATTGACCTGGCCGGCATTGCCCATCTGTCCCGCGATCGACGACATGGCGATGATGCGTCCCCAGCGCGTGCGGATCATGGGCAGCAACAAAGGCTGCGTGACGTTGAAGAAGCCGTTGAGCGAAACGTCGATCACCCGCGCCCATTGTTCGCGGCTCATGCCCGGCATGACCGCGTCATCGTGAATGCCGGCGTTGTTGACGACGATCTGAATGGCGCCCGCTTCCAGGAGCTGTTCCAGCGCGTCGCCCGACGCGGCGGCATCGGCGACGTCGAAGGCGACCGCCTCGGCCTTGCCGCCCGCGGCGGTTATCTCGGCCGCGATGGCCTCGGCCTGGGCGAGGCGATGATTCGCATGGACCAGGACATGGTGCCCCTCGGCGCCGAGTTTCTTGCAGATCGCCGCTCCGATCGCGCCGCTGCCGCCGGTCACCAGAGCGCGTTTCATGCCTTATCCGCGTCCAGCACCACGGCGGCGCGGCCGCGCAGCAGCTCGCGGTCGCCACTACCCAGTCTGAAACTGTAAATCACGCTCAACCCGTCGCCGGAAAGCTTTTCGGCATCGACGACGATGTCATCCGCGAGATCGTCGAGATAAGCGACATGACAAACCACGTCGCGCACGCTGACCAGGTAGCCGCCGCGTGGACGCCGGTCGATGCCGCCCGCCAGCCTGCCATGCGCCGCCATCGCCTGGCTGGCGTATTCGATGCCGCAGACGGCATGGAGCCGGCCGCCGCGGCGCAGCGGGTTCGCCGGATTGTGGTGACTGGACGCCACGCAGCGTATCGCGTTCGCATCCCAACGCAGGATTTCGGCCAAGAGAGACATGGTTCCTTCATGCGGGATCAGCGTGGCGATTTCAGCCGGGCCCATCATCATGCCGACCGGCCGAGGCGGGATTGGGATTCGATGGGCGTCACCTCGACCATGAGACGCTTGGCCCCCATGTATTCCACGGCCACCGTTTCGGCCGCATGGCGCGCCAGCGCGGCCAGCAGCGGAAGGCTGCGCGCGGCGGGATTGCCGCGGCGCAGTTTTTCCAATGCCGGGTCGGGCATGGGCGTGGGTTCGCTTCCCGCGCGTTGCAACGCGATGGTCAGCCGGGCCAGCGAATGATCGGTGGCCCGCGGGCTCAAGACCAAGGCGGTGCCGAATGGCGAGACGATCGGCCGCACGGTGTTCAACGGCTCGGGATAGGGCAGATCGTAGGCGATGAGCGCGATCGGCCGGTCCTCGGCGCTCGCCTGCGCAACGGCATCGAGCAATCCCGCGGCGAAGCTCGCATCGTAAGCGCATAGCGTCGTGGTCGGTTCGCGCGAGCGGGTGGCGATGCTCCAGTAGCCCGCCGGCGCATTGTGGACCGAATTATGGAAACGCGTCGGCGATACTTCGCGTTCCGGCGTCGTCAGCGCTTCGAGAATCTGGTGGACGGTATCGCCGTCGCCGCTCGACGAGGTGAACACCGTGGGCGTGACCGCGGCGTCCCGTCCGGCGTGAAAAATGGCTTCGCTGCCGACCGCCATCGCCAGCTTGACGGTCGAGACCATGCGGCGCTGTTCATTCGCCGGCAACAAGGCCGAAGGCGGCACCACGGCCGGCGCGGACACGTAAGGCCGAACGCCCGCCAGGATGGCGCAGCTCGACTCCCAGCCCGGCAGGCCGGGACCGCAAAGCCCCACGCCTTCTATATAAGCCTCGATCGTCATGCGCGACCCAAGATCAGGCTGCAATTGATGCCGCCGAAGCCGAAGGAATTGCTCATCACGCGATCGACCCGCGCCTTCTGGCTCTTGACGATGTAGCGGCTGCGCAGGCTCGTATCCAGGTCTTGCGTGTTCGGCGAGCCGGGCAACAGGCCGTGCCGGATGCTCAAGCTGGAGATGATCGCCTCGATGATGCCGGCGGCGCCAAGGGCATGTCCGGTTTGCCCCTTGGTCGAACTGCACGGCGTGTCCGTGCCGAACAGGCCGGTCACCGCGATATCCTCGGAAACGTCGCCGGGCTTGGTGGCCGTGCCGTGCAGGTTGATGTAGTCGATATCCTTCGGCGCGAGATTGGCCGAGACGAGCGCGCGTTCCATCGCCAGGCGCGCGCCGACGCCTTCGGGATGGGGCGTCGACATGTGATGCGCGTCGTTGCTCTCGCCCACGCCCAGCAGAATCACCGCGTCCTCCGCGTTGTCCCCGGCCGGTTTTTCGAGCAGCGCGAAACCCGCCCCTTCGCCGATCGAGATGCCGTCGCGCGCCCGATCGAACGGGCGGCAAGGCTGTGTGGAGAGCAGGTTGAGCGAGTGAAACCCATAGAGAGTGGTCAGACACAGCGAATCGGCGCCGCCGACGATGGCGGCGTCGCACAGCCCCGACGCAATCATGCGCGATGCCGCGCCGAAGACCTTGGCGGTGGTGGCGCAAGCGGAAGACAACGCCACGGCCGGCCCGTCGATCTCGAGATGCTCGGCCACGAAACCGGCGACGGAAAACGTATTGTGCGATTTGGCGTAGTCGTACGAGGCGGGGAGCCTGCCGGTCGCGCTGTTGCGCTGGCGATAGGCCAGTTCGGTTTCGAGAATTCCCGACGTGCTGGTTCCGACGAAGACGCCGATACGATCCGGCCCGTATTTCTCCCGCGCCGCCGCCACGGCGCGCGCGAACCCCTCTTGTTCGAGCGCGCGCCGGGCGACGCGGCTGTTGCGGCACGCGGCCGCGGCAAGGTTCGCGGGATCGTCGAGGCCGGGGACCTCGCCGACATAGGTGGGCAGCTTGACGGTTTCGAACCGGCACGGCGCCAGGCCGATCCTGCCGGTGCGCAAGGCGTCCAAGGTCGCATCGAGCCCGTCTCCCAGGCTGCTGACGATGGAAAAATTACTGAGGACGAGTGGTTGCAATTTTATGGTCCGCGAGGATGAGACGGCATTTTAGCCGCCGCGCGCGGGAATGAACAGGAGCTTGGCTGGAATCAAGGCCCGGCTTGGTCTCTGTCGTCCTTTGACATAGAGAGGATGGCGGAAAAGACCAGGCTCAGTATCGCGCCGATGGCGACCGTCATGCCGATGCCGTGCAGGACGGGGATGCGTGAAAATGTGAGCACGCCGAAGCCGATCACGGTGCAAAGATTGGCGAGCATCAGCGAAACGATGATGCGTTCGCGAAGCAGTCGCGCGGAGGCTTCCCCGCCGGCATCCCGCCGTTCGAAGAACAGCGCATAATTGGAGCCGACGCCCACCACCAGCAGAAGCCCGACCAGGTTGAAGATGGAAAGCCTGCCGCCGGAAGCGGCCAGCAGCGCGACGGTGACGACGACCGCGGCGGCCAGCGGCGCCACCACCGCGTAAACGCGGCGCGGCGAACGGAAGCTCAGGAAGAGCAGGGCGACGATCGCCAGCGCGCCCAACAGCGCCAGCAGCATCGCCTGGTGGCGATAGCTCTGGTAGAGCCGGTCGGAATCGCCCTTGAGATCGAGCAGCAGGATTCCGGCCTGGCCGGAGGAGGCGATTTCGGCCTTGAGGCGATCGGGATCGGCCACCCCGCGCAAGGGCAGCAAGGCGGTCCAGTCCCCGCCACGCCGGATCAGCAACCCGTCGAGCTTTGCCGCCAGATTGGTGCCGCGCAGGCTGTCGCGGTCGAGCAGGGGCTGATTCTTGGCCTCCGCCGCGTCGGCGAGGAAAGGCGCGAAGGTTTGGGATCGGAACGGCAGGCCGGAAAGCGCCTGATCGAGATTGGCGCGCAAGGCCGGAGCCGCGGGGATGGCGGCCTGGCGCGCGCGTTGCGTGGATTCGCTCGGCAGATAAAACGCGGGTGAATCGAAACCCGCCAGAATGCCTTCCCCTTCCATCCGCTGAATCGACGTTCCCAGGGTCTCGCTGGCCGCCAGCGCCTGCTGCTCGCCGGGGGCGTTGACGACCGCCATGTAGCGCACATCGGGCGCGCCCAGATCGTTGCGCAATTGCCGGTCGAGCAGCTGATCCTGTTGCGAGACCGGGCTCAGGCTCGACAATTCATCGTCCCACAAATTGCCGTGCCTGAACGCCAGCAGGGAAGCGGCGGCCAGCACCAGGATCAGCAGCGGGTAACGCAAGGCGCGCACGCGCAAAACCAGCCGCATGATCGCCGGACCGAACCGGGTCGAGCGGACGGTGGCGAAATCCCGGCGCAGCAAGACGGGCAGAACCCAGCGGGTGACGCTGACGGCGACGATCAAGCCGACGATGGAAAACAATCCCAACTGCGCCAGGCCGCGGAAGCTGGACAGCAGCATGGCGCTGAAGCCGCACACCGACGTCAGCACGCCCAGGCGCAGGGTCGGCCAGATGCGTGGCAGCGTCTCCTCCGGCGGGCGGCCGGGCGCGGTTTGGGTAAAGAGATAGATGGCGTAATCGACCGCTTCGCCGATCAAGGTGACGCCGAAACCCAGCGTGATGCCGTGCACCGAGCCGAAGCCGAGGCTGACCGCGGCAATGCCGGCGAGCGCGCCGGTCGCCACCGGCAAAAGCGCCAGCACCAGCATCACGGGCGAGCGGTAGACCAGTAACAACAGGCCCGCCACCGCCAGCGTCGCGAGAATCGAAAGCCGGAACGCGTCCTCTTTCACCTGGTCGCGGATGCGAACCGTGAACACGCCGGGGCCGCTCTCGAGCAGGCGCGCATCCTGCGATCCGGGCGTCGCCGCCTTGGCCGCCAACAGGGCGCCGTCGATGAGAAGCAGATCGCGTTGCTGGGCGTCGGCGTCGAAACCCGGCGCGCTCGTCTGGATCACCAGCAGCGCGCGGCTGATATCCGGCGAGAACCAGACGCCGTCGCGCGAGGCCGGATGCTCGCCCCCCTGGAATTGCCCGATCACGCGCAGCATGTCTCCGGTCGGATCTTCCGGCAGCATGGTTTTGACCATCGCGCCCGCCGCCGAGCCCAGCAGCTGCAGGTCGTTCTCGAGCGCCCGGCGCAGCGCGGCCGGGGTGAAATGCTCCGGCGAAACATCGGGGCTGAGCAGGTAGCGGTTGCGCCACAGGAAGTCGCGGTCCTTCGCCAGGCTCTGATCGTCGCCGTTGTTGACCGAGACGAAATCGGGATATGTGCGCAATTGGGCGGCCATGGTCTTGCTGAGCGGCGCCAGCACGGATGGGGGCGCGTCTTCGATCGCGACCAGGATCAGGCGCGACACCACGCCGTCGCGCAATTGCTCCACCAATATCTCCTGCGCCGCCGAGGGCGAGCGCGGCAGGAACGTGGAAAGATCGGCGCTGAACCGGGCGGTGCCGACGATGGCGGCGCAGGCCGCCACGCCCGCCAGCCAGAGGCCGACGCGCCAAAGGCCTCTCCCGCTCATGGGTGGTCCGGCAGGACGGTCATGACCGAACGGTCGCCGCCGGCCTCGAAGGTTTCGACCGACTCGATCCGGCTATTCCGCCCGGTGATGCGGATCGAGCTGACCATCGCCAAAACCTTGGGGTCGCGCGGCTCGAGCAGCAGGGTCCAGGCCGGAAGACTGCCCTGCAATCGCACCGCGTAGAAGCGGTTGAGGCTCTCGTCATCACCCGCCAAGGTCGCGCGGACGCTTTCGACGATCGCGCCGATCTCGGGATTGTCGGACAAGGACAGGCTGCGGCTTTGGCCGTCGGGGCCGCCGGTGACGGTGAGATTGTCGCGGTCGACCACCAGGCTTTCGGGCTTGGGCCGTTCGGTGTTTTTCTCGAGATGGCCGGGCGCGGCATAGATCAGGGTGCCCGAGGATTCGAGCGGCTGGTTGAGCATGTGCAGATATTTCCGCTCGACGAACCGCGCCCGCGACTGCTTGACCGATTGGAGCCCGAGCATGATCTGTTGCAGAGCGGCGCCGGAGCCGGGATGCTCGACGGTGTTGCCGGCGCGCGCGGGCGATGCGGGAAACGCGGCTCCGGCCACGCACAGCAACGCCAGGATCAGCGCCGCGTTGCGGCGTTTGGGCTTATTTCCAGAAGTCATAAAAATTGAACCAGTTATAAGGCGCCGCGCGGCAATAATGCTCGAGCCGTTTCACATAGGCGGCCAGGGCCTGCCGCGCCGCCTCGTCGCGCCCGCGGGCCGGCACCCCCGACCAATCGGTCAGACGCTCGAAATGAACGTCGTAGCGGTTTCCGCCGCGGTAGAGGGCGAACATCAGGACGATCGGGCGCCGCAGCATGGCGGCAATCCGGAACGGACCGACCGGAAACGCCGCCTTCTCGCCGAGAAAGGGAATGCGCGCCTGCCCTTCATCGCCGAGGCTGCGATCCGCGAGGATGCCGACAAAGCAGCCACGATCGATCGTCTCCTCGATCTTGAGCATGGAATCGGGCCTCCCCAACGGGATGATCTCGACGTCGTGCCGCGGGTTGATGGCGTTGAGCGCCGCGTTGATCTTGCGCGCGTTCTCTTCATACATGACGAGAACGACGCGCAGCCCGGGCTTGCGCTCGCCCAGGCTGCGCAACACCTCGAAACTGCCGAGATGCGCACCCACCAGCAGGCAGCCCTCGCCGCGCGCGGACAATTCATCGGCGAATTCCTCGCCCTCGATGCGCAGGTCGAAAATTTCCTTCTGGTCGTTCAGCAGATAGATCCGGTCCAGCGCGCAGGCGGCGAAGGCATGGTAATGACGGAACGAATCCGTGAAACGCGGCCGGCGTTCGAGCACCTTCGCCAGATAAAGCTGCGAGGCGCGGCGGGATTCGGGCGCGAACACCAGGTAATAGAGGCAGATCGGATAAAGCAGCAGCCGCGCCGGGCCGCGGCCGAGCCGCAACGCGATCCAGACCATGAGCTTGATGACGGCGGCGGCGCTGCGCTCGCGCCGTGCCATCCACTCGGGCGTGGTTTGGCGCCGATTGCTCACCGGCGCGCGGGACCCAGGCGGAGCGTGCCGGAAGCGGCCGGCTGGTCCGGCGCCAAAAGGCATTGGAATTTGACTTGGCCGCCCTCACCGTCGTCCCAGCGCAGCGTCAGACGCGATCCCGGCCGCACCGGCCGCAGAAACTTGACCGACAGGATCTCGAAGAAAGCCGCTTCGCTTCCCGCCCAGGCGCCGATCGCGCCCAGGACCTCGTCCAGCAAGACCGCGCCGGGAATGATCGGGTTTCCCGGGAAATGGCCTTGGGCGGCGGGATGATCGGCGGCGAAGCTGATTTCGGCGGAATGAGACACTGGGAGCCGGCTAACGTTCCGCGAATTCGGCGGCCAGTTTCGCGATGGCCTCCTGAGGCAGCTTGCCGGTGGAATTGCGCGGCAGGGATTCGACCAGATGCAGCGGGCGCGGAATGAAAGCCGCGTCGATACGGCGGCGCAATTCACGGATGATCTCCTGAGGCTTCAGCCCGGGCGCCACGACAAAGGCGGTGAGCCGCGCGACCGCGCCTTGGTCGTCGGGCGGCGCCACGAACACCCCGTCGCGGACGCCCGCTATCGAATTCAGGTGATAGTTGAGATGGGCGAGCGACGTGCGCTTGCCCGCGATATTGACCAGATCGGAGGTGCGGCCATGCAGCAGGAACCGGTCGGAAGCGCGCAGCTCGATCACGTCGTTGAGCAGAACTTCCGCCGGGACCGGAACGCCGCTGGCCCAGGTGCCGGCATCGTCCTGGCGCAAGGTGATGCCCTGGAAGCAGCGCCACTCCGCGCTTGCCGCCGTCCGGCGCTGGGCGACCTGGCCCGCCTCGGAGCAGCCGTAAATCTCAAAGAGCGGCGCGCCAAACCGCGCCTCGGCCGCGGCCGCAAGCTGCGGGGCGAGCGGCGCGGTCGCGCACAGCACGAATTCGGCCGCGGCAGGCGCGGTCTCATCCGCCAGCAAGGCGCGCAGATGGACGGGCGTGGTGACGAGCATGCGCGGCGGCGGCAACGCTTCGAGACAAGCGTAGATATCCGCGGGATAGAACGGCTTTCCGGCATGGAGCGCCAAGCCGTGCTGCAACGCCAGCAGCACCGTGGACTCGAAACCATACATATGTTGCGGCGGCACCGTGCCGACCAATACGGCGCCGGGCAGGGATGCGACGCCGAGCCCGGCTCCGGCGGCGAGCGCGCTTTCCACCAGGGCGCCCCACGGTTTCGCGTTCGGCACCGGCGCGCCGGTGGAGCCGGAGGTGAATACGATGGCCGCCAGCTGCCCGGCCGGAAAGGCCGGGACCTCCGGCGAAGCCGCCGCCGCGGGCAAGGTTTCCGGATATTTCATCACGGGGATATCGCCCGCGTCGAAATCCGTATCGGTCAGGCAATAAACATCCGGATATCGCGCGGCGATTTGAGCGAGCATGGCCGGGGTCTTGTTCGGCGGCATGAGACTGATCTGGCCGCGCGACAAGGCCGCGCCGAACGCCGCCGCGAAGCGATAGCGATCCGCGCAGAGATTGACGACATGGGCGCGCGAAGGCAGCGCGCGGGCGAGGGCCGCGATGTCGGCGCAAAACTCGCGAACCGTGATGGGCCGGTTTTCCCGGTAAGCCGCCACCGCATCGGGACCCTCGTGACGGATGAAGGAAAAAACACTCATGGCGATAAACCGGCGGGATTTGGGCCGGCGGGGCTTGGATGTTTCGCCGGCGCGGCATTGCGCTGGGCAAATGCCCGGATGATCTGCGCAACCGTTGAATGAGGCCAATCGCGCACATGCGTGATGCGGTAGAGGTATTCGGCCCCGAACATCAAGGCGACCAGGGGAAGGTCGAGGACGTTGACATAGAAAGACCAGACGACCGTGGACGCGCAGAAAAAGAGCGTCAGCGACACGATCAGCTGAAACGCGAAGAAACAGCACCAGGCGATGGTCACGCGCCGCGTGTAGATCACGATGTCGGGGCGCAAGGCGCCGTGGATCCGGCGCGCGATGGCGGTGATGAGCGGTTCGCGGCCGGGCAGCAAGGACGTGCCAAACACCGTCAAAATCACGGCATAGGCCGCGACATAGGGAATGCCCGCGGTGGTGAAGAGGCTATAGCGGCCCGACAGCCAGGCGCCGGCCAGAAACAAGACGGCGCCCGCGCCCAAAAGCCACCATTTGTAAATATACGTCGCGCGCGCGGTCAGGATGACGCCCAACACGATCACCTGGAACGCGCTCACGGACGCCGCCATTCCGGTCGAATAGCCCACCGCCAGCAGGGTGTGGGTCGCGATCGGGCACGCCGCCAGCGCCGCGTATCCGAGAATTCTGCCCCGCGCGCGCATCGGCGTCTTCACTTCGGCCGGTTTTGCCAGATGTGACGGTTCAGGCTGCGCAAGGAGTTGAAGATGCGCTCGTTGCTCTTGTCGTCCGAACGCAGCTTGATGCCATAGGTTTTGGAAACGGCCAACGCGATTTCGAGAATGTCGATCGAATCCAAGCCCAGCCCCTCGCCGAACAGCGGCGCCTCGGGATCGATGTCCGAGGGTTTCATTTCCAAATTGAGCGTCGTGATGATCAAGCTGGAAAGCGCCAGTTCCTGCTCGGTTCGGGAATTATCGTTGGTCATGGCAACCTAAACCAATAGGGCGGGAAGGCCGAAGAAGCCCCGCCTGCGTGGGTGGAATATAAGGTATTTCCAGTATCTCACCGCAACGGGATTTGTAAAAGTCCGTTATGACGGGTCGCGAGCCGGTTTGCGGCGGCTCCGTCAGGCGCTGCCGGCATCGAGCTTGACCGGCGCGCGGTGATGCCCGCTGACTTCCGCGCCCGCCGCCGGATCGAAACCGCGAAAGACCAGCGCCGAGGACAGCGCGATCAAACCCGCCACCGCGAAGGACAAGTGGAAGTCCGCCGTCGTCGGCGTGTCGCCGCCGCTCCATAACCGCGTCAGCTGCAGCAGCAAGGCGCCGGCCGCCACCCCCAGCCCGTTCGACAGCTGCTGCATCATGCTGGCCGCGCTCGATGCCCCGCTCATCTTGGCCGGGACGATGTCGGCATAGGCCACGGTATTCAGGCTGGTGTATTGCAACGAGCGGAAAAACCCGCCCATCAGCAGGATGGCGAGAATGAAAAGATAGGGCGTCGTCACCTGGAACAGGGCGCAGAGCATGATCGACAGGCCGCTGACGATGCCGTTGCCGATGAGAACTCGGCGGAAGCCGAAACCGCGCAGGATCGGACGCGCCGTCATCTTCATCGTAAAGGACCCGAGAGCCGCCGCGCAGGTCAGCAACCCCGAGGTGAAGGCGGACCAGCCGAATCCGACCTGCAGCATGAGCGGAAGGAGAAATGGCATTGCCCCGGCGCCGACGCGGAAGATCGAGCCGCCGGTGATGCTCAAGGCATAGGTCGGAATCCTCAACAGCGAGAGGTCGATCAAGGGGTGCGGATGGCGCCGGAAATGCCACACCGAAACCGCGCCGGCCGTCACGCTGGCGCCCAGGATGGCGAGGACGACGGCGGGCGAGGCGTTGGAACGGCCGATCAGATCGAGGCCGTAGACCAATCCGGCCAACGCGCCGCCGCTCAAGAGAAATCCCGCCCAATCGAGCGGCGGCGTTTCTTCTTCCTTGTAATTCTCGATGAAAATCGAGACCAGCATCATGCCCAGAATGCCGATCGGCACGTTGAGGAAGAAAATCCACCGCCAGGTCGCATAGGTGGTGAGGAATCCGCCGACCGGCGGGCCCAGCACCGGCCCCAGCAGCGCCGGCACCGTCAGATAGGCCATCGCCCGGACGAGTTCCGTTTTGGCGACGCTGCGCAGCAGGATCAGCCGCCCGACCGGCACCATCATCGCGCCGCCCATGCCCTGCAGCACGCGCGAGAGCGCGAGCTCCGGCAAATTGTTGCAAAGGCCGCAGAAAATCGAGCCCAGGGTGAAGACGGCGATGGCGATGCGGAACACGGTTCGCGCGCCGAACCGGTCCGCGACCCAGCCGCTGATCGGGATGAAAATGGCGAGGCTGATCATGTAGACCGTGATGCCGAGGCTGAGCCGCACCGGCGTATCGCCGAACGAGACGGCCATCGCGGGCAGCGCGGTGGCGATCACCGTGCCGTCGAGATTCTCCATGAACAGGGCGCAGGCGACGGTCAGCGCAACGACCATCGGCCGCGAGACGAAGGCAAGCATCGGGCGATGCTATAGGACGGCGCGTCGCCTTTGCCAATGCCGCGACGCGCGAATCCGCCCGATTTTGGGGCTTCGATCCGGCCCCGCTGGGCCGCAATTATGGGCCGCGGGAAGCCGCCATCTGCGTCAACTGCTGGAGATAAGCGATCTTGGCGTCGACCGTGTGCTGAATATGGGCGACCTGCTCCTCGCTCAGATGACGATACTTGCCGACCAGCTTGAGATATTCGGCGACCGGTTCCGGCCGGTTGACCGGATGGGTGAAGCGCAGGCCGTTTCCGGGGTCGTACTCCCACAGGGCGATGAAGTTGGTGCGAACCTGCATCCGGCACACTTGCGTCGTCATTCCCGATGGAAAACGCCAACCGGTCGGACAAGGGGCGTAGACGTGGAGATAGGCCATGCCGGTCTTCGCCACTTCGATCGCCTTTTCCAGCTTGGCGTAATAGTCCTCGAGGAAGGCCGTCGAGGCGGTGGCGACGTAGGAACAATTGTGCATCGCCATGATCACCGGCAGATTCTTCGCCTCGGTGTGCTTGCCCTGCATCCGGCCGCCGACCGGCGTGGTCGATGTCCATGAACCGTAAGGCGTCACGCCGGAGGACTGCATGCCCGTGTTCATGTAGCCTTCGTTGTCGACGCAGATGAATAAAATCGGGTCGTTGCGCTCCGCCGCGCCGGAAACCGACTGGAATCCGGCGTCGGAGGTGCCGCCGTCGCCCGCCAGCGCGATCGCCGTGACGTTCCGCCCGACGCGGTTGTACTGCATTTTGACGCCGGCCAGCATGGTTGCGGTGTTGGTCAAGAGCGAATGGAAGATCGGAACCTTGGCGCCGGTCTGCCCGTTATAGCCGACCGTGCCCATGCCGGGGATGCAGCCGGGCGGCGCGGCGACGACCGAATCCGGCCCCACCATGCGCATGGTGTGGCGGATCAGGAGTTCCGAATTGCAGCCGTGACAGGCCGCGAGGCCGCGGCAGAACATGTCCTCCTTGTCGGCATAGTCATTGAAGATGCGCGCAGCGGTGCGGTATTCGAGCGCCTCGTTCGGGCAAGCCTTCACGCAGGCCGGATCGCCGCCGCACAGATCGCATTTGGTGACGTGGCCGACCGCTTCCTCATAGACGATGCCGGCATAGGCGCAGCCGGCGGTGCACAAAAGACAGTTGACGCATTTACCCTCGGCCCAGTCGATCACCCCGCTGTCGCCGTTTTTCGACAGCGCGCCGGACGGACAATTCATCACGCAGACCGGATCGGCGCATTGCCGGCAAAGCGCGAGCTCGACGCCGCCGCTTTCGGTCTTGGGAAGAATGCGGATGCGCGCGTAAGCGGGATCGTCGGTATCCGCCTTGGCCTGCGCGCAGGCGGTCATGCAGTCGCCGCAGCCGTCGCAGCGGCTCGCGTGGAATTGCAGGGTGCTGAAGCATTTGCCCATGGCGCGCGCCCTATCGCCAGATCTGCGACATCAATTGCCGCCCGACCCGCCGCGGATCGGCGATGAACGCGGCCTTGACCGGGGACAGATCGGTGCGCCGGAGGATGAGCTGCCACATGATTCCGGCATCGACGAAATCGTTGATCGTCGCGATACCGGCCAACCGCCCGTCCTCGAGGACGATGCGCCGGTAGACCGCCTCGTCGCCGCTTTCCTCGATCTCGATCTGGCACCCGGCGCCAGCATGGCCGCGGCCGCGGCCGACGGAAATCGCCTGTTGTCCGAAGAAACTGTAGGTGTTGAGCGGCACGGCGCCCGGAAAGGGCTTGACGCCCGCATCGCCGGCCATGCCGAGCCCGGCGATGCGGCCTTGCTCGACCGCGTTCGGCAGAATGCCGTTGACGACCTTGCCGCCCCAGAAGCCGCGCGCCTGCGCCACGTCGCCGGCGGCCCAGATATTCGGCAGGCTCGTCCGCATCCAATCGTCGACCAGGATGCCGGCATCGACTTCCAGGCCCGACCCGTCCAGGAATCCGATGTTGGGCTTGACCCCGGTGCAAACCAGCAGCAGATCGGCCGCGATCGTCTTGCCGTCCGCGAGCATCGCGAGGCATCCCTCGCCCCGCCGCTCGACGCTGGCGAGGGATTGCCCCAGCACCAGGCGAACGCCGTTGCGGGCGAAACTCCGCTCGATGATCGCCGAGGCCCGGGGCTCGAAATACCCCGACAGCACGTGCGGCTGCAGTTCGACCACCGAAACCGCGACCCCGGCCTTGGCCATGTTTTCGGCGGCGTGCATGCCGATCAGGCCGGCGCCCAGCACGATCGCCGAGCGGGCTTGCCCGATCGCCTGCCGCAAATCGACGGCGTCGTCCATCGACCGCAGCACGTGAAACGGCACGTCGTCGAGGCCGCGAACCGGCGGCAGCGCGGGCGCGGCGCCGGTGGCGATCAGCAGCCGGTCGTAGCGCCAGGTCTCGCCGGATTCGAGGCGCAGGCTCGACCACGCCGGATCGAGCGATACCGCGGCCGCGCCGGGCACGTAGGCGATGGCGTTGTCCCGGAAATAATTCTGGCCGCGCAGAACCACCTTGTCGGGCCGCGCCCGTCCGGACACCAGGTAAGGCAGAATCGTCGGCGAATAGGGCAGATGCGCGTCGCGCGTCAACAGCGTCAGCGCGCCCTCGGCGTCGATCAGGCGGATCGCCGTCGCCGCTTCGAGCGCCGCGTGGCTGCTGCCGACGATGATGTATTTGCTGTGCATGGCGCGCTCAGTCGTTCTCGTTCAGCCAGACCGGATCGTCCGGAACGCCGCCGGATTTCGCCTCGCGCGTGAGCGCGATGGCGCGGGCGAAATGCTCGACGGTGATGTCGGCGCCGGCGAGACCGCCGATGAAACTGACGGCCGGAATGGATTTGCCGGCGTGATGGAGCGCGCCCAACGTGTCCTGATAGACCGGGCCGCAATTCCAGCCGAAGCTCACCGAGCGGTCGACCACGCCGACGCGCTTCACCTTCGCCAGCGCTTCCGCCATCGCTTGCAGCGGGAACGGCCGGAAGGTCTTGATCTTGATGAGGCCGACCGCTTCGCCCTGGTCGCGGGCGAGGTCGATCGCGTCCTTGGCGGCGCCGGTCATGCTGCCGATGGTGACCAGCGCATACTCGGCGCCGTCGAGCCGGTATTCCTCGACCAGCGGCGCGTGCGCGCGGCCGAACCGCTCGCCCCAGGCTTCGTGCACCTCGCGAATGACCCGGAGCGCGTTCTGCATGCCGCGGCACTGGCCCTTGCGATACCGCACGAAGTTGCGCGGGCCGACGCCGCCGGCGCCGCCGGTCAGCGGATCGACCCCCATCGGCCGCAACGGATCGAGCGCGATGTGCCAGTTGATGTCCGGCGGACCGAGAAACGCGTCGACCTCCTGCTGATCCGGCAGCTCGACCCGGGTGACGCCGAATGAAAGGTAATTGCCGTCGTGGCAGACGTTGACCGGCAACATGACGTCGCGGTGCTCGGCGATCTTGTAGGCCATGACCGTGGTGTCGAGGATTTCCTGCACCGTCTCGCAATACATCTGGATCCAGCCGGCTTCGCGCACCACCATGGCGTCCTGGTGCCCGCCCCAGACGCATTGCGGGCTCAGCAGATCGCGCGTCACCAGCGACGCCACCATCGGCAGCCGCAAGCCGGGCGTGCGGACGTAAGGCTCGAACATGAAGGCGAGCCCCGGCCCGCAGGTCGCGGTGAAGGTGCGGCCGCCGGCCAGCGCCACGCCCTGCAAGCCGCTCATCACCGCGTGTTCGCCCTCGACGTTCATGAGATCGGCCTGCAAGCGGCCGTCGGCGATCATCTGCGAGAGGTGTTCCACCAGCGAGGATTGCGGGGTGATGGGATAAACCGCGACCACGTCGGGGCGCGCCAGGCCGACGCCGATGGCCGCCGCCTCGTTGCCCTCGCACACGGTGTAACGCGGCTTGTTGGAGGCGGCGCGGGTTTCGCGCGTGGCGGTGGTCATCGTCCGGCCTCCTCGACCATGGCGATGGCGCGGTGCGGACATTCCTGCGCGCACACGCCGCATCCCTTGCACACGGCCAGGTCGAACTCGAACCAGCGCGGCCGCTCGACCACGCATTGCACCGGACAATAGAGCCAGCACAGCCCGCATTTGACGCATTTGAGCCGGTCGATCAGCGGCCGCATGCTGCGCCAATCGCCGGGCAGCATGCCGCTCAGCACGGTGGCGATCGGCGCCAGATCGTCGGGAATGGTCGAGGCGTCGAAATGGTCACGCGACTGCCGCTGCATGAGCCTCCTGCTTCAGTTCGAACACCGCGGTCTCGGCGTAACCGCGCTCGACCGCCGCCAGGTTTTCAGCTCAATCCGGCGTCGCGGAAATCCATTTGCTGGATCGCGTCCTTGAGCGCGGCGAGCGTCAGCAGCCCGGTGGTGCGCGCGAACGCGCCGAGCATGACCGCGTTGGTCACCGGCTTGCGGTAGATCGCCAGCGCGATGCCGACCGCGTCGCACAGGCCGGCGCGGGAAACCGCATCGGGAAATTTGAGCTCTTCGAGTTTCGCCTTGGTCGCGAGCACCGCAATGCCGCCCGGCTTCATGCCGGCGAAAATGTCGACGCTGCGCGAAACCGTGGGATCGATGCAGACGACGCAATCGGGATGGTAGACGTTGGTCATCGCCCGGATCGGCGCGGCGGAGAAACGCAAAAAGGCCGCCACCGGGGCGCCGCGGCGCTCGAAGCCGAAGGACGGGATCGCGACCGCGTATTTGCCGTCCTCGATCAGCGCCTGCGCCAGAATCGAACAGGCCAGCACGGCGCCTTGACCGCCCCGTCCGTGAATCCGCACCTCGTGCGTTTCGCCCATGAACTCCCCGAAATCCCCCGAAATTCTTTAGGTTCTTGAAGCCCGATGCCGGCGCGCGCGGTCCATCGCCGCCGTAAATAACGGGAAACAGACTAGCAACGCCGGGCTGGGGACATATTGATCTGGATCAATCCCCTCCCCGATCACTACACTTCGCTCATATTCAGGAACTCGCTTGGGGGGAAAAATCATGGACTTTGCGCCGCTCGCCGCCGCGCTTTCGCGCCGCCGCTTCATCGCCGGAACCGCCGCCGCCATCCTCGGCGCCGGCACCAGCGCCAAGGCCGACACCAGCTACCGGCTCGGCCTGAGCCAGCCGCTCGACAGCCCGAACTATTTGCGGCTCAAGGAGATGGCCGACCATGTTCGCGCCGAGAGCAACGGGCGGATGGCGATCGAGGTGCATGGCGCGGGCGATCTCGGCTCCGACAACGCCATGCTCGCCATGGTGCAGAACGGGCAGCTGGAAATGTATCTGGGCGGCAACGTGTTCGGGCCGCTGGTGCCGGTCACTGAAATGCCCGGCCTGCCCTTCACCTTCAAGAACTCGGCCGCCGTCTTCCAGGCGCTCGACGGCGAGCTCGGCGACTATATCCGCGCGCAGATGCTGGCGAAGGGCCTCTACACCTTCCGCTACGGGCTCGACAACGGCTTCCACCAATTCACCACCAGCACCAAGGCGATCCGCAACGTACACGATCTCGTCGGCATGAAAATCCGCACGCCGGTGCAGACCATGACGGTCGAGTTCTTCGAGACGCTGGGCGCCAAGCCGATGAAATTCACCCTCAACCAGCTCTACGAGGTTTGTAAGAATCACACCGTCGACGGCCAGACCGACCCGCTCGGCCTCATCCTGCTGATGAAGCTCTACGAGGTGCAGACCCATTTGAGCCTGACCAATCACTGGTGGTCGGGCTTCACGCTCGTCGCTAACGCGGCTCGGTGGCAGGCGGTGCCGCCTGATCTCCAGGCGATCGTCGAGAAACACGCCGCCAACGCGGCGCTGGCCCAGCGCCGTGACGCCGACCGGCTCAATGCCGGCGCGCTCAACAATCTCCGGGCCAAGGGGATGATCGTCAACAAGACCGATACCAGCGGCTTCAAGAAGCCGCTCGCCGCCTTCTACGCGCGCTGGAAAGGGATTTACGGCGACCAGGCCTGGAGCCTACTCGAAGCCCGCGTCGGCAAGCTGGCGTGAGCGGCGGGCGCCTCGTCCCAATCCGCCGTGCTAATCGCGCCGGCGTTGGCTGAATTGCTCGAAGGCGGCGGCGTGCTCGATCATGCCCTTGTCGAGCATCGCGCGCATGAGGTTGTCCCCCAGCCTTCCGGCGCCGACCAGCGCCGCCGGCGGCGCGTCGATGATTGCGGCCAGCAAGCTGGCGCGAAGCTCGGGCTTGGCCGCGTCGAATATCTCGCGGCATTTGGCGATCGACAGCTCGGCCGCCTGGTCCGCGTCGCCGGTCTCGGCCAGGCTCCGCGATGCCACGGTAAAAGCCGTGAAATCGAGCATCCCGGGCTTCAGCCGCTCGACTTTCGCCAGCATCTGCTCCGCGGCCGCGCGATCGACCTTGGCCGGAGGCGTGGTATAGAGCCGGCCCTGTTTCAGCCGGGCGTAGATCAGGCCTTTTTTGCCGTCCAGCCGGGCCGCCCATTCCGTTTCGGTCAGCAAGCCCGTTTCGGGAAATTCGGTTTCGGCGCCGCTCTCGGTCGAGCAATAGACGGTGCCTTCCTCGACATCGTCGACGATGTAGCGCTGCCCCTTTTGCGTATAGGCGGCCGCGCCGCGATGAAATTTCGATGCCATTAGTCTGCATCACCAAGCAGGCCGGGTAGAGTTTGATGCGGTGGGGCAGTAACAAAAGATTCGGAAATTACTTTTTGTTCTGGGTCGTATCCTGCGGCTTTTATAGCATTTAAAATCGTACTTTCGATCCATTCTGCGGCTTCTAAAGCCACATCAAGAGCGAGCCTGCCATCATATTCCCCGCCACGAATAATGAGGGTTTCTTTTTCACCATCCGACATGGCGTGTAGAAGAGAGCGTCTCTCTCGAATTGTACCATCTGGCAATAATAATGCGGCATATGCTGAAAAATCATATTGCTTGAGTATGTTATTGCGTTCCTTATAAATGAACTCCCAAAAGATTTTGTGTTGGCTTCGATCGCGCTTAATCCGATCCCAAACACTAACTAGCTCGTCTCGTAATTTTTTTGGCATACAAGATTTGGCGTCTTTATCCATCAAATGAATCGACGCCCTCAGAAGAGAGCATATTCCGGCCCATTCCACTTTCCAGTCAAAAAAACTTGTTGGCTCTTTCTGTAATTTATGAATTCCATATTTACAGTCTGTGCATGCCCTATAGGATGCGAGATACCATTTAATGGGCAATTCAATTTTTGAGAATTGTTCTGGAAGCATCTTTTTAACGTGCCATATGCTTGCGCACACATTTTAGCGCGCCCTTTACGGCATCCATCACATCGGTTTGAACATCGCCCTGTAGTGTCACCCCACCTTTGGCATCACCTACGCGTGAAACACCGACAAGCATCTTACCCGCCACTGCTGGTGGTCGTGAGATAACCTGTTCCGCCTTAAGGGGGCGATTATCCTTAGAACTTTCATGCCCGGTACTCGCATGCTTGAATGCGTGAGCGATGCGATCAACTAATGCAAAATCTTTAGAGGCTTTGCGAAACTGCTGACGAAGTTGCTTAGAGGTTTCCCCATTTTCTAAATAATCAACACAGTGAAAAGTCACTAAGCAGGCCAAAAACGCGTGTCGAACTGACGCGCGATTTGCCTCGAAGTCTCGTATCGTTGGCTCGACGATGCCCTTGATATATCGCTCAATATCCATTGGCTTAATCGGTTAAGGCCCTGGCGGAGAGGGTGGGATTCGAACCCACGGTACCCGTGAGGGTACAACGGTTTTCGAGACCGCCCCGATCGACCGCTCTGGCACCTCTCCGGCGTGATGGCCTCAGTCAGGGGCGCGGAGCCTAGCCCAAGCGCCGTCCCGCCCGCAACCCGCCTAACCCCCGGCAATCCCTCGATAAACCCGCCGCGAGGGGCGCAAAACCGTTGACAGGAAGCGCTTTGCGGCTATTATCGCGCGCACGGACGGCAAAGGCCGTCCGTTCGATTTTCCAGAGCGCAAGACGAGCCCCATGTACGCTGTCATCCGCACCGGCGGAAAACAATATCGAGTCGCCAAGGACGACGTGATCTTCGTCGAGAAGCTCGCGGCCGAGCCCGGCTCGTCCGTGACCTTGGACGAAGTGCTGATGGTCGGCGACGAGGGCAAACAGGCCCAGGCGGGCGCGCCGCTCATCTCGGGCGCCTCGGTCACCGCCCAGGTGCTGGAACAGAAGCTCGACGACAAGGTGCTGATCTTCAAGAAGAAGCGCCGCCACAATTACCGCCGGAAGCGCGGCCACCGCCAGGCGCTGACCGTGCTGCGCATCACCGGCATCCGCGCCGGCTGAGCCAAGGAGATTAGCGATGGCGCATAAGAAAGCAGGCGGTTCCTCGCGCAACGGGCGCGATTCCCAAGGCCGCCGCCTCGGCCTCAAATGCGCCGGCGGCGAAGCCGTGATACCCGGCAACATCCTGGTGCGCCAGCGCGGCACCAAATTCCATCCCGGCCGCAATGTCGGCATCGGGCGCGACCATACCCTCTTCGCCCTGACCGAGGGCGCGGTGCAGTTCCACACCACCAGCGGCGGCCGCACCTATATCTCCGTCACGGCCGCTCCGCCGGAGGCCGCGGATTAACCCCAAAGCGCGCGAGACCAAGGCGTGAGACGCGAAGGGGGAATGTCTGCATTCCCCCTTTTTCGTGTCCCCGGTCCCGGCCAAGGCATCCGGCCATGAAATTCCTCGATCAAGCAAAAATCTTCCTCAAGAGCGGCAACGGCGGCCCCGGCGCCGCGAGCTTCCGCCGCGAGAAATTCATCGAATATGGCGGGCCCGACGGCGGCAATGGCGGGCGCGGCGGCGACGTGGTGATCGAATGCGTCGCCAATCTCAACACCCTGATCGATTACCGCTACCAGCAGCATTTCAAGGCGAGCCCCGGCCGCCCCGGCGCGGGCGCCAACCGCTCCGGCGCCGACGGCAATTCGATCGTGCTGCGCATGCCGGCGGGCACCGAAATCCTCGACGAAGACAACGAAACCGTGCTGCTGGATTTGCGCAAACCCGGCGAGCGCCATGTGCTGCTGAAAGGCGGCGACGGCGGTTTCGGCAACACCCATTACAAGAGCGCCACCAACCGCTCGCCACGCCGCGCCGGCAAGGGCTGGCCCGGCGCCGAACGCTGGGTCTGGCTGCGCTTGAAGCTGATCGCCGATGCCGGGCTGGTGGGCCTGCCCAATGCCGGGAAATCGACGCTGCTTGGCCGCGGTGTCGAAGGCCAAGCCGAAGATCGCCGACTATCCCTTTACGACCTTGAAGCCGCAATTGGGCGTGGTGCGGTCCCGCGACGAGGAATTCGTGCTCGCCGATCTGCCCGGCTTGATCGAGGGCGCGAGCGAGGGCGTGGGGCTGGGCCACCGTTTCCTCGGCCATGTCGAACGCTGCGCCGTGATCCTGCATCTGGTCGACGCGACCTTGGACGACGTGGCCGGCGCCTGGAAGACCATCCGCGGCGAACTCAAGGCCTATGGCGCCGGTCTCACCCGCAAGCCCGAGATCACGGCGCTCAACAAATCGGACGCGGTCGATCCCAAGGACATGGCGAAGAAGCGCCAGGCGCTCAAACGCGCCGGCGCCGGCACTGTCGTGGTGATGTCGGGCGTGTCGGGCGACGGCGTGCCCGAGGCCATGGCCGCGCTTTTGAAGATCATCCGCAAGGCGCGCAAGGCGGAAGGGATCGTTTCCCGCGCCAAGGAAGCGGTGTCATGAGCCAAACCGTCGCCTCGTCCCGCCGCCTGATCGTCAAGATCGGCTCGTCCCTGCTGGTCGACGAATCGACCGGCGAAATCAAGCGCCCCTGGCTCGATGCGCTTCTTGAGGACGTGATCGCCTGCCGCAAGCGCGGCCAGCAGGTGCTGATCGTCACCTCGGGCGCGGTGGCGGTGGGGCGGCGTCCGCTGGGCTTGGCCGCCGGTGCGCTCCGGCTGGAGGAGAAACAGGCCGCGGCCTCGGCCGGGCAGCTGCGCCTGGCCCATGCCTATCAGGACGCGGCCGCGCGGCACGGCGTCACCGTGGCGCAGATCCTGCTCACCCCCGACGACACCGAGGCACGCCGCCGCCACTTGAACGCGCGCGCGACCATCGAAGAATTGCTGAAGCTGAAGGCGCTGCCGGTCATCAACGAGAACGACACCGTGGCCACCGCCGAAATACGTTTCGGCGACAATGACCGGCTCGCCGCGCGGGTGGCGCAGATGATCAGCGCCGACACGCTGGTGCTGCTTTCCGACGTCGACGGGCTTTATGCCTCCGATCCGCGCCGCGATCCCAAGGCCCGGCACATTCCCGAAATCCGCGAGATGACCGCCGAGATCGACGCCATGGCGGAACGGGCGCCGCCGGGGGCGAGTTCGGGCGGCATGGTCACCAAGCTCGCCGCGGCGCGCATCGCGCTCGCCGCCGGCTGCCGCATGGCGATCGCCAAGGGCAAGGACCTCCATCCCCTCGCCGCCATCGACCACGGCGCGCGCGTCACCTGGTTCATCCCCTCGGCCGAGCCTTTGACCGCGCGCAAGCGCTGGATCGCGGGCGCGGTCAATCTTTCGGGCGCGATGGTGGTGGATGACGGCGCGGCGGCGGCGCTGAAGCGCGGCACCAGCCTGCTGCCGGCCGGCGTCAAGTCGGTCGAAGGCAGCTTCGAGCGCGGCGACGCGGTGGTGGTACGGACCAAGGACGGCAAGGAGCTGGCGCGCGGCCTGTCGGCCTATTCGAGCGAGGACGCAAGCGCCATCGCCGGCCATAAAAGCGGTGAAATCGAGGCCATCCTCGGCTACCGTGGCCGCGACGAGATGATTCATCGCGACGATCTGGTGCTGACATGAAAGTGGCGGAGAGAAAGGCGGAAGCCGGGCTCGAAGCCGAAATGCGCGGCCTGTGCCAGGCCGCGCGCGCGGCGGCGGCGACGCTCGCCCGCGCCCAGCCCGATGCGCGCAGCCAAGCCTTGAAGCACGCGGGCGAAGCGATCCGCCGGCAAAGCAAGGCGATCCTCGCCGCCAACCGGCTGGACCTCGAAGCCGCCAAAAGCGCCAAGCTGTCTCCCGCCTTGACCGACCGGCTGATGCTGGACGAAAGCCGCGTCGAGGCCATGGCCAAGGGTCTCGAAGACGTGGCCGCCCTGCCCGACCCGGTCGGCACGGTGCTGGCCGAATGGAAACGGCCCAACGGCCTGTCGATCTCGCGCGTGCGCGTGCCGCTGGGGGTCATCGGCATCATCTATGAATCGCGCCCCAACGTGACGGCCGACGCCGGGGGGTTGTGCATCCGCGCCGGCAACGCCGCCATCCTGCGCGGCGGCTCGGAGAGCTTCCATTCCTCGCAGGCGATCGTTGCTTGCCTCGAAGCCGGGCTCGAAGCCGCCGGCCTCCCCAAGGCGGCGGTGCAGCTGGTGCCCACCACCGACCGCGCCGCCGTGGGCATGATGCTCACCAGCGACCAGATCGACGTGATCGTGCCGCGCGGCGGGCGCTCGCTGATCGAGCGGGTGCAGCGCGAAAGCCGTCTGCCGGTGATCGCGCATCTCGAAGGCGTGTGCCACGTCTATATCGGCGCCAAGGCCGACCCGGAGAAAGCGCGCAAGATCGTGTTGAACGCCAAGATGCGGCGCACCGGCGTGTGCGGCGCGGCCGAGACCTTGCTGGTCGACCGCGTTGTTGCCAAGACCCTGTTGCCGCCCATCCTGGCCGATTTGCACAAGGCGGGCTGCGAGATCAGGGGCGACGATTCCGTGCGCGCGCTCGACCGGCAGGCCAAGCCGGCATCCGAGAAGGACTGGTTCACCGAATATCTCGACGCCATCCTGGCGGTGAAGGTGGTGGATGGGCTGGACGAGGCCATCCGCCACATCAACCATTACGGCTCGCACCACACCGACGCGATCGTGACCGAAGACAAGGCCGCCGCCGAGAAGTTTCTCGATCAGGTCGACAGCGCCATCGTGCTGCTAAACGCCTCGACCCAGTTCGCCGACGGCGGCGAGTTCGGCATGGGCGCCGAGATCGGCATCTCCACCGGCAGGCTGCCGCCGCGCGGGCCGGTCGGCGCCGAACAGCTCACCAGCTTCAAATATGTCGTGCGCGGCGACGGCCAGGTGCGCCCCTGAACCCACGCGCGCTCCGCATCGGCCGGCCGCCGTCCCGCTATGTCGGCCTGTTGGGCGGCTCCTTCAACCCCGCCCATGAGGGCCACCGCCATGTCAGCATCGAGGCGCTGAAACGCCTCAAGCTCGACGAGGTGTGGTGGCTGGTGGCCGAGCAGAACCCGTTGAAGCCGGTCAAGGGCATGGCGCCCTTTGCGGCGCGGCTCAGGGATGCTTCGGCTTTCGCGCATCATCCGCGCATCCGCGTGCTCGACATCGAAAACCGGCTGGGCACGCATTACACCATCGACACGCTCGAGGCGCTCGGCGCCGTTTTCCCGCGCACGCGGTTCGTCTGGCTGATGGGAGCCGATAATCTGGCGCAGATCAGGCATTGGAAGCAGTGGCGCGAGATCTACGCGCTTGTGCCGATCGCCGTGCTGGCGCGGCCGGGCTATTGCCGCGCGGCGCTGGCCGAACTCGCCGCCAACCGCTTCGCCCATGCGCGTCTCGACGCCAGCGCCGCGCGCGGCCTGGCGCGGATGAAGCCGCCCGCCTGGGTTTTCCTCTGGGCCAAATACGATTCGAGTTCGGCCACCGAGCTGCGCGTCACCAGCAAGAAGCCCGCGTCCCGGATACCGCCGAAACAAAAGCGTCAGGAAACGGCAAAGAAACCGGCCAAATCCCCGCGTAAGAAGTCCCAGAAAACGAATCGGAAAAAGAAAGGGTAACCGCCATACCGCGCAGCAAATCCGTCAAAGCCAAGAAACCTCATCCTGTAAAACCGAAACAGTTCACGCGGCCAAAGCCGGATTCCGGCCCGGTCGTGGCGCTGCTGAAGCTGATCGAAACCGCGCTCGCGGACGGCCAGGCCGAGGCACCGGTGGTGATCGATCTGCGCGGCAAGTCGAGCATCGCCGATTACATGCTGATCGCCAGCGGGCGCTCGCAGCGCCAGATCGCGGCGCTGGCCGAAAGGCTGATCGAGGCGTTCGGGGCGTTTGGGCCGCGCCGCGCCTCGGTCGAGGGGCTGCCGCACAGCGATTGGGTGCTGATCGACCTCGGCGATATCGTGGTTCATCTCTTCCGGCCCGAGAGTCGCACGCGCTACAACCTCGAGAAGATGTGGGGCGAGGATTTCGCCGATCCTGTCGCCTCGGGACGCTGAGGTTTCTTGCGTATCCACCTCGTCGCCGTGGGTAAACTCAAGGCGGGACCTCTGAAAAACCTCGAGCAATACTATGCCGGACGTATAGGCTGGCCACTGGAAATCCGCGAAATCGCCGCCAAACGCAAGCTCCCGCCGCCTGAATTGAGGGAACACGAGGGCGCCTTGCTGCTCGAATCCTGCCCGAAAAACGCGGTGCTGGTGGCGCTGGACGAGCGCGGCAAGGCGTTGACGAGCCTGGAATTTTCCCGGCTGCTCGGCCGATGGCGCGACGGCGGCGCGCGCGATCTGGCCTTTCTCATCGGCGGCGCCGAGGGACTGAGCGAAAGCGTCAAGCGCGAGGCCGCGCTGGTGCTGTCCTTGGGGCCCGCCACCTGGCCGCATTTCCTGGCGCGCGGCATGCTGCTGGAGCAAATCTACCGCGCCGAAACCCTGCTCGCGGGCCACCCTTATCACAGGGAATGACGCGGCGGCGCCCCCTACCCTTCGCGCGGCCCATCCTTTATATAAACCCCATGAAAAGCCCGAATCGCCCGCGCCCGGTCGTGCTCTGCATTCTCGACGGCTGGGGCGAGCATGAAGACGCCGCCGACAACGCCATCCTCGCCGCCAAGACGCCGAACTGGGACCGGTTTTTGGCCCAGTCGCCGCATTCGCACATGCAGGCGAGCGAGCATTTCGTCGGCTTGCCGGACAAGCAGATGGGCAATTCCGAGGTCGGCCACACCAATATCGGCGCCGGCCGCGTGGTGATGCAGGATCTGCCGCGCATCGACGCGGCGATCCAATCGGGCGAATTGGCCGAGAACCCCGCGCTCAAGGATTTCATCGCCCGCCTGAAGCAGAGCGGCGGCGCGGCTCATCTTATGGGCCTGATGTCGCCGGGCGGCGTCCATTCGCACCAGGCGCATATCGCGGCGCTGGCCAGGCTGCTGGCGGAAGGCGGGATCGCGGTCAAGGTCCATGCCTTCCTCGACGGCCGCGACACCCCGCCCAAGAGCGCCTTGTCGTGCCTCGCCGCGTTCGAGGCCGCGATCAAGGGCATCCAGGGCGTCACGATCGCCTCCATCAGCGGCCGTTATTACGCCATGGACCGCGACAAACGCTGGGATCGCCTGGAAAAAGCCTATCGCTGCCTGGTCGACGCCGAAGGCGAGAAGGCGGCCAGCGCCAAGGGTGCCATCGAGCAATCCTACACCCAAGGCAAGAGCGACGAATTCGTCCTGCCCACCATCATCGGAAATTACGCCGGGATGAAGGACGGCGACGGCCTGGTTTGCGCCAATTTCCGCGCCGACCGCGTGCGCCAACTCTTGGCCTCCTTGCTGGACCCGAAATTCCCGGGCTTCCAACGCCCGCGCGTGGTGAAATTCGCGGCATCGCTGGGATTGACCGAGTATTCGGACGCGCTCAATCCCTTTCTCAAGACGCTGTTCCCGCCCGAGGATCTCGCCGACACCTTCGGGGAGGTAATTGCGCGGGCGGGATTGAAACAGCTGCGCATCGCCGAGACCGAGAAATACGCGCACGTCACCTTCTTCTTCAACGGCGGGCGCGAGGCGGAATTTCCGGGCGAAAGCCGGATTCTCGTTCCCTCGCCCAAGGTGGCCACTTACGATTTGAAGCCCGAAATGTCGGCCATCGAGGTGACCGACCGGCTGGTCGAGGCGATCGGCCGGGGAAGCTTCGACGTCATCGTGGTCAATTACGCCAATGCCGACATGGTCGGGCATACCGGCGACCTCGCCGCCACGGTCAAGGCGGTGGAGACGGTCGATGCCTGCCTGGGGCGGCTGGCGGAGGCGGTGACCCACGCCGGCGGCTGCCTGCTCATCACCGCCGATCACGGCAATGCCGAGATGATGCGCGATCCCAAAACCGGCCAGCCGCACACCGCGCACACCACCAATCCGGTGCCGCTGCTGCTGGTCAACCCGCCCGCCGGCATAACCGGCTTGCGCGACGGCAAGCTCGCCGACATCGCGCCGACGCTTTTGGCGCTGCTGGGACTGCCACAGCCCCAGGCCATGACTGGGCAGGCCCTGCTCCGCGCCGCAGCGCGTGCCTCGGCCTGAACTTCGCCTGACATTCCCCGTCCTGCTGCTGGCGGGGCTGCTCTTCCTGCCGCAAGCGTTTGCCCAGGATTCGCCGCAGAAGAAACTGCAGGACGTCGAAAAGCAGCTCGAGCAGAGCCGCCAGAAGCAACAGGAATTGGCCAAACAGGCCGACGCGCTGGCCTCCGAGCTGCAAACGCTGCGCGACAGCGAGGTCAAGGCGGCGGCGGCGGCGCAGGCGCACGAGGCCGTTCTCGACGGGCTTGACGCGCGGCTGGCCTTGCTCGGCGCCGATGAAAAACGCAAGGCGCGCGAACTCGAGCAACGCCGCGCCGACGAGGCAAGGCTGCTGATGGCGCTGGCGCTGCTGGCCCGCGATCCGCCCGAAGCGCTGGCCTTCTCGCCCGACACGCCGGTCAATTCGGTCCGGGGCGGAATCCTGATGGGCCGCGCCTTGCCGCCGCTCGAGCAGCGCGCCCGCGACCTGGGCTCCCAGATATCCTCGCTCCGGGCGTTGCGCGCCGAGATATCGTCCACCGAGGGGCGCGCGCGCGCCGAGCGCGCGGGGCTGGCGCGCGAGCAGAATCAGATCTCCGGCCTGATCGCCCAGAAGCAGGCGCTGCTCGCCCAAACCCGCCAGGGCGCGGCGGAAAGCGGCAAGCGCCAGGCCGCCTTGGCCGCCAAGGCAAGCGATCTCAAAGATTTGATCGCCCGCCTCGAAGATGAGCGCGCGGCGCGCGACGCGCAGGCCGCCCGCGCGGCTTCGCGCCCGCAGGCCGGCGAAACCCCGGCCCAAAACTTGGCGATGAATGCCCCGCCGCCCGCGACCCCGGACCCGACGCGGCCGCGCGACATAAGGCCCATTTCCCAGGCCATGGGGCATATGGCGGCGCCGGCGAGCGGAATCCTGGTCGTACATTTCGGCGATGTCATGCAAGCGGGAGCCGCCCCCAGCAAGGGCCTGACCTTCGAAACCCGCTCCGGCGCGCAAGTGGTGGCCCCGTTCGACGGCAAGGTGCTGTTCGCCGGACCGTTCAAGGGTTACGGGCAAATATTGATCATAGGTCATGGCGACGGGTATCATTCGCTTCTGGCGGGCCTCGACCGGGTCGATGCAAGCGTCGGTCAGTGGCTGGTAGCCGGCGAGCCGGTGGGTGTCATGTCTCAAGGCAGTCAAAAACCCCGCCTCTATCTCGAGCTTCGACACGACGGCCAACCGATCAACCCGTTGCCGTGGCTGGCAATCCGCGATGAAAAGGTAAATGGATAATGCGTTCCCGTGTTGCAGCGGCCTTGGCCGCCACCCTCCTCTGGTTACTCCCGCTCCAGGCCGGCGCCGCCGACCAGCCGCAGAACCAGGTCCCCGCCGCCAATTCCGAGACTTACAAGCAGCTCGATCTGTTTGGCGAGGTGTTCGAGCGCGTGCGCGCCGATTACGTCGAGCCGGTGACCGACCAGCAACTGATCGAAGCGGCGATCAACGGCATGCTGAGCGCGCTCGATCCGCATTCGAGCTACATGAACCCCAAGAGCTACGGCGACATGCAGGTGCAAGTGCAGGGCGAATTCGGCGGCCTGGGCATCGAGGTGACGATGGAAAACGGGCTGGTGAAGGTGGTCTCGCCCATCGACGACACGCCCGCCGCGAAGGCCGGGATCAAACCCGGCGATTTGATCGTCGCCATCGACGGCGAGCCGGTTGCCGGCATGAGCCTCAACGACGCGGTCGAGAAAATGCGCGGGCCGGTGAACAGCGACATCAAGCTGGTGATCCGGCGCGGCAGCACGCAGCCCTTCACCATCACGCTCAAGCGGGCGATCATCAAGGTCGCATCGGTCAAGTCGCAACTCATCGGCAACGACATCGGCTATATCCGCATCACCAGCTTCAACGAACAGGCCGATAGCGGCGTCCGGGCGGCGATGAAATCGCTTAAGGCCAAGGCGGGCGACAAGCTCGCCGGCATCGTGCTCGACCTCCGGAACAACCCCGGCGGTCTGCTCGACCAGGCGATCGCGGTGTCGAACGACTTCCTCGACAAGGGCGAGATCGTTTCCACCCGCGGCCGCCATCCCGAGGACGCGCAACGCTTCGACGCCAAGGCCGGCGGCGACCTCACCAAGGGCCTGCCCATGATCGTTCTCATCAACGGGGGGTCCGCATCGGCGTCGGAGATCGTGGCCGGCGCGCTTCAAGACCATCACCGCGCCGTGCTGTTGGGCACCAGTTCCTTCGGCAAGGGCTCGGTGCAGACCATCATCCAGCTGCCCGGCCACGGCGCCATCCGCCTCACCACGGCGCGCTATTACACGCCCTCGGGACGCTCGATCCAGGCCAAGGGCATCGAGCCCGACATCACGGTCGAGCCGGCCAAGATCGAGAAGATCGCCACCGGCCAGACCACCCACGAAGCCGATCTGAAGGGCGCGCTCAAGAACACCGATGCGGGCGCGGCGAATTCGCCGCCGGCACCGGCCAAGCCATCGGACAACGATAACGCCGCGCCCGCCGACAGCTCCAACCCCAGCACCTTCGGCTCGACCGACGACTATCAGCTCGCCCGCGCGGTCGACATGCTGCGCGGCGTGACGCTGTTCGGCTCCACCAAGGCGGCGGAGTGAGGGACGGCCCGCCGGCCGGTTACCGGACCGGCACCGGGGTGATGTTGCTCGACAGAAGCGGGCTTGTCTTCGTCGCCCGGCGCATCGGCACAAGCGACGCTTGGCAGATGCCGCAAGGCGGGATCGACAAGGGCGAGAAACCGCTCGAGGCGGCGCGGCGGGAATTGAAGGAGGAGATCGGCACCAACCAGGCGCTGCTTCTGGCCGAGAGCGTCAATTGGCACGTCTATGATTTTCCGCCGGAATTACAGAAGACCCTGTGGGGCGGGCGTTTCAAGGGCCAGGCGCAGAAATGGTTTGCCATGCGCTTCACCGGCAGCGAGGACGACATCGACCTCGCCGCGCATACGCCGGAATTCGACGCCTGGAAATGGGTCGAGGCGCGCGAATTGCCGCGCCTCGCGGTCGACTTCAAGCAATCGCTCTATCGCGACCTGTTGGCGGAATTCGCGCCTTTTCTGTCCGGTAGCCGCGCGCTGGGATAAGCCCGCCCTGTTCGAGCGCGAAGGCGCGGAGCCTCATCGTCCACCAGGCAATGCGCGCGGCGGTGCTTTCGAGCCGGCCGTTGGGCTTCAATCCCACCGCCTTGAAGATCATCGCCATGCCGCGCTCGACATGAGGACGGCGATAGACCGCATAGGCGCGCCGCAGATAGGCATGAACCGCGCGGCGGCGATAATAGATCGCGTCCTCGCGCTCGTTGGCGACGTGATAGGCGAAAGCCAACTCGTCATCCTCGGATTCGACGATGCGGATGAGCGCGACCAGCAAACGCCGCCACAGCTTGGGCTTCTCGATCTCGAGATAGCGTTTCAAGTGGGTATAGAACAGCTTGTAATGACGCAGTTCGTCGGCGGCGATATGCCGGCAGATTTCCTTCAGCACCGGCTCCTGCGACGCCTCGGCCAGCGCGGTGTAATAGGAGCTGGTGCCGGTCTCGACCATGCAGCGCGCGATCAGCTCGCCCGAACGCGAGCCGCGCACCGAGCCCTGCGGGCGCAGGGGAACGTGATAGCCCTCGCGGAAGCGCGCGCAAGCCGCCTTGTGGTCGAAGCCGGGATCGGCCAGTTCGGCCCAGCGGCCGAGCGCCTGGCCGTGCTGGACCTCTTCCGCGCCCCAAAGCCTGGCGGCTTCCTGGAACTCCGGGTCGCCGGCGAAGACGCTGTTAAGATATTGGCTGTAGTCGCCGCCATTGTGCTCGACCAGGCTTGCCGCCTTGACGAGTCGCACGAACTCGGGATCGACCTTGCCGGGCTCGAATCTCTTCCAGGGAATATCGGCGAGTTTCCAGTGATCCATCGCAGCGGCAGTATAAATTAACCATGCACCGCAGGGATAGGCCGGCCTTGAAACGAAAACAGGCCTAGTGCGGGAGGGCCTTGAGCGCCTCGAGTTTGGCGCGGGATGCGGCCAGGCGCCGCTCCGATGCCCGGAGGCGGGCGAGCAGCTCGGACTTTTCCTCGGCCGCGGCCCGGGCAACTTCGTCCTTCAACCCCGCCACCTCGCCTTCGAGGGCCTTGGCCACGCCCTCGACCGCGGCGCGATCGATATCCTTGACCGGCATGGCTTCGTCGGCCAGCACGGTGCAGCGCTCGGGCGAAACCTCGGCAAATCCCCCCGAGACGAACAGGCGTTGCGTCACCGCGCGCTGATCCGAGCCGTAGACATCGATGATGCCCGGCCGCACCGTGGAGATGAGCAGCGCGTGGCCCGGCAGCACGCCGAAATTGCCCTCGGTGCCCGGCACCACCACCATGGCGACCTCCTCGGAGAGCAACAGCTTTTCCGGCGAGACCAGCTCGAATTTGACCTTGTCGGCCATGGGCCTTACGCCGCCTCCGCCGCCATCTTCTTCGCCTTCTCCACCGCCTCCTCGATGGTGCCGACCATGTAGAAGGCGCTCTCCGGCAAATCGTCATAATCGCCGGCGACGATCGCCTTGAAGGCCTTGATGGTGTCCTCGAGCTTGACGAACACGCCCGGCGTGCCGGTGAAGACCTCGGCGACGTGGAAGGGCTGGCTTAAGAAACGCTGAATCTTGCGCGCGCGCGCGACGGTGAGCCGGTCCTCTTCGGAGAGCTCGTCCATGCCCAGGATGGCGATGATGTCCTGCAACGACTTGTAGGTTTGCAACACGCGCTGCACGTCGCGCGCCACTTGGTAATGCTCCTCTCCAACCACGCGCGGATCGAGCATGCGCGACGTCGAATTGAGCGGATCGACCGCCGGATAGATTCCCAGCTCGGCGATCTGCCGGGACAACACGGTTGTGGCGTCAAGGTGCGCGAAGGACGTGGCCGGCGCCGGATCGGTCAGATCGTCGGCGGGCACGTAGATCGCCTGGACCGAGGTGATCGAGCCCTTCTTGGTGGTGGTGATGCGCTCCTGCAGCGTGCCCATGTCCGTGGCCAAGGTGGGTTGGTATCCCACCGCCGAGGGGATGCGCCCCAACAGCGCCGAGACCTCGGAACCCGCCTGGGTGAAGCGGAAGATGTTGTCGACGAAGAACAGCACGTCCTGGCCTTCCTCGTCGCGGAAATATTCTGCCACCGTCAGGCCGGTCAGCCCCACGCGCGCGCGCGCGCCCGGCGGCTCGTTCATCTGGCCATAGACCAGCGCCGCCTTGGAGCCCGGCCCGTCGGGGATGATGACCTTCGATTCGATCATCTCGTGATAGAGATCGTTGCCCTCGCGCGTGCGCTCGCCGACGCCGGCGAAGACCGAATAGCCGCCATGCGCCTTGGCGATGTTGTTGATGAGCTCCATGATGATGACGGTCTTGCCCACGCCGGCGCCGCCGAAGAGGCCGATCTTGCCGCCGCGCGCATAAGGCGCCAGCAGATCGACCACCTTGATGCCGGTGATCAGGATCTCGGCTTCGGTTGATTGGTCGACGAACTCGGGCGCCGCCCGGTGAATTGGCATCATGAGCTTGGTCTTGATGGGCCCACGCTCGTCCACCGGCTCGCCGACGACGTTCATGATGCGGCCCAGGGTTTCGGGCCCGACCGGCACGCGAATGGCTGCGCCGGTGTCGACCGCCTCCATGCCGCGCACCAACCCGTCGGTCGTGTCCATGGCGACGGCGCGCACCGTGTTCTCGCCCAGATGCTGCGCCACTTCCAGCACCAGGGTCTTTCCCTGGTTCTGCACGTGCAGCGCGTTGAGGATCGAGGGCAGGTCCGTGTCGAATTTGACGTCGACGACCGCGCCGATGATCTGGGAGATGGAGCCGACATTGTTCTTGGCCATGGTGGGATTCCCTCTAAAGCGCCTCGGCGCCCGAAATGATCTCGATCAGTTCCTTGGTGATGTAGGCCTGGCGCTGGCGGTTGTAGGTCATGTTCAGCCGGTCGATCATCTCGCCGGCGTTGCGCGTGGCATTGTCCATCGCCGTCATGCGCGCGCCCTGCTCGGAGGCCGCGTTCTCCAAAAGCGCGGTGAAGATCTGCACGCCCAGATTTCGCGGCAGCAGCGCGGCCAGGATTTCCTCTTCCTCCGGCTCGAATTCATAAACCCCGGCCTTGGCGGCATCGGGCTTGTTTTTGCTCTCGGGAACGGCGAAGGGGATCAGCTGCTGCCGGGTGACGATCTGGCTGATGGCGGATTTGAAACGGTTATAGACGATGGTGCAGGCGTCGAACTCACCCGCCTGGAAGCGGGTGACCACGCGCGCCGATATGTCCTCGGCGGCGGAAAAGACGAGCCTGGGCCGGCCCACCTCGGTCAGGCTCTCGATGATCTGTTTGGCGCGGTCGCGTTTCAAGGCATCGCGCCCCTTGCGGCCGATGGTGAGAATCTTCACCTGCTTGCCGGCGTTCTCCAGCTCGCGCAGCACGCGCCGCGCCTCGCGCAATATGGTGGCGTTGAAGCCGCCGGCCAATCCCCGATCCGAGGTCGCGACCACCAGCAAATGCACCGAATCTTTTCCGGTTCCGGCCAGCAAGGGCGGCGCGTTGGGCATGCTCCTGAGATTGGCCGCGAGCGAGGCCAGCATGCGTTCCATCCGCTCGGCATAGGGCCGCGCCGCGAGCGCGGCCTCCTGCGCGCGCCTGAAGCGCGAGGCCGCCACCATCTTCATCGCCGAGGTTATCTTCTGCGTCGAGCGGACGGAGCGGATGCGAACGCGGAGTTCCTTGAGGCTCGCCATGGATTCAGGCGAAGCTCTTGGCGAAATTGTCGAGGAAGGCGGACAATTCCTTGTCGGTGTCGGCGGCCAATTCGCGTTTTTCGCGGATGGCCTGGAGAATTTTCGGCGCCTTGGCCTTGATCTCGCCCAGCATCTGGGCTTCAAAACGCGTGATAGCGGCGATCTCGACCTTGTCGAGATATCCCCGCGTGCCGGCGAAGATCGAGACGACCTGTTCCTCGACCGGCATGGGCTTGAATTGCGGCTGCTTCAAGAGTTCGGTCAATCGCGCGCCTCTCGCCAAAAGCCGCTGAGTCGCGGGATCGAGATCCGAGGCGAATTGGGCGAAGGCCGCCATTTCCCGGTACTGGGCCAATTCGAGCTTGATCTTGCCGGCGACCTGTTTCATCGCCTTGATCTGCGCCGCCGAGCCGACGCGGCTGACGCTGAGACCGACGTTAATCGCCGGCCTGATGCCGCGATAGAACAGTTCGGTTTCGAGGAAGATCTGGCCGTCGGTGATGGAGATGACGTTGGTCGGGATATAGGCCGAGACGTCGCCGGCCTGGGTCTCGATCACCGGCAGCGCGGTGAGCGAGCCCGAACCGTGCTCCGGGTTCATTTTGGCGGCGCGCTCCAAAAGACGCGAATGGAGATAGAACACGTCGCCGGGATAGGCCTCGCGCCCCGGCGGGCGGCGCAGCAAAAGCGACATCTGGCGATAGGCCACCGCCTGCTTGGAGAGATCGTCATAGATGATGACGGCGTGCATGCCGTTGTCGCGGAAATACTCGCCCATTGCGCAGCCGGTGTAAGGCGCCAGGAACTGGAGCGGCGCGGGCTCGGACGCGGTGGCGGCGACGATGATGGAATATTCGAGCGCGCCGTAATCGGCGAGCGTCTTGACGATCTGCGCCACGGTCGAGCGCTTCTGGCCCACCGCGACATAGACGCAATAGAGCTTCTTGCCTTCGTCGCTGCCGGCGTTGATTCCCTTCTGATTAATGAACGTGTCGATCGCGACCGCGGTCTTGCCGGTCTGGCGGTCGCCGATGATCAACTCGCGCTGGCCGCGGCCGATCGGAACCAGCGCATCGATCGCCTTGAGGCCGGTCTGCACCGGCTCGTGCACCGAGCGGCGCGGAATGATGCCCGGCGCCTTGACCTCGACGCGGGTGCGCTTCACGTCCTTGAGCGGCCCCTTGCCGTCGATCGGGTTGCCCAGCGCATCGACCACGCGGCCCAGCAGGCCCTTGCCCACCGGCACGTCGACGATCGAGCCGGTGCGCTTGACCGTGTCGCCTTCGCCGATGCCCGTGTCGTCACCGAAGATGACGACGCCGACATTGTCGGTTTCGAGGTTGAGGGCCATGCCCTTGACGCCGTTCGGGAACTCGACCAGTTCGCCGGCCTGCACCTTGTCGAGGCCGTAAACGCGGGCGATGCCGTCGCCCACCGACAGCACCTGACCGACTTCGGCCACGTCGGCTTCGGTGCCGAATTGAGATATCTGTTTCTTCAGAATGGCGGAGATTTCCGCCGCGCGGATTTCCATATCAACCAACCCCTTTCATCGCCAGCTCCAGCCGCCGGAGCTTGCTCTTGAGCGACGCATCGACCATGCGCGAGCCCACCTTGATCACCAGGCCGCCCAGCAGGCCGGGGTCGATCTTGAGATCGATCGCCACCTTGCCGCCAACCGCCTTCCGGAGGCGCTCGTCAATCGCCTTGCGCTGCGTCTCGGACAATTCCTGCGCCGAGATCACCTGCGCCGTCACCTCGCCGCGCCGCGCCGCCAGGATGCCGAGAAAGCCCTCGATCATCTCGGGCAACGCGAACAGGCGGCGGTTGCGCGCGAGCAAACCCAGAAAATTGCGCATCAATTCCTTGAACCCGGCGCGCTCCGCAAGGGCATTCACCGCCCTGGCCTGCTCGCCGCGCGCCAGCACCGGGCTGCGGATCATGCGCCGCAGATCCGCGCTCTCGGCGATGAGCCCGCGCAACGCCTTGAGATCGTTCGCCACGTCGTCGAGCGCCTTGCGCTCATCGGCGAGATCGAACAGCGCCGCCGCGTAACGCTCCGCCAGTCCGGAAACGCCTGCCGATTCGGATGCCACTTGAACTTAGTTCCCTATTGGCCAGGGGCGAGACCGCCCTGGACAGCCCCACCCGCGATGCGCTTCCCGGCACGTTATCGTCGCCCGAAACCCGCGAGCGGCCCCGCCTGGAAAGCGGGCCGGTTCTAACATAGGGATATGAGCCGCGCAACCCGGCCTGCCCGGGCAAAATGCCGCAACAATACAGCCGCTTAGATCACACGAAGCTGTAGGGATCGACGTCCACCTGGATGCGGATGGCGGAGGGCGGCTTGGCCCGCGCCAGCCAGTCGCGCAACACCGTCTGGAGATTGGCGTTGCGCGGCGCCTTGACCAGAAAGCGCCGCCGGTGCCGGCCGCGCAGCCGTTCCAAGGGCGCGGGCGCGGGACCCAGCACCTCGACGCCCTCGAGATGGGGCGCCGCCTTCGCGAAATCGCGCGCGGCGCGGTCGGCGGAACCGGCGTCGGGACCCGACAGGATGATCGCGGCCAAGCGGCCGAAGGGCGGCCAGCCGCCCGCGCGACGCGATTGGGCCTCGGCGGCGAGAAAACGGTCGCGGTCGTCGCTCACCAGCGCCTTCATCACCGGATGCTCGGGCATGAAGGTCTGGAGATAGACCAGGCCCGGGCGCTCGGCGCGGCCCGCCCGCCCCGCCACTTGGTGGAGCAGCTGATACGTTCTCTCGGTCGCGCGCAGATCGCCGCCGGCCAGGCCCAGATCGGCGTCGACCACGCCGACCAGCGTGAGCATCGGGAAATGATGGCCCTTGGCCATCACCTGCGTGCCGATCAGCACGTCGATGTCGCGGCGCTCGACGCGTTCGAGTAATTCTTCCATGGCGCGCGGGCCGGCGAGCGTGTCGCTCGCCATCACCTGCAACCTTGCGGCGGGGAAACGCGAAGCCACCTCCTCGGCCAAGCGTTCGACCCCCGGACCGCAGGGGGCGAAGCTGCCGGCGGCGTTGCATTGCGGACAGTGCGGCGGCGGCGGCGCGGTATAGCCGCAGTGATGGCACAGCAGCCGGCCGTGCAAGCGGTGCTCGATCAGCCACGCGGTGCAATTGGGGCATTGCAAACGAAAGCCGCATTCGCGGCAGAGCGTCAGCGGCGCATAGCCGCGCCGGTTCAGGAACAGCATCGCCTGCTCGCCCGCCTTGAGCGTGTCCTCGAGCGCGCGCACCAGCGGCGGCGACAGGAAGCGCTGGCGCTCGGGCTTGTCCCGGCGCAAATCGATCACGCGAATCTCGGGCAATTGCGCCGTGCCGTGCCGCACCGGCAAGTGGAGCCGCGCATAGCGTCCCTGTTCGACATTGACCGTGGTTTCGAGCGAAGGCGTGGCCGAGACCAGGACGATCGGAATCCCGGCGAGCGAAGCGCGCACCACCGCCATATCGCGGGCGTGGTAGATCACGCCCTCCTCCTGCTTGAAGGAGGTTTCGTGCTCCTCGTCCACCACGATCAGGCCCAAGCTCGCGGAAGGGCAGGAACAGCGCCGAGCGCGCGCCCACCACCACCCGCGCCTGGCCTTCGGCGACTTGGCGCCAGGTCGCGCGGCGCGATGCTTCGCCCAGATCGGAATGCCATTCGGCCGGCGGCGCGCCGAAGCGCTTGACGAAGCGCGCCAGCAGCTGCGCCGAGAGCGAAATCTCGGGCAGCAGCACCAGCGCCTGCTTGCCCGCCGCCAGCGCCGCGGATATCGCGTCGAAATAGACCTCGGTCTTGCCCGAGCCGTTGACGCCGTCCAGCAGCGTCACGGAATATCCCCCCTGCGCCGCCTTGGCGGACAAATTCTTGGCCGCCAGCGCCTGAGCGATCGACAAGGGCGGGCCGGGCAGTTTCCAATCGGGCTGGGGCGGGAGAAACGGCGGCAGATCGACGGCGTCGAGCAATCCCAGCTTGGCCAGGCCCTTCACCACGCTGGCGCCGCAGGCAGCGCGCCGCGCGAGATCGGTGGAAGTGGCGGCGGGGCCGCCTTCCAGCGCCTCCAGCACACGGCGCCGCGCCGGGGTCAGCGACTCGGCTGCTTCGGCCAGGGCTCGCTTGCCCGTCCGGCTCAGCGCATAGGCGGGAATGGCGCGCGGCGGATGCAACGCCGCGGGCACGCTCATCGCCATTTTGAGCACGGCGCCTGGCGGGGCAAGGTTGTATTGCGCCACCCAATCGACGAATTGGCGCAGCTCCGGGCGCAAAGGCGGCGCGGGCAGACGCTCGGCCACCGCTTTGAGCTTGGCCTCGGCAACCTCGCCCGAATCCCTGCCCCAGACCACGCCGGCAAGCGTGCGCCGCCCCAATGGCACGCGCACGAAATCGCCGGGCGCGAGAGCAACGCCATCGGGAGTGCGGTAATCATAGGCTCCGGCGAGCGGCAGCGGCAACAGCACACTCACGCGTCCCAAAGACAGGGCTTCGGAACTGGAATCACGGTCGGGCATGGTCTACACTCTGGACCAAAGGGTGACGGGCATGAAGTTCTTCATCGACACCGCCGATATTGCCGAGATTCGCGACCTGGCCGCGACCGGGCTGGTCGACGGCGTCACCACCAACCCGTCGCTGATCGCCAAATCGGGGCGCAATTTCCTCGACGTGGTGCGCGAGATCTGCGCGGTGGTGCCCGGCCCGGTGAGCGCCGAGGTGGCCGCGACCGATCATCCCACCATGCTGGCCGAGGGCCGCAAGCTGGCCAAGCTCGCCAAGAACGTAACCGTGAAAGTGCCGTTGACCAAGGACGGACTCAAGACCTGCAAGGCGCTCTCCGCCGAGGGCACCATGGTCAACGTCACGCTGTGCTTCTCGGCGGCGCAGGCGATTCTCGCCGCCAAGGCCGGGGCGACCTTCGTCTCGCCCTTCGTCGGCCGGCTCGACGATATCGGCGAGGACGGCATGGCGTTGATCGCCGACATCGTCCAGATCTACCGCAACTATCCCGAATTCAAGACCCAGGTTCTGGTGGCCTCGATTCGCCAGCCGATGCACGTGGTCCAGGCGGCGAAGCTCGGCGCGCATGTCGGCACCATTCCGCCCGCGGTGCTGCGCCAGCTTTTCCTCCACCCGCTGACCGACAAGGGGCTGGCGGCTTTCCTCGCCGATTGGGCCAAGACCGGCCAGTCGATCCTGGGCGAGAATAAAAAGCCCGCCGCGGCGGCCGAATAGGCAAGGGCCGGACATTGGACCGCACCAAGGACAAGGTAACCGCCGCAGCGCCGCCACCGCCGGTGACGGTCGAGCGTTCCGCCGCCGCCGCCGAGGTGATCGCCTTCCTGCGCCGCAATCCGGATTTCTTCGTCCAGCATCCCGAGATACTCGATCTGCTGACGCCGCCGGCGGCGACGCGCGGCGAGGGCGTGGTCGACATGCAGCAATTCATGCTGAAGCGCCAGCGCGACGACATCGCCAAGCTCAAGGGCCAGCAGCGCTCGCTGATCGGCACGACGCGGGCCAATCTCGCCAGCCAGACCCGCGTGCACACCGCGGTCTTGACCCTGCTGTCGGCGTCGAGCTTCGAGCAGTTGATCCAGATCGTCACCACCGACCTCGCCATGCTTTTGGATGCGGACGTCGTCACGATCGGCGTCGAGGGCAACGGCGCCAAGCATCGCCTGTCGCATCAAGGCGTGCAGATACTGGCAAACGGCACGGTCGACCGGGTGCTGGGGCCGGAGCGCGACGTGGTGCTGTTTTCCGACGCGCCGGGCGACCCCGCGCTGTTCGGCGGCGGCGCCGATCTGGTGCGCTCGGCGGCTTTGCTCCGCCTCTCGGTCAGCCGCGCCGGCCCGGCGGGGCTGTTGTGCATCGGCACGCGCAAGCCGGGCCGCTTCCACCCCGGCCAGGGCACCGAGCTGCTGGGCTTCCTCGCCCGCTCGCTCGGCATCACCATCGCCGCATGGCTCGACCTGCCGGCGTGAAGCCCGGCCGCAAACCCGCCCAGGCCTTCCGTCCCGATCCGACGCCGCTCAATCGTTTCGCGGCATCGCAGGAACTGATCGAAGCGATCTCCGCCTGGCAGGACTGGCTGGCGCATGAGAAACGCGCCTCGCCCCACACCGTCTCCGCTTATGGCCGCGATCTCGCCGGTTTCCTCGAATTCCTCACCGGTCATCTGGGCGGCGTGGCGAGTTTGGAAAAACTGGAGGCGCTGGCGCCGGCCGATTTCAGAGCTTATCTCGCGCAAGGCGCGCGCGCCGGCCGCAAGCACAGTACATCCGCGCGCAAGCTGTCGGTGCTGCGCGGATTCTTCCGCTTCCTCGCCAAACGCAAGATTTTATCCAACGCGGCGCTCGCCGCGGTCAGAAGCCCCAAGCTCGACAAGCCGGTGCCCAAGGCCTTGACCGAGCGCGAAGCCGAGGAGGCGCTGGCGCAAATATCCTTGCTCGAAGCCAAGCCGTGGATGGGCAAGCGCGATCTCGCCATCATGACGCTGCTTTACGGTTGCGGGCTGCGGCTGGCCGAGGCGCTGTCGCTGACGCGCGCCGATGCGCCGGAGCCGGGCGGCATGCTGCGCATCACCGGCAAGGGCGCCAAAACGCGCCTGGTGCCGGTGCTGCCGGCGGTATCCCTCGCGGTGAAGGATTATCTGGCATCCTGCCCGCTCGAGCTCGGGCCGGGCGATCCGCTGTTCGTCGGCGCCAGGGGCGCCACGCTCAACCCGCGAATGGTGCAAGGAACCATGGCCAAGCTCCGAGCCGGACTGGGTTTGCCCGAGCATGCCTCGCCCCATGCGCTGCGCCACAGCTTCGCCACCCATCTCTTGGCGGGCGGCGCCGATCTACGCGCCATCCAGGAATTGCTCGGCCATGCGAGTCTTTCGACCACGCAACGCTACACCGCGCTCGACGCCAACCGTCTCTTGGCCGTGTACGACAAGGCGCATCCACGCGCCAAGGGCTAGAGCTTGCGGATGGCGATGAGCGCCGTCAGCGAGCCCAGCCCCATGGTGATGAAGCCCAAGCCCCAGGCAAGATGACTGGCCCCGCCCCCGGCGGCGTCCAGCACCATGCCCACGGCCAAAGGCCCGGCCACGCCGCCGCCGAAACCGATCAGCGAATGGACCGCCAATGTCACGCCGCGCTGGCCGGAAGGCGAACTGACCACCGCGCCGTTGGTGAGCGCCGCCGAGTCGCCCATGATGAACATGTTGTAGAGGCAGCACAGCGCCGCCACCGTCCAGACCGGCAAGCCGGCGCTGAAGCCGGCGGCGACCGAGGCCAGGAAGGAGAGCACCATCACCCGGCCGATCAGCCGGCGCCGGTCGGCGCGCGCCGCCACATCGGCGCCGTAGATGCTGGCGAGGGTGCTGATCAGCGCCGCGGCGGTGGCAACCCAGTTCGCCAGCGTGCCGCCACCCGAACCGCCGCGCAGGTGGTCGGCGTAGATCAGATAGGCCACCATCCAGGCTCGCAAGGCGAACAACTCGAAGGTGTGGCCGGCATAGCCCAGGATGAAGGCCATGGCGGCGCGGTTCCTGAACACCGGGCGGAAATCGAAGCGGCGTCCCCGCCCCTCCACAAACGCCGCGCCCGGCGCCAAGGGCGGCACCAGGAAATAAATCGCCGCGAAGGACACCGCCGAACCCGCCGCCGCGCCCCAGAACGCGGCGCTCCAGCCGATCCAATCCGCTATTTCGCCGGTATAGGCATAAGAGATGGCGGTGCCCAAACTGAACCCGGAGGTGTAATAGGCGACGTAGCGGTTCAGGCGCGGCCCGTGCACGCGATCCGTCAGCAGCTTGAGGCCGGGCATGTAGGTGCCGGCAAGGCCGAGGCCGGTGATGAAGCGGAAGACGGCCGCGGACCAGAAGCCCTGCGCGAACAGCGCATAAGCGACCGAGGCGAGCCCGCCGATAATGAGCGAAATCAGATAGATCTTGCGCGGATCGGTATGGTCGGTGGATCCCACCAGCACCGGCACCGCCACGACATATCCCGCCAGGTACAGGCTGCTGATCCAGCCAGCCTCGGTGTTGTCGAGGCTCCAAAGCCTCTGGAACTCCGGCAGCAGCGCTGCAAAACTCGAAATGCTGAGCATACTCAGCGCTGAGGTCGCGCTCAGTATGATGATGAGCGCGCCCGGCGACGGCTCGCGCCCGGTCCTGAACATGGGCCTAAATATGGATCGGATGCCCTTCGACCGCCAGCGCCGCCTCCTTCACCGCCTCGTTCAAGGTGGGATGGGCGTGGACGGTGCGGGCGATATCCTCGGCGCTGGCGCCGAATTCCATCGCCACCGCGGCTTCGGCGATGATGGTGCCGGCGTCGCCGCCGATGATGTGCACGCCCAAGACACGGTCGCTTTTGGCATCGGCCAGAATCTTGACGAAGCCCTCGGTGAAGGCGTTGGCGCGGGCGCGGGCGTTGGCCGAAAACGGGAACTTGCCCGACTTGTATTCCAGGCCCGCCTGTTTGAGCTGCTCCTCGGTTTTGCCAACCGAAGCCACTTCGGGCCAGGTATAGATCACCGCCGGGATGCAGTCGTAATCGAGCCCGGGTTTGCATGCCGGCGAGACGCTCGGCCAGCACCACGCCCTCCTCCGACGCCTTGTGCGCCAGCATCGGGCCGGAGATGGCGTCGCCGATGGCGTAGATGCCGGGGACATTGGTCGCAAAGGACGCATCGGTCTTGATGCGGCCTTTCTCGTCAAGCTGGACTTTCAGCGCGTCGAGGCCGAGGCCGCCGGTGAAGGGCCGGCGCCCGACCGAGATCAGAACCACGTCGGCCTTCAATTCCTCGCGCTTGCCGCCCTTGGCCGGCTCGAGCCCCAGCTTGACGCCGTCATTGCCGGACTTGGCCTCGGCCACCTTGGTGCCGAGGCGGAAGATGAAGCCCTGTTTTTCCAGCGAACGCCGCAAGGCGGATGAGAGCTCGCCGTCCATGCCGGGGGTGATGTGGTCGAGGAACTCGACCACCGTGACCTTCGATCCCAAGCGCCGCCACACCGAGCCCATTTCGAGGCCGATATAGCCGGCGCCCACCACCACCAGGCTCGCCGGCACGGATGAGAGCGCCAGCGCCCCGGTCGAGGAGACGATGCGCTTCTCGTCGATCTTGATGCCCGGCAGATCGGAGCTTTCCGAGCCGGTGGCGAGGATGATCGCCTTCTTGGCCGAGAGCGCGCGGCTGCCGCCGGCGTTGAGCGCAACCGCAACCTGATCGCGCGCGGTCAGCCTGGCCGCGCCCTTGACGTATTCGATCTTGTTCTTGCGAAACAGGAATTCGACGCCCTTGGTGTTCTCCGCCACCACCTTGTCCTTGCGCGCCAGCATGGAGGGCAGGTCGAGCGCCACGCCCGAAACCTTGACGCCGTGCTGTCCCAGCGCATGCAGCGTTTCTTCGTATTTCTCCGAGGATTGCAGCAGTGCCTTCGAGGGAATGCAGCCGATATTGAGGCAGGTGCCGCCCGGCGCATCGCGTTTATCGACGCAGGCGACGCTCATGCCGAGCTGTGCCGCGCGGATGGATGCTACATAGCCGCCCGGCCCGGCGCCGATGACGATGACGTCGAAGTTGTCGGCCATGGCTCAGACGCTGAACAGCAGGCGTTCGGGATCCTCGATGCACTCCTTGACGCGCACCAGGAATGTGACCGCCTCGCGCCCGTCGACCAGGCGGTGATCGTAACTGAGCGCCAGATACATCATCGGCCGGGCGACGATCTGATCGCCCACGACGACCGGCCGCTTCTGGATCTTGTGCATGCCGAGAATGGCGGATTGCGGCGGGTTGAGGATCGGCGTCGACATCAGCGAGCCGTAGACCCCGCCATTGGTGATGGTGAAGGTGCCGCCCGACAGCTCTTCCAGTTTCAATTTTCCGTCGCGCGCACGACGGCCCAGATCGGCGACGCTCTTCTCGATCTCGGCGAAGTCGAGATGATCGGCGTCGCGCAGCACCGGCACCACCAGCCCCTGATCGGTGCCGACCGCCACGCCGATGTCGTAATGGTTTTTGTAGATGATGTCGTCGCCGTCGATCTCGCCGTTGGCCGTGGGAATTTCCTTCAACGCGGCGATGCAGGCCTTGACGAAGAACGACATGAAGCCCAGCCGCACGCCGTGCTTCTTCTCGAATTCGGCGCGGAAGCGCTCGCGCAAGGCCATCACCTCGGTCATGTCCGCTTCGTTGAAGGTGGTCAGTATGGCCGCCGTGTTCTGCGCCTCCTTGAGGCGCTCGGCGATGCGGCGGCGGAGTCGGGTCATGCGCACGCGCTGCTCCAATGGCCCAACCTCGCGCGGAACGGACTCCTTTAGATTTGCCGCGCCTTGCGCGGCGGGGGCGGCGGGAGTGACCGGCTTTTCGAGCGCGTTCAGCACGTCGCCCTTGGTCAGCCGCCCGTCCTTGCCCGAGGGCGCGACACGCGCCGGATCCAGGCCGCTCTCCTGAACCAAGCGCCGAACCGCCGGGCCGGAACGCGCCACGGCATCGGCGGACTCTTTGGTATTCGCGGCGTTCGCCGCGAGGGGCGGAACCGCTTTCGCCGCGGGCGTCGGAGCCGGTTTGGACGCCGGCACGGCAGCCAGTTTCGGCGGGGATGACGGTTTTGCAGCTTGCTTGCCCGCGCCATCGGATATGCGGCCCAGCACGCCGCCGACCGAGACATTGGCGTCCTTGGGCACCAGGATTTCCGCGAGCGTGCCCGCCGCCGGAGCGTTGACTTCGAGCGTCACCTTGTCGGTCTCGAGCTCGACCAGCGGATCGTCGACCGCCACCGCATCGCCTTGGCTCTTGAGCCAGCGCGCGACGGTGGCCTCGGTGACGGATTCGCCCAAGGGCGGAACGATGATGTCGGTAGCCATGGTCCTTCCCGCCCCTGTTTAAGCCGAAGCCAGGGCTTCGTCCACCAGCCGCGCCTGTTCCACGGCATGGCGCTTGGCCAGGCCGGTGGCGGTGGCCGCCGCCTCGACGCGGCCGACATAACGCGCACGCTTGGCCTTGAGATCGAGCGCGCCCAGCGCCTGTTCCAGGCGGCGATCGACGAAGGACCATGCGCCCATGTTCTCCGGCTCCTCCTGCACCCAGACGAACTCGGCGTTCTTGTAGCGCAAGGCTTGCTCGGCGAAGGTCTTGGCCGGGAAAGGATAGAGCTGCTCGATGCGCAGGATGGCGATGTCGTCGATTTTCCGCGCGCGCCGCGCATGCAGCAGGTCGAAGTAGACCTTGCCGCTGCACAGGAGCACGCGGCGGATTTTGGCGTCGTCGAGCTTGTCCACTTCGCCGATGAGGCGATGGAAGGATGTTCCAGGCCCCATCTCGGCCAGGGACGACGCGACCTCGGGACTCCTCAAGAGCGACTTGGGAGTCATGATCACCAGCGGTTTGCGGAAATCACGCCGCACCTGGCGGCGCAGCGCATGGAAATAATTCGCCGCCGAGGTCAGGTTGCAGATTTGGAGATTGTCCTCGCCGCAGAGCTGGAGGAACCGTTCGAGCCGCGCCGAGGAATGCTCCGGCCCCTGGCCCTCGTGGCCGTGCGGCAGCAACAGCACCAGGCCCGACATGCGTAGCCACTTGGCTTCGCCCGCGGCGATGAACTGGTCGATGATGACTTGGGCGCCGTTGGCGAAATCGCCGAACTGCGCCTCCCACAAGACGAGCGTGCGCGGATCGGCCAGGCTGTAGCCGTATTCGAATCCCAGCACCGCGGCCTCGGACAGAGGGCTGTCGATCACCTCGAAATGCTTCTGGCCGTCGCGGATGTGGTTCAAGGGGACATAACGTTTCCCGGTCTCCTGGTCGAACAGCGCGGCGTGGCGCTGCGAGAAGGTGCCGCGGCCGGAATCCTGGCCCGAGAGACGCACGCAAGACCCCTCGGTCAGGAGTGTGCCGAAGGCCAGCGCCTCGGCCGTCGCCCAGTCGATGCCTTCGCCCTTTTCGATGGCCGCGCGCTTGGCTTCCAGCTGCCGGACGATCTTGCGATTGACGTTGAAGCCCTCGGGCGCGCGGGTCAGCGCCGCACCCACCTCTTTCAACAGCGGCAATGCCACCGCGGTGGCGCCGCGCCGATCCTCGCCCGAGGCGACGGAAAGTCCCTTCCACACGCCTTCGAGCCAATCGGCCTTGTTGGGGTGGTAGGTCTTGGCCGCCTTGAATTCATCCTCGAGCCGCTTCAGGAAATCCTGCGCGATCTTCCCGGACTCCTCGGCGCTGACCAGGCCCTCGGCGGCAAGACGCCGGGCATAGAGTTCGCGCGTCGTCGGATGCGAAGCGATCGCCTTGTACATCAGCGGCTGGGTGAAGGCCGGTTCGTCGGTCTCGTTGTGGCCGTGGCGGCGGTAGCAAAAAATGTCGACCACCGCGTCCTTCTTGAAGCGGTGGCGGAATTCGGTGGCGATGCGCGCGACATGCACCACCGCCTCGGGATCGTCGCCGTTCACGTGGAAGATCGGCGCCTGCATGCCCTTGGCGACATCGGAAGGATAAGGGCTGGAGCGGGCATGGGCCGGATTCGTCGTGAACCCGATCTGGTTGTTCACGACGAAATGGATGGTGCCGCCGGTGCGGTAACCCTTGAGTTCGGAAAGCTCGAGCGTCTCGGCCACCAGACCCTGGCCGGCGAAGGCGGCGTCGCCATGCATCAGCAATCCGACCACCTGGTCGTGCTCGAAGTCGCCGCGCTGATGTTGCTTGGCGCGCACCTTGCCGAGCGCCACGGGATCGACCGCCTCCAAATGCGACGGATTGGCGGTGAGCGACATATGCACCACGGCGCCGTCGAAGTCGCGATCGGACGAGGTCCCGAGATGGTATTTCACGTCGCCCGATCCCTGCACGTCCTCGGGATTGGCGGCGTTGCCCTGGAATTCGGAGAACAGCGCCCTGAACGGCTTGCCCATCATGTTGGTGAACACGTTGAGGCGGCCGCGATGCGGCATGCCGATCACCAGCTCCTTCATGCCGAGCTGGCTGCCGCGCTTCAAGACCTGCTCCAGCGCCGGAATCAGCGATTCGCCGCCTTCGAGGCCGAAGCGTTTGGTGCCGGTGTAGCGTTTGTCCAGGAAACGCTCGAGCAGCTCGGCCGCGGTCAGGCGCTCCAGGATGGCGCGCTTGCCGCGTTCGGTGAATTCGGTCTGGTTGCGCGGCACCTCGATGCGCGCCTGAATCCATTGGCGTTGCTCGAGTTCCTGGATGTGCATGTATTCGATGCCGACATGGCCGCAATAGGTTGCCTTGAGCGCGCCGAGAAGCTCCTTGAGCGTCGCCGTCGCGAAGCCCAGCGTGTCGTTGACGAAGATCGATCGGTCGTAATCGGCTTCGGTGAAACCGTAGGTCGCGGGATCGAGATCGGGATGGGATGTGCGCCGCTCGATCCCCAAGGGATCGAGATCGGCGATCAGATGACCGCGCACGCGATAGGCGCGGATCAGCGCCATGGCGCGGATGGAATCGAGCGTCGCCTGGCGCACATCCTGCGGCAGTTCGGCTAGCGCCGCGTGGCCGTTGGCCGCGGCGCCATTGCCTTGATCGATGATCTGGCCGCGCTTGTCGCCCCAGGCGGGTCCTTCCATTTCGCGGAGAAAAGCCTTGGGCTCCTCGCCCAGCTCGGCGAAGAATCCCCGCCAACTCGCATCGACCGATTGCGGGTCGTCGAGATAGCGGGCGTAAAGCTCGGCGATGAAGGCGGCGTTCTGGCCGGTGAGGAAGGTGTTTTTATCGCGGCGCGGCATGGCGGTTTTCTCGGCCCATGATTTAAGGAATGCTAAGAAAAAAACGGGACGTGAATCCGTCCCATAGGGCATGGGTCTGTCCTATAGATTGGGCGCGAATCGGCTTAAAGCTAGGCCTGGATTGCGTCATGGCTGCCATCCGGTTCCAGCCATGCAAAAGCCGTGCAAGAAGCGGCCGGTTAGGCCTTCCTGGCCGAGGAATCCCGAGGCGCGAGGAATCCCGAGTAAGACCCCGGTCTAGGTTTAGGCCTTGGCCCCGGCCAGGAGTTTGCGGGTGGCTTCGAGCAGCCCGCGCACCGCCACGACCGATTTGTCGAAGGCGGCTTTCTCGCCGGGATCAAGCGCGATCTCGACCACGCGCTCGACGCCCTTTTCGCCGATCACCGCCGGCACGCCGACATAGAGGTCCTTGACGCCGTATTGGCCGGTGAGCCAGGCGGCGCAGGGCAGCACGCGCTTCTTGTCGCGCAGGAACGCTTCCGCCATGGCGATCGCCGCCGAGGCGGGCGCGTAGAAGGCCGAGCCGGTCTTGAGCAGGTTGACGATCTCGACGCCGCCGTCGCGGGTGCGCTGCACGATCTTGTCGAGCCGCTCCTGGGTGGTCCAGCCCATCTTCACCAGGTCGGGCAGCGGAATCCCGGCCACGGCCGAATAGCGGGTGAGCGGCACCATGCTGTCGCCGTGGCCGCCGAGCACGAAGGCGGTGACGTCCTCGACCGAGACCTTGAGTTCCTCGGCGAGGAAATAGCGGAAACGCGCGCTGTCGAGCACGCCGGCCATGCCGACGACGCGGGCTTGCGGCAGGCCGCAGGCCTCGCGCAGCACCCACACCATCACGTCCAAGGGATTGGTGATGCAGATGACGAAGGCGTTGGGGGCGTTGGCCTTGATCGCCGCGCCCACCTGCGCCATCACCTTGGCGTTGATGCCAATCAAATCGTCGCGGCTCATGCCCGGCTTGCGCGGCACGCCGGCGGTGACGATCACCACGTCGGCTCCCGATATCGCGGCGTAATCGTTGCTGCCGGTGTAACGGGCGTCGAACCCCTCGACCGGCGCCGCCTCGGCCAGGTCGAGCGCCTTGCCCTGCGGCACGCCCTCGACGACATCGCACATCACGATATCGCCCAATTGCTTCAAGCCTGCGAGCAGCGCGAGCGTGCCGCCGACTTGGCCGGCCCCCACCAGGGCGATTTTCTTGCGTGCCATTCGGAACCTCTTGTCTGGAATTTGTCCGGGATATTGCGCGCGCGTCTTAGCGCGATTCCGCGCCGCCTACAAGCCTTGGCGAGATGAGAATGAGTCTCGGTTCCACCCGAACCGGACCCATCATGCACATCAAACAATGTCCGCTTTTGGGGGCAAAACGGACATGCCAATGGCATGCCGCCATGTCCGCTTTTGGAACAAAGCGGAAGTAGTGCCCTCATTGATCGCGATGGTGGCGTCTCACTTTGCTCTCTTCCTCTTTTCCGTTAGTCCGACCCCCAGCATGATCGCCCAGGCATTCAATATACCGGAAACCAGAAACGTGACGTAGGCAGCGGTTACTAGGATACAGGCCCCAATTCGCGTGTTCGATCAGGGCCGCCCCTCCGGCGATACCAAGGAGATAATTCGCGACATATGTTATCGCGCGATAGATCGAGAAGCCCCCGCTCTTACCCATTTTCTTGTCCTTGTAGAAGGCCCTGTAGGTAAAGCCGAGCGGAAGCCGCAGCCCGAACAGATTGATGGCGATCAACTCGACGCCGAGGGCGGCCATCGGCTGCGGCGCGAGAATCAGCGCCGCTTCGACCAGCGTCGTCAGAAGGTGAAGCGTGATATTGTGCGCCCGGTTACGGAAGACCGGGTTGTTCATGATCTCCTCGAGATGCAGCGAGGTGACGACGAACAACAGCCCGATGAGCGCGGCCGAGGACGTGCCCAGCATGACATAGAGGCTTTGCCACACCCCAAGCTCATATGCGTTTTCCATAAAGTTCCCCCTCAGTAATGCCTCTGACTATTACTTTGAAACGACCATGACGCTTGCCGACCGATCCGGCAATGGTTCCACAATATAATATTATCTCGAAGCATGTCCGCTTATGATGCTGTGGACGGCTCCTCCACCGGCACGTAAGTGCCATTGCAGTGGTCACCGCTGGGGTGCCACGGTTGGAGGGAGTGAAGCATGGAAACGGTCACCACAGTCGGTCTCGATATTGCGAAGTCGGTTTTTCAGGTCCATGGCATCGACGCGGCAGGCAATGTGGTCATCCGCCGCCAGCTGAAGCGCCGGCACGTCCTGGCGTTCTTCCAGAAGCTGCCACCCTGTGTCGTGGGTATTGAGGCCTGCGCATCGTCGCATCACTGGTCGCGAGAGATCACGGCGATCGGCCATACCGTGCGGCTGATGCCGCCGGCCTACGTGAAGCCCTACGTCAAGCGGCAGAAGAACGATGCCGCCGACGCCGAGGCCATCTGCGAGGCGGTCACCAGGACCAACATGCGGTTCGTGGCGACCAAGACACCCGAGCAGCAGAGCTGCCTGATGCTCCACCGCACGCGCCATCTCTTCATCCGGCAGCAGACCAGCGTGATCAATGCGATTCGCGCCCATCTCGCCGAGTTCGGGATCGTCGCACGGGTTGGACGCAAGGGCGTCGAGGAACTGCTCGAGGTCGTGGCCGATTCGAGTGATGATCGGCTGCCCGAGGTGGCGCGGGCCTGTCTTGCCGCTCTCGGTGTCCAGCTGCGGATGCTGAAGGCCCAGATCCTGGAGTTTGACCGCCGGATCATGGCCTGGCACCGCTCCAACGAGACCAGCAAACGGCTCGATGAGATACCCGGCGTCGGTCCGGTGCTGGCCACCGCCCTGGTCGCCAGCGTCGCTGATCCGAAGGCTTTCCGATCAGCCCGGCAGTTCGCGGCCTGGATTGGGCTGGTGCCCAAGCAGCACTCGAGCGGGGGCAAGGACCGACTCGGCAGTATCAGCAAACAAGGCGATCGCTATCTGCGCAGCCTGTTCACGGCCGGCGCGCTCGCCGTCATCCGTTATGCCAAGATCCACGGCACCAAGCATCGGCCCTGGCTCACGGCGTTGCTGGCCCGGCGGCCGGTCAAGGTCGCCGCGATCGCACTGGCGAACAAGATCGCCAGAATGGCGTGGGCGATGATGGCCAGGGGTGAGCGCTACAAGGAACCCGCCGCGCTGGCGGCGTGAACGAGATCACATCGGCAATCCGGCGTGATGGGAAGGTTGGGAGGGCGAACAGCACGTAATGCAGAGCCGGTCGATCCGGCGATCAGGACACCCCACTCGTGCCAGCGCATTCTCGAATGCGGGCTTCTGACCGGGACCTGATCCGCGGAGGGCATTATGGCCAGCGGTCAAGTGAACCGCGCATACAGGCCGAACACATGGCTGCACCGACCAACCCTGCATACGTGAAGAAAACCCTTGCCAACCCGGAGCCGTCCACACATGGCACGAAGCGGACGTGCCGCTCGCGTCGAACAATGTCCGCTTTAGAAGACAAAGCGGACTCTCGTCGACCCCCCATCCCGCGAGTGCGGCGGCGCCGTTACGGCACGCTTTAACCGGCCGGCCGGTCGTAGGGGCCGAGGCGGTTCAGTATGACCTGTTGCCGCAGCGCCCGGCAGCTTTGGGCGTCGCGCGGACTACCGGCGAAATTGCCGCAACCGGCCGGAACCGCGCCCGAGGCGATGCGGGTCCGCTGCCGCTCCGCCGCCAGCTTGCGCTGCTGCGTCGCGAGGTTTTTCTGCTGCGCCGCCAGCTTGCGCTGCTGCGCGAAGAGATCCTTCTGCTTCGCCGCGACCGCCTTCTGCTGCGCCGCCAGTTCCTGGTCCTTTTGCTTGGCTTGCAGATTGCCGGCGCGGACATCGTCGATTTTCTTGACCGGCGCCGCAGCCGCCGCCCTGGCCGGTGCGGCGGGCTGAGCGATCGAACTCGCCGGCGCGGTAATCGGGACACCGGCGTCTTGGGCGAAGGCGGGCGCCGCGAGCAGCGCCGTGCAAAGGCCCGCAAGGATTACGGGATTGCGCGTCATGGTACGGTCTCCTTCTGTTTCCTCTGTCCAGGCAGGAAGCGGCGGTTCACGGCCCCGCTCCTTTCAGCCGCCAGTCAAGGCCGGGTTGATGGCGGATCGGCGGATGATTGTGGGGCAAATTCGCGGCGATTGTGGCGCCGCGGCGGCGGCCTTGCTACGCGGCGCGCTCGTCCGCGCGCTCGTCCACGGCCGTGGGTTGGTGATCGGGCTCGAGGAATTCGAACAGATACTGTTCTTCCGGGCTGGTAACCCGGAAAATTTTCTGGAAGAACAGATTGTTCGGGATTTGCAGCGTGCGGCCCTTGCCCTCGCGCAACACCGTGAACATGGCGTTGCGGTCGATGACGCGGCCCGCCAGGCCCTCGGGCAGAATCTCGACCTTCTGGCCGAGTCGGAAGGGCCGCCACAGCGTGATGAAGAAGCTCGCGGTGACGTTGCTGATCATCGTCCAGACCGCGAGGAATCCCACGCCGACTATGGTGGCGACGCTGACGAAGAAGGTCCATAGGCCCCCGACACCAACGCCCCAGAAATCCAGCACCAACATGAAGGTGCACAGCCACAGCACGCCGCTGACGCCGCGGTTGATCAGCAGCACGGTCTCGTAAGGGAGGCGCAAACGCGGCCGCAGCCCGACCAGCAGGCGCCGCAGCAGCCGGCCAAGGATGAGAATGACAATTCCCGCCGCCAGCAGGATCAGCACGGTTCCGGCCACGGTCTCCAGATGGACGCCGTGTTGCGCCATCCAGGCGCTCCAATCGCCGCTGAGATGAATCTTCATAACGACCAGGAAACCGGCTGAATGGGCCGAAAATATGACGGTCTGATCCTTTGTCGTCCGGGAATTTTGGGCGATTTCATGGCGGAAGGGGCGGTTTCCGCCTCAATTCCGCCCAGGGTCCCTGTCAGGATTTTCAGGACCCGGGAACTTTGCCGGGCCGAATGAATGGCCAAGCTGGGCATTGCCGCGGAGGAATTATTGTGTCCGACGCCTTGCCGATCATGAAGCCGGATTGGGCGCTGTTCCTCGATGTTGACGGCACGTTGCTGGACATCGCGGCGCGGCCGGATGAAGCGCGCGTGCCTTCGGGCCTGCGCGAGACGCTCGCGGCGCTGTCGCACGCTCTTGGCGGCGCGCTGGCGCTGGTCAGCGGCCGCGCCATCGCCAACGTCGACCGGCTGTTCAAGCCGCTGCGCCTGCCCGTGGCGGGTCAGCACGGTGCCGAGCTGCGCCGCGCGCCGGACACGGCTATCCGGCGCCTGGGCCGGGAAGTCGATTTCGAGCCGTTACGCGCGCCGCTTGAGCGTTTCGCTTCGACCTGGCCCGGCATCCTGATCGAGTGGAAAGGCCAGAGCGTCGCGGTGCATTGCCTGGCCGCGCGCGGCTCGCGCGGCGAACTCGGCGCGGTTCTGGCCGATGCGGCGCAGAAATTAGATGGAATTGAACTGATGGATTCCCGTTCCGGCTTCGACCTCAAAGTCCGCGCGGTGAGCAAGGGCACCGCGGTGGAATGGTTCATGGTCGAGCCGCCCTTCCGCGGCCGGTTGCCGGTCTTCGCCGGCGACGACGTCACCGACGAAGGCGGCTTCGCCGCGGCGCTGCTGCATCAGGGATTTGCCATCCGCGTCGGCAAGGCGGGCCAAAGCCTGGCGCGGCTGCGCGTCGCCCAACCGGCGGATTTCCGCGCCTGGCTCGCCCAATCGGTCCAGGCGTTGGCGGCGCCGGTGTCGGGAGGGGTCCGATGATTGCGGCCGCCCCCAATCTCGATCTCGGCGTCATCGGCAATTGCTATCTCGCCGCGCTGCTCGACCGCGCCGGGCGCATCGTGTGGTGCTGCTATCCGCGGCTCGACGGCGATCCGCTGTTCTGCAGCCTGATGGGCGGGTCCTCCGGGAACGGCGCGGATGCCGGCGGTTTCCTCGATACCGAGATCGAGCGCCAGACCCAATCCTCGCAGCGTTATGCCGGCCACACCGCGATCCTCGAAACCATCCTAACCGGCGAGGATGGCCAGAGCGTGCGCATCGCCGATTTCGCGCCGCGCTTCCGCCAGTTCGAGCGGATCTACCGCCCGCCGATGCTGATCCGCCGCATCGAGCCGGTGAACGGCCGCGCCCGCATCCGCATCCGCATCCGGCCGCGCGGCAACTACGGCGCGGCCGCGGCGGCCGCGGTGCCGGGCAGCAATCATATCCGTTACCTCGCGCCGGGCGGCGCAATGCGGGTTTCCACCGATGCGCCGGTATCCTATGTCGCCGAGGAAAAATGGTTCGCGCTCCACGCGGCGGTGACCCTGGTGCTCGGTCCGGACGAGCAGCTTTCGGCCCCGATCCCCGAAATGGGCGAATCCTTCCAGGCCCGCACCGCCGATTACTGGACCGAGTGGGTGCGTTACCTCTCGGTTCCGTTCGAGTGGCAGGAGGCGGTCATCCGCGCCGCCATCGCGTTGAAGCTGTGCAATTTCGAGGAGACCGGCGGCATGGTCGCCGCGCTCACCACATCGATTCCCGAATCGCGCCGATACCGGGCGCAACTGGGATTACCGTTATTGCTGGCTGCGCGACGCCTATTTCGTGGTGCACGCGTTGAACCGCCTCAACGCCACCCGCACCATGGAGGATTTCATCCGCTACATCACCAACGTGGCGGCGACGGAAACGGACGGCAAGCTCAAGCCGGTCTACCGCATCGTACCGGGCGAGGCCTTGCCCGAGCGCGTCGAACCCGCCCTGCCGGGATATCGCGGCATGGGGCCGGTGCGCGTCGGCAATCTCGCCGAAAACCAGACCCAAAACGACGTCTATGGCAGCGTCATGCTGGCGGCGGCGCAGATGTTCTTCGACCGCCGCCTGCCGCGCCCGGGCGATCTCGGCCTTTTCAGGCGGCTCGAGGCCTTGGGCGACCGAGCGGCAGCGGCGGCGTTCGAACCCGATGCCGGCTTGTGGGAATTCCGCGGCAGCAACTTCCTCGCAGTCCACACCCATTCGAGCGTGATGTGCTGGGCCGCTTGCGACCGGCTGGCGCATATTGCCCGCGAACTGGGCCTCACCGAACGGCGCGATTACTGGCGCAAGGAGGCGGATCGCATCCGCGGCGAGATCCTGGAACGCGCCTGGAATCCGCGGCTCAACAGCTTCACCGCCAGCCTCGGCGGCGACGAGGTCGACGCCAGCCTGCTGCTGCTCCAGGAGATGGGCTTCGTCGCGGCCGACGATCCGCGTTTCCTCGGAACGCTCGAGCGGATCGAGCGCACATTGCGGCGCGGCGACCATCTCATGCGTTATTCGTGGCCGGACGATTTCGGGATGCCCCGCTCGGCTTTCGCCGTCTGCACCTTCTGGTACGTCGACGCCCTGGCCGCGGTGGGACGGGTGGACGAGGCGCGCCGCATTTTCGAGGCGATGCTCGCGCGCCGCAACCGCCTGGGTTATCTCGCCGAGGATATCGACCCCGCGAGCGGCGAGCTGTGGGGGAATTTTCCGCAAACCTATTCGATGGTCGGGCTCATCATCTCGGCCATGCGGCTCAGCAAGAGCTGGGAGGAGGCATTTTGGCGCGGCTCGTGATCGTCTCCAATCGCGTGAGCCTGCCGACCGACCGCGCCGTGCAGGCGGGCGGCCTGGCCGTCGCCATGCGCGAGGCGCTGCGGCATTACGGCGGGTTGTGGTTCGGCTGCAGCGACCGGATATCGCCCGCGCCGGGCGCGCCGCCCCAAACCCTCGCCGCCGGCAAGGTGACCTACGTGACGGTGCCGCTGACGCGGCCCGAGCACGATTCCTATTACGTGGGGTTCGCCAACGGCACGCTGTGGCCGCTGTTCCATTTCCGCCTCGGCCTGGTCGAGTACCGGCGCAGCGCCTATCAGGGTTATCTCGCCGTCAATGCCCGCCTGGCGCGCGAATTGAAGGCGCTGTTGCGGCAAGACGACATCGTCTGGGTGCAGGATTTCCATCTCATTCCGCTGGGACGGGAACTTCGCAAGCTCGGGGTCGGCAACCGCATCGGCTTTTTCCTGCACACGCCTTTCCCGCCGCCCGACGTGCTCTCCGTGCTGCCGTGCAAGGACGACATCATCGAGGCGCTGTGCCATTACGACCTGGCCGGTTTCCAGACCGAGGAAAGCGCGCGCGCCTTCCGCGACTGTGTCTCCGGCATCGCCCAGGACATGGAGCGCAGCAACGGCACGATCACCGCCTTCGGCCGGCGGGTAGCCGTGGGCGCTTTCCCGGTCGGCATCGATACATCCGCCTTCGCCGCTTTCGCGCGCAAGGCGATCAACTCGCCCGAGGCCATCCGTCTCAAGGAGAGCCTGGCCGACCGCAGCCTGTTCATCGGCGTCGACCGGCTCGATTACAGCAAGGGCATCCCCAACCGCTTCGAAGCGATCGAGAGCCTGCTGAGCCAGCATCCTTCACTGCGCCAGCGCTTCAGCTATCTCCAGATCACGCCGCATTCGCGCAGCGAGGTACGGCAGTATCGCGCGCTTCGGCAAGAGCTCGAAAGCGCCGCCGGCCGCGTCAACGGCAAATTCGCCGAATTCGACTGGGCGCCGATCCGTTACATCAACAAGAGCTTCACGCGCCAGATTCTGGCGGGATTCTTCCGCCTGGCGCAGATCGGATTGGTCACGCCGATGCGCGACGGCATGAACCTGGTGGCCAAGGAATACGTCGCGGCGCAGGACCCGGAACGCCCCGGCGTGCTGGTGCTGTCGCGCTTCGCGGGCGCCTCCAGCGAATTCGAAACCGCGCTTCTGGTCAATCCGATCGACGTCGACGACATCGCCGCGGCGCTTCATCGCGGCCTCGCCATGTCGCTCGAGGAACGCCGCGAGCGCTGGCAGGCGATGATGGACGTGGTCTCGCGCAACACCGTCGTCACCTGGCGGGAAGGCTTTCTCGCCGCCTTGCGCAAGACGGAACTGCGCGTGGTTCCGGCCGGCCAGAAGAAGGTATCCTGAACGCGCAGCACAGAAGAGGCTCGGGCTAGGCCCGGCAGCGCGCCCTTCGGCTGGCGGTACTCGGCGGCATGGGGCCGCGCATGGGCAACCCTCTCGGTGAGCGTTGCCGCAACGGCGTTGCGTGCGGCTAGTTGCCTTTCACGCAGGCCCCGCCGGAATACACGTAGCCTGAATCGCACACGCAGTTGACGGTCGTGCCGGAACTGCCGTTCGGGTGGCTGTTCGCCGGACAGCTTTGCGCCGCGGCTTCGCCGACGATGCCGATGGCGAAGACGAGACCGAGAAGGAAGAAGATGGATTTCAGCATTTTGACCTCCATGTAAGCTGAGTGCGCGCCTCAGAATTTCCCCGTGGGTAATGGCCGCGGACTGTGACGTTTCGATTTCAGATTTATTGCGGAAGGCCGCGTTCACCCGGCGATGTATTCGGCGCTTTGCATTTCGTTGAGGCGCGAAACGGTGCGCTGGAATTCGAACGAGCCGTCGCCTTCGGCGTAAAGCTCGGCCGGGGGCGCCTCGGCCGAAGCCACCAGCCGCCCATGCGCCTCGTAGAGCGTGTCGATGAAGATGTTGAAGCGCCGGGCGCGGTCGCGGTTCTCGGGGCCCAAACGCGGAATATTCTCGACGATGAAGGTGCGGTAGCGCTTGGCCAAGGCCAGGTAATCGGCGGGCCCGAGCGGAGCGCCGCACAGCGCCTCGAAATCGAACCAGGCGACGCCGCCCGCCGCGCGCGGCACGGTGAGGGAACGCCCGCGCAGATCGAGCGTCTGCGGCCCGGCCGAGGCGTTGCCGGTGAGATCGGCGAAGATGTGTTCGAGCGCGCGGTAGGCATTATCGTCGGCCGGGCTGAAATAGACCTGGCGGCCGGACAGCCGGACCAAACGGTAGTCGCGCGGGCCCGACAATTCGAGCACGTCGAGCCGGCGCTTGAAGAGATCGATGAACGGCAGGAAGCGTTCGCGCTGCAAGCCATTCTGGTAAAGCGTATCGGGCGCGCGGTTCGAGGTCGCGACCACCACCACGCCTTCCTCGAACAACGCCTCGAACAGACGGCCCAGGATCATGGCGTCGGCGATGTCGCTGACGTGGAATTCATCGAAGCACAGGAGCGCCGCCTCCTGCGCGATGTCCGCCGCCACCGGCCGGATCGGATCGCCCTTCTCGGCGCGGCGCTCATGGATGCGCTCGTGCACCTCGAGCATGAAGGCGTAGAAATGGACGCGCCGCTTGCGCGACATCGCGACCGAGGCGAAGAACATGTCCATCAGCATGGATTTGCCGCGGCCGACGGCGCCGTGGATGTAAAGCCCGCGGGGCGCCCCGGTTCCGAGCCGGGTCCACCAGAAGCGCGCGCCATTGGGCTTGTATTGCCGGAAGCCTTGCCACAGCGCCTGGAGCTTGTCCGCCGCCACGGCTTGCGCTTCATCCCGGATCAGCGCGCCCGCATCGATCCGCGCGCGATAAAGCGCCGCCGGGCCGGCGACGATGGCCAGGGCCTCGGGATGTTGCAGGGATGTACGGGGCGAATGCGGCATGGAACGGGCTGTCATAGCGAATTTCGCGCCGCGATGCAAAATCAGAGGTAGACTTGGCCTGATGGAATTTTAGGCAGGGAGCCGGCCCAAGAGAGAGCCCAGGAGAGCACGATGAACGAAGAACGCTTGAACATCGAAATCCGCAAATTCCTCAAGCTCGTCGGCGTCACCTCGCAGCGCGAGATCGAGAACGCGGTGCGCGCGGCGGACCAGGCGGGCAAGCTCAAGGGCAAGACCCGGATCGCCGCCACGATGACGCTGAGCCTGCCGGAGATCGGGCTTTCCCGAACCATCGACGGTTCGATCGATTTCGAGACGCCTTACGACCCTAGGTCTTCGTCACCATCAATTGCTTGATCTTGCCGATCGCCTGGCCCGGGTTGAGGCCCTTGGGACAGGTGTTGGTGCAATTCATGATGGTGTGGCAGCGATAGACCTTGAAGGGATCGTCGAGCGGAGCCAAACGCTCCTGCTCCTTGTCGTCGCGGCTGTCGGCGAGCCAGCGATAGGTCTGCAGCAGCGTGGCGGGGCCGAGATACTTGTCGGGGTTCCACCAAAAGCTCGGACAAGACGTGGAACAGCAGAAACAGAGAATGCATTCCCACAGGCCGTCGAGCTTGGCGCGATCTTCGATCGATTGCAGCCGCTCGCTGTCCTTGGGCGGCGGCTGGTCGTTCTGGAGCCAGGGCTTGGTCTCGCCGTATTGCTTGTAGGCGTCGTTCAAATCCGGCACCAGATCCTTGACCACCTTCCGATGCGGCAGCGGATAGATGATGACGCCGTCCGGCACGTCGTCGATGTATTTGAGGCAGGCGAGCGTGTTGGTGCCGCCGATGTTCATGGCGCAGGAGCCGCAGATGCCCTCGCGGCAGGAACGGCGGAAGGTGAGCGTGGGGTCGATCTCGTTCTTGATCTTGATCAGCGCGTCCAGAACCATCGGCGCGCATTTGTCGAGATCGATCGTAAAGCTGTCGAGCCGCGGGTTCTGGCCGCCCTCGGGATCCCAGCGGTAAATCCTGAAGGTCTTGACGCGCTTGGCGCCCGCCGGAGCCGGAAAGCTCTTGCCGGGCCCGATCTTGGAATTGGCGGGAAGGGCGAATTCGACCATACGCGGCTCCTCAGTAGACCCGTTCCTTGGGCGGGAAAGGCTGAACGTCGTTCGACAGCGTGAAATTATGCACCGGGCGGTAGCCGAGCCGGGTCTTGCCCTTGCTCGTCGAGCCAGGACACGGTGTGCTTCATCCAATTCTTGTCGTCGCGCTTGGGGAAATCCTCGCGCGCATGGGCGCCGCGGCTTTCGGTGCGGTTCACCGCGGAATCGAGCACCACCACCGATTGCGACACCAGATTGTCGAGTTCGAGCGCCTCGACCAGGTCGCTGTTCCAGATCAGCGAACGGTCGGCGATCGACATCTCGCGCATCGAGGCCGCGACGTCGGCCATCTTGGCGACGCCTTGCTTGAGCGTCTTGGCGTCGCGGAACACGGCGCAGTGATCCTGCATGGTGTGCTGCATGGAGTCGCGAATCTGGCCGCTCTTGAGCCTGCCCTTGGCGTTGCGGATGCGGTCGAAGCGCGCCAGCGCCTTGTCCTCGGAGGATTGCGGCGGCTTCTTCTGCGCGGCGCCGGGCTTCAAGGTTTCCTGGGCGCGCAAGGCGCAGGCCCGGCCGAAGACGATGATGTCCAGGAGCGAGTTGGTGCCGAGGCGGTTGGCGCCGTGCACCGAAACGCACGCCGCCTCGCCGATCGCCATCAGCCCGGGGGCGATACGGTCGGGATCCTCATCCGTCGGCGCCAGCGCCTCGCCGTGGATGTTGGTCGGAATGCCGCCCATGTTGTAATGCACCGTCGGCAGCACCGGGATCGGCTCGCGGGTGACGTCGACGCCGGCGAAGATCTTGGAGGTTTCCTCGATGCCGGGCAGCCGCTCGTGGATCACCGCGGGGTCGAGATGCTCGAGATGGAGCAGCAGGTAATCCTTCTTCGGCCCGCAGCCCCGCCCCTCGCGCATCTCGATGGTCATGGAGCGGCTGACCACGTCGCGCGAGGCCAAATCCTTGGCGTGCGGCGCGTAACGCTCCATGAAACGCTCGCCCTCGGAATTGGTGAGATAACCGCCTTCGCCGCGCACGCCTTCGGTGATGAGGCAGCCGGCGCCGTAGATGCCGGTGGGGTGGAACTGGATGAACTCCATGTCCTGCAAGGGATGCCCGGCGCGCAGCACCATGGCGTTGCCGTCGCCGGTGCAGATATGCGCCGAGGTGCAGGAGAAATAGGCGCGGCCGTAGCCGCCGGTGGCGATGACCACGGTCTGCGCGCGGAAGCGGTGGAGCGAGCCGTCATCGAGACACCAGGCGAGCACGCCGCGGCAGGTCTCGCCGTCCATCAGCAGATCGAGCACGAAATATTCGACGAAGAACTCGGATTTGTGCTTCAGGCATTGCTGATAGAGCGTGTGCAGGATGGCGTGGCCGGTGCGGTCGGCGGCCGAGGCCGCGCGATGCGCGATCTCCTTGCCGTAATTGAGCGTGTGGCCGCCGAAAGGCCGCTGATAGATCTTGCCCTTTTCGGTGCGCGAGAACGGCACGCCCATGTGCTCGAGCTCGATCACCGCCGGAATCGCGTCGCGGCACATGTATTCGATCGCGTCCTGGTCGCCGAGCCAGTCGGCGCCCTTGACCGTGTCGTACATGTGCCAGCGCCAATCGTCCTCGCCCATGTTGCCGAGCGCGACGCCGACGCCGCCTTGCGCCGCCACGGTGTGGCTGCGCGTCGGGAACACCTTGGTGATGCAGGCGGTCTTGAAGCCGGCAGCGCTCATGCCCAAGGTCGCGCGCATGCCCGCGCCCCCGGCGCCGACGACGACGACGTCATAAAGGTGATCGACGATGGAATAAGCCGCCATGTTCAGCCCCCGAGCCATATCTTGGCCAAGGCGGCGAGCGCGATGAGCGTCAGCGCCAGATTGCCGAGATAGACCGCACTCTTCGAAAGCCTGTGGAGACGGGGGTCCTGGACGTAATCCACCAGCACTTCGCGCACGCCCACCGCGAAGTGATAGGCCGCGGACACGACCAGCGCGGCCATCAGCAGGGCCGGCAGCGGCCGCGACAGCCAGGCAACGAACTGGGCGTGGTCGTCGCCGAGATGGGCGTAGATCGCGGCGACGAACCACAGCGTCAGCGGGATCAGCACCAGCGCCGAAATCCGCTGGTTGCGCCAATGATGGACGTTGGCGCCGCTCACAGCGGGCCCCGCAGATGGTAAGCCACGATATAGGCGGCGATGGTGAGCACGACGCTGGCGGTTATCACCGTCCAACCGGTGCGATAGAGCGTCTTCAACTCGAAACCGAATCCCGCGTCCCAGCTGAGATGCCGGATGCCGTTCAACAGATGATAAAAGACGGAGAAGGTCCAGCCGAAGAAGCAGAACTGGCCGAACCAGGAGCCCCAGAAGCTCTGCACCAGGGCGTAGGCGCCGTCGCTCCAGGCAGCCGCCACCAGCCACCACAACAGGGGCACGAAGCCGAAGCCCAACGCGAAGCCGGTGCCGCGATGGAACAACGACCCAAGAGAAGTCAGCTGTGGCTTGTAGATCAGAAGATGGGGTGAAAGCGGCCGTTCAACAGGCGTCATCCGAAGGACCTTAGGACCTGGAAACGCGAAAGAGGCGCTTGGTTTAGACCGGCGACCGCCCTCTCGTCAACGGCGCATCAAACATTTTCTGTCTGCAAAACTTGATATAGATCAAGGACGACCGCCAAGTCCTTGTTCAAGCGACGCGATGGCCGAGGCCAGATCGAGAACGCGCCGCGCCGCCTCGACATGGAGACGCTCGACCAGCCGGCCGTCGAGCACCGTGACGCCCTGGCCCTTGGCCGAGGCTTCGTCATGCGCCGCGATCACGCGCCGGGCGTGGTCGAGTTCGGCGGGTTTGGGCGAGAACACGGCGTTGGCGGCCGCGATGGTCTTGGGGTGGATCAGGGTCTTGCCGTCGAAGCCCAAGGCCCGGCCCTGGCGGCATTCGCGCTCGAATCCGTCCATGTCGTCGAGATCGAAAAAGACGCCGTCGAGCAGCGCCAAGCCGTTGGCGCGCGCCGCCAGCACGACCAATCCTAACGCCGTCGTCATCGGCTCGCGCGACGGCGTTTCCTCGGCGTGGAGTTCCTTCGACAGATCGGCGGTGCCCATCACCAGCGCCTGGAGACGCGGCGTCGATGAGGCGATCGCCTCGGCGCGCAGCATGGCGCGCGCCGTCTCCATCATGCACCACAGCCCCAGATCCTTGGGCGCGCCCGCCGAGATCAGCAGCGCCTCGGCGCGGCGCGGATCGTTGGCGCCCTCGACCTTGGGCAGCAGCACGGCGTCGATCTTCATCCGCGCGGCGGCCTTGAGATCGTCCTCGGCCCATTGCGTGTCGAGCCCGTTCACCCGCAGGATCAGCTCGCGCCCGCCATAACCGCCTTGCGCCACGGCATCCGCCACGGCGCGGCGCGCCGCGTCCTTGGCGCCGGGCGCGACCGAATCCTCGAGATCGAAGATCAGCGCATCGGCCGGGAGGCCGCGCGATTTTTCCAGCGCGCGGGCGTTCGAGCCCGGCATGAACAGCACGCTGCGGCGGGGACGCGCGGCCAAGAGTTTCAGCCGCCCGGGATCAGAGCGCGCGGGCGGGCGCCGCGACCGCCGATTTGAGATAATCGCGCACCAGCACCTCGGCGATCTGCACCGCGTTCAAGGCCGCGCCCTTGCGCAGATTGTCGGACACCACCCACAGATTGAGTCCGTTGGCGATGGTCGGGTCCTTGCGGATGCGGGAGACGTAGACCGCGTCTTCGCCCGCCGCCTCGGCCGGGGTGACATAGCCCTCGTCGGCGCGATGGTCGACGACGATGACGCCCGGCGCCTTCTTCAACGCGGCGCGGGCCTGGTTCTCGTCCAAGGGACGCTCGAACTCGATGTTGACCGCCTCGGAATGGCTGATGAACACCGGCACGCGCACGCAAGTGGCGGTGAGCAGGATCGAGGGATCGAGAATCTTGCGCGTCTCGACCTCCATCTTCCATTCCTCCTTGGTCGAGCCGCCGTCGAGGAACACGTCGATGTGCGGAATGACGTTGAAGGCGATCTGCTTGGTGAACTGCTCCTTGCGGATCGGATCGTTGACGAAGATGCCGCGCGTCTGGGTGAAGAGCTCGTCCATCGCCTCGCGGCCGGCGCCCGACACCGACTGATACGTCGCCACCACCACGCGCTTGATGCGCGCGAGATCGTGCAGCGGCTTCAGCGCCACCACCAGCTGGATGGTCGAGCAGTTGGGATTGGCGATGATGCCGCGCTTGCGGTATTCCGCGATCGCCTCGGGGTTGACCTCGGGCACCACCAGCGGCACGTCCTTGTCCATCCGGAACTGCGAGGTGTTGTCGATCACGACCGCGCCGGCCTTGGCCGCGCGCGGCGCGTGCACCGCCGACACCTTGGCGCCGGGCGAGAACAGCGCGATGTCGACGCCCTTGAAGTCGAAAGTGTCGAGATCCTCGACCTTGAGCACCGAATTCTCGCCGAAGGACACCTCGGCCCCGGCCGAACGCTCGGAAGCGACGGCGTGGACCTTGGACACGGGGAATTTACGTTCGGCGAGGATGCTCAGCATCTCGCGGCCGACATTGCCGGTGGCGCCCACCACCGCGACCCTGTAAGTCATGGAACCGCTCCGGAAATTCGCTTGCTGGGAGGTTGACTTAAGCCCCCCGGCGGCGATTGACAAGCCCGCAATGGGCTCGGGCCGCGTGGTTCGCCGCATGGCTTTAATGTTCTTTTGGCGGCCGTTTCGGGCATAATGCGCCCGCTTGGCCGCCCCCTCAGGAAGACACGCCATGACCCCCGTCCCCGCCGCCGCCCCGTCCCTCAAGAAAATCACGCCCGCCAGCCTGGCGCGCCGCAAGGGGGGCGAGCCGATCGTGTGCCTGACCGCCTACAGCGCGCCGATGGCGCGGCTCTTGGACCCGATCGCCGATCTGCTGCTGGTCGGGGATTCGCTCGGCATGGTGATCTACGGCTTCGAGAGCACGCTGCCGGTGACGATGGACATGATGATCGCGCACGGCGCGGCGGCGGTGCGCGGCGCCAAGCGCGCCTGCGTCATCGTCGACATGCCCTTCGGCACGTACCAGGAAGGTCCCGACCAGGCGTTCCACAGCGCCGCGCGCATCATGGCCGAAACCGGCGCCGCCGGCGTCAAGCTCGAAGGCGGCGAGGCGATGGCCGAGACGGTGCGCTTTCTGGTGGAACGCGGCATTCCGGTTCTGGCCCATATCGGATTGCAGCCGCAATCGGTCAACGTCATCGGCGGCTTCCGCGCGCAAGGCCGCAGCGAGGCCGAGGCCGCGCGGGTTCTGGCCGATGCGCGGGCGGTGGCCCAGGCCGGCAGTTTCGCCATCGTCATCGAGGGCACCAGCGAGCCGGTGGCGCGCCGCGCCACCGAGGCGGTGCACGTTCCCACCATCGGCATCGGCGCCTCGCCCGCCTGCGACGGACAGATTCTGGTCACCGAGGATCTGCTGGGATTGTCCGGCATGCAGCCGCCGCGTTTCGTCAAGCGCTTCGCCGAACTCGGCCCGATGGTGACCGCGGCGGCGACCGCTTATGCCGAGGAGGTGCGCGCGCGCCGCTTCCCCGGACCCGAGCATTGCTACGGGCCGAGCACCGTCGACAGCAAGCCCGAAAAACCGGCGGCCTCGACGCGGGTCAGCTGAAGCAAGCGGCGGCTCAGCCCGGGGCGTAGCCCTTGCCGACCATGCAGCGGAACACGATGTCGCCCGAGCGGTCCTGGCTGCGCGCCTGATACGTGTCGTGCATGGTGTCGAGCGCGCCGGTATCTTCCCAATCCTTGCCGCGCGCCACCAGGATGTCCTGGTTGATGTTGACCTCGGTTTGCGAAGCCGATTGGGCGAAGCTGTTGCAATCGGCGAGGTCCGCCGCCGCCATGGCGGGCGTCGCGCCTTCCTTGTTCCATTGCCGCGGCCCGTTGCAGGCCAAAACCAGCAGCGAAGCCAGGAACAGCACGGCGATGGATTCTATCCGTTTCATCGATTTCTTCTTCCCCCAACGGCCCGGCCTTGGCCGGGCGAGCCTCCCCCACCGAGACCAGATTACCCTTAAAACCGGCCCGATTGGTAGTCGGTGATCGCCTGGCGGATTTCCTCTGGCGTGTTCATGACGAAGGGGCCGTAACGCGCCACCGGCTCGTTCAGCGGATGTCCCGCCGCCAGCAGCACGCGCCCGGGCCCGCCCGCCAGCCGGACGGCCTGGCCGGCGCCGAACACGGCGATCTGGCCGCGCGCGGCCGGTTGCGCCGGCTCGCCCAAAACGGCGTTGCCGTCGAAGACATAGGCGAAGACGTTGTGGCCCGCGGGCAGATCGATATCGGCGCCCGCGCCGCCCGGCAACGCCACGTCCAGCAGCAGCGGCTCGGTGACGATGCCCTCGACCGGTCCCTTGGTCTTGCCCACGGACCCGGCGAGCACGCGCAGCTTCACGCCGCCCGGCAAAACGGTTTCGGGAATGCGCGCGGGATCGATATCCTGGTAGCGCGGCGCCATCATCTTGTGCTTCGCCGGCAGATTGACCCAGAGCTGGAAGCCCCACATCAGCCCGTCCTCCTGTTCCGGCATCTCGGAATGGACGATGCCGCGCCCGGCGGTCATCCACTGCACCGAGCCGGGAACCAGCAGGCCCTTGTTGCCCTTGTTGTCGCCGTGGCGCATGCGCCCGGCGAGGACATAGGTCACGGTCTCGAAGCCGCGATGCGGGTGTTCGGGAAAGCCGCCGATGTAATCCGCGCCGGAATCGGAGCGGATCTCGTCCAGCAGCAGGAAAGGATCGAGTTCGGACAGGGCCGGGCCGCCGATGATGCGGGTGAGCTTGACGCCGTCGCCGTCACTGGCCGGCATGCCGCGCACCAGCTTCGCCACCGGCCGTAGAGTCGTCGTTTGATCGCGCATAAGTCCCTCTCCGCTCGTGACATCCTTATATAAGGAGCGCGCGGCCAAAAGGCGACCCGGCTCACGCAGGGCTGGGCCGAGCCAACGGCATGGCGGGGCGCCTGGGCAAATCGGCGAGAATCCGGCGTTTGGCCGCGCCGTCGAGCGTCGGCCAGGATGCGATCTCGGCGAGCGAGCGGCGGCAGCCGCGGCACAGCCCGCTCGCCGGATCGAGCACGCAAACCTGGATGCAGGGCGAGGCCGGATCGCCGCTCACGGGAATTCGGCCCTCAGGAGGATTTGGCCGGCGCCAGCAGATCGGCGAGCCGGGTTTTCAGCAGATTGGCCTTGTAGGCGGGCAGCGCATAGACCCAGGGCGCGGTGCGCGCGTTCAAGTCCCGCGCCTGGGAAGCGGCATCGCCCGATCCGGCGGCGGTGAACCGCGTCCAGCTGGTCTTGTCCACATCCACGACTTCGACGGTCACCACCAGCCCGTTGAAGAAGGTGAAACGGGCGCGGCTTTCCCCGGTCTTGGGCCAGGCGAAATCCGCAGCCGGCTTGACGTCGCTCAATTTCAGCGCCGCCAGCGCCCCGGCCACCGCGTCGAGCGCGTCGTCGCCGCGCAGCTTCTTGTCCTTGGGAAGCGCGGCGAGATGGAATTTGTCCTCGGGCTTGTCGCGGGCGATGGCGAACGGGGATTCGCCGGGCGGCGAAAACAGCATCTCCTTCACGCCGGCTGCCGGCAGATCGAGCAGCGCGGGATCGAGCCAGCCCGGCGTATCGGACAGATCGAGCGTGCCGCGCGCCAGCCAGGATTGCGCGTCGCCGGGCTTGCGCACATAGACGCCGTCATCGCCGCCGCCCAGCGCGTCGGTGACGCGCTTGCCGGCGATGATTTCGCCCAGCAACGCGCCTTGCGCCCCGGAAACCGTGACCAGCGTCGATTTCGAATCCTTGGCCCCAGCATCCTCGACCTCGAGCCGCGGATAGTTCTTGGCTTCCTGGGTCTTGGGCTCGACATAAACCAGCCCGGCCAGGCCCAGCAGCAGCGGACGCAGCTTCTGGGCGTCGGCGGGATAATCGTTGCGCTCATTCACCACCCACTGGTCGCCGTGGCGCGAAAGCGTGGTTTTCGACTCGCCGTGCATCAGCGTCACCTGCTCGATCTCGGCGAGATGAGGCGCCAGATCGGCCAGGACCGGCCGGCCGATGCGCGGATCGGAATTGGGTCCGCCGCCCAAGCCGGAAAATACCGCCACCACCGCCGCCGCCAATGTGACGGCCAGAAGCGCGATCAGGCTTTTTTGCCCCATGACTCCGCCTCCTCAGACGGTCCGCGCGGCGCGCGCGCGGCGCCGCAGCCGGAGAATACCAACGATAGCGGCGGCGATCGCCACCAGGATCGGGATGAAGGCGATATCGAAGAATTCGAGCACGCCCTTTAGGAAATTCAAATCCTCGCGCTCGGCCAGCTGCACCGCGCGCAACTGGCGCCTGGTGGCGAGCAGCTGATCGCGGAAATTATCGATCGCCGCCATTTGGGCGGCGTCGGGCTGGACGCCCGTCTTGCCGGAAGAGGCGTTCAAATCCTTGAGCTTCTGCTGGGTGTCCTTGAGCTTGTCCTCGAGCGACTTCTCGCTCGCCTCGTAGCGCGTATCGGCGGTGCGTTGAATCTGCTGCACCAGATCGAAGGGCCGCGCCGAGGTGCCGCGCGAGCGCAAGCCCACCAGATCGGCGCCGCCCGACAGCACGTCGATGGCGTTGGTGACGAAATCGCCGTTATTGGCGTTGGCCACGGCGACGCGCTGGCCGAAGAAATCCTGCACATCGACCCAGAAGCGGTCGTCGAGCAAATCGGTATCGGCCACCACCACGAGGTTGAGCGGCGAAGCCGCGGTTTTGATTTGCGGGGCCGGCGGGCTTGGCGGCGCGGCGGAAGCCGCGGCTTTCGTGTCTTTCTTATCGGCGGGGGGCGGCCCGTCGGGGAAAGCGGTGTCGGCCGGGCCGGTGACGTGCGCGGCCAGAACCAGCTTCCGCCCGCTGGGCTGGAAGTTGTTCAGCAGCCCGGCGACGTCGGGCAAGGGCCCTTCGACCTTGTCCACCGGTATCTCCATCGAATCGGTGGAGGTGGAAATCAGCGGCGAGAAACTGGTCTTGGCATCGGGCAACGGCTTGAGGATTCCGGCGGTGGCCAGGTTGATCGACGACAGATCGGCGGTGATGAGATCGTCGCGGTTGAGATTGGCCGCCTTAAGCGACAGCCAGGCGACGTAATCGACCGCCTGGACGTTGCTCGCGCCGCCGGCATTCACCTTCATGGCATCCTGGCGGTCGCCGGCGACCATCTTCGGCTCCAGTTCCAGGCCCCAGGCCTTGAACAGCGGCGCGAGATCGCTGTCATTGGGCTGGCCCGGCGGATTGAGCTGGCTCGGATGCTCGGCCTGGGTTTCCGAATCCGGATCGACGAAGACCAACGCATGGCCGCCCTTCATCACGAACTGGTCGATGGCGTAGAGCGTCTTGGGCGCGAGATGCTGCGGATGGACCAGCATCAGCACGTTCACGTCGGCGGGCACGGCGTCGAAATCGGTGCCGAGGAGATGCACGTCATAGAGCTGGCGCATCTGATCGAGCACGACATAGGGCACCAGCGGGCGGCCTTGCATCGCCGCCATCAGATCGCCTTCCATCGGCAGTTCGGTGGCGAGGCCGACCACGGTCTTGGCCGGATTGGCGAGGGTGTGGATGAGCTTGGTCAGATCGTATTCGAGGAAGCGTTCGCGCTCGGGCTGGAAGAAGGAAATGATCTCCTGGTCGTCGGTCGAATTGGTGCCGGCCAGGCCGAAATAGACCTGCTCGCCGCTCTGGTCGAGCGGCACGCCCTGGAGCCCGAAGGCCACCGCGCGGTCCTCGGTGGGCGAGAACGGCTCGGGATCGAGCAGCTCGAGCTGGATCTTGCCGCCGGCGCGGGCGGCGTAGGATTTGAGCATCTCGCGCACCCGGTCGGCATAGACGCCGTAGGACGGAATCTCCTGACCGAGCTGGGGCGAATAATAGAAGCGCAGCGAAATCGGCTCGTCGATCTTGGCCAAGGTCGCGCGCGTGCCGGGCGACAGCGTGTAAAGCCCGCCCTGGGTGAGATCGAGCCGCACCGAGGCGAGCCAGTTTCCGGCGATGACGTTCACCGCGACGAACAGCACGGCGGCCGCCCCCAGGGCCAGCAGGGCGGAAGCGTTGCGCGAGCGCGGCAATCCCAGGCGCGTCCCCATCGCCTCAATCCGCCTTCTTGAGTTCGACGAAAATCACGTTGGCGAAGAGCGCTAAGGCGATCGCGGAGACGAAGAACACCGCGTCGTCGAGCTGGATGACGCCGCGCAGGATGGCGTTGAAATGGCCGAGGAAACTGAAGCCTTGCGCCGCGTCGAGCAGACCGGGCGGAACCCAATCCGCGAGGAATTCCAGCAACACGGGCAAGCCGGTCACGGTGAAAAGAAAGCACACCGCCGCCGTCATGACGAAGGCGATCACCTGGCTCTTGGTCAAGGCCGACAGCGCCGCGCCCAGGGCCAGAAACGCGCCGGCCATGAGGAAGCTGCCGAGATAGCTCGCCAGGATCACGCCGTTATCCGGGCTGCCCAGCACATTGACCGTGATCCAGAACGGAAACGTCAACGCCAGCGCGATGCCGGTGAAGGCCCAGGCCGCCAGGAACTTGCCGAGCACCGCCTCCCACACCGAGATCGGCAACGTCAGGAACAGCTCGATGGTGCCGCTCTTGCGCTCCTCGGCCCAGAGCCGCATCGACAAGGCCGGGATCAGCACCAGATAGAGCCAGGGATGGTAGGTGAAGAAAGGCAGCAGATCGGCCTGGCCGCGGTCGAAGAAATTGCCGACGAAGAAGGCGGTCGCCCCCGCCATCACCAGGAAGATGACGATGAACACATAGGCCAAGGGAGTGGCGAAATAGCTCGCAAGCTCGCGGCGGAAGATGACCAGCGTCCCGTGCATCGCGTCCTCAGCCGCCGGTGATCGAACGGAAAACGTCGTCGAGCCGGCCGCGCTCGACGCGCAAGGTGCGGATCGGCCAGCCGGCGGTGCGCACCAGATCGGTGACCTCGCCCAGGATCGCCCTGCCCTCGCGCGGGAACACCAGCAACGCGGCGCCTTCCGCGTCATCGGTTTCCTCGACCGAGGCCACGCCGGGCAGGCGTTGCAGCGACAGCGCCGCGTCGCGCACGGATCCGGCGAGCGACAGCCGCACCGCGTTGTGGAAGCGCGAGCGCGAAGCCAGCGAAAGCGGCGTCGCGTCGGCCAGGATTTTTCCCGAGGCGATGACGATGGCGCGGGTGCAGACCGCGTCGACCTCTTCCAGCAGATGGGTCGAGAGCACGATCGCCTTGTCCGGCGCGAGCGCGTTGATGAGCGCGCGCACCTCGTGTTTCTGGTTGGGATCGAGACCGTCGGTCGGCTCGTCGAGGATCAGCACCGGCGGATCGTGCAGCAGCGCCTGGGCCAGGCCGACGCGGCGCTTGAAGCCCTTGGAGAGGGTGTCGATCGGCTGCTCCAGCACGTTTCCGAGCGCCAGGCGTTCGACCGCGAGGGCGATGCGCTTTTTCGCCTCGGCGCCGCCGAAGCCGCGGATGGCGGCGATGAAGCGCAGGAAGCTTTTGGGAGTCATGTCGGGATAAGCCGGCGCGCCTTCGGGCAGGTAACCGAGATGGCGCTTGGCCTCGACCGGATATGCCCGGATGTCGGCGCCGCAGACCAAAGCCGTGCCGGATGTGGGCGCCAGGAAGCCGGTGATCATCTTCATGGTGGTGGATTTGCCGGCGCCGTTGGGGCCGAGGAAGCCCAGCACCTCGCCGCGCCCGACGGCGAAGGAGACATCGTCCACCGCCACGATCGGGCCGAACCGCCGGCTCAAGCCGCGCGCTTCGATCATCACATCCATAACAGCCGTTTCCACCCCGGGTTTATCGCGCGCGCATTATGAAGAAGGCGCGTTCTGGCGCGCGCCATCTGCAATCATCCGGCGGCCGAAATCAAGCCCGTCCCCGAGGCCCGCGGACAACTTAAATCGTTGTAATATCCAGGGCTTAAAGGCAGGGGCCTTCAGGATTCGAAACGCTGGGCGTCCCGGGCGGCATAGGCCGCGACCCGCATGTCGGCGGCTTGCCCCGCCTTGAGCCGCTCGACCAGTTCGACCAGGCGGTGGCCGGGCAGCGCGAAGGTCACTTGGTCGTTCGGCATGCCGGTGCGCACGCGGCTCAACATGCAGCCGGTCGACACCGCCAGCTCGCCCTTTTCCTTGGCGATGGCGATGATGTGGCATTGCGGCTTGCCTTCGAAGCGCAGATCGGGACAGGAATCGTGCAGCAGCATGAGCTGCTTGCCGTTGACCCGCAGGAACACGACATCGGGATCGAGCGAAGTCTTGCCCAGCGGCCCGTAGACGATCGCGCCCGGCTTCTTGGTGACCGTGGTGATGCCGCGCATGGCCTCGGGCGTAACCCAATTGCTTTCGATCAGCGCCGCGACGTCGCCCGCCTTGGCCACCTCGGCCAGGGTCTTGAAGCCGTGGGTGACGCTGCCGACGCTGCAATTGGCGTGATCGGCGGCCATGGTGGCGAAGCTTTTCTCCGTCGCCATCATCCAGAACACACAGCCGGCGGCAACCGCGCCGGTCCGTCCGTCTGGCGCGGGCGCGGGCATGGGGTCGGAGACACGCGGCATAGAGGATGGCGGCGCATCGAGGAAGGTGATGGCGATAGGCGGCGCGCCGAGACCGAGCAGAGCGGTCAGCGACTGGTTGAGCCGGGCATAGTCGGTCTTGGCCATTTGGTTGGATTGAGAACCGCCGACGCGCAGCGGCGGGCCCCCCCTGATTTATTACATTTTGTTGGCGGCAGCTTCGATGGCGCGCCCCGCCTTGTCAACGGCGAACTCGCGACTTCTACTGCCATTCATCAGTGTCTCACACAAGTTTGGCTGTGCATCAAAACAGCGCGGGTTTCCGCGCGTCAGCCGTAACGCTCTTCCGTCCACGGGTCGCCGCGGTCGTGATAGCCGCGCACCTCCCAGAATCCCGGCCGGTCGGATGCTATCAGTTCGATGCGGTTGACCCATTTGGCGCTTTTCCAGAAATAGAGCCGGGGCACCACCACACGCGCCGGGCCGCCATGCTCGCGCGGCAAGGGCTTGCCTTCCCAGGAATGAGCGATCAGCGCGTCCTCGGCGTCGAAATCCTTGAGCGGCAGATTGGTGGTGTAGCCGTCGAAGCCGTGGAAGACGACGAAGCGCGCCTCGGGCAAGGGATTGGCCAGGGACAGAATGTGCCTGGCGCTCACCCCTTCCCAGCGATTGTCGAAGCGCGACCAGGCGGTGACGCAATGGATGTCGGAGACCGAGGCGGTTTGCGGCTGGTCCCGGAATTCCCGCCAGCTCCATTCGAAGGGGTGCGCCACCAAGCCGTCGATTTTCAGCCGCCAGCTTTCAAGAGCGATTCCGGGCCGGTTGCCGAGATCGAGCACCGGCCAGTCCTTGACCTGTTTCTGGCCGGGCGGCAGACGGTCGCGCCCCGGATCGCCTTCATGGCCGGTGAGGAGACGGCCTTCCTTGGCCCAGCGCTGCTTGCTTTCGACCAGCTTGCGGCGCAGCTCGAACAGCCGTTTTTCCTTGTCGAAATCCATCCGCCGAGATTAGCCGAAGGCGGGCGCGGCCGGAATTGACTAATATGCCTTCCATGCTGATCGAGACCTTGCTCGAGGGAATCGTCGCCGGAATCATCGTCTCCCTGCCGGTGGGGCCGGTGGGAGCGGTGTGCATGCGGCGCACGCTGTTCGAGGGCGTGGCCTACGGGCTGGTCTCGAGCTTGGGCGCGGCGTTGGCCGATACGTTTTACGGCGGCCTCGCCGGATTCGGGAGCACCATGATCCGCGACAGCCTGATGCTGGAACGCAACTGGCTCGGCGCCGCCGCCGGCTTGTTCCTGATCGCCGCCGGCGGCAAGGAGATCCTCAAGCCCGGAAACTACCGGCTCGATAAACCGGCGGGCGGACGCATGGCTTATGCCTTCGGTTCCACCTTCGCGCTCACCCTCGCCAACCCGTTCACCATCATCGTTTTCGCCGCGATCTTCTCGCAGATCGACGTCGACGCCGCTTCCGGCTATGCCGGCATCGGCTTTCTGGTGACCGGCGTGTTCCTGGGCGCGATGCTGAGTTGGGTGGGATTGTGTTTCGCGGTGAAGCAGCTGCGCCGCTTCGGCCCGACCTGGCTCGGCCGCGTCTCGGGCGCGGTGCTGGCGGTGTTCGGCGCGGGGCTGCTGGGCGCTTCGCTGTTGCGTTTCTATGCCGCCTGGTGAGGATTCCATCGTGATTGGCGGCGGGGCGGCGTCCGGCTAATGTCGCCCGCATGATCGCCCGATCGAATACTTTCCGCGCGCTGGCGCTGGTCCTGGCCTTGTCGCCGCTGCTGGCCGGCGGGCCGGCGCGCGCGCAAACCCCGGAGCCGGCGGCCCAACCCGCCGCGGCCGCGCCGGCCCAAGCGCCAGTTGCCGAGAAGCCGGCGGCGCCCCCGGCGGTCTCGACCGAGCAGCTCCAGCAGCTGCTCGACACCATCCAGATTCCGGCCGAGCGGCAGCGTCTGATCGGCGAACTCCAGGCGCTGATCGCCGCTCAGAACGCGATCGAGCAGAAACAGAGCCAGTCGGGACTGAAGGTTTTCTTCGGCGGCGTGAGCGAAGAGGCCAAGGGCCTGGCCGACGAGATTCTCGAGGCGGCGCAGGTGGTGGTCGATGCGCCGCGCCTGGTCGGCTATTTCCGGTATCAGACCAGCAACGAAGAGGCGCGCGCGCGCTGGATCGCCGTGGCCAAGGAACTGGCCATCGTCTTCGGCCTGGGAATTCTCGCCGATTGGCTCGCCTGGTTCCTGCTGCGCGTGCCGGAGCGGCGGCTGCGCGCGCGCGCCGGCAAGGAGGCGGCGCAGCAGTTGATGTTCCTGGCGGCGGGCGCAGTCATCGAGGCGCTGCCGATCCTGGTCTTCGCCGCCGTGGCCTTCATCGTCCTGCCGCTGACGCAGCCGAATTTCGCCACCGACCAGGTCGCCCGGACGCTGATCGAGGCCTATCTGTGGTCGCGCGTCATCGTCACGGTGGCGCGCGTGCTGCTGCTGTCGCCGAGCGCCTTGGCGCTGTATCCGCTCGGCGAGGAGACGCGCCATTACCTGTACATCTGGGCGCGGCGCTTCACCAATTGGACGGTCTACGGTCTCGCCGCCGCCGCCTGCGCGTGGTGGCTCAGCGCGCCGGGCGCGATCTATGCCGTGCTGCTGCGCATCGTGGTGCTGGTGCTGGGCGTGCTCGCCGTCGTTTTCGTGCTGCAGAACCGCAAGCCGGTGGCGGATTGGCTGCGCGGCGATCCCGCGGAAGAGGCGGCGCGCAGCCCGGGCTGGAAGCTGTTCCGTTACCGCCTGGCCGAGGTGTGGCACATCCTGGCCCTGATCTACATCCTCGGCACCTTCGGCGTCTTTTCGCTGCACATCGAAGGCGGGATTTTGTTCCTGCTGCGCTCGACCGTGGTGAGCGTGGTGCTGGTGCTGACGGCGGCGCTGGCCGTGCAGTTCATTCATCGCGCGGTGCGGCGCGGCTTCGCCATCTCGCCGGAGCTGAAGACGCGCTTCCCGACGCTGGAGGCGCGCACCAACCGTTACATCCCGGCGCTGACCCTGGCGGTTTCGGTCGCGGTCTATGTCTTGGCCGCGATCGCGCTGCTCCAGGCCTGGGGCGTCGACGCCTTCGCCTGGCTCCAGGCCACCGCGTCGAGCCGCGCCGCCGGCAGCCTGGCGAGCGTGGCGGTCGCGCTGCTCGCGGCGCTGGTGGCTTGGGAGGTGTTCATCTCGCTGCTCGAGCGCCACATGCAGCGGCTCGAAAGCGACAGCCGGAAACGCGCCCGCGCCGAAACCTTCTTCCCCTTCCTGCGCCTGGTGGTGGTGGTGATCCTCGGCGTCATCCTGGGTTTCGTGGTGCTGGACGCGCTCGGCATCAGCCTCGGGCCGCTCTTAGCCGGCGCGGGCGTGTTCGGCCTGGTCGCCGGGCTCGGATCGCAGGCGATCATCAAGGACGTCATGACCAGCATCGCGGTGCTGGTGGACGACACCATCGCGGTGGGCGACTACATCGACGTCGGCAACGGCCGCGAAGGCACGGTCGAGGCGATCAAGCTCCGGACCATAAAACTGCTCACGCCGCAGGGCGGGATCATGACCGTGCCGTTCAGCGAGGCCCATGTCATCACCAATTTGTCGAAGGACGCGTCCTTTTACGTCGCCAATATCAGCGTCTCCTATTTCGAGGATTGCAACCGGGCGATCGCGTTGCTCAAGGAAACCGCCGAGACGATGCGCCAGGAGCCGGCTTATAAGCGCGTCATCTTGGCGCCGCTGGAGATTTTCGGCCTCGACCGCTTCGAGCCGGGCGCCTACATCATCCAGGCGCGGCTGAAGACCCAGCGCGCCAAGCATCTGGCCACCGGGCGCGAGTTCAACCGCCGGGTCAAAGAGGCCTTCGATCACCACCACATCGCCATGCGCAGCGATTTGCTGGCGCCGGTCAGCCTGCCGGATAAATCCCCGCCGCCGGTGGCGCCCAAGAAAAAGAAGTAATCCGGATCATTCCTCGGCCTTGCCGCGCGCGAGTTTCTCGACCGCCGCGATGTCGGGCGCGTCCAGCACGCGCCTTGCCACCTCGAAGCCGAAACCGGCGCGGGACAAAGCGGCCAAATCCTTGTCGCGCAGGGCCTTGCGCTTGCTTTTCTCGCGGTAAGGCCCGAGCCGCCGGCGGCGGACCAGCGCGCAAGCCGATGCGAGTTCGCTGGCGGAGCCTCCCTGTTCTTCCAGGCCCTGGAGCGCGCACGTCGATAAGCGCGCCTTCGACGCCCTTCTGCCGCAATTTGCCCTTGATGCCGAAGCGCGAGGCGCCGCGGCGTTGCAGGCTCGCCGCCTTTTGCGCGGCATAGGCGCGGTCGTCGATCAGCCCGGAGCGCAGATAGCGGGCGATCAGGTCCTCGATCAGCTTCGCGCCCTCCGCCGGGTCGGCGCCGTGCGCGGCGGCGGCGCGCTCCACCTTGCGCATCAGCACGCGCCGCAGATTGGCGCTCGAGCTGGCATAGCGGCCGAGATAATAGAGCGCCATGTTCTCCAGCCTTTGCGCCGTGATCTTGCGCGGCGTCTTGGCCCCCCGCTTCCCCCGCGATTCAGCCATGCCTATCGCTCTCCCGGGCTTCCCCGGCGGCCCCCTTGGGCTTAAGCTCGGTATCCATGCCGCAAGACTACACCATGACGGAGGAAGGCGCGCCGCGTCCGCGCCACATCGGCGCGGTCAATTGGCTGGGATTGTGGACCCTTTACGCGCGCGAGGTGCGCCGTTTCATCAAGGTCGGGATGCAGACGGTGGTGGCGCCGGTGGTGACGACCTTGCTGTTCCTGGCGATTTTCCTGCTGGCGTTGAGCGGGCAGCAACGCGTGGTCGACGGCGTGCCTTATCTCGAATTCCTGGCGCCGGGCCTGGTGATGATGGCGATGGCGCAGAACGCCTTCGCCAACACCTCGTCCTCGCTGATGATCGCCAAGGTGCAGGGCAACATCGTCGACGTGCTGATGCCGCCCTTGAGCCCGGGCGAGCTGACCTGGGGTTTCGCGCTGGGCGGCGTGACGCGCGGGCTGGTGGTGGGCGCGGTGGTGACGGTGGCGATGGCGGCGTTCGTGACGGTGCATATATACAGCCTGCCGCTGGTGCTGTTCCACGCCGTGGCGGCGTCGCTGCTGTTGTCGGTGCTGGGATTGATCGGCGGCATCTGGGCCGACAAGTTCGACCATATCGCGGCGGTGACCAATTTCGTGGTGACGCCGCTGGCGTTCCTTTCCGGCACCTTCTATTCGATCGATTCCCTGCCGGAGAAATTCCGCGCCGCGGCGCTGTGCAATCCGTTCTTCTACATGATCGACGGATTCCGCTATGGCTTCACCGGCCATGCCGACGGCTCGCTGGCCCTGGGCATCGCCGTCATGGTGACGATCAACGCGGGCCTGTTGTGGCTGTGTCACGCCATGCTGGCGAGCGGCTACAAGCTCAAGGCTTGAAAGGCCCCGGATTCTCCCGGCGTTGACAAGGGCTTAGCCCATGACCATACTCCGTCGCTTCTTCCGGGCGCCATGCCCGGAACGCGGAGCGTTGCGATGAAACGTGCATCTGGCATCGAGACCAAGCACGCCGGGGAACGGCGGGAAAGGTTGCGGCTGCGACGACGCTAAGGCGCCGTTGCATCCGACGTTTTCCCATCGTCTTCATCGCCGAGGAGAGATTCCCGTGATTCCAGCCGTTATGCCGACTTATGCGCGGAACGAACTGACGTTCGAGCGCGGCGAGGGCGCCTATCTGTTCGCGACCGACGGCCGCAAATATCTCGATTTCGCGAGCGGCGTCGCCGTGACCTCGCTGGGCCACGCGCATCCGCGACTGGTTGCCGCGCTCAACGCCCAGGCGCACAAGCTCTGGCATACCTCCAACCTGTTCCAGGTATCGCTCCAGAAGCGCATGGCGCAACGCCTGGTCGAAGCCTCGTTCGCCGACACCGTGTTCTTCTGCAACTCGGGCGCCGAGGCGATGGAAGGCGCCATCAAGGTGGCGCGCAAATATCACTTCGAGAACGGGCATCCCGAGCGCTACCGGCTGATCGCCTGTTCCGGCTCGTTTCACGGCCGCACGCTGGCGACGCTGGCCGCCGCCGGCAACGAGAAGTACCTCAAGGGCTTCGGGCCGCCGGCGCCGGGCTTCGACCACGTCGCCTATCGGCGATCTCGACGCGATGCGCGCCAAAATCGGGCCCGAGACCGCCGGAATCATCGTCGAGCTGGTGCAGGGCGAAGGCGGCCTGGCCGTGGCCCCGGATTCGTACATCAAGGGGCTGCGGGCGCTGTGCGACGAGTTCGGCCTGATGCTGGTGTTCGACGAGGTGCAGACCGGCATGGGCCGCACCGGCAAGCTGTTCGCCTATGAATGGGCGGGCGTGAAACCCGACGTGATGGCGCTGGCCAAGGGCCTGGCGGGGGGATTCCCGGTGGGCGCCTGCCTCGCCACCGAAAAAGCCGCCACGGGCATGACCGCGGGCTCGCACGGCTCGACCTTCGGCGGCAATCCGCTGGCCATGGCGGTGGCCAACGAAGTGCTGTCCATCATGCAGGAGCCGGGGTTTTTCCCCCGGGTCGAACGCGTGGCGGCGTCCTTGCGCCAACTTCTCGACGGCCTCGCCAAATCCCATCCCAGGATTTTCGTCGAGGCGCGCGGCCGGGGCCTGCTGACCGGATTCAAATGCGCGGTCGTCAACACCGAGATGGTCGACCGTTTGCGCCAGGCCGGGCTCTTGACCGTGGCGGCGGGCGAGAACGTGGTGCGGCTGCTGCCGCCGCTGATCATCGAGCAAAGCCACGTCGAGGAGGCCGTGGGGATCGTCGAGTCCGTGGCGAAGGCGTGGAAGCCATGACCGGATCCGCGCCCAAGAACGCGCCCAAACACTTCCTCGATCTCGACCGCATCGACGCCGTGGAACTGCGGCGGATACTCGACCACGCCGCGGCTTTCAAGGCCGGACGCGACCGGGGCAAGCCGATGCAGGGCAAGATGCTGGCGATGATCTTCGAGAAGCCCTCGACCCGCACCCGGCTCAGCTTCGAGGTGGCGATGAAGCAGCTGGGCGGCGACGTGGTGACCTTGACCGCGGCCGACAGCCAGCTTTCGCGCGGCGAGACCACGGCCGACACGGCGCGCGTGCTGTCGCGTTACGTCGACGTCATCGTGATCCGCACCGACAGCCAAGCCAAGCTCGAGGAACTGGCGCAACACGCCACCGTGCCGGTCATCAACGGGCTCACCGACCGCAGCCATCCCTGCCAGGTCATGGCCGACGTGATGACGCTCGAGGAGGCGAAGGGTCCGGCCAAGGGCAAGATCGTCGCCTGGAGCGGCGACGGCAACAACGTGCTGACCAGCTGGATTCACGCCGCCGCCCGCTTCGGCTTCGAGCTCAGGATCGCCTGTCCGGACCGGTTCGCGCCTTCGGCCAAGGACCTGGCCTGGGCCAAGGGCGAAGGCGCCAAGATCAGCGTTTCATCCGATCCCGCGGAAGCGGCCGCCGGCGCCGATTGCGTCGTCACCGACACCTGGCTGTCGATGGGCAAGGAGAAGGACAAGGACGAACGCCGCGCGCTGCTCCGGCCCTATCAGGTCAACGAGGATCTCATGGGCCGCGCCAAGCGCGACGCCATCTTCATGCACTGCCTGCCGGCCAAGCGCGGCGAGGAAGTCTCGGCCGGGGTGATCGACGGGCCGCAATCGGCGGTGTGGGACGAAGCCGAGAACCGCATGCATGCGCAGAAGGGCATCCTTGCCTGGTGCCTCGGCTGATCCCATCTAAGCGTCATGCCCGCATTGATTCCCGACGACATCGTCCGGCCTTTCCAGATCGACCCCTTCCGCCTGCGCGGGCGGCTGGTGCGGCTCGGCCCCGCGCTCGACGCCATTTTGACCCGGCACGATTACCCCGAAGCCGTGGCGGCGATGCTGGGCGAGGCCATCGCGCTGGCGGTGGCGTTGTCGGGCGCGCTCAAATACGAGGGCGTGTTTTCGCTCCAGACCAAGGGCGACGGGCCGATCCGGATGATGGTGGCCGACGTGACCACCTCCGGCGTCATTCGCGGCTACGCGCAATTCGACAAAGCCAAGCTCGCCCAGCTGGGCCCGGGCGCCGCGTACTCGGTGCCGCGGCTGTTGGGCGCGGGCTATCTGGCGCTCACCGTCGACCAGGGCGAGCATACCGAGCGTTATCAGGGCATCGTCGCGCTCGAAGGGGCGAATTTAGCCGAATGCGTCCACCATTATTTCCGCCAGAGCGAGCAGGTCGAGGCCGGGATCAAGGTGGCGGTGGAGCGCCGGGCCGCGCCCGATGGCGGCAAGGCCTGGCGCGCCGGCGCGCTGATGATCGAGCGCCTGCCGAAGGCGGAGGGCGGCGAGGCTTCGCGCGAGGCCGAGGACGACGGCTGGCGGCGCGCCATGATCCTGATGAGCACCAGCACCGCCGGCGAATTGCTCGACCCGGAACTGCCGCCCGAGGATCTGCTTTTCCGCCTGTTCCACGAGGACGGCGTGCGCGCCTACCAGCCGCACGATCTCAAGGCCGGCTGCCGCTGCTCGCGCGGCCGGGTCGAAACCATGCTGAAGGCGCTGGGACCGAGCGAAGTCGAGGAGCTGAAGGTCGACGGCAGGCTGGAGGTCACCTGCGAGTTCTGCAGCGCCGTCTACGTCTTCGCGCAAGAGGACATCGCGGCCCTGGCGCCGCCTTGAAAACCGCCGCGTTAAGCCTTACCGGCAAATCGTCTTGAAATAGACACGTTCCGCGTGCAAGTCTTCGCTCCAATCCGCCCGCCGAAGGCCCCCCTTACCGAAGGATCGACCGGAATCATGAACCCGCATCAGCTTTTGCGTCTTTGCCTGATCGCAACGCTCGGCCTGGGACTGCTTTCGGCCTGCTCCTCGGCGCCGTCCGCGCCGCAATTTGCCGATATCCGCTTCAACGACCAGCCGGCCATGAAGCTCGACGCCTCCGCGATCCAGGTGCAGGAGGATTTCAAGCCGGCGGGAAAAGCGCCCAGCGTTGATTACCTGTTTCCGGTGACGCCGCTGCATGCGCTCGAGAGCTGGGCGCATGACCGGCTGGCGCCGGCCGGAAACGCCTCGCAGGCGGTGTTCACCATCCTCGACGCCAGCGTGGTCGAGGTCGATCTGCCGCGCAAGACCGGGTTCTTCGCCACCACCTTCACCACGCAAGAATCCGAGCGTTACGACATGAAGCTGATCGCCCGGCTCGACCTGATCGACGCAAGGGGGCTGGTCGTGCGCACGGTCGGCGTCACCTCGCTGCGCTCGCAAAGCATCACCGACTCCACCTCGCCGAACCAGCGCGATCAGATCTGGTACGACATGCTCAAGACGGCGATGACGGATTTCAACAAGCAGATGGAATCCGAGATCCGCCAGAATTTCGGCGCCTATCTGGTTCCGTAAAGCCCGGGCCCCGGAGGCCCGGCTTCGCATTCAAACGTTGGCGATATTGCCGGTGGGCTGCCCGATGAAGGCGAGGAATTCGCGCCGGGTCGAGGCATCGTCGCGGAAAGAGCCGAGCATGCGCGAGGTCACCATCGCCACGCCCGCCTTGTGCACGCCGCGCGTCGTCATGCACTGGTGCGACGCCTCGATCACCACCGCCACGCCCTTGGGCTTCAGCACCTCGTCGAGCGTGTTGGCGATCTGCGCCGTCATCTTCTCCTGAATCTGCAGGCGCCGGGCGAAGACCTCGACCAGGCGGGCCAGCTTCGAGATGCCGACGACCCGTTTATCCGGCAGATAGGCGATATGCGCCTTGCCGATGATCGGCGCCATGTGATGCTCGCAATGGCTCTCGAAACGGATGTCCTTCAACACCACCATCTCGTCGTAGCCGTCGGTTTCCTTGAAGGTGCGGCCCAGGAGTTCGACCGGGTCGATGTCGTAGCCCGAGAAATATTCCTCGTAGGCGCGCACGACGCGGCTGGGGGTGTTCTTGACGCCTTCGCGTTTCGGATCGTCGCCCGCCCATTCGATCAGGACGCGCACCGCCGCCTCGGCCGCCTCGCGCGAGGGGCGCGTGCGGACAACGGCGATTTTCGCGGGATTCTTGGACTTGAGCTGCATGGAATTATTCCTGGTATATGGCGTAGCGAACGGAAGATGTCAATTGAGCCGGACCGGCTGATGCGGGCTGTCGAGCGAGAAGGCCGGAATGACGACCGCGAAGCTTTCGCCCCCCTTGGTCTCCATCTCGTAGCTGCCGGTCATGATGCCCGACGGCGTGCTCAAGGGCGTGCCGCTGGTGTATTCGAAGGATTCGCCCGGCGCCAGCACCGGCTGCTCGCCGACGACGCCGGGACCGCGCACGTCCTGCTGGCGGCCCATGCCGTCGGTGATGCACCAGTGGCGCCGGCGCAGCTGCACCGTCTCGGGCCCGTGATTCTCGATGCGGACGTGATACGCCCAGACGAAGTGGTTCTCGGTGGGCGAGGACTGGTCGTCGAGATAGTACGGCTTGACGATGACTTTGATCGAACGCGTGATTTCCGAGTACATGGTTTTCCGCAACCCTTCGCATGCCAGCAGCGCCAATGCTAAATCAACCGCCCTGTCATGAACAGCCCGATAAATCGCCGCAGCGCGTCCGCCGCGATTTCGGCCATTAGCCGCGGGTTGAACCATCGGGAAGATTGCTTTATACATCACCGCGAAGGATGGGGATGGGGTTCCCCGAAACCGCCCGTTCCGGGCTGATGACCCCTGCCGCGCGAAGCACGCGGTGGGGGTTTTTTGCGACCCGCCGCGCAGCGGGTTTTTTCTTGTCCGCTTTCGCGTTTGGGCCACACCGGACGGAGGAGTTGGTTATGGACAATATCTGGGTTCAATCGGCCTTGTGGATCGCGCTGGCGCTCGCCTCGTCGGTGCTGTCGATCTGGGTCACCATTTCGGTGGCGCTGGTCGAGATCGTGGTCGGCGCGGTGGCGGGCAACGTCATCGGCTTGCCGCTCAACGTCTGGATCAATTTCCTCGCCGGATTCGGCGCCATCCTGCTCACATTCCTCGCCGGCACCGAGATCGACCCCAAGGTGGTGAAAAAACATTTCTGGTCGAGCATGTCGATCGGCCTGATGGGCTTCTTCGCGCCCTATCTCGGCTGCCTGCTGTTCGCGCGTTACGGCCTGGGCTGGCCCTGGCCGCAGGCGCAGATCGCCGGCATCTCGCTTTCCACCACCTCGGTGGCGGTGGTCTATGCGGTGATGGTGGAGACCGGCTTCAACCGCACCGAGATCGGCAAGCAAATTCTCGCCGCCTGTTTCATCAACGATATCGGCACGGTGCTGGCATTGGGCCTGGTGTTCGCCAATTACAACGGCTATTTGGCGCTGTTCGTGATCGTCACCGCCGCGGTGGTGGCCGTGCTGCCCTGGGTCACGCCGCGGCTGTTCAAGGCGATCGGCAAGCGGGTGAGCGAGCCCGAGATCAAATTCATCTTCCTGGTGCTGTTCGGCCTCGGCGGCCTGGCCAATCTGGCCCGAAGCGAGGCGGTATTGCCCGCCTACCTCGTCGGCATGGTGCTGGCGCCGTTCTTCATCAAGAACAAGGAACTGCAACACCGCATGCGGGCGATCGCCTTCGCCTTCCTGACGCCGTTCTATTTCATCAAGGCGGGCTCGCTGATCGACGCCAAGGTGATCGTCGATTCGGCGGCTTTGATCGTGGCCTTCCTCGGCGTCAAGATGGCGACCAAATTCACCGGCATATTGCCGCTGACCCATCATTTCAAATTCAAGAAGCCGACCGGCATGTACACCACGCTGATGATGTCGACCGGCCTCACCTTCGGCTCGATCTCGGCGCTGTTCGGATTCACCAACCACATCATCGACCAGGGGCAATACACCATCCTGCTGACGGCGGTGATCGGCAGCGCGGTGGTGCCGACCGTCATCGCCCAGACCTGGTTCCAGCCGAAATTCGAGCCCTTGGAAGAGGACGCCTGAGGCGGGGCGCCGAGGCCCGATTCCGACAGGCCGATTGCGGCGGGCCCCCGGCGATGCCAAGCTCGGGCTCCTGCCTGGGCCGAGGAAGCAAAGGGGTGGACCATGCCGTTCAAACATCGGTGGCATCGCTGGCTGACCAAGAATTGGGATGAGGACGAATGGAACGGGTGGGCGGCCTACGCGCTCCGGATCGTCTACCTGACCGTGGCGATGCTCGGAACGCTGCTCATAGCGCCCTTGGTCCTGTCGGAGTTCCTGCACAGCTTCTTCGCCGGCCTGATGCTCGCGACCGTCATTTTCGCCGCGTATTCCTGGGTGATCGTCGTCCACTATCCCGAACAGCCGCCTGAAGCGCCGTGATCGCCGCCGCGCCCGGGCCGGACGAGCCCAGGCGGCGGCCGCGCCGATTGGATTCACGCCCGGCGCCGATGAAGCGCTATAATGACGCCGGCCGGGGATGAAAAAACCGGCACTCCGCAAAACTTCAAAGGGAGACCAGGGATGATCACCTTCGTCTGCTATTTGAGTTTCACCGAACAGGGCGTCAAAGCCATCAAGGATGTCGCCAAGCGCTATGAGGCGAGCAAGGCGCTGATTCAGAAGCTGGGCGGCCGCTTGGTGTGCGCCTATGTCACGACCGGCAAATACGACGCCATCTCGATAATCGAAATGCCGAACGGCGACGCCATGGCAAAATATTCGGCGACGCTGGCGGCGCGGGGATTTGTGCGAACGACGACGGTGCGGGCCTTCACCCCCGCGGAGTTCGGCAAGATCGTCGCCGATATCAAGTAGCCGGGCCGTTCAAGGCTCGAACCGGGACGATCGCGAGGGCCGTCGCGCGCCGCCCCGCGACGGGGAGCGCATGGAATGCCGCTCTATCGGTACTATTTTTTGGATTCGGACGGCGCGGTCAAGGACATCCGCGCGATCGAGTGCAGAAACGACCCGATGGCGATAACGCGCGCGCGCGATTTTCTCGCCGGTCAAACCGGCCATGTCGCGGTCGAGCTGTGGCGCGCCGAGGGATTCGTCGGCCGGATCGGCCCCGACGGGATCATCGACAATCCCCCGCCGCCCGTCCGGTTCAGGACACCCGGCAAGGAAAACTAGGAAAGCCGGTCAGACGCGGGCGATGAAACGCGCCATGGCGTCGCGCGCGGCGGTTTCCTGGTCGCGGTGGGGCGAGTGCCGGCACCGGGCCAGCACCAGGCGCTCGAACGGACCTTTGACGCGGGCCTCGATGGCGTCGAGCTGCTTGAGCGTGCCGTATTGGTCGTCTTCGCCCTGGATCGCCAAAATCGGACAGGATATGCCGGCCAAGAATTCCTCGATGTTCCAGGAACGGAATTCGGGCGACAGCCAGACATCGTTCCAGCCGCGGAACACGCTTTCGGCGTCGTCGTGATATCGCGCCAGCCGACGGCCCAATTCGCCCCGGTCGTACTCCGTCTTGGCCTGGGCTATGCCCTGGATCGAAATATCCTCGACGAAGACATGCGGCGCTTCCAGCACCAGCGCCCGGACAGGCCATTTTCCCGTGCCGGCGTGAATGAGCGCGATCGAAGCGCCGTCGCTGTGCCCGACCAGAACGGGATTGCCGAGACCGAGAGCATCGCGTAAAGCCGGCAAATCCTCCAGCGCCTCGCGGTGCATGTAAAGCGGGTCGCGCGGCCCGGGGAATGGGTCCGACTTGCCGTAGCCCCAGCGCGAATAGATCACGGTGCGGCAGCCCGTGGCCGCGGCCAAATTCACCGGGAAATCGCGCCACAGGGCCAGCGAGCCCAGTCCCTCGTGCAGCACGATAAGGTCCGGCGCGCCCGGACGCGCGGCGGGGATGTCCTGATATTCGATGCGGTGGCCGGATAGGGTGACGAAGGGCACGGGGCTGCTCACACTCCCAGATGACGATGGAGAGTCGCGCGCTTTTTCCTCAAGCCGGCGGCGTCACCTTCCAGCACGACGCGGCCCTTGACCAGAACCACGCAACGGTCGGCCAGATCGCTCACCGCGGCGAAATTCTTGTCGACCACGACGCAGGCGATGCCGCTTTGGCGCAAACGGCGAAGAATGAGCCAGATCTCCTTGGCGAGAAGCGGCGACAGGCCTTCGGTGGCTTCGTCCAGAATGACCAGATCGGGATTGGTCATGAGCGCGCGGCCGATGGTCAGCATCTGCTGCTCGCCGCCCGACAGCAGCGATCCCGAAAGATCGAGCCGGTGTTTGAGGCGCGGAAAGGTTTCCAGCACGCGGTGCAAATCCCACGCCGTCCGGCCCTTGCGCGCTCCGTCCGGCGCCGGCCGCGCCGCCAGCAGCAAATGCTCCTTCACCGAAAGATTGGGGAAGATGCCGCGCCCCTCGGGCACGAAGGCGATTCCCTGGCGCGCGACCAGATAGGGCTTGGCGCCGGTCATGTCGCCGCCCCTGATCCGGACATCACCCCGGCGCGGCGGCGTCAGGCCCAGGAGCGAGCGCAGCAACGTGGTCTTGCCCATGCCGTTGCGGCCCAGCAAGCCCACGGTCTCGCCCGCGCCGATTTTGAAATCGACGCCGTGCAGGATGTGGCTTTCGCCGTAGAAGGTGTGGAGCCCCCTCGCCTCGATCAGCGGGGTTTCGATCGCCGGCGCGGCGCTCATGCCGGGCCTCCGAGATAGGCCTTGCGCACCGCCCGGCTCTTGCGGATCTGGCCGGGCTTGCCGGTTTCGAGCACCTTGCCCTCGACCATCACGGTCAGCTGATCGGCGATGCTGAACACCGCGTCCATGTCGTGCTCGACCAGCAGAATGGCGTGGTCCTTGCCGAGTTTTTTGATGAGCTTGGTCATGCGCGCCGATTCCGAAGCGCCCATGCCGGCCAGCGGTTCGTCCAACAGCAGCACCTTGGGCGAGATCGCCAGCGTCATGGCGATTTCGAGCTGGCGCTGTTCGCCGTGGGAGAGATTGCCGGCGGCCCGTCCGCCCGCGTCCAGTCCGACGAGACGGAGCGCGTGCCGCGCCGCCGCGTCGAGATCGCGCTCGGCGCGCACCGGCCGCAGCAAACGCAAGCCGCCGCCGAGCCGCGATTGCGCGGCGAGCCGGCAATTCTCATGCGCCGAAAAACCGGGGAAAATGTTGACGCGCTGGTAACTGCGCGCGATGCCGAGCCGCGCGATGCGCGCGGGCGGCAGCCCGGCGATCTCCAGATCCTCGAACATCACGCTGCCGGCGCTGGGCTCGAGTTCGCCCGAAATCAGGTTCACCAGCGTGGTCTTGCCGGCGCCGTTGGGGCCGATCACGGCGTGAATCCAGCCCGCGCGCAAGGCGAGCGACACGCCGTCGACCGCGGCCAGGCCGCCGAAGCGCTTGGAGAGGCCGCGCGCGGCCAGGACCGGCTCAACCACTTTTGCCCTCCGCCCGCCTTAAAAGTCCGCTCAGGCCGCGCGGCAGAAACAGCACCGCCAGGATGATGAATAGGCCCAACGGCAGGAGCCAATGTTTAGTCGCGTCGGACAACGTGTCCTGCAGCAACACCAGGGCGAAGGCGCCGAGGATGGGGCCGTAGAGCGTGCCCATGCCGCCCAGGATCACCATCATCAGCGCCATGCCGGAGAGCCGCCAGCCGAACAAATCGGGATTGACGAAGCCATATTGCGCGGCGTCGAGATATCCGGCGAGGCCGGCCAACGCGCCCGCCAGCGCGAAAGCGGCGAGCTTGTAGCCGAATGTCGAAAAGCCCAGCGAGCGCATGCGCGGCTCGTTGCTCTTGATGCCCAGCAACGCCCGGCCGAACAGCGTGCCGATCAGCCCGCGCAGCAGCAGGTACGTGCCCGCCATCGCGGCGAGCGCGAGGTAATAGAACTGCGCCGCGTCGCCGAGATCGAGGAAGCCGGTGGCGGGTTTCACATAGACATAGACGCCGTCCGAGCCGCCGAAGAATTTCGAGCCGGCGGCGAAATAGAAGAACATCTGCGCGAAGGCCAGCGTCACCATGATGAAATAGATGCCGGAACAGCGCAGCACCAAAAGGCCGATCGCCAGCGCCGCGAGCGCCGCCGCCGCCATCGCCGCCGGCAAGGTGAGCCAGAAATTGGCCGCGGCATATTGCGGCGAAAGCCACCACAGCATGTAGGCGCCGATGCCGTAGAAGGCGGCGTGGCCGAAGCTGACGAGGCCGGCGTAACCCACCAGCAGATCGAGGCTCATGGCGAACACCGCCATGATCATGATCTTGGCGAAAAGCTGGAGATAGAACTTGGCCCCCAGTAGCGGGAAGAGGACCAGCGCGACGAGCGCCAGCGCCAGGAGCACGGGTTCGACGGATGCGCGGGCCTTCATCGCGCGGCGCGCCCGCCGAACAGGCCGGCCGGGCGCCACAGCAGCACCGCCGCCATCAGCACATAGACTGTCATGCCGGCCAATTGCGGCGCGAACACCTGGCCGAAGGTGTCGGCGAGCCCGATCAGCAGCGAGCCCAGAAACGCGCCCTTGATCGAGCCGATGCCGCCGATCACCACCACGACGAAGGAGATGATGAGTATCTGGTTGCCCATACCGGGAAAAACCGAGGCCACCGGCGCCGCGATCATGCCGGCGAAGGCGGCCAGCGCCACGCCCAAGGCGAACACCGCGCGATAGACCCAGGCGATGTCGATGCCGAGCGACTGCACCATCTCGCGGTTCGAGGCGCCGGCGCGGATCGCCATGCCGAGCCGGGTCTTCTGGATGAGCAGCCACAGGCCTCCGGCGATGATCAGGCACATCGCCGAAATGCCGAGGCGATAAGCGGGATAGCTCAACGCGCCGGTCAGGTGGATCGAGAAATCGAGAAAGTGCGGAACGTCGACGCCGTGCACGTCGTCGCCGAAGACCAGGCTCCGCGTCTCCTCCAGCACCAGGATCAGCCCGTATGTCAACAGCACCTGATAGAGATGGTCCCGCGCGTAAAGCGGGCGGAACAGCAACGCCTCGAGCGCCAGGCCGAACACGATCGCCAGCGGCACCGCCAGCAGGATGGCGAAGAACAGATTTCCGGTGATCTGGGTCAGCGCGTAGGCGAGATAGGCCCCCAGCATGTAGAAACTGCCATGGGCCAGGTTGATGACGCGCAGGATGCCGAAGATCAGCGTCAGCCCGCTCGCGACCAGGAAGAGCAACAGCCCTTCCTGGACGCCGTTCAGAACCTGGATGAGAAAGAAGACGAAACTGTCGGACATCGGTGTTCAGCTATCAGCTTTCGGCCGTCAGCCGAAGAAATTTCGCCGACGGCTGAGCCGAGTGCTGACGGCTGACGGCTTTTCTCACGTCATCTTGCAGCCGATGGCCGGGTCGGCAAGGTCCTTGATCGCGACGCGGACATAGAGGTTCTCCAGCTCCTTCACCTTGCGCAGATAGATGTCCTGGATCGGGTTATGCGCCTTCGAAAGCGTGAACCGGCCGCGCGGGCTGTTGAACACCGTCTTCTCCATCGCGCCCACCAGCGCCGCGCGCGCCTTGACGTCGCCCTTCACCGCCGAAAGGCCCGAGATCAGCAGCGAACCGGTGTCGTAGCCGTGCACCGCGTAGACATCGGCGTCGCGCCCGGTCGTCTTCTTGAAGGCGGCCCGGAAGGCGATGTTCTTGGGGAACGTCAATCCGTCGGCATAGTGCAGCGTGGTCTCGAGGCCTTGGGCCGAAGCGCCCTGGGCTTCGAGCGTGCCGTCGGTGAGGAAGCCGGGACCGACCAGGGGTATCGTGGTTCCGAGCCCCGCCGCGGCGTAATCCTTGACGAACTTGACCGCGCCGCCGCCGGCGAAGAAGGCATAGGACACGTCGGGCTTGGTCGCCGCGATCTCGGTCAGCAAGGGCTGGAACTCGACATTGGGGAAAGGCAGGAACAGCTCCTTGATGGTCTTGCCGCCGCCCTCGGTGAAGCCCTGGGTGAAGGCGTCGGTCGATTCCTTGCCCGCCGCGTAGTCCCAGGAGATCACCACCGCGGTCTTGCGCCCTTCGGCCGCCGCCACCTTGCCCATGGCATAGGCGGGCTGCCAGTTGGTGAACGAGGTGCGGAAGATGTTGGGCGCGCACAACGCGCCGGTGGCGGCGCCGACGCCGCCGTTGGGGATGACCAGCATGGTGTCGGTGTCGCGCGCCACCTTGACCATCGCCATGACCACGCCCGAATGCACCGTGCCGATCATGAAATCGACCTTGTCGCCGGAAACCAGCTTGTTGGCGTTGTCGGCGCCCTTAGCCGGATCGGATTCGTCGTCGAGCGTGATGTACTCGATGGCGCGGCCGCCCAGCTTGCCGCCCTTCTCGTTGATGGCGAGGCGCAGCGCGTCGTCGATGTTCTTGCCGAGCGCGGCATAGGTCCCGGTATAGGGCAGCATCAATCCCAGCCGCAGCTTGGCCTGCTGGCCGATGGCGAAGCGCGCCGGCACGAAGCTCGACGCCGCGGCCAATCCCGCGCCCGCCGCCAGGCCCTTCAACACGCGCCGCCGGCTAGCGGTCTTGGTTTCGATGGTCATGGTCGTTTCCCTCGCTGTGATGGTTCAGTTTCCCGATTGTTGACGCAATTTGAAGCGCTGGATCTTGCCGGTGGCGGTCTTGGGCAATTCGGCGGCAAATTCGATCCAACGCGGATATTTGAACGGCGCGAGCCGCGACTTGACGTGCTCCTGCAGCGCGGCCGCGAGCTGCGCCGAGCCGGTCTTGCCGGGCTTCAACACGACGAAGGCCTTCGGCTTGATGAGATGTTTCTCGTCCGGCATGCCCACCACCGCCGCCTCGAGCACCGCCTCATGCGTCATCAGCGCGCCCTCGACCTCGAAGGGCGAGACGTACATGCCGCTCACCTTCAGCATGTCGTCGGTGCGGCCGCCATAGGTGTAATAGCCCTGCGCATCGCGCGTGTATTTGTCGCCACTCCGGGTCCATGCTCCGAGAAAGGTATCGCGGCTCTTTTCGCGGTTGTTCCAATAATAGGCGGCGCTGGTCGGGCCCGAGATTTGCATCTCGCCGAGCTCGCCGTCCTTCACCGGCCGGCCCTGCTCGTCGAGCAGGCGGATTTCGTAGCCCGGCACCGGCATGCCGGTCGTGCCGTAACGCACCTGGCCCGGCCGGTTGGACACGAAGATGTGCAGCATTTCGGTCGAGCCGATGCCGTCGAGAATCTCCACGCCGAGGCGCTCGGTCCAGCGCTTGCCGACATCCTCGGGCAAGGCCTCGCCGGCGGAAGCGCAGCGCCGCAACGCGATCTCCTCGCGCTTCGGCAAATCGGGGCTGGCGAGCATGGCGGCATAGAGCGTCGGCACGCCGTAGAAGATGGTCGGCTTCTTTTCCTTCAGCACGCGCGCGACCGAGCTCGGCGTCGGCCGTTCGGCCATGAGGATGCTGGTCGCCCCGACGGCCATCGGAAAGGTCAGCCCGTTGCCGAGGCCATAGGCGAAAAACAGCTTGGCGGCGGAGAACACCGTGTCGCTTTCGCGGATGCCGAGCACGGGTATGGCGTAGAGCTCGGCGGTCAATATCAGATGCGACTGGGCATGCACCGTGCCCTTGGGCTTGCCGGTCGAGCCCGAGGAGTAAAGCCAGAAGCAGACGTCGTCGCAGGTGGTGGGCGCGGGCTTGGCCCGGGGTTCCGCCTCGGCCAGCAGCTTGGAAAATTGCAAGAGGCCGGCGGGCGTTTTCTCGCCCGAGACGATCACATGTTTCAAGGCCGGCTGGTTCGCCAGCACCGGCGCGATTTTTTCGTAAAGCGCGTCGGAGACGAAGAGCGCCTTGGCACGGCTGTCGCGCAACATGAAGTCGTAGTCGCTAGCCGTGAGCAGCGTGTTGAGCGGCACCGGCACGATGCCGGCCTTGATCGCGCCCAGGAACGCGACCGGGAAATCTACCGTGTCGAGCAGGCAAAGCGCGATCCGGTTTTCCGGCTCGATGCCGAGCTTGCGCAACGCATTGGCGGCGCGGTCGACGCGCTCGGCCAGTTGCGCGTAGGTGAGGCTGGTGCGGTCGTCGATGAAGGCGGTCTTGCCGGCGCGAACCGGGAGATGCCGGCCCACCAGATCGACGGCGGCGTTGTAATCGCGCGGGATCGAAACCCGCGGTGCCTCCGCGGCCGACCCGTCGGCGACCATGATTCCCTCCCTTAAATCAGCCTTCTTATTCTCTTATTATTATACAAGAAATATGCGCCCCGTGCGTTTTAACCGTCAAGCATTAATTTGCATATACGGGAATTGGGATGCGATATAATACGTATCAGACAAAATCGGAAAACAATGCGCCACCACCGGCAGGTAAATCCGGGTACAACCTCTCCGGCAGAGCACGATACACGTCTAACCGGCGGCGCCGCGCGGCAGCCGCCCGCAAGGACGTGAAAGGAGACCGCCGCGATGGAGATGCAAAGACATGTCTGCCGTTCGCTCCATGACGACCACGTGGCGACGCTCGCCTTGCTCGGACGCCTGGAGGCGTTGCTCGGCCGGCATGCCAGAACCAGCGCGCCCAAGGCCGGCGATCCGGAAGTGGCGCGGCTGCTGAAAGACCTGATCACCGCCGTCGAAACCGAGATCGGCGTTCACTTCGCCTTCGAGGAGGAATCCGCCTTCCCGCTGCTCGCGGCGGCCAACGACCGCGAGATGGTCGAGCTTTTAACCGGCGAACACGGAGTGATTTTGCCCTTGGCGCGCCGCCTAACGGCGATCGCCAAGCGCGCCCGCGAAGCGGGCTTCACGGCCGAAAGCTGGAGCGAGTTTCATGCCACGGGGGCCGAGCTGATCGCGCGGCTGGTTTCCCACGTCGACAAGGAAGAAATGGGGTTTTTGCCGGCGCTGGACGAGGCGCTCGACCAGGACACGGACGGCAAACTCGCCCTCGAACTGGCGGCGCGCCGCTGAACGATCAACGAAGCAGTATGGAGGAACGAGCGATGGCGACCAAGCGAAAGGGCGGAGCAAAGCCCGAAACCTCCGGCGGATCGCCCAAGTTGCGCCCGCTCAAGGGCGGCGATCTCGAAGCGATCGTCGCGATCGACCACGCCGCCGCCGGACGGTCGCGCCGCGGCTTCTTTGAAAAACGCCTGGCGCATCTCGCGCGCGAACCGGGCGCCTTCGTGGCGTTGGCGGCCGAACGCGGCGGAAAGCTGGCGGGTTTCGCCTTCGCCCGCCTCTACGAAGGCGAGTTCGGCGGCGGAGCGCCGGAAGCGTCGCTCGACGCCATCGGCGTCGACGCCAAGGCGAGAAGCCACGGCATCGGACGCGAGCTGGTCGACGGCGTGGCCAAGGCCATGCGCGGCCACGGCGTCAAGGAGCTGTCGACCCAGGCCGATTGGACCGAGGCGGAGCTGATGGGCTTCTTCGCCCACACCGACTTCACCTTGGCGCCGCGCATCGTGCTCGAATGCGCCATCGCCGATGCCGAGGAGAGAAGGCCTCTCTTGCCGCCGGCCAGGGCGAAGACCCCCGCCCCGGCGGGCGCTTCGGCCGAGCTCGATTACAGCGGCCCTTCCGGCGACGATTTCGAATCGCTGGCGCGCGACCGCGTGCCGATCCGCTCGATGAATCCGGGCGACCTCGCCGCCATCGTGCACATCGACAAACGCATCACCGGGCGCGACCGGCAGGCCTATTACAAGCGCAAGCTGGCCGAGGCGATGGAGGAATCCGCGGTGCGCGTCTCGCTGGTCGCCGAGATCGACGGCCAGGTCGCGGGAGTCATCATGGCGCGGGTCGAATTCGGCGAATTCGGCCACTCCGAGACCGAGGCCGTGATGGACACGATCGGCGTCGATCCGAGTTACGGCCACAAGGACGTGGCGAGCGCGCTGCTGTCGCAGCTTTTGACCAATTTGGCGGGGCTGCGCGTCGAACGGTTGCGCACCGAGGTGGGATGGAACCACTTCGGCCTGCTGAGTTTCCTCGACCGCATGGGTTTCCGGCCGCACCGGCGCCTGGCGCTCCGCCGCGCCCTCGGCTGACCCGCGCCCGGAAACGGGCGTTCAGCCGTGGATCTGCTTGTACTTGGCGAGCAGCTCTTCCTGGCTTTCGCGGAAGTCGGGATTCGGCACGATGCAATCCGCGGGACACACCAGCTTGCATTGCGGCTCGTCCTCGGCGCCGACGCATTCGGTGCAGCGCAAGGGATCGATCACGTAGATCGAAGGACCGACGGTGATCGCCTCGTTGGGGCAAACCGGTTTGCAGGCGTCGCAATTCGTGCAGGTGTCGACAATCAGCAAGGCCATGACGTTCTCCTGATATCCGGCTGCGTCCTCATGCCGCGAGTTGGCCGAGACGCGCCAGCTTGTGGTGGCGGAAAGCGCCCCAGAGCGCCGCGCCGATGGCGCCGGCATAGATCGAATCCGGGTGATTGCGGACGGGGAAGGTAACCTTCTCCTTCTCCATCGCCTCCTGCATGGAGACGACCAGACCTTCGTCGAGCGCGAGGCCGCCGGTCATGAGCACCGTGCCGTCGAGCGTGCCGATGGTCTTCAAGAGCTTGGCCAAGCGGTCGGCCATGGCCGAATGGATGCCCTTGAGGATGTTGGAGGCGGTGATGCCGCGCGACACCATGTTGATCACGTCGGTCTCGGCGAGCACGGCGCAGATGCCGCTGACTTTCTCGGGATTGTCGGCCCGCTTGGAAAGCGCGCCGATCTCGTCCTGGGCGATGCCGAGATAGCGCGCGATGTTCTCGAGGAACTGGCCGGAGCCCGACGCGCACTGGCTCGTCATCTTGTAGCTCAGCACCTTGCCGCGCGCGTCGATCCGGATGGCGCGGCCGTGCAGCGCGCCGACATCGAGCGCCGCGCGCGCCGCGGGATCGAGAAAGATGGCGCCGCGCCCATGCGTGGTCATGGAGTAGAAGTGGCCGGTGTGGAAGTCGAGCGCTTCGCCGTCGCCGGTGGTGGCGACATAGGCGACGTCGCCGGGCTTGAGCGAGGCTTCTTCGAGGGATTGGCGGTAGGCCTCGGTCGCGAGTTCGAAGGGATTGCCCTGGCGCACCCGGTCGGTGCGCTTGGTGAGCCAGCGCGTCTTGTCGCCGTCGACCTCGAACAGCACGGTCTTGACGGCGCCGGTTCCGATATCGATGCCCGCGGTTACGATCATGGCGTCTCTTCCTTCAATTCTCGACCGCGCGGCGGGCGAAGGCGGCAGCGCCCAAGGCCCCCGTGTAGATCGATTCCGGGTTGATGTTGATCACGCGGTCGCCGTAATTCTCCTTGATGAGCTGGCGCAGCTCCTTGACCGCGGCCTCGTTCTTGGCGACGCCGCCGGTGAAGGTGAACTGGTCGCGCACCCCGCCCGAGCGCGAGATGATCGACATGGCGCGCAGGATGATGGCGCGATGAAGGCCGGCCAGGATGTCCTCGCGCTTTTCGCCGAGCGCCAGACGGTCGCGCAGCTCCGCGCCGGCGAACACGGTGCAGGTCGAGTTGATGCGGACCGTGCGCGTCGCCTTCATCGCCATCGGGCCCAATTCGTGCAGGCCCATGTTCATCTCGTCGGCGATGTAGCCGAGATAGCGGCCGCAGCCGGCGGCGCAGCGGTCGTTCATCTGGAAGTTCTCGACGATGCCGCTGGCGTCGACCTGGATCGCCTTGGTGTCCTGGCCGCCGATGTCGAGGACGGTGCGCGTATCGGGATACATCATGTGGGCGCCCAGTCCGTGGCAGAGGATTTCGGAGCGGATGTGCTCCTTGGAGAAGGGCAGCGTCACGCGGCCGTATCCGGTGCCGACGAGATAGGTGTCCTCGAGCGGAATCTCGAGCGCGTCGCGCACCAGGACGGAGACCTGGTCGGTCATGGATTTGATCGCCGCCGAGCTGGCGGTGACGCGGGCGAGCGCGCGCAGGAACTTGTCCCGCATTTCCTCGGCCGGCGGCCGGTTCTCCACGTCGATGATCGCCTTGTCGTAGACGTTGAGCAGGAGATCGTAGCTGAGCCCCGACGCGGTCGCGACCTCCTGGCTGATCGCCATGAAGCGCGAGCCGGCGATGTCGCGGAAAAAGTCGGATTTGCGCTTGGCGTCCGGCGCGAACAACGCCGGGGCCTCCTCGCGCAGCCGGACGAAGATGGCTTCGAGCGCCTCGCGGATGGCCTTCTCCCGGCCCTTGAAGCGGTCGCCCTTGGCGTTGCTCTGGCAGGTGGCTTCGAGATCGGCGAGCTGCTCCAGGAACTGCTCGAGGCGGAAGCTGCGTTCGAGGTCGGCCAGAAAGTCCTCGATCCGCCCGTGCAGCCCCGGCAGCTTCGAGAGCCCCTGGTGAAAGAGGGTGAAGCGGGTGTTGATGAGCGCCTCGTAGCGCGCGACCCGGCAGGCGGTGTCGTAGTTCGAGCGCGAGTTGGTGATGCCGCGGCCGAGCACGTTGAGGTTCTCGTCCATCACGATGGCCTTGGTCGTGGTGGAGCCGAGATCGACGCCGATGAAGCAGCGCATGGGGTTTCTCGCCTTTCTCTATTCGGCCGCCGAAGCCGGCGCCTTCGCGCCCTGACGCTTCTGCTCGATCATCTGGAAGTAGCTTTCCAGCCGGTTCTTCACGTTGGCCGGCGAGAAATAACGCGGATCGACCAGATCGGTCTCGATGAAGGCGGCGGGCTTGCCGGTCCGGCGTTCGATCTCGCGCAGCATCAGGAGCTGGCCGGCGGAGAAGCTGTTGCAGCTCTTGATCGAGTTGACCAGCAGCCCATCGGCCTCGTAGTCGTTCATGTATTTCTCGAGCAGGCCGATGCGCGCGGGCAGGTTGCGGTTGGTGTAACAGCCGAGGCAATACTCGGCGAGCGATTCCAGCGGATGGTCGGGGTCGTGGCGGAAGCCCTGGTCGTAGATTCCGCCCACCTTGGTATAGGAGCTGGCGACCACGACCGCGCCTTCCTCGTAGAACATCTTCCAGAAGTCGCGGAAGCTGGTCCAATTGGGCGGCCCTTCGACCACGAGACGGTAGCGTTCCTCGTGCGCTTCGCCGTCGGGCGTCACGGGAAACTGCTTCTTGGCGACGCGCTCGGCGATTTCGGCGCGCAGCAGCCGGTAATACTCGGTCGCGTCCGCGGTGCCGCGGAAGGCGGTGAAGATCGGCCCGATGTAATAGACGCCGCCGAAATAGGCGTCGATCGGCGAGGGTTTGTTCTTGGCCGATTCGAGCACCCAGACGAAATCCTGCTCGGTTTTGCTCGATTCCTTCAGGTACTCGCGCAAGCGGTCGATGTCGAACTTGACGCCGCTCACCCGTTCCAGCTTCGGGATGACCTCTTCCTTGATCTGCTTCACGACGTAGTCCCGCATGTTCTTCGAGGCGTGGCCGTCGCCCTCGTAGGGCACGTGCAGCATCGCGGTTTCGCACTTGTATTGCTCGCGCAGGAGCTCGAACCATTTCATGAAGGTGAAGCAGCCGGTATAGGACAGCAGCAGCAAATCCGGATCCGGCAGCGGCCTTCCGTCGGGGCCCAGATTGCCCTTGGCGATCGAGCCCAGATCGGCCTTGACGTAGGTGCAGACATCCTCCGAGTGGCCGCGCTTTTCCGCCTCCATGATGAAGGCGCCGCTCTTCTTGCGCATCGCGTTCTGGATGGCGTTGATCTCGGGCAGGTTGTTGACCACGTCGAAGCACATCATCAATTCGTTGAGATTGCCCGGCACGAAGGTCGAGACCACCTTGCGGCCTTTCTCCTTGGCGGTGGCGAGCAGTTCGTAATTGCCGGCGATCATCTCCTTCTGCTTGAGCATCGAGAGTTCCTTGACGGCCTCGGCAACGGGCTGGGCGCTCATTGGTTGCTCCATAGCTTGATCGAATCGGCGAAGGTGCCGGCTTGCTCGCGGATCGGCTGCATCTGCCCGGAATTCTCGGCGTATTTGAACGCGATGTAGGGAATGTTGTGCGCGGCCAGCACGTGCTGCAGCATCGGCCGCTCCAACAGCGCCGGATCGCAGAAGCTCGGGCAGGCGAAAATGACGCCCTCGGCGTAGGTGCTTTTGACCGCTTCGACCAGGTAAAGGCCCTTCTTGGCTTCGCTGGGCTCGTATTTGGCCGAGGTGTTGTTGGAGTTGTGGAGATAGGCATCGGCGAGGTTCTTGAGCGGATCGCCCTCGACCGCCACGTCGGACTTCTCCCAGCGGTTCACCAGCATGAAGTCGTCGTCGACGATATAGCAGCCGGCGAGCTCGATCGACTTGATGAGGTTGAGCGGCGGCTGCTCGCAGAAGACGCCGGTGACGACCACGCGGGAATTGTCGCGCTTGGGCCGGTCTTCGGCGGCGGCGGCGGCGAGGTATTCCTTCATCAGGCGATTGTGCTCCTCGACCGCCAGGGTCTGGCCCGCGCGCATCAGCAGGTAAACGTCAGCGGAAGGCGCCTTCCAGGGCTGCTTGGCGCGGAAGGCGTAGACCTCGCGCGTCAGACGGCGGCTTTCGTTGTAAAGCGCGATCGAGGCGCGGAGCGCGTCGTCGCTCACCGCGCGGCCGGTCATTTCCTCGAGCATCTCCTTGAGCTCTTTCAGCTCGTTGACGTAGAACGCGCCGCCGACGTCGTCGCGGTAGTTCTGGGGCACGTCGAAGTAACGGCTCTTCACCTTCGGGAACATGACCTTCCACATGCCCGAGAGGTTGCGGATGACGTCGCAGATGCTGGGGAACAGCATGCCGTCGACGAAATCCAGCCGCCCGGTCACGCCGAGTTCGACCGTCGAACGCGGAATGCGGCAGATGTAGCTCTGGTAATAGGCGTCGCCGTGGATGACCTCGAGCTGATCGCCGCCGCCGAGCACGCCCAGCGGCAAGGCGCCCGCGGCGTGAATGATTTCGCGCGGCACGTAAAAGGGCATGAAGCCCACCACCTTGCGGCCGGGCGCCGCGGCCTTCCATTCACGGGCATAGGTGAAATGCAGATCGTCGAACAGGTCCTGGCAACGGGAGATGATTTCGGCGGTGGTCGTCATGGCTAACGGTGCTCCCATTTGGCCGGACGCTTGGCGATAAAGGCTTCGAGACCCTCGACGGCGTCGCGGGTCGCCATCAGATCGTCGAGATAAAGGCGCTCGACGCGGGCGAGCTTGGCGCGCAGCCGCTCGACCAGATCAATCCGCGCCGCGCGCAGCGCGAGCCGCAGCGCCGCGCCGCTTTTGTCGGCGAGATGCGCGTTGAACCAGGCGAGCGCCTCGGCTTCCGGATCCTCGGATATGGCGGAGATGAGGCCGAGCGCGCGCGCTTCCTCGGCGTTGAGGCCGCGGCCGGAGAGCAGCAAATCCTCGGCGGCGGCGAAGCCGATGCGCTCGGGCAGCAGGCAGGAGGCCGCCGGCGCGATGACGCCGAGCCTGATCTCGGGCTGGCCGAATTTAGCGTCGGGCGAAGCGAAGATCGAGGTGCCGGCGGAAGCGAGCTCGAGCCCGCCGCCCAGGCATTGGCCGCGGATTGCGACCAGCACCGGAACCGGGCTTTCGACCAGGCGCAGGATCAGCGCGTGGAAGCTCTTCAGCATCGCGGCGCAACGGCCGGGGAGATGCTCCTCGACGCTGGCGCCGAAGCTGAAATTGGGCCCTTCGGCGTCGATCAGCAATGCCAGAAGATTGTCGCGGCCGAGATGTCCGTCGAGCGCCGCGGCGAGCGCCGCGGTCATGGCCGCGTCGATGACGTTGGCCTTGGGCCGCGCCAAGCGCAGCCGCAGCAGCTTGCCGCCTTGCTCCAGCCAGACCCGGAGCGGAGAGGGCGCCGCAGTTGTCACCGGGCGCCTCCGGTCTTGGGAATCAAGCTTTCCGCGAAATCCTCGGTCCAGGGCGCGCCCTTGGCGAGGGATTGCCGCAACGCGATGAAGTCGATCTCGCGATGATCCTTCGGCCCTTCGTTGAAGGCGCGGAATCCCGCCTTCGCTTCCGCCATCATGTTGAGGGCGAGCCAGGAGCGCGAATTCTCCTTGTTGCGGTTCCACACATCGAGCTTCGGCTTGCGCAGCTCCTCGAAGCTCTTGGTCAGGCATTCGGGGAAGGTGAGCAGAAGCTTGCCGCAGAGCTGTTCGACCTTCTCGTCGAGCAGCGAAAGATCGGTTTTCCCGCGGGCGAGCAGCTTCTTGCCTTCGGCCAGCGCCTCGCCGGTCTTGGGTTCGCCGTGAACGATGCGGCCGTATTCGTCGCTATACCGGTCGGTCACGACCAGCGGATTGGGCACGTACTTGCCGTCGACCTTGAGGCCGGGGACGATGTCGTAGAGCAAGCCCAGCCGGTAAGCCTTGTGCGCCGACCAGTGCTCGCAGAGCGTGCCGGATTCCATCGCGCGCTCCATCCCGACCATGACCGGCAGGAAGTCGGTGGCGCCGCCCAGCGCCGCGGAACCGTGCTTGGGTCCGGCCTGGCCGAAGCGCGCGAGGTCCTGCGCGACCGTGAAGTCGCAGGCCATGCCGATTTCCTGGCCGCCGCCGATGCGCATGCCGTTGACGCGGCAGACCACCGGCTTGTCGCAGCCGAGGATCGAGGAAACCATGTCGTTGAAGAGACGCATGTACTGCCGGTATTCCTGCGCGTTGCCGGCGTAATATTCGGCGTATTCCTTGGTGTTGCCGCCGGTGCAGAAGGCCCGGTCGCCGGCGCCGGTGAAGACCACGGCGACGACGTCGCGGGCCGCGCTCGCGGCGCGAAACGCGAGGATCACGCCCTTGACCATTTCCGTCGTGTAGGCGTTGTACTGCTCCGCGTTGTCGAGAATGATCCAGGCGTTGTAGAGACCCGGGACCACGGTGCCGTCCGGCGTCTTCACCGGCCGCTTCTCGTAGCGCACGCCCGGCGTCGAGAATTCCCGCACCAGATTGTGATCCCTGAGACTCTGCGGCTTGGTCTTGGCGGCGATGGCGAGGGTGGATTCAACCATGGAGAACTCCTTCTCGATCCTTGAAATTCACGCGGCCGGCGCGCGGATGACGCGGCGTTTCACGGCTTGGCGATGCACGGCGTCGAACGGGTTTGGGCGGGCGGCGGGCGGGTGCGGCCGCTGGGCCGCCTCTGTTGTACGCCGATAGAACGATTCCAGCATCTGTCATCCCCTCCGACGCCATACCAGCCCTGGGGGCCGATTCCGGCCTATCCCCGGCCCTGCTGGCGCTAAAACTTGACGCTGGCCCTCCGGGCGCTAAAATCGGTATAAGAGTACCGATTTACCGGAGTAGCCGTCAATCTGAATAACTGCGCCCTCTTGTCGCGCCATGTCTTGATCCAGATCAACGGTCCGTCACGTTCCCTCGGAGATACTTTTACGAAGGGAGAATCCATAGCCGTGGCGCCCCGAAGCAAGTCCCCGTCGTCGATTTCCATCGCCCTATCCGGCAGCGGCGGCTCCGGCGTGATGACCGCCGGCGACATGCTGCTGGAGGCGGCGGCGCTGGCGGGCTGCTATGGGCTGATGAGCCGCACCAGCGGGCCGCAGATCCGCGGCGGCGAGGCGGCGGCCCTGCTGCGACTGGCGCGCGAACCGATCGAATGCCACGGCGACAGTTTCGACATTCTGTTGGCGATCGATTGGGTCAACACCGAGCGCTTCGCCTCGGAAATCCCGCTCGATGCGCACAGCCTCATGATCGGCGATCCGGCGCAAGGCTCGGCCCCGGCCGAATTCGCGAATTTAGGGGCGCGTCCACTCGCGCTGCCGATGAAGGATCTGGCCAAGAAGATTCCGCACGGACGGGCCAACATGGTTGCCCTGGGATATATCGCCGGCCTGATCGGCTTGCCGGCAACCGCGATCGCCGAGGCGATACGCCGCAGCTTGGGCGACAACGGCGACGCCGTCACGGCGAGCCTGGCCGCGGCGGAGGCGGGCCGCGCCGCCGCGCAAGGCGTCGAGTGTCCCTTCCGGCTCGCGCCGGGCGGGAACGAGCGCGACAAGCGGTGGCTCATCACCGGCAACGAAGCGGCGGGCTATGGCGCGCTCAAGGGCGGCGTGCGTTTCGTCGCCGCTTATCCGATCACGCCCGCGACCGAAGTGTTGGAATGGATGGCGCCGGCGCTGACGGATGTCGGCGGCGTGCTGGTTCAGGCCGAGGACGAACTCGCCTCCATCAACATGGCGATCGGCGCCTCCTATGGCGGCACGCCCGCGCTCACCGCGACCTCGGGCCCGGGCCTGGCGCTGATGATCGAAGCCTTGGGCCTGGCGATCTCCGCCGAGGTGCCGATCGTCGTGGTGGACGTCATGCGCAGCGGCCCTTCGACCGGCATCCCGACCAAATCGGAACAAAGCGATCTCAACATCGCGCTCTACGGGCCGCATGGCGATTCGCCCCACGTCGTCGTCGCGCCCAATTCGGTGGCCGACTGCCTGATGACGACGCAATGGGCCGTCCATCTCGCCGAGACGATGCAGGTGCCGGCGCTGGTGCTCTCCGATCAATCCTTCGGGCAGACGCGCATGGTCATCGACCGGCCGGCCGATTTCGCCTTTACCGGCCAGCGCAAGCTCGCCAACGGCGACGCGCAACCCTATCGCCGCTACGCCTTGACCGAATCCGGAATCTCGCCGATGGCGATCCCCGGCACGGCGGGTTTCATGCACACCGCCGACGGCCTCGAGCACAGCGAGCGCGGCACGCCTTCGAGCCAGGCCAAGGATCACCTGGCGCAGCTCGACAAAAGGAAGCGCAAGCTCGATACCGCCGATTACGACCGGCATTGGGCCCAGGTCGAGGGCGACGGCAAGGGCGACGTCGCCATCATCACCTGGGGTTCCTGCACGGCGCCGGCGCGCGAGGCATTGGCGTTGGCCCGCGCCGACGGGGTGCGCGCCAAGCTCATCTCGATGCGTCTGCTGTCCCCGGCGCAGCCGGAGCGCCTCGGCGCGCTGCTCGACGGCGTGAAGCGCGTGCTGGTCGTCGAACAGACCCACAGCGGCCAATTCCACCGCTATCTGCGCGCGGAGTATTCGCTCCCCGGCGAGGTGCGGGCGCTGTACCGGCCCGGGCCGTTGCCGCTGCGTCCCTCCGAGATTCACCGCGAACTCGTCGAATGGAGCCGCTCCATGAGCGTGACCGCCGAGGTCCTGCCCGCCGCCAAGGATTTCAAATCGGACACCAAGCCGGTCTGGTGCCCGGGCTGCGGCGATTATTCGGTCGTGACCTCGCTCACCCGCGCCTTCGCCCAGCTCGCCCTCCGGCCGGAAAACGTCGCGGTGGTTTCCGGGATCGGCTGCTCGTCGCGGATTCCGGCCTATACGAATTGCTACGGCTTTCACGGGGTCCATGGCCGGGCGCTTCCGGTCGCGACCGGCCTCAAGGTCGCGCGTCCGGATCTGACCGTGGTCGCCGCCGGCGGCGACGGCGACGGCTATTCGATCGGCGGCAATCATTTTCTCCACGCCTGCCGCCGCAACGTCGATCTCACCTACATCGTGATGGACAATCACGTCTACGGCATGACCAAGGGCCAAGCCTCGCCCACGACCGAGCCCGATTGGGACAATGCGCTGGCGCCCGGCGGAACCGGCGTGCGGCCCTTCAATCCGCTGGTCATCGCGCTGGCCTCGGGAGCCAATTTCGTCGCGCGCGCTTTTTCCGGCGACGTGGTCGGCACCGCCGACATCATCGCCAAGGCGATCGCAAGCCCGGGATTCTCCTTCGTCGAAATTCTGAGCCCGTGCATCACCTTCCGGCCCGAACAGCGGGGCTGGAAGGAATCGGTCAGGCCGGCTCCGGTCGTTCACACCGACGATCCCGGGCGAGCGGCGCGGCGGCTCATGACCGACGACGGCTTCAACATCGGCGTGCTCTATCACGGAAACCGCAAGCCGTTTCAGCCGCCGATCGGGCAGCCGCGCAAGACGTTGTCCGAAATCGAACGGGAGTTCGCATTATGAGCGCCGCCCGCCCGGGAGGCGGAAAGCGGCCGCCGGCGGCGCCGGAAGTCGGCACGGTCGCGGACCTGCTGTCGCGCGCCCATGCGATGGAGGTCGAGGCGGCCGAGCGTTACGACGAATTCGCCGCCCAGATGGAGCTTCACAGCAACCTCGAGGTCGCGGCGCTGTTCCGCAAGCTCGCCGGCATCGAGCGCAAGCACGCCGACAGTCTCGCGGCCGATTTGCGCGCGCGCGGGCTTCCGGTCGCGGCCGCCGCGCCCCTGGGCGCGCGGGGCAAGGAAGGGTTGGAGACGGACAGCGGCGAGTCGCTGCACTATCTCATGACGCCTTATCACGCCCTCGACATCGCGCTCCAGAACGAGCGGCGGGCGGTGGCGTTCTTCACGTCGCTGGTCCAGGGTACCGGCCCCGCGGAGCTGCACAAACTGGCCGAGGAGTTCGCACGCGAGGAAACCGAGCACGTCGAGCTTCTGCTCGAATGGATCGCCCGCACGCCCAAACCGGCGAAGGATTGGGCCTACGATCCCGACGAACCCCGCATGCCGGAGTGACGGACGGTCTCGCCACCAATCAGACGCCGAGATACGTCGCGCGGACTTTCGGATCGTCGAGCAGGTCGCGCCCCGCGCCGCCGTGAACGATGACGCCGGTCTCGATGACATAGCCGCGATCGGCGATCGAGAGCGCCGCCACGGCATTCTGTTCCACCAGAAAAATCGTCACGCCTTCGGCCTTCAGGGCAAGAATGACGTCCATGATCTGGTCGACGAGAACCGGAGCGAGACCCATGCTGGGTTCGTCGAGAAGCAAAAGCCGCGGGCGCGCCATCAGCGCGCGTCCGATCGCCAGCATCTGTTGCTCGCCGCCCGACAGGCTGCCGGCGGCGGAGCGGCGGCGTTCCCACAGCACGGGAAACATCTCGTACATTCGCTTCAGGTCGCGGGCTATCCCCGAATCCTTGCGCCGGTAGGCGCCGAGCCGCAGATTGTCCTCCACCGAAAGCGGGGCGAAGACCTGCCGCGCTTCCGGCACATGCGCCAGGCCCTTGGCGACGCGCATATAAGCGGGCTCGCGCTCGATCGCTTCGCCGGCAAAGCGCACCCGGCCGCTTCGGATCGGCTGGACGCCGGAGATTGCCCGCAACAGGGTGGTCTTGCCGGCGCCGTTGGCGCCGACCAGGGCGACGATCTCGCCTTCGGCGACCTCGAGGCTCACGCCGTGCAACACCTCGATGCGGCCATAGGCGCTGGTCAGCCCCTCAATCGCGAGCATGCGCCGCCTCCTTCGAGCCGTGGCGGCCGAGATAGGCCTCGATCACCTCGGGATTGTGCCGCACCTCGTCCGCGACGCCCTCGGCGAGCTTCCGGCCGCTGTCCAGCACCAGAATCCGGTCGGAGATCCGCATCACGAAGCGCATGTTGTGCTCGACCAGCACGACGGTGATGCCCCAACCGGCGATCTCGCGCACCAAGGCCTCCACCGCCTCGGTCTCGACCGGATTGCAGCCCGCGGCCGGCTCGTCGAGCAGCAGGATGCGGGGCTCGAGCGCCAAGGCGCGCGCGATTTCCAGGCGGCGTAGTCCGCCGTAAGGCAAGGAACCCGCCGGACGATCCGCCCGGTCGGCGAGCCCGACGAATTGCAGCAACTCCAGCGCCTTTGCCCGCGTGGCGCGATTCTGGCGTCCGACCGAGGGAAACCGCAACAGCGCCTTGGTCAGGTTCCGCGTCTCCCGGATATGGCGGCCGACCATCACGTTCTCGACCGCGCTCATATGCATGAAGATCTGCAGATTTTGAAACGTGCGCGCCAAACCCTTGGCGGCGATGACATGCGGCTCGAGCCCGGTCACGTCCTCGCCGGCGAGCAGGACCCGGCCGCCGCTGGGGCGGTAGATGCCGGACATGATGTTGAACAGCGTGGTCTTGCCGGCGCCGTTCGGCCCGATGATCGAAAAGATCTTGCCGGATTCGACCGAGAAGCTGACGTCATCGACCGCGACGATGCCGTCGAAGGCGAGGCCGACGTTCTCGGCCGCCAGCGCCTTCACGAGAATCTCCGCGCCAGCATCCGCTGGATGCCCGGAACGATGCCGAGCCGCAGGAAAATCATCGCCAGCATGATGATCAGGCCGAGCAAGGCCTGCTCGTATTCCATGAACACGGTGAGAAGTTGAGGCAGCGTGACCAGCAGCGCCGCGCCGACGACGCTCCCCAATACCGAGCCCATGCCGCCGAGCACGACCATCGCGACGAGTTCGATCGAGTGAAGGAAGCCGGCCATGTCGGGCGTGATGAATCCGTCGAACAGCGCGAGTTCCGATCCCGCGATCGAGGCATAGACCGCGGCCAGAACGAAGGCCCAGAGCTTGTGCCGCGCGACATCGACGCCGCAGAGCGCCGTCGCGATTTCGCTGTCGTGGAGCGCGCGCAACGCCCGTCCGGCGGAGCTGTCCTCGAGATTGAGCGCGAGCCAGGCGCCGAGAACGAGCACCACGCCCGAAATCCAATACCAGGCGGCCGGCCCCGAGATGCGGATATCCGCGAATGCCAGACGCGCCACCGCGATCCCGTCGGGTCCGCCGGTCCATTCGGATTCGCTCGTCAGCACCAGCGCGATCAGCACGCCGAATCCCAGGGTTCCGATCGCGAGATAGTGCCCCTTGAGCCGCAACATGGGCCGCCCGACCAGCCAGGCGACGGCGCCCGATAGGACCGCGCCGAGAAGAATGCAGAGCCACGAGGCGAGACCGAAGCGCGCGGGCCCGATCGCGACCGCATAGGCCCCGATGCCGAAAAATCCGGCGTGACCCAGGCTGACCTGGCCGGCATAGCCCATGAGGATATTGAGCCCGATCGCCGCCAGCGCCGAAATCCAAACCAGGGCGGCGACGCGATAGTAATAGCCGGACGAGAAAACCAGCGGCAGCGCGGCGACCAGCGCGACGAGGATGAGCAGCGTCATCCAGCGGTTCGAGAAATTCCGGCGCACGCTAGACCCGCTCCACGCTGCGCCTGCCGAGCAGGCCGCGCGGCGATACGAAGAGAACGACCAGGATCACGATGAAGGCGATGCCGTCCTTATAGGTGGAACTGATATAGCCGGCGCCGAAGGCTTCCATCAGACCGAGCAGCAGCCCGCCCAGGACGGCTCCTAGCGGATTGCCCATGCCGCCGAGCATGCCGCCGGCAAAGCCCTTGAGCGCGAGCAGCGTGCCAATGTTGTAGTTCGTCAGCGTGATCGGCGTGACCAGGATGCCGGCGACGGCGCCGATCGCGGCGGAAATGCCGAACGAAAGCGTCACGATCAGCTTGGTGTCGATGCCGACGAGGTGCGCGGCGAGACGGTTGGCCGCGGTCGCGAGCACCGCCTTGCCGAGGATCGTCCGCTCGAGAAAAACGTACAGCAAAACGACGATCGCCGCCGTCCCGCCCATCACCCAGAGGCTCTGGGGAAGAATCGTCGCGCCCAACACCGCGATGGGCGCGTCGCCGGAAAAAGCCGGCAGTTTGTGGAATTGCTTGTCGAAGACGATCGACGCGACGCCCCGGATCAGAATCGAAGCGCCGATGGTGATGATGATGAGAGCGACCGGCGAGGCGTCGCGCGCCGGTTCGATGGCGAGCCGATGAAGTGCGATGCCGACGCCGACGGCGACCGCAATGGCAATGAGCGCCGCCAGCGGCAGGGGAACGCCGGCCGCCAGCATCACGACCGTCACCATGCCGCCCAGCATGACGAATTCGCCCTGGGCGAAATTCACCACATCCGAGGCGTTGTAGATGAGGGTGAAGCCCAGCGCCACCAGCGCATAGACGGCCCCGACCGTCAGGCCCGAAAATGCGAATTGCAGGAACGCCGCCATGGTCACGAGTCCGTCCCAATACGCGGGGCCGCGCCCCCCGCCCGAGGGGGGCGCGCCTCGCCAGTCTCGCCGATCAGATCGGCCGAGTCGTACTCAGTTCGTCGCCGTCACCAAGATCCAGTCGCCGTTCTTGATTTCCAGCATCCGGAACGCCGCGAGGCTGAGACCGAGATGGTCGGTCGGCGACATGTTCACGATCCCGCCCGTGCCGATGAAATGCGAGGTTTTCTCGATCTCATCCCGGATCTTCTTGGGATCGGCGCTGCCGCCGCGCCTGATCGCCGCAACGACGATGTTGAGGCCGTCATAGGCGTGACCGCCGAAGGTGGAAACCGGCTCGCCGGTCGCCTTTTCGTAAGTCGTCTTGTAGGCGACCACCACCTTCTTCTGCGGATCGTTGTCCGGAAGCTGGTTGGCGACGAGCAACGCCGCCGCCGGCAGCCGCACGCCCTCGGCGGCAGGCCCCGCCAGGTCGATATAGCTCTTGGAGGCGACGCCGTGACTTTCATAGAGCGGCACGGATATTCCGAGCTGCCGGTAGTTGCGCGTGACGATGGCCGGTCCCTGCCCGAAGCCGGGATTGATCACCGCCTGGATCCCCGCCGTGTTCTTTATGTTCGTCAACTGCGGAGTCATGTCGCTGTCCTGCGCGCCGTAGCTTTCGTCGACGAGCACCGTGATGCCGTAGTTTCCGACCACCTTGAGGCACTGGTCGTGCATCGACTTGCCGAACGCGTCGGTGCCCGCGATCATGCCGATCTTGGTGAATCCGCGGCTCTTCATGTCCTGGAAGATCTTCTCGCACGCCATCCGGTCGGTATGCGGCGTCTTGAAGATGTATTTCTGCACCGGATCGATGATCTCGATCGCGCCGGCCAGCGAGACGAACGGAATCTGCGCGTCCTCGAAGATGGGCATCATGGCGAGCGTCGCGCCCGTGGTCGTGCCGCCCACCATGACGACCACCTTGTCCTGCTCGACGAGGCGGGTGGCGTTGGTGCGCGCCTTATTGGGATCTCCGCCATCGTCATAGACGATGAGCTGGAGTTTCCGTCCCAGCACGCCGCCCGAGGCGTTGATCTTGTCGACATAGAGGCGGAGCGTCTTTTCCTCGGGCGCGCCCAGGAACGACGCCGGACCCGTCACGGACAGGCTGGAGCCGATCTTGATGGTTTGGGCGAGCGCGTTGGAACCCATCAACGCCCATACGAAGCAAGCGGTGACGGCAAGCAGAAACAACAAAGTGCGATAAAGCTTAGTCATGGCTTTCCTCCTTCTGGTAACTCTGGGATGACGGCAGTGGCTTCGAGTTCGATCTTGCCCGGGCTGTCGAGCAAATCCGCGACGAAGATCATGCTCATGGCCGGGAAATGGCGGCCCATCAATCGCCGCCAGATGCGGCCGAGTTCCGGCCGCGCCGCGAGATAGGCGGGCTTGTCGCAGCAAAAGGCGGTGATGCGGCAAATATGGCGCGGCAAGCCGCCGGCCTCGGCGAGCACGGCGAGCACGTTTTCGAGCGCCTGCTCGAATTGCGGCGCGAGTTCGGTCGACCGGAACACCTGCCCCGAATCCCAACCGACCTGGCCCGCGACGAAGACGAGGCGGCCCGGCTTCGCCGCGATCCCGTTGGCGTAGCCGATCGGGGCCTTCCATCCCGCGGGGAGCAGCACGCTCATCTCCCTGTGTCGCCTCGGCGATCACGGCTTGGGCCTGAGGTCGCGGACGCGCACCGCTTTTCCCTGCGAGCGCGGCACTTCGCCCGGGCGCTTCACGACGACGTCGCAGGTGATCCCCAGCATCGCCTTGAGATGATGCGTGACGGCCTGGGCGATCGACTGTCCGGTCGCGTCGTCGAGCGTCACCGCGGCATCGGCCTCGACCTCGAGCGTCACATGGTCGAGCGGTCCCTTGCGTTCGAGGACGAGCTGGTAATGCGGCGAGATTTCGGGCAAGCCGACCAGCGCCGCCTCGAGTTGCGAGGGATAGACGTTGACGCCGCGTATGATCAGCATGTCGTCGCTGCGGCCGGTGATGCGGCGGATGCGCACATGCGTGCGGCCGCAGCGGCACGGCTCGTCGGTGAGCCGCGTGATGTCGCGGGTGCGATAGCGGATCATCGGCAGCGCTTCCTTGGTGAGCGTGGTGATGACCAGCTCGCCGGTCTTGCCCATGGCGAGCGGCTCGCCGGTTTCGGGGTCGATGATCTCGAACAGGAAATGGTCCTCCCAGCCGTGCAATCCGGCCTGGGCCTCGTGGCATTCGACCGCGACCCCCGGTCCCAGAATCTCGGAGAGGCCGTAGATGTCGATGGCCTTCAGCCCCAACCGGTTTTCCAGCTCGCGGCGCAGCCCGTCGCTCCACGGCTCGGCGCCGAACAGCCCGACGCGCAACGGCCCGCCGCGCAGATCGATGCCCATGCCGGCGGCGACCTCGGCGATGTTGAGCGCGTAGGACGGCGTGGCGCACAGCACCACGGCGCCGAAGTCGTTCATCAGCGTCACCTGTCTTTCGGTGCCGCCGCCCGAAGCCGGCACGACGGTGCAGCCGAGCCGGGACGCTCCGTCATGGGCGCCGAGCCCGCCGGTGAACAGCCCGTAGCCGTAGGCGTTGTGCACGATGTCGCCCGGCCGGACGCCGGCGCTGACCATCGACCGCGCCATGAGCAACGCCCAGTTGGAGAGATCGGCGGCGGTGTAGCCGACCACGGTCGGTTTTCCCGTCGTGCCCGAGGAGGCGTGGACGCGTATGACCTTCTCGCGCGGGACGGCGAACATGCCGAAGGGGTAGTTGTCGCGCAGATCCGTCTTGGAGGTGAACGGAAAGCGCCGGAGATCGTCGAGCCCGTGCAGCGTGAACGGCGTGACGTGGGCCGCATCGAAGCTGCGGCGGTAATGCGGCACGTTGGCGTAGGCGTGTTGCAGCACGTTGCGCAGGCGGTCGAACTGAAGCTTCTGCAGCTGCTTGCGCGGCATGGTCTCGACGTCCGGGGAGAAATAAACATGCTGCCGGTCGTGGTTTTTACCGCGCGAGAGGCGTGTGGCCATGGCTCAACTCCATCCCTGTCGTATTCCGGAATCGCCGCTCGCGGGATTAAGCCGCGGCATATGCGGCACGGCGAAGCCTTGATTGAAGGCGGCGCGCAGGACGATCGTGTCCTTGATCAGCCAGCCCTCGGCCAGGCCGAGCAATCCCGCCGCCAGAGCGAGCGGGCGGGCGTAATCGGCAAAACCGAGCGAAGCGGCGAGCAGAACGATCGGCGCGATGGTGCCGAGGACCAGCAGCTGCAGGCCGATCGCTTGGAGCGCCTTGCGCGAAGCGGTGGGCGCGCCGCGCCGCGCCAGGGAACGGCGATAGGCGGTCCAGGCGATCCAGCGCGCGAGCAGCGCGAGCAGCGCCAGGACCAGCATGAACCCGCCGGGAGCGGCGCCCGCGACGAAATTCAGCACGAACCAGGCCCCCGCTCCCTCGGCCAGCGCGGTGGCGCCGATCAACGGCACGATCGACGGATCGCGCCAGGCGGGAATCCCTCGCGATGCGCGCAGGATCCGGGCCTGGCAATAGACGAAGACCAGCGCGAGCAGCGCGGCGACGGAAGCCGGCGCCGCGCCGCCGTACCACGCGGCGGCGGCGAGCGCGACGAGGAGCGGCAGCGCCACCAGCCCCTCGCGCGTCATCCAAGAGGTGTGCGGATTGAAGAAGACGTGGAGGAACCGCCAGGGGCGGCCGATCTCGATCCACACCAGGCTCAGGCCGGCGGCGATGAAGATCGCCGCCAGGAGGTAGGCCCAGCGTTGCGGATGCCGCCCGTAAGTTCGCTCGCCGCGGCGAAGATCGCCAGCCCGGCCCCGGTGCCGCCGCCGATGAAGTTGCCCGCGGCGCGGCGATCCCAGTTCGTTTGCAGCCAAGGGGCGATGCGATCCATGGCTATTCCCAGAGATAATAGAAGCCCGGGCCGGTCCCGAGCTCTTCATGCATGCGGAAATTCCGATTCTCGGCCAGGAGCCGCGACACGTTACTCGCGGGATTCTCGACGTCGCCGAAGTGGAGCGCGGCGGCGATGCAGGAATTGACGCAGGCCGGCGTCGCCTCGGGATCGACGCCCGGCGTCAAGCCCTTGGCCGTCCCGGCGTCGATGCGGTCGACGCAAAACGTGCATTTCGTCGCCACCGCCAAACGCCGCCCGTCGAATCGCTTCCGCTCCGCCCGGCTCGGCGCGCCGCCATAGGCGAAGCTCGCGCGGTCGGTCTTGTGGCGCGCCTGATAGGGGCAGGCGACGGCGCAATAGCTGCAGCCGATGCAGAGATCGTAATCGATGGTGACGATGCCGTCCGGACGCCGGCGCGTGGCGGTCGAGGGGCACACGGTCATGCAAGGCGGGTCGGCGCAATGCATGCATCCCACCGGCACGAAGACGCGGCGGACGTCGGGATATTCTCCCTCTTCCATGTCGAGCACGCGCCGCCACTGCACGCCGGGCGGCGTCGCATTGGTCTGTTTGCAAGCGGCCGTGCAGGTCTGGCAACCGACGCAGCGCTTGAGATCGGCGACCATCACCCAGCGGGTCATGCCTCGCCTCCCAGCCGCGTCAAGCCGACGCGCACCAGATCGGCGCCCGAACCCGTGGCGTCGGTCAGCTCGAGCGACAGCGGCACCAGCGCGTTCATGCTCGGGGTGCCGAAATCCCGGGCGAAGGGCGTGACCCAGTGATCGAACTGCCCGAGCATGAGGATCGTGTCGGGGCGGATGCCCTGGCGCAGCACCGCGCGGCCGCGCGTGGCGCGTTGGGGCGTGCGGATTTCGACCATGTCGCCGTCGCCGATGCCGAGGCGCGCGGCGGCGCTCGTGTTGATGATGATCCCGTCATGCCCGGCGACGTTGGCCGCCACTTCCCGGATTACCTGGATGCCGGCATTGGCGCCCCAGGCGTATTGCATGGAGCGGGCGGTGACGAGCCAGAACGGAAAATCCTGCGCCCGGCCGCCCATTGCGACGACCGCCTTTTCCCACATGCCGGGGAAATCCTTCCATGCCGGCAGCGTCTGATATTCCGCGAGCTGTTGGTCCCACCAGGTCATGCCGTGCTCGTGCAGACGCCGTCCGAGTTCCTGCCCGATGCGGTAAAGCCGCTCTTGATAGGGAAGCTCGAAGCGCAAGCCCTGCCGCGCCAGCGCGGGATAGAGATACCAATCGGACTTTTTGAAGGGGCGCGTGCGGAAGCCGTGCGTCTTGTACCAATCGAGCCCGTCGGAAGCGGCCCCGCCGGTCAGCTCGGCGCTCGCGGCGCGGCAGGCGGCGTCCCAAATCTCGTCGCGGCTGTGAGGCACGGCGGCGGCGAGGCTGAAATCGTAGCGCTCGGTCTTGAGCGGCACGCCCGCCGCGCCGCGGTTGATGGCGGCGTTGTAAGGCTCGATCAGGCCCGTCCGCCGCGCCAGCTCGGTCGCGATGTCGGTGAAGTCGCGCGCCTCGCCCGAGGCCGCGACGGCGGGCTGGCGGAGCGCGAAACCCTCCTCGTCCCAGAACTGCTCGACATACTTCGTGCCGCCGATGCGGATGAGCTGCAGCCCCTCCAGGTCGGTGCATTCCGGCAGCAGCAGGTCGGCCATGTGGTTCGATTCGTCGCGCGTATAGGCGAAGGCGACGACGAAGGGGAAGCGCGACATCTTGTCGGAGATCGCCGCGGTGTCCCAGAACGAGATGGCGGGATTGCTGCGGTAGAGGAACCAGACTTCGGGAAACGTCACCGCGGGCAGGCCCTTCGGGCGTTCCGTCCAGGAACATCCAGGCCAGATGGGTGGGACCGAGCGCCTGGCTCCACGGCCCATTGGCGGCGAGCGGCACCAGCGTGCGATAGGCGTTGCGGATATTGGGCCGCGGCGACCAATGCTCGGGGTCGGTCGGATTGAAGGGGTAGGCCATGAAGCCGTCGATCCCCGGCGTGACGCTGCCGATGCGGTCGGACATCGGGCGGTTGAGACGCACGGTGGTGCCGAGCGTGCCGCCGGGAACCTCGAGCGCGCCGACCAGGGAAACCGCCACGGTGCGCGCCCAGCAACACTCGTAACCGCCCCAGCCGTTATTGACCGTCTTGCCCAGGGTGATGGCGACGGGACGGAAGGGCAGCACCATGCCGTCGATCTCGATCGTCTCGCCGATACAGGCCTGGTCGGCGAATTCATTGGCGATGCGGCGAATGGTTGCCGCCGGCACGTCACAGATCGCCGCCGCCCATTCGGGCGAATAAGGCGCCATGTGCGCGGCGAGCTTGCTGAACGCGGTTTCGCCGGAAAGCGCGCCGCGGGCGATCTCTTCGCCGTCGGGACCCAGCTCGACCGCCGAAGCGGTGAAGCGGCCTTCCAGCGCCGGCTGCGTGTCCGGCGTATCGTAAGTCACCGCCGCGCCGCGCTTGCGATCCCAGATCAGCGGCTTCTTGCTTTCGGGATCGCGCAAATAGGTGCCCTTGGCGCCGACGAGATAGGGCGACGCCGTGCGGTCCGTCAGGAAGGCGAGGTCGAGGCGCGCGCGCTTCTGCTCGTGCAACAACACATGGATGACGGCATAGAGAAAAGCCGCGTCGGTCTTCGGCCGGATCGGAACCCATTCGGCGGAGCAGGCGCCGGTGATCGAGAGATGCGGCTCCACCTGGACGCGCTTCATCCCGCGGGCGCGCGCATCGGCATGGCGTTTCACGCCGACGACGCCGCCCGAGGCCTCGGTGTTGCTGCCGAGCGAGATGACGTAGCGGCAGGACGGCGTATCCGGCGAGACCGTGAAGGCGTGATGCCACAGCTCGCCGTAGAGATGTTCCGAGTGATAGCACTTGACGCCCTGGCCGCTGCCGAAACCCATATCGACCGGCCCCCAGGCCGCGAGAAAGGCGGGAAAGGTTCCCATGTAGGATTGCGGCGTGCCCCCGCCGCCGAAGGTGGCGGCGACCTTGGGATAGCCCGAGGCGTCGAGCAGGCCGCCGGCGCGCACGCCGTTGAGCTTTTCGGCGATGAGATCGAACGCTTCATCCCAGGAGATCGGGACGAAGCCCGGCTCCTCGCCGCGCCCCTTTTTCTCATTGGTGCGCTTCATCGGCGTGAGAATGCGATTGGGGTTGTAGGTCTTCTGCACCAACCCATAGGCCTTGACGCAAATCCGCCCCGCGCCGGGATGAACTTGCGCGGCGCAAAAATTCGGATCGACGCCGAGCGCGACTCCGTCCTCGACGCGGACGGTCAGGAGATCGGGACCGGCGACGCACTGGTAGCAGTAGGTCGGAACCTGCTTTGCCGTGGCCGCCGCTCCCGTCATGAAGAGGTTGTTCCCGCCGCTTTCGCTTTCGCGGCCTTGGCCTTGAGCCGCTCGACGGTTTTCTGAACGTCGGTCACGAAGCGCATGTGCTTGCCGCGCCCGATGTCGTCGAGGGGATCGCGCGCCGAAACCTCGAAGGTGACGAGCCGCCCCTTCACCTCGAGGATTTTCACGCGGATGACGACTTCCATGCCGAGGAGCGTCGGCGCCAGGTGATCGAGCTCGATCCGCGTGCCGACCGAGTCCTCGCCCGGGTCGAGATGCTCGAGCAGACCGTCGCGGCAGGTCTGCTCGATGTCCCGCGCCAGGGAAGGCGTCGAATAGACCCGGCCGCCCTCGCCCATGAAACCGATGGTGCGCGGTTCGTCGACGGCAACGCGCCGCTCGAAAGTCAGTCCTGCCGCCAGGCTGGGCTTCATGGCAATCCTCCGTTTGCGTTTCTTAATCGGTACTCAGATACCAATTTAACGAACAGTATGATACGAGATCGGCCTGCCCGTATTTGATCTAGATCAAACCGCCCGCCGCCCCGGCGGAGCCTGGGAATGCCGCAATTGATCTATATCGGTACGAATATGCTTATTTACATTCGCGCCGGGATTGTTCACGCTGTCGGGCATCGGCGGCGGGGGCGCGCGAGGTCTCGAAGCGAAAGGAAGCGATGAAGCCGACCAAGACGAACGCCGGGATTGACGCCGGGGCCGGATTGCGAATCAGGCCGGCGCTGGCCGCCGACGTTCCGTCGGTCATCGCGCTCGACGAGGAAGTCACCGGCCTCGCCAAGCCGAATTATTGGCGCGATATGTTCGATCTCTATGGCGGGCGGCACAAGGAGCGCTTCTTTCTCGTGGCGGAACGCCAGGACCGGATCGACGGCTTCGTCATCGGCGAGACTCGCGCCTGGGAATTCGGTTCGCCGCCCTGCGGCTGGATATTCGCCATCCAAATCCGTCCCAAGGGCCGACTCAAAGGCGTGGGAACCCAACTCTTCAACGCGATCTGCGATTGCTTCCGTAAAACCGGAGTCGTCAACGTCCGCACGATGCTGGCGCGCGACAACACCATCATCCTGTCCTTCTTCCGCAGCCAAGGCATGATGGCGGGACCCTTTATCGAACTGGAAACCACGCTCGACTGACGGCGCCTGAACGTTTCGACACCCAAGCCACCGCCGGGACACGCATGAAACTACAGAAGGCCACCTGCTTCGCTCTCTTCGCCGTGCTCGAGCTGGCGGCCGATCCGACGCGTCAACTCGCCGCCGCGGAAATCGCGGACAAGTACGGCATCTCGCTGCACCATTTGGCGAAGGTGCTGCGCGATCTCGCGCGCGCGGGAATCGTCGAATCCGCCCGCGGCGTCGGGGGCGGCTATCGCTTCATCGGCAATCCGAAACGCCTGGCGCTGATGGATGTGATCGAACTGTTCGAGCCGATCGGATCGGACGGCGTCGACGGCGAAGATCCGCGCCCGAACACCAGCGTCGGACGCGCCTTGCGCGTCGTGCTCAACGAGATCGACGAACTCACGCTGGCCACGTTCCGCTCGATCACCATTTCCACCATGCTCAAGATCGTGGATCAGCGGCCTTGGATGGCGGCGGTCCGCGAACGCAAGCCGCGCAAACGGGCGGTCCGAGGCTGAGTTAAACCTTGCCGAAGCGGTAGACGCCGTCGGCGCCGGTTTCGCGCCGGAGCCTTCCCTCGCCCACCAGATAATGCAAATGCGCCAGCGCTTCGCCCATGGCGAAGCCCAGCTGATGGATGTCGAGCTGGCGGCGGAACAGCACCGGAATCAAATCGTCCGCGGTCAATGGCGCGGCGCAGGCGGCAACCGCGCGATCCAGCCTTTCGTCGTGATGATGGGCGAGCTGGTCGAGGCGGAGATGCAGATGGCGGAACGGCAAGCCGTGCGAGGGCAACACCAGCGCGGTTTCCGGCAGCGGCCGGAAGACGGCGAGCGAATCGAGATAGAGCTTGAGCGGATTGCCGTCGGGTTCGTCGGGCCACACGCTCACATTGGTGGTGATGACCGGCAGGATCTGGTCGCCGGAGATCAGCACGTCGAGCGCGGGATTATAAAGACACAGATGCTCGGGCGCGTGCCCGCGGCCGACCATCACGCGCCAGGAAGAGCCGCCGATCGCCACCACGTCGCCGGCCATGACGCGCCGGTATTGCGGCGGAACCGGCGTGACGTAGGCGGCATAGGTATTGCCGCGGGCGCGGAGCAAATCGAGATGTTCGGCCGCCAAGCCGTTGCGCCGGTAATGCGCGAGGCGGCGTTCGGTGTCGCCGGCGCCCCATCCCTGGCGGACGAGATGCGCCGTAAGCCATTCGGCCTGGCTGGTCCAAAGCTCGACCCCGAAGCGCTCGCACAACCAGCCGGCGAGCCCCATGTGGTCGGGATGAAAATGGGTGACCAGCACGCGTTTGACGGGGCGGCCGCCGGGCATGGAGTCGAACACCTTCTGCCACAGTGTCTTGGTCTCGTCGCCCCCTCCAAATCCGGTATCGACGATCGTCCAACCGTCGCCGTCGGCGAGCAGCCAAAGATTGATGTGATCGAGCGCAAAGGGCAACGGCATGCGCAGCCAATGGATGCCGGGCGCGACTTCGATCGCGGCGCCGGGCGCAGGCGGCGTCGGGAACGGAAAGGCGAGCGCCGACGATGCAGCGTCTCTGCGGGCAGGCTGGGTGTTCGTTCGCTTCATGAGGCTGGGAGGAGGACCTGGTTACGATCTGACGGCTTTTGCACGCGCGGCGGAAACAGATTACCGCATCGATGCGGCCCGATCCATGCCTAGATCGCGCCGGTCCGCGCGATCCAATGGCGCTCCAAATTCTGGATCAGCGCCGGACTGAAATGACAGAAAGCCTGGTCCCGCGCATAGGCCGCGCAATACGAGCGGAACATGGCGAGCGGTTCCTGCGCCACCCGCATGGCGCGCCGGTTGGAAGCGGCGCTGACGACGCCGGAACTGGAAAGACGTTCGACGACGCGGCCGACCGCCGCATCCATGATTCCGGGCTCGACGATTTCATCGCAGATCATCCGGCCTTCCGGACTGTCGCAGAGGAGACGGCGTTCGGACTGGATCGCCTGGCGCGCGATCCGGTCCCCGGTGAAACGCGGCAGGCGCATGTTGGCCAGGCCGGGGATGATGCCTTCCTTGCGGGCGGGCAGGGTCATGAACGCGTCCCGTTCGGCGATGATGTGGTCCATGACCAGCAGGAGTTGGCAGTGACCGCCGATCGCGAAGGCTTCCAGCGCCGCGATCCAGGGCTTCTCGATGGTGACGCCGGAAACGTCGTCGGGCAGGGCATCCGGCCGCGCCAGCCCGCGATAGAGCTTGTGAACGAAGCCGAGATCGCGGCGCAGATACCAGAGGAAGGGAATCCGGCCTTCGTAGAGATGGGTCAGGTTGATGCCCGCGCCGAAAACCCGGCGGCCCTTGTATTTGGAATGATCGACCGGGCCACCCCGCAGCACGCCGACGCCGGCCGCCGGGTCGAGCAGCGCGATGTCGACGCAAATCTCCGTGGCGTCGATCGTCGTCTGGTCCTCGGCATTGAGGTGACGAGGGTTCCGGATGGTGACGATGGCCGCATTGGCTTTGCGCTCGACCGACGCGGTTCCCAGATCGACCACGTCGCTTTTGGCGAATTCCGGCAAGAACCCGGCAGCCTCGGGACGCGGCAGCAGCATTGCGTGACAGAGATGATTCCCGGAGACTTGGCTTGCGAGAACGGCGGACAGAAACAGTCCCTGATCGATTTCGACGCCGTCCTTGTCGCGCAATGGCAGGCCGTGCTCGATTTTCAACCGGTCGGACGACGGCACCAGACCCGGAACGGCGCCGGACGCCGCGTGCACGAGCTCCTCGATCCTCAGGAACTTGGACCGTTCGCGGGTCAATGAATCGTAGAGGTATCCGCAATGCGCGTTCAGGAACCGGATGCGCGCCGCCCGCGCCTGTTGCTTGATGGTTTCGGCGGCGGCCTCTTCCACGGGGGAACGTCGTGGTTTTTTCGGCAGGCGCGCAACCAGCAAATCCGCCGCGCGCCAATAACCGGCGAAGGCCTCGCGATCTTCGGCAAATCCGCCGGCCGCGCGCGGGTTGGCCCGGGCCCATGCGGCAACGTCGTTCCCGGCCAGGCCCGCCGCCGTCAAGCCATCAAGCGATGCGTCTGCGTTCATCGTGGAAGATTAAAAGTTCCGCCGACCAAAGACCAGCTTCGGAACGCCGTCTCCGGCCGCAGGGGAACTCGGAGGACGTATCCGGCGGGGATATATTGATCTAGATCAAGGTTGACGGCGTGTGCGATGCTAGTTTTTGGCATCCCGCCCCTTCCGAAATCGGACGCCATGAGCACCATCCTGTCTTTGACGATCAACGGCCGGAAGCGGACGGATCTTGTCCCCGATAACCTGCTGCTGATCGATTATATCCGCGAGCTTGCCGGGCTCACCGGCACCAAGCGCGGCTGCGACGGCGGCGAATGCGGCGCCTGCACGGTGCTGGTGGACGGCGAGCCGCGAGCCGCCTGCCTGACGCTCGCGGCGCGCTGCGGCGATCGGCATGTCGAGACCATCGAAGGCGTGGGATCGCCCGGCCGCCTGTCGCGGCTGCAACGCGCCTTCCACGAGAAGCTGGGAACGCAATGCGGCTTCTGCACCCCCGGCATGATCATGGCGGCCGAGGCGCTGTTGCGGCGCAACCCCGACCCGGACGAGGCGGCCATCCGCACGGCGCTGTCCGGCAATCTTTGCCGTTGCACCGGTTACGTCAAAATCATCGAATCGGTGCAGGCGGCGATGGCGGAAACGCCGTGACCGCGCAACGCCAGGGCGCGGTCGGCCAGAGGCTGCCGCTGATCGACGGCATCGAGAAGGTCACGGGACGCGCGGCCTACACCGCCGATCTCCCCGCTTCGGCGTTGGTCGGGCGCATCCTGCGCAGCCCTTACGCCCATGCCGAGCTGCTCGAGGTCGACACAACCGCGGCGCGGGCGTTGCCGGGGGTGGTCGCGATCATCACCGGCGCCGATTGCGACAAGACCTATGGCGTGCTGCCCATCGCCATGAACGAATACCCGCTGGCGCGCGACCGCGTGCGCTATCGCGGCGAGCCGGTGGCGGCGGTCGCCGCCGTCGACGAGCAAACCGCCGAACGCGCGCTGGCGCTCATCCGGCTGAACGTGCGCGAATTGCCGGCCTATTTCACGATCGAGACGGCGCGCGCGCCGGGCGCGACGCTGCTGCACGACAACGGCGCCGGCAATGTGGTGCGCGAGGTGCATGACGAGTTCGGCGATGTCGCCGCCGGTTTCGCCGCCGCCGATCTCGTGCGCGAGGCGCGCTACCGCTGCGCCGAGGTGGCGCATGGACAGATGGAGCCGCATGCGGCGCTCGCCGAGTACGACGCGGAGCGCCAGCGGCTGACGCTGCACAGCGTGACGCAGGTGCCCTACTACCTCCATCTGATGCTGGCGCGCTGCCTCGAGATGGAGGAATCGCAGATCCGCGTGGTGAAGCCCTTCGTCGGCGGCGGTTTCGGCGCGCGCGTCGAGCCGCTCAATTTCGAGATCGTCGCCGCCCTGTTGGCGCGCGCCGCGCGCGGCACGGTGCGGCTCATCCTCAGCCGCGAGGAAACCTTCCTCACCCATCGCGGCCGGCCCGAGGCCGACATCCATCTCAAGCTCGGCATGACGCGCGAAGGCCGGTTGACCGCGGCGGCCGCGGAAGTGGTGCAGCGCGGCGGCGCCTATTCCGGCTACGGCATCATCACCATCCTCTATGCCGGCTCGCTGCTCCACGGACTCTACGACATTCCGGCGATCAAGTACGACGGCTGGCGCGTCTATACCAACACGCCGCCCTGCGGCGCCATGCGCGGCCACGGCTCGGTCGACGCGCGCCATGCCTTCGAATGCCTGCTCGACACCATGGCCGCCGAACTCGGCCTCGATCCCTTCGCGGTGCGCCGGGCGAATTTGCTGGCGACGCCGATGCAGACCGCGAACGGCATCATCGTCAACTCCTACGGCCTGCCGGAATGCCTCGACCACGTGCAGAAGGCGAGCGGATGGAAGCAGCGCAAGGGCCGGATGCCGCCGGGACGCGGGCTGGGCATGGCGTGCTCGCATTACGTCAGCGGCGCCGGCAAGCCCATCCACCGCACCGGCGAGCCGCACGCGGTGGTGGAGCTGCGGCTCGACTTCGACGGCGGCGTCACCATCCTGACCGGCGCCGCCGATATCGGCCAGGGCTCGTCCACCATTCTCGCCCAGGCGGTGTCCGAAGTGACCGGCCTCGAGATGAGCCGGCTGCGGGTCATCGCCACCGACAGCGCGGTGACGCCGAAGGACAACGGCTCCTATTCCTCGCGGGTGACATTCATGGTGGGAAACGCGGCGATCGACGCCGCCGAGCAGCTGCGCGACATCCTCATCGGCGCGGCCGCGCGCAAGCTCGACGCCCGCCCCGACCAGATCGAGTGCGTCGGCGAGCGTTTCCGCGTCAGCGGCGGCCAGGACCCCGGCCTTTCCTTCCGCGAGGTGGCGGGCGCCGCGCTGGCCCAGGGCGGCAGCATCACGGTGAAGGGAACCTTCACCGTGCCGGTCGAATACCAGGGCGGGAAGCATCGCGGCGGCGCCGTCGGCTCGACCATGGCGCTGAGCTACGCCGCGCAAGTGGTCGAGGTCGAGGTCGACACCGATACCGGCATGGTCCGCATCGTGAAGGTCTGGGTGGCGCATGATTGCGGCCGCGCCATCAACCCGCTCTCGGTCGAAGGGCAAGTGCAGGGCTCGGTGTGGATGGGCATGGGCCAAGCGCTGTGCGAGGAGACGCGGTATGAGAACGGGCTGCCGCTGCATGCGAGCCTGCTGGGCTACGCCATCCCGACGATCGTCGAATCGCCGCCGATCGAGGTGCATATCGTCGAATGCCTCGATCCCAACGGTCCGTTCGGCGCCAAGGAGGCGAGCGAGGGCTCGCTGGCGGGATTCCTGCCGGCGATGACCAACGCGATCGCCGAAGCCATCGGCCTGCGCATGACCGAGCTGCCGATCACGCCCGACCGCATTCTCGAGGCGCTGGCCAAGAAGCAGCGCGAAGACCGCATCGCCGCAACAGCCCATGCCGCCGCGTCATGACCATGCTCCCGCCCTTCTCGCTGATCCGCGCCACCAGCCTCGCCGAGGTGGTCGCCGCGCGCCGCGCTCATCCCGAAAGCCGGCTGCTCGCCGGCGGCACCGATCTCATCACCAATCTGCGGCGCGAGTTGGGGAACCCGGAAACGCTCGTCGACATCACCGGCCTGCCCGGCCTGCAGGAGATCGCGGTCGAAGCCGACGGCGTCCGCATCGGCGCGGGCGTGACGCTGTCGAGCCTGGCCGATAATCCGCTCATCCGGCGCCGGTTTCCGGCGCTCGCCGAGGCCGCCGCCACCGTCGCCGGCCCGACCCATCGCGCCAGCGCCACGCTCGGCGGCAACCTCTGCCTCGATACGCGTTGCGTCTTCTATAACCAGAGCGCGTGGTGGCGGCGAAGCAACGATTTCTGCCTCAAGTATCGCGGCACGGTTTGTCACGTGGCGCCGACGGGAAACCGCTGCCACGCCGCCTATAGCGGCGATACCGCGCCGGTGCTGCTGGTGCTCCAGGCCCAGGCCGAGATCGGCGGCGCGGACGGCACGCAGGTGGATCGCGCTCGACGATCTGTTCCAGGAGGACGGCGCGGCGCATCTGCGGCTCGGCGGCGACGAGATGCTGCTTTCCGTCCAGCTGCCGAACGAGGCCGGGCTGGCGGTCGCCTATGAGAAGGCGCGGCTGCGCGGCGCCATCGACTTTCCCTTGGCGGGAGTCGCCGTGGCGCTCGGCCGCAAGGGGAACGCGCTCGCAACGTTGCGCATCGCGTTGACCGGCACCAATTCACGGCCGTTGCTGGTTACGGGCCTGGATGCGCTGCTCGGCCGGCCGCTCGACGACGAGGCGGTGCGGCAGATCGGCAAGCTGGTGCAGAAACAGGTCTCGCCGATGCGGACGACGATCGCGCCGGCGCATTACCGCCGCCGCGTCGCCGCGGCGCTCGCCGGACGTCTCGCCCGCCGCTTGTTCGCCGCTCAAGCCACGATCTAGGGCGACTTCTTCCAGAGACGCGTTATCGTACCGCCGCGCGCCGTCCCTCGGCGCCCATCAGCGCCGCGAGACGCTCGGGCGCAGCGAGAAGATCGCGGCTCGCGCCCTCATGCACGATCTTGCCGCGGTCGAGCACGATGGCGCGCTCGCACACGGCGAGCGCCAGACGGGCATGCTGCTCGACCAGCAGAAGGGTGAGGTCTTCCTCCCGCCTCAACCGGTCGATGCCCTTGAGCACGACATCGACGATGACTGGCGCCAGGCCCTCGAGCGGCTCGTCCATCAGCAACACGGCGGGATTGCCCATGAGCGCCCGGCCGATCGCCAGCATCTGCTGTTCGCCGCCCGACAGCTCGTTGCCGCTGTGGCGCCGGCGCTCGGCGAGCGACGGAAAGAGGTCGTAAACGCGCGCCGCCGACCAGCGCCCGGGACGCGCGGCGATCGTCAGATTCTCCGCCACCGTCAGCGAACGGAAGATCTCGCGCTCCTGCGGAACCCAGCCGATGCCGAGCCGGGAGCGGCGGTAGGGCTCCATCCCGGTCACCTCGCGCTCGCCCAGGAAGATTGCGCCCTGTCGCAAATTCGTATGCCCCATGATGGTGGCGAGCAGCGTCGTCTTGCCGACGCCGTTGCGCCCCAACAGCGCCAGCGTGCCGCGCGGCGGCACGGCGAGCGAGACATCCTCCAGCACCACGGTATCGCCATACCCGGCGCGGATATCCTTCAGCGCGATGCCGAGCGCGGCGACGGCGGGCGGGTTCATGGCAACGCCCGCTCGCCGAGATAGACCTCGCGGACCCGCGGATCGGCGGCGATTTCCTGCGGCGTGCCGACGACCAGCACCTTGCCCTGCACCAGCACGGTGATGCGCCGCGCCAGCCGGAAGACCAGTTCCATGTCGTGCTCGATGATGAGCATGGCGATATCCGGCGACAGGCTCTCGATGACATCGACGATGATGCCGCTCTCCGTCGACGGCACCCCCGCCGCCGGCTCGTCGAGCAGCAGCACCTCGGGCTCGAGGCTGAGCGCCACGGCGATCTCGACCAGGCGCTGGCGGCCGTAGGGCAGCTCGCGCACCAGCCGGGCTGCGTCGTCGGCGAGGCCGAGACGCTCCAGCGCGGCATAGGCGCCGTCGATGACCTCGGGGCGCGATCCGGCCGGACGGAAGAGATCGCCGGCGCGGCCGAGCCGCTCGCTCGTCGCCATGCAGACGTTCTCGAGCACGGTCAAGCCGCGGAACAGCGTGTTGATCTGGAAGGTCCGCGCCAGCCCGAGCTTCACCCGCTGCGCCGGCGCCAGCGCGGTGACATCGGCGTCGCCGAGGAAGATCTGCCCGGCGCTCGGCGGGAAACGCCCGGTCACCAAATTGATGAAGGTGGTCTTGCCGGCGCCGTTCGGGCCGATCAGCGCGTGGCGCGCGCCGCGCTCGAGGCGGAAATCGATGTCGCTGGCGACAGCGAGAGCGCCGAAGCTCTTGCACAGGCCGCGCGTTTCCAGCGCCGGAGCGTCGGCTTGCGTCATGGACGCACCCGATAACGGCGCATGACGCGCTCCAGCACCGCCAAGGCGCCGCCGCGCGCGAACTTGACCACCAGCACCAGCAGCAGCCCGATCCAGAAATACCAGTAGACCGGGTCCTGCTGGGCGAAGCGGTCCTGCGCGATCATGTAAAGCGGCGCGCCGATGAAGGCGCCGTAAAGCCGCCCGACGCCGCCCAGGATCAGCATGATGAGCACGGCGCCCGAGCGCTCGAAACTGAGCGAGTCGAGGGCGACGAACTGCGTCGTCTGCGCCATCAGCCCGCCCGCCACCCCGGCCAGCGCCGCCGCGACGGCATAAGCGGTCAGGCGGCGGCGGAACACCGGCGAGCCGATCGCCTGCATGCGCAGCTCGTTCTCGCGAATCCCGGTGAGCGCCCGGCCGAAAGCCGAATTGACGATGCGCCGCGTCACCAGCCAGCCGACGAACAGCACGGCCAGGCAATAGATATAAGCGGTATTGCCGAGCATATCGAAGCGGTAGAGCCCGAGCACCGGCGCGACCCGCATGTTCTGCAGCCCGTCGGCGCCGCCGGTGATCGCGCCGGCCTTGTTCGCCGCCTCCTGCAGCATGGCGGCAATCATCAAGGTCAGCATCAGCAGGGTCAGCCCCTTGGTGTGCAAGACGATGGCGCCGCTGAGGATGCCGGCGAGACCGGCGACGATGCCGGCAATGACGAGCCCGCTGATCGGCTCGCCCCAGCCATGCGCGGCGAGGAGCCCGGCGGTATAAGCGCCGACGCCGAAGAACGCGGCATGGCCCAGCGTGACGATCCCGGCATAGCCCAGGATCAAATCGAGCGAGAGCGCGAACAGGATGGCGGTGAGAATCTGCGCGCCCAGCGCGTGATACTCGGGGAAAAACACGAAGGCGGCCACGGCGGCCAGCCACGGCAGCGCCTCGTAGGCGCGCAGGCGATGACTGCTGAGCAGCGCCTCGACGGCGGGCGACGAACGGGTGAGGCGAGCGCCGCCTTTCGAATGCGACCAAAGCAGGCGCAACGCGCCGCTCACCCTCGGCCGCGGGCGGGGGCGGTTCCGCTCCATCAGGCGCGCCCGAACAGGCCCTGCGGCCGCCACAATAGGAGCGCCAGCGTCACGGCGTAGATGAAGAAGGCGCCCAGCTCCGGCTGCAGGTACTTGAAGGCGGTGTCGGCGGTGCCGACGAGAAGCGCGGCGAAGAACGGGCCGCGGATGCTGCCGAGGCCGCCCACCGCCACGACGATGAGGAAGTAGATCAGCTGCTCCAGGGCATAGCCGGGATCGATCTCCAGGATATCGGCGCCGAGCGCCCCGCCGAGCGCGGCGAGCCCGCTGCCGAGCGCGAAGGTGAGGGTGAAGAGGAGCGCGGTGTTGATGCCGATCGACTGCGCCATGCGGCGATTGTCGACCGCCGCGCGGATCATCGCGCCGAAGCGCGTGCGCTCGAGGCCGAGCCAGAGCAGGGTCACCACCACCGCGCCGGAAACGATCAGGAAGAAGCGGTAGGTGGGAAAACCGCGGGAACCCAGAAAGACCTGGCCGCTCAAATAGGACGGCGGATGCAACGGTTGCGGCAGCGGCCCCCACAAATACTTGGCGATCGCCACCGACATGAAGACGAGGCCGATGCTGAGCAGCACCTGATCGAGCTCATCGCCGCCATAGAGTTCGCGATAGAGCAGCCGCTCGATGACGACGCTGCCCGATGCCACGACGAAGCAGGCGACGGCGAGGGACAAGGGAAAGGGTACGCCGAAGCGGCTCATCAGCGTCAGCATGATGTAGCCGCCCGTCACGGCGAAAACGCCGTGGGCGAGGTTGACGAAACCCATCAGCCCCAGGGTGATGGAAAGCCCCACCGAGACGAGGTAGAGCACCATGGCGAAGGCAAGCCCATGGAAGGCGATGCTGAGAAGGAAAGGCGTTCATCTGTTCCCGCGCAAGAGCCACCCGTCCGCCGCCGTCAACCGTCGACGGCGAACGGGTGGGATTGACCTACTTCGCCGGGTTGAACTCCTTCCACGGGTCCTTGACCTGCGGAATGGTGTCGAACTCGACGTTGCCGAGGATGCCGCCGGCCTTCTCGACGCGGCGGATGTAGATGTTCTCGACGATGTCACGCGTCTCCGGGTCGATCATGACCGGGCCACGCGGGCTGTCGGGGTTCTTCCAGCCCTTGAGCAGCGCCATCGCCTGGTCGCCGTCGAACTGGCCCTTGGTCGCCTTGATGACGCTGAAGATCGCCGCCATGCCGTCCCAGCCGCTGGCCGACATGAAATCCGGGATCGAGGCGTCGCCGTAGGCGTGCTTCCAGTCGGCGACATAGGCGCGGTTCTGCGGCCGGGTGGAGACCGCCGAATAGGTTCCGCCGCTGATGACGCCGAGGGCCGCATCGCCCATCCCCGACAGCTCGGCGTCGGGGACGATGTCTTGCGGACCGATGAGCTTGACGCCGTCGGCCTTAAGCCCGAGATCCTCATAGGCCTTCATCACCGCCGCGGCTTGCTTGCCGGACGGCACGAAGACGTAAAGCACGTCGGGCTTGGCATCCTTGACGCGTTGCAGGTACGGAGCGAAGTCCTGGTCCTTGAGCGGGAACCGGACCGAGCCGACGACCGTGCCGCCCGCTTCGGTGAAGCCCTTGATGACAGCGTCCTCGCCGTCATGACCGGGCGCATAGTCGCTCACCGCCGTGTAAAGCCGCTTCATCCCATGGGTTGCCGCCCACTTGCCGAGCGGATAGCTGGTCTGCCACAGGGTGAAGGAGACGCGCGCGATATAGGGCGATGCGCGGGTCAGGCCGGCGCCGGCGGCATTCATGATGACGAACGGCACCTTCGCCTCGGTGGCGAGCGGCGCGATCGCCGCGGCGTTGGGCGACCACACCACGCCGGTGATGAACTGTACATGGTCGCGGGTGATGAGCTCCTGCGCCAGGCGCTTGGCCGTTTCGGGATCCGGGCCGGTGTCGTCGCGCTTCAAGAGCTCGACCTTGACGCCTGGGGGCAAATCCTTCTGGTGCTCCTTGACGTAAAGCGACAAGCCCTTGTCGATCTCGTCGCCGAGCGAGGCCATGGGGCCGGAATAGGTGAGGATCACGCCGATCTTCACCGTTTGTTGAGCGGCCACCGGCGCGGCGGCGAGCGCCAGGCCCGCCGCGAACGCCAGCACCCCCGATAAAATCCGTACGATCGTCGTTTTCATCATCTGCGTCTCCTTTTCCTTCGTTCGCTTCGTTATGTGCGCGGCGTCAGCAAGACGCCGCATCGCTTACTCCCAATCTCCGTCGTCAACGCCGTTTCTTGCCCGAGCCGTCGTCGCGCGCCGCCTGAAGCGCCTGGCCGGCGATAATCAGTTTTTGCACCTCGCTCGCGCCCTCGTAGATGCGCAGCGCGCGAATCTCGCGGTAAAGACGCTCGACCGTCACGCCGCGCACGACGCCGCGGCCGCCGAAAATCTGCACCGCCTGGTCGATGACCCGCTGCGCCTCCTCGGTGGCGAACAGCTTGGCCATGCTGGCCTCGCGGGTGACGCGTCCGCCCAGGGAATCCTTGGTCCAGGCGGCGCGGTAGATCAGCAGCGCCGCGGCGTCGACCGAAAGCGCCATGTCCGCGATCTTGCCTTGGATCATCTGGAGATCGGCCAGCGCATGGCCGAACATCTGGCGCGAAAGGCTGCGCTCGACCGCCTCGTCGAACGCCCGGCGCGCGAAGCCGAGCGCCGCCGCGCCCACCGTCGAGCGGAAGATGTCGAGCGTGGCCATGGCGATCTTGAAGCCCTCGCCGGGCTTGCCCAGCAGCTGATCGGCGCCGACGCGGCAATTCTCGAAGCGCAGGCTGCCGAGGGGATGCGGCGCAATCACATCGATCATGCCGCTCACCGACAGTCCGGGGGTGGCGCTGTCGACGATGAAGGCCGACAGCCCCTTGGTGCCGGGTCCTTCGCCGGTGCGGGCGAAGACGACGTAGAAATCGGCGAGCCCGGCATTCGAAATCCAGGTCTTGCCGCCGTCGAGCCGATAGAAATCGCCGCTTTTGCCGGCGGTGGTGGCGATGGCAGCGACATCGGAGCCGGCTTCGGCCTCGGACAGGGCGAAGGCGGCGATGGCCGTGCCGTCGCTCACCCGCGGCAGATAGCGCTGCTTCTGCGCCGCGTTGCCGTAGAGACTGATCGGCGCGCTGCCCAGCCCTTGCATGGCAAAGGCGAAATCGGCGAGGCCGGAAGCGCGGGCGAGGATTTCCCGGGCCAGGCACAGATTGCGCACTTCGAGGCCGCCGGACGGCCCGTCGCCGTTCGGAGCGCTGTGCCGCAGCAGCCCCGCCTTCGCCAGCGCCGCGACCAAGCGGCGCACGGCGCCGGAAACGTCGGCGTCCTCGTCCGTCCCGAGCAAAGCGGGCAGTTCCTCGGCCGTCCAACGCTCGAACGCCGCGGCGACGGCGCGGTGCTCGGCGGCGAAGAACGGCCAGTCGAGGAAGCTGCGGTCGGCCATCAATTGCCTTCGAAGACCGGCTTCTGCTTGGCGACGAAGGCCCGGTAGGCGCGGCCGTAGTCCTTGGTCTGCATGCAGATGGCCTGCGCCTGGGCCTCGGCCTCGATGGCCTCGTCGATCGACATGTCCCATTCCTGATGCAGGCATTTCTTGGTCATGGCATGGGCGAAGGTCGGACCGGCGGCGAGGGTCGCGGCCAGCGCCTGCGCCTCTTTCAGCACCGTGTCCGGCGCGCAGAGCTTGTTGTAGAAGCCCCAGCGTTCGGCCTCGGCGCCGTCCATCACCCGTCCGGTGTAGAGCAGCTCGGAGGCGCGGCCGGCGCCGATGATCCGGGGCAGGATGCTGCAGGCGCCCATGTCGGCGCCGGCGAGCCCGACGCGGACGAAGAGAAAGGCGACCTTGCTCTGCGCCGTGCCCAAGCGCAGATCCGACGCCATGGCGAGGATGGCGCCGGCGCCGGCGCAGATGCCGTCGACCGCCGCGACGATCGGCTGCGGGCAGGCGCGCATCGCCTTGACCAGATCGCCGGTCATGCGCGTGAAGGCGAGCAGCCCGCCCATGTCGTCCGCTTCCTGCATGCGCACGAGCGGGCCGATGATTTCGTGCACGTCGCCGCCGGAGCAGAAATTGCCGCCCTCGCCGGTCAGCACCACGGCCTTGACGTCGCTGGCATAGACCAGCTCGCGGAAGAGATCGCTCAGCTCGCCATAGGACTCGAAGGTCAGCGGATTCTTCCGCTCCGGCCGGTTGAGGCTGATGGTCGCCACCTTGCCGGTGACCGACCAGCCGAAATGAGCGGGCTTGAAGCTGGTTGCTTGCACGTTTTTCATCGACTCGATGCTCCTGGACTTGGGGAAAAGGGAATCAACCGGCCATCGTCAGGCCGCCGCTGACGCTCAGCACCTGCCCGGTGATGTAATCGGCATGCGCGCTGGCGAAGAACATCACCGCGCCGGCGACGTCGGACGGCTTGCCGAAGCGCCGCATCGGGATGGCTTTCAAAAACGCCTCGCGGAACTTCTCCGGCACCGCCGCGAACAGCGGCGTATCGGTCGGGCCGGGGCAGACGCAGTTGACGCTGATGGAATAGCGCGCCATCTCGCGCGCCAGGCTCTTGCTGAAGCCGATCAGGCCGGCCTTGGCGCCGGAATAGACGGTCTCGCCCAGGCTGCCGACGCGTCCGGCATCGCTCGCCACATTGACGATCTTGCCCGACTTGCGCTCGATCATCCCCGGCAGAAAGGCGCGGGTGAGATTGATCGGCCCGACCAGATTGAGGGCGATGACGCGATCCTGGAAGCTCGGATCGTTCTCGACGAAGGGCTGCACCTTGCCCCAGCCGGCGGCGTTGACGATGATATCGACCGGCGTGTCGAGCTTGGCCGCGGCGGCGACGAAGGCGGCGATGGACTGATCGTTGGTGACATCGAGAGCGTAGGCGTCGGCCAGGAGATTCTGCTGGCGCAGCTTCTGCGCCTCGGCCTGCGCCTTTTCCGCGGCGATGTCGGCGAGCAGGACACGGGCGCCCGCCTTGGCCAATGCCTCGGCAATGCCGAGGCCGATGCCCGACGCCGCGCCGGTAACCACTGCCGCCCGTCCATTGAACTTCATGATGTGACTCGCTTTCTTTCGGTTTGAGGGTTTTGCGTTTTGGTCTGCCGGCTTCCGCTCGAGAAAGCCGGCCACCAGCGCGCGTGTTTCGGGATGATCGAGCAGGTGGCGGGTTTCCTCTAACTCGGCGCGGAAGCCCGAATCTCCGGGTTCCCCGGCCTTGGCCAGGCAGCGCTTGCTGGCCGCGAGCGCCGCCGCCGGCAACGCGGCGACCGCCGCGACGAGATTTGCCGTCCAAGCCGCGAGTTCCTGCGGCGCCACCGCCCATTGCACCATGCCCAGTTCACGGCTGGTCTCGCCGCCGATCAGTTCCGCCGTCAGGATCACGCGTTGCGCGACGCCTTGCCCGCACAGCCGCGTCAGCCGTTGCGTTCCGCCGGCGCCGGGCAAAAGGCCGAGCCGCACTTCGGGCAGGCCGAGCTGGGCGTCGGTCGAGGCGACCCGGAGGTCGCAGCTCAAGGCCAGTTCGAAGCCGCCGCCCAAGGCGGTGCCGCCGATCTCGGCCACCGTCACCTGGCGCAGCCGCTCGATTCGGTCGTAAAGCGCCTGCAGCCTGCGGACGGTGGCGACCATGGCGTCCGGCCCGCCCGCGCTGGCGAAGCAGTCGCGGATGACCGCGAGGTCGGCGCCGGCCGAGAACACCTTCTGATCGCTGCGGATGTGCAGAACCGCGATGTCGCCGCGCGGCTCGAGACCGTCGAGGATGGCGTTGAAGCGGTCGATCCACGCGCCGTTGATCGCATTGACCGGCGGGCGCGACAGGGTGACGACGAGCGCGCGTCCGACCTGATGGCTGGTAATCATGGGAATCGTCGCCCCGTCTGATGCGTCTTAAAGGCCCGCCGCGCCGGGCAGTGAACTGAACGACCGTTCAGTTAACTGAATGGTCATTCACTTTGGCAGGTAGAGTCAAGCGGATTTTGGCTCCCGGCGGGAGGCCGGCGCCGGCCAAGGCGCCACGCCGTTTTTGCGGTCCGCCAGCATCTTCTGGTAATGGCGGCGGCCCTTGGGCGTCAGCAAGGCGGTCAGCAGCAGGTCCAAGCCCTGCTCGATATAGCGGTCGAGCGTGCAGAGCTCGCGCATGCGCCAGTACTTCAGCGCCCAGCTATGGGCGAAGGTGACGAAATGGTAGGTCGCGAGGTCGATGTCGACGTCGCGGAACAGCCCCTGCCGGACGCATTCCCGCAGGCAGGCGGCGATGAATTCGTTGGTCTCGATTTCGGCGTTCTGGATGATCTCGCGGCGCGGCTTGGGCAGCGACTTGGTCGAGCGGTAGGCCAGAACGGTCGCGTCGCGCCGCGCATCGACGACGCGGCAATAGGCGTCGACCGCGATCCAGCAGCGGGCCAGCGGATCGGTCACCCCCGCCAGCGCCGCGGGAATCTCGCGCTTGTAGGACTCGAGGACGCTGAGCAGCGCCAGCAGCAACACGTCGTCCTTGTCGTGGACGTACTGATAGATGAGCCCGATGCTCACCCCGGCCTTGCGCGCCACATCCTGCATGGTGGTGAGGTAGAAGCCCTGCTGCGAGAACAATTCGACCGCCGCCGTCACGATCTGGCCGCGGCGGCGTTGAATCAGATCCACATCGGCGACTTGGCTCTTGATCTTGGCTTCCAGCTTCGTCGTCATGCTGCGCGCCTTTCCTCGCTTGGCCGTGCCGACGCGCGGCCCGACCGCGACCATAAACAAGTTGACACCCACCATTAACTGAATGATCATTCAGTTAACTGAATACCTATTCACTATCGCCGTACCCGGTCCTTGTCAATGCAATCCCGGAACCGGACGGCAATAAGGCCAGGCGGGCGATGGCATGAGGCTCCTCCTCGAGGATGGGAACGACCGGCGGCCGGCCGGACGGCGATTCGCCGGACCGGGCGAGAGGCGATGACCGTGCCCCCGGCAACGGCGAGCATGAATGCCTGCGACGCGCTCCTCGGCCCCACGCTCGCCGGCGGCCGCGGACAGACCCCGGCGTTGATCTTTCACGACACCGCCATCACCTACGCCGAGCTCGAGAAGCTGGTGAACCGTTTCGGCAATGCGCTGCGGCTTGAGCGGCGTCGGCCGGGGCGACCGCGTGCTGCTGATGCTCAAGGATTCGCCCGAATTCGTCGCCGGCTTTCTCGCGGCGATCAAGGTGGGCGGCGTCGCCGTCACCGTGAACAGCCGCAGCGCGGCGAAGGATGTCCGCTACATCATCGGCGACAGCGAATGCCGGGCGATGCTCATCGACCGCGACTTCGTCGAAACGCTCGACGCGCGCGGTGGCCGAAGGCGCTTCCCGGCCGCCCGTGCTGGTGGTCTGCGGCGCCCGGCGAGCCCGTCTGCGCCCGCCATCGGCCTCGAGGCTTTCCTGCGCAATCAGCCGGACCGGCTCGACAGCGCGCCGATGTCGCCCGATGACATGGCGTTCTGGCTCTACACTTCCGGCACGACCGGGACGCCCAAGGCGGCGGTGCATTGTCACCGCGACGTGCTGCCCGGCGATCTTTATCTGGGCGAGGTCCTGGGCGTCGGAGCCGGGAGACAAGCTGTTCTCGTCCTCGAAGCTGTTCTTCTCCTTCGCCCTCACCCATTGCCTGCTCGGCGGGCTGCGCGTCGGCGCGACGCTGATCCTCGACGACCGCTGGCCCGACAGCAACGCCGTCGCCGAAACCGTCGCGCATTACCGTCCGGATGTCATGTTCTGCGTGCCGACGATCTACCGCAACCTGCTGCGCGACGGGCACGCCGAAACCGAAGCCTTCCGCGCGGTGCGCTGCTACGTCTCCGCCGGCGAGAGGCTTCCGGCCGGCCTGTTCGAACGCTGGCAGCACGCGACGGGCAAGCCGATCCTCGACGGCATCGGCGCGACCGAGACGCTGTTCCTGTTCATCGCCAACACGCCCAAGGCCTATCACGCGGGAGCCACCGGGCGGCCGCAGCCGGGAACCGAGGTGCGGCTGCTTGACGATAACGGCCGCACCGTCACCGAGCCGGGGCAATTCGGCATCGTGTGGATAAAGATGCCGTCGCTGTGCAACGGCTATTGGCGCCAGCCCGACAAGACCGCGGCGAGCTTCGACAAGGGCTGGTATCGCACCGGCGACATCTTCTGCTTCGACAGCGACGGCTGGTGGTATCACCAGGGCCGCGGCGACGATTTGCTGAAGATCTCGGGTCAATGGGTCTCGCCCACGGAGATCGAGGACTGCGCCCTTTCCACCCCGGACGTCGCCGACGTGGCCGTCATCGGCGTCCCCAACAGCGACGGGTTGGTGCGGTTGTCGATGTTCGTGGTGCCCGCCGCCAACGCCGACGGCAAGGAACTGGCCAGCAAGATCCAGGATCGCATCAAGTCGCAGCTGTCGATCTACAAATGCCCGCGCAGCATCCGTTTCATCACCGCGATCCCGCGGACCGCGACCGGCAAGATCCAGCGCTTCCGTCTGCGCGAACTCGCCAACGATCCGTCCGCGAACAACGAGAGGGCCTCCTGACCGGCCCACCGGCCCGCCCAAATTGCCATCGGGAAGCCAAATGGCTACTCTGACGCCCGGAAGCGGAGTTTTCATGGACATGTTGGATTGAAGGCCTAGCCATGGCGGATTTCTCGCTTGCCGGGAAAAAGGCGCTCGTTACCGGCGCGTCGCGCGGCCTCGGGCGGCATTTCGCGCAAGTGCTGGCCGAGGCGGGCGCCGACGTGGCGCTGGTGGCGCGCGACCGGGCGGCGTTGGACAAGGCTGTTTCCGAGATAGTCAAGACCGGGCGGCGCGCGGCGGCCGTGACCGTCGACGTGACCAAGGGCGAGAGTGTGCGCCAGGCCTTCGAGGCCGCCGAGAAGGCCTTGGGCGGCATTGATATTCTCGTCAACAACGCCGGCATCGCCGTCTCCAAGCCCGTCCTCGAGCACAGCGAGGAGGATTGGGACCGCGTGCTCGACACCGATCTCAAGGGGGCGTGGTTGATGACGCGCGAGGCGGCGAGCCGCATGATCGCGCGCAAGAGCGGCGGCCGCATCGTCAACATCGCCTCGCTGGTGGGATATCGCACCGCGCGCAACGTGCCGGGTTACGCCGTGGCCAAGGCCGGGCTCATTCATCTCACCCATATCCTGGCGGTGGAATTCGCGCGTTTCGGGATCACGGTCAACGCCATCGCCCCCGGCTATTTCGAGACCGATCTCAATCGCGATTTTCTCAACAGCGCGGCGGGCAAGGCGATGGCGTCGCGCATTCCCATGGGCCGCACCGGCAATCTACCGGAACTCGACGGCGCGTTGCTGCTGCTCGCCTCGGCCGCCGGGGCCTATATCACCGGCGCGGTCATTCCGGTGGATGGCGGGCACGGGGTGGGACCGGCCTGACGCGGTTTATACGCCGCCGTTCTTTCCGCCGCCGAACTTCGCCAGCACGTCGGCAAACTTGGCTTTCACGCGCGCCCGCAGCTCCGGGCTGGCGCGGGCGACCGTCGGGAAATCCTTCAGCCGTTCGAACGGCCGGCAGGCGTCGATGATCGCGCGCGAATTGGTGGAACTGGCCTGGTCGAGAATGGGGTCGAGCGGGCCGCTCCAGGCGCGGCGGATGAATTCGATGTCCTGCGCCGGGTCGCAGCGCGTGCACATGGCCCAGAGAACGTCGAACATGTCGGTCGGATCGACGTCCTCGTCCACCACCACGACGAACCGGCCGAGATAGGAACCCGACTGGCAGCCCGCGGCCAGCAGCCCGGCCTGGCGCGCATGGCCGGGATAGGCCTGCTTGATGGCGATCACGTTGAACATGCGCGCGCCGCCCGCCTCGTGGCACCACACGCCCTTGACGCCCGAAAGGCCGGCGCGCTCGACCTCGTCCCAGATCATGCCGGCCTTCATCACGCATTTGCTGAACGAGAAGTCGGAGGGCGGCCGCATCGGCGAGGCGATCGACAGGATCGGATCGTTGCGGTAATAGACGCGCTTCACGTGCACCACCGGCTGCTCGCTGGGCGAACTCGCGTAATAGCCGGTGAATTCGCCGAACGGGCCTTCCTTCGCCACTTCGCCGGCGGCCATTTCGCCTTCGAGGACGATCTCGGCATGGGCCGGCATCGGCAGGCCATGCAGCTCGCTCAGCACGACGTCGTAGGGCAGGCCGCGATGGCCGGCGGCGTAATCGAATTCCGACAAACCGAACTTGATCTCGTTGCCGCCGGCCAGGAACAGCAGCGGGTCGTGGCCGCAGCTGATCAGAACCGGGCAGGGCTTGCCGGCGCGGAAATATTTTTCGCGGATCTGGCGGCCGTGCTTGCCCGGCGACATCCAGACATTGACGTGGTTGCGGTCCTGCATCATCGAGCGGTATGTGGCCGCGTTGATCCAGTTCTCCTCGGGATCGCGCATGATCACGAGATCGTCGGTGCCGATATAGCGGCCGCCGTCGAGCTCGTGCAGGCGCGGCACCGGAAATTTCATCAGATCGACCTGCTCGTCGCGATCGACGTTCTGCAACACCGGTCCGTTCGTCACGGTTTTCGGCGGAATCGGCCGGTGCGTCTTCATGCGGTCGCGATAGGCGAGGACGACGTCGAGCGGATTGCGCGGCACCGGGAATCCCAGGGCGATCGCCAGGCGCTTGGACGAGTTGGTGGCGCCCGAGAGCAGCCGCATTCCCTTCGGATAGCCGGGCACGTCCTCGAACAGGATCGCCGGCGGCTCGGATTTGGCGTGGTAGACGATTTCGGCGAGCGCCCCCATTTCGAGATCCCAATGGGCGCCCTTGATCCGCAGCAATTCGCCGGCGGTTTCGGCTCGTTCGATGAATTCGCGCAAATCCGCGTGAGGGCGGTTGTAGGCGTTGAAGCTTTGCTTCTTGCCGGTCTCGATCAATTGCCCGCTCCCCGATCTCGAACGACGACTATATCAGCCCGCGCTTCGCCGGCGCCGGAAAATCCGCAGCCGGGCGCCCGCTTTCCGCGGCATTCGCCGATACTACAATGCCCGCCATCCGGGGAAACAGCGGGACGACAGGAGGGTCACGCCGCCAGCTTGCGGCCGGTGATGCGCTCGAGATTCTTGTAGAATATTTTGTCGCTGGTTTCCTTGTCGAGGTTGAGCCCCTCGAGCACGTGCAATGTCTCGCGCGGATACATCGTCCCCTTCTCGGGATCGAACGGGCAGTCGGAAGCGAACACGATCTTGTCGGTGGCGTAGAATTCCAGGCCGCACTTGGTCGCCGGCACGCCGCCGAAGACCGCGGTATCGGCGTAGAAGTCCTGCTTGAAATAGTCGAGCGGGCGCTTCTTCAGGCTCTTGCGCAGCGAGACGTAGTCCTCGTCGGTCGTGCGCGCGCCGAGCACGTCCCAGCCCGGCCCGATGCGGCCTTCGAGCATCGGCACGATGCCGCCGAAATGGTGCGTGATGATCTTCAGATTGGGATGGTTGTCCATGATCTTGGAGAACACCAGCCGCGCCATCGCGGTCGCGGTCTCGTACGACCAGCCGAACGTCCACCAGATCTCGTACAACGACTTCTTTTCGGCGAGGTAGTCCGGCATGTTGGCGCCGCGCGCGGGATGCAGCCAGACCGGCTTGCCGAGTTCGTTCATCTTCTTCCAGAACGGCAGGTATTGCGGCTGGTCGAGCGGCTTGCCGGCGACGTTGGTGTAGACCTGCACGCCCAGCGCGCCGAGCTGGTTCAACGCGCGCTCGGCTTCGGCCACGCCGGCGTCGGGCGAATCGAGCGACACCTGCGCCACCCAACCCGGGAAATGATCGCGCTCCTTCGCGCATAATTCGGCGAAACCGTCGTTGATGATGCGGATGAATTCGTCGATCTGCGCCGGGCTCTTGGCGAAGGTTTCGATCGGCGGCTGCGGGTAGGACAGGATCTGCGCATAGTCCTTGTGGCCGTCGACGATCCTCTTGCGGACGTCGATGTCGTAGAGCGCCGGGATCGCGCGCACGCGTTTGCCCATGTCTTTGTATTCGCCCGCGACCTCGATCATCTTGTCGAAGAACTTCTTCGGGAAAAAGTGCGTGTAGGCATCGATCCGCATCTGCGATCCTCCGGTCAGCGCCGTTCGGCTTCAATCGCGGGACGCCGGGGTTCGACTTGAGAGCCAAGCCGCCACCGGCACCGCGTCATCAATGGATTTCCTTGCCGTCAGGCAGGAAGACGACCGCCGATCTATTCCCGACACCGCAATGCCCACACAATACGTATATCCCCCTAGTTTGAATTCCCGATCGAACCGGGATCAGGATCAGCGCGCGAGATAGGCCGATTCGCTTTTTGCCCTGATCTCTTTCCGCGTCAGGCTCAGGATCAGAGCGGAGACAGCAGCCACGAAGGCCGGGACCGCGGCAACCATGAACAACGATTGCCGGTCCCAATGTCGCTTGCAGCAACATGCCGCCGACCATCGGCCCGACGATCGACCCGAAGCGGCCGATCCCGAGCGCCCAGCCGACGCCGGTGGCGCGGATATAAGTCGGATAGAACACCGCCGCGAGAACGTTCACCGAGTTTTGGCCACCGATCACGAAAGCGCCCGACAGGAAGCTCGCAATCATGATGAAGCCGAGCGACGTTCCGGCGAAGCCGATCGAACGCGATCGCGAGCCCGGCGCCGATGTAGACCGGAACCAGAACCTTCAAAAATCCGGCGCGATCGATGACCAGCCCCAAGCGTCAGGCCGGCGACGACGCCGCCGCCTTGAAACAGCGCGGTTTCGACGACCGATGCCGAAATCGACAGGCCGGCCTCGTGCAAGACCGTGGGCAACCAGCTGGAGAGAAAGAAAACATCCAGAAGGCTGCAGAAAAAGATGATCCACAGCAGGATCGTGCCGAGGGCGCGGCCTTCGCGAAAGAGATGCTTCACCGTGATCCCGGCCGCTTGCTCCTCATGGACGACAAAGGTCGTTCCTTCCGCGAAAACCGCCGACGGATCGATGCGGCGAAGCACTGCCGCTGATCTTCGCCGCCGGATAATTCTTCAGCACGAGATGGCGAAACGATTCCGGAAGCGTAGCGGCCACGACCGCGGCCAATATGAGCGGAAGGACGCCGCCGACCACGAACACGGAGGGCCATCCGTATTGCGGGATCATGCCGGCCGCCAGGAAGCCGCCCAAGGTGGCGCCGAGCGGAAAACCGCAGAACATCGCCATCGTCGTAAAGGCGCGTTTGCGCGCCGGGAAGTATTCCGCCGTCAACGCAATCGCGTTGGCCATCGAGCCGCCGAGCCCGAGCCCGGTCAGGAAACGCAGGACGATCAGAGATTGTAGCGAGTCGGCCCGAGCGCTCAGAGGTCATCACGCCGAAGAAAATGCAGCTGCCGAGCAGAATCCGCTTGCGCCGATCCAGTCGGCAAGCGGCGCAATCGACGAGGCATCCGATCAGGACAGCCAGCCAGGCCGATCGCGAACACCGATGTGAATTCGTGCCGGCGGCACCTTGAACTGCTGGATCACGGCCGGGCGACTAACCGATCATCTGGCATCGAAACCGTCGATGGCGGTCGTGCAAGTCATCAGGACCATCACCAGGATCTGCGTCCGGACTCACCTTCTGCCGTTCGATCCATGCCGGCACGTCGATAATCGCGGCCATGCTGTCCTCCCCGTTGCGATCCCTATTTGATTAGCCTTTGGGACAACACAAACCCCCCCATCCCACCCCACAGCCGCCGGCCGGCCCGACGATCGGGAGCGCGGCCAAGCCGATTATCGCGTGAATTCGATGGCGCCGTCCGGGAGCAGGTAGAGAACGAGCGCGTGTCCTTTCGCTACCGTCGGACTGTGCGCGGTATCGGGGCCGTAGACCACCCAGCCCGCGCCATGCCCGTCGAAAACGGCGTCCGGCGTAACCGGCATGATCAGGTCGATTTCGCCCTTGGGATGACGGTGATGCGGACCGGCGACGTCCGCCATGTCGACGACGTCGACGCTGAAGCCGTGCGTGGCCGCGCCGGGCTTGACCACCCGGCCGTAGCGGATGCCGCCGGCCTCGCGGTTGCACATCCAGCCCGCCTTGATGGCCGCCTGGCAACTCTCCGCGATGCTGCGAAAGACCGGGCCGCCGGGCGGAAAGGCGGCGTTCAATTCGCCGGCGAGCTGGCGATCGACCGGCTTTCCGGCGATGCGCGACGTAACGCTCGAAATCAGGCGAATGAAATCATCCGGCTGCGACATCGGGGTTTCCTTTCATCAAACGGCGGCGGCGCTGCACTCTATCATCTTCCGGAGCACGGCCGCTCAGGCTGCTTTGTCGCATTGCCGGCGGAATTGATCGATCCACGGCCCGATCCATTCGAGGGCGACTTCTTCCGGGACGGTGCCGGCGCTGGCGTCATGCAGCAGGACTTCGCCGATGCGATGCGCGCCGTAGGATTGCAACAACGCGTCGAAACGCTTGCCCCCGAAGCAGAAGGTCTGCGCATAGGTGCGGTCGCCGAGGGCGATGAGCCCGTACGACACCTGGGAGAGATCGGGCTTGGCGGTTTCGAGGGCCGCGAACAGCGCCTGGGCGTTGTCCGGAACGTCGCCCTGGCCATAGGTGGAGGTGCAGATGAGAAACGCGCCGCCGGCCGCGAACGTGCCGGCATCGCAGGCGTTCATCAGCACGATCTCCGCGGCCACGCCTTTGGCCGCCAGGGCGTCGCGCAGCTCTTCGGCCACCAATTCCGCCGTGCCCGTCATCGTGCCGACCAATATCTTCAAGTGCAGGCTCACCCAGACTCCCAGGATTCCGAGACAGAAGCCCGTCCGCGCGGCGCGAGGCCGCGATTAGGGCGCCTCTGTAAATAATACATGCAAAATGTTTTGCAAGCACTATAATTCATGTTGGGCCTCGGCCGGGATTCGGCGGGCAAACGGGACGACCATGACGACACGAGACGCCACCACCAAGAAGCACCGCGAAGCGGAGAACGGCGAAGCCGACTATCTCCGGGTTCTGGGGGAGAGGATTCGCGAGGCGCGCGCCCGGCGCGGCATGACGCGCAAGATTCTGGCGCGCGATTCCGCCGTCTCGGAGCGTTATCTCGCCCAGCTCGAGGCGGGATTGGGCAACATCTCGATCGCGCTGTTGCGCCAAGTCGCCCATGCGATGGGACTGCCGATCGCCGATCTCGTGCGCGAAGAACCGGACCGGCCGGTCGAGCTCACCTTGCTGATCCAGACCTTGAGCCGGCTTTCGCCCCAGGAACTCCCCCAGGCGCGCAAGCTGTTGACGAAAAACTTCGGCACGGCCGCCGAAAGCGAACGCCACCATCGCATCGCCCTCATCGGCTTGCGCGGCGCCGGCAAATCGACGCTGGGCGCCAGGCTGGCCAAGGATCTGCGCATACCCTTCGTCGAACTCGACCGCGAAATCGAGCGTGAAGTCGGCGCCAATCTGCGCGAGGTTTTCGATCTCTACGGCCAAGCCGCTTACCGCCGATACGAGCGGCGCGCGCTCGAGAACGTGATCGAGCGCTACGACCGCGCCGTCATCGCCACCGGCGGCAGCATCGTGTCGGAAGCGGCAACGTTCGATTTGTTGCTGTCCGCCTGTTACACCGTTTGGCTGTCGGCCGAACCGGAGGAGCATATGAGCCGGGTGATCGCGCAAGGCGATTACCGCCCGATGGCCAACAACGAAGAGGCGATGGAGGATCTTCGCCGCATTCTCGACGGCCGCAACGGCCTGTACAGCAAGGCGGACGCGACCGTGAAGACGACCGGCAAGAAGGCCGAGCAGAGCTACAAGGAGTTGCGCGCCTTGGTCAAAACCTCGGGCGCGTCCTAGCGCGCAAGCCCGGGGCTTTTTCGCCGGAAACGCGGCAAGGCGCCGATCTGAAACATATTGCTTGATCGTCATTATTCATGCACTATATATCCACTTCCTCCAAGGAGCCGCTGCCGCGATGGAATTGACCACCTTCGACACCCATCCTCGACTCTACAAACACTGGCGCATGGAATTCGACGGGCCGGTCGCGACGCTTTTGCTCGACGTCGCCGAGGATGGCGGGATCAAGCCGGGCTACAAGCTGAAGCTCAACTCCTACGATCTCGGCGTCGACATCGAACTGTACGACGCGCTCAACCGCATCCGCTTCGAGCACCCCGAGGTCAGGACGGTGGTGCTGACCAGCGGCAAGGATCGGATGTTCTGCTCCGGCGCCAATATCTACATGTTGGGAACGTCCTCCCACGCCTGGAAGGTCAATTTCTGTAAATTCACCAATGAGACCCGTAACGGCATCGAGGAGTCGAGCCGGCGTTCCGGTCTCAAATTCATCGCCGCGCTCAACGGCACCTGCGCGGGCGGCGGTTACGAGGTCGCGCTCGCCTGTGACGAGATCATCATGATCGACGACCGCTCCTCGACCGTCAGCCTGCCCGAGGTTCCGCTCCTGGGCGTGCTGCCGGGCACCGGCGGCCTGACCCGCCTGGTCGACAAGCGGAAGGTGCGGCGCGATCTCGCCGACGTTTTTTGCACCACGGTCGAGGGCGTGCGCGCCGACCGGGCCAAGCAATGGAATCTGATCGATCAAGCGGCGCCGCCGACCCGTTTCGCCGATACGGTGAAGGAACGCGCCCTCGCCCTGGCCGCCGCCAGCGACCGTCCGACCGGAGCCGCCGGCGTGAAGCTCCCGCCGCTTGACCGGCGCGTCGACGAAAAGGGTTATCATTACCGCTGGGTCGACGTGGCGTTCGACCGGCCGCGGCGCCTAGCGACCATTTCCGTCGCCGGCCCCGCCGCCAACGGGCCGCGCAATCTCGAGGAGATCCTCGCCGCCGGAGCGGCGTGGTGGCCGCTGGCCGTCGCGCGCGAGCTCGACGACGCCATTCTCATGCTGCGCACCAACGAACTCGAAATCGGCACCTTGCTGTTGAAGACACGCGGCTCCATCGAGGCCCTGCTTGAGAGCGACGCATTGATGCTGTCCAATCAACGGAACTGGTTCGTGCGCGAGACCATCGGTTTCCTGTCCCGCAGTTTCGCGCGGCTCGACGTCTCGTCGCGCAGCTTCTTTGCCATCATCGACCGGGGTTCGTGTTTCGCGGGCAGCCTGTTGGAATTGGCGCTCGCCGCCGACCGGTCGTACATGCTGGCCTTGTCCGAAGGCGACAACGAGGCGCCGCGTCTGGCGTTGTCGGCCGCCAATTTCGGCCCTTACCCGATGGCCAACGGCCAAACCCGGCTGGCCATGCGCTTCTGCGGCGAGCCGGGGCCGGTGACGGCGGCGGCGGGCCGGACCGGCGAATTGCTCGATGCCGCGGCGGCAACCAAACTGGGGCTCGTCACCTATGCGCCCGACGCGCTCGATTGGAACGACGAGATCCGCGTGGCCGTCGAGGAACGCACCAGCCTGTCCCCCGATGCGCTGACGGCCATGGAGGCGAATTTGCGCTTCGCCGGCGTCGAGACGATGGAAACGCGGATTTTCAGCCGGCTCTCGGCCTGGCAGAACTGGGTTTTCAACCGCCCCAATGCCGTCGGCGACAAGGGCGCTTTGAAGCTGTTCGGCAGCGGCTCCAAACCGCAATTCAATTGGGAAAGGGTCTGAGACCATGGCGATCGACTATAAGGAGCGCATCCCGAACAATGTCGGCCTCGCCGACGATCCGACCCTGCAGCGCGCGCTCGAGCATTGGCAGCCGCGTTTCCTCGATTGGTGGCGCGAGCTCGGCCCTTCGACCTTTCAAGGCGCCGACGTCTATCTCCGCACCGCGACCTCGGTCGACGCCAAGGGTTGGGCGACCTACGGCACGACCAAGATGCCCGAATACCGCTGGGGAATTTTTCTCGCCGAGCCGGTGGCCGACCGCCGCATCGGCTTCGGCGACGTGATGGGCCAGCCCGCCTGGCAGCAGGTTCCCGGCGAGCATCGCGCCACGCTGCGCCGGCTCATCGTGACCCAAGGCGACACCGAGCCGGCCTCGGTCGAACAGCAACGGCTGTTGGGCCTGACCTGCCCGTCGCTTTACGATCTGCGCAATCTATTCCAGGTGAACGTCGAGGAAGGCCGCCATCTCTGGGCGATGGTCTACCTGCTGCACGCCTATTTCGGCCGCGACGGACGCGAGGAGGCCGAGGAACTGCTCATGCGCCATTCGGGCGACAAGAACAAGCCGCGTATTCTCGGCACCTTCAACGAGCCGATCCAGGATTGGCTCTCCTTCTACATGTTCACCTATTTCACCGACCGCGACGGCAAGTACCAGCTCAAGAGCCTCGCCGAAAGCGGGTTCGACCCGCTGGCGCGCACCTGCCAGTTCATGCTCACCGAGGAAGCCCATCACATGTTCGTGGGCGATACCGGCATCACCCGCGCGATCAAGCGCACGCTCGAAGTGATGAAAGAACTCCACACCGAGGAGCCCGACGCCATCCGCCGCGCCGGCGCCGTCGATCTGCCGACCATCCAGCGTTACATCAATTTCTGGTTCAGCTCCTCGCTCGACCTGTTCGGCGCCGAAGTGTCGTCGAACGCCGCGGTTTATTTCGCCAACGGCATCAAGGGCCGTCCCGACGAGACCAATTACGAAGACCACGTATGCAAGGACAGCACCTTCACGTTCGAGACACCGACGGCCGACGGCATCGCCAGCGAGACGGTGACGATGCGCAACGCCATGAATGAAGTGACCCGCAACGCCTATATCCGCGATTGCGAGATCGGCGTGAAGCGCTGGAATCGCCTCATCGCCAAGGCAGGATTTTCCTTCGAACTCGCCTTGCCGAGCCCGCACTTCCGCCGGAATATCGGCGTGTGGGTGGGCAAGTTCGTGGATCCGGCGGGCAAGATCGTCTCATCCGAGCACTGGAACCAGCAGTTGCCGGGATGGCTTCCGTCCGATTCCGACAAGGCCTTCATCCGCAGCTTGATGCAACGGGTGATCGAGCCCGGCAAGATGGCGGGGTGGATTGCCCCGCCCGACCGCGGCATCAACAATCTTCCCGTGGATTACAGCTACGTCCACCTTCATTAGACGCCGCTTTAGCCGGATCACCCATTCCAACGGGCGATGGACATGACCGTCTCCGGACCTTTCGTGATCATCGGCGCCGGACCCGCGGGCATCCGCGCGGCGGAGATATTGCGCCAGCAGGCGCCCGACGCCGATATCCTGCTGATCGGCGAGGAATCCCACCTGCCCTATCAGCGCCCTCCCCTGTCCAAGGCCTACCTCACCGACCGGCTCAGCGCGGCTCAACTCTATCTCAAGCCCGAAGCGTTCTTCGCGGAACACCGCATCGGCCTGAAGCTCGGTTGCGCGGCCATACGGATCGATCGACCGGCAAAGCTGGTCGAGCTCGCCGACGGCGAAAAGGTGAAATATGGACGGCTGCTCCTGGCCACCGGATGCCGCTATCGGGTTCTGCCGCCCATTCCCGGCGGCGCGCGGGTCTATTATTTACGGAGTTTGAGCGACGCCGAGCGGATCAGGGAGGTGCTGACACCGGGCGCCGAAATCGTGATGATCGGCGGCGGTTTCATCGGATTGGAGCTGGCCGCATCCGCAACCCAGCTCGGAAGCCGGGTGACGGTGCTGGAAGCGGCGACGCGCCTTCTGGCCCGCGCCCTGCCGCCGCTGATCGGCGATTTTGTCCGGACACTCCACGAAAAGCACGGGGTCAAGTTCGAGTTCGATTCGCGGCTGAAGAGCATGGAAGCGGGCCAAAACGGCCGCGTCTTGGTGAGGACCGAACGCGCCGAGCATAACTGCGATATCGTCATCGCGGGGATCGGCGCCCAGCCCAACACCGCCTTGGCCGAGGCGGCGGGTCTCGAGATCGATGACGGAATCCGCGTCGATCAATATGGACGCACGAGCGACCCCGATATCTTCGCGGCCGGCGATGTGACGCGTCACCATAATCCGCTGCTCGGCCGCGCGATCAGGGTGGAATCATGGCAGGTGGCGCTCAACCAGGCGGCCGCCGTCGCACGCGCGATGCTGGGCACGAACGAGCCCTATGCCGAAATACCGTGGCTTTGGACCGACCAATACGACTGTAACATCCAAATGCTGGGGCTGGTCGAACCGGATTTGGATCTGGTGGTTCGCGGCGATCCGGCTTCGAATCAATTCACCATCATAGGCCTCGGCCCGGACCGCCGGATTGCCGCCGCCATCACCGTCAACAACGGCCGCGAGATGTCGGCGCTCCGCCGCTTGATCGCAACCAAGGCGATTTTCCCGAGGGAAACCCTGGCCGATCCCGGCCAAAAACTGTCCGACCTGCTGAAGAGCGCGGCGCCAAAACCTTGAATCGGCGCGCTGGCGGCCCGGGAAGCATGGCTGACACCCTTGCCACGCCCGGAAGCGCAATATTTTATCAGTCGATCAATATGTTACACGGGGCCGGCGATGCCGGGATCGGTCCGGCGCGTTCGGGCGGCCGAGGAATTTCCGGCGCAACCGGCTTGACGGCCCAGAGCGCTGCGTAAAGAATGCCCGGCGCCAGATCGACCGGTCCAACGGCCGGTTTCCGGGGGAATGTCGGTTGAATTGCGATCGTGCGGCAGCAGCCGGACAATGACCGTGGCGCGTGAACCGGCTCATGCGCCGCAGACTCCCATCATCCGGCCAGAGAGGCGTTCGCGATGAACAAGATAGTCGATTTATCCCGCGTCGGCTTGAAGAAGGCCGATGTGTCGAAAGCGACCGCGAGAAAACCGATCCAGGATCTGCGCGAATGGCTGTCGCAGGTCGAGCAGCTCGGCGAGCTGGTGCGCGTGCGGCAGCCGGTCGACCGCGACGAGGAGATGAGCGCGATCTCCTATCTCGTCGCCAAGCAGCAACCCTCGCCGGCGGTCTTGTTCGAGCGTCCGCGCGGCTTCGACGGCAGCCCGATCGGCGCCAAGATGCTGTGGAACGTCATCGGCCCGAGCGTGAAACGCGTCGCGCTCACCTTGGAAGAGCCGGCGGACACGCCGACGGTCGAGTTGATCCGGCGGGTGAAGGACAAGCTCAAGCTTCGCCTGCCGCCGCGCGAGGTGAATGCGGCCAAGGCGCCGATTTATGAAAATACCCTCACGGGCAAAAGCATCGATCTGAACCGGTTGCCGATCCCGCGTCATTGGCCGCTCGACGGCGGTCGCTATGCCGGCACCGCCGACGCGGTGATCACGCGCGATCCCGACAGCGGCTATCTCAATATCGGCACTTACCGGATGATGGTGCAGGGCAAGGCGCAAGTCGGCCTCTATCTGTCGCCCGGCAAGGATGCGCGCCTGCACATCACCCGGGCCTGGCAGCAGGGCAAGCCGATCGCGGTCGCGGCCGCCTGGGGCATCGATCCTCTGTTCATGCTGGTCGGCTCGCAGACGTTTCCCAAGAACGTTTCGGAGTACGAATACGCCGGCGGCATCAAGGGGGAGCCGATCCCGGTCGTGCGCGGCAAGACCACCGATCTGCTGATACCCGCCAACGCGGAACTGGTCATCGAAGGCGTCATCCGCCCCAATTCGGTGAAGTCGGAAGGGCCGTTCGGCGAGTTCCCCGGTTATTACGGCCGGCCCGAAGCGGGTTGTCCGCTGGTGGACATCACGGCGGTGCACTACCGCTCGCAACCGATCCTGACCAACGCCTTGATGGCGGATTATCCGTCCTGCGAGCAGAGCGGTTTCTTCTCCGTCATCCGCTCGTCCAAGATCTGGGACGATCTCGACAAGCTCGGCATCCCCGGCATCCAGGGCGTCTATTCCCATCCCGCCGCGGCCGGCGGCTTCGGCATGACCGTGATCAGCCTGGAACAGCGTTACGCCGGCCACGCGGCGCAGGCGCTGGCGCTGGCGGCCCAGGTCCCCGGCGGGGCCTATTACACCAAATGGATCATCGCCGTGGACGAGGACATCGATCCGACCGACATGGACCAGGTCATCTGGGCGATGGCGAGCCGCTGCAATCCGATCGACGACATCGACATCCTGCGCAACACCTGGAGCACGTGGCTCGATCCGACTCAGAACCCTCCGGAAAAGCGGCCCTATGGGTCGAAGGCGCTGATCAACGCATGCAAGGAGCACCGTCATCTTCCGGTCTTTTCCAAGCGCACCACGCTGCGCAAGACCGTCTATGACAAGGTCGCCGCGCGTTGGACGGAACTTGGATTGCCGGGACGGGTTCCCGCCGTCCGGGCGTTCGAAACCGAGAACAAAGTGACCTATCATGAGGTCGGCGGCTTCGAACCCGGCCGCCAGCCGGGCGAAAAGAAGCCGGCAAACAAGAAGAACAAAAAGAAGAAGAAGACGTAAGGCCGCGCTTTTCCCGCCGGCCGGCCCGTTCATGATCTTAATGGCGGCGCGCCTGCCGGGGACCCGCGCGCCGTCGCGAATGATAGGCAACCCGCGATGAGGACAAATCGGGGGCATGGCGGCGTTTGGGCCTTGCCGGGGGGCCCCGCGGAATGAATAATGCGCCGCAATCGGCATAAAGGGAGGGAACGGCCTTGAAGATCAGAGTCCACGCCGTTCCCGCCTTGGCGGGGGTGCTGTTCTATGCGGCCCTGTCCCTGTTCCCGGTCTCTTCCGCCCGGGCCGCCGAGGATTTCGACATCAACGTCATCCTCTCCCTGACCGGTCCGGGCGCCTTCCTCGGCAAGGGCGAGCAGCAGGCGCTGCAATTCGCCGAGAAAGCGGTGAACGATTCGGGCGGCATCCAGGGCCGTCCGATCGCTTTCGTCTTCCACGACGACCAGACCAATCCGCAAGTCGCGGTCCAGCTCGCCACCGACATCATCGCCGCCAAGCCGGCGGTGATCCTGGGCTCGTCGCTGGTGGCGACCTGCCGCGCCATGATGCCGCTGATGGCGGACGGGCCGGTGATGTACTGCTTCTCGCCCGGCATCCATCCCGATGCCGGCAGCAACGTCTTCACCGCGAGCGTCTCGACCGTCGATCTCGCCGACGCGGCGATCCGCTATTTCCACATGAAGGGCTGGAAGAAATTCGGCCTGATATTCTCGACCGACGCCTCGGGCCAGGACGCGGAGAAGAACATCGACGCGCTTTTGCAAAAGCCCGAGAATAAGGACATCCAGGTGACGGCGCGCGAGCATTTCAACACCACCGATCTGAGCGTCTCGGCCCAGATCGAAAACATCAAGGCGTCGAAGCCCCAGGCCCTGATCGTCTGGAGCACCGGCGCGCCGGTCGCCACCGTTTTCCGCGCGATCCAGCAGACAGGGCTCGACGTGCCCGTGGCCACCACCGACGGCAACATGACCTACGCCCAGATGACCCAGTACAAGAGTTTCCTTCCTCGGCAGCTCTACATTCCGGCGGCGCAATGGGTGGTGCGCGATCCGACGCTGCTCAGCCCGGCGGTCGCGGCCAAGAGCCGGGTGTTCTACAAGGCTTTCGAGGACAACGGCGTGCAGCCCGACATCGCCTCCGAATTGGCATGGGAGCCGGGCATGATCGTGATCGAGGCGCTGAAGAAGCTCGGGACCGGCGCCAACGCGGCGCAGTTGCGCGCGGCGCTCGAGCAGACCAAGGGCTATGCCGGCGTCAACGGCATCTACGATTTCACCGCCGTGCCGCAGCGCGGCCTCGACGTCTCCGACACGGTGGTGACGCGCTGGGCGCCGGCCAAGAACCTCTGGGAAATCGTCAGCAAGCCGACCGGCATTCCGCTCAACTGAGCGGATTAACCCGTGAATCTCGCGATTCAGATCGTTATCGGCGGGCTGCTGCAAGGCGCGGTCTTCGCCGTCATCGCGCTGGGCTTCTCGTTGGTCTTCCGCGTCACCGGCGTCATCAACCTGTCGCAGGGCGCGTTCTGCGTGCTGGGCGCGCTGCTGATGTACACCTTCCAGGTGGCGCTGGGCTGGCCGGTGCTGATGGCCGCGCTCGCGGCTTCGCTCGGCACCGGGCTCTTCGGACTGGCGCTGGGCGCGGCGACTTTCGTGCCGGCGCTGCCGCGGCTTCCTCCCAGCTCCATGCTGGTGATGACGGCGGGTCTCCTGACGCTGATCGAAGGCCTGTTGCTGATCTTCTGGTCGAGCCAACCCTATGCGCTGCCGCCCTTCTCGGGCGAGGCGCCGGTGCTGATCGGCGAGATTCGCGTGCCGACCCAGGGCTTCTGGATCGCCGGCATCGCCGCTTCGATCGTTGCCGCGCTGTGGCTTTTGATCCAGCGCACCACGCTGGGCATGGCGCTCCGGGCCTGCGCCGAGAACCGCATGGCGGCGCGGCTCATGGGCATCGACGTGCCGCGCATGACGCTCTTGAGCTTCGGCCTGGCCGCGCTCATCGCCGGCGTCAGCGGCATCGCCGTGGCGCCGATTACCTCGCTCGAATTCGACACCGGCCGCTTCTTCACCAATTTCGGGTTCATTTCCGTCGCCATCGGCGGCATGGGCTCCTTTCTCGGCTCGGTGTTCGGCGGCCTCTTTCTGGGCGTGGCCGAGCAAGTGGCGGCGGGTTACGTCTCCTCGCTGTTCGCCAATGCGCTGGCGCTGGCGCTGCTGCTGGCGGTGTTGCTGTGGCGGCCCAACGGCCTCTTTCCGGTGGGCCCGGCGCGGCGCACCGACGTGCGCGACGAGCAGCGGGTCTACCGCGCCATCCTGCGCATCGAGGGCAAGGGCGGACTCGTCTTCGCCGTCGCGGCCGTGGCGCTGCTGCTGGCGCTGCCCTGGCTCCTGCCCGGCCGCAGCATCCTGAACTCGCTGGTCATCACCGGCATCCTCTACATCGCCGTGCTCGGCCTCGACGTGCTGATGGGCTTCGCCGGGCAGGTGAGCCTGGGCCAGGCCGGGTTCATGGCCATCGGCGGCTACACCGCGTCCATCCTGGCCGTGACCTATGGCGTCTCGCCGCTTTTGGGCACGCTGGCCGGCATGGCGCTCTCGCTGGTGTCGGCGCTGGCCTTGTCCTTCGTCACCTTGCGCTTGCGCGGCCATTACCTGGCGCTGGCGACGCTCGCCTTCGGCCTGCTGGTCGATTCATTGACCGTGGGCATGACCGAGACCACCGGCGGGCCTTCGGGCCTGGCCGGCATCCCGTCCTTCGCCGTGCCCGGCTTCACCTTCTCGACGCCGTTGTCGATGTATTACCTGGTGACGGTTATCATCGTGGCCTTGGTGCTGCTGCTTTTTGGCGGCATGCGTTCGAGCTTCGGCCGCGCCTTGAAGACGGTCAGGACCGACCCGATCGCGGCCGCCGCGCTCGGCATCAACGTGGTGCGCATCAAGCTCGCCGCGGTGCTGATCAGCGCCGTGCTCGGCTCGCTTTCGGGCAGCCTCTACGCCTTCTATTTCCATTTCCTGTCGCCCGAGATGGTCGGCACGCCGCGTTCCTTCGAGATGATCGCCATGCTGGTGGCGGGCGGCGAAGGCACGCTGATCGGCCCGATCCTGGGGGTGGCGCTCCTGACCTTGCTGCCCACCGTCTTCCAGCCCTTCGCGCTCTACAAGACCTTCGCCGAGGGCGCGCTGCTGGTAATCTGCTTCCTCTGGCTGCGCGACGGCATGTTCGGCGCCTTGGCCGCGCCGGTGACGGCGATCTTCCGCCGCAAACCGCCGGCAGAGGTCAAGCCATGACCGAGTTGGCGCTGGAGATAAAGAATCTCTGGAAAAGCTTCGGCGGCGTGAAGGCGATTTCCGACGTGAGCCTCAGCGTGCCCCAGGGCAGCCTCACCGCCGTGATCGGTCCTAATGGCGCGGGCAAGACCACGCTGTTCAATCTGGTGACCAACCTCTACCCGGCCGATGCGGGCGAGGTGAAATTCTACGGCGAGTCCATCCTGGGCCTCGGCCCGGGCGAGATCGCGGCGCGGGGCCTGATCCGCACCTTCCAGACCGCGCGGATTTTCCCCGGCATGAGCGCGCTCGAAAACGCGCTCGCGGGCGCGCACATGCATGCGAAAAGCGCGGTCTGGCGGCAGATGCTGTGGCTGCCGGGCGCTAGGGCCGAGGAACACGCCCTTGCGGCCAAGGCCGATGCGCTGTTGGAACTGGTGGGATTGGAGCCATTCCGCAACATGGCGGCGACCGACCTGCCCATGGGCGGGCAGAAGCTGCTGGAAGTGGTGCGCGCGCTGATGGCCGGACCGCGGCTTCTATTATTGGACGAGCCCGCCGCCGGCCTCAACGACGCCGAGACCGCGGATCTGGCCGAGCTGTTGCGCGCGGTGCGCGACAGCGGCATCACCGTGATCGTGGTCGAGCACAACATGTCGCTGGTCATGGGCGTGGCGGACCGGGTAATCGTGCTGGACGCCGGCAAGAGCGTGGCGGCCGGAACGCCGCGCGAGATGCAGAAGGACAAGCGCGTCATCGCCGCCTATGTCGGGGAGGAAACGTGATGCTCGAATTGAAGGGCGTTTCCACCGGCTATGATTCCGCCAATGTCGTCCACGACGTCGACATCACGGTGGGCGCGGGCGAGATCGTTTCGCTGGTCGGCGCCAACGGCGCGGGCAAATCCACCTTGGTCAAGACCATCTCCGGCCTGATCGCCATCCGCGCCGGCCAGATAACCCTGGAAGGCCAGCGCATCGACGGGCTGAGCCCGCGCGCCCGCGTGCTCCGGGGAATATCGCACGTGCCCGAGGGCCGCCAGGTTTTCGGCGGGCTGACGGTGGAGGAAAACCTCCGCCTCGGCGCCTATGCCCAGCGCAAGAGCCTGTCCGAGACGGAGATGAGGAAGCGCATCGAGATCGTGTGCGAAAGCTTTCCCGTGCTGCTCGAGCGCCGGCGCGAGCATGTGGCCAATCTCTCGGGCGGGCAACAGCAGATGCTGGTGATCGCGCGCGGCCTGATGGCTTCCCCCCGCATCATGGTTCTGGACGAACCTTCGCTGGGCCTGGCGCCGGTGCTGGTGTCGGAGATTTTCCGGATGATCGCCGCGTTGCGCTCCGAAGGCCGCGCCATCCTGCTCTCCGAGCAGAACGCCAAGCTCTCGCTGGCGATTTCCGACCGCGCCTATGTGATCGAGAACGGCCGCGTGGCGCTTTCCGGCACCGGCAAGGCCCTGCTCAAGAACCCGGAAGTGGCCGAGCGCTATCTCGGCGTCGGCAAGGCGGTCAGCGTCGCCGACGCGCCGCGCCACGCGAAGATGGTGAAGCGCCTCAAGGAGATTTTCGCGGGGTAATTATTCCGCCGCGCGCGATCGAATTCCAATACAATGCCGCCTTCTCATCCGTCGAACAGGATGGACGCTTTCGCCATGAGTGCCGATCTCGCCGACCGTATCGGCTCGTTCCTCGCGGCTCACCATGTGATGTCGCTCGCCACGTCCGGCCCCAACGGACCGCACGCCGCCAACCTGTTTTATGCTTGCGACGGCTTGGCGCTGGTTTGGATTTCCGAGCCCGATACCAGGCATTCCCGCGAAATCGAGGCCGATTCCCGCGTTGCGGCGACCATCGCGCCGGATTACTCTGATTTTGCCGCCATTCGCGGCGTGCAGATCGCCGGCACGGCGCGCCGGATCGTGGCGGAGGACCATCGGATGCGGCTCCTGGCGTTGCTCGAGGCGCGTTACCCCTTCCTGCGGCAATTGACGGCGGGGCCGGCAGAGCTGCGCCAAGCCTATGCAAGGATATCGGTCTATCGCCTGGAACCGGCGCGTCTGGTCATGATCGACAACACCAAGGGCTTCGGCCATAAGGAAACGCTCGAGGTATCGACGGAATTTTCGAAGTGACGAACCGATGAACCCGGCGACGTGGAAGCGCCCGGGCGCCTCGGCCAACGTGGAGAGAGAAAGATGCGACGCCTGATCGTTGCCCTGACCGGCGCAACCGGTGCAATCCTCGGCGTGCGGCTGCTCGAGGCGCTCAAGGACAGCGAGGTGGAATCTCATCTCATCGTCAGCAAGTGGGCGCAACGAACCATCGAACATGAGACGCCCTATACCGTCAAACAGGTGTGCGCGCTCGCCACCGTCAATCACAATCCGGCCAACATGGCGGCGGAGATTTCGTCGGGTTCATTCATCACCGAAGGGATGGTGGTGATCCCCTGCTCGATGCGCACGCTTGCCTGTATCGCCCATGGTTACGGCGAACACCTGGTGCATCGCGCCGCCGACGTCATTCTCAAGGAGCGGCGGCGCCTCGTTTTGGTCGCGCGCGAATCGCCGTTATCGGAAGTGCACCTCGAAAACATGCTGAAGCTGGCGCGGATCGGGGTGTCGATCATTCCGCCGATGCCCGCCTTCTACAACCATCCCGAATCCATCAACGACATCGTCGATCATATCGTGACGCGGGTGCTCGATCATTTCGGCATCGAAACGGCTTTCGCGAAACGCTGGGACGGCCGCATGAAAAACCTTGCGAAAGCGGAAGACAAACTGAGCAATCAATAAATATTTTACCAGCCGATCAGGAAATCGATCGAATACCGCCCGCCGCCGTGGAAAACAAAGTAGAAAGCGGCGATCGACCACAGCAAAGGGTATTCGAGTCCCAGCTTGTTCCAGAAATATCCGTCGGCGCGCGCATGATCGACCGTCGAGCCCAGCATGAACACGAATACCAGAAACGCGGCGAAATGCGTGCACAACCCCAACACCAGCATCGGCCCGGCGACGAATTCCACGAACCACACGACCGTCGCCCAGAACATGCCGGGCCGGTAACCTGACCTAGCCAGCGACGCGGCCAGCGCGGCCTTGTTCAGGAGCCGCGACCCGCTGTTCGGAAAGAACCCATAGAACGCCCGGAGCCCGTGCGGAATCAGCAGGAGGCCGGTGGTGGCGCGCAGCAGAACCTCGGCCATCGCCGAGAGGGGTTCCAGGAAACCGGGCTCGAGATTAGCGGGCAAGCGTTGCTACAATTGTATCTCGCCGAGATTGATGCTGGCGCCAAGTTCCGCGGTCAGCACCTTCTTGGCCCGGCCCTTGGCCGCGATCTCGACGGAATAGCGGCCCGAACCTTCCGCGAGCTTGTCGAATTTGAAATCGCCGTAATTGTCGGTCGTGGTTTCGGCGACCGTCTTGCCGTCCTTCAAGAGCCGCACGCTGGCGCCCTCGACGCAATCGACCGCGCCATCGAGCTTCGCCGAGACGGCCCCGCCGATGAAGCAGGTCGAATATCGCCACAGATTCTTGTAATAGACGCGCGGCTTGGCGCCGAGTTCCGCCTTCATCGCATCGAGGCCCTGCTCGCGCGCCAGAAGCGCCATGTCCTCGTCTTCGAGCTTCACGGTCTTCATCGCGCCGGTCGGGCAGGACTGGTCCCCGCGAGTCTTGTCCCAGCCCTGATCCAGAAGATGCGCGTCGAAAGGCCAGGCCTGCGGGATTTGGAGTTCCTCGTTCCACCAGATATGGCCGTAGGGACAGGAATCGACCAGGTGTTTCTGCCCCTTGGCTTTCACTGGATCGATCAGCACGATGCCGTCGTCCCGCTTGGAAATGGCGCCGTTCTTCGCCGCTTTGATGCAGGGCGCGTCGTCGCAGTGGTTGCACATCGTGGGAACATAGGCGATGTCCATCATCGGAATCTGTCCCCGTTCCTTCTGCAGGATATTGATCCACTTGTGCCCATGCTTCGGCATCGGCGCGGCATAACCGGGAAAATCGTTGCCGACGTATTCGTCCATCGCCGCGAGGGTGCACAGGTTGCAATTGGTGCACTCGGCGACGTCGATGATCATGTTCCATTTCTTCATATGCGCATTCCCCCGCCGCTATTGCGCCGGCACACGGTCTTCGAGCCTCAATTCCGACGGAAGCCCGCGTTCCTTGCTCCCGGCGAAGGCCTCGGAAATGTACTCGGTCTTGCCGTCCCAGCGCTCGACCTGGACGAGCGAGTTCGCGCCCGCCGTCGAATGGGTGGTCTTGGTCTGGGTCTTGTGCGGCGTCAGCAGGTTGAGGACGCCGCCGCGGTCCACCGATTTTCCCGGCTCGCCCATCGGAGCGTAGATCGCCGATGATTCGTAGCCGTGGCAAACCCCGCGCGGCAGCCGTTGCGTCGGCAAGGCGGCGCAGATCACCGCGCCGCGGTCGTTGTAGACCTTGACGAGGTCGTGTTTCTTGATGCCGAGTTGCTTGGCGTCCTCCGCGTTGAGGCGCAGCACGAGATAGTACCAGCCGCCGACATTGACGCGGTGGTCCTCGATATTGAGGAGGAAGCTGTCCTTGCCGTCGCCCTGGGTGTGGTAGCTGAACTTCGAATGCGGCGTCAGGAGCTGGAGCGGATATTTGCGGAACAGCGCGCCCGAATGCGGCCCCTCCCATGACGGCTCGTATTTGACGATCGGCGGCCGCTCCGGATCCTTGAAGCGCTTGAGGCTGTTGCACTCGAACTCGAGTTTGCCCGACTGGGTCTGCAACCCCTTGAGGTATTCGCCGGCATAATCGGATGGCAGCGGTTGCGGCTCGGGTACGTCCTTTTTGCGGTTCTCCCAGAACCAGCGGAACGAAACCGGCGCGCGCAGCTTTTCCTTCTCGGCCGGCACGACGTAATAGCCCTTGCGGATGAACTCTTTCCACGAAATGCGCTCGGGCAAATCGGACGCATCGAATTGCCGTTTCACCCAGTCGATTTCGTTGACGCCCTCCGAGAAATAGTTGGCGAGGCCGAGGCGCTTGCTGAGTTCGTTGAATATCCAGTAGTCGGACTTCGATTCTCCCATCGGCGCGATCGCCGGCGCCTGGAAAACGATGACGCGGTGATTGAGCTGCTGATGGCCGTGATGGGCGTAACCGCCGAGTCCGGCCCACTCGCTGATATCGGGGCGCTCGAAATTGGTGCATGCCGGCAGGATCACGTCGGCGAATTTCGCCTCGCCTTCGAACCAGATCGATTGGTTGACGACGAATTCGAGATTCGGCGACTGGTACATCCGCATGTGCCGATGGGTGTTGTTCATGGTCGCGATCATCGAGCCGCCGTATTTGTAGAGCATCCTGACCGGCGCATGGCCGGGCGCCGGATAGCTGAACTTGGCGAACTGGTGCTCGATCGATTTGCCGACCCAGGGATAGCCTTCCGCCTTCCCGTCGATGATCGCCTCGGGCATGAAGAGGCGCGGAATTTTCTGGAAGGGCGTGTTCATCGTCGGCAGCTGCGGCATGCGCTGATAAAGCTCGACCGGCATCGAGGTGTTCTCGAGATCGCCGGACATGCCGCCGTCGGCGTAACCCGGGAAATAGAAGTTGAAGTCGAGCGGGCAACCCCATTGCAGATTGCCCATATTGACGCCGGGCTTGCCAAGGCCCTGCATCGCGATGAGGCACACCATGGTGCGCGCCCATTGGATGCCGGTCTGATTGCGGCAGGCGCCGCCGTGTCCGTTGCCCCATCCGCCGGGCGCGAGATAGACGCGCTTGCGGCCCCATTCGCGCGCCAGCGCACGCACGTCCTTGGCCGGCACGCCGGTTTCGGCTTCCTGCCATTCGGGCGTCTTGGGGATGCCATCCTCCTCGCCCAGCAGATACGCCTTCCACTTGTCGAAGCCGATGGTATGGGATGCGACGTATTCCTTGTCGTAGAGATTTTCCTTGATCCAGACATAGGCGATGGCCATGGCCAACGCGGGCGATGTCGTCGGCCGCGGCGCGAACCACTTGCCCGGCAGGAACTGCGCCGACGCGTTGTAATACGGATCGATGTGGACGACCTTGATGCCGAGCTTCGGGTTCTTGAGCCACTGCCGGCGCACCGTGCCCTCCTGGGCGCCGTAAGAACCGCTGGTGCTCTCCGGGTCCGAAGCCCAGAACACGATCATGTCGCAGCTCTGGAGGCAGTCCTCGACGGTGCCATAGGTCTCGCTTTGGCCGACGCGCAACGTGTAGCCCCAGTGATGGGCCGCGCCCCAGTACCAGCCTTCCCAGGAATTGGGGTTGTGATGGACCTGGGTATGGCCGACGGCGTTGCGGAAGCGATAGAGCGCCGACAGGTAGTAGCCGATATTGCCCCAGGTGTGATGCGAGCCGTGCGATACCGCCATCACGCCCGGCCCATAAGTGCTTTTCAGTTGCTTGATTTGGTTCGCGACGAGATCGAGCGCCTCGGCCCAAGAGATACGCACATAGCCGGACTTGCCGCGGTTCTGCGGATTACGCTCGCCGTTCGGATCGAAATCGACGCGCTTCATGGGATAGAGCAGCCGGTCGGGCGAATAGATGATCGATTTCGCGTTCTGGCCGTGCGGCGACAAGGTCGTCTTGCGCGGCGGCGTGAACTTCAAGCCGCGCGCCTCGATCGTCCAGGGACCCGCGTCGGTTTGGTCGAACTCGATCGGCGTCATGCGGACGATCTTGCCGTCCTTGACGTAGATGAAGACCGGGCCGCCATTGGTCATGTTGCAGTAACGGATCATGCCGTCCGGCATCTTGGTGCCGAATTTCCAGCCGACGGTCTGGGCCATCATCAGCGTTTGCGCGAACCAGTTCGTCAGGTCCTCGGGCCCATCGACGCCGAGTTTGAAATCCTTTTGCGCGTTGATCTGATTGAGCCAATTGATCGGCGGAGTCAAAAGTTTGGCGCCGAGCGCCGCATTCTTGAACAGCAGCTTGATATCGGGATGGGCGTGCCTTCCGGCGCCGGAAGAAAATTTACCGTCGCGAAATGCAAACCAGCGCCCGGTTTCCTCATCCCGCGCGAGGAACTGCGCCACGAAATTGCGTTCCTTGAGCCGGTCGCGGAAAGCGGGATGCCGCCACGCTTGCCATTTCAGGAGCAGCGATAAAGCGAACAGGATAATCGAGAATTTCACCGTTGCGATCTTCATCAAACCTCTCCTGCCCCGTCCGGCAACGATTCTTTAGTCCGCCCGCCGTGCCGTCTTCATCGCTCGGACACGGTGGTGATGCAAGGGGAAGCGATTTTCCCCAATGGACGCAATGGCGATGGAACAAAGGAAGCAGCCAAAGAGTCGCGTTCTCAGAGGGTTAGGCGGTCCGGCGGGTTCTCCCGCTGGCGGATAATGCCCGTCTCGAGGACCCGAGTGCTTGATTTAGATCAAGGTCTTGTCCGCGCAAGGCAGCAAGATAGGAATCGTTCGAATTCCCGCTAAAGAAAAGTCTGGTTTGATCGCAATCACAGGATTGGAGAGGAAAAGCGCGCATGAATGTCGCCCTCACCGACAACCGCAAGGCCCGCGTGCCTTATGACGATCTGCGCGAATGGATCGCCGAAGCCGACAAGCTCGGTGAGCTGGTGCGCGCCAACGGGTACTCCTGGCAGGAAGACATCGGCATGGCGGCGGAGTTGCTGCAACACGACGCCAATGCTCCCGTGGCGCTGTTCGACGACATCCCGGGCTATCCGAAGGGCTTCCGGGTGCTCACAAACTTCTTCGGCGCCAAGCGGCAGAACATGACGCTGGGTTTCCCGCCCGGCCTCAACAAGGTCGAGCTGTCGGAATCCTTTCTCGCCGATTTCCAGAAAATCTCCGACAAGCCGCTGCCTTACGAGGTGGTGAAGACCGGCCCGATCATGGAGAACGTGATCGAAGGCGACGCCGTCGACGTGACCCGTTTCCCGACTCCGGTCTGGCACGACCGCGACGAGGGAAGGCGATATATCGGCACCGGCAGTTTCAACGTCACGCGCGATCCCGACGAGAAATGGGTCAATGCCGGCACGTATCGCGTCATGATCCATGACGCCAAACGGCTCGGCTTCTATATTTCGCCCGGCAAGCACGGACGCATCCATCGCGACAAATACCAGGCGCTCAACCAGCCGATGCCGGTGTGCATCGTGACCGGCGCCGATCCGCTGACCTTCCTGATGGCGTGCACCGAAGTGCCTTACGGCATATGCGAGTATGAAATCGCCGGCGCCTATCGCGGCCGGCCGCAGAAGGTGGTGCTGGGCAAACACACGGGCTTGCCCTTTCCGGCAAACGCCGAGATCGTGATCGAAGGCTTCGTCCAACCCGGCAACACGCTGCCGGAAGGACCGTTCGGCGAGTGGACGGGCTACTACGGTTCGAAAATGCGGTCCGAACCGGTGCTCGACATCAAGGCGATCTATCACCGGAACGACCCGATCATGCTCGGCTGCCCGCCACAACGGCCGCCGGAGGAGCAGGCGCGTTATCGCGCCGTGATGCGGTCGGCGCTGCTGAAACAGGAGCTGAAGAAAACCGGCCTGCCCGACGTGATGGCCACCTGGTGCCACGAGGCGGGCGGATCGCGTCAGCTCACGGCCGTGTCGATCAAGCAGCGTTACCCGGGGCATGCCCGCCAGGCCGGGCATCTCGCGGCCATGTGTCGTTCGGCCGCCTATGCCGGCAAGTATGTGGTCGTGGTCGACGACGACATCGACGTATCCAATCTCGAGGAGCTGATGTGGGCGGTGTGCTCGCGCTCGGACCCCGCGACGTCGATCGATTTCATCCGCAACGCCTGGTCGACGCCGCTCGATCCGTCGATCCCGCCCGACCGCAAAGCGCAGGGCGACTTCACCAACAGCCGCGCCATCATCGACGCCTGCCGGCCGTACTATTGGAAGGACCAGTATCCGATCGTTAACATGCCTCTGCCGGAAACGGCGCGCCGGACCAAGGAGATGTTTTCCTGGATGCTCGACGGGGCGGGGCGGGCAAAGACCAAGGGGCGCTAAACTGCCGGTTTGCATCTTAAGACGCCGTCGATTAAAACGGTCCGGGGAAGCGAGCGCGTCCAAACCGGCCCGGATATGAAGGCCCCGCGCATCTCAAGTCATCGCCTAGGAGAGGAATGAGCCATGGACACGATCACCACCAAGACCAACAGGCCGACGGCCAAAGAGGTGCGCGATCTGCGTCTGACGCTGGAATGGCTCAAGACGGAGGGCGACCTGATCGTGACGGACAAGGAGGTCGATCCCGACCTCCAGGTCACCGGGCTGCAGAAGCACATGGATGGCGGCTGCCCGGTGTTGTTCAACAACGTGAAGGGAAAACCCAAGCATCGCGTCGTCACCAATCTGTTCGGCGACATGAACATCATCAACAAGATGTTCGGCTGGCAGAACGATCCCGACCGCGTCCGGAAACTGGCCCATGCGCTGTCCCATCCGCTGAAGCCGGTCGTCATTCCGCAGAGCGAAGCGCCGTGTCAAGAGACGGTGATCGAGAAGCCGCAGAACGTGAACGATTACATGGTGCCCATCCGCCACACCACCTATGAGCCTGAGCTGACCGTGGGCTCGGGCATCCGCTGCGTGACCGGCGCACAATTCGACGGCGGATCGGACCTCGGCTACAACCGCATGAATTTTCGCTGGGGCAATGTCGGAACATTCCAGATTTCGCCCGGCTCGCATATGTGGCAGGTGGTCAACAGTTACTACGAGACGAAGGAACGGGTGCCGATCACGGTGTGCTTCGGGGTTCCGCCGGCCTGCACGCTGCTCGCCGGCGCCGGGTTCGACTACGTCATCCTGCCCAAGGGCTGCGACGAGATCGGCGTGGCCGGCGCGGTGCAGGGCGCGCCGGTGAGGCTGGTGAAGGCGCGCACGGTGGACGCGATGGCATTGGCCGATGCCGAGGTCGTGCTCGAGGGCTATGTCGATCCCCGCGACCGGCGCTACGAGACGCGCGAAAGCGAAGAGGCCGGCGTGCAAGGCCGCTACCATTTCCATCCCGAATGGGCGGGGTACATGGGCAAGGCCTATAAGGCGCCGACCTTCCACGTCACCGCCGTGACCATGCGGAAACCCGAGAGCAAGCCGATCATTTTCGCGCTCGGCGTCCATACGCTCGACGATCACAACATCGACACGAGCGTGCGCGAGGCGGCCATCTTCGAGCTGTGCGAGCGGCTGCAGCCTGGAATCATTCAAAACGCCGTCATTCCCTACAGCATGACCGACTGGGGCGGCTGCATCATCCAGGTGAAGAAGCGCCACCAGATCGACGAAGGCTGGCAGCGCAACTTCCTCTCGGCCATCCTGTCCTGCTCGCAGGGAATGCGCCTCGCCATCGCGGTCAGCGAGGACACCGACCCCTATTCGATGGACGATGTGATGTGGAACCTGACCACGCGCGTCAATCCGCAAACCGACATCCTCAATCCCATCCCCGGCGGCCGCGGCCAGACCTTCATGCCAGCCGAGCGTATGACCGCGGGCGGGAAACAGTGGACGGCGTCGAACACCGTCTTCGAAGGCGGCATGGGCATCGATGCCACCGTGCCGTTCGGCTACGAAAGCGACTTCCTCCGGCCCGTATATCCGGTCGACCGCGTCAAGCCCGAGGATTTCTTCACCAATGCCGACATCCAAAACGCGAAGAAACGGATGCGGGGCTGGGTGCATTCGCTGGCCAGGACGGGCCGCTGATTAGCGTCGGGATGCGGCCCGTAAGCCGCGTTCCGCTTCCGGCCTTGGTTGAGGCGGTTCCGGCGGCTATCCTCCCGGGCCGCCGGAATCGCGTTTGAGGCGCATTCCAACCATCGTGTTTCGGCGCCGGCCTGAAGACGAAGAGGGATAGGAATGCTCGAAGGGTGTCTGGTTCTCGACTGCAGCGATCAACTGGGCTGGCTGGCCGGCCGTATCCTTGCCGATCTCGGGGCCGAGGTTCTGAAACTCGACGCGCCGGCGACGGACCGTCTGGCCTCCGATTGGCAAGCCTACAACGTCAACAAGATCGCGCTCGACGTCGATGTTCTGACCGATGCCGGGCGGAAGCGGTTCGATTCCCTGGTGCCGCGCGCCGACATCGTCATCGCCTGTTACCGCCCGGGCAGTTCATTGGCGGCGGTCTTCGATTACGAACGTTTGCGCGCGATCAATCCGCGGGCGATCGTCGTCGTCATTTCGCCGTTCGGCCTCACCGGGCCGCGGGCCGGCTGGCGCGCTTCCGACATCGAACTGATGGCGGCCAGCGGCGCCATGTCCCTGGCCGGCGAGCCGGGCGGCGCGCCGCTGCGCATCAGCGTTCCCCAATCCTATTGTTGGGCCGGCGCCCAAGCCGCGGTCGGCGCTCTTGCCGCGCTCAACCATCGCAACGTTTCCGGCCAAGGCCAGCTCGTGGACGTATCGGGCCAAGCCTCGGTCGTCATTTCTCTCGCCATGGCGCCCGCCTTCTGGGACATCGCGCATCAGGAACCCTCGCGCGCGGGAACCTTCATGACGGGACGTTCGGTCAAGGGCGCGCGATACCGGGTCTTTTGGCCCTGCAAAGACGGTTATCTGAATTTCATCCTCTACGGCGGAACCGCGGGACGGCGCACCAACGAACAACTGGCCGATTGGGTGCGGGAAGCGGGAATCGATCCCGTGTCTTGGCGCGCATCGATTGGTCCCGCTTCGATCCGACCCGCGCGTCTCAGGACGAGGTCGATGCGATCGAAGCGCCGATCCTCAAATTCTTCGCCACCTTGACCAAGCGCGAATTTCTGGCGGGAGCCCATCGCCGCGAGATGCTGGGCTATCCGGTCTCCACGGTGGCCGACATCGCCGAGGATCCGCAACTCGAAGCGCGCGAATTCTGGCAGATGGTCGCCGGGCCGGATGGCGTCATGCGCCGCCACGGCGGCTGTTTTGCGGTCATCGACGGCAAACGGCCCCGCCACCGCGGATTTCGGCTCGAACCCGAAGCCACCGGCCCCCGGGGCGATGCGCCGGAAAACCGGGGAAAACCGGCGGTGGTGAAATGAGCGGCGTCGTTCAGGCCCTCGACGGGGTCAAGATCGTGGAATTCGGCGGCTATGCCGCAGGGCCGCATATCGGCAAGATGCTTGCCAATTTCGGCGCGACCGTCGTGCACGTCGAAAGCCGCGAACGTCCGGACGGCTTCCGCCTGCAATATCCTCCGTTCAAGGGCGGGCAACACGGCGTGGATCGCGGCGCGACTTTTTCGTTTTTCAACGATTCGAAGTTGGGGATTACGCTCAACTTGAAGAATAGCGAAGGTACGGCCTTGGCGCGCCGGCTCATCGATTGGTGCGATATCGTGATCGAAAACATGCGGCCGGGCGTCATGGCGCGTCTCGGTCTCGGCTACGATGTCCTGATCCAATCCAATCCCGACTTGGTGATGCTCTCGACCTGCAACATGGGGCAAACCGGCCCGCGCGCCGATACGCCGGGTTTTGGATCGCAATTGTCCGCCCTGGCGGGGTTTTGCGGACTGACCGGCGTTCGCGACGGTCCGCCCATGTTGCTGTACGGACCTTACATCGATTTTATCGCATCGACGGTGGGCTCGTCCGCGGTGCTGGCCGCGCTGGATCGGCGTCACCGGACCGGGAAAGGCAGCCTGATCGATCTGTCGCAGTACGAATGCGGCCTCATGTTCATCGCCGGGGCGCTGCTCGATTGTCATCATTCGGGACGCATCGCCGAGCGGGCCGGCAACGACGATCCGAAGGCGGCGCCGCATGGCGCCTATCTGTGCCGCGAGGATAAATGGTTGGCCCTGTCCTGTTGGAGCGACCGGGATTTTGCCGAGTTGGCGCGGACGATCGGCCAGCCTGGGCTGGCCTCGGATTCCCGCTTCAGCCGGCTTGCGGCGCGCCAAGCCAATCGCGCCAGCCTCGATGCGTGCTTGGCCGAATGGTGCCTGACGCAAGACGCCGGGGAAGCGGCCGCGTTGCTGCAACGGGCCGGGATCGCCGCCTATCCGGTCAACACCATCGCGGATCTATTCGAGGATCCTCAACTCCGTCATCGCCGGACCTGGCGCAAGCGCCGCCATCAAGTGATCGGCGACCAGGCGTATTATTTTCCGGGGTTCGATCTGTCGGCCACACCCGGCGATATAACCTCGCCGGCTCCGTTGCTCGGCGGCGATAACGAGACCGTCTATCGGGAATTCCTGGGCCTCGATGAGGCCGAGTTCGAAATCGCTGCGCTCAAAGGGAGCCATCGACTAACGCGCGGGAGTCGCTATTCCGACGCTTCCCGATTGACGACGCCCAGCCAGCGGTCGAGTAGATGGGGATCGGCGGCCAGCGCCGCGCTCGGACCGTGGTGGACGATCCGGCCGCGGGCGAGCACGACGGCCTCGTTGGTGAGCGGCAGGATCTGGCGTGCGTGCTGTTCCACCAGCAGCATCGTCATGCCGCCCGAACGGATCATGTCGCGAAGGGCGCCCAGGAGCTCCTGCACGATGATCGGCGCCAGCCCTTCGAGCGGCTCGTCGAGGAGCAGCAGCGCCGGATTGAGCACGAGCGCGCGGCCGATCGCCAGCATCTGCTGTTCGCCGCCCGAAAGCTGGTTTCCGAAATTGTGCCGCCGTTCGTGGAGCCCCGGGAAGAGATCGAACACCCGCTCAGCGTCCATGGACCCGGCCGCGCCACGGCGCTCATGTTCTCCTCGACCGTGAGGGACGGGAAGATCTCCCGCTCCTGCGGGACCCAGCCAAGCCCGGCGGCGGCGCGGAGATGGCTCGGCAGGCGCGTGATGTCGGCGCCGCGAAACAGGATGCGGCCGCCATGAATTCGCGTGGCGCCCATGAGGGTCGCGACCAGCGTCGTCTTGCCCATGCCGTTGCGGCCGAGCACCGCGAGCGCGCCGCCCTCGGACAGGCTGAACGAGATGTCGGACAGCACGACCGCTTCGCCGTAACCGGAGGACAGATCTTCGATGCGCAAAAGCTCAGCCATGCTCGGCCTCGCCCAGATAGACTTCGCGTACGCGAGGATCGGCGGAAATCTGCGCGGGCGGACCCTCGACCAAAATCGCGCCGTCCACCAGCACGGTGATGCGCTCGGCGAAGCGGAACACCAGATCCATGTCGTGCTCGATCAACAGAACGGTGACGCTGCGCGGCAGCTCGGCAAGGGTGGCGAAGAGTTCCACGCTCTCGCCCTCGGGAACGCCCGCCGCCGGCTCGTCGAGCAGCAGCACGCTCGGCTCGAGCGCGAGCGCGAGCCCGATCTCGAGCAGGCGCTGCCGGCCATAGGGCAGAGTCGCCGGTCTGCTCATGGGCGCAGTCGAGGATTCCCAGCCGATCCAAAAGCGCCGCCGCTTCCTCGATCACCGCGCCGTGACTGGCGAGGCTCCGCCACCAGCGCGCGGTGGCGCCCTGCCGTTGGGCGACCGCGAGCGCCGTCGCTTCGAGCGGCGACATGCCGGGGAAGAGCTGATTGACCTGAAAGGTGCGCACCAGGCCGCGCGCGACGCGGCGATGCGGGGCTCGCCGGTGATATCGACGCCATCCAGAATGACCCGCCCGCCGGTGGGCGTGAGGGCGCCGGTCAGCAGGTTGACGAGCGTCGTCTTGCCGGCGCCGTTCGCGCCGATGAGCGCCTGCCGCGCGCCGCGCTCGATGGATAGGTTGACGTTGTTCGTGACCGCCAGCCCGCCGAAGTGCATGAACAAGTCCCGGGTTTCGAGAGTCGCGGTCATGCTTTTGCTCCGCGCGCGTTCTAGGCGACGCCCGAAATCCGGCGCAGGACAGCCGCCATCCGGGAAGCCAGCCCGAGGATGCCGCCGCGGGCGAAGAAGACCAGCGCGATGAACGCGATCCCCGTCCAGAACTGCCAATACTCGGGCGTGAGCCCCGAGAGCAGATATTGGGCGACGATGAGCACAAACGCTCCGACGATGCCGCCGTAAAGCGTGCCCGCGCCGCCCAGAACCACGACCAGCAGCGCCTCGGCGGATTTATCGAACGAGAGCACGTCGAGCGAGACGAACTGCGTCGTCTCGGTCAAGAGCGCGCCCGCGACACCGGCGAATATCGCCCCGATCGTGTAGACCGCAACCAGACGCCGCCCCACCGGCGTGCCGAGCGCGGGCATGCGCCGCACGTTCTCGCGGATGCCGCGCAAGGCAAGGCCGAACGGCGAATGAACGATGCGGCGGATGATCAGAAATGAGAGGAACAGCACGACGATGCTGTACCAATACGCGGTGCGGCCGTAGAGATCGAAGCGCCAGACGCCGAAGAGCGGCCAGATCTCGACCCCCTGCAATCCGTCGGCGCCGCCGGTGAGCCACCGCATCTTGTTGGCGAGCTCGAACAGCATGAGAGAGATTCCGAGCGTCACCATCAGCCGGGTCAGATCCGAGCCCCGCAGCACCAGGAAGCTGGTGGCGAAGCCCAGCACGCCCGCGGCCAATCCGCCGAACGCCAATCCGCTCAGCGGCTCGCCCCAGCCTTGCTGGGCGAGAATCCCGGCCGCGTAGCCGCCCAGCCCGAAGAAGGCCGCGTGCCCGAGCGAGATGACGCCCGCATAGCCGAGAATGAGATCGAGCGAGATCGCGAACAGCCCCATGATCGCCACCTGGCTGAACAGCACGAGCTGTCTCGGAAACAAGAAGTAAAGCAGGATCGGGACGATCCAGAAGACGTACTCGGCCGGCCGCCATGCCGCCAAGCTTCGCAGATACGCGACCTCGGCGTGATAGCGCGGCAGGTCCGCGTTTTGGACGAGGCTTCCCGGTTTCATGCCGCGCGCCCCGCGTCGAGAGTCCCGATCAACGGACGGCGGGCCGGCCGAACAGCCCCTGAGGACGCACAATGAGCATGACGACCATGACGGTGTAGATGATGAAAGCGCCGACCTGGGAAATATAATATTTCCCCGCCACGTCACAGATGCCGAGAACCAGCGAGGCGGCAAGCGGCCCGCCCAGGGTTCCCGTGCCGCCGACCGCGACGACGATCAGGAAATAGACCATGAACTTGACCGGGAAGGTGGGATCGAGGTCGAGGATCTCGATGCCGAGCGCGCCCGCGAGACCGGCGAGGCCGGACCCGACGGCGAAGGTGATCGCGAACAGGCGGTTGACATCGATGCCCATGCCGCGCGCCATGCGGGCGTTGTCGACCGCGGCGCGCAGCTGGCTGCCGAAGCGCGTGCGCGTCAGCACGACGTGAAGGAGCAGCGCGATGACCCCGCAGACGCCGATCAGAAACAACCGGTAGACGCCGACGTCGAACCCCGCGAAGACGTGAAACTGCCCGCCGAGGAAAGGCGGGAGCTGGATGATCTGGTGCTGCGCCCCCATGAAATAGGAGGCCATGGCCATCGACGCAAAGACGATGCCGATCGTAAAGAGCACCTGGTCCAAGGGGCTCGCGCCGTAAAGCCGGGAATAGAGCGTGCGCTCCAAAACCATGCCCACCACGGCCGGGATCAGGAACGCCGCGGGCAGACACCACAGCAGGGGCACGCCCCAGCCTTTCAACATCACGACGGTGACATAGCCGCCGAGCATGGCGAAGGCGCCGTGCGCGAGATTGACGAAGTTCATGATGCCGAGCGTGACCGACAGCCCGAGCGCCAGCATGAACAGCAGCGCCCCCGTTGCGACCCCATCGAACAGGACCGTCAGCACGAGACGTTCCCTCGCCGCGGCCGATGCCGCGCCCCGTCCGGCCGATCCCGCGCCGGCCGGATTCTACTTGCCGTCAGGGTGCACGGCCCTGACGCGGTCGAATTCGACATTGTAAAGGTGTCCGTTCACACGCTCGACCTTGCGCAAATAGACATCCTGGATGACGTCGCGCGTCTCGGGGTCGATGGTCATCTTGCCGCGCGGGCTCATCCAGCTCATTCCCTTGGCGGCCGCGATGAATTTGTCGCCGTCGGCCGAACCGCCGGTCTTCTTGAGCACCTCGTAGATGAGCGCCATCCCGTCATAGCCGCCGACCGACATGAAGTTCGGCCGCATGCCGCCATTTGCTTTCTCGAAGGCGGCGACGTAGGCCTTGTTCTCGGGGGAGGGGTGGGCCGCGGAGTAGAAATGCGAGGTGATCGTGCCGAGCGCCGGGTCGCCCATGCTGTCGAGAATGTCGTCGTCGACCACGTCGCCGGTGCCGATGAGCTTGATGCCGGCCTTGGCAAGTCCGCGCTCGGCGAACTGTTTCATCACCGCCGAGCCTTCGCCCGAGGGCACGAAAATGAACACCGCATCCGGTTTATCGTCCTTGGCGCGCTGGATGAAGGGCGCATAGTCCGGGTTGTTGAGCGGCACGCGCGCGCTGTCGACCGTTCCGCCGTTCGCCGTGAAGACCTTCCTGAAGGTGGTCTCGGCATCGATGCCGGGGCCGTAATCGGTGACGAGCGTGTAGACCTTCTTCATCCCGTGCTTCGCGGCCCACAGCGCCATGGGCGCCGTTTGCTGCGGCAAGGCGAACGAGGTGCGCACGATGTAAGGCGATTTTGACGGAATGACCAGCGTGCCCGCCGCCATGACGATCATCGGCGTCTTCGCCTCGGTCGCCACCGGGGCGGCGGCAAAGGCGAGCGGCGTCAGGCCGAAGCCGGCGATGATCTCGGCATGATCGTTGGTGACGAGCTCTTGGGCGAGACGCTTGGTCGTTTCCGGCGCAATGCCGGTGTCGTCGCGCAGCAGCACCTCGATCTTGCGGCCCGCAACGACATCGCCATGCTCGGCGACGTAGAGCTTGACCGCCGCATCGACTTGTTTCCCGGTCGAGGCGAAGGGTCCCGTCATCGGCACGATCAGGCCGATCTTCAACGGTTGCTGCGCCGACGCGCCCGACGCCATGAGCACGCTCATCGCCACCGCGACCAGCGTCGCGTGGAGTGTCAATCCGATCTTCATGGTTTCTCCCCTACCCAATTTATTTTCTCCCGAGAGGGGATCAAGCTTCTCTTTTGGCGCACCTCAGGTCAAGCCTTCCCTTGCCCACCAGCGCACGGCTCGTACAACGCTATTCCAGCAATGCCGCGGCACGGATGGAAGTTAATATTCCTTCGCAACAACTAAACCGGACCATCAGGCGTCATGACCCGCCGGCGCGACGCGGCACAGCAGACCGCGAAGCTGATAGGTTCCCATGGCCGGATCGTAAGGCGGCTGATTATCCGTCAACAGATTGGCGTTCGATTTCCACACGCCGTAATCGGGCCCGGGCTCTTCCGGAAACCACCAGCCAAACTGAGCGTTGATGACGCGCGGATCAATGCCGGAGGTGATCTTGGCCTTCTGCCGCATGCGTCCGCGTTTTGTCTCGATCCACATCCAGTCGCCGCCGACGATGCCGAAACGGGCGGCCGTTTCCGGATGGATTTCCGCCACCGGATAACGGCTCGCCTTGCGCAGCTTCCCGATCTGCCGATGCTCGGAGTTGAAATAGAATGAAATGCGCCCGCCCGTGGTCAGCACCAGCGGATAATCCTTGGCGATCCCGGGGGTCGCAACCGGGCTCTCCGGCGGCTCCTGGTAATAGGGCAAGGGGGAGTAGCCGAGTTGTTCGAACCGCGTCGAATAGAGTTCGATCTTCTTCGTCGGCGTCTTGAAGCCGCCGTCCTCGTACTTGCGGTACTTGAACGGGAGTTTGACGAAGCCTTTTTGGGTCAATTGCTCGAAGGTCATGCCGATGCCGCCGGCCTTAAGTTGCGCATCGAGGACATCGCGCACGGATTCCGTACCGACCGGCAGCTTCATCCGCCGCGCCAGCGCGACGAAAATCTCCTCGTCCGGCATGCATTCGCCGATCCGGACGGATTTTTGCTGAGCGACCACCACGTTGGCGGCAACGGTCGGAAGCCCGGCGAGCTGATCGAGTTCCGGCCAGGCCGCCGCCGGCAGCACGATATCCGCCAATTCCGCCGTCGGCGTCATGAACAAGTCCGCGCAGACGATGAAGTCGAGCTTCATCAGCGCGTCGTAGACGGCCGAACTATTGGCGTAGGTCGTCAGCGTGTTGTTGCCGAAGATCAGGAAGGCCTTCACCGGATACGGTTTGCCTTCGCTCATCGCCCGCAGCAAGGTAGGAATGTGCGCCGCCGGCAGATCGGCGCCCTCGCCGCCCAGCAGCTTGAAGCGATCCGCGCCCAGGCGTTTCACATTGGCTTCCGGCGTGAGATTTTCGATCAGGCTCGGGAAACGGCCGAGGCCGTGCATGCCGAAGACCCAGCCGCCGGGAACGTCGATATTGGCGGTCAGCACCGGCAACATCGAAACAGCGCGCACGGTTTGAATGCATTTCGGCGTGTGCTCGATCGCGCAACCCCAGTCCAGCAGGGCGGGTTTGGTCCGCGCGAACAGCCGGGCCGCCGCGCGGATCTTGTCGGCCGAGACCCAGGTGATCGGTTCGGCCCATTCCGGCGTCATGTCCTTGACCCGTTCGGAGAGCGCGTCGAAGCCGTGGGTCCATGCCGCACGAACGCCTCATCGTAGAGCCGCTCCTCGATCAGCACGTGGAGCATGCTGAGCGCGAGCGCGTCATCCGTTCCCGGACGCAGCTGCAGCCAGACATCGGCTTTCTTGGCCAGGTCGATCTGGCGCGGATCGACGACGATGATCTTCGGCTTATGATCGAGCGCCTCGAGCACGTTGAAACGGGTCTCGCCATCCGGCCCGGACAAGACCGGATTGTGGCCCCAGAACATGATGCATTCGGGCGGCGTGTCGCCGGTGTAATCGGACACCGGGAAATCGCCGAAGGTCAACATGCAGGTGTTGACGCGCGGGTGGAAGCACTGGGCGAAGCCGGGCTCGCACCAGTTCGGCGTGCCAAGGGCATGTCCGAAACGCGAAACCCAGCGGATGTGATGCCGTCCGGTCCCGGTGCCAAGCGCGATCGCTTCTGGGCCGAGTTCGGCGCGGATCGCCAGCAGGCGCTCGCTGATCTCGTCGAGCGCCTCGTCCCAGGATATCCATTTCCATTGTCCGGAGCCGCGCGGGCCTACGCGGCGCTGCGGATATTTCAGCCGGTTCGGGTGATAGACGAGATCGACCGTCACCGTGCCGATCGGGCATAACCGGCCGTGACTGAGCGGCGAGTCACGGTCGCCTTCCACCTTGACCAGAACACCGTCCTTGACGTGGAGCAGCGTGCCACATCCGCCGTGACAGCTCCGGCATACGCTCTTGAGCACCGCGGTGCGCCCGGCGGAATTGGCCGGATTATCCGGTTGCTGGTGGCGCATCGTCATGTCGGTCGCCTCGCCGGCCATGCCAGGGACAATCCTCCGATTTAGAACGCTCGGTCGTTACATCGCTTGGAAAACCGACTTCAGATGCGCGTCGTATTTGATGACATGTTCGAGAAACCAATCCTTCAGATCGTTGCCCAGCGTCGATTTGGCGGAGCCGGTTTCGGATTGAAAGGCGCGAATGATCGATTCCAGCTTGGAGATTTCCTGCGCGTGATGGGTGAAGTGTTCATCGAGGATGGCGTCGCTCATGGCCTTGAGGAAATGCGGCCGGTCTTTTTGATACGATTCGGCGCTTTCGCTGATTTCGCGCAAAATCGAATTTTCGTGCCGGAAATGATTCTCGGTTGCGAGCCTGAGAGCGTCGAACAACGGCTCGAATTGGTTCGGCGGCTGTTTGGCGCTTTCGGCGGCATGGATTTTATTGATGACGCCGATCAAATATTGATGCTCCGCATCGAGCCCTTTATGGCCGACCGTGAAGGTCTCGCTCCAGGCAATCAGGGGCGTTTCCATTCTCAGCCTATGTCCCGATCACTGATCCATATCAACCCTACACGCACGACACGCACACTGATCTAAATCAACGCTTTCGGGTCCCGGGAGGGTGACGAAACGCTTGGAATTCCTGGAATTCGGCGTCTTGCGGGGAATGGTGGAGCAGAGGGGGATCGAACCCCTGACCTCGACATTGCGAAGGCAGCGCGCATGTTTTATAGCGCGTTGAAGCTTAAGAGATTTCCGCGCTAACCCGTGCCAACTGCACGTCTGGTGCACTAGCTCCCGAGACGACAGAGCTTTTCGCTACTACTGGTCTAGAAGATCAGTTTCCGAGCGTCCGGCACCCAAGCAAGCCCGCTATTATTCCCATGAGCGAATCCCCCGTTTGGCCTCTCAGCGCCTGCGGAATGCTGCCAAAAATCCCGGCAATTTTTTTGAGCCTTCAGTGAAGTCAATACCCTGAAAACCTAAAAACGTCGGGCTGTCGGGGCCGTGCATAAACCCGACACCGACAGTTTTGGCTTGGCTTAGTTTTTTGATGTGATCATCGCTAAGGGAAAGAAAGCAGTTGATTAGTCCGTTCGTGAGAAATGGCGGATGAGGGAAATTTTCCTTATCAAGCAAGATGGTTTTCTCGTCGAAAAGCAACGCGGCATACGGCATTTCCATGACTTCCTCAGCCCTCCCCTCGGGATCGAAAATCACATGCAGGAGCACCTTGCCCGTCGGACTACAGAACAAAATGAATTTGTTGATACCTCGAAACGTCTCGCGGTCGCCCTTGAGATACATCACGCCCTCATTACTCTCAATCGTCCACCGCGCCTCTTGCTGACCGTTGTTGATGATGCCCATCTAAGCAAATCGGCTTCGGCAAGAATGTTGATTTCGTTACCTCCGACGCGGCTCATCTCATTAAACAGGCCGACGTCCACTTCCATATCTCGGAGGAACTGAATTATTTCCGCAGAATGTACTTGAGCATCATCCGAAGTGATCGCGCCTCGCTGGCTATAAAATCGATGAACGCCATACACTGATCCGGCTGGCATAAATCGATAAACCCCGCCCAAGAATGCGAGGCAACATGCGCTGTAACACTCGCCAGCCGAAATGTGCGTGATGCAAAGCTCGCTATCTGGAGAGGCGCGGCCAACGTAGGTTAGAAGATGCGCGTCCCTAATCACTCTTCCAAGCTTCATCCCTTCGAACAAATCACCACCGCGCGAATGCAGGGCTAAAATGGACCTGCCCGGAATTTTTTTCTCGGCCAGCAGCTCGGCCAGAGCTTCCGGCGCGTATTCGTCTACTTCCCCTTCGCCGGCGATCGTCCACGCACTGCCAAAAATATATTTCGGTTGCGGCGGCGGGTAGGCGGTGAATTTCATTGGTCGGCATCAAAACGGCGCCTTGGTTCACCTGCCATCAGGCCGTCTTCGTTTCGGACGTCTTCACCACCGGCGCTGGTAACACGCCGACGCGCGGATGCGATGCGCCCCATACGGAGGCGATCGCGGGCACAAGGGCCGAGGGCATCAGGTGAGCGTAGCGTTCGACCATCGCCACCGACTGCCATCCGCCTTCGGCCTTCAGCAATAGCGTGTCCTTCGTCAGTGCATAGAACCAGCTCGCCCAAGTATGGCGTAAATCGTGCGGCGATAGGTTCGGCTCGAAGACGCGCTTATCGTTGCGCTCGACCCATTCGCCTAGGGCCGCCCGCGAGCAAGCGGTGCGCCAGGCGGTCTTGATCTGGCCACCATATTGCCGCTCGGCGTCGGCATAGGGCTCGCCATCATCGCGGCGGAACACCTTTCCGCGGCGCACCTTGGCACCCGCCTCGTCCTCCTCGAGTGCCGGAAGATTGGCGAGCGCTAGAACCGCCTCAGGCGTCAACGCGGCGGGGCGGTCACTTCCGTTCTTTGTGTCGCGGAATACGGCCTTACACGCCGGCAGGTCTACGTCGGCCCAATCGAGATCGAGAGCTTCCGACATGCGCGCGCCTGTACAGAGGATGAAGCGCAGCATTGGACGCAGGTGCGGCGCGGCGCCGACGATCAGCGCCAGGGCCTCCGATGGCGTGATCCAACGCGTCTTACCACGCGGTAGTTTCGGCTGTTTGAATTCAGGAGCCTCGCACCAATCGCGCGCATGGGCGTGATTGAGGATGGCAATGAGCGGTGCGTAGATGGCGCGGCGCTTCGTAGCCGGCGCAGCATCCGCAGCCAGAAGCTCGGTCACCGCGCGATCGGCCGCAGCCTGATCGATGCTCGACAGAAGCACCGGGCCGAAATGATCGACGAGCCGCTGTACGTCGGCCTCCGTGCGTTCGGAGCGATCCTCGAACTCGAGATAGCTCAGGGCTGCTCGCTTGAACGAAACAACAGCAGCTTTCCCGAAGACGCTTTCTTCAAGTAATTGCGCTTCCCGCTTCGCCCGGATCGCGTCTGCAATCTTGCGGTCTTCCGTGCCTGTAGTCTCGTATACACGGATCCCTCGGACGGTTCCGCGGAGATAGTAGAGGCGCGATCCTGCGCGCTGGTAGAGCCGGATAGACATGGAAGGCTCCTGTAAAGGTCGCGATATTCTTGCTCATCTAGGATGATGCCGCCAGTGCCGCGTCCGACGCACCGGCCAATTTGATGCTCTCGGCAATGGGCCTTCAATGCCCGCATGCCACGTTTCCAGTATAGCCTCGCGGCCGCTTCCTCCAAAGTGATTGGCCACGCTTCTGTATGAGTCATATGTCAAGCACTCTATCTATGACAACCGTGATCCAACCCGTAAGCCCTGCCAACTCACAGCGGCCGCCTAATACTGCATCGCATAGCCGACGTCCAAATCGGGATCAGGCGCGGCGCCGCTCGACTTGGCTTCGACCCGCATTCCGGGAGGCATGTTGGCGGCGGTATCCGGCTCTGCCACGTCATGCGCATTAGGTGCTCGGCATGAACACCAATAAGCGTCTTGAACTGCTCTCGCGCGATCATTCGACGAGCTCGCGCGAATCTCCAGGATGCGCGGATGAGTGGCTTGGATAAGCCGCCGCCATCCGCTGCATCCGGCAATTGCCCAGCAAATGAAATCCGCCCGTCGTCCGCCACAGTAAATCCTCGTGCAAGCCCTCAGCTCTGTCACCAGGATGCCTTTGCGGATTAGGCGGATTCCATTTGAACCGAAAACAAAGTAACCAGTCTTGGTTTTGGGAAATTCTCTAATTCTTTGGACGAGGAATCAATTTTGCCAAAACCACCCGAATTGAATTCGGTACTACATCCACGATTATGTGGAAATTACCGGGGTGTAATTTGTGCACGCGCGCTCTGACCGTCTCGATATTCTCTTTCTGCATGTAATTGTTGGGCTGCCATCCCTCATTCAAAAGGGACTTAATAGCCTCCTCAATGGCCGTACTTGACGGCGGCGGGCCTCTTTTAATACTGGTTCCTTGAGTAGGCGGCTTATTCGCCAAATGGGCGTCGATATCCTGGGCCAAACCAGATTCAAATACCAAAACAGACACAAATTCGAGCCCCGATCCCTTAATGGTCGAATCTTCCCAGTTCAAAAATTTGTTCTCAAATAAGTCGCTGGGTATTTTGACCCGGACATCAGCCGGATTCCGCGTAATTTTGTACCCATAGGCCTCGAAGTTTCCCATCCCCCATGGATCTCAATAGGCGATTTCGCATGTCCCAGCGCATATCTGACGGTATGGCTAGGATTTCGACCAGCCGCTGAACATTCTTCGCAATTGCTATGACAGGATCATTAGAACTTTCGGGCATGATTTCGGCTGGTGCGGCCGGGCGATCTTTGTCAGACGGCTTGGGCGGCGGATTGAAAAATTCGTCGTATTCCACCCGCAGGTCTTGAGCGCAAAGGAATAGTCAGCATCGGCGAGCGGAACGCCATTTGCCCAAATATTACGCTCAGGTACTACAAGGCCATCGGGACACATAATCTAAATGTTCTGGAATTATTATGCCCGCGTCATTACGTTACATATTACAACTCCAGTCAGACGAAATCAGGGCGACGGCACATGCCTCAAGGCGAATAGGATCAAGCCGACGCAAAAAATCGACAAAGCGCCCTGGAATCCGACCACGATGAAAAGCCCCAGCATGGCGAACGGGAAGAATCCGATGCGCCAGATGAGATGTAGGGCGTAATTAAGGGTACTCATTTTCTAGCCTCCATTTTTGAACGTCAAAAAACGCGATAGCCAAAACTGGCATGGCGGATTTCATGGCTCGCTTTTCTCCCCCTATCATTCTAGATATGCGTTTTCGCTTTGGCTTTATGTGTCTGTCAGATTTTGGCCTCTCTTTTTTTGTATCGAGAATCCCGGCATCCTCCGGATTTACTATGGGAACTTTGACCTTTTCCCATTTACCACCAACCCGTTTTTGCATCATACCAAACTCATTGCCTAGTGAGGGCATGGGTTTGGAGGAGGAACTCACCGCTTTCTCGTATGCCTTGAGGTCCGCTTTGTAGATTGGCAATTGGTCCTGGAGCGCTGCCTCAAAGCTGGCAATCATCGCCTTTTCCTCATTCGCTAACCCGAAATGATTGATTCTCTTTCTGAGTTTCTGGACATTGAGACTGCGGCACATCAAGCCGGTGACCTCATCGATCATCAATTCCCTCTCCCGGCTGAGCAGCGGGCCGTTGTGGTGCCATGACGTATCGGCCGCGATGGCCAGGACCATGCGCATGGCCTGGCGCATGGCCTCCTTGGGGTCGGCAGCTTCGATCTTGGGCTCTAGGAGCTCTACCGCCCGGTCGGTAATGGCCGAGCGGTAGTCGCGGAACGACTTGGCGGCCTTGGGCGCGGTCATGTGCCATCCTTACGCACATGCGGGTTATGCCGATGCTGTCGCAGTCCATGCCCGTAACGATGTGCTCGACGATCCGGCGGATGATCTTCCCCGGCGGGGCATCGCCCCAGGCCTTCGGGTCGAACTCGCGGTTCATGGCCCTGGTCGCGGCCTGGAACTGCGCCCCGGCCAGGGCGTACCAGAAGGCCTCCAGGCTGCCGAACCGGTCAAAGAAGGTGGAGACCGATACGCTGGCCTCCCTGGCGAGCTTCCTGATCTCGACATGCTCGTAATCCTCCCAGGCATAGCGGCGTATCGCCGCCATGCGGAATGCCGCTCGCTTGCCATCGGCAAAGCCGGGCCGAATTGGTCGCCTTCGTCGCCTCGCTCCCCACATTGGGTCGTCTTTCTATAATTTCTTAAATAGGATGAATTCGAGTCATGACATTGGCTCCCGGAAATGGCCCAGAATCAAGGTCTTATTTCAGTACAGCCGTGCTGAAATAAGGAGGCGTTTCCCCTTCAGAGCCGCGCGCACGCCTGCTCCATAATCCGGATGCACCTTCTCGAACTGCGCGATCTGGCGCTCCACGATCTTTCCGGCACGCCCGCCATGGCGTCGGCGATGTTGGAGAACAGGCGCTGCCTCTGGCCGGCGTCGAACAGATGGAACAGGGCGCGCACCTGCATGTAGTCGTCGATTGCCGGCCTTCGCGGTGGTTGTAGCGGTCGGCGTCGCCGGAGATTTTCAGCGGCGGCTCGCGCATCCGGCTGCTTGCCGGGCCACTGAAGCAGTTCGGCTCGTAATAGGCATCGGTGTTCGGCTTGTTGGCGAAGAAGCGCATGGCGCCGTCCTCGTGATAGTTGTGCACGGGGCACTTCGGCGCGTTGACCGGCAGCGCCTCGTAATGCGTGCCGAGGCGGTAGCGATGCGCGTCGGCATAGGAGAAGATGCGCGCCTGCAGCATTTTGTCCGGCGAGAAGCCGATGCCCGGCACGATGTTGGACGGGGTGAACGCCGCCTGCTCGATCTCGGCGAAATAATTGTCGGGGTTGCGGTTCAGCTCCATCACGCCGACCTCGATCAGCGGATAATCCTTGTGCGGCCACACTTTGGTGAGGTCGAACGGATTGTACGGCGTCTTCGCGGCGTCGGCTTCCGGCATGATCTGGACGCAGAATCGCCAGCGCGGGAAGTCGCCGCGCTCGATGCGCGCCGAACAGATCGCGCCTGCGTCGATTCGCGGGTCTTGCCGACCACCTGCGCGGCTTCGGCGTTGGTCCAGATGCTTGTGGCCCTGCATGGTCTTGAAGTGGAACTTCACCCAGAAGCGCTCGTTCTTGGCGTTGATCAAGCTGTAGGTGTGGCTGCCGTAGCCGTTCATGTGGCGCAGGTCGGTCGGCAGGCCGCGATCGGACATCAGGATGGTCACCTGGTGCAGCGATTCCGGCGACAGCGACCAGAAATCCCACATGGCGGTGGCGGCGCAGGTTGGTCTGCGGGTGCCGCTTCTGGGTGTGGATGAAGTCCGGGAACTTCAGCGGATCGCGGATGAAGAACACCGGCGTGTTGTTGCCGACCATGTCCCAGTTGCCTTCTTCGGTGTAGAACTTCAGCGCGAAGCCGCGCACGTCGCGTTCGGCGTCGGCCGCGCCGCGTCTCGCCGGCCACGGTGGAGAAGCGGGGGAGCATGTCCGTCTTCTTGCCGATCTTGGCGAAGACCTTCGCCTTGGTGTATTGGGTGATGTCGTGGGTGATGGTGAGCGTGCCGTAGGCGCCCCAGCCCTTGGCGTGAACGATGCGCTCGGGGATGCGCTCGCGGTTCTGGTGCGCCAGCTTTTCGATCAGTTGGTAGTCCTGCATCAGCACCGGGCCGCGCGGGCCGGCGGTCATCGATTCTGGTTGTCGGCAATGGGTGCGCCGGCGGTGGTGGTGAGGGCCCCCCCCCCCCCCCCCCCCCCCCCCCCGAAATCGACAGCAGCGACTTGCATATCGAGAAGGTCATCCTCGGCGGCCACAGCGGCATCGTGCGTCTGCCGGCAATGGCGCCGGGGCGCTATTCCTTCATGGGCGAATATCACGCGGAAACCGCCCAGGGCGTCTTGATCGTCGAGTGAACGGGAGAGGGGGGACAACATGCGCGCGCGGGACATCGCCGTAATCCTATCTTTGCTGGTGCTCGCCGTAGCACCCCCGGCTTCGGCCCGGATTGATCTACCCGGTCGGTCCGCCGCGCATCGTCCAGAACCTCGAAATCGCGCCGGTGTATTTCCAACCGATCGATCTGGAAGGCGCCTTGATGCAATCGGCGGACGGCGCGGACATCCACCTGGAAGTCGACATCCACGCTGCCCAGGACAACCCCGGCGGCTACGCCCAAGGGGATTGGCGGCCTTATCTCAACGTCACCTACCGGCTGACTAAGATTGCAACCGGCCAGACCCTCTCCGGCACGCTGATGCCGTTGGTGAGCTATGGCGGAAAGGCCGGCGCCGCCGCCGGCAAGCCGCATTACGGCGACAATCTGAAGCTGCTGGGGCCGGGGAAATACCACCTCGATCTGTCGATCGCGCCGCCGGATCAGGCGCAGGCCGGGAATTCGACACCACTTTCGCGCCGTTCTCGCTCCACTACGAGTTCGTCTATGCCGGCATCGGCAAAAGAGGGGCTTATTGATGCCGGTACTGACCCTACGCCTGAATGACGGGCCGCGCCGCCTCGGCGCCTGGCTCAAATCCCACCAGCGCGCCATTCGCGCGCTCCAATGGTGCGTCGTCCTGTTCTACGTCACGATGGTCGCGGTGCCGGCCTTTCTGCCGCTGCCGGCCCGCACCGCCCATCTGTGGAACAACCTGACGCTGGCAGCCCAGTTTTTGTTCTGGGGCATCTGGTGGCCGTTCGTGCTTCTCAGCATGGTGCTGATGGGGCGTGCCTGGTGCGGCTTCTTTTGTCCGAGGGGACGCTGTCCGAATTCGCCAGCCGCCACGGCCGCGGCCACGCGACCCCGCGCTGGATCACTTGGGGCGGCTGGCCCTTCGTCGCCTTCGCCTGCACCACCATCTACGGGCAGATGGTCTCGGTCTATCAATACCCCGCGCCGACCTTGTTGATTTCTCGGCGGCTCGACGCTGGCGGCGATGGCGGTCGGATACTTCTACGGGCGCAACAAGCGGGTGTGGTGCCGCTATCTGTGCCCGGTGAACGGCGTGTTCGGCTTGCTGGCCAAGCTGGCGCCGGTGCATTTCCACATCGTTCCAATTCCTGGCGCGCGTCCCAGCAACGCCGCGATCCAGGGGAAAGGATCGTTTGCGCGCCGCTGGTGCCCATCCCGCTCATGCGCGGCGCGGGCGCCTGCCACATGTGCGGCCGCTGCAGCGGCTTCCGTGGGGCGGTGGATCTCGCCCTGCGCTCGCCCAATCAGGAGATCGTGAGGGTCGCGGCGACAAAACCCAATCCTGGGCAGACGATATTGCTCCTGTTCGGCTTGATGGGGGTCGCTTTCGCCGCCTTCGACTGGCCGACCAGCCCCTGGTTCGTGGCGTTGAAGCAGGCCCTGGCCGGCTGGCTGGTCGACCATGGCATGCTCTGGCCGCTCGAAGCCTCGGCCCCGTGGTGGCTCTTCACCGATTACCCGGCGCAGCACGACGTGCTGAGCCTGCTCGACGGCGTTGTCCTGCTCGGCTACATCGCGGCGGTGGCGGGCCTCATGGGAACGTCCCTTTCCGCCTGCCTCGCGCTGGCGACGGTGGCCGCGGGCGGCTGGTCCTGGCGGCGGTTCCATCACTTGGCGCAGACCTTCATCCCCTTGGCCGCTTGCGGCGTCTTCCTCGGGCTTTCGGGACTGACCGTCAGCCTGTTGCGGTCGGAAGGCGTTGGATTGGGATGGGTCGGCACCGCCCGGATGGTGCTGTTGGCGGGAGCATCTTCCTGGTCGATCTTTCTGGCCTGGCGGGTGGCGGGCCTGACGGTCGTAGGGCCGAGACGGATAGCCGTCGCCGCTTGCATCGCCCTGGGTGTGGCAGTAGGCGTCGCCGGCTGGGCCGATCTGTTTTGGAGCTTGGCGGCGGCCGGCAGCGCACCAGGGGGACGAAAGATAGGTTGCCGTCCTAAGCGGCGGTTCAGATCCAATACCTAACTAATGTCCGCTTTGGGTTGTGAGTTCAATCGGTCGACGCAACACCTTCTAATCTAGCCAGATGAGGGGGGATTCGTATGGAGGGGACCCAAGTGTGGTTGACGGCCCGGCAGAGGGCCTGAACCTCCCCGGAAGACCTTGGCCTATGAAAGCCCTGTCGATAGGCTACGAGTAGTGTTGCGCTGACCGGTTGAACCCGCCGTCAAAAGCCGACATAGCAGGATGACATTGGAATGTCCGGTTTACCCCCAAAAGTGGACATTGAGCGTCCTACGAGCTCTTGGACCAGGAAGAGATTTCAATTTTGACCGATAACTGCCATCTTGGCTTCTCTACAATCGACAATGTCGTCATGGCGGTGATCTCATTAGCTGATCCTCACCTCTCGAAAGCTGTCGCTTATCTGCAGCGCAGCACTTCGACGATACGCCCATGTCCACCAAGATATCGAGAATGCGGAGTAGCTTCTGTGATTCCCAACGTCATCGGAGTTTCGCGGAAGGCGAACGATTGCACCAAGCCTGCGATCCGAGCGGCTAGAAATCCCCCACGCCATCCCTTCAGGGCTGTCCTGCCCGAGCCAAGCACAATAAGCACCTGATCGGCGAAGGATACAGCGGGATAGTTATCCCTCGCCCGTTCCACCAGCGTCAAAAAATCTGACATCACCGAAGCGATGAAGACCCGCAGTACAAACCAGGGGATCAACGATCGGCAAAACGGAGTCGATATCAGACCACACCCCGTTTGCGAAGCGCGCCGCACCGCCAGCATTATCCGCCGATACAACAGCAAGGCCCGCACTATTCTGGGAAGCGTATGGCCATAAATTTCTCTTATCGCGATGCGATCCTGGCGAAAAAGCCGGGTCTTTCAATATGCGATCCAAACACCGGCGCAATACGTCAATGGCATTTTGAGGCATGATGGGCGCGTCATAGATTGCAACGCAGACATACATACTCACGAAAGGTGCCAGCAATTCGTAGCATTGCTCATCCGGTAGCCCCAAAACTGTTTTCAGGAAAAGTTGTTCTAGCTCGTCCATCGTGAGCATAGGAGCAGCTTTGGCAAACAAAACGGCGATCGCATCGTCAAATTGACCAACATCGTGAGTGTGCTCTCGGCTATCCGATTCTGCCAAGGGGGCAGCATCTTATTCACGACCCATTGAAGCGCATCCTGGGCAAATAAAAGAAATCGTTCACGGGTCTGCGCATCACCGAGTACGAAGCTAACCGGTATCGCTGCTAACACCTTGCTGCCGTAACCCCATTCAAATTCGATATCGGGTCGCCGCCAACGTCGCGTCGCTTCGCGACTGACCTTCCTGGGCGAGATTCGACTTCCTCGTCTGTCCAGCGGCCGGCATCGCAGGTAAGTCCAGCCACGCCTGAGCGCTATTGAAACGCGTAATGGCTTCCTCAACTCGCGGCATTCGTAGCGCTGCCATGCGGGAAGGATCACGATATGACGCATGTTCCTCCATCGGCCTGATGGAGATTTGACAAAGAGCGAGCAACTCCCACAACGCACACCAACCCAGCTTTGAATCCATGTCCCACAGAGCCGAAACACACATCAAGAGCGGCTATTGCGACCCCTTCGAGTGGATGAGCAACGAGGCGAAGCAGTTGTTCCTTGGCATCGCTGCAGGCATCTCCGGCGCGGATGGCAAACCCAAAGGCCCTGGCCGCCGAAATACCGGGGTGCCATGGAATCACCGAGCCGCTACTCCACATGTCGCGGGCTTCCTGAGGCATTCCGGCGGCACGCTGGGTGACGTCATTCGCCCAGGGGATATTTTCAGATTTAAACTGCGACCGGTATTTTAGAACGACTGCAGCAACAGCGGCCGCGGCGCCTTGCTGCATACCAAGTTCGAGTGAGTCATTCCGATGCATTGACTTAAACAGGTTGGCGCTGTCGAGTTTCTTCGCACGCTCGACAGCTTGTTGCGGATCGATATCGGCCGACAGTTCGTCCCCTCAAGCGATTTATTCGCCCAGAACCAAAGAAGTTGCTCTTGTTGACGCTCCATGCTCGCCGCGAGTTTACGTTGCGCCTCAGGCTCACGCGCCAAGGGATTATCGATATAGACAACTTTCTGTGTGTCATTGTTGGGAACAGGCGCGATCTTGACGTTTTTTCGGCTTCGCAAACTCGGCGTTGAACTTCCCATCTTCTGTCAGATCCGCGACGATCTTCGGATAGGCTTTCTGCTCCTCATATTCGAATGGCAGATTGGTTGAGAATGCCTTGATAGCCTTCCGCGCACGCTTAACCAGCGGTTTATCGGCAGCAAGCAGAAACATGGGAATATAATCGCGTATCCAGTAATGGCGAAAAGACAAAGCGTTGAGCGCCTGGACGGCCTCAGCATGTGTGCGGTCACCGGGCCGGTAAAAGCCTATCATGCTGGAAGATGCAATACTTACTTCCTCCACCTTGCGCTGAAGATCATACTTCCATAGACGCTGCGAGGTGAAGAACGGGAGGGTTGTCTCTGTCACCGCCTGGGACTTCAGCGCGACAGCAACGGCGACCCCGACGGCCGCGATACACTCGTTGCCCCGAACAATCTCCTCGATAACTGCATCGACAGACTTTCCAGCTTCGAGTTGCCGTAAAGCCCAACTTTCCATTGTTAGGTACGCACCGGAGAGCGGCTTTGGTGCCCATAAACCTCGAGCCCACAGATACTCTCGCCCATTACCCCAAAACTGTTGCCTGCCCCACGGAAAATCCAGTTCCAAAGGAATCGGCGTCCCCTGCCGTTGGGGGTCGAGACGATGTAATTGACGCCAAGCCGTGATCGCATGGTTGGACAATTCCCTGATAAGACGAAGCGCTTCAGCAGGCGCCGAATCAAAAAGTGCGTGAAATGGCTGGCGCAGCGGTGAAGCAGGGAAATATTCCCCCGTGTCCTTACCGATTGCGAGATTGTCCCATTCGAACATTCCGAAAGACAAATCGAGAATCGAGACAGGTCCGCTGAGCACCAGTTCATCTTCCTTGGTGCGCTCGTTTCCCGGTTTGCTGCTTGCCAGGCGGCGGCGCTCTCCCCTCGCCCGGCGGTCAGCGAGCTCCTTGTCAGCTCGCGCCTGTGGCAACTCGTCCCTGAAATGAAGCAGGCTTGTATCAACTAGCTGCGACGCATGAGTGTTTGCTAAGAACGGCGAATAAAGCACCACCCCTTTGAAAACTTCATCCAACCGATACTCATCCGCTAAAAGTTCCGACAAATATGCTTTTACCAAGTCCGGCCGCGTGCTGGTCGCCCGAAGCACCAAAGACCGGAGGGAATCTTCAAGATCTTCCATGTCAGACTCGAGTGCACCCCAGCGCGACGGTGTTCGTTTAGTACGAAAGCCCCATTTTTCGTGTCGGTGCTTTTCAATCTCACTGAGCCACGCTGCGGCCTGTTCCAGCAGTCGAGATGAGATTGTATTGCGGTAACCCCGCAGCGCGTTCTCCCAAACCTCAAAGAGGACCACGACGTCTGGTACTAACGTCACGGGAATGCTGCCGATACGATCCAGAACGACCCGCAACAGCCGACCCCATGCACCAATGTCGGACGGCCAGCCAAACGTGTCGGCCAGGCGCACGATTTCATGGCGTTGTAGATGATTGCTCGCCAGTCGGCCGTCTAAAATCGCCGCGTTGGGAATTGTTTTTTCGGCTTGGAACCAAACCAGGGCTTTTCCCAGCCAGCGGAAGTCTTCTTTCTCGCAAATCGCATAGTAGCGATCTCGGTTAGCGTCGAAGCTGGCAGCAGCAATCGGCCCCAACAGCCAGGCCCGCGTCCATTGAGACCGCATCCTGGACTTTTCGAGCTTACTGAGCGTTGCCTCCCACTCTCTATCAGCGGCAAAATCAGCCTGAGATAGAAGCTCCACGACACGGCCGATCACCGGCGGTTCACCCGCAAGCCTGATCTCTTCAGCCCAGGCATCACCTCGATCCACCAGGCGGTGATACATCGACCATTCAAAGAAGATATCGTGGGAGAAGCGAACGCTGTGACCTGCACGGACCGCCTGCAAGATACCGTCCGCCACTAGCCCATCCAAAGCCTCAGTAGTGGAAGCGCTCATGTCCGAGAGAGAAATCGGCTGACTGAGGCTGCGAACCCGCAGGGATGCCAGTTCGACAATGGCGCGCTGGCGCGCTGTCGCCCCTGCGCCAGTGGCATTGAATTCCCCCACGCGACCACCAGATTTCGATTAGATCCACTTCCGAGGCCGGAGCAAAACTCGAACTGGCACCAGAGCCTGCCATGGCTTGGCTCAGCACCTTCGTAAAGAAGGGGCGCCTGACGACTTCTTGAACAGCACCGCGGGCGAACAGAACCGCCGCAAGCTCCGGTCTGGCCTTGGCCAAGGTTTCGGCTTCCGCGTCATCCAGTTGACCGACATCGACAGTATCCAAGCGCCCTTTTTCAAACAGATCTGGGAGCCAGGTGCGGACCGGCTCCGAGCCCGCGTCCCGCAGCGAGATCACAATGCGCCAGTTTGTCAGAAGCGGTTCAGTCAGTATCGTCCTCACCACATCGGCAATGACGCCCTGATGCTCTTTTTCAACTCTGTCGATGCCGTCGATGTAGAGAACCGACGTGCCGACAGCCCCAACCTCCACTAACAAATTGACCAAGGAGGTTCCGGACAGTCCGACGGCGCGCGCAAAGGAAGTCCAACTCTTCCCTTCCAGCCGATCTGATTTTAAAAAAAGAACTGGGCCTTTCTCTAGGTCTGCTTCAATACGTTGCCGCAAGAGTACGGACTTGCCGGAGCCGGGAAGACCACGTACCTGAATGAAGCGCTCGCGCCCGATAAGATCTAAGAGTTCCGCCGCCAACGCGCCACGCGACAGGCGCACGCCGCCCACGTCATCATCAATGTCACGGACCCAGTCCGTGACAAGCTCCGAAAGCTTTGTTAGATCACCCTTAAGAGACTTGGCGCCTGCTAGGGGAATAGATCGGTCGATACGGGTCACCAGCTCAGGCCGCGAGAATCGCGCCGACCGACCAGCTCCTTCTCTGGCGATTTCACACAGCACGCTCCATAGTGCGCCAGCATAACTGCCATCGTTATCAAGCAAGGCAGGACGGACGGCATTAATAGCTTCTGCGCTATCCACCGCGCCTTCGTGGAGATAGTCGAATTGGACGATCACGAAATGGCGCAGGAAACGGTATAGAAACGCTTGCGAAAAATCCGCGCCAAGATTTCTCGGCGACCAAATTTCCGATCAGATCTTTCGTGTTCTTCTGCTCGACGCTGGTATTGCCCCCAGGCAGAAAGCGCTTCTCGAAATGCTCGATGGTGTCGCTGTCCCGTGCCAACTCGCATAGAGTGGTTAGGGTGCCGAACGTGCCGGCGGCAATCGAACCAACTGCGGCACCGAAACGGTCCCGATTATCTTGAAAGTTGGTCTTTTGCAGCGTCTTGACGCTATCACGGATGATTTCGCGGAAGTCGGTATTGCTGGCGGCGCTGCTGATGATGATGCTGGCCTTGCATTGCAAGCTGAGCCGAGCGGACGCACCCGACGCAGTCTGAACATCGACAATCACATCATCAAGAGGCTCCCCGAAATCGCGTTGCTGCAACGCCAATTTTGTGACAATGCCGCCGGCGCCGGGCATGGTGTGCTCGGTCAGCAGCGCGGCCAAATAGCGCGCGGCAACCAAATTCTCGAAAGTGAAACCGGTCCCCGCGGCCAGTTTAGGCGACTGAGGCAAGATTTGCTCCTTCGAAGCCAGCGATCTTAATAGCTAAAGCTGTTCATTGCCTATCCGCGGATTCAGGTCCGCCGACCTTCTCGAAGGTCCTACGTGCTTTGAGCAATCTATCCTTCACACCGAGCAGCTCGAATCGCGGACCGAAAACCTCGTTGAAGATTTCCAGGCTGACCAATCCGACCTGCGTTGTCGTCTTTAAACCGTGGAGCAATTCAACTCCATCGCCGTGCAGATATTTCTGCACGACATAGTGCTTACCATCGCGCTCCGTGATCGCCATACTGCCAGTGACGGCGCGTTCGTTGGGGTGGCCTCCGAAATCTATCGTTCGATCGTAGAGCAGATCGAATCTATCTGCTGCATGGCGATTGCACGCGCGCAAGGTGTCGCGCACATTTTTTACCGTGAATTTATTTTTTACGCGTTTAAGCGTCGCAGCGTCTTTGTGACGGTGCAACCAAACCTCGCCGAGCTCGGGATTGCGGCTGATGTGTAGAGCGTAGCAGGAATATTCGAGGCAAGAACGCAATGTCGGGAACGTTTCTGCTATCTGGCCTCCAACTGTCAGGCCGCTCACCGCGCGATACGCGGCATGGGCTCGGAAAAACAGCAGAGGGGTAACGATGTTGGGCGGGTTGATCCAGTCTTTGCCGATCGTCAAAAAGCAACCGTCGAGTTCGACGAATCGTTTGAACCATTTCTGATGGCGCGCGAAGGTCGCGAATTGATTATGCCGGGCTTGGTCGATAAACGCCGATAATGGATCCGTGCCCCATCCCGGTGGGGGCTCAATTCGTATCGCGGTCGCGGTCGGCAGTCTCGCGACAGAAGGAGCTTCGGCTGAAATTGGATCGGACGGTGGCATTCTGGTAACCTTTTCAAACCGGGCCGTGACGACATGCCCGCATGACCAGATTTTAGAGAACACTCGCGGTACAAAGTGCACCGATTTTGCACCACAGTTCCATGCACGTTCGCGCAATTTTGAGCAGATTGGAGCAGAAGCAAGCAAGCGCCGTTGAAGCGGCGCGGCTCACTTATTCAGGATTTCAGCGGAAAAGAATGGTGGAGCAGAGGGGGATCGAACCCCTGACCTCGACATTGCGAACGTCGCGCTCTCCCAACTGAGCTACTGCCCCGCCCGCGGTGGCGCGGACTATGTGGCGATGCTTCGCGCCGTGTCAAGATTCCGGGCGGGCCCCGTCCCGCTCCCGCATCCAGGCGAGCACCGCCTTGGCGCTGCCTTCAAGCACGCGCGCCCAGCTGGCCGATTTGATGGCCGCCTGTCCGCCGTCCCACCAATGCTCGGCCACGACCAGCAGGATCCAGCCGCCCCCGCCCGCCGGATGGCGGCTCAGGCGATGCACATCGAGCGAAAGCGTGAAATCGCCGCCCGCGAGGCTGAGCCGCTGCTTGCGCCATTCGACATCGCCGACGCGCCACCCCGTCGCCGTCGGATTTGGGCAGGTGGCCTGGTGGAGCATCTGCCAGCGGTTGAGGAATTTCCGGTCGTTCACGCCGCGCATTAGGGATTCCCGTGCGTCTGATACACGCATCAGGAGTCATCAGCCGGGACGGCGGTTTTGGGGGACTCCTTCCCCGTCGCGCCGACCATCGCGCCGGCCATGCCGCTTGTCAATTCCGGCGGCCCCGATCGGACCGCCGGGCCCAATCTTGCGCCGTCCAGGAAGCGGGGTTAGGGTCTGGCCTGCGCCCTACGGAGAATGAGCGTCCCATGAGCAATTTCCTGGTGCCGGTGATCGAGGTCGCGATCGTCCTCATCAACCTCTATTGGTGGGTGGTCATCCTGGCTGCGGTGGCGAGCTGGCTGATCGCCTTCGGCGTCATCAACACCCACAACCGCGGCGTGGCGCGGGTGGTGGATGTTCTCTACCGCCTGACCGAACCGGCGCTGGCGCCGATCCAGCGCATCCTGCCCAATTTCGGCGGCGTCGATATTTCGCCGGTGATCCTGCTGGTCATCCTGTGGTTCATCACCATGGAGCTGCGGCAGTTCGAGTTCTATTTGCTGACGATGTCCTGACCGGCGCGATGGCCCTGCCCTTCTCCGCCGCCCGGTCCGGCGTCAATCTCGCGGTGCGGGTTACGCCCAAGGCCGCGTCCAGCCGCGTGCTCGGGTTGGTCGAGGAACCCTCCGGCGGCGTCAGCCTGAAGCTCGCCGTCCACGCGCCACCCGAGGACGGCAAGGCCAATGCCGATCTCATCGCCCTGCTGTCCGGTTTGTTCAAACTTCCCAAGCGCGATCTGAGCCTGGCGTCGGGCGCCTCGGGCAGGCGCAAGCTGGTGCACATCGCGGGCGATCCCGCCCGGCTCCTGCCCCGGATCGCGGAGGGGCTGCGGCCATGGCTCAAGCAAGGCTGATCGACGGCAAGGCGCTGGCGGCCGAATTGCGCCAAGCCATTGCCAAGGCCGCCGCCGAGATCAAGACCAAGCACGGCTTCCAGCCCGGGCTGGCCGCGGTGCTGGTGGGCGAGGATCCGGCCAGCCAAGTCTATGTCAAAAACAAGGGCAAGGCCTCGGCCGAGGCGGGCTTGAAGAGCTTCGAGCATCGCTTGCCCGCAGCCGCCGGCGAATCGCAATTGCTCGCGTTGGTGGCGCGGCTCAGTGCCGATCCCGAGGTGGACGGCATCCTGGTGCAACTGCCGCTCCCGAAGCAGATCCATTCACAGCGCGTCATCGACGCCATCGATCCGACCAAGGACGTCGACGGCTTCCACCCCGCCAATGTCGGCCGGCTGTGGAGCGGGGGCAAGGCGCTGGTGCCCTGCACGCCCTATGGCTGCCTGATGCTGCTGCGCCGGACGCTGGGCAGCTTGGCCGGCGCCCATGCGGCGGTGCTCGGCCGCTCCAACATCGTCGGCAAGCCGATGGCGGCGCTGCTGCTGGCCGAGAACTGCACCGTCACCATCGCCCATTCCAAGAGCCGCGACCTGCCCGCGATCGCGCACCAAGCGGATATCCTGGTGGCCGCGGTGGGCAAGCCCGAGATGGTCAAAGGCGCCTGGATCAAGCCGGGCGCCACCGTGATCGATGTCGGCATCAACCGGATCGCGACGCCCGACGGCAAGAGCCGGCTGGTCGGCGACGTCGCCTTCGCCGAGGCGTGCCAAGTGGCCGGCGCGATCACCCCGGTGCCGGGCGGCGTCGGTCCCATGACCATCGCCTGCCTGTTGCGCAATACGCTGCTGGCGTCTTGCCGGCGGCGCGGCCTGCCCGAGCCCAAGCTTTAATTGAATCCTGCAACAAAGAACCGCCCCCTCGAAATTGCTTCCGAGGAGGCGGCAGGTTCAGCCGAATGCCGGGAGCAATGGGGGGTTATTGATCCCAGACCGGCTTGCCCAGATTGATGTTATTCGGGCTGGTCGCCGCGCCGGTCAAAGCGCCGGCGCCGGCGCCGATCGCGGCGCCCTGCAGCGGAGCGCCGACCATGGCGCCGATCGCCGCGCCGCCGGCGGCGCCGATGAGCGCGCCCGTGCCGGCGCGGTCACCCGGATTCGTGCCGCAAGCGGACAAAAGCAGAGCCGCCACAACCATGAGAATTCCAATGCGCGTCGACATGGTTCCACCCTTTCGCTGTGGATGATGCGCAAAGGATGGGAGCCGATCGTGGCGAAAAATTGAAATTTCCAGGGTAATAACGCGGCAGATATGACGGCGATCATACCGTCATATCAAAGGCTTAGAAAAGAAGCGCTATTTCTTGGGGCGCGCAGCTTTTTCGCCAGCCGCAGCCGGAGCGCGGTGAGCTTGATGAAGCCCTCGGCATCGCGCTGGTCGTAAACATTGTCGGATTCGAAGGTCACATGCGCGAGGCTGTAGAGCGATTTGGGCGATTTCCGCCCGACCACCCGCGCCAGACCCTTGTAGAGTTTCAAGCGCACAATGCCTTCGACGTCGCGCTGGCTCAGGTCGATCGCGGCCTGGAGCATGTCCCGCTCGGGCGAGAACCAGAATCCGTTATAGATGAGCTCGGCATAGCGCGGCATGAGCTCGTCCTTGAGATGGGCCGCGCCCCGGTCGAGCGTCAGGCTTTCGATGCCCCGATGCGCCGCATGGAGGATGGTGCCGCCGGGCGTCTCGTAGACCCCGCGCGACTTCATGCCGACGAACCGGTTCTCGACCAAATCGAGCCGGCCGATGCCGTGCTTGCCGCCGAGTTCATTGAGCCTGGTCAAGAGCGCGGCCGGCGAAAGCTTCTTGCCGTCCACCGCCACCGCGTCGCCCTTTAAAAATTCGATTTCGACATATTCGGGCTTGTCGGGCGCCTGTTCGGGCGCGACCGTGCGGCTGTAGATGAATTCCTCGGGCTCGTGCCAAGGGTCTTCCAGCGCCTTGCCCTCGGCCGAGATATGCAGAAGGTTGGCGTCGGTCGAGAACGGCGCCTCGCCGCGCTTGTCCTTGGCGATCGGAATCTGGTGCTTCTCGGCGTAGTCGATCAACTTCGAGCGCGAATTAAGATCCCATTCCCGCCACGGCGCGATCACCTTGATGTCGGGCTTCAAGGCGTAATAGGCCAGCTCGAACCGCACCTGGTCGTTGCCCTTGCCGGTGGCGCCGTGCGCCACCGCGTCGGCGCCCACCTTCTCGGCGATCGCGATCTGGCGCTGGGCGATCAGGGGCCGGGCGATGGAGGTGCCGAGCAGATATTGGCCCTCGTAGAGCGCATTGGCCCGGAACATGGGGAAGACGAAATCGCGCACGAATTCCTCGCGCAGATCCTCGACGAAGATCTGCTTCACGCCCATGGCCTCGGCCTTTTTCCGCGCCGGCTCGATCTCCCCGCCCTGGCCGATATCGGCGGTGAAGGTCACCACCTCGCAGCCATAGGTCTCCTGCAGCCAGCGCAGGATGACCGAGGTATCGAGGCCGCCCGAATAGGCGAGCACGACCTTTTTGACTTTGACGGCGTCTTTCATGGCGGCGGAGTATCGCGGGAACGCCGCGCGGCCGGCAAGTCTAGCGAAGCACAGCCGAGGGCCTATCCTTCAGGCCCGAGGCATCGTGCGAAGCAAAATTAGCGAAACACCCCTGCGCGGCTAATGCTGCGCGCCCGGCGGAACGGCCGGCACCGCTTGCCACGCGCCCTGGCAAGATTGGACATAGGGGTAATAGCCCTTTGGATTGGCACAATAGTACCAGGATGAGGCTTGCGCGGCCGCAGGGGCCGGCGCCTGCGCTATGACCGCCGGCGCCTGATAAACCGGCGGCGGGTAATACGCATAGGGGTAATAGGGCGAGTCCAAATAATACGGCCAGCCCCACCAACCGAGTCCGACGCCGCCATACCAGCCGCCGCCATGCCACGCCAGCCGCCACCGCCATGCCAGCCGCCCCCGCCGCCATGCCAGCTACCGCCGCCCCCGTGACTGTGTTGCGCCATGGCCGGAGAAACCAGGAACTGCGGACCGCAGGCGATCAGCAGGGCCAGAACAATCCATCCAAAAATCTTGGCGAAGCGCGACAGGACAGGATTGCGCATGAGGCACCTCTCTCCGGTACGGGAGCGAAGGATCATCGACCTACACATTACACCCATTAGTCCCGATGGCGTCTTTTGACAATGACGCAGATCAATCGCGTTTCAGCTTTCGTCAGAAGGTCAGTTGGAAGGCCAGGTAATACGAGAATTTGTTGGTTGCCGCGGCGTTTTGAATTCCCCGTCCGGCCGAAAACAGCAGGTGGTAATCATCGGTGAAATCGTAGATACCGCCGAGATTGAATCCCGTGCTATCCGGGCCGCCGATCTTGTCGGCGGTTTGGTGGAAGACCTCGCCGCCCAAGGCCAGTTGTTTGGTCACCTGCCGCTGAAGCAGCCAGCCGAAAAACCAGTAGTTCTGGTTGCCCGGGCCGGGATTGATCCAGTAACCGCCACCGCCATAAGTCACCCAAGGATCGAAACCCTTTTGCAGCCACACCGGCAGGAATTCATGCGTATGGCCGGTGCCCAGGCCGCGTTGCTGGTTTCCCGTGGGCACCTCGACCAGCGGGAACACGCCGATCTGCGGCCACCAGCCGGCTTCGCTCTCCTCGATGAAGCGGTATTTGACGCCCAGCTCGGTATCGCCGTAGCCGAATTTCGTTCCGGTACTGCCGTTGGGCTTGTCGAAGGAGCCGAACGGCGCGATGACATGGAGTTGCAGATTGGGGGCCGCGCCGTAATTGATTTCGACCCCCGGCAGCGTGCCCGATGTGTCGCCTTGCTTATGCGTGCCCTGCGAGAAGGCGTAGATTTCCCAATGCTGGTATTCGACCGGCTCGGGATCGTCGGTCAGGAACGGGGGGCCGGCGGCGGCGGGGTGCGACAGCAAAAGCAGCGCGGCGGCCGAAAGGACTCCGGCGGTTGCGGCAATCCGGGCGAGCGGCAAGTCATTCACGCGCCGAACCCCCATCACGGCACGGGGTCTTTCTCGGCGGTGGAGTATCGCGGGCCGCTTCGCGCCGGAAAAACCTAGCGAGGCAGCTTAGGCGAGCCAGCCTAGCGAAAGCGGCGGCAGACGCGGCGGCACCAGCCGCCACAGCAGCAGCGCATAAAGACAGACCGCGACGTAAAGCACCTCAAAGACCCAAAGCGGCAGCGGCCAATAAATCAGCCGGTCGACCAGGCCGCATAAGCGGCGTGGGCGCGGCGAGCCCGCCCGCCGGTTGCAGGAGATCGAACTGCCAGACGGTCAGGAAGCAGACCCGTTGCAGCACGGCCTGGAGCGCCACCGCGGCGAGGATGGCGAGGTGAAGCGCGCGCCACCAGAAGACGCGGACGAATCCCAGCCGCGCCAGGCGCCCAAGGGGATCGCGATCAGGCCGAACATTGAAGAGGATGATGCCGAGATGGAGCAGCAGCACGGCATCGGCAAGCGCGAATCGATATTGCGGGTCCATCGGTAAGATCGTCCTGGTCAAGCCTCGCGTAGCACCTGACGTGCGGAGCCGTTGCCTAGCACCCAGGCGCGAGCCGAGCACGATCCGTCGCCATCCCAGGCGATTCGCGCTGGACGGAATGGGCGGAGCTTCGTAACGGCAAAAGTTGATTTCGTGCGGCAAACGGAACATAGATGACGAATGGGTCCGCCTCTCATTGCCTGGAGCGAGGCATTAGCCGTCGGCCATCGAGAACTCGACGCGCAACATAGCCGCCTGGTCTAGCTCATGAATGAAATCCACGCCGCCGAGCGCGCCAAGCAGGCGCTTCATCAACTCACCCCCCTGTTGAGCGCCCTGACTCGCCATGGAGATCATCTCAGGCACGAGAATGCAGTCATGCGCGAAATCGGCGAGCGCGCGAAATCTTCTCAGCCAAGCATACGGCTTACCTCAAGGCCATGAGCGATGCCGTCCTCCATGAACACATCGCCGAACACGCGCAGACGCTCTCAAAATTCGATGCGATCCTCCACGTCCATCGTTCCGACCGGCCCGGCCCAATCGACGCTGGCCCATGATCTGAAGATTCGGTTCCTCGAACACGCGATCAAATACGACGCGCATCTCAAGGCGGTTTTCCAGGCGATGTAGGCGAAGGCCCAGACGATCCGGCGCGGATATCGCGCGCCGCCGAAATCCCTCACCCCCGCCTGATCCATCCGCCGCCCAGAAGCCGGTCGCCGTCATAGGCGACGCAGGCCTGGCCCGGCGCCACGCCGAAAGCGGGCTTGTCCAACACCACTTCGCCGGCTCCCTTGCCGTCGAGCGTGACGATGGCGGGCAACGGCGCCTGGGCCGAGCGCAGCTTGACCGACGCCTTGAAGCCCTCCGCCGGCGGCATGGCGCCCAGCCAATTGACCGCGCCCAAGGATACGCGGCGCGCGCCCAGCGCTTCATGCGGCCCCACCACCACGCGGCGGGTTTCCGGCTCGAGCTTGAGGACATAAAGCGGCTCCGCCGCGGCCACGCCCAGACCCTTGCGCTGCCCGACGGTGAAATGGATCACGCCCGGGTGGCGGCCCAGCACATGGCCCGCATGGTCCACGATCTCGCCCGGCTCGGAGGCTTCCGGGCGCAGCTTCGCCACCAACTCGCCGTAGGAGCCGGAAGGCACGAAGCAGATGTCCTGGCTGTCGGGCTTTTGCGCCACCGGCAGATCGAAGCGGCCGGCCAGATCGCGGGTCTGGTCCTTGGAAAGCCCGCCCAGCGGAAAACGCAGGAAATCCAATTGCGCGCGCGTGGTGCGGTAGAGGAAATAGCTCTGGTCGCGGCCCGTATCGGCCGCGCGATGCAGCTCCGGCCCGTCCTTCCCATCGACCCGGCGGGCGTAGTGGCCGGTGGCGAGCGATGCCGCGCCCAGATCGCGCGCCACGGCAAGCAAATCGCGGAACTTCACCGTCTCGTTGCAGCGGATGCAGGGCACCGGGGTTTCGCCGCGCACATAGGTCTCGGCGAAATCGTCGATCACGTCGACCGGAACTCTTTTCGTAATCGAGCACGTAATGGGGAATGCCGATCTTCTCCGCGACGCGCGCGGCATCGTGGATGTCCTGGCCGGCACAGCACGCGCCCTTCTTGCCGGCGGCTTGGCCGTGATCGTAGAGCTGGAGCGTGACGCCGACGACCTCGTGGCCCTGTTCGGCCAGAAGCGCCGCGACGGTCGAGCTGTCGACGCCGCCCGACATGGCGACGACGATGCGCGCGCGGGAGGAGGAGCGGGCCCCGTCCACGGGGTCAAACCCCCATCATGTTGCGGGTGGCGTGCGGCAGGCGGACGACCAGGCCGTCCAATTCCTCGGTGATGACGATTTGGCAACCGAGCCGCGAAGTCTTGGTCAGACCGAAGGCCAGATCGAGCATGTCCTCCTCGTCCTCGCTCGCGTCCTTGAGCAGTTCGTACCATTCGGGTTCGACGATGACGTGGCAGGTCGAACAGGCGAGCGAACCTTCGCACGCGCCCTCGATGTCGACGTCGTTGCGGTGCGCGATCTCCAGCACCGACAACCCCACCGGCGCATCCACTTCCTTGCGCGTTCCGTCGCGCTGGATGAAGGTCATTCTCGGCATCATTCAACCCATAGCCAATCTTGCCAACTCTAAAACCGCGGCTCTTATATCAGGTTTCATCCGGCGGGCGGCGCTTCTTCCTCGGCGCGGATCGCCGCGCCAAGGCAAGCGGCGTCGGCCGAGACCACGCCCTTGGCGAAGCCAACCGCCTCGCCGCGGGTGTAAAGCGCCAACAGTTCGATGGAAGCGGCCGACGCCGCCTTGACGATGGCGGCGTGGGCATCCGCGTCGAGGCCGGGCGCCGCGATCACCGCATGAGTCACCGGGCGGGCCAATTGCTTTTCGGCCCGCGCGCGCAAGGCCAGGAGATGAGCCGCGAGATTCTTGACGTCGATCGCCCCGCCGGGACCGAACACGCCTTGCGGGTCGAGCCGCCGCTGCCCATCGCCATCGGGCAGGATTTCGGCGTTGCCGCCCAACGACACCGCCACCGCCGAACCCCCGGGGGCCAGGTCGATGCCGACCGAGGCGCCCGGGCCTTCGGCCGGAGAGAGCCCGCCTTCAGGCTCCTCGATCTGGAACAGCTTCATCGCCGGGACCGGGCCAAGTTAGGGGAAGATTCAGACGTGGAAGGATTCGCCGCAGCCGCAACGGCCCTTTTCGTTGGGATTGCGGAAGGTGAAGCCCGATTGCAGCTTGTCCTCGACATAGTCCATTTCGGTGCCGATGATGAACATGCTCGCCTTGGGGTCGATCAGGATGGTGACGCCCTTGTCTTGCACCACCTCGTCCAGCCTGCCCTTCTCGTCGGCGTATTCGAGGGTATAGGTCAGGCCCGAGCAGCCGCGCGAGCGCACGCCGATGCGGATGCCCGCCGAGGGCTTGCCGCGCTTTTGCAAAAGCGCCTGGATGCGGCCCGCCGCCGCTTCCGTCACCGTCATTGCCTGCCGTAACGCCATGGGAAATCTCCCTAACCCCTTATGTAGTCCCGCCGGATGCGCTTGTCACCCCCGGGGCCGAACGAAGCCGGTCGAGGGCCGCGGATACGGTTTCGACGGCGAAGTCGATCTCGGTGGCGGTGGTGAAGCGGCCGATGCCGATGCGCAGCGAAGAGCCGGCGATATCCTCGCCCATGCCCAAGGCCTTCAGCACATAGGAAGGCTCGACCTCCGCGGCGGTGCAGGCCGAGCCGGTCGAGAGCGCCAGGCCCGGGCAGGCGGCGATGAGATCGGGCGCCTTGACGCCGGGGAAGCTCAGATTGAGGTTGCCGGGCAGGCGCCGCTCGGCATGGCCGTTGAGCACCAGATCGGGAATGCGGGTTTTAAGGCCGTTGAGCAATCGCGCGCGCAGGACCAAAAGCCGCCGCGCTTCGCCTTCCATCTCGGATCGGGCGATCGCGGCCGCTTGACCCAGCCCGACGATCAGCGGCACCGGCAATGTGCCCGAGCGCATGGCGCGCTCCTGTCCGCCGCCGTCGATCAGCGGCGTGATGCGGGCGCGCGGCCGGCGGCGCAGATAAAGCGCGCCCACGCCCTTGGGGCCGTAGATTTTGTGGCCGGAGATGGATGCCAGATCGAGGCCAATTTCTTCCACATCAAAGGGCATCTTGCCCGCCGCTTGGGCGGCGTCGGAATGAAACAGCGCGCCCTTGGCGCGCGCGAGCGCGGATATTTCCTTCAAGGGCTGGATCACGCCGATCTCGTTATGCGCCGCCATGACCGAGACGATGGAGGTCTGGCCGGAAATCGCGGCTTCGAGACGGCCGAGATCGGCCAGCCCGTCGCGCCCGACGGGAACATAGGCGACGCGGAAGCCCTCTTCCTCCAGCGACCGCGCGCTTTCGAGCACGCATTTATGCTCGGTCGTCAGCGTCACCACCTGGTCCTTGCCGAATTGGCGGTGGAAATGCGCCGCACCCTTCAAGGCCGTGTTGTTGGATTCGGTCGCGCCCGAGGTGAAGACGATCTCGCGCGGCTCGGCGCCGATCAGCTCGGCCAGCTGGGATCGCGCCTGTTCCACCGCCGCCTCGGCCTCGCGGCCATAGGCGTGGGTGAGCGAACCGGGATTGCCGAATTTCTCGGTGAAGAAGGGCAGCATCGCCTCGACCACGCGCGGATCGCAGGGCGTGGTCGCCTGGTAGTCGAGATAGACCGGCCGCGCGTTGGGGCGGCGGGCTGCGGCGGCGGTCATGCGGCGCTCGCGCGGCAACGGGCGTAAAGCGCGCCCCAAGATTCGGCCAAACGATCGATTTGGGATTCAGCCGTGCTCCAGCCCAAGGAGATGCGGATGGCGCACTCGGACAGGTTTTCGGGAGCGCCCATGGCTTCGAGTACGTGGCTGCGCCTGACCTTGCCCGAGGAACAGGCCGAGCCGGCGGAGACCATCACGCCGGCCAGATCGAGCGCCATCACCTGGGTCGAGGCCGGCACGCCCGGCATGGCGATGCAGAGCGTGTTGGAGAGGCGCGGCACGCCCGAAGCGAACACCACCGCATCGGGCGCGATTTCCTTGAGCCGGGCCTCGGCGCGATCGCGCAAGCGGGCGACGCGGCTGAAATCGGAAAGACATGACGAGGCCGCGGCGCAGGCGGCGCCGAAGCCCGCTATGCCGGCCAGGTTCTCGGTGCCGGCGCGCCGTCCGCGCTCCTGCCCGCCGCCGCGAAACAGCGGCACGAGCTCGATTCCAGCGGCGAGGATGAGCGCGCCCGCGCCTTGCGGGCCGCCGAGCTTATGCGCCGAGAGCGTCATGAGATCGCAGCCGAGGGATCGCGGATCGAGAGGAAGCTTGCCCGCCGCCTGGACGGCGTCGCAATGGAACAGCGCGCCCCTGGCATGGGCGAGTGAAGCGGCCTCGGCCACGGGTTGGATGGCGCCGGTTTCGTTATTGGCGAGCATGAGCGAGACCAGAGCCGGGCTCTTGTCCCGCGCTAGCTGGGTTTCAAGCGAGGCCAGATCGGCCACGCCCTCGCGCGTCACGCGAATGCGCGCGCCGCCGGGCGCGTTTTCCAGCACCGAATCATGCTCGACGGATGAAACGATCAACCGCCTGGCGGGGAAACCGCCCAGCGCCAGGGCATTGGCCTCGGTGCCGCCGGAGGTGAACACCACCTGTTCGGGAGAAATCCCGGCCAAAGCCGCCACCTGGGACCGCGCCTGTTCGACGATCCGCCTAGCGGCGCGCCCGGCGCGGTGGACCGAGGAAGCATTGCCGCAATGGTCGAGCGCCGCGTCCATCGCCGCGCGTGCTTCGGGACGCAACGGCGCCGTGGCGTTCCAATCAAGATAAACAGGGCTTTGGGTCACGGGGCCGGAACCCCGGTTACTGCGCGGCGTCGGCCGGAGCGGCGGGCCGGTCGAACTGGTTGCGGTGCAGCGCGCCGCTGCTGCCGAGGATGCGGTTCTCGCACACGTCGGCCAGGGTCACCGAACTCAGATAGAGGTGGATCTGGTTGCCGAGCTCCTCCCACAGATCGTGGGTGAGGCAGCGGGTGTTGTTGCCGCCGCAACTCATCGGCGCGGCGGGGGTGCAGCGCGTGGCGCGGATCGGCTCGTCCACCGCCAGGATGATGTCGGAAATGCGCGTGAATCCCGCGCCGTGCGACAGGAGATAACCCCCACCCGGACCGCGCACGCTCTTGACCAGATCGGCGGCGCGCAACTTGGCAAAAAGCTGCTCGAGATAGGAGAGCGAGATCACCTGGCGCTCGGCAATGTCGGCCAGCGAGATCGGTTCGCCCTTGCCGTATTTGGCGATGTCGACCAGCGCCATCACCGCATAACGTCCCTTGGTGCTGAGTCTCATGTCATTCTCCCGTCAGAGCTTGCGGCGCTGGCCGCGCGGCGGCGTGTCACCCTCGGCGAAGGGCAGGACTTCCGCCTCGGTGGATGACTTCTCCGATTCGAGCTCGGCCAGGCGCTTCTTGAGCGCCCCCACATCGTCCATCAGGCTGGCGACGCAGCGCGCGATCGGGTCGGGCAGATCCTCGCAAGGCGTGCCGTAAGGCAGGAAGTCCTTGGGCGCCTCGAGCTTGGCGCCGAGTTCCTTGGCCGGAATGCCAGCGACGGAAATTCCGGCCGGCACGGCGTGCAGCACCACGGCGTTGGCGCCGACGCGCGCGTTCTTGCCCACGGTGAAGTTGCCCAGGACCCTGGCGCCGGCGCCGATGATGACGCCGTCCTCGATGGTGGGATGGCGCTTGGCGCCGCGGTTGAGGGTGGTGCCGCCCAGGGTCACGCCCTGGTAGAGAGTCACGTCGTCGCCGATGACTGTGGTTTCGCCGATCACCACGCCGCCGCCATGGTCGATGAACAGGCGGTTGCCGATCTCGGCGGCGGGATGGATCTCGATTCCGGTGATGAAGCGCCCGAGCTGCGAGACGAATCGCGCCAACAGCAGGCGGCCGTGAATCCACAGCCAATGCGCGGCGCGGTGAAACAGCACGGCATGGATGCCGGGATAGCACAGCAGCACCTCGAGCCGCGAACGGGCGGCGGGGTCCAGCTTCAACACATGGCCGATATCGTCTTGCAGGTGCTTCAACATCCGGGATCCGCTTGCTATATGATGGCGCGCCGCCAAAGGGCCGGGACTATAGCCGAGACCCAGTAAGACGATCAAGTATATCGGGCCAGAATAACCATAGAAACCGGGGTTTCCCGGCTCAGAGCCCGAGTTGGTAAGTGGGATATGGTGTGCGTGGTGGGATGGGTAAAGGGCGGCGATGCCTGAGTTAAGCCTGATCGGCCCGGCCGGGCGGCTCGAAGCCCGTTATCAGCCGGCCAAGGACAAGCGCGCGCCCGCGGCGCTGCTGCTGCACCCCCATCCGCAGCATGGCGGGACCATGAACAACAAGGTGGTCTACACCCTGTTCCACGCCTTTTCGCGCAACGGCTTTTCCGCCTTGCGGTTCAATTTCCGCGGCGTCGGCAAGAGCCAGGGCGTTTGGGGCGGCGGCGAGGGCGAATTGGCCGACGCGGCGGCGGTGCTCGACTGGCTCCAAGCCGCCAACCCCGAGGCCGAGGGTTGCTGGATCGGCGGCTTTTCCTTCGGCGCCTGGATCGCCATGCAGCTTTTGGCGCGGCGGCCCGAGATCAACGGCTTCATCGCCGTGGCGCCGCCGGTGAACCTGGCCGATTTCGGCGCGCTGCCGCGGCTGCCGGCCTCGGGACTGATCGCGCAAGGCGACCAGGACCAGATCGTGCCGCAAGAGGGGGTGAAGGCGCTGGCCGAGCGGCTGCAAGGCCAACGCGACATCACCGTGACATACCGGGTGATCGCGGGTGCCGATCATTTCTTCGCCGGGCGGCTCGAACAGCTGGGCCACGCCGCCGAGCGCTACATATCGGGCAACCGCCATCGGCGGCCGGCCAAGGCCATTTAAGATTTGCGGGCTCGTCCCATGGCCGAACCCGCGGGGGTTTGGGGTTTGTCCATCCGTCCCGGGGGTAATTTGCGGGACATGGCCGAACCCGCGGGGGCATCTAACTCTTCAATCCTTGAACGGGTCGCGCCGCAGCACGGTATCCTCGCGCTCGGGACTGGTGGACAGGAGCGCGACGGGAGCATCAATCAACTCTTCAATGCGCCGGATGTATTGGACCGCCAGATCCGGAAGCTTGGCCCAATCGCGCACGCCGCGCGTGGTTGCGTTCCAGCCCTTCAAGGTTTCGTAGACCGGCTCGACCGCGGCCTGGTCTTCCGCCCCCGCCGGCAAATAGCGGATGGTCTTGCCCTTGAGGCGGTAGCCGACGCAGATCTTGATCTCGGCGAAGGCGTCGAGCACGTCGATCTTGGTGAGCGCGATGCCAGCGATGCCGGCGACCTTCACCGCCTGGCGCACCATCACCGCGTCGAACCAGCCGCAGCGGCGCTTCCTGCCGGTGATGACGCCGAATTCCTTGCCGCGTTCGCCCAGCGTCTGGCCGATCTTGTCGGTCAATTCGGTCGGGAACGGGCCGCTGCCGACCCGCGTAGTATAGGCCTTGGTGATGCCGAGCACGTAGCCCACCGCGCCGGTGCCGAGGCCCGAGCCCGAGGCGGCCTGGCCGGGATGGGTTTGCGAGGAGGTCACATAGGGATAAGTCCCGTGATCGACATCGAGCATCACGCCCTGCGCGCCCTCGAACAGAATTCGTTTCTTCGCGCCGCGCGCTTCGTCGAGCCGCTCCCACACCCGGTCGGCATAGGGCAGAACCTTGGGCGCGATTTCCCGGAGCGTTTGCAGCAGCGGCGCGACATCGATTTCGGCCGCGCCCAACCCGCGCAAGAGCGCGTTGTGGTGCAGCATCAAGGCATCGAGCTTGGCCGGAAGGCTGGTGGCATCGGCCAGATCGCACAGGCGCAGCGCGCGGCGGCCGACCTTGTCCTCATAGGCCGGGCCGATGCCGCGGCCGGTGGTGCCGATCTTGCCGGCCCCCCGCGCTTCTTCGCGCGCCCGGTCGATGGCGGCATGCGAAGGCAGGATCAGGGTCGCGTTGTCGGCGACGCGCAGCGATTGGGGCGTGACGGTGACGCCTTTCAACTTGATCGCCTCGATCTCCTTGATCAGCGCCCAGGGATCGACCACCACGCCGTTGCCGATGATCGAGAGCTTGCCCGGGCGCGCCACGCCCGAGGGCAAGAGGCTCAGACGGTATTCGACGTTGCCGATGACCAGGGTGTGGCCGGCATTGTGGCCGCCCTGGAAACGCACCACCACGTCGGCGCGCTCGCTCAGCCAATCGACGATCTTCCCCTTGCCCTCGTCGCCCCATTGGGCGCCGATCACCGCGACGTTCGCCATGTCAGGATTGTCCCCCGATTCTCAACTCAAGGCTACGGGCTTGCCGCCTTCGAGCAGATGGCCGCAACCGAGCCGCTTGGCCTCTTGGCGCGTATCCCGGGCGGGCCCGAGCGCGGCCACGGTGATCCAGCCTTGCTCGCGCAGGCGGCGCGCAATGGCGGGATCGGCGCCCTCCGGCACATAGACGCGCTTCGCCGGCACGTTGCCGGGCACGGCCTGGAGCACGGTGTCGGTGTAAAGCGTGAAGCCGGTGGCGTCCTCGGCCCCGTCTTATCCCCCCCGCTATCGGTGCGGTAGCGCCCGCCGCGGCCCAATTCGCCGCGAACATTCTGCGCGAAGAAGCTGAAACTGATGCCGGTGTGATATTCGAAGCCGCGATTCTCGACCGGATCGATGGTGAATTCGAGGCCGGGCACGGCGGATTTGAGCCGCGCCACCATCTCGCCCAGCCGCGCGCGTTCGGCCGCCGCGTCCTTCGGCAGGTCGAGCGCCGCCAGCGCCTTTTGCGCCTTGGCGCCCTCGCCCGCCGCCTTCAGGAGATCGCCCAGCAGGGATCCAGCCTTGCCCGCGGCCGCCTTGAGCGCGGCCGCGTCCTTGTGGTCGAGCGCGCGGCGCACCGCCAGCGCCGACTCGGAAGCGAGCTTGAAGGCGTTGCATACCGCCGGCACCAAAGTGGGCAAGGTCAGATCGACCGTCAGGCCGATGATGCCGAGCGAGGCTAGCGCCTCGACCGCGACCGCGATCGCCTCGACATCGGCGGATACCGAATCCGAGCCGATCAGCTCCGCGCCCACCTGCCCCACCTGGCGCTCGGGGCGGAGCTGGCTGCCGCGCACGCGCAGCACCTGGCCGGCGTAGCACAGGCGCAAAGGCCGGGCCGATTTCTTGAGCCGGGTGGCGGCGATGCGCGCCACTTGCGGCGTCATGTCGGCGCGCAAGCCGATCATGCGGCCCGACACCGGATCCATCAGGCGGAAGGTGTCCGGCGCCATGGCCGCGCCAGCGCCGGAGAGCAGAATTCTCCTCGAACTCGGCCAAGGGCGGCTTGACCCGCTCATAGCCGTGGCCGGACAGCACCGCCATCAAACGCGCCACCACCTCGGCCTCGATTCCGGCGTCGGGCGGCAGCAGGTCGCGCAGGCCTTCGGGCAGCAGCGCCTTGTGCAGGGATTCATTCATGGGGGCCGGAATAGCCGTTTTGCGCGGCGGCGGCAACTAAACCCTGGGGCTGTCCTTTGTTAGCTTCGCAAGACGGCTACGCCCTTGCTACGCGGCCGCCCGGGGCTATGCGTGCCCCGAGCGGCTTGCGTTCCAACTCGACTCAGGCGGGCCCGCGTTTAGCGGTAATAGCCGTGATAATAGCCGCCATAATAGTACGGGTGCGGGCCGTAATAGCCCACCGGCTCAACCACGCAGCCGGCGAGAATCGCCAACAGCGCCGCCGCAACCACCATCTTGCCGTATCGACGAAGTCCGTTCATGGGTTCCTCCGTGACATGGCCCAGGCGGAATGCCCGGGTACCTATCCCGGATATAGGCAGAGATATGTGGCGAAACCGCGGAAAGTCGCCGACTTAAATTTGTGTTATTGCCGGGGATAATCACAGAAAAGCCAAAGTCAGAAATGCAGTTCCGCCGCCTGGACCACATTGGCGATGCCGCGCACCTTGGCCAAAAGCGCTTCGCCCAAGGGCTGGTCGATCTGCACCAGGCAAATGGCCTCTTTCCCCGGGCCCGAGCGGCCGAGATGGAATGTCGCGATGTTGATTCCGGCCTCGCCCAAGGAACGGCCGAGATTGCCGATGAAGCCCGGCTTGTCCTGGTTGCGAACGAACAGCATGTGCGGCCCCAGCTCGGCCTCGAGCGCAATGTTCTCGATGTTGACGATGCGCGGCCGGTCGCCGCCGAAGAGCGTGCCGGCCAGCTCGCGCACGCCGTTCTCGCCCTTGACCGTGACGCGGATCAGCGTCTGGAAATCCGAAGGCTCGGTGCTGCGGGTTTCCGAGACGGATATCCCGCGTTCCTTGCACAGCACCGGCGCGTTGACCATGTTGACCGCGTCGAGTTGCGGGCTCAGCAGGGCGGTGAGCGCGATCGCGGTCAGCGGCTTGACGTTGAGCTCGGCGGCGTGGCCCTCGTATTCGAGGGATATGCTCTTGAGCCCGCTCTGGGTGAGCTGGCCGGCGAAGGAGCCCAGTTGCTCGGCCAGTTTCATGTATGGCTTGAGGCGCTTGGCTTCCTCGGCCGAAAGCGAGGGCATGTTGAGCGCGTTGACCACCGCGCCGGTCATGAGGAAATCCGCCATCTGCTCGGCCACCTGCAGCGCTACATTCTCCTGCGCTTCGTTTGTCGAAGCGCCTAAGTGCGGCGTGGCGATGATTTTTTCGTTGCCGAAAAGGACATTCTCCTTGGCCGGCTCGACCGGGAAGACGTCGATCGCCGCGCCCGCGACCTGGCCTGAATCGAGCGCCGCTTTCAAATCCGCTTCCACGATAAGTCCGCCGCGCGCGCAATTGATGATGCGCACGCCCTTTTTGGTCTTGGCCAGCGCCTTGGCGTCGATGATGCCCTTGGTCGCTTCGGTCATGGGGGTATGGAGGGTGATGAAATCGGCGCGCGCCAGCAACTCGTCGAGTTCGACTTTCTCTACGCCCAGCGCGACCGCGCGTTCGGGCGACAGGAACGGGTCATAGGCCACGACCTTCATCTTGAGGCCCAAAGCGCGGTCGGCCACGATCGAGCCGACATTGCCGCAGCCGATCACGCCCAGCACCTTGGCCGTCAACTCGACGCCCATGAAGCGCGACTTTTCCCATTTGCCGGCCTGGGTCGAGCGGTCGGCGGCGGGCAATTGGCGCGCCAGCGCCATCATCAAGGCGATGGCGTGCTCCGCCGTCGTGATCGAATTGCCGAAAGGCGTGTTCATGACGACGATGCCGCGTTGGGTCGCGGCCGGCACGTCGATGTTGTCGACGCCGATGCCGGCGCGGCCGATCACCTTGAGCTTCTTGGCGGCGTCCAGCACCGGCTTGGTCACCTTGGTGGATGATCTCACCGCCAGGCCGTCGAAATCGCCGATGATCTTTTTGAGCTCGTCGGGGGTGAGTTTGGTATTCACCACGGTTTCGACGCCGCGCTCCTTAAATATCGCGACCGCGCGCGGGCTTAATTCGTCGGAAATCAAGACTCTCGGCATGGCGAGATCTTTCTCTGCAATGAGGAAGGAAAAGAGGGGTTCAGGCCGCGGCGGCGCGGCGGATTTCGGCGAAGGCCCAGTCGAGCCAAGGCAGCAACGCCTCGACGTCGCGGGTCTCGACCGTCGAGCCGCACCAGATGCGCAAGCCCGGCGGCGCGTCGCGGTGGCCGGCGATGTCGTAGGCGACGCCCTCGGCATCGAGCAGCGCCTCGAGCCGCTTCACCTGGGCGCGTTGGGCATCGGGCGCCAGGCGCAAAAACCACTCATCGGCCGGCTTGAGGCAGACCGAGGTCGAGGAGCGGAGCTTCGGATCGGCCACCAGGAAAGCGATCCAGGGCGTGCGCGCGACCCATTTTTCGATCGCCGCCAGATTGGCGAGGCTGCGCGCGCGCAAGGCCGACAGGCCGCCGATCGAATCCGCCCATTTGAGGCCGTCGATCGCGTCCTCGACCACCAGCATGGAAGGCGTGTTTATGGTTTCTTCCTGGAAAATGCCTTCGGCGAATTTGCCCTTGGACGTGAGGCGGAAGATCTTGGGCAAGGGCCAGGCGGGCTTGTAAGTCTCCAGCCTTTCGACCGCGCGCGGGCTGAGCGCCAACATGCCGTGCGCCGCCTCGCCGCCCAGCACCTTCTGCCAGGACCAGGTGACGACATCGAGCTTGGACCAGGGCAGCTCCATGGCGAAGACCGCCGAGGTGGCGTCGCAAATGGACAGGCCCTGGCGGTCCACCTTGATCCAGTCGCCATTGGGCACGCGCGCGCCCGAGGTGGTGCCGTTCCAGGGGAAGACCACGTCGCGATTCCAATCGACCTGGGAGAGGTCGGGTATCTCGCCATAGGGTGCGCGCAAAACGCGCAAATCCTTGAGCTTCAGCTGTTTCTCGATGTCGGTCGCCCAGCCTTCGCCGAACACTTCCCAGGCCAGCACGTCGCAGCCGCGCGCGCCCAACAGCGACCACAGCGCCATTTCGACCGCGCCGGTATCCGAGGCGGGAACGATGGCGACGCGATAATTGTTGGGAATGCCGAGGATCGCACGCGAGCGGTCGACCACTTCCTTGAGCTTGGCGCGGCCGGGCTTGGCGCGGTGCGAACGGCCCAACAGCGCGTTTTTGAGCGCTTCCAAGTTCCAACCAGGACGCTTGGCGCAGGGGCCGGATGAAAATGACGGATTGGCGGGCCGAAGATTCGGCTTCATGGCGCTATTCCTTGCAGAATAGATGCGCCCCGTTGGGGGGGCGTGTCCCGCCGAGGAAACTATGGGGAAGCGGATTGGGCGTCAACCGCCAATCGCGCCGGGCAGACGCGGCGCAATGACGCGGGGTATGATTATTCCGCAGCGACGGGGAGTGAAACGCATGAGCGGGATCGTCCAATACCTGATTTTCGCGCTGCTGGCGGCGGGCGCGGGGGTGAGCTTTGTCGCGCAGCAGGCGGTCAACGCCAATCTGCGCGCCAGCATCGATTCGGCGGCCTGGGCGGGCTTTGTCAGCTATCTCGGCGGCACCATCTGCATGGCGGTGCTGGCCCTTATGCTGCGCGACCCGTGGCCGGAGGGCGCGGCCCTGGTACGGAGCAATTGGTGGGCGTGGAGCGGCGGTTTCTTCGGCGCGATCTATATCGCGATTTCGATCCTGCTGCTGCCGCGGCTGGGCGCGGCGACGGTGGTGGCGCTGATCGTGATGGGCCAGATGCTGGGCTCGGTGGCGTTCGATCATTACGGCTGGATGGGCTTGCCGGAACATCCTGCCGATTGGCAGCGCATCTTGGGCGCGCTGCTGCTGGTGATCGGCGTGGTGCTGATACGGATGTAGGCGAAACGTCAGCCCTTGGGCCGCCGCTTCATCAGCTGCATGGAGGTGATGGTCAGCACGTCCTCGCCCTTCTGGTTCACGTAGCGGTAGGCCATGCGCGCGATGCCGCGGTCGGGCTTGGATTGCGACGGGCGCACCTCCTTCACCTCGATCTCGACGCGAATCGTGTCGCCCGGCCGCACCGGCTTGAGCCAGCGCAGCTCGTCCATGCCGGGCGAGCCCAGGCTGGCCGCCCGCAGCACGCCGCTGTCGCAGACCAGGCGGAAGCCCAAGGCGAGCGTCTGGAAGCCCGAGGCGATCAGGCCCCCGAAGATGGTCTGTTTCGCCGCCTCGGGATCGATGTGGAAGATTTGCGGATCGTAGACCCGGGCGAAATCGATGATCTGTTGTTCCGTAAGGCTGGCCGAGCCGGTGGTGAATATGTCGCCCGGCTTGAAATCATCGAGATAGAAATCCTTCATCGCCGTATTCACCCCAGCGCCGCGGCGATGGCCGCGCCCAGCTCGCGCGTCGAGGCCTTGCCGCCGAGATCGGCGGTGCGCGGGCCGCCCTTGTCGGCCAACACGCGGAAGATCGCGTTTTCGACCGCCGCGGCCGCCTTGGTCTCGCCAAGATGCGAGAGCATCATCGCCCCCGTCCATATCTGGCCGATGGGATTGGCGATGCCCTTCCCGGCGATGTCGGGCGCCGAGCCGTGCACCGGCTCGAACATCGAAGGATATTCGCGCTCGGGATTGATGTTGGCCCCGGGCGCGATGCCGATCGATCCCACCACCGCCGGGCCGAGATCGGACAGGATATCGCCGAACAGATTGGAGCCCACCACCACGTCGAACCAATCGGGATGGCGGACGAAATGCGCGGTGAATATGTCGATGTGGTACTGGTCGGTCTTGACCTGCGGGTAATCCTTGGAAACCGACGGCGAAGCGCTCGTCCCAAAAGGGCATGGTGTGGACGATGCCGTTCGATTTGGTGGCCGAGGTGACGTGCTTCTTGCGCCCGGGTTTCATCGCCAGTTCGAAGGCGTAGCGCATGATGCGGTCGGTGCCCTTGCGGGTGAAGATGGTCTCCTGCATCGCCATCTCTTGATCCGTGCCGGCATAGAGCCGGCCGCCGATGGCGGAATATTCGCCCTCGACGTTTTCGCGCACGACGTAGAAATCGATTTCGCCGGGCTTGCGGTCCTTCAACGGCGAGTTGACCCCGGCCAGCAGCTTGATCGGCCGCAGATTGACGTATTGGCGGAATTCGCGGCGGATGGGGATGAGCAGGCCCCAGAGCGAGACGTGATCGGGCACGCCGGGAAAGCCCACCGCGCCGAGGAAGATGCCGTCGAGCGGGCGCAGCTGGGCGAGCCCGTCTTCCGGCATCATGCGGCCGGTCTTGGCGAAGCGCTCGCAGCTCCAGTCGAATTCGCGCCATTTGAAGGAGAAGCCGAAGCGGCGCGCAGCCGCCTCCAGCACCTTGATGCCTTCCGGCACCACCTCGCGGCCGATGCCGTCGCCGGCGATCACGGCGATATCGTAAGTCTTGGCCATATGCCCTCCCCTTTGACGCCGCGCCAATCTAGCGGGCCCGGGCCATGGCGCAAGCCTTTAGGACGGAATGGCAGGTATGTTTTACGGCCTAGCGCCGCCGGTCGAGGGTGAAAGCGCGCTCGCAACGCTCCATGCCGATATGCGGGTAGTAGTCGATCGCCTTGGGCGCCGCGAGCAGGATCAGCATGGTCTCCTCGCCCGCCCGCTCATGCGTCCGGCGGATGAGTTCCCGGCCGATGCCGCCGCGCTGCCGCGCGGCGTCGACCGCGAGATCGGAAAGGTAGCAGCAATAGGAAAAATCGGTGATCGCGCGCGACACGCCGACCAGCTTGCCGCCGCGGTCACGGGCGCAGAGAACGATATCGGCCTCGGCCAGCATGCGCGCGATGCGCTGGCGGTCGTCCACCGGGCGGCGCTCGGCCAGGGTCGAGCGGCGCAACAGGTCGATGAACTCATCGGCGGCGAGAGCTGGCTCCTCGGCGTAGCTTATGTCGGCTTGCATGAGTGTCTTTCTTGGCGGCGGTTGGAATGGGTTGACCGATCGGCCCGTTGCCCTTGCCCAATCCGGGGGCGTTGCGGATGGCGGCTTGGACATAGGCATGGGCGCGGGTAACCGCGGCTTTGAGCTTCATCCCCTGCGCCAATCCGCAAGCGATGGCCGAGGCATAGGCGCAGCCGGTGCCGTGGGTCGAGCGCGTCTTGATCCGCTTGGCCTTCAAGACGAAGCTTTCCTTGGGCGTCGCCACCAGGTCCAGGAGCGTGTTGCCCTTCAAATGCCCGCCCGTCACCACCACCGCCTTGGCGCCGAGTTTCAACAGGGCATCGGCGGCGCGTTTCATGCCGTCGAGATTTTCGACCGTCAATCCCGTGAGCATCGCCGCCTCGATCAGATTGGGCGTAACCACGGATGCCCGGGCGATCAACCGGCGCTTCAGCCGCGTCACCCCCGGCTCGTCGAGCAGGGATGCGCCGGTGGTGGAAAAGATCACCGGATCGACCACCAGCGGCGTTTTCGGCGACAGGGCGTAGAGAGCATCGAGCCCGTCGGCCACCGCCTCGACCACCGCGGCGTCGACCAGCATGCCGGTCTTGACGCAATCGGCGCCGATATCGGACAGCACCGCCTCGATCTGGCGGCGCACGAAATCGGGGCCGATGGGAAGAATGCCGGAAACGCCGCGCGTGTTCTGCGCCGTCAGCGCGGTGATCGCCGTCGTGGCGTAACCGCCCAGCGCCGTTACCGTCTTGATATCCGCCTGGATCCCCGCGCCGCCGCCCGAATCCGAGCCGGCGATGATCAGCACGCGGCCGGTCATTCGGCCGCGCTTTCCTCCGCGTGTCCCGCCGCCGCCAGCGCCGCGGCGATCTCCTCGACCACGGAGGCCACGAGCGATTTGTCCTCGCCTTCGGCCATGATGCGGATCAGGGGCTCGGTGCCGGATTTGCGCACCAGCAGGCGGCCCTTGGTCCCGAGGCGGCTTTGCCCGGCGCTGATGGCGGCGAGGATGTCCTTGGATTCGAGCGCCTCGCCTCCGTTGACGCGCACGTTGCGCAGCAATTGCGGCACCGGCTCGAAGATATTGCACACCTGGCTGGCGCTGCGCGCCGGTTTCGGCGATGGCGGCCAGCACCTGCAAGGCGGCGATCAGGCCGTCGCCGGTGGTGGAATGGTCGCCCAGGATGATGTGGCCCGATTGCTCGCCGCCGAGATTGCAGCCCAGCCGGCGCATCTCCTCGACCACGTAGCGGTCGCCCACCTGGGTGCGCGCCAGCTTGACGCCGATGCCGGCGAGATAGCGCTCGAACCCCAAATTCGACATGACGGTGGCGACGATTCCGGCCGCCGCCAGGCGTCCGGATTTCCGCCACCTGGTCGCGATCAGCGCCATCAGCTGGTCGCCGTCGAGCAAGCGCCCTTTCTCGTCCGACACCACCAGCCGGTCGGCATCGCCGTCGAGCGCCAATCCCAGATGGGCGCGTTGGTCGATGACCGCGCGCTGCATGGTCTGGGTCGAGAGCGTGCCGCAATTGCTGTTGATGTTGGTGCCGTCGGGCGCAACGCCCATGGGCACGACCTCGGCGCCCAATTCCCACAGCACGGTGGGCGCGACCTTGTAGGCGGCGCCATTGGCGCAATCGACCACCACCTTGAGGCCGTCGAGGCGCAAGCCCTTGGGGAAGGTGTTCTTGACGAATTCGATATAGCGCCCGCCGGCGTCGTCGAGCCGCCTGGCGCGGCCGAGTTGGTTGGCCGGAGCGCGTTGGGAAGCGGCGCGGTCGAACGCCGCTTCGATCTGCGCCTCGATCGCGTCCGACAGCTTGAAGCCGTCGGGGCCGAACAGCTTGATGCCGTTATCCTGATAGGGATTGTGCGAGGCCGAGATCATGACGCCGAGATCGGCGCGCAGGCTCCGCGTCAGCATGGCGATGGCCGGCGTGGGCATCGGCCCCACCAGAACCACGTCCATGCCCATGGAAATGAAACCGGACGTCAACGCGGGCTCGATCAGATATCCGGACAGCCGCGTGTCCTTGCCGATCACGACCAGGTGCCGGTGCTCGCCGCGCTTCAAGACCAAGCCCGCCGCCATCGCCACCTTCAAGGCGGTGTCGGCGGTCATCGGCTCGGCATTGGCGATGCCGCGGATGCCGTCGGTGCCGAACAGCGTGCGCGTCTTGGCGGATTTCAAGAAACCTGTCCCCCGGGCGCGGGTTCAGTTGCCCGGCTGCGGCTCCGGCTCGAGGCCGGAGGGCTTGCCGCTGCCGGCGGGCGGCACGGAGGGGCGCCGTCCCGGCGCGGGCGCGGGCGGCGGCTCGACCGCCCCGCCGGTGTCGCGCACGATCTTCTCGCCGTGGATGACGCGCCGGATTTCGTCGGCCGAGAGGGTTTCGAATTCCAGCAGCCCCTTGGCCAGGAGATGCAGCTCGTCGACATGCTTGGTCAGAATATCGCGCGCCGTCGCCTCGCCTTGCTCGACGATGCGGCGGATCTCGTCGTCGATCACCTTGGCGGTCGCGTCGGAGACGTTCTTGCGCTGGGTGACGGAATGCCCGAGGAAGACCTCTTCCTCGTTCTCGCTGTAGCGCAAGGGCCCTAGCTTGTCGCTGAAGCCGAATTCCGTGACCATGCGGCGCGCCAGGTTGGTGGCGCGGCGGATGTCGTCGGCGGCGCCGGTGGTGACCTTGTCGGGACCGAAGATCATCTCCTCGGCGATACGGCCGCCGAACAGGCTCGCCATCATGGCATTGAGCTCCATCTTCGACTGGCTGTACTTGTCGCGCTCGGGCAGAAACATGGTGACGCCCAGCGCGCGGCCGCGCGGGATGATGGTCACCTTGTGCAGCGGCTCGTGGCCGGGGACATAGAGCATGACCAGGGCGTGGCCGCCTTCGTGATAGGCCGTCAGTTTCTTCTCGTCCTCGGTCATGACCATGGAGCGGCGCTCGGCGCCCATCATGACCTTGTCCTTGGCCTGTTCGAACTCGGCCATGGTGACCGAACGCTTGCCCTTGCGCGCCGCCATCAGCGCCGCCTCGTTGACGAGGTTGGCGAGATCGGCGCCGGAGAATCCGGGCGTGCCGCGCGCGATGATGCGCGGATCGACGTCGGAGGCCAGCGGCACCTTGCGCATATGCACTTTCAGAATCTTCTCGCGGCCGACCACGTCGGGATTGGGAACCACCACCTGGCGGTCGAAGCGGCCGGGGCGCAGCAGCGCGGGATCGAGCACGTCGGGGCGGTTGGTCGCGGCGATCAAGATGACGCCTTCATTGGCCTCGAAGCCGTCCATCTCGACCAGTAACTGATTGAGGGTCTGCTCGCGCTCGTCGTTGCCGCCGCCGAGGCCCGCGCCGCGGTGACGGCCGACGGCGTCGATCTCGTCGATGAAGATGATGCAGGGCGCGTTCTTCTTGCCCTGCTCGAACATGTCGCGCACGCGCGAGGCGCCGACGCCGACGAACATCTCGACGAAATCGGAGCCGGAAATAGTGAAGAACGGCACATTGGCCTCGCCGGCGATGGCGCGGGCGAGCAGGGTCTTGCCGGTGCCGGGGGGGCCGACCAGCAGCACGCCCTTCGGAATCTTGCCGCCGAGGCGCTGGAATTTCTGCGGATCCTTCAGGTACTCGACGATCTCCTCGAGTTCGTTCTTGGCCTCGTCGATGCCCGCCACGTCGTCGAAGGTGATGCGGCCCACCTTCTCGGTGAGGAGGCGCGCGCGGCTCTTGCCGAAGCCCATGGCGCGGCCGCCGCCGCCCTGCATCTGGCGCATGAAGAAAATCCACACGCCGATCAGCAGCAGCATCGGGAACCAGGAGATCAAGATGCCGAACAGCGAGGGCATGCTGTCGTCATTGGGCGCGGCGTGGATGGTCACGCCCTTGTCGAGCAGACGGCCGACCAGATTCGGGTCGTTCGGGACGTAGGTGGAAAAGGCGCGGCCGTCGGTGAACTTGCCGTTGACGGTGCCGCCTTGGCCGCCGCCCTGGATGGTGACCTCGCGGACCTGGCCCTTGGCCACGTCGGCGACGAATTCGGAATAGGCCAGGCTGTTTTGCGGCGCGTGCGTGGTCGAGCTTTGGAACAGGTTGAAGAGCGCGACCAGCAGCAGGCCGATGATGATCCAAAGCGCGAGGTTCTTACCGAAATTATTCACGGTGCTGGCCTTTCCATGCCGAGCCGGCCGACCCTATGCCAGGGGCGCGAGGGACGCCACGGCCCCTCCCGCAATGCCGCTCCACATTACTACATAAGAAGACTTCGTGCTTAAACAACTCTTAACCCAGGCGGGTCAAAGCATTTAAGGGGCGGAAAACGACAATTTCAGGGCGGCCCAGCGCCGCCGCGTTAAGGTTTTCCCGCCGCCATAAGAGCAGCGGCGCCGCCGCCAGACCCTGGCGGTCGAACAGCGCCGGCAGGCCCGCGCGCACCACCGCCGGCAGGCCGGAATCGAAGCCCAAGCTGGAAAGCGCCGCCGCCCCTTCGGCGCCGATGCCTCCAAGCCTCATCCCGTCCGGCGCGTCCCGGGGCATGGTCAGGAGAAAGCGCCCGTCCCAAAAGACGCCGGCGCCCGGGGGCGCATCTTCCGGCGGCGCCATCGCCGCCGCCTCGCGGCAGACCAGGACGAGGCTGCCCCCGTCCCGCTTGCCGGGAACCAGGGAGCAGCCGCCCAGGGTGCGGCCGCCTGCGAGACCGTCCGGCAATTCGCGGTAAAGCCGCTCCAGCCGTTCGAGCCGGGGCGGGAATTCGCCGCCGCCGATGCAGGCGATGAGCGCGGCCAGCGCGCGCAAGCCCGCCTCCTCGGGGGCGGCGCGCAAGGCCGCGCCATCGAGCCAGGCGAATCCCCGCGGATCGAGCGCCACCGCGCGGGCGAGGCAATCCGCCACCAGAGTTTCGAGCGCGGCCCGGGCACGGGCGAGACGCGCGGCCGTGGCCGCGAGGCGTTCGGGCGTCAGCCCTTCCGCCGCCAGCGTGTCGCGCGCGGCGCGAATCCGGGCGCGCGCATAGGCCGGGTCGCGGTTCATCGGATCCTCGACGAATTCCTGGGAGGATTCCTCCAGCGTTGCCTTGAGCCGCGCCCGCGGCACGGCGAGCAGCGGGCGCAGCAGGCGGAAATTCCGTCTCGCGCTCTCGGGCGCCATGCCGGCAAGCCCGTCGAGGCCGCTGCCGCGCGCCAGGCGCAAAAGGAAGGTCTCGGCCTGATCGTCGCGGTGATGCGCCGTGAGCAGATGGAGCACGCCGTTCTCCCGGCACCAGGATTCGAAGAGCCGGTAGCGCGCCGCGCGCGCGAAGGCCTCGACATCGCTCGCGGGCGCGGCACCCTCGCGTTTCAGGATTCGATGCGCGATGCCGCGCGATTTCAGCCAGCTCGCGGCCTGGGCCGCTTCGCGCGCGGAATCGGGCCTGAGACCGTGATCGACGATGAGCGCGGTGACGGCGCCGCCCTGTCCGCGCGCCCAGCGATCGGCCAGCAGCGTCAGCGCCATGCTGTCGGCGCCGCCCGAACAGGCGATGGCGAGACGCGGCTGGGATTCGAAAGGCGCAAAACCCGCCATCAGCGCGGCGAATTCGGCCTGGTCGAGCGGGGCCGCTTGGCGCGCTCCCGTGCCGTCGTCCATGACGCTAACAGCCCGCCTTTTTCTGCTCGTCCGCATTCCGCTCCTTGATGGGGGCGGGCGCGGCCGGGAAGTCGTGGTCGAGGCGCGCATAGGAGGCGCAGGCATTGGACTTCTGGCCGAGATTGGCGAGCGACATGCCGAGCTTGAGGAGATCGTCCATCGCCTTGCTGCTCTTGGGATATTTCTGGTAGCCCTCGGCGAAAGCGATGGCGGCGTCGTTCCAATCCTTGCGCACGTAATAGGTCTCGCCCAGCCAGTATTGCGCGTTGCCGGCGAGTGGATCCTTGGGGAATTGCTTCACGAATGCGCGCAGCGCGGTTTCGGCGTTGGGATAATCGGCGCGCTGCAACAGGCCGAAGGCGTGGTTGTATTGATCCTGCGGCGTGGCCGGCGTGGCCGCGGGCGGATTGGCGACGCCGGAGGTCGCCGTGGTCGCGGCATTGGCCCCGCCCGGCGCTTCGCCCGCCGGCAGCGTGCCGAGAACGCCGTTGCCGGTGCCCATCGAACCGGAGGGCGGTGGCGAGGGTGGCGTCGCGGCGTTGGCCGCGCCCTTCGGCGGCGGACCGGCCGGAGCGGCGGACGCGGGAGCGGGAGATGCGGCGGGCGGCGCGGCGTGCTCCAGCGCGTTCAAGCGCAGATCGACGTCGCTCGACAGCTTGTCGAGCCGGCTGCCGAGTTGATTGATGGCGTTCTGCAACTGTTCGATCTGGCCGATGAGCTGCCGCTGCTGATCCTCGAGCTGATCGAGCCGCACATCGGTGCCGAGCGCCGAGGGGCCGGAATTGCCGCCGCGGCCGTCCTGAGCCCGCGCCGCGGGCAACGCCAGAAAAATCCCCGCGAGTGACAAGGCGATGGCCGCGCGCCGCATCGAATGTCCTTCAACCCCCGTCCGCATCCACGTCACCTAACGCGGCATTGGGGCAAAATAAGGGCGCCTGTCCCTGCCGCCGGCGCCACGAATGCCGCCGACGGAAGACAGGCGCCGCCCATTTGCCCGGGCCCGACCCGCGACTCTCGCGGAACCGGCCTCGCGGACCCCGAAAGGCCCGTTAGTTGATGACCGTCACGCCGCGGCGGTTCTGCGCCCAAGCCGCTTCGTTGTCACCGACCACCGCCGGGCGTTCCTTGCCGTAGCTGATGGTGGTGATGCGGCCGGCGGGGATACCGAGCGCGACCAGCGCGCGTTTCACCGCGTTGGCGCGGCGATTGCCGAGCGCGAGGTTGTATTCGCGCGTGCCGCGGTCGTCGCAATGGCCTTCGACCGTGACTTTCACGTTCTCATATTTCTTGAGCCAGGCGGCCTGGCGCTGAAGCGTCTGCTGGCCTTCCGGCTTGATGTCCGACTTGTCGAAGTCGAAGAAGACGCGATCGCCGACGTTCTGGACGAAATCCTCTCGCGAACCCGGCGCGGCGTTGCCGCTCGTGGTCGACGAGCTTTGACCGGTGGCGCAGGCGGCAAGCAACAGCATCGCCCCAACCATCGTCAATGATCTCAAATTCATCTTGCACTCCCTCTGAATTACAACCCGGGCTGGATCGTTGCGACTGTTTAGGTGGCGGTGCCCATTGGAACGTTGCAACCATAGCCTGAATTGCAGGTAATGCGAACAATGGCGCAACGAACTGGCCGGGACTATAGCCTCCGGTTAATTACGGAATCAAGGGGGACCAAGCCGGGTCCGAGGCGTCGCCGGGTGTAACTATTTCGCGCTCGTTGTAACCGGTGAGATCGATGGAATAGAGCTTGCTGGTGGCGCCGCGGCCGTTGCGATCCGTGGCCGGCGTCTGACGGAAAAACATCAGCACGCGGCCGTTGGGCGCCCAGGTCGGTCCCTCGACCAAGAAACCATTGGTCAAAAGGCGCTCGCCCGAACCGTCGGGGTGCATCACGCCGATGTAGAATTGTCCGTTGTCGATCTTGGTGAAGGCGATCAGATCGCCGCGCGGCGACCACACCGGCGTGCCATAGCGTCCCGAACCGAAGCTGATGCGCTTGATGTTGCCGCCGTCGGCGTTCATGACGTAGAGCTGCTGCGAACCGCCGCGATCGGAATTGAAGACGACCTGCGAGCCGTCGGGCGAATAGCCCGGCGAGGTGTCGATCGCCGCCGTGTCGGTCAATTGCGTCGCGCGATGCGTGCGCAGATCGAGGGTGTAGATGACGCTCGCCCCGCCGACGGCGATGCTCATGATCACCTTGTTGCCGTCGGGCGAGAAACGCGGCGCGAAGGTCATGCCCGGGAATTCGCCCAGCACCTCCTGCTGGCCGGTGTCGATGTTGAAGAGATAGACGCGCGGCGTGCCGCGCGCATAGGAGAGATAGGTGATCTCCTGGGTCGAGGGCGAGAAGCGCGGCGTCAGCACCAGCGCTTTCCCGTCGGTCAGGTATTTGTGATTGGCGCCGTCCTGGTCCATGATTGCGAGCCGCTTGATGCGGCGGTCGAGCGGACCGCTTTCGGCGATGTAGACGATGCGCGTGTCGAAATAGCCGTCCTCGCCGGTGATGCGCTTATAGACGGCGTCGGCGATGATATGGGCGATGCGCCGCCAATTCGCCTGGGTCGTGGTGTAACGCAGGCCGGTCAGCTGCTGCTCGGCATAAACGTCCCACAGGCGGAATTCGATTTGCAGCTTGCCATCGGCATCCTGCGACACGGTGCCGGTGATGAGCGCCTGCACGTTGATGGTGCGCCAATCGCCGTAGCGCGGCGGGATATGGGACGCGGGATCGCGGTCGATATAGGCGTTCGGATCGACCGGCTTGAACAGGCCCGAGCGTTCAAGATCGGCCGACAGCACCTGGGTGATGTCGGCCGCGTTCTGGGCGGTCTGGCTGTCCTGCGAGGCGAAGACCGGGATGGCGATCGGCATCGGTTCGACTTTGCCGCGGGTGATGTCGATATGCAGCTCGGCGCGGGCGGGACCGGATATTGTCAGCGGCGCCAACAGCAGCAAAAAGGCGCACAAGCTCCGGAATAAGACCGCTCGTCGGATCATGAAATGTCCTTGGGATCGAAGGTGATGGTGAAAGTCTGCCACTGGTCGTACTTGTCGAGCGGCAGCTTCAGCGGTTGGCAACCCGGGTTGAACAGGGCGCGGCGCGCGCTGTCGGCGGCGGCCTGGAAGAAGGGATCGCTGTTGCGCTCGGGATTGAGTTGCGTCGCCGAGCGCACCGTGCCGTCGGGATTCATGATGACGCGGAATTCGGGCGTCAGGTTCTGCGCGTCGCGCGCGCCGGCGGGCACGTTCCAGCATTGCTCGATCTGCTGGCGCACCAGGTCGAGTTCGCTCACCGAAAGCTGCGGGCCCAGCGGCGCAATCGGCTGCGAGGACAGTTGCGGCTTGGCGTTGGCCTGCTGGGCGGCCTGTTGCGGCAACTTTTTGGCGGCGAGATTCTTGAGGAGCGCGTCGAAGGCGATATCCTGCTGCTTCTGTTTCGGCAGATCCTGGGGCGGCTGTGGCTTGTCCTGAGCCTTCACCAGCGCGGGCTTGGGCTCGGGCAGTTTCACCTCGGCCGGCTTGGGTTCGGGCGGCGGGGGCGGGGCGACCTTGGCCGTGGGCGGCGTCGGCGGCGTCGGTTGCTTCTGCGCCGGCGTGGGCACGTCGACCGGCTTGTTCTCGACCGGCGGCGTGAGATTGCGCTGCGTCGCCATCGTCTTCGGCCCGAGATTCACCAGCTGGACGACGATCGGCGGCTCCTCATCGATGGGATGGTGAAACAGCGAGGGCAATGTCACGAGAAAGCTCAACATCACCAACAGATGCAACGTCGCCGAATAAATGAAATCGCGCCGTTCGGGCATGGCGTCAACGTGGTGCTACCCTGTCGTTTTTCGGCAGCTCGGCGATCAGCGACACCTTGGTGAACCCCGCCGCGCTGACGATTCCCATGATCTCGAGGACACGGCCGTAATCGATGGCGCGGTCGCCGCGAACATAGATCGCGGCGTCAGGATTGTTGCTGGTGATGGCGGCGAGACGCGCGGCCAGATCCTTGGCGTCGATCTTGGAGTTCTGCAGATAGACCTCGCCCTTGGCGTCGATGGTGATGACCAGCGGTTCCTTGGGCTCGTTGATGGCCGGCGCCTTGGTCTGCGGCAGATCGACCGGCACGCCCACGGTCAAGAGCGGCGCCGTCACCATGAATATGACGAGCAGGACCAGCATCACGTCGACCATGGGCGTGACGTTGATCTCGCTCATGAGGCGGCGTTGGCCGGTCCGGCCGGCAAAGCCGGCGTCGCGGGAATTGGGCAGCATGATGGCCATGGCTCAGATCCTACGACTTCTCATCCAATTGTCGCGAAAGTATGGCGCTGAATTCGGTGGCGAAGGCGCTCAGCCGGCTGGCATAGCGGCCGAAATCGGTCGAGAACTTGTTGTAGGCGACCACCGCCGGGATCGCCGCCACCAGGCCCAAGGCGGTGGCGAAGAGAGCCTCGGCGATGCCCGGGGCCACCACGGCGAGGCTGGTGTTCTTGACCGCGGCGATCGACTGGAAGCTCGCCATGATGCCCCACACCGTGCCGAACAAGCCCACGAAAGGCGCGGTCGAGCCGACGGTGGCGAGGAACGGCATGAAACGCTCGAGCCGGTCCATTTCGCGCCCGAGGGTGATCTGCATCACGCGCTCGACCCGGTCCTTCAGATTGGCGCGCATGCTGGTGCTTTCGATCAGGCCCTTGGCCACGCTGCGCCGCCATTCGCGCATCGCCGCGGCGAACACCGCCGACATCGGATCGGCCGGCCGCTCCCCGACATGATCGTAGAGCTGATCGAGCGAACCGCCCGACCAGAAGCTTTCCTCGAAACGCTCGGCGTCGCGGTGGAGGCGGCGCAGCTTGCTGACCTTGTCGAAGATCACCGCCCAGGACCAGAACGAGCAGACCATCAGCAGCAGGAGCACGAGCTTGACGATCGTGTCCGCTTGGAGGAACAGCGAGACGATCGACAGATCGTGGGGCACGGAACCGCCCAGCGCCATGGCATCGACGGGCGTCGTCGGGCTGGCGAGGGCATTCACGGCGTTGTCGGCGGCATTACCTTGCATGGGCTTTCATCGCTTTCGAAGTTTTTGGGGGAGTTTTGGGGGAAGAATTTGCCAGCCGCGGGGCGGGCCGGAGGGTGGCGGGATCGGTGTTGGCGAGCGCTTGCGCAAGGACGGGCGGCAGGCGCGCCGGCCGCCCGTTGCGGCCGATGCAGACGACGGTGCAGCTCATGGCGAAGAGCCGCGTTGCGTCACGCCAGATTTCTTGTTCGAGACTCACGGACGCGCCCGAGACCGATTTGACGCGCGTGCGCACGACCAGATCGTCGTCGAGCCGCGCCGGCGACAGATATTCGGCGGCGAGCTTGTGCACCGCCAGCGTCACGCCGGTTTCCTCGCGCAGCCGGTCGTGCGGCGGGGCTCCGAGCGCGCGGATCGCTTCGCTGCGGCCGCGCTCGGCGAATTTGAGATAATTGGCGTAATAGACGACGCCGCCGGCATCGGTATCCTCGTAATAGACATGGACCGGATAGAGATGGACGCCGCCCTCGCGGCGGCCTTCGCGCGGAAGAGTCATGCCGGCTCCTCCGCGTCATCCTTGGCGGCGAGCAGATCGAGCTGCGCGCCCTTGGGCCGCGCGACATCGAGGCCGAGATAGAGGAATCCGGCATCGCTCAGCATCCGGCCGCGCGGCGTGCGCTGGACCAGGCCTTGCTGCACCAGATAGGGCTCGATCACGTCCTCGATCACATCGCGCTCCTCGCCCAAGGCGGCGGCGACGGTGTCGGCGCCGACCGGCCCGCCGCCGTAATGCTTGGCGATGCACAGGAGATAGCGGCGGTCCATGGCGTCGAGGCCCTGGCCGTCGACCTCGAGACGCTTCAAGGCTTCGTCGGCGACGCGCGCGTCGACTCGTTTCGCCCCCGCCACCGCGGCGAAATCGCGCACCCGGCGCAACAACCGCGAGGCCACCCGCGGCGTGCCGCGCGAACGCCGCGCGATCTCGCCCGCACCCTCGCCGTCGAGTTCCATGCCGAGGATACGGGCGCCGCGCGCCACGATCTCCTTCAGCTCGGATGTTTCGTAGAACTGGAGCCGCAGGGGGATGCCGAAGCGCTCGCGCAGCGGCCGGGTGATGAGGCCGGAACGCGTGGTGGCGCCAATGAGCGTGAAAGCGGGCAGATCGATCTTGACCGAGCGCGCCGCCGGCCCTTCGCCGATCATCAAATCGAGCTCGAAATCCTCCATCGCCGGATAGAGAATCTCCTCGACCGCCGGGGCGAGGCGGTGGATCTCGTCGATGAACAGGACGTCGCGCACCTCAAGGTTGGTGAGGATCGCGGCCAGATCGCCGGCGCGCTGGATCACCGGGCCCGAGGTGGCGCGGAAGCCCGCGCCCATCTCGCGCGCGATGATCTGGGCGAGCGTGGTCTTGCCGAGGCCGGGCGGCCCCGACAGCAGCACGTGATCGAGCGCCTCGTTGCGCGCCCGCGCCGCCTTGACGAAGACGCCGAGATTGTCGCGCAAGGCCTGCTGGCCGACGAATTCCTTGAGCGTGGACGGGCGCAGCGAGGGCTCGGCGTCCTCGGGGCGACGTTCGGCGGACAGGATACGCGGCGCGTTCATCGCCCAAGCTCCTTCAGCCCGGCCTTGATGAGCGCGTCAAGCCGCGCCTCGGGGCCGAGCTTGCGCGCGATCTCGGCGATCACGCCGTAGGCGTCGCCGCGCTGATAGCCCAGATTGACCAGCGCCGAGACCGCGTCGGAGGTGGCGCCGCCGGGCAATCCGGCCAACGCCGGCATTGGCGCCAATCCCGCCGCCTTGTCCTTCAACTCAACCAGGATGCGTGATGCCAGTTTGGGGCCGACGCCGTCGGCGCGGGTGACCGCCGTCTTGTCCTGTGCCAGGATGGCGTTGGCGAGATGATCGGGCGCGAGCGCGCCGAGGATCGCCAACGCGGTGCGCGCGCCCACGCCCTGCACCGTCAGCAACAGCCGGAACCAGGAACGCTCGGCCTCCTCGACGAAGCCGTAGAGATGGATGTGGTCCTCGCGCACATGGGTCTCGATCAGGAGCTTGAGCGGCTCGCCGTGGCCGGGGATGCGCGACAGGGTGCGCTTGGAGCAGAAGACGAGATAGCCCACCCCGTTGACGTCCAGCACCAGGCTGTCGGCGCCCGCTTGATCGACGATGCCGGCCAGGAGAGCGATCATCGCGCGACGCTCTCCAAGGCGCGGTTGGATGCTGCGTGGTGGGCATGGCAGATGGCGCATGCCAGGGCGTCGGCGGCGTCGGATGAATCCGCCGCCGCGCCCGGCAGCAGCCGATGCACCATGGCCTCGACCTGGCGCTTTTCCGCATGACCGGCGCCGGTGATCGATTTCTTGATCAGATTGGCGGCGTATTCGAACACGGGCAATCCGCGCGCGGCCGGCGCCAGCAGCACCACGCCGCGCGCCAGGCCCAGCTTCAGCGTCGAGGCCGGGTTCCGGTTGACGAAACTTTCCTCCACCGCCGCCTGATCGGGCACGAAGCGGTCGAGCACTTCGTTCAAGGCGCGGAAGAGACCAGCCAGCCGCGAGGCGAGTGAATCCTTTTCCGGCACGGCGATCAGGCCGCAGGCGACATAGCGCAGCCGATTGCCATCGGCGTCGATGACGCCCCAGCCGGTGCGGATCAGGCCGGGATCGAGTCCGAGAAGGCGCATGACGGTTCCCGAATGAGGCGATGCTGGCGGGCTCAAGCGCTCAACCGCGCCAGAACGTCGTCGGCCACCTCGAAATTGGCGGATATGTTTTGCACGTCGTCGCTATCTTCCAGGGTCTCCAGGAGTTTGAACAGGGATACGGCGTCGTCATTGCCGATTGGTGACAGCGCCTTGGGCTTCCATACCAGCTTGGCGGATTGCGGCGGGCCGAATCGCGCCTCGAGCGCGTCGCGCACCGCGTTCAGCGATTCGGGCGCGCAGCTCACCACCTGTTCACCGCCCACGCTCTCGATGTCCTCGGCGCCGGCCTCGACCGCGGCCTCGAACAGCGCATCGGCCTTCACCGATGACGCCGGATAGACCACCTGGCCGACCCGGTCGAACAGGAAGCTGACGCTGTTGCTTTCGCCGAGATTGCCGCCGGCCTTGGCGAAGGCGGCGCGGATCTCGCTGGCGGTGCGGTTGCGGTTGTCGGTCAGCGCCTCGACGATGACCGCGACCCCGCCCGGTCCATAGCCCTCGTAGCGCACCTCTTCGTAGTGCTCGGTGTCGGCGCCGCCGGCGCCGCGCTTGATCGCGCGCTCGATGGTGTCGCGCGGCATGTTGGCCTCTTTCGCCATCATGATGGCGGCCCTGAGGCGCGGATTGGCCGCCGGATCGGGTAATCCCGCACGGGCGGAGGTCGTGAGCTCGCGGATGATCTTGGTAAAGACCTTGGCGCGCTTTTTGTCCTGCGCGCCCTTGCGATGCATGATGTTCTTGAATTGGGAATGTCCAGCCATGGTCGTTTGCTAAGCCATGTGTTCGCGGCCCGGGACCATAGCATATCGCCTGAATCAACGGCCATTCGCCCTTCGACTCACCCCAAGGCTACCTAGCCGCGCAATATGGCAGCATTACGGCGCGACGGTTGACCCAGCGGACAGCGCTCCGGCCGGAATCCGCTCGCCCGGCCAAGCCGGATCGAGCCTGCCGCCCAGGCGCAGCGGCGCGATTTGCAGCGCCAGGCCGGTCGCGTCGTCGGTCTCGACCAGCATGCCGCACAGCGTGGCCTGGCCCTCGGCCGGCAGCAGCCGCTCGCCCGGCATCTTCTTGGTGAAGCGGGCGACCGCGTTTTCCGCCTGCATGCCGATGACCGAATCGTAATCGCCGCACATGCCGACATCGGTCACGTAGGCCGTGCCCTTGGGCAGGAGGCGGTGATCGGCGCAAGGCACGTGGCAGTGGGTGCCGAGCACGGCGGAGGCGCGGCCGTCGCAGAAATAGCCCATCGCCGTCTTTTCCGAACTGGCCTCGCCGTGGAAATCGAGCAGGATGGATGTCCCCTTGCCCAGGGGATGCTCGTCCAGGAGCGCGCCCACCGCCGCGAAGGGATCGTCCAGCGTGTCCATGAAAAGCCGCGCCATGGCGTTCGCCACCACCAGCTTGCGGCCGTCCTTGAGCGCGAACACGCCGGCACCCTTGCCCGGCGTGCCGGAGGGGAAATTCAGCGGCCGCAGCAGACGCGGATCGCCGCCGATATAGGGAATGATCTCCTTGCGGTCCCAGACATGGTTGCCGGTGGTGATGACATCGGCGCCGGCGGCGTAAAGCTCGGCGCAGATTTGCGGCGTGATGCCGAAGCCATGCGCCGCGTTCTCGCCGTTGACGGCGGTGAAATCGAGCGCGAGCTCGTGCCGCAGACGCGGCAATTCGCGCACCACCTCCTCGCGTCCCGCCTTGCCCACCACGTCGCCCAGCAACAGAAACCGCATCGACACTTCCTCAGGATTTGTTATTGCGGAACCATACCACGCCACGCTCGGTGACGACGCCGTCGAGCATGACGTCGCCGGACTCGAACGGCACGGCGCGCTCCTCTTGGATGGAGAAGCCCAGGCCGACGACCCGCAGCGGGCCCCGCACGCGCAAATCCGCGATGGTGGGGCCGAACAGATTGAACCCGCTGCCGAGCCGGCGCCCCTGCCCGTCAAAAGCGGTCATGGGCAGAAACAGCACGGATGGCACGAGTTCGGGCGAAGACGGCAAGGGCGCGGGATTGCCGATGGCGTCGGGCTCGAGCGGATCGCCCGGCTTCCAGGCGCGGAAAACCAGCTTCTGGTCCTTGGCCACCGCCGCCGGCAAGGCCAAGAGATGGCCGCGGCCGGCGAGATATGTGAGCGCGGGCAGCGGATCGAGCTCGCTGCCGCGCTGGGCATAACCCGCGATCACCGCGTTATGCGGCAGATAGAGCTCGGGTATGAATTCGCACAGCTTCTTCGCCACCGCGGCGCCGTTGGCGCGGAAGAAAATGGCGCGGCGTTCGCGCGCGGCGGCGCGCAACGCGCCCTTCAGCTTGCCGATGTCATCAGCCCCGTTCATGCCGCGAGCGCAACCTTCAAGCAATGGAAGAAATAGAAAATCAGAAAGGATGGAGCCGCGACGGCCGTCGGCATGGCTTAACCCTCGTGGCCCGCTTACGCAGGTGGGAACCATATGCCGAAACCAGGGTCCCGGTAGGGACAGTCCCCTAGAGTTACATATCGGCCCCGGGGTTCTTGCGGCCTAACGCACCGCGCAGCCCCATCCTCTTACTCTGTATACCACGCTTATATGTGTGACGCTTCGAGCCGCGCCGCAACCGTCTCGATGCGGCTTGCCAGCCGGTCGATGCCGGAGGCCAGGGCGGCCTCGTCGCCGTTGGGAGCCGGTCCGCGCTCGCGGCCGCGGCGCAGCGCCTCCTTGGTTTCGGCCAGTTCGTCGGCCAGCAGCAACGCGGCCAGCACCAAGAGGCGCGCCTCGCCGGCCTGGGGGGCGTCCTTGGCGAAGCCCACCACCTTGGCGTCGATCATGCGCGCCAGCTGGCGGATGCGATCTTCCTCGCCCGGATCGCAGGCGATGGCATAGGAACGCCCGTTAATGGCGATGGTGACCTGCGGCATCAGCCCTCCAGCACCCGATCGAGCCGGCTGATCACGGCGTCGAGCCGGTTGGCGACATCGACCTCCGACTCGGGCGACGACGCCGGCCGCGCCGGGCTGGCGGCGGGCTTGCCGGACAGGCTGCGCGTGGCGGCTTCGAGTTGCGTCACCGCTTGTTCGAGTTGCTTAGCGGCTTCTTCGATTCTGCCCAGAGCACGCCCCCCTTTGCTAAGGCCATTAGCTTAGGCCTGATCTTAACGAATCGTCAATGCAAGCCAGGACTTATATGAGGTTTTGATAACGAAGCATTAACCATTAATATGTCTTATAGTCGAACTAATGCGAGGTTAGCGGGTTCGGAGGGATAGCCTGATGGCGGGGTCGTGGCAACTCGATCGAGTTTCTGCCATCGCGCGCGATGCGGCCGAGTCCGCCGCGCAGAGTGCCGGCCTGCCGTTGTCGCAATGGTTGGGCCGGATGATCGTCGAGACCGCCGCCGCCGAAGGCGTGATGCTCGCACCCGAACCCCTCGCGCGCAGCAACATCGAACAAGCCCCCCGCCCAATTCCCACAGCGCCGCCGGTAACCCGCATGGCCCCGCCGCGCGGCGTCGTCGAACAGATGCCGCGTCCGGTTCCCGCCGCGAGCCCTCGTCCGGCCGCGCCGCCGATTCCGCTGCGGCCGGCGCCGCAAGCCGCATCCTATGCGCCCGCGCAAGGCGCGCCGGCTGAAGACGCCGCCACCCTTATCCTGCCGCCCGCGGTGTTCGACCTTGGCACCGTCGGTACGCGTCACGGCGAGAGCGACGCGCCCGAGGCGCTGGTGGCGTCGATCGCCCGCGAGGGCATACGCCAGCCGATCCTGGTGCGGCGCAAGCTGGGCGACGAAGGCCGCTATGAGATCATCGCCGGCAGGCGCCGCTGGCGCGCGGCGCGGCGTCTCGGCCTGACGCAGATCGCAGCGGTTGTGACCAATCTCGGCGACCCCGAAGCGGTGCTCGCCTCGCTCACCGAAAATCTGAGCGTGGGCGATTTGTCGCCGATCGACGAGGCGCGCGCCTATCTGCGACTGATGACCGAATTCTCGCTCGATCCGCGCGACGTCTCGGCCGCGACCGGCTGCGACATCGCGCATATCGTCCGCACCCTGCGGCTGATGGGTCTGCCGCCAAAGCTGAAGGAACTGGTCTCGTCCGGCCGCCTCACCCGCAACCACGCCTATGCGCTGCTCGACATGCCGGATCCGGAACGCGCCGCCGAGCAGATGCTGGCCGAGCAAGCCGGGGTCGACGAGGCGTTGCGCCGCATCGCTTCGCTGCCCGGCATGGAGCGCCGTTCATGAGCTCCTGGCAAGGCATCGAGATCGACGCCGGGCCGCGCCAGCTCGCCGAGCGCGCGGCAAACCGGGCCGGCGTACCGGTCGAGCAATGGATCGAACGCGCCATCCGCCGGGCCTATCCCGCCGCCTTCCAGGCGCCGCAACCCGCGCCGGCGCCGCCCATGACGCCGCCGCGCGCCAGCTTCAATCCGGCGCCGCAACATAACGGCAACGGCATCGACCAATCGCTCGCCGAGCTGATCGCCGTGGCCCGCGCGCCGCGCCAGCCGGCCGCGCCGCGGCCGGAAGCGGAGCGGCATCCGATCGCCGCGCCGCCCGAAGCCGGATCGGCGGAGTCGCACGGCACCATTCTCGATCATATGTCGCAGCGCCGCCGCCGGGCCGCGGGCGCAGAATTGCCGAAGCAGGACTGGCCCGAAGAGCCGGCCCCGGAGCTTTATGGCGACGAACTCGGCGAGACGCCGCGCCGCAAGCAACGCCGCCCCGCCCCGGAACCGCATCCGGCATACGAGGATGACGGCGAGCCCGAATTCTCCCGCGCGCCGAGAAGGGAAGCCAAGGCGCCTTGGCCGTCCTTCAAGAATGGCGCCGTGCCCGAAGAGGAAGATGAATCGGATTTCGACGAGCCGCTCGAACTCACCCAGCCGTTGCGCGCCAAGCGTTCGCGCAAGCCGCTGATGATCGCCGTTGCCGTTGCGATGGCCGTGTCGCTCGGCGCGCTCGGCGCGCAGCGCTTCATATCGATGATCGCGGGCCCGTCCGAACCGCAGAACCAGACCGCCTTGAACGGCAATTCCGGTACGGTAATGCCGCCGCCCGCGCCGATGCTGGCGCCGCAGCCCGCATCGCCGCCATCGGATCAATCCCCGGTGCAGCCGCCGGCTGTGCAGATGACGCCGCCGCCGGACCAAAGCGCCGCCCAGACCATGCCGCCGGTCAGCACCACCACCGGCTCCTTATACTTACACGCCACCGCCGACGGCCTATACCGCCCCCGCCGCGAAGCCCGTGATGACGCCGCCTTCCGCCAGCGTTGCGCCGCCGATGCCGCCGCCGGTCGCCTATAATCAGCCCGCGACTTTGCCGCCGCAGGCGCCATCCGCCCCCGCCACGGCAAGCCAGCAGAAACCGGTACCCCCTGCGGTCACCGAACCGCTGCCGCAGCGCAAGGTGGTCGCGGCCAAGCCGCCCGCCGCGCCGACAGCGGTTACCGCCGCCAAGCCCAACCCCGCCGAAGCGCCGCAGGATCCGGCCCAACTCGCCATCTGGCTCCAGGAACGCGTCAAGACCAACAACGACCCGGTCGCCTCATACCGGCTCGGCGTGCTTTATGCGCTGGGCCAGGGCGTGAAGCAGGATTACGCCCACGCCGCGCAACTGTTCCAGGCGGCGGCCAATGGCGGCGTCGCCGAGGCGCAATACAACGTTGCCGTGATGTACAGCGAAGGCATGGGCGTGCCGAAAGATCCCGCGCAGTCGTTGAAGTGGTATCAGAAGGCCGCGGCGCAGGGTAACGCCAACGCCGCCTTCAATCTCGGCGTGGCCTATTCCAACGGCACCGGCGTGCAGCAGGACATCCAGGAGGCGGCGCGCTGGTTCCGCCGCGCCGCTTCGGCCGGCGTGGTCAACGCCCAATTCAATCTGGGATTGCTCTATGAGCGCGGCGAAGGCGTGCCGCAATCCTCAACCGAAGCCTATGCCTGGTACGCCGCCGCGGCGGCGCATGGCGACCAGGGCGCGGCCCAGCGCCGCGACCATCTGGCGAGCAGCCTGGCGCCCGCCGATTTGCAGAAGGCCCAGGACCGCGCCGCGGAATTGCAGAAGACCATCCAGACCGGCGCCGCCCCGGCCACGGTCGACCAGAAGGCCAACGCCGCCAAGCCGTGAGCGAAGGCAGCCGGAGCATTTTCCGGCGAAGTGGGCTCGCCGCCGTTGAAAATGCGCCCCAATCGAGGGTCTACAGCAGCCGTCCGCTTGCCACCCACCAGCCGGGTTTTTGGGATTTGAGCCGCCGCGCCGCCGCAGCGGCATCGGCGCGCGCGGCGAACAGCGCGAAGCAGGTGGCGCCGCTGCCGCTCATGCGCGCGATCAGCGTGCCCGGGCAGGCTTCGAGCAGAGCCAACGCCGCGCCGATCTCCGGCACCAATTCTTGCGCCGCATCGGTCAGGCCGTTGCCGCGCGATTTGAGAAGCGCGGCCAAGGCGGCCGCGCTCGCCGGCGCGCGGACGAAGCGCGCCGGAGCCGCATAAGGCCCGCGCCGCGCCTTGAAGACAGCGGCCGTGGGCAGCGCCTTGCCGGGATTGACCAGCACCAGCCAGGCCCGCGGCAGTTTGGGCGCCGGCGCGATTTCTTCGCCGATGCCGCCCATCCAGGAGGTCTTGCCCGCGAGGCAGACCGGCACGTCGGCGCCGAGCCGCGCGCCGAACCGCGCCAGCGCCGGGGCGTCAAACGACGCCCCCCACAGCTTCGCCAGCGCCTTGAGCGCCGCCGCCGCATCGCTCGAGCCGCCGCCGATGCCCGAGGCGACCGGAAGATTTTTCTCGAGCATGATAAGAGCACCCGGCTCGCGGCCGAGCGCGCGCGCCAGCAATGTCGCCGCGCGCCAGACGAGATTCTGCGCCGGGTCGAGCGCCGCAAGGTCCTTGGCGAACGGCCCGGTGATCGCGAGGTTGAGGGTCGCGGCGGCGCTGACTTCGAGCCGGTCGCCGATATCGGCGAAGGCGACCAGGCTGTCGAGCAAATGATAGCCATCGGACCGGCGCCCGACGACATGGAGATAGAGGTTGAGTTTGGCCGGCGCGAGCAAGGGACGCGTCAACCGCCGCCGGTGTTGCTCAGGCCGCGGTCGAGCTTGCTCTCGATCTTTTTCACTTCATCCGCCTCCGGCTTGAATTGCAGCGCGCGGCGCCACTGATAGCGCGCCTCGGTGTGCCGCCCGCCCCGCCAATAGGCGTCGCCGAGATGGTCGTTGATGGTCGGATCCTCGGGCAGGAGTTCGATCGCCTTTTCCAGCATCTGGGTCGCGCGCGGAAAATCGCCGAGCTTGTAATAGGCCCAGCCCAGGCTGTCGACGATGTAGCCGTCACTGGGCCGGAGTTCGACCGCGCGCTGGATCATGCGCACGCCTTGGTCGAGATTCTCGCCCTTGTCGATCCAGGTATAGCCCAAATAGTTGAGCACCAACGGCTGATCGGGCTGCAATTCGAGCGCGTGCTTGAAATCGGCCTCGGCCTTCGGCCACTGGTTGGAGCGTTCATAGGCGACGCCGCGGCTGTAAAAGATGCGCCATTGCTGCGGCGACGGATCGGGAATGCGCGCCAGGCCGCGGTCATAGGCAATCGCCGCGGCGTCAAAATTGCTGTGGCTGCGCTCGATGTCGCCCAGCTCGATCAGCGGCTCGGCGCGGTCGGGATGGTCCGCCGCCATGGTCTCGAGTTGCGACCGGGCCTCGGGGTCGCGGTCGAGCGCGTCGAGCACCAGCGCCATGCGCAATTGCGCCGTCCAGTAGAAGGGCGAATCCTTTGCGATGCCGCGGTAGATCGCCAACGCGTCGGCATTGCGGTCCTGCTGTTCGCGGACCTCGCCGACCAACAGCTCGGCGAGCGCGAAATCGGGTTTGAGATCGAGCGCGAGGCGCGCATAGATCAGCGCCGCATCCATGGTTTCACGCTGATTGAGCAAGCTGGCGAGATCGAACAGCACCTCGGCGGCGCCGTCGGCCGGATTTGCCACCACGCGCGGCGGAATGACCGATTTGCGGACACGGTCGAGGCCGGACGAAGCGATGTCGGAATCGTCGCTCGCCGCCACGCTTTGATAAAGCGCGCGCGCATCCGCCGGCTGGTTGTGGCGCTCGTAGAAATTCCCGGCGAGTTGCGCCACGCGCAGGCTGGGCGGATTTTCCGCGGCGATGATCTTCTTGTAGCCGGCGTTCGCCTTGTCGGTCTGGTCGGCGAGGTCGGCGATCAGCGCGCCGTGAATTTCCTTCAGCGGTCCCAGGCCGCGCGTATCGCCGGCGCCGGCGATGTCCTGCGCCACTTTGCCGCCCTGGCCGCGCGCCTCGTCGATCCAGGCGAGCAACAGCGGCACGGAATAACGTTGCGCGCCTTCGCGCGGGATCGCCGCCGCGATTTTCGCGGCCCCGTCGAAATCGCCGGTCTTGATCGCCTGTTCCAGCAGCGTCAGCCCGGCGAGGCCGCCATCGCCGTCATGCGCGACGATGCGGTGGGCGAGATCGACCGCGTCCCCGACCCGGCCTTCGGACAGGCGCAGGACGAAGGCACGGCGCATCAGGTCGTAATTGTCGGGATCGTCGGCGAGCGAGCGTTCGATGAAGGATGCGGCTTCGGCGTAGTCGTGTTCCTGCTGCGCGTGGCGGGCGGCGAGATAGCCGCCGAGCGCGCTGTCGGGACTGACCGGCGCCGGTTCGGCCGACGAGGATTGCGGCGCCTCGGTCTTGTACGACACCAGCGCAAACAGCCCGACGCCGATCAATGCCACGCCGCAGCCCGCGATAACCCATGTCTTGATTGGTTTCGCCTTCGCCATGTTACGCCGAAACATACACCGGCCCGGCGCTCACATGTTCGGATAATTGGGGCCGCCGCCGCCCTCCGGCACCGTCCAGTCGATGTTCTGGGTCGGATCCTTGATGTCACAGCTTTTGCAGTGGATGCAGTTGGCGGCGTTGATCTGGAGGCGCGGCTGGCCGGCTTGATCGGTTAAAATTTCATACACCCCGGCCGGGCAATAGCGCGTCTCGGGCGAGGCATAAAGCGCGTAATTGACCGCGATCGCGGCAGCCGGGTTTTTGAGCCGGAGATGCGCCGGCTGGTTCTCTTCATGGCCGACACCGGAGAGAAACACCGAAGACAGCCGGTCGAAGGAGATCTTGCCGTCGGGCTTGGGATAGACGATCGGCCGGCTGCCGATGGCGCGGTCGAGATGCTCGAAATCGGCGCTCTGGCGAAAAGTCCAGGGCGCGCGGCCGCGCAAGAGATAAGTGTCGACGCCGGCATAAGCCAGGCCCGCCCACAAGCCCCACCGGAAGGCGGGGCGGATGTTGCGCACGGCGTAAAGCTCGGGCCAGACCCAGGAGGCCGCGAGCGCGCGGCGGTAATCGGCATCGACGTCGCCGGCGAGCCGTTTGAACACGGTTTCGGCCGCGACCATGCCCGATTTCATCGCCGTGTGACTGCCCTTGATCTTGGGCACGTTGAGGAATCCCGCGGCGTCGCCGATGACCAGCCCGCCGGGAAAACTTAAGCCCGGAACCGATTGAAACCCGCCTTCGTTCAAGGCGCGCGCGCCGTAGGCGATGCGCTTGGCCCCCTCGAACACGCCGCGAATGGACGGGTGCGTCTTGAAGCGCTGGAACTCCTCGAAGGGCGAGAGATAAGGATTGGCGTAATCGAGCCCGACCACGAAACCGGCGGCGAGCAAATTCTTATCGAAGTGATAAAGGAAGGAGCCGCCATAGGTGCGCCGGTCGAGCGGCCAGCCGATGGTGTGGATGGCGAGCCCGGCGCGGTGCTTGGCGGGATCGATCTCCCACAGCTCCTTGATGCCGAGGCCGTAGCTTTGCGGGTCGCAGTCCCGGCGCAGGTTGAAACGCGCCTCGAGCAGCTTGGTCAGCGAGCCGCGGCAGCCCTCGGCGAACAGCGTCTCCTTCGCGCGCAGCTCGGTGCCGGGTTGGAAATTCGCCGTCTCCTTGCCGTCCTTGCCTAGGCCCATGGCGCCGGTGGCGACGCCCGCAACCTTGCCGCTTTCGTCATAAAGAATTTCGGAGGCCGCAAAGCCGGGATAGATCTCGACGCCGAGCGCCTCGGCCTGGCGACCGAGCCAGCGGCAGAGATTGCCGAGGCTGATGATGTAATTGCCGTGATTCCTCATTTGCGGCGGCAACGGCAGGCGCAAGGCAAAGCGCGCGGTGAGCAGGAGAAGCCGGTCCGCGGTCGACGGGGTATTCAGCGGCGCATCCATCTTGCGCCAATCGGGAAACAATTCGCCGAGCGCGCGCGGCTCGAACACCGCGCCCGACAGGATATGCGCGCCCACCTCCGCGCCTTTTTCGACGACGCATACGGAGACTTCCCTGGACGCCTGCGCCGCGAGTTGCTTCAGGCGGATCGCCGCCGCGAGTCCCGACGGGCCCGCGCCGACGATGACGACATCGTAGTCCATGCGCTCGCGCTGCATGGCGCGGCACTATAGTGGATGATAGGCTGGCGCGATGCAGACTCGTTCCCCAGCCGCGTTGCTGCTTGAGTGGCAAATGGCGATGGGCGCCGATGAGGCGATCGGCGAAAGCCCGCGCGACCGGTTCCTGCCCGCACCGGCGGCAAAAGCGAATCCGCCGCCGCGTCCCTCCCCCGCTTCCGGCCCGGCAACCAATGGGCGCGCGCGCGGCGAAGGCGGCGCCGGCCACGCCCCCACCCCCGCAAAGCGCGATTCTGGCCTTGGCCAGGCAGCTTGCCGACTCGGCGGGGAATTTGGCCGAACTTCGTGCCATTGTGGAAACGTTCGATGGATGTTCTCTCCGCCGGACCGCCACCCACACCGTCTTCGCCGACGGCAATCCGGACGCGCCGCTGATGCTGATCGGCGAGGCGCCGGGGGCGGATGAGGACCGAATCGGCAAGCCCTTTGTCGGGAGAAGCGGCCAACTCTTGGACCGCATGTTGGCGGCAATCGGCGTCGAGCGCGGCAAGAACGCCTATATCAGCAACATCCTGTTCTGGCGCCCGCCGGGGAACCGCAAGCCAACCGCCGAGGAAACCGCCCTTTGCCTGCCCTTCGTGTGGCGGCATATCGCCCTGGCGCGGCCAAAACTCGTGGTTTTATGCGGGGGAACGGCCACATCCACCCTGCTGGGAAGGAGCGAGGGCATAACCCGGCTCCGGGGCCGCTGGTTCGAACTGGCGGTTAGCGGCCTGGATAAAGCCGTGCCGGCTATAGCCATTTATCACCCGTCTTTCCTTTTGCGCGCCCCAGCCAATAAAGTCGAATCGTGGCGGGACCTGCAATCGATTCAGTCGAAAATGGCGGAATTGCAGTAACATTGTGACTATCCACAGCATCCCCTTGAATGCGTATAAAGGGGGTATAAATGACTACGACGCGGCATAGACTTTTATCTTGCCAAGTCGACTCACAGATAGTTTAAGGCGTCCCCCATGAATGGCTGGATATACCGGGTCCGGCCGAACAAGACTTGGGCGAGCGTATTCGTTATTGCCTTTCTCGCCATGTCCTTGTTCGGCACCTTGAAGGCTACCGCCGCGGATTTTCTGACCGTGACGGCGGCGCTGATACCAGGGCTGGACCTCCGCCGCGAGGCGGACCTGCCGACCGTGCTCAGCGCGGCCGATGCGGAACGCTACCGGTTGATCCTGCTGCTGCAGGAAAGCAGCCAATGGGCGGCGGCCGACCGGGAGATCAAGGGCCTCAAGGATCCGCTGCTGATGGGGCATGTCCTGGCCCAGCGCTACCTGCACCCCAAATACCGGGCCAGCTACGCGGAACTGGCCAATTGGCTGAATCTCTATAGCGACCAGCCCTCGGCCAAGATGATCTACAGCCTGGCCATACAGCGTCAGCCTGCCGGAGCCGCCCCCCTCAAGAAACCCGAAACTCCCTCCCTGGTCGCCCAGGCCGCCGGCGACAGCGATTTCGCCCCCAGCGGCACCGGGAGCGGCATCGAATCCCCAGCCGGCCAGTGGCAGGCCGGACTCGCCGCCTGGCGCGCCGGCAAGTTCGACGAAGCCGGCAAGCAGTTCCAGGCCCTGACCAAGGCCAAGGGCCAATCGGCCTGGACCGTCTCGGCGGCGGCGTTCTGGGCGGCCCGCGCCGAGCTCAAGAGCAAACGGCCGGATCATGTCGCCTACTGGCTCGGCATCGCCGCCCAACGCCCGCACACCTTCTACGGTCTCCTCGCCCGGCGCCTGCTGGGCGTGGACAATTATTTCAACTTCGACAGCGAGCCCTTCACCGATCTCGATGCCCAGCTGATCAAAGGCATGCCGGCCGGCCGGCGCGCGCTGGCGTTGCTCGAGGTCGGCGACCATGCCGCCGCCGACGAGGAGTTGCGCCTGCTGGCGGCCGGCGGCTCGACCACTCTGCTGCGCGCGGTGGCGGCCTTGTCCGACCGCGCCAATCTGCCCAGCTTGAGTCTCCAGCTGGCATCCATCCTGACCAGCCGCGACGGCCAGAACCACGACCACGCGCTCTATCCGGTGCCGCGCTGGACGCCGCATGGCGGCTTCACCGTGGACCGCGCGCTGCTGTTCGGCGTCATGCGCCAGGAATCGCTGTTCGCGCCGCATGTGGTGAGCACGGCCGGCGCCCGCGGCTTGATGCAGCTGATGCCGGCGACGGCGAAGCTGATGGCGGCGCAGACCGGCGAGACGCTCAACGCCATCGACCGGCGCATGCGCCACGAGGAATTGGCCGATCCCGAGATCAATCTGACCCTGGCGCAGGAATACATCCAGGGCCTGCTCCATGACGAGCGCAACAACCTGATGCTTTTCGCCATGGCCTACAACGCCGGGCCGGGCGCGCTGGAGCATTGGAAATCGGTGCAGGTGGGATACAACGCCGACCCGCTGCTGTTCCTCGAAAGCATCCCCGCCGGCCAGTCGCGCGTTTTCACCGAGCGGGTGCTGACCAATTACTGGATCTACCGCCAACGGCTGAACCAGCCGACCCCCGATCTCGACTCGCTTGCCGCGGGCCAATGGCCGACCTATACCGCTCTCGACTCAACCGAGCCGGACGGTCGCCATGTCGCCGAAAACAACTGATCGCCCCTTTCTGCCGGTCAACATCGCGGTTCTGACGGTTTCCGACAGCCGGACCGAGAGCGACGACAAATCCGGCAAGACCCTGGCCGAACTCCTGACCGCGGCGGGCCATAAGCTGGCCGCCAAGCGCATCGTCAAGGACGATCAAGGCGCGATCATCGCCCAGCTCAAGGCCTGGATCGCCGACCCGTCCATCGATGTCGTCATTTCGACCGGCGGCACCGGCGTCACCGGCCGCGACGTGACGCCCGAGGCCTTCCACGCGGTCTATGAGAAGGAAATCGCCGGTTTCGGCGAGCTGTTCCGGATGTTGAGCTACCAGAAGATCGGCACCTCGACCATCCAGAGCCGCGCCAGCGCCGGGGTATCCGGGGGGACCTATCTCTTCGCGCTGCCGGGTTCGCCCGGCGCCTGCCGCGACGGCTGGGAGATCATCGCGCCCCAGCTCGACAACCGCCAACGGCCCTGCAACCTGGTCGAGCTGATGCCGCGGCTGAAGGAGCATTTGGCGCCGGCGGGCCAAGGCAAGCGCTAGGCCGGTCTCCGGGCAAATTGGCTTCGTTTCGTAATTTTAATATATCCGGCGCGCGGCTGGATCATCGCGGCTTCGCCACGAGATTCTCGGCGTGGGCGATGCAGACATCCTGCATCCAGCCCGGCCGCTCCACGCTCAACGGGCAGACGGTGTAATCCCCAAATATCACGGTGCGATCAGGATTATTGACGGGAAACAGCTTTCGAAGCTCCGACGGCAAATCGGTGAGATCATTGAAAACGTTGCGGTCGGCATCCAGAACGCCGAGCATTCGCTTGGTGCCTACGCGCCAAATTCGGACACTCGGGTTTCCATTGGTCAACATCAAGCGGCCATGCACGACAAAGCATGCTCCGATAATCTCGGGGCTTTTCACGCATGGGGGTGCTGGTTCTGCTGCGCGGATCACGGCTTCAGGCAATGCCGATAGAGACATAATAATCGAAAGCAGAATGAATATTCTCCGCATCAATGTTTATCTATCGATTCTGCGACGGCGGACGAACGACCAAGTGCGATGCGCGATCTATGCATACGTAGCGTAGCTTGCCGGGGTGATCGCGGGTAAAGGGGCAGACGCGGAAATCGCCAAAAACATCAACGCTTACGCCGCTGTCCGTGGGAGTAGAAATCGCCTTTTCGATGTTCGCCGGTAAGGGTAAATCTTCTTCGTTCACCTCGGGCGGATATTCAATCCCTAACATTCTGTGCGTGCCGACCGGCCATAGATAGAGCCGCATATTCGCATAAAATGTCAGCCGCCCATGAACGATGAAACACGTATCGACGACATGCGGATTGGTGGCACATCCCACGTCATCGGCGCTTGCGGTCGCGGTCAGGCCGCCGAGAAGAATGAGTCCAAGGGCTAGACGATAGCTTCTCATTATTTCTTTCCGTAGAAATCGATATAAGCAGCCGGACCACGTCGAACGTCTCCGCCACCAACACTGTAGAACGGTCCGAGGCTGAAGTAAGGCTTCAAGTTTTCCCAACTTTTACCTCTAGGTGTTTGGTCGCCGATGCCCACCTGTCGCATGAAGAAATTTTGGATTTGACCATCCAACTGACTCGGATCGGCTCCCTTTTTTGCCGCATCGAGCGAGAGATTCCAAGCCTGTGCCTGAATAGGGTTATTGGGATCGCTCGGTTCGTCGGACCAGACGTTATGATTGCGCTCCGAAATGATGCCGACATACATGCGGGCGCGTTCGAGTTCCTCGGCCGAATTTGGGTCCCAATTCGCTGAGTCATTGGGGCTGTCATTCGTGTTTAAAAGCGCCGGTCTCAATCCAGCGGTTTCGCCATAGATCGCCCGCGCCCGGCCCAAGGTCTTTTCGTCATCCTCCGACGGCGCCTGCGCGACTTGTTCACCTGTCGGCTTTTCTCCGTCCTCATCCTTCTCGCCCTCGCCGCCGCCATCGCCGGTCCATTCCCCGCCGCCTTCCTCGCCTCCGGGCACGCGCGGCTCGTCGGGGTTGAAGTCCTTGGCGAGAGACGAGCGGGCGAGCTTTTCCATGCGCTCGGGCGCGATCGCGGGCAGGCCCAGCTGAACGGCGGATATGGCGGCAAGCGCGGGTTTTCCCTCGTCGAGCGCCTTGGCGATGCGGGCAAGCCCATCATGCCAATGCAGGAAGGTTTCGTAGGAAGGCGGGCCGTAAGCGAGGGTGAAGGTCTCGGCCAGTTCCCTGTCCGGGCGCGGGCGATAGCGGCCCTCTTGCCTGGCGACAAGCGTGACCGGCCCCAACGCCACGCCATCCTTATCGCAAGCCAAGCCCGCACTACCTCGCGGAGACAGACGACGCCAAGAGATCCAGGGATGAATCATAAGCGCCTCAGGGCTGCAAACCACCACTTGTACACTATTTACGTTCATATATCAAGCATTTTACGTACGGCTGAATCCCATTGAAATCCCTGTCAAAACCATGTTCTTGATTTGTTCGATTAAGCGGCGCATGATCGGACCATGGTTATGGAAACCGACGACACCGAGTTCGTGCAAAACCTGGTGCGGCCGCTGACCCAGAAGGGCCGGGGTGCGGCGAGTAATCTGTCAGGCCGCTTCGAGGCGGAGCAACGCGAAGCCTATGACGACGGCTGGGGCTCGGCCGACGAGGAGCCGCCGCGGCGCGAGACGCGCTATACCACCGACGCCACCAAGACCATCATCGCGCGCAACGATTCCCCCGACATTCCCTTCGACCGCTCGATCAACCCCTATCGCGGCTGCGAGCATGGCTGCATCTATTGCTTCGCGCGGCCTTCCCACGCCTATCTGGGATTGTCGCCCGGGCTCGATTTCGAAAGCCGCATCCTGGTCAAGCCCGAGGCGGCGCGGCTCTTGAGGGCCGAACTCGCCAAGCCGGGCTATGTCTGCGCGCCGATCGCGCTCGGCACCAACACCGACCCCTACCAGCCGGCCGAACGCAAGTTCCAGATCATGCGCGGCATCCTCGAGGTGCTGCGCGAAACGCGGCATCCCGTCACCATCGTCACCAAATCGGCGCTGGTCCAGCGCGACATCGACATCCTGGCCGAGATGGCGAAGGAGCGCCTGGCCGCGGTGGCGCTGTCGGTGACGACGCTCGACCGCCAGCTCGCGCGCAGCTTGGAGCCGCGCGCGGCGACCCCGGAAAGGCGCTTGGAAACCATCGCGGCGTTGAGCCAGGCCGGCATTCCGGTGGCGGTGATGGCGGCGCCGATGATCCCGGCGTTGAACGACGCCGAGCTCGAAACCATCCTCGAACGCGCCGTAGCGGCGGGCGCGCAGAGCGCGGGCTACACCATGTTGAAGCTGCCGCTCGAAGTGGCGCCGCTGTTCAAGGAGTGGCTCGAAATCCACGTTCCGGCCAAGGCCAAGCATGTCATGTCGCTGGTGCGCCAGAGCCACAACGGCAAGGATTACGACCCGCAATGGGGCACGCGCATGCGCGGCACCGGCCCCTATGCCGAGATGCTGCGCATCCGTTTTGAAACGGCGACAAAGCGCTTGAAGCTCAACCTCAATCGCGGCCGGCTGTGGCGGCTCGACACCACAAGGTTCGCGCCGCCGGCGCGCGAGGAAAGACAGCTCCGCCTGTTCGGCTGATTGGCGCTTGCCACGAACTCAAGATTGTCGTGTCTGCTGGCGTCATGCCGGATTTCGCCTTCGAGCGCGCCTGCCAGGGGCCGGTCTGCGGCATCGACGAGGCCGGACGCGGACCCTTGGCCGGGCCGGTGGTGGCGGCGGCGGTGGTGCTCGACCGGCGGCTGCTGCCGCGACTCTTGCGCCGGGGCATCGACGATTCCAAGAAGCTTTCGCCCGAGACGCGCGAGGAATTGGCGGCGCTGCTGTGGGGCAATGCCGCGATCGGCGTGGGCGCCGCCAGCGTCGCCGAAATCGACCGCGTCAACATCCTCCAGGCCTCGCTCCTCGCCATGCGCCGCGCCTTCGCGGCCTTGCCGCAATGCCCGCTATCGGCGCTGATCGACGGCAACCGCACCCCCGATCTCCCTTGTGCGACGCGGGCGGTGGTGGGTGGCGACGGGCTGTCGCTTTCCATCGCCGCCGCCTCGATCATCGCCAAGGTGACGCGCGACAGACTGATGCGGGCCTTGGCCCTGCGCTATCCGGGCTATGGCTGGGAGCACAATATGGGCTACCCCACGGCGGAGCACCGCGAAGCCTTGGCGGCGCTGGGCCTGACCCCGCATCACCGCCGCTCCTTCGCGCCGGTCCAGCTTATTCTCGGTTTTGACTCCAGGAAAACCGCTTAACCATCTGAATCCACAAAGCTATTGACCTCCCGAGTCGCGCGGGCGCATAACTCCGCGATTCGGGCCAAGCGATTCGGGCCGGCGTGGGGATTGCGCGCCGAGGCGGGGAGTGATGCGGGATTCGGGGGAAGCGGCGGACGGGCTGTTGGGCGAGGTGCTCACCGGCGACTGCATCGCCACCATGGCGCGGCTGCCCGAGGGCGCGGTCGATCTGGTCTTCGCCGACCCGCCCTATAACCTGCAACTGAACGGCGATCTGCACCGCCCCGACCACAGCCGGGTCGACGCGGTCGACGACGATTGGGACAAATTCGCCGATTTCGGCGCTTACGACCGCTTCAGCCGCGCCTGGCTCGAAGGCGCGCGGCGGCTGCTGAAGCCCGACGGCACGCTTTGGGTCATCGGCTCCTATCACAACATCTACCGCCTGGGCGCGATCCTCCAGGATTTGGGATACTGGATTCTCAACGACATCGTCTGGCGCAAGAGCAACCCGATGCCGAATTTCCGCGGCCGGCGCTTCACCAACGCGCATGAGACGCTGCTGTGGTGCGCCAAGTCGCGGACGAGCAAATACACCTTCAACTACCAGGCGATGAAATCGCTCAACGACGACGTGCAGATGCGCAGCGACTGGCTGTTTCCGCTCTGCACCGGGCGGAACGGGTGAAGCGGGAAGACGGCAAGAAGGCGCACCCGACGCAGAAGCCCGAGGCGCTGCTGCACCGCGTGCTGCTGGCCGCGACCAAGCCGGGCGATCTGGTGCTCGACCCGTTCCTGGGCACCGGCACCACCGGCGCGGTGGCCAAGCGCCTGGGCCGCCGCTTCATCGGCATCGAGCGCGAGAAGGAATACGCCAAGATCGCGCGCGCGCGGATCGAAGCGGTCGAGCCGGCCGCGCCCGAGGATTTCGCGGCATCCCAGGAAAAGCGCCAGGAAAAGCGCATACCCTTCGGCGCGCTGGTCGAGGCCGGATTGTTGAAGCCGGGCGTGGTGCTGTGCGACGCCTCGCGCCGCTGGACCGCCAAGGTGCGCGCCGACGGCAGCGTGATCTCGGCCGAGACCAAGGGCTCGATCCACCAGGTGGGCGCCGAGCTGCAAGGCGCGCCGGCCTGCAACGGCTGGGCCTTCTGGCATGTCGATTTCGGCGGTAAACTGGTTTCGATCGACGTGCTGCGGCAGAAATTCCGCGCCGAAACGGGGTGAACCATGCGGCTAGCTTGCGGTCTTGGCCTTGGGACTGTTCCTGATTTCCGGCGCATCCCTCGCCGCCGGCCCCTATGACGGCAATTGGAGCGGCGCGGTCCAGGGCACCGGAGCCCATTGCATGAGCGGTTCGGTCAAGATGCTGATTTCCAACAACGCGATCTCCGGCGTCATCGGTCTCGCCGCCGGGTCGATCAGGAATCCAGGGCAGTGTCGCCGCCGATGGCAGCCTCAAGGCCACCTACAACAACCCGTCGAACCGGCGGCGAAAGCACCCTCACCGGGACAATCTCGGGCGGCGACTTCACCGGCACGCTGGAATCGAGGTTCCCGAGCATCGGCGTCGCCTGCGTCCGGCACGTGACCGCCAAGCGCTCCTAGAGTTTCGGCAGCCCGCTATTGCGGGCATGCGCGATCACCTTCTTCATCAAGCTCGGGAGCGCCTGATCCTTGATCCGGCCGGGCGAAACCCATAGGCCATTCGTCCGGGACCGCCGGGCTTGGCGCGGCCCTTCACCACGGCCGCCAGGATCGAGAGTTCCAAGTCAAAATGCGTGAAGCCGTGCCGCACCGTGCCCGGCAGAAGCATCCAGCGCGCGCGGCAGGGCGCGGATTTGACCGCCTCTTTCTCGGCCCAGGGGCGCGATCGCCAGGAGGTCGAAGGCACTTCCATCATGCCGCCGAGCAGGCCCTGCTCCGGCCGGCGGCGCAGCCACACTGCGCCGTCGGGCCGGACCGCCCAGAAGGCCACGCCAAACCGCCGGGGCTTGGGTTTCTTCGCCGCCCGGGCCGGCAGGCTTGCGGCGATGCCGGCGATGCGCGCCCGGCAGGAACCCCGCCAGGGGCAGAGCGCGCATTTGGGTTTGACCGGCGTGCAGATCGCCGCGCCCAGATCCATCAGCGCCTGGGCGTAGTCGCCCGGCCGGGATGCCGGAACCAGACGCGCGGCCAGGCGGCGCAATTCGGGCTTGGCGGCGGGCAGCGGCGTTTTCACCGCATAAAGCCGGGCGATGACGCGCTCGCCATTGCCGTCGAGCGCCGAGGCCGGGCGATCGAAGGCGATGGCGGCTATGGCCGCCGCGGTATAGGCGCCGATGCCGGGGAGAGCGCGGAGATTCCCTTCGTCCTCGGGGAAACGTCCGCCCAAACGCGCGGCCAATTCGCGGGCGCAGGCATGGAGATTGCGCGCCCGCGCGTAATAACCCAGCCCCTGCCAGGCATGGAGCACGTCGTCCAAGGACGCCCGCGCCAGGGAATGCACATCGGGCCAGCGTTCGAGGAACCGCGCGAAATAAGGACCAACCGTTGCAACGGTGGTCTGCTGCAACATGATCTCGGACAGCCAGACGCGGTAGGGGTCCGGCGTCTCGGCCGCCTTGGCGCGCCAGGGCAGGTCGCGGCGGTGGCGGTCGTACCAGGCGAGCAGCAGCGCCGGCAGTTTGGCGGCTCCGGGGCGCGAAGTGGGAATCGACGGGGGCTTGGCCACGGCCTATCCTATGCCAAACACCCAGCCGCGGGGCCAGGAGGCGGCCGCCCATGAACGATAGGCCGGTGAAAGACGGGCCGGTAACCAAGCGCTATGGCGGCATGCGCGCGCTGGCCGCGACGCTGCCGCGCGTCGCGGCCCCGGTGCTGGGCAAACGCGGCTTTTCCGAGGCCCAGCTCATCGCCCAATGGCCGGCCGTGATGGGCGAGGAACTGGCGCGGCACATGGCGCCGGAGCGGATTTCCTTCGCGCGCGGCGGCCGGCGCGACGGCACCTTGCGGCTCCGGGTCGAGCCCGGTTTCGCGCTCGAGGCGCAGCACCGGGAGCCGCAGCTGCTCGAGCGCATCAACGCCTTTTTCGGCTATCGCGCGGTGGCGCGGCTCGCGCTGGTGCAGGGGCCGCTGCCGCGCGGCCCGGCGGCCAAGCCCGCGCCGCGCGAACTTGCCGAGAACGAGCGCCGGGCGCTCGACCGCCGCCTCGCCGGCATCGAGGACCCCGGCTTGCGCGACGCGTTGCGGCGCCTGGGCGAAGCGGTGATCGGTTCGGGCAAATCCTGAGCGGCGACTTGCCCGGCGCTCCGCTTGAATTGCCGGAAGTCTCGCCCTAGCATCCCCCCAACCTAAAACGGATAGAGTATCGCATGCGCAAAATCTGGTTGATCGCCGCCGCCTTGGCTTGGACCGCGCTCGCTTTCGGCCCGGCCCGGGCCGCCGATGTGCCGCAAATCCAGCCCGACGACCGGGTGCTGGGCAAGGCCGACGCGCCCATCGTCATCTTCGAATTCTTCTCGCTCACCTGCCCGCATTGCGCCGTCTTCGACCAGGAGACCTTGCCCTTGGTCAAGAAGAACTGGATCGACACCGGCAAGGCCAAGCTGGTCTATCGCGACTTTCCGCTCGACCAGGAGGCTTTGTTCGCGGCGGTGGTGGCGCGCTGCCTGCCGCCCCAGCGCTATCCCGGCTTCATCGACGCGGTGTTCGCGAACCAGCGCGACTGGGCCACTTCCGGCGATTACAAGGCGGCGCTGGCGAAATTGGCCAAGATCGCCGGCATGAGCCAGCATGATTTCGACGCCTGCACCGGCGATCAGAAAATGAGCGACGCCGTCATGGCCGCGGAGTTCGACGCGAAGAACCGCTACGAAATCGAATTCGACGCCCACTTTCTTCGTCAACGGCAAGAAAGTGGTGGGCGATCTGGCCTATCCGGATTTCGTCAAATATCTCGCCGGCGACCCCAATGCCGGCGCCACCGGCGTCGCCACCGCCGCCGCGGATCGGAGAATACTCGACCGGGTCCGGCAGTGGTTCGGCGCTCTCATGTCGCGCAGCTAGGCGAAGCGCGGCACCCGTGCATTTTTCCAAACTCCGTCTCCACGGCTTCAAGTCCTTCGTCGATCCGACCGAGCTCGTGATCGAGGCCGGGCTGACCGGAATCGTCGGCCCCAATGGCTGCGGCAAATCGAACCTGGTCGAGGCGCTGCGTTGGGTGATGGGCGAGACCTCGGCCAAGCGCCTGCGCGGCGGCGAGATGGACGATGTCATCTTCGCCGGCACCTCGTCGCGTCCCGCGCGCAACGTCGCCGAGGTGCTGCTCCATCTCGACAACACGAGGCACGACGCGCCGCAGCCCTATGGCGAGTTCGAGGAAATCCAGATCGGGCGGCGCATCGAACGCGGCGTCGGCTCGGATTTCCGCATCAACGGGCGCGAGGCGCGCGCGCGCGACGTGCAGCTGCTGTTCGCGGACGTGGCGACGGGAGCGCAATCGAGCGGCATGATCAGCCAGGGGCGGGTCGGAGCCATCATCACGGCGCGGCCGGCGGACCGCCGCGGCTTGCTGGAAGAAGCGGCCGGCATCTCGGGGCTGCATTCGCGCCGCCACGAGGCCGAGTTGCGCCTCAAAGGCGCCGAGACCAATCTGGCGCGGCTCGACGACGTGCTGCAGACGCTCGAAACCCAGCTGGAGGGCCTGAAGAAGCAAGCGCGCCAGGCCGCGCGCTATCGCCGGCTCAGCGACCATATCCGCCGCGCCGAGGCGGCGGTGCAGCATCTGCGTTATGTCGCGGCTTCGGCCGAATTGACCGCCGCCGAGGAACGCCTGCGCGCCGCCGAGCGCGTGGTGGCCGAGCGCACGACGGCCGCGTCGGCGGCCGAGCGGAACCGCGAGGCGGTCTCGGCCTTGCTGCCGGCGCTGCGCCAGGCCGAAGCCGTGGCCGCGGCGGAATTGCAGCGGCTGACGCTCGCGCGCCAGGGACTGGAAGAAGAGGAACGCCGCCTCACCGCTTCGCGCCTGGCGGCCGAGGCGCGGCTCGAACAGCTGGCGGCGGATTTGAAGCGCGAGGACGAGCTGGCCGGCGACGCCAAGACGGCGCTCGCGCGCCTTGAAGAAGAACGCGATTCCTTGCGCGCGGCGCAGGAACAGGAACAGGCGGTGCAGCTGCGCGCGGCCGAGGAACTCGCCCGCGTCACCGGAGAAGTGGCGTCGCTCGACGCCGAATTGACCCAGTTGACCGAACGCGTGGCATCCGACGAGGCGCGGCGCACCGCGCTCGGCGGCCGCGTCAACGAATCCTCCGAACGCCTGCTCCGGCTCAAGGAACGCGAGGGCGATCTCGCCCGCCAGCGCGCCGCGCTCGAGGCCGAGGCGGCCGCCTCGGCCGTCAGCCCCGAGATCGCCTCCGCGCTGCGCGCCGCCGAGGACGCCGCCGACCAGAGCCGCGAGGCGGTGGCGGCGGCGGAACAGGCATTGGCCGAGGCGCGAGCATCCGAGAACCAGGCGCGCGCGCCGCTCGAACAAGCCGAGATGCGCCGCGCCAAGCTCAGGGCCGAGGGCGAGGCGCTGGAGAAGATGCTCGCCGGGCCGGCCGAGGGGCGCTGGCCGCCGATCATCGATGCGTTGCAGGTCGCGCATGGCTACGAGGCGGCGCTGGGCGCCGCGCTGGGCGAGGATTTGACCGCGCCGGTCGACGAGACGGCGCCGTCTTACTGGTTCGCGCTCGCCGATTACACCGACGCGCCCGGATTGCCCGGCGGCGTGGCGCCGCTGGCGAACTTCGTCACCGCGCCCGCCGCGCTCGCCCGCCGCCTGCATCAGATCGGCGTGGTCGAGAGTTCAGCCGATGGACAGCGGCTGCAAAGCGAATTGCGCCCCGGCCAGCGTCTCGTCAGCCGCGACGGCGGCTTGTGGCGCTGGGACGGTTTCCGCCGCATGCCGGGCGCGCCCGATGCTCCGACCCAGCGGCTGGAACAACGCCACCGCTTCGCCGCCATCGAGCGCGAGTTGTCCGGTGCCGAGGCCGAGGCGGCGATGCACCGGAATCTGCTGGACGAAGCCCAGCGCCAGACCCGCGACCGCGCCGAAGGCGACCGCGCCGCGCGCCAGGCCGCGCGCGAGGCCATGGACGAGCTGGCCAATGCCCGCGCCCAGGAGGCCGAGAAATCGCTCGCCGCCGCCGCCGTGGTGTCGCGCCGCGCCGCGCATGAAGAGGCGGCGCAGCGCCTGAGGCTCGACCTGGCCGAGACCGAGACCGAGATCGAAACCTGCCGCGCCGAACTCGCCAAGCTGCCCGATCCGGCGCTGGCGCGCGAGGCGGCGCAGGCGATGCGCGGCACCCTCTCCGAGCGCCGCGCCGTGCAGCAGGCGCAACAGGGCGAGCACGACCGGCTGCTGCGCGAGGCCGAAACCCGGACGCAAAGACTGGCGGCCATCGGCGTCGAATTCGGCTCCTGGTCGCAGCGCGCCGATGCCGCCGCGCGCCAGCGCCAGACGCTCGAAACGCGCCGCAACGAATTGCTTGCCGAGATCGAGGCGCTGGTCAAGCGGCCGGCCGAAATCGCGCATGAGCGCGAGCAACTCGCCGAGATCATCGAGCGATCCACGATCAAGCGGAATCAGACCGCGGACGATCTGGCGGCGGGCGAGACCAATCTCGCCGAGGCGGACAAGGCCGCCCGCGCCGCCGAGACCCTGGCCGGCGAAGCGCGCGAGGCGCGCGTGCGCGCCGAAGGGCAGCGCGACCAGGCGGTGGCCGCGCGCGACAACGTGGCGCAGGCCATAGCCGAGAAACTCCAGATCAAGCCCGAGGAAACCCTGGCCGCGGCGGAGATCGACGCGGACGAGGAACTGCCCGACATGGCGAGCGCCACGGCCCGGCTCGATCGGCTGGTGCGCGAGCGCGACAACATGGGGCCGGTCAATCTGGTCGCCGAGGCGGAAGCGGAAGAGGTCGAAGAGAAGCTCACCAGCCTCAAGCGCGAGCGCGAGGATTTGACCGGCGCGATCGCGCGGCTGCGCCAGGGCATCGCCGCCTTGAACCGCGAGGGCCGCGAGCGGCTGCTGGCCGCCTTCGCCAAGGTCAACGAGCATTTCAGCCAGCTGTTCGTGCGCCTGTTCGGCGGCGGGCGCGCGCATCTGACGCTCGACCAGGGCGACGAGCAGGATCCGCTCGAGGCGGGTCTCGAGATCATGGCGAGCCCGCCCGGCAAGAAATTGCAGTCGCTGTCGCTGTTGTCGGGCGGCGAGCAGGCGCTGACCGCGCTGGCGTTGCTCTTTGCCGTCTTCCTGACGAATCCGGCCCCGATCTGCGTGCTGGACGAGGTGGACGCGCCCTTGGACGACGCCAATGTGGATCGCTTCTGCCGCCTGGTGGCCGAGATCGCCGAGAGCGCCGAGACCCGGTTCCTGGTCATCACCCATCACCGCCTGACCATGGCGCGGGTCGACCGGCTTTACGGCGTCACCATGGGCGAGCAGGGCATATCGCAACTGGTTTCGGTCGATCTCCAGCGCGTCGAAGAGCTGCGCCAGACCGCCTGAGGTGTCCCGCGCGCAAAACGCCGCACGGGCAAGCTCTCGCCTTGACACCCCCCTCCCCGCCTTTTAGAAGTTGCGCGCGCCCGACCGCCGCTTCGCGGGCCGCGCGGACGAAGATTTATCCAGGCTTCCCGGGTGGTTGGCCGATGGGCGAAAACGATCCGCGCGCAAGCCTCAAGGAACTGGGCGACCGGCTCGACAAGGCGCGCGGCGAGATGAAACACGCCGCGCCGGCCGGCGGGAACGGAATCGGCGACACCCAGAACGCGCTCGGCCAAGGCCTGCGCATCGGGGTCGAGCTGGTGGTGGCGGTGGTGGTGTCGGTCGGTATCGGCTGGGCGCTCGACAACTGGTTCGGCACCAAGCCGCTGTTCATGGCGGTGTTCTTCTTCCTCGGCATCGGCGCCGGGATGTGGAACGTCTATCGCGCGGTGAAGGGCATGGGCTCGGCGATGGGCGTGCGGCGGGGAATGCCGGAGAACAAGGCGTGGGACGACGAGGACGAGGATTGACGTGACGATAGAACTTCACCCGCTGGACCAGTTCAAGATCGAGCCGATCTATCCGCTCCATATCGGCGGCGTCGACGCGTCCTTCACCAATTCGGCGCTGTTCATGACGGCGGCGGTGGCGTTGATTTCGGCGCTGGTGATCCTAGGTTCGCGCAAGGCGGAGATGGTGCCGGGCCGCTGGCAGTCGCTCGGCGAGATGGCCTACGAATTCATCGCCAACATGATCGACGAGACGGTGGGCAAGGAGGGCCAGAGATACTTCCCCTTCGTGTTTTCGCTGTTCATGTTCATCCTGTTCGGCAACGTGCTGGGGCTGATCCCCTACGGCTTCACCTTCACCAGCCACATCATCGTGACCTTCGCGCTGGCGGCGCTGGTGTTCATCGGCGTGACGTTGATCGGGATATTCCGTCACGGATTCCATTTCCTGTCGCTGTTCGTGCCGCACGGCGTGCCCAAGGTGCTGCTCTTGCTGCTGGTGCCGATCGAGGTGCTGTCGTATTTCATCCGGCCCTTCACGCTCTCCATCCGGCTCTTCGCCAACATGCTGGCCGGCCATACCATGCTGGCGATCTTCGGCGGCTTCGTCGCCGCCATCGGCCTCTTGGGGATCATTCCCCTGGGCGTCGACGTGCTGCTCATCTTCCTCGAATTGCTGGTGGCGGTGCTGCAAGCCTATGTCTTCACCATCCTCACCTGTCTCTATCTGAACGACGCCATCCACCTTCACTGAAACTTCCACATCCAAAGGACATCATTATGGATCTCGCTTCCGCAAAAATGATCGGCGCCGGCCTTGCCTGCATCGCGCTCGTCGGCGCCGGCATCGGCATCGGCAACGTGTTCTCGGCGCTCATCACCGCGCTCGCCCGCAATCCGGCGGCGCAGGTGACGCCCTTCGCCTTCCTGGGCTTCGCGCTGGCCGAGGCGACCGGGCTGTTCGGCCTCGCCATCGCCTTCCTCATCCTGTTCGTGTTCTAAGGCAAGATGCCGCAACTCGACCTCGCCACCTTTCCGACGCAGCTGATCTGGCTGGCCGTCACCTTCGCCGCTCTCTACCTGGTGATGGCCTATTCCGGACTGCCGCGCCTGGGCGGGATCATCGAAAGGCGCCGCGCCCGCATAGCGGACGATCTCGACAAGGCGCAACGCATGAAGGCCGAGGCCGAGGCGGTGATCGCCGCCTATGAAAAGGCGCTGGCCGAGGCGCGCGCGAAGGCGCAGGCGGTGCTGCGCGAGGCCACCAACCGGTTGAGCGCCGAGGCGGCGGCGCAGCAAAAGAAGCTCGCCGAACGGCTTGCCATCGAGCTCGAGGCCGCCGAGAAGCGCATCGAGGCCGCCAAGACCAAGGCGCTGTCCGGATTGCGCGAGCTGGCGGTGGATGTCGCGCGCGCGGCCTCGGCCAAGCTCTCCGGCCGCGAAGCCGATTCCTCCCATGTGGCGGAAGCGGTCGACGCCGTGCTCAAGGAGCACGCGTGATGGAATGGCTGTTCGATATCGCCCGCGAGGGCGAATTCTGGGTGCTGGTCGCCTTCGTGACCGCGATGTCGTTCCTGGTCTACAAGGCGCGGGGCGCGGCCCTGGGCGCGCTCGACCAGCGTTCGGCCAAGATCAAATCCGAACTCGACGAGGCCCAGCGCCTGGCCGAGGAGGCGCAGAAGAGCCTCGCCCAATACCAGCTGAAACAGCGCGACGCGCTCAAGGAATCCGAGGCGATCATTGCCCAGGCCCGCGCCGACGCCGAGCGTTTCGCATCCCAGGCGCGGCTCGATCTGGCGGCGGCGCTCGACCGGCGCCAGCGCATGGCGATCGAGCGCATCGCGCTCGACGAGGCCGAGGCGGTGACCGAAGTGCGCAACCAGGCGGTCGAGGTGGCGGTGGCGGCGGTGCGCCGCATCCTGGCCCGGGATCTCGACGCCAAGAATCGCAGCGCTCTCATCGACCAGGCGATCGCGGCCATGCCCGAGACGCTGCATTAGGATTGGAAGGGGCCGCGCGCGCCCCACGCGATGAAACGCCGCCTCGTCCTGCTTGCGCCGCTCGCCCTGGCCCTTATCCCCCGCCGGGCGCTGGCGCATTCCTTCACGCTCGGGCCGATCGAGATCGGGCATCCCTGGGCCAAGCCCACGCGTCACCGAGGCGGCGGCTTTGTTCATGGCGCTCTACAACACCGGCGACAAGCCCGACCGGCTGGTCGGCGCCTCGACCCCGATCGCCACCCAGGTGATCTTCCGCGACACCGGCGGCGACGCGCTCGAATATTACGACCTGCGCCCGAAGCGGCCCTTGGCGCTGCGCCCGGGCGGGCGCTACATCGCGCTGCACGGGTTAAAGAAGCCGCTCGCCATCGACGATGTTTTCCCGTTGACGCTGATCTTCTCGGCAGCCGGCCGCATCACCGTTTCGGTGCTGGTCGAGGAAGGGCCGGAGGAGAATTCCTAAAGCAGCGAAGCCGCGTAATCCGCCAGCGGCAGCGAGGATGTCAGCCCCGGCGATTCGATGCCGTAGAGATTGATCAGGCCGGGCACGCCGTGATCCCGCGGCCCCTGGATGAGGAAATCGGCGGCGGGCTCGGCGGGGCCGCTGATCTTCGGGCGGATGCCGGCATAGCCCGGCTGGAGCGCGCCGTCCTTCAAGCCCGGCCAGTATTTGCGGATGGCGGCGTAGAACAGATCGCCGCGTTTCGGATCGACGGTGTAGTCGATGCCGCCGATCCATTCGGTGTCGGGGCCGAACTTGCCCTGGCCGCCGAGATCGGCGGTGTAGTGGACGCCCAGCCCGGCATGTTCCGGCGCCGGATAGATCAGGCGCTTGAAGGGCGCGCGGCCCGAGAGCGTGAAATAGACCCCGCGGCAATAATAATCGCGCGGAATCGATTTGGGCGGCACGCCTTTGAGGCGCCGCGCCAGGGACGGCGCGAAAAGCCCGGCGGCATTGACCAGGATCTTGCATGCGAGCGCGGTCTTGCCGTCGCCGCCCACCTCGAGATCGAAGCCCGACGATGTCGCGCGCCCGCCCAGCAGCTCGGCGCGCAGCGCCAGCTTGGCGCCGGCATTCTCGGCGTCGCCCAAATAGCCCAGCATCAGCGCGTGGCTGTCGATGATGCCGGTCGAAGGCGAATGAAACGCGGCAACGCAGGAAAGATCGGGCTCGAGTTCGCGCGCGGCTTGGCCGCTCAACAATTCGAGATCGCCGACGCCGTTGGCGGCGGCCTTTTCCATCAGCCCCGCGAGCGACAGGGATTCGCGCTCGTCCACCGCCACCACCAGCTTGCCGATGCGTTTGGCGGCGATGCCGCGTTCGGCGCAATAGGCGTAAAGCCGCCGGTTGCCCGCGACGCAGAACCGCGCCTTGAAACTGCCCGTGGGATAATAGAGCCCGGCATGGATCACCTCGCTGTTGCGCGAGGAGGTGTGCGCGCCGATGACGCGTTCCTGCTCCAGCACCAGCACCTCGCGGCCCTGGAGCGCCAGGCAGCGGGCGACGGCCAGGCCGATGATCCCCGCCCCCACCACCACGCATTCGACCGTATCGGCCATGACCCCGCCTTTTACGCGCGCCTTTTACAGGGGGCCGATCATGCCGCGATTGACGCCGCCGCGCGAGGCCGACAAGCTTGCCTCGCCGTTCCGGGGAGATTCCGATTCCAGCCAAGCATGCGGGCCGATTCGAGGCGCTCTATCCTTATCTGCTGCTGACCCTGTGCATGCTGATCTGGTCGGGCAATTGGGTGCTGGGCCGCGCCTTGCGCGACGACATACCGCCGGTGGCGCTCACCTTCGGGCGCTGGGCGATTTCGGCGGTATGCCTGGCGCCATTCGCCATCCCGCGGCTCAAGGGCAAGAAAGCGGTGCTGAAACGCCACGCTTGGCTGATCGCCGCGCTGGGATTGCTCGGCGTCGGCTTCTTCCAGGCCGCGGTCTATACCGGCTTGCGCTACACCGGCACGATCAACGCGGTGCTGGTGAATTCGGTGGCGCCGATGTTCATCATCGCCATCGCCTGGATCATCGACGGCGACCGGGTCAGCCTGCGCCAGCTCATCGGCATGGCGATCTCGTTCTGCGGCATCGTCATCATCATCACGCGCGGCGAGGTTGAGCAGCTGCTGCATCTCCATTTCAACACCGGCGACCTGATCATCTTTTTCACCATACCCGCCTGGGGACTTTATTGCGTGCTGCTGCGCCGCGTTCCCAAGTCGCTCGATACGCTGGGGCTGCTGTTCGCCGTCAATATCGCGGCGCTGACGATGATCGCGCCGGCGGCGGCGGTCGAAGCCGTCTTCTTCCAAACGCCGCGCTGGAGCCTGTTCGGATTCTCGGCGGTGCTCTATATGGGCGTGTTCGCCTCGTTCCTGGCCTATATCTGCTGGAACCGCGGCGTCGAGCTGGTCGGGCCGAACCGCGCCGGATTCACCACCCACCTGCTGCCCGCCTTCGCGACCGTGCTGGCGGTGATTTTCCTCGGCGAGGAGCTGCACCCCTATCACATCGCCGGCATAGCCGTGGTGCTGTTCGGCGTCTATCTCGCCACCAGCGCGCGGCACAAGGCCGTGGTCGTGGCGGTCGATTAGCGTCAGGCCTTGCCGTAGCCGCCGCCGCCCGGCGTCTCGATCACGAACACGTCGCCCGCGCCCACCTCGATCACCTGGGTCCCGCCGAATTCGACGATCTTGCCGTCGGTGCGTTCCACCCAATTGCGCCCGAGCGCGCCCGGCGATCCTCCCAAAAGGCCGTAGGGCGGCACGCGGCGGCGGTCGGCCAGGATCGCGGCGGTCATGGCTTCGCGGAATTTGATCCGCCGCACCGCGCCGTCGCCGCCGTGCCATTGGCCCTTGCCGCCCGAGCCGAGCCTGATGGCGAAGCGTTCGAGCAGCACCGGAAAGCGCCATTCGAGCACTTCGGGATCGGTGAGGCGGGTATTGGTCATATGCGTGTGGACGGCGGCCGTGCCGTCGAAGCCGGGCCCGGCGCCCGAGCCGCCGCAGATGGTCTCGTAATACTGGTAACGCGCATTGCCGAAGGTGAAGTTGTTCATCGTCCCCTGCGCGGCGGCCATCACGCCCAAGGCGCCGTAGAGCGCGTCGGTGACGCATTGCGAGGTTTCGACATTGCCCGCCACCACCGCCGCGGGATAACGCGGGCTCAGCATCGAGCCTTCGGGGATGCGGATGTCGAGCGGCTTCAAACAGCCGCCGTTCATCGGAATCTCGTCCTCGACCAGCGTGCGGAAAACATAGAGCACCGCCGCCTTGCACACCGCGGTGGGCGCGTTGAAATTATTGGGCAGCACGGGGCTGGTGCCGGCGAAATCGATGGTCGCCTGCCTTGCCTTGCGGTCGACCGAGATTTTCACATGGACAACCGCGCCGTCGTCCATCTCATAGGAAAACTCGCCGTCCTTCAGATTGCGCAGCACGCGCCGCACCGCCTCCTCGGCATTGTCCTGGACGTGGCGCATATAGGCCTCGACCGTTTCGCGCCCGAAATGCCGCACCATGCGATGCAGCTCCTGCACGCCCTTCTCGCTCGCCGCGATCTGCGCCTTGAGGTCGGCGACGTTCTGGGCGGGATTGCGCGAGGGATATTTGGCGCCCGCGAGCAGCGCCACGATCTCGGCCTCGCGGAAACGCCCGGCATCGACCAGGAGGAAATCGTCGATCAGCACGCCTTCCTCCTCGATGGTCTTGCTGAAGGGCGGCATCGAGCCCGGGGTGATGCCGCCGATATCGGCGTGGTGGCCGCGCGAGGCGACGTAGAACAGCACCGGGCCCTTGCCCGCGCGATCCTCCTCGGCGAAGACCGGGGTGATGACGGTGACGTCGGGAAGATGCGTGCCGCCGTTATAGGGCGCGTTCAGCACATAGACGTCGCCCGGCTTCATGCCGCGCCCGTCGGCCCAATGACCAGAAGGATTTCGGCCGCGCGCGCGAATCACGGTCTCGACGCTTTCGCCCATCGAGCCCAGATGCACCGGGATGTGCGGCGCGTTGGCGATGAGCGAGCCCTGGCGGTCGAACAGGGCGCAGGAGAAATCGAGCCGCTCCTTGATGTTGACCGAATAGGCGGTGTTCTGGAGCGCCACGCCCATCTGCTCGGCGATGGCCATGAAGAGATTGTTGAACACTTCGAGCATCACCGGATCGACATTGGTGCCGGCGGCGCGGCGGCGCGGCCGCGGCACCGCGCGTTCCAGCACCAGATAGCGGCGGCGGTCGAGGTGCGCGCGCCAGCCCGGCTCGACCACCGTGGTGGCGGTTTCCTCGACGATGACCGCCGGGCCTTCGACCGTCTGGCCGGGCTTGAGCGCGGCGCGGTCATAGACCGGGGCGCGATGTTCCGCCCCGGCGGCGAACAGCGCGGCCTGGTCGACCGGCTTGGGCGGCGCGGGGTTCTTTTCCTCGGGATAAACGGGATCCTCGGCGCTGCCGGCGGCGCCCACCGCCTCGACGCTAAGCGATTCAACAATCAGCGCTTTTTCCGGCGCGACGAAACCGTAGCGCTGCTTATGCGCCGCCGCGAAATTTTCCCGGAGTCGATCGAGATCGCCGTATTCGACGGCAAGCGGCACGTCGGTGCCCTCGTATTTGATGAGCGCCTTCTTGAGCATGGTGATGTCCCCGGGTTCGACGCCCTGGGCGTGCATTTCGGCGGCGGCGGCCCCGGTGAGAGTCGGCGAAGATGGATTCCAGCCGGGGCAGCAGGGATTGCTCCAGCCGGGCTTCGACCGCCTGCTCCTTGATGGCGCGCAGATCGGCCAACCCCATGCCATAGGCCGACAACACCCCCGCCAGCGGATGGATATAGACGCGCTTCATGCCGAGCGTGTCGGCGATCAGACAGGCATGCTGGCCGCCGGCGCCGCCGAAGCAGCACAGCGTGTATTCGGTCACGTCATAGCCGCGCTCGATCGAGATCTGCTTGATGGCATTGGCCATGTTCTCGACCGCGATGTGGACGAAGCCCTCGGCCACTTCGCGCGGCGAGCGTTTGTCGCCGGATGCTTGCTGGATTTCGGACGCCAGTTCGGCGAATTTTTTCTCGACCACGGCGCGGTCGAGCGGCTCGTCGCCCTTCGGCCCGAACACATGCGGGAAAAAACGCGGCACGATCTTGCCGAGCATGAGATTGCAATCGGTGACGGTGAGCGGCCCGCCGCGGCGATAGCACGCCGGGCCGGGCACCGCGCCCGCCGAGGCCGGGCCGACGCGGTAGCGCGCGCCGTCGAAGGCGCAGATCGAGCCGCCGCCCGCCGCCACGGTGTTGATGTGCATCATCGGCGCGCGAATCCTGACGCCCGCGACATTGGTCTCGAAGCTGCGCTCGTATTCGCCGGCGTAATGCGACACGTCGGTCGAGGTGCCGCCCATGTCGAGGGCGATGATCTTGCCGAAACCGCCCATGGCGGCCGAACGCGCGGCGCCGACGATGCCGCCCGCCGGGCCGGAGAGGATCGCGTCCTTGCCCTGGAAGCGGTGGGCATCGACCAGACCACCGTTCGACTGCATGAAATAGAGATCGACGCCGCCCAATTCCGCCGCCACGCGGTCGACGTAACGGCGCAGGATGGGAGACAGGTAGGCGTCGACCACGGTGGTGTCGCCGCGGCTGACGAGTTTCATCAGCGGACTCACCATGTGACTGACCGAGACCTGGATAAATCCCGCCTGGCGCGCCAGCTCGGCGACCCGCTTCTCATGCGCCGGATGGCGGTAGCCATGCATGAACACCACGGCGGCGCTGCGGCAGCCCGCATCGAAGGCGGCTTTGAGATCGGCGGCGACGCGCCTGTCATCGGGCTCGCGCAGCACCTCGCCCTCGGCCGAAACGCGTTCATCCACCTCGATCACGCGCTCATAGACCAGATCGGGCAAAATGATGTGGCGTTCGAACATCTTGGGCCGGTTCTGGTAGCCGATGCGCAGCGCGTCGCCGAAGCCTTGGGTGATGACCAGCGCGGTGCGCTCGCCCTTGCGCTCGAGGAGCGCGTTGGTGGCGACGGTGGTGCCCATCTTGACCGCGTCGATGTCGCGCGCGGGCAAAGGGTCGTCGGGGCGCCAGACCCAATATGCCGCGGATGCCGGCGATGGCGGCATCGCCGGTGCGGCCGGGATTCTCCGAGAGCAGCTTGCTCGTGACGAGATCGCCATCGGGCCGGCGCGCCACCACGTCGGTGAAGGTGCCGCCGCGGTCGATCCAGAACTGCCAGCCGGTCATGCCCGTCTAATGCGACCCGTGACCGTGATCGCCGGAACCATGCCCGGCATCGCCGGGCCCGTGTTCGCCGCGCACCGTGATGGCGAACAGGCAACCGGCGACGGCGGCGGTGCCGAGGACGAACAGAACCCAGCCGAGGGTGAAGGTCATGGCGTTTCTCCTTGAAAAGCCGATCAAATCAGGCCGCGCGATGCCGCGCAAGGCTGCCAGAACATACCTTGTCGTCATTGCGAGCCGGAGGCGAAGCAATCCAGAAAGGACGGCTTGGCCGCTGGATTGCTTCGGCCGCTTTGCGGCCTCGCAATGACGGCTGGCTATGGCCGGCTTATGACTCATTGGCCGGTCCCATGCTTTCCGCTAGGCTCGGCGCCGTTCGCCATGCGACTCAAGCATCGCCACTCGCCCAATTTCGACGCCCGCAACGGCGGGGTGGACATGTTGATCCTGCACTACACCGGCATGAAGAACGCCGAGGAAGCGCTGGCGCGGCTGACCGTGCCCGAATCCCGGGTCAGCGCCCATTACCTGATCGACGAGGACGGGTCGGTGTTCCGCCTGGTGGCCGAGGACAAGCGCGCCTGGCATGCCGGGGTGTCGAGCTGGCGCGGGCGCGGCGACATCAACGGCGCGTCGATCGGCATCGAGCTGGTCAATCCCGGCCATGAATGGGGCTATCGGCCGTTCCCGGAGCGGCAGATGGCGGCGCTGGAAGAATTGGGCCGCGACATCCTCAAGCGCCACAACATCCCGGCGCGCCATGTGCTCGGCCATTCCGACGTGGCGCCGGGGCGCAAGGACGATCCGGGCGAGTTGTTCGATTGGCAACGCCTGGCCAAGGCGGGCGTCGGCCTCTGGCCCGATTTCGGCTCGAGATCGCCAGCGCCATCGGGCGGCGTGGCCGAACTGAGACGGAATCTGATCGCCTTCGGCTATGCCTGTCCCGAGCTTGACGTGCCCGATGATTCCTTCGCCGAGGTTGTGCGCGCCTTCCAGCTCCATTTCCGCCCGGCGCATTGCGACGGCGCGCCCGACGACGAAACCCAACGCCGCGCTGCCATCGTCGCCCGCACCGCGTAGCACATGACGTGCGAAGCTAAATTAAAAGGGTGTAACACCCGACGTGCGAAGCAAAACCTAAAGGCCCGCGTAGCACATGACGTGCGAAGCGAAACCTAAAAGACGCGGTTTGACTTAGGCGCCCGATCCCCATCTTATGTCCCCGCCAGACGGCCGGATGGCCGCCCTCCGTTCATTCGGGGGGAGGAAAGTCCGGGCTCCACGGAAACACGGTGCCGGATAACGTCCGGCGGGGGCGACCCCAGGGACAGTGCCACAGAAACATACCGCCAAACCTTCCCCGCAAGGGGCGGGCGGCAAGGGTGAAATGGTGCGGTAAGAGCGCACCGCGCCGCCGGTAACGGCGGTGGCAGGGCAAACCCCACCGGGAGCAAGACCAAGTAGGGACGGCAGGTTCCGAGCGCCTTTGGGCGCGAAGGGGCCGGGCGAGTTTCCGCCGCCGCCGTCCGGGTCGGTCGCGCGAGGCGTCCGGTAACGGACGTCCCAGAGGAATGGTCATCACCCGCGAAAGCGGGGACAGAACCCGGCTTACAGGCCGTCTGGCACTATTTTTCCCTTGTTCTCCAAATGTTTCCATAGACAAGCTACAGTATTCGTTGAATGTCCCAAGACACCAGCCATTGGGGCCAAGTCTATTGCCTAAAAGTTTAGGCTTTCGATCCCAAAATACCCTCTAACCCACGGATTTACCGTGGAAAAAGTTTGACTGCCCATTAAATCCCATGTTATCCCATTTAGTCCCATAAAGGAGAGCCACGCGCCCATCGGGCACGCAGCTCCGGGACGTCGGCGCTGGCGACAGCGTGGGGGACACGTTTCGGGAGCAGGCCGTGGCGATTTTTCTTTCGACCTATCTCAACAAGGTGGACCGCAAGGGCCGCGTCTCGGTTCCGGCGGCCTTCCGCGCCGCGCTGGCGGAAGCGAGTCCCGCCGGCATCGTCGCCTACCGCGCCGTCAAGCTGCCCGCCATCGAAGCCGCCGGTATCGACCGCATCGAGGAGATGAGCCGCCGCCTCGACAGCCTGCCCGAGCTGTCGGAGGAGCGCGAGGCGCTCGCCACCTTGCTCGCCGACATGCGGCAGCTCGCCTTCGACGGCGAGGGCCGCATCATGCTGCCCTCCGACCTCGCCAAGCATGCCGGCATCGGCGACAACGCCACCTTCGTCGGCGCTGGCCCGACCTTCCAGATCTGGGAGGGCGGAAGCTTCAAACGCCACCATGAAGAGATGCGCGCGCGCATCCGCGAGCGCGGGCTGACCCTGCCGCCGCGTGAGACGAAATGAACCATGACGCCCAAAAATTCACCGGGCACCTTCCCGTGCTGCTGGGCGAGGCGATCGCCGCGCTGAACCCGCGCGACGGCGCGCTTTATCTCGACGGCACCTTCGGCGCCGGCGGCTACAGCCGGGCGCTGCTGGAAGCGGCATCCTGCCGCGTCGTCGCCTTCGACCGCGATCCCGAAGCGGTCAAGCAGGGCGCGGAACTGGCGCGGCGCTACCGCGACCGGCTGACGCTGATCGAGGGACGTTTTTCCGAGATGGAGCAGCATCTGAAGCCGCTCGGCATCGACGCGGTGATGGGAGTGACCTTCGATCTCGGCGTGTCCTCGATGCAGATCGACCAGGCCGCGCGGGGATTTTCCTTCCGCGCCGACGGGCCGCTCGACATGCGCATGGAAAGCCGGGGCGAAAGCGCCGCCGAGCTGGTGAACAATTTGCCCGAGGCGGAACTGACCCGCATCATCCGCGACTACGGCGAGGAGCGCTTCGCCCGGCGCGTCGCCCGCGCCATCCTGGCCGCGCGCGCGCGCGCGCCGATCTCCCGGACCCTGGAACTGGCCGAGCTGGTGCGCCGCGCCGTGCCCGAGGCGGGCGGCATCGACGCCGCCACCCGCACCTTCCAGGCGCTACGCATCGCCGTGAACGACGAGTTGGGCGAACTGGAACGCGGCCTCCATGCCGCCGAACGCCTGCTGGCGCCCACGGGCAGGCTGGCCGTCATCTCCTTCCATTCGCTCGAGGACCGCGGCGTCAAGACCTTCCTGCGCGCGCGCTCGGGCGAAAGCCCGCGCGCCTCGCGCCACCTGCCCGCCACGCAGTATCGCGAGCCGAGTTTCCGCCTGATCGCGCGCAAGCCCATCACCCCCCAAGCGGCCGAGATCGCGGCCAACCCCCGCGCGCGCTCGGCCCGGCTGCGCGTCGCCGAGCGGACGGCGGCGCCCGCTTGGCCCGCCTCCGGGGAGATGGCGGCATGATCCGACTCACCACCATTCTTTGGACGCTGGCGGTGATGATCGCCGGCTATGCCATGTTCCAGGTCAAATACGAGGTCGGCCGGCTCGAGGACCGGCTGACGCAGCTGAATCACGACATCGCCGCCGCGCGCGACGAGAATCGCGTCCTCAACGCGGAGTGGAGCCTACTGTCCGATCCGCAGCGGCTCGACCGCCTCAACCAGACCTTCCTTCACCTGTCGCCGGTCGGCGCGGCGCAGATCAGCAGCATCGACCATATCCCGTTCCGGCCGGGATCCGCGCCCACGCCGATGCTCGCCAAGGCGGCCCCATGAACCACCGGCTCAATCTCGGCCATGACAATCCGTGCCGGCCACGCCATTTCCGCCCCGGCCGCGCCGTCAATGCCTCGCCCGAAGGTCCGGCGAAAGCCGCGCTCGAACTCAGCCACACAAGGCTGCTGATCGCCGGCGCGCTGTTCATGCTGGCCTTTGCGGTGATCGCCGGACGGCTCATCGAAGTGGCGGGCTTCAAGAGCGGCGATTTGCGCACGGCGCATGCCCGCCAGGCAGGCCCGAGCCATGTCGCGCGCGCCGACATCGTCGACCGCAACGGCGTGCTGCTCGCCACCACGCTCGATACTTCCTCGCTCTTCGCCGTGCCGAAGCAGGTGCCGAATAAGGGCATCGCCGCGGTGCAGCTCGCCTCCGTGCTGCCCGAGACCAACGCGAACGAGCTTTACGCCCGGCTTTCCTCCGACAAGGGTTTCGTCTGGCTGGCGCGCCAGCTTTCGCCGCAACAGAAGATGGCGGTCATCCAGCTCGGCATTCCCGGCCTCGAATTCCAGACCGAGGGCAAGCGGGTCTATCCCAAGGGCAGTCTCGCCGCCCATGTGCTGGGCTTCGCCGGGCTCGACAATAGCGGTCTCGCCGGCATCGAGCGCGGCCTCGACGACAGCCTGAAGAGCGGCGACGCGCCGGTGCAATTGTCGATCGACGTGCGGCTGCAATACATCCTCAAGAGCGAGCTCGCCCGCCAGATCGCCGATTTCAACGCGCTCGGCGGCACCGGCATCATCATGGACGTGCGTTCGGGCGAGGTGCTGGCGCTGGTCTCGCTGCCCGATTTCGACCCCAACAATCCCGGCAGCGCCAAGCCCGAGGATCTGTTCGACCGCGCCACGCTCGGCATCTACGAGGTCGGGTCGCTGTTCAAGATCTTCACCACCGCCATGGCGCTCGACGACGGCGTCAGCACCTTCGCCAGCCGTTACGACGCGACCAAGCCGCTCGAGGTCGCGGGCTACACCATCCACGACGACGATCCACAGAAGCGCTGGCTCACCGTGCCCGAGATTTTCATGTATTCCTCGAACATCGGCGAGGCGCGCATGGCCGCCGATGCCGGCACCGACCGCCAGCGCGATTTCCTGGATCGCCTGGGATTGCTGCGCCAGCCCAGCTTCGAGCTGCCGGAGGTGGCATCGCCGCTGATGCCGCATCCGTGGCGGCCGATCAACACCATGACCATCGCCTTCGGCCACGGCATCTCCGTCAGCCCCTTGCAGGTGGCGAGCGCGGCGAGCGCGGTGGCCAATGGCGGCATCCTCTATCCCGCCACCATCCTGAAGCGGCCGGACGGAGCGGCGCCCCAGGGCCAGCGGGTGATGTCGGCCGCGACCTCGCTCGAGATGCGCAAACTTCTGCGCCTGGTAGTCGAACAGGGCACCGGCAAGCTCGCCAACGCGCCGGGATATCTGGTCGGCGGCAAGACCGGCACCGCCGAGAAGGTGGAAAACGGCGGTTATGCCCGCCACGCCCTGGTGTCGTCCTTCCTCGGCGTCTTTCCGATCAACGATCCGCGCTACCTGGTGCTGGCGCTCCTGGACGAGCCGCATATCGGCGCCAAGGCCGGCGGCGCCACCGGCGGCCTGACGGCGGCGCCGGCGGTGCGGCGCATCGTCGAGCGCATGGCGCCGCTCGTCGGAATTCAACCTGTTGACGAGAATTCGCCCGAAATTCGCCGCTCTCTGGTGGTCGGCTTGCCCCCACAGGGACGGACACTTGCGGCTAACTGAGCTCATGCGCGGCGCCTCGGGCCAGGGTCACATCGCGCCGCGGGGGGACCCCGATATCCTCGGTTTGACGTCTGACTCGCGCGCGGTGAAGCCCGGTTACCTGTTCGCCGCCCTCTCCGGCCGCAGCGCCGACGGGCGGCGTTTTCTCGACGACGCGGTGAAGCGCGGAGCCAGCGCCGTGCTGGCCGACCGGCCGGTCGAGCTGCCGGTGCCGGTGGTGGTGGACGCCAATCCGCGCCGATGCCTCGCGCTGATGGCGGCGCTCTATTACGCGCCCCAGCCCGCCACCGTCGCCGCCGTCACCGGCACCAACGGCAAGACCTCGGTCGCGGCGTTCCTGCGCCAGATCTGGCAAAGCGCCGGGCTGAAGGCGGCGAGCCTCGGCACCACCGGGATCGTCGGACCGGGGATCGAAAAACCCGGCAGCCTCACCACCCCCGATCCGGTCGAGCTGCACAAGGAATTGCAGGAACTGGCGGGGATGGGCGTCGATCATCTGGCGCTCGAAGCCTCGAGCCACGGCCTCGACCAGTTCCGCCTCGACGGCGTCAAGTTGGCGGCCGCCGGCTTCACCAACCTGACCCGCGACCATCTCGACTATCACCCGGACATGGCGGCCTATTTCACCGCCAAGACGCGGCTGTTCGCCGAGCTGTTGCCCCGGGACGGCGCCGCCGTGATCGCCATCGATCAGCGGGAAGGCGTCGAGCTGGCCGAGCTTTGCCGGGGCCGCGGGATCAAGACCGTGACTTATGGCCGGGCCGAGCGGGCCGAGCTGCGGCTCGTCCGGGCCGAGCCCAAGGATGCCGGGATCGGCATCGAGATCAGCCTGGCGGGGCAGAGGCACGGCCTCGATCTGCCTCTATTGGGCGGGTTTCAGGCGATGAACGCGTTGTGCGCGCTGGGATTGGCGCTCGTAACCGGGATAAAGGCCGAGGTCGGGCTAGGCGCTTTGAGGAATCTCCGAGGCGCGCCGGGGCGGATGGAGGATGTCGCCACCCATTCCTCGGGCGCGAAGGTGATCGTCGATTACGCCCACAGCCCCGACGCGCTCGAAACCGCGCTCAAGGCGTTGCGCCCGCATGGGCGGGGCCGGCTGGTGCTGGTGTTCGGCTGCGGCGGCGACCGCGACAAGGGCAAGCGGCCCTTGATGGGCGCCATCGCCCAGCGTTTGGCCGATCTGGTGTTCGTCACCGACGACAACCCAAGGAGCGAAGACCCGGCAGCGATCCGCCGCGCCATCCTGGCCGCCTGCCCCAAGGCGCGCGAGATCGCCGACCGCCGCGAGGCCATCCGTACGGCCGCCGCATTGCTCCGTAAGGGCGATCTGCTGCTGATCGCCGGCAAGGGGCATGAAAGCGGTCAGATCGTGGGATCGAAAACCCTGCCCTTCTCGGACAAGGACGAAGCCCGAGCCGCCATCGCCGCCTTGGCGGGAGGCGGCGTTTGAACGCGCTCTGGACATCCTTCGAAGCCGCAGCCGCGACCTCCGGCCGCAACAGCCGCGAGTGGAGCGCCCAGGGCGTCTCGATCGACAGCCGCAGTTTGGCGCGCGGCGATTTGTTCGTGGCGATCAAAGGGCCCAAGGCGGACGGCCATGATTTCGTCGCCGACGCGTTCGGCAAAGGCGCCGCCGCCGCCGCGGTCAGCCGCAGCGTGAAGCAAATTCCTCCCGGATCGCCGTTGCTCATGGTCGCCGACACCCTGAAGGCGCTCGAGGATCTGGGCAAGGCCGCGCGCGCGCGCGGCCAGGCCATCGTCATCGGCGTCACCGGCAGCGTCGGCAAGACCGGCGTCAAGGAGGCGTTGCGCCACGCGCTCGAACGCCAGGGGCCGACCGTCGCCTCCCAAGGCAGCCTCAACAACCAGTGGGGCGTGCCGCTGTCGCTCGCGCGTTTGCCGTGCGACGCCAAATACGGCGTGTTCGAGATGGGCATGAACCACGCGGGCGAGATCGACGCGTTGACGCGGCTGGTCAGGCCCGACGTCGCGCTCATCACCACCATCGAAGCGACGCATCTCGGATTCTTCCCCTCGGTCGAGGCGATCGCCGACGCCAAGGCCGAGATCTTCAACGGCATGGGCGGACGCGGCGCCGCCGTCCTGAACCGCGACAATCCCCATTACGAGCGCCTGGCCGCGCGCGCCAATGCTTCCGGGGTGTCGCACATCGTCTCCTTCGGCGCGCATGCGGACGCGTCGGTGCGGCTGGTCGAATGCGATCTGCACGGCTGCGCCAGCGCCGTGACCGTTTCGGTGATGGGGGACGTGTTCGACTATTCCGTGTCGCTGCCCGGCCGCCATTGGGTGATGAACAGCCTGGCGGTGCTGGCGGCGGTCAAGGCGGCGGGCGGCGACGCCGTCGGCGCGGCGTCGGCGATGGCGACGCTCGAACCCATGGCGGGGCGCGGAAGGCGCTTCAAGATCGCGCTGCCCGGCGGCGAGGCCGTGCTGATCGACGAAAGCTACAACGCCAGCCCGGCCTCGATGCGGGCGGCGATCGCGGTGCTCGCGGCGATGAGCCCCAAGAACGGCGGAAGGCGCATCGCCGTGCTGGGCGACATGCTGGAGTTGGGAGAGCAGTCGGCGCGGCTCCACGCCGAACTGGCGGGTCCCTTGAACGAAGCGAACATCGACCTGGTCTTCACATCCGGCTCCGAGATGCGCGCGCTCGACCAGGCGCTGCCGGCCCCGCGCGCGCGGCGGCCATGCCGCGACCCCGGCCGAGGCGGCGAAGATGGTGGCGGCGCGGCTCAAGCCGGGCGACGTGGTTCTGGTCAAGGGCTCGCATGGCAGCCGCATGTACGACGTGGCCGCGCGCCTTTCCGCCCAGCCGGCCCTGGCGGCGAAGGAGTAGCCCCATGCTGTACGAGCTGCTCGCGCCCCTGGCCGATCAATTCACGCTCTTCAACCTGTTCCGCTACATCACCTTCCGCTCGGGCGGCGCGGTGGTGACGGCGCTGGTCATCAGCTTCATCTGCGGCCCGAAGATCATCAACTGGCTGAAGGTGAAGCAGCGCGGCGGCCAGCCGATCCGCCTCGACGGACCGGCGGACCACCTCATCACCAAGGCCGGAACCCCCACCATGGGCGGGTTCCTGATCCTGCTGGCGGTGACCGGATCGACCTTGCTCTGGGCCGATCTCAGGAACGGCTATGTCTGGGTGACGCTGTTGGTCACGGCGAGCTTCGGCGCGGTTGGGTTCTTCGACGATTACAGCAAGCTCACCAAGCGCTCGTCCAAGGGCATACCGGGCCGCCTCCGGCTCCTGATCGAGTTCGCCATCGCGCTCGCGGGCGCGGTCGCGGTGATTCTGCTGATGCACCGTCCGCTCGGCACCTCGCTGACGGTGCCGTTCCTCAAGACCGTGCTGCCCGATCTCGGCTGGTTCTTCGCCGTGTTCGCGGCCCTGGTCGTCACCGGCGCCGCCAACGCGGTCAATCTGACCGACGGGCTCGACGGGCTCGCCATCGTGCCGGCGATGATCGCGGCCGGCTGTTTCATGCTGATCTCCTATCTGGTCGGCAATCTGGTGTTCGCCAATTACCTGCAAATCCAGCACGTCAGCGGCGCGGGCGAACTGGCGGTGTTCTGCGCGGCGATGGTGGGCGCGGCGCTGGGCTTCCTGTGGTTCAACGCGCCGCCGGCCATGGTGTTCATGGGCGACACCGGCTCGCTGTCGATCGGCGCGGCGCTCGGCATCGTCAGCGTCGTCACCAAGAACGAGCTGGTGCTGGCGATCGTCGGCGGGCTGTTCGTGCTCGAAACCGTGTCGGTGATCGTGCAGGTGGCGAGTTTCAGGCTCACCGGCAAGCGCGTGTTCCGCATGGCGCCGCTCCACCACCACTTCGAGCAGAAGGGCTGGAAGGAGCCGACCATCGTCATCCGCTTCTGGATCATCGCCTCGATCCTGGCCATCGCCGGCCTCACCACGCTGAAGCTGAGGTGAGGCGATGATCCCGGTGACCAATTTCCGCAATCAGACCGTGGCCGTGCTGGGGCTGGCGCGCTCGGGCTTGGCGGCGGCCCAGGCGCTGAAGCTGGGCGGCGCGCGCGTGCTGGCCTGGGACGACGCGGCGGACAAGCGCCAAGCCGCGGAAAATTCCGGGCTGGCCTTGACCGATCTTTTGCAGCACGGCCTTAAGGACGCCAAGGCGCTGGTGTTGTCGCCCGGCATTCCGCACACCTTCCCGAAGCCTCACCCGGTCGCCGATCTGGCGCGCCGGGCGGGATTACCGATCATCGGCGACATCGAGCTGCTGGCGCTCGCCTGCAAGGAAGCGCGCTTCGCCGGCATCACCGGCACCAACGGCAAATCGACCACCACCGCGCTGATCGCCCACATCCTCAAACAGGCCGGACGGAATGTCGCGGTGGGCGGCAATCTGGGCTTCCCCGCGCTGCTGCTCGAGGCGCTCGGGCAGAACGGGATTTACGTGCTGGAGCTGAGTTCCTATCAGCTCGAACTCACCAGCAGCCTGGCGCTCGACGTGGCGGTGCTGTTGAACGTCACGCCCGACCATCTCGGCCGCCACGGCGGCATGGCGGGCTATGTCGAGGCCAAGAAGCGCGTCTTCCGCAACCAGACCTCCGGGCACAGCGCGATCATCGGCGTCGACGACGAGATCTGCCGCGGCATCTTCGCCGCGCTCAAATCCGCCGGACGGCAGAAGACGGTGCCGATCTCGGCCGAGGCATCGGCCCCGGGCGGCGTCTATGTCCTCGGCGGCAAGCTGATCGACGATCTCGACGGCAAGGCAACGCCGGTGCTCGACCTCGCCGTCACGCCGCATCTGCCCGGACGGCATAACGGCCAGAACGCGGCGGCCGGATATGCCGCCGCCCGCGCCCTCGGTCTCGACGCCGCATCCGCGATAGCCGGCATCAAGAGCTTCCCCGGCCTGGCGCACCGCCAGGAACTGATCGCCGAGATCGATGGCGTGCGTTACGTCAACGACAGCAAGGCGACCAACGCCGACGCGGCGGAAAAGGCGCTCGCCTGTTACGCCGACATCTATTGGATCGCCGGCGGGCAGCCGAAAGAGGACGGCATCGCCGGCTTGGCGCCGCTTTTCCCGCGCATCCGCAAGGCCTTTCTCATCGGCGAAGCCGCCCCGGCTTTCGCCAAGACCCTGGATCGCCGCGTGGCTTACGAGATTTCCAGCACGCTCGACCGGGCGGTCGCCGATGCCCGCCAAGCGGCGCTTGCGGACGGCAAGCAGGGCGCGGTGGTTCTGCTGTCGCCCGCCTGCGCCTCGTTCGACCAGTTCAAGGATTTCGAGGAGCGCGGCGAGCGCTTCCGCGCCTTGGTGGCGAAACTGCCCGGGAGGCGCGCGTGAATTTCGCCCGCACCGATAAACGCGCGGTGGCGCAATGGTGGTGGTCGGTGGACCGTTGGACGCTGCTGGCCCTGGCGGCGCTGGTGGGATTCGGCTCGCTGCTGGTGATGGCGGCCAGCCCCTCGGTCGCCGAGCGCATCGGCGTCGATCACCTGCATTTCGTGAAGCGCTATTTCGCCGTGCTGCCGGCGGCGCTGGCGGTGATGTTCGCGGTCTCGCTGCAGACGCCGCGCAGCGTGCGCCGCATCGCCATCGCCGGTTTCGCGGTCGCGGTGGCGCTGATGATCGCGACCATGTTCATCGGCGTCGAGATCAAGGGCGCGCGGCGCTGGATCGAGCTGCCGTGGTTCTCGCTCCAGCCCTCGGAATTCGTCAAGCCGTGCTTCGCCGTATTCTCGGCCTGGCTGTTCGCCAAGTCGCGCGAGACGCCCGCCTTCCCGGGCCAGCCCATCGCCGTCGGACTCTTCCTGCTGGTGCTGTTCCTGCTCATCCGCCAGCCCGATTTCGGCATGGCCTTCGTCGTCTCGGCGGTGTGGTTCACCCAGTTCTTCCTGGCGGGGCTGCGGCTGGCCTGGGCGGCGGCGTGCCTGGGCACCGGCGGACTGGGCCTGGTCGCGGCCTATTTCACCCTGCCGCATGTGCAAAGCCGCATCGACCGCTTCCTCGATCCGGCCAGCGGCGACAGCTACCAGATCGACCGCTCGATGGACGCGTTCATGAACGGCGGGTTGTGGGGCCGCGGTCCCGGCGAAGGCACGATCAAGGACACGCTGCCCGACGCGCACGCCGATTTCGTCTTCGCCGTGGCGGGCGAGGAGCTGGGGCTGATCGTCTGCCTGGTCATCGTCGCGTTGTTCGCCTTCATCGTGCTGCGGGGATTCTCGCGGCTGTTGCAGGAAAACAACCTGTTCATCGTCATCGCCGCCACCGGCCTGTTCGTGCAGTTCGGATTGCAGGCGGTCATCAACATGGCGTCGGCGCTCCACCTGATGCCGACCAAGGGCATGACGCTGCCCTTCATTTCCTATGGCGGCTCGTCGCTTTTGGCCTTGGGCCTCGGCATGGGCATGGCGCTGGCCTTGACGCGGCGGCGTTTCGGCGGAGAAGACCTATGAGCGGCCTGATCGTGCTCGCCGCCGGCGGCACCGGCGGCCACATCTTCCCGGCCGAGGCGCTGGCGGGCGAATTGCTGGGCCGAGGCCTGAAAGTGGCGCTGGTGACGGATAAGCGCGGTCAGGCCTTCGGCGGACGTTTGCCGGGCGTCGATCTGCACCGCATCCGCGCCGGGCGGCCGGGCGCCTCGCTGTTGAGCAAGATTTTGGCCGCGGCCGAGATCGCGCTGGGATTCATCGCCGCGCGCAAGCTGTTGCGCGCACTGGCGCCGGACGCCGCGGTGGGGTTCGGGGGATATCCCTCGGTGCCGACCATGCTGGCGGCGTCGCGCATCGGATTCCCCACCCTCATTCACGAACAGAACGCGCGGCTCGGCCGCGCCAATCGCTGGCTGGCGCCGCGCGTCAAGCGCATCGCCACCTCCTTCGCCGCCGTCGACGGGCTCGACGCGGCCGAACGCATGCGCGCGGTCGAGACCGGCAACCCGGTGCGGGCAGCGATATCGCGCCGCCCGGTCCACGCCCTATGCCGCGCCAAACGCCGGGACGATCGAGCTGCTGGTGATCGGCGGCAGCCAGGGCGCGCATATCCTGAGCGCGGTGGTGCCGGCGGCGCTGGCGTTGCTCCCGGCCCCGCTGCGCGCCCGGATCAAGCTGGCGCAACAGGCGCGGCCCGAGGATTTGGAATCGGTCCGCGCTTCCCACGCCGCCAACGGCATCAAGGCCGAGACAGCGGCCTTCTTTGCCGACGTTCCGGCGCGGCTCGCGCGCGCGCATCTGGTGATCTCGCGCGCCGGCGCTTCCTCGGTCGCCGAGTTCTGCGCGGTCGGACGGCCTTCGATCCTGGTGCCTTTCCGCCTGGCGGCCGACGACCACCAGACCGCGAACGCCGAATCGCTCAAGCAGGCGGGCGCCGCCTGGATTCTGTCCGAGCATGATTTCACCCCTTCGGCGCTGGCGCAGCTTCTGGAGAAGCTTTTCACCCAGCCCGCCTTGCTCGAAGCGGCCGCTTCCTCGGCCTATCGCCACGGCCGGCCCGACGCGGCGCGGCGCCTGGCCGATCTGGTGCTGGAAACCGCGGCCACGGTTTCTCATGGAGGCGGGCCATGAGGGCGCTGCCCCGCGACATCGGCATCATCCATTTCACCGGCATCGGCGGCATCGGCATGAGCGGCATCGCCGAGATCCTGAAGAATCTCGGCTACGAGGTGCAGGGCAGCGACCTCGCCGACAACGCCAATGTGCGCCGGCTGCGCGCCATCGGCATACAGGTCGAGATCGGCCACCGCGCCGAAAACCTGGGCAAGGCCAAGGTGGTGGTGGTGTCCTCGGCGGTGAAGCAAGACAACCCCGAAGTGGTCGAGGCGCGGGCGCGGCTCATCCCCGTGGTGCGCCGGGCCGAGATGCTGGGCGAGCTGATGCGCCTCAAATGGGCGATCGCGGTCGCCGGCACCCACGGCAAGACCACCACCACCTCGATGATCGGCGCGCTGTTGGAAACCGCCGGGCTCGATCCCACCGTCATCAACGGCGGCATCATCAACGCCTACGGCACCAATGCGCGGCTGGGCGCAGGCGACTGGATGGTGGTCGAGGCCGACGAGAGCGACGGGACCTTCGTCAAGCTGCCCGTCCACCATCGCGGTCGTGACCAACATCGATCCCGAGCATCTCGACCATTACGGCACGGTCGAGGCGCTGCATCAGGGCTTCGAGAGCTTCGTCGCCAACATCCCGTTCTACGGCCTGGCCGTGCTGTGCATCGACCATCCGGTGGTGCAGGGCATGATCTCGAAACTCGGCGAGAAGCGCGTCGTGACCTACGGCATGTCGCCCCAGGCCGATATCCGCGCGGTCGAGATCGAATTGGGGCCGCAAGGCGCGCGCTACGACGTGGTGATCGCCGACCGGCAGAAGAACACCGCGCGCACCATCAAGGGAATGAGCCTGCCGATGTTCGGAGCCCACAACGTGCAGAACTCGCTGGCCGTGGTGGCGGTGGCGAAGGAGATGGGCCTCGGCGACGAGGTGGTGCGCGCGGCGCTGGGCGATTTCAAGGGCGTGAAGCGCCGCTTCACCAAGACCGGCGAAACCAACGGCGTCACCGTGATCGACGATTACGCCCACCATCCGGTCGAAATCGCCGCGGTCTTGAAGGCGGCGCGGGGCGCCACTTCGGGCAGCGTCATCGCCGTGGTGCAGCCGCACCGTTACAGCCGCGTCAAGCATTTGTTCGAGGAATTCTGCACCTGCTTCAACGACGCCGACACCGTGCTGGTGGCCGACATCTATGCCGCCGGCGAGACGCCGATCGAAGGCGTCAGCCGCGACGCGTTGGTCGAGGGCATGCGGGCGCGCGGGCATCGCAACGTGCTGCCGCTTGAATCTCCCGCCGCGCTCGCCGGCGCGATCCAGAGTCTGGCCAAGCCGGGCGATCTGGTGGTGTGCCTGGGCGCGGGATCGATCACCAACTGGGCCAACGCGCTGCCGGCAGAGCTCGCCGCTCTTTCGCCGCAGAGGAAGCGCAAATGATGCCGGCCAAGCGCCCCCAAGCCGCCCCCCAACGCCTGATCGAGCGCCTGCCGCCGGTGCGCGGCAGGCTGACCGAGAACGCGCCCTTGGCGCAGCTGACCTGGTTCCGCGTCGGCGGCCCGGCCGAGGTGATGTTCCGGCCCGCCGACGTCGAGGATCTGGCGCAGTTCCTGGCGCACAAGCCCAAGGACGCGAAGGTGACGGTGATCGGCGTCGCGTCGAACCTTTTGATCCGCGACGGCGGCGTGAAGGGCGTGGTGGTGCGGCTCGGGCGCGGCTTCGTCGAGATCAAGGCGGAGGGCGAGGAGATTTCCGCCGGGGCGGGCGCGCTCGATCTGAACGTCGCGCTGTCGGCCTGCGCCGCCGGAATCGCGGGGCTCGAATTCCTCTCCGGCATTCCCGGCACCATCGGCGGAGGCTTGCGCATGAACGCCGGCGCTTATGGAAGCGAGTTCAAGGACGTGCTGGTTTCGGCCAAGGCCCTCGACGCCAGGGGCCGGCTGCACGAAATGACCCCGGCCGACATGGGTCTGTCCTATCGCCATTGCGGCGTGGCCGGGGATTGGGTGTTCGTCTCCGCCCGCTTCAAGGGGAAGCGCGACGAGCCCAAGGCGATCGGCGCGCGCATGGCCATGATCCAGACGCAGCGCGAAGAAAGCCAGCCGATCCGCGCCCGCACCGGCGGCTCCACCTTCGCCAACCCGCCGGGACGCAAGGCCTGGGAGCTGATCGAACAGGCCGGCTGCCGCGGGTTGAAGCACGGCGGCGCGATGGTTTCGGCCAAGCACACGAATTTCCTGATCAATACCGGCGAGGCGACGGCATCCGATATCGAGGCGCTGGGCGAGGAGGTGCGCCGGCGCGTCAAGGAGAAGAGCGGCATCGAGCTCGAATGGGAGATCAAGCGCATCGGCGTGGCCCTGCCCCCGTCGCCGGAGGAAGCGCCATGAGCCGCAGCGTCGCCGTGCTGATGGGCGGCTGGACCGCCGAACGCGAGGTCTCGCTGGTGAGCGGGCGCGAATGCGCCAAGGCGCTCGCGGCGCTGGGCTATGACGTGCGCGAAATCGACGTGACGCGCGACCTGGGCGCGCTGGTCAAGGCGCTTCACCCCGCGCCCTGAGGTGGTGTTCAACGCGCTGCACGGCCGCGGCGGCGAGGACGGCACGGTGCAGGGCGTGCTCGAATTCCTGCGCGTGCCCTATACCCATTCGGGCGTGCTGGCCTCGGCCGTGGCCATGGACAAGCCGACGGCGCGCAGCGTGTTCGCCGCCGCCGGGCTGCCGCTGGCCGAGGGCAAGGTGGTGTCGGCAAGCGAACTCGCATCCGGCGACGTGATGGCGCGGCCCTATGTGGTGAAGCCGGTCAACGAAGGCTCGAGCGTCGGCGTGCGCATCGTGCGGCCCGAGGACAATTCCTGGGCGAACGAGGCCAAGAGCTGGTCCTTCGGCGAGCGCGCGCTGGTCGAGGCTTACGTGCCGGGGCGCGAGATCACCGTGGCGGTGATGGGCGAGCGCGCGCTGGGCGCGCTCGAAATCCGCCCGGCCAAGGGCTTCTACGATTACGACGCCAAATACGCGCCGGGCGGCTCCGATCACCTGATGCCGGCGCCGATCCACGCCAAGGCCTACGCGCAGGCGCTGGCGATCGCGCTGGCCGCGCACAAGGCGCTGGGCTGCCGCGGCGTGAGCCGCTCCGATCTGCGTTACGACGACACCAAGGGCGAGCCGGGACGGATCGTGCTGCTGGAAGTGAACACCCAGCCGGGCATGACCCCGACCTCGCTGGTGCCGGACATCGCGCGCCACGCCGGCATCGGTCTTTCCGGCCCTGGTGCAATGGATGGTGGAGAACGCCGCATGCGATTTCTGAATCGCCTGCAAACCCATTGGCGCGCCGCCTTGCGCCGGATGCTGCTGGCGGCGGCGGGGCTGGCGTTCTGCGCCTTGTGCGGCGCCGTGTTCTGGCTGTGGCATGCGGGCGATCTCGCGCCGCTCTCGGCGCGTCTTGACACGAGGCTGCACGTCATCGGCGCCGAGAACGGGCTGGCGCTGGACAAGGTCGAGATCGAGGGCCGCGACCGCCAGAGCAAGGAATCGATCCTGGAAGCGCTCGATGTGCGGCAAGGCATGCCGGTGCTGGATATCGATCTGGCGGCGGCGCAAGCGCGGCTCGAGACATCTCACCTGGGTGCGTTCGGCCGAGATCGAGCGGCGCATGCCCGACACGCTCTTCATCAAGATCGAGGAGCGCCAGCCCTTCGCCTTCTGGCAGAGGAACGGCACGCTGATGCTGATCGACCGCGACGGCATGGTGATCCCGGCCGGCGATCTCAAACCCTACGGCCCGCTGATCGTGCTGGTGGGCGACGACGCGCCCGGTTACGCCGTGCCGCTCCTCGACCTGCTCAAGACCGAGCCGGCGTTGGCGGCGCGGGTGCGGGCCGGCGTGCGCCTCGGGCAGCGGCGCTGGACCCTGCGCTTCGACAACGGCGTCGAGGCGGCCTTGCCCGAGACCGGCGCCGAGGCGGCGTGGCACCGCCTGGCCGCGCTCGAAGCCTCGAGCCGCGTGCTCGAACGCAACATATCCCTGATCGATCTGCGCCTGCCCGACCGCGTCGTGTTGAAGGCCTTGCCCGCGCCCGCGCCCGCCGCCGCCGCCAAGCCGGCGCCCAAGGACAAGGGCACGTCATGAAAAAGCACCCCAGCCGCGCCCGCGGCGGCGTCATCGGCGTGCTCGACATCGGCTCGACCAAGATGTGCTGCCTGATCGCGCGCGTCGAGGACAAGAATCCCCGCGTCATCGGCATCGGCCACCAGGTTTCGCGCGGCATCAAGCACGGCACCGTCTCCGACATCGAGGCGGCGAGCCAGGCGATCCTGACCACCGTCCACGCCGCCGAGCAGATGGCGGGCGAGCAGCTCTCCGAGGTGGTGGTGAATTTGTCGGGCGGCTTCGGCGCCTCGCGCATGACCCGGGCCGAGATCGGCCTCACCGGGCGCGAAATCAGCGACCGCAACATGCACCGCGTGCTCGAACAGGGCTTCCGCGTCAAGGAGCCGCCGGAGCGCACGGTGATCCATTCCGTGCCGGCCGGATTCTCGATCGACGGCAGCCGCCCGATCCGCGACCCGCGCGGCATGTACGGCCACAAGCTGGCGGTCGCCATGCACGTGGTTTCCGCCGATTCCGCCACGGTCAGGAACCTCGCCAACACGCTCGGGCACTGCCGGCTCGAGATCGCGGCGCTGGTCGCGAGCCCCTACGCCTCGGGCCTCGCCTGCCTGGTCGAGGACGAGAGCGAGCTGGGCGTGACCGTGATCGACATGGGCGGCGGCACCACCACCATCGCCGTGTTCCTCGACGGCAATCTGGTCTTCACCGACAGCATCCCGGTGGGCGGCAGCCACGTCACCCACGACATCGCCCGGGGCTTGTCGACGCCGATCGCCCATGCCGAGCGCATGAAGGCGCTTTACGGCAACGCCATCCCGTCCTCGGCCGACGAGCGCGAGACCATCACCGTGCCGCTGGTGGGCGAGGAGGACGAAGGCAACGCCAACCACGTGCCGAAATCGATTCTGGTGGGGATCATCGCGCCGCGCATCGAGGAGACCTTCGAGCTGGTGCGCGACCGTCTCGCGGCCTCGGGCTTCGAGCAGACGGCCGGACGCCGCGTGGTGCTGACCGGCGGCGCCTGCCAGCTGCCGGGCGCGCGCGAATTGGCCGGCCACGTGCTCGACAAGCAGATTCGCATCGGCCGCCCGTTGCGCGTCGAAGGGCTGGCCGAGGCGGCCGGCGGACCGGCCTTCGCCACCACCTCGGGATTGATCCATTTCGCTCTCGCCGAACGCGCCGAGCCCGCCAAGCGGGGCCGCGCGCGCGCGGAAGAGCCTAGCGGCCTGTTCGGCCGAATCGGGAGTTGGGTTCGTGAAAACATCTGAGCGCATACGCATACCCGTCCTTCCGCCTTTCGCCAGGCGGAGCGGCGGTTCCAAGGCCGGCGGCAACGCCGGTTTGACATCTCAGCGGCGATTTTCCTAGGAGGGAAAGCATGACTCTCAATCTCAAAATACCCAGCGAAGAGCTGGAATTGAAACCCCGGCTTACCGTCATCGGCGTCGGCGGCGCCGGCGGCAACGCCGTCAGCAACATGATCCGCTCCAACCTGATCGGCTGCGAGTTCGTCGTCGCCAACACCGACGCGCAGGCGATGAAGCATACGCAGGTCGAACGCAAGATCCAGCTCGGCATCACCGTGACCCGGGGCCTCGGCGCCGGTTCGCGGCCCGATGTCGGGCAGATCGCCGCCGAAGAGGCGCTCGACGAGATCATGCTGGCGCTCGAAGGCTCCAACATGGTGTTCATCACCGCCGGCATGGGCGGCGGCACCGGCACCGGCGCCGCGCCGGTCATCGCCCGGGCCGCTCGCGAAGCCGGCATCCTGACGGTGGGTGTCGTCACCAAGCCCTTCCACTTCGAGGGCTCCCACCGCATGAAGACGGCGGAAAAGGGCATCGAGGAGCTGTCGAAATACGTCGATACGCTGCTCATCATCCCGAACCAGAATCTGTTCCGGGTGGCGAACGAGCGCACGACCTTCGCCGACGCCTTCAAGATGGCCGACGACGTGCTCCATGCCGGGGTGCGCGGCGTGACCGATCTCATGGTCATGCCCGGCCTCATCAACCTCGACTTCGCGGATATCCGCGCGGTGATGAGCGAGATGGGCAAGGCGATGATGGGAACGGGCGAGGCCGAAGGCGAACGCCGCGCGATCGACGCGGCGGAAGCGGCGATCTCCAATCCGTTGCTGGAAGACGTGGCGATCAAGGGCGCGCGCGGGGTGTTGATCAACATCACCGGCGGCAACGACATGACCTTGTACGAGGTCGACGAAGCGGCCAACCGCATCCGCGAGGAGGTCGATCCCGAAGCCAACATCATCTTCGGCTCGACCTTCGACGAGCAGTTGGCCGGAAAGATGCGGATTTCGGTTGTCGCCACCGGCATCGACATCGAAACGATGGCGCATCCGAAGCCGCTCGAGCAGATGCAGAAGGCGGTTCCGGCGATCGCGGTCAGGCCCGCGGCCGCTTCCCGGCCGGTCATGGCACCGGCGCCGATGCATGCTTCGGCGATGCCCGAAACCGAGATCGAGCCGGCCTTGCCGCCGGCGCCGGTCCCGGCGATGGCGGCGGCACCGCGCATCGAGACCATCGAAGCCCAGGCGCTGGGCCGCGGCGGTTTCGCGGCCAAGCGCGCGGTCGAGCCGGTGATGGTCCGGCCGGCCGTTTCGGCCAAGCCGGCGGTCGCGCCCAATCCCTTCGCCGACGCGGCGATGGAGAATGGCGGTAGACCCACGGCGAAGGCGAAGGCGCGGGGCCCGAGCCTGTTCGAACGGGTGACCAATGCGGGCCGTCTCATCCATCCGCAGGACGAGGCCCCCGCCGTCGATGTGAGACCGGCGGAGCCGCAAACCGCCCGGGCACCTGAACCGCAAGTGGAACCGGCGGCGACACAGCCGGCGCCGCAGCCGGCGGCACGGCCGGAACGTCCGGCCCGCGCCAAGGAAGAAGACCTGCTGGAGATCCCGGCCTTTCTGCGCCGGCAGGCCAACTAAGGCGGCGTTGAGGGCCGGGCGAACGGCCCGAGAGTCGCCGTGATGTCATCCGCAGCCGCGGGACCCAGCATGGTCCCGCGGCGAGCGGCCCGGATTTTCGGCTTAGCCGCCTGAAATCCTTGGGGAATTCCGATAACAATCTGAAATAAAGAGTGATTTGTGCGCCGCAACCGCGCTTGGTTAAGGTGCGGCTCATAAGGGAGTTGTGGGGGGCATGAGTCGTAATTTGGTTTCCTGCGCGCAAAAAACCTTGAAAGCGCCGATCCACTGCCGTGGCATCGGGCTGCACAGCGGCGCGCATGTCGAGATGACCCTCCATCCCGCCGCGCCCAATACCGGCATCCGTTTCCGCCGCAGCGACCGCGACCACGTCGAGATCGAAGCCTCGTGGCGCAACGTCGTCGAGTCCACGCTTTGCACCACGCTCGCCAACGGCACGGACAACTCGATCGCCACCGTCGAGCATCTGATGGCGGCTTTCGCCGGGCTCGAAATCGACAACGCCGTGGTCGAGCTGGACGGACCGGAAGTTCCGGCGATGGACGGCAGCGCCGCGCCCTTCGTCTTCCTGATCGAGTGCGCCGGGCTGGTCGAGCAGAACGCGACGCGGCGCGTCATCCGGGTGTTGAAGCCGGTCAGCGTCGGATCTCCCGGAAAATCGGCGGCGCTGGTGCCGGACGACAATTTCTCGGTGAGCTTCGCCATCGATTTCACCGCCAGCGCCATCACCCGCCAGGAGCTGTCGCTCACCCCCTGCCCCGCAAGCTTCAAGCACGATCTCGGCCCGGCGCGCACCTTCGGCTTCCTGCACGAGGTCAAGGCGATGCGCGACGCCGGCTTGGCGCGCGGCGGTTCGCTCGACAACGCCGTGGTCATCGCCGGCGACCGCGTGTTGAACCAGGAAGGCCTGCGCTACGACGACGAGTTCGTGCGCCACAAGATGCTCGATGCGCTGGGCGACCTCTATCTCGCCGGTTGTCCGATGCTGGGCCAGTTCCGCGGCGTGCGCTCCGGCCATGCGCTGAACCGCCAGCTTCTGGCGGCCTTGTTCGCCGACGCCTCGGCCTGGTGCTATGCCGGCGCCGAGGACGACGCCGTACCCGAGGCCGCCGTCGCCTGAGTTTGCGACTCGGCTGAATCCCTCTGGATTCGCCCCTTTTCCCGCCTCCCGCCGCGTTGTTGGCTTGGCCGCCGCCGTGCTATAACGGCAGCCGTGAAATTCCTCGGTTTCCATTCCGTGCCCCGGTCCGCGGCGCTGCGTCTCGCCGCGGTGTGCGCCCTTTGCCTGCTCGCCGCCTGCGCCGGCAAGAACAAGGACGCCTATGTCGAGCGGCCGGTCGAGGAACTCTACAACACCGCCATGGACCAGCTCGCCGCCGGGAATTATTCCGCGGCGTCGAGCGACTTCGACGAGGTCGAGCGCCAGCACCCCTATTCCGTCTGGGCGACCAAGGCGCAGCTCATGTCCGCTTATGCGCTCTACCAGGGCAACAAATTCGATGAATCGATCATCGCCGCCGACCGCTTCATCCAGCTCCATCCCGGCTACCGCGACGTCGCCTATGCCTATTACCTGAAGGCGCTCGACTACTACATCCAGATCGAGGATGTCGGCCGCGACCAGAAGACGACGCAGCAGGCCATGGCCGCGCTGAGCGAGGTGGTGCGGCGCTTCCCCGATTCGCGATACGCGCGCGACGCGCACCTCAAGATCGATCTGGCGCGCGACCATCTCGCCGGCAAGGAGATGGCGATCGGCCGCTGGTATGAGAGCCGGGGGACATATCTCTCCGCCATCAACCGCTTCAAGACCGTGGTCGACCAGTATCAGACCACCACCCACGTGCCCGAGGCGTTGGAACGGCTGACCGAGTGCTATCTCGCGCTCGGCCTCAAGGACGAGGCGCAAAGGACCGCCGCGGTGCTGGGCTACAACTATCCCGGCAGCTCCTGGTACGAAGCCACCTATGTGCTGGTGACCGGGCAGAAGGCGCAGCAGGCGGTGGCGCCCGGGGGCAAACAAGCCGACCAGCCGGGCTGGTTCGGCCGGGTCCTCGGTTCGATCTTCTAACGCCGTCATTCAAGCGGCCCGATTGGCCGAGGTAAGGCCGAGGCGGCGCTGAGTCGGCGCCGAGGCTGGCCTGGGGCGGGCGGCGCGGCTATCATCGCGACGATGCTGCTCGGACTTTCCATCCGCGACGTGGTGCTGATCGACAAGCTCGATTTGTCGTTCCGGGCGGGGCTGTGCGTGCTCACCGGCGAAACCGGCGCGGGCAAGTCGATCCTGCTCGATGCCTTGGGCCTGGCCCTGGGCGTGCGCGCGGAATCGGGGCTGGTGCGCCACGGCGCCGAGCAGGCGACCGTCAGCGCCGAATTCGCGCTGCCCCGCAACCATCCGGCCCGCGATCTGCTGTCCCAGGCGGGGATAGATGCTAAGGGCGACAGCCTGGTGCTGCGCCGCGTGGTCGACAGCGGCGGCCGCAGCCGCGCCTTCATCGACGACCAGCCGGTCAGCATCGGCCTGTTGCGCCAGGCCGGCGAGACGCTGGTCGAAATCGAGGCGCAGTTTGCCCAGCGGGGATTGCTCGATCCCGCGACCCACCGCCAGGCGCTCGACGACTATGGCGTGACGGCATCCGACCTGACGGGTTTGGCCGGGGCCTGGAACGCCTGGCGCGAAAAGCTCAAGGCGCATGCGGAATCCGCCGAACGGCTCGCGCGCGCCCGCACCGAGGAGGAATTCCTGCGCCACGCGCTCAAGGAGCTCGAGGCGCTCGAGCCCAAGCCGGGGGAAGAAAATACCCTGGCCGAGGAACGCGCCTTGTTGATGAACCGCGAGCGGCTCACCGAGGCCCTGGAGGGCGCTCTGGCCGAGCTTGCGGGCGAGCGCGGCGGGGAGCGCGCGCTCAATGCGGCCGCCCGGTCGCTCGAACGGCTCAAGGACAAGGCGGGCGGGCGACTCGACTTGGCGCTCGGCGCGCTGGGACGAGCGGCGGTCGAGACGCGCGAGGCCATATCCGAGATCGAAGCCGCCTTGCGCGATCTGGGCAACGCGCCGCGCAGCGCCGAGAAAATCGAGGAGCGGCTGTTCGCGCTCCGGGATCTTGCCCGCAAGCACAAAGTGCCGGTCGACGGCCTGGCCGGTCTGCGCGCCGAAATCGCGGCCAAGGTGGCGGCGCTGGAAGACGGCGGCGGCGCGGTGGAAAAGCTCGCGCGCGAAGCGGCCGAGGCGCGCAAGGTTTACATGGCAACCGCCGACAAGGTTTCGGCCCAGCGCCGCAAGGCGGCAACGGCGCTCGACGCCGCGGTGAGCAAGGAATTGAAGCCCTTGAAGCTGGACAAGGCGCGTTTCGCGACATTGCTTTCGTCGCTCGGCGAATCCGAATGGGGCGCGTTCGGCCGCGAGCGCGCGCATTTCGAAGTCGCCACGAATCCCGGCGCGCCGGCGGGGCCGCTCGCCAAGATCGCCTCGGGCGGCGAGCTGTCGCGCTTCATGCTGGCCTTGAAGGTGGTGCTGGCCAAGACCTCGCCGGTGCCGACGCTGGTCTTCGACGAGGTGGATAGCGGCATCGGCGGCGCCGCGGCGGCGGCGGTGGGCGAGCGGCTCCACCGCTTGGGGCGGGACTTGCAGGTGCTGGTGGTGACCCATTCGCCCCAGGTGGCGGCGCGCGGCGCGCATCACTGGCGGGTGGAAAAGAGCCAGGCGGCGCAGAAGACCCTGATCCGGGCCGAGGAGCTTTCGGCCGAGGCGCGGCGCGAGGAAATCGCCCGCATGCTGTCGGGCGCCGCCGTCACCGCCGAGGCGCGCGCGGCGGCGGCCTCGCTCATGGCCGGAGCCGAGGCGTGAGCCGGGAATCCCGGGGGAAAGACGCCGTCGAGGAACTGACCGAATCCCAAGCGAAGGCGGAACTGAAACGCCTGGCCGGGGAAATCGCGCATCACGACCGGCTTTATTACCAGAAGGACGCGCCCGAGGTTTCGGACGCGGCATACGACGCGCTGCGCCGGCGCAACGACGCCATCGAGAAGCGTTTCCCCGGACTCGTCCGCGCCGACAGCCCCTCGAAGCGCGTGGGCGCGGCGCCGGCCACGGGCTTCGCCAAGGTCAAGCATCCGCACGCCATGCTGTCGCTCGACAACGCCTTCGAGGACGCGGAGGTGCGCGATTTCTTCAAAAGCGTGCGCAATTTCTTCCGCGCGCCCGAGGATGTGAAACGCGTCGAGCCCGCGACCATCGCGGTCATGGCCGAGCCCAAGATCGACGGGTTGTCGGCTTCGATCCGCTACGTGAATGGCAAGCTTATACTGGGCGCGACGCGCGGCGACGGCGTCACCGGCGAGGACGTGACGGCCAACATCAAGACGCTGGCGAGCGTGCCCAAGGAACTGCACGGCCATGGCTGGCCCGGCATCATCGAGGTGCGCGGCGAGGTCTATATGGAGCATCCGGGGTTTTTCGCGCTCAACCGGGAGCGGGAAAAGGAAGGCGAGCCGGTTTTCGCCAATCCCCGCAACGCCGCCGCCGGTTCCCTGCGCCAGCTCGACTCGTCGATCACGGCCAAGCGCCCGTTGAAATTCTTCGCCTATGCCTGGGGCGAGACCGACCAGCCCTTCGCCAAGAGCCATGAAGAGGCCCTCAAACACCTCAAATCCTGGGGCTTCGCGGTCGATCCGCATTCGAAGCTGTGCCACGGCGTCGATTCCGTGTTGCAATTCCACCGCGACATGGCGGCCCGGCGCGCGCAGCTGCCCTATGACATCGACGGCGTCGTGTACAAGGTCAACGACCTCGATTTGGAGGAGCGGCTGGGCTTCGTCAGCCGCGCGCCGCGCTGGGCGATCGCGCATAAATTCCCGGCCGAACGGGCGCAGACGGTGCTGAAGAAAATCCGCATCCAGGTCGGCCGCCGGGGCACGCTGACGCCGGTGGCCGATCTGGAGCCGATCACCGTGGGCGGCGTGGTGGTGAGCCACGCCACGCTGCACAACGAGGACGAGATCGCGCGCCTGGATGCGCGCGAAGGCGACACCGTCATCATCCAGCGCGCCGGCGACGTCATTCCCCAGGTGGTGGAAGCGGTGAAGGACGCGCACCATGCCAGGCGGCCGCATTTCAAATTCCCGCATAAATGCCCGGTTTGCGACAGCCTGGCGGTGCGCGAGGAAGGCGAGGCGGCGTGGCGTTGCACCGGCGGCCTTATCTGCCCGGCCCAGGCGGTGGAACGGCTCATCCATTTCGTTTCGCGCAACGCGCTCGACATCGAAGGCATGGGCGACAAGCACATCGCCGAATTCTGGCAGGACAAGCTGATCAAGAACCCGGCCGACATCTTCCGCCTCAAGCCGGAGCAGATACAAGGCCGCGAAGGCTGGGGCGAAACCAGCGCGCGCAAGCTGATCGCCGCGATCGATGCGCGGCGCGACGTGGCGCTCGACCGTTTCATCTATGCGCTGGGCATTCCGCAGGTGGGCGAATCGACCGCTAAGCTGCTGGCGCGGCATTACCGTTCGCTCAAGCAATGGCGCAAGGCCATGACCGCCGCCCACGACAAAAACGGCGAGGCCTGGCGCGAGTTGAACGACATCCAGAACATCGGCGAGGATACCGCCGCCGACATCGCCGGGTTTTTCGCGGAAAAGCATAACCAGAAAGTGTTGGACGAGCTCGAAGGCGAGATGCGCGTCAATGACTTCCACGCCCCCGCCGCCGGGAATTCGCCGCTCGCCGGCAAGAGCATCGTGTTCACCGGCGCGCTCGAAGGCATGAGCCGGTCCGAGGCCAAGGCGCGCGTCGAGGCGCTGGGCGGCCTGGTTTCCTCCAGCGTCTCGGCCAAGACCGATTACGTGGTGATGGGCGCCGATCCCGGCTCCAAGGCCAAGAAGGCCAAGGAGCTGGGCGTGAAAATTCTCAGCGAAGAGGAATGGCTGAAGCTGGCGCGGGGCTAAGCGCTTAGCCGCGCGACAGCTGCCTTGTGGCGCGATCGAGCCAGGCGCGGGTGGCTTGGTCGAGCAGCGGGCCCAATTCCTTGCGCAACCTGGCGTGATAGGCGTCGAGCCAGGCCGTTTCATGGGCGTCGAGCAGATCGGGCTCGACCAATGCGCAGGTCGATGGGCGCGAGCGTCAGGGTCTCGAAGCCCAGGAGCTTCTTGGCCCCCTCGGCCCCTTCGCCCAGCTCCTTCACCGCCACCAGATTCTCGATGCGGATGCCATAGGCGCCGGTCTTGTAATAGCCGGGCTCGTCCGAGACGATCATGCCGGGCAGCAGCGGCTGGGCGTTGGCCGCCTTGGATATCCGCTGCGGCCCTTCATGCACGCCGAGATAGGAGCCGACGCCGTGGCCGGTGCCGTGGTCGTAATCGAGCCCGGCTTCCCAGAGCGGCCGGCGCGCCAGCGCGTCCAATTGCGAGCCGGTGGTGCCTTGCGGAAAGCGGCAGGAGGCCAAGGCGATATGGCCCTTCAACACCCGGGTGAAACGGTCGCGCATTTCCGCGCTCGGATTGCCGATCGCCACCGTGCGGGTGACGTCGGTGGTGCCGTCGAGATATTGCGCGCCGGAATCGACCAGATAGAGGCTGCCGTTCTCCAACACGCGTTCGGTCCTGGGCGATGCGTGGTAATGGACGATGGCGCCGTTCGGCCCCGCGCCCGAAATGGTGGCGAAGCTCAGGCCCTTGAAATGCTCCGCCTGGCGGCGGAATTCCTCGAGCTTGTCGGAAACCGCGATCTCCTTGAGCCCGCCCTTGGAAGCGGCGCCGATAGCCAGGCGAGGAACCGGGTCAGCGCCGCGCCGTCGCGCCGGTGGGCGTTGCGGGTTCCTTCCAGCTCGACGGGATTCTTGCAGGCCTTGGGCAAGAGACAGGGATCGGGCGCGCGGAGGATGACCGCGCCGGCTTCGGTCAGGCGGTCGAAGATCCACGCGGCGCAATCCAAGATGCTTCCGGCCGGATCGGCCACGACCCGTTTCTTCCCCGCGCCCAGCCGGGCCAAACCCGCGCCGAGAGCATCGGGCTGGGCATGGCGCACCTCCGGGCCGAGATGCCGCGCGAGCTCGCCCGAGAATTTGCGCCGGTCGATGAACAGATCGACCGAGGCATCGGCGTGGAGGATCGCGAAACACAACGCCACCGGCGTATAGGTCAAATCGCCGCCGCGCATGTTCAAAAGCCAGCAGATCGAATTCGGGCGCCGTCAGCACCGCGGCGTCGGCCTTGTCGGCGGCGAGCAGGCGCGCCAGCTCGCGGCGCTTATCTTCCGAAGCCTTGCCGGAAAATTCGAGCGGATGCGGCACCGCCGGCGACGCACGGCGGCTGCGGGCGATCCTTGCCAGATCGCGTCGAGCGGATTTGACGCGAGCGCCTTGAGCGTGCCGCCGGCCTTGTCGCAAGCGGCGCGGTAACGCTCGACCTCGCCCGGCGTCAAAAGCCAGGGATCGTAGCCGAGCACCTCGCCGGGCTTGAGGGTCTGGGCGATGTAATCACCGGCCGGTTCCTCGATCAGATGGCGCTGGGCATAAAGCGCGGATTCGATCTGCGCCTTGGCCTGGAGCGTGTAACGCCCGTCGACGAATACGGCGGCGCTCGAGGGCAGCACCACGGCCAAGCCTGCCGAGCCGGTGAATCCCGTCAGCCAGGCGAGGCGATCGGCCGAGGGCGGCACGTATTCGCCCTGATGCTCGTCGGAACGCGGCACGATGAAACCCTGCGCGCCGTGGCGCGCCAGCTCGGCGCGCAGCCGCGCCAGCTTTTCCGCGCTGCCGCCCGAATGTCCTTCCATGAACGGGAGAATAGCAAAGCTTGGCGGCGCCCGCTTTCGCCCGCATCGACTTTGCTTTCAACGCGGGCCCGCGGCGTTAGGTCGCGGAACAACAATTAAATGGTGTTAATACTTTCGGCTCAAGACATTGATATGACGATGTTACAGACGCATGCACGCCGACATGCGCTGCTGGTATGCCAGGAATGAGTTATTCGCCACTGCAATATCAGGCAATAAGGATTACCTTTTGTGCAGTGCAGTATAACTTTCGAATACAAGGAAAACGGCCATGACGACCCTTCTGATTCGCGCGTTCCACCGCCTCGGCGAGATGTTCGCCGCCTGGCGCCGCCGGCAACAGGCCTATGCCGAGCTCGCGCAGCTCGACGACCGCTCGCTCGCCGATATCGGCATCACCCGGTCGGAAATCCCTTACGTCCTGAGCCAACCGCGCGCCTCGCGCGTGCCGGCCTGGACCAAGGCGAACCGTCACTCCCACGCCCACTAAGCGGTAGTTCGCGGCCCCTCTAAGATTTTGCCGCCCTTCGGGCGGTCGGGGCACGCCCTCGATTTGCGCCTGCTTTTGGCGCAAACTGAGGGCGATGCAGAGCGATCGCGATCACGCCACCCCCATCCGCATCACCGCCACGCCTTGACGGGGCATGCTCATTCGGGCCAGGGCCGCGTCTTCGCCTTCGCCCTCGCGCTCAATTGCGTCTTCGTGGTGGTGGAAGCTGACCTATGGCCTGATCGGCCATTCCATGGCGCTCCTCGCCGATGCCGGGCATAATTTCGGCGACATGATGGGACTGGCCGCCGCCTGGGGTGCCTACCGGCTCGGCCGGCGCGAGCCGACCCACCGTTTCACCTACGGCCTCGGCGGCTCCTCCATCCTCGCGGCCCTGCTCAATTCCATCATCCTGCTGATCGCGGTGGGCGCGATCTCGGTCGAGGCGATCGAGCGGCTGATATCGGCGCAGCCCGTGTCCGGCACGACCATGATCTGGGTCGCGTCGCTGGGCGTCGCGATCAACGGGCTCACCGCGCTCGTCCTGTTCCGCGGCGAGCGCAAGGATCTGAACGTGACCAGCGCCATGGCCCATGCCCTGGGCGATGCCGGGGTGAGTTTGGGCGTGGCGGTTTCGGGCGCGTTGATCATCGCCACCGGCTGGCTGTGGCTCGACCCGGCGGTGAGCCTGGCGGTCTCCGCCGTGATCGTCGTCGGCACCTGGAGCCTGTTGCGCCGCGCGCTCGACATGGCGCTCGACGCCGTGCCGCACGGCATCGACCCGCGCGCGGTGCGCGATCATCTGCAGCACATGAACGGCGTGACGGCGGTGCACGATCTGCACATCTGGCCGATGAGCACGACCGAGACCGCGCTGACTGCGCATCTGGTCATGCCCCAAGGCCATCCCGGCGACGCCGCCTTGGCGCGGTTCTCGGCCGAGCTCGACGAGCGCTTCGCCATCGGCCACGCGACATTCCAGGTCGAGACCGGCGAGCAGGATTGCCCGCTCGAGCCCGACCACGTGTTTAATTAAATAAGTCTCGCCTGCGCTCGGGTTTAAAGCACGAACAGCAGCAGCCCGAGCGCGATCGCGCCGAAGGTCCAGCAATACCAGGCGAAGGGATCGAGCGCCTCGAAATCGTGGCGTTTGAAGTAGCGCATCAGGAAGGCGACGCTGAGCCAGGCGGTGATGCCGGCCGCCAATCCCGCGATCCACGCCACCGGGCCGAAGCTGCCCCCGTCATGCAGGAGGTGCGGCACTTCCAGCACGGTGGCGCCCAGGATCACCGGCGTCGCGATCAGGAACGAGAAATGCGCCGCATCCTCGTGGTGGAATCCGCGCAGCAGCCCGCCCACCATGGTCGCGCCCGAACGCGAGATGCCGGGGATGAGCGCGGTCGATTGCCAGACGCCGATGATCAGCGCGTCGAGCCAGCGCATGGAATCGAGCCGGCGGTGGCCGCCCTGTTGCCGCATGCGCTCGCCGAAGAACAGCAGGAAACCGTTCAGGATCAGGAACGCCGCCGCCGCCACCGGCACGCCGAACAGGTTCTTGAAGAATTTCTCCAGCGCGAAACCCAGGATCACCGCCGGGATGGTGGCGACGACGATCTGGACCAGCAGAAGCTGGCGCGCCCGGCGCTGCTCGCGCGGACCGATGAAGAATACCGCCAGCGCCAGCCCGATCCAGTCGCGCCAGAAATAAAGCAGCAGCGCCGCCGCCGTGCCCAGATGCAGCACCACCAGGAAAGGCAGGTATTGGGGCGAATGCTGGTCGATATTCCAGCCGAACAGGCTGGGCAGCACGACGGCGTGGCCCAGGCTCGACACCGGGAAAAGCTCGGTGACGCCCTGGAGCACGGCCATGATGAGCGCTTGGATGAGGGTCATGGATTCCCGCTGTAAAGGTTGATGGGGCGGTTGAAGCTCCGCATGGGGATTCGCGCCAGCACGAGAGCACGCCAGCCGGCCACGTCGCAACGCGCCGCCAGATGAAGCCCGTGCGCGCGGTGGGCCGACAGCACCAGGGATTCCTGCCGAATCAGGAGCCCGGCCAGCACCGCGACGCCGCGGGGCGAGAGCGCGCGCGCCAGATCGCGCGCCATTTTCGCCAGCGGCCGCGCCAGGATATTGGCCAGGATCAGATCGTAAGGCGCTGCCGCGCCAGAGATCGCGGTGACGATAGCCGTCGGCGCGCCGGGCGGTGACGAGATTCGCCACGCCATTGGCCCGGGCGTTCAAGGCGGATACCCGGACCGCTTCGGCGTCGATGTCGAAGGCCGAAACCGGACGCCGCCACAGCTTGGAAGCCGCCAGCGCCAGCACGCCGGTGCCGGTGCCCATATCGAGCACGCGCCGGGGCCGAAAGCGCCGCGCCAGAAGATCGAGCGCCAACAGGCAGCCCTGGGTCGAGCCGTGCTCGCCGGTGCCGAAGGCGGTGGCGGCGTCGATTTTCAGCGCCAGGAATCCCGCCGGAACCGGTCCCTTGACATGCGAGCCGTGAATGAAGAACCGGCCCGCCTTGATGGGCGGGAAGCTCGCCTGGTTGGCCGTGAGCCAGTCCTGTTGCTCGACCCGCGCGAAGGCGAGCGCCGGCGGCGATCCCTTAAGCCCGCTCCAGGCGAGACGCCAGCCGGGCCTCGATCAGCCCCCGGTCGGGCGCGAAGCTGCTGAGCGCGTCGATGCGCCAGGAGCCTTCGGGCGCGGATACGAAGGCGCTGACCGCGCCGCCCGCGTTTTCGAGCGCCACGATCACGGCCTGGGCCGAATCGGCGTCGGGCGCCTCGGCTGCGATCTGCCACAAGCTTTTCGCTTGCCGCGGCGTGTCTTTCTTTTGCCGCTCCACGGCGGGGGCGGGCGGCGTCACGCCTTCTCCACGAAGCTTTCGATCACCATCTTGTCGCCCGCCTTGTCGAAGGCGATCGACAGCTTGCCGCCATCGGCGGCGCGCACCACGCCATAGCCGAATTTGCGGTGGAAGATGCGGTCGCCCGGACCGAGGCCGCCGGGCGAGCGCGCGACGGAATGGGCGGGCGCGCCGCGTTCGGCCAGCGCGAGGCGCGCCGCTTCGGGCCGGCGGCGCAGCAGCGGCGTCGGCCGCCAATCGCCGTCATCCGGCTCCTCGCTGGGCCCGGAACCCTTGATGCCCGGGGCGCGCGGAAACAGGCCCGGCTCGGCCCGGCTTTCGACATGGGCCTCGGGCAGTTCGGCGATGAAGCGCGAGGGCATGGTGGTCTGCCACTGGCCGTGGATGCGGCGGTTGACGGCGAAGGAGATGTAGGCGCGGCGGCGCGCGCGGGTGAGCCCGACATAGGCCAGGCGCCGTTCTTCCTCCAGCCCCTTATGGCCGAGCTCGTCGAGCGAACGCTGGTTGGGGAACAACCCCTCCTCCCAGCCCGGCAGGAACACGATGTCGAATTCCAGCCCCTTGGCGCCGTGCAGGGTCATCAAATTCGCCATCTCGCCGCCGGTCTGGGCGGTGTTCTCCATCACCAGGCTGACGTGATCGAGGAACCCCTCAAGGGTCTCGAACTCGGCCAGAGCCGCGATCAGCTCCTTCAAGTTCTCGAGCCGTCCCGGCGCGTCGGCCGATTTGTCGGCCTGCCACATCGCGGTATATCCCGATTCGTCGAGCACGATCTGCGCCAGCTCGACATGCGAGGCGGTTTGCGCCTGGCCGCGCCAGCGCGCGATATCCTGGAGGAACCCGCCGATCGCCTTGCGCGCGGCCGGCTTCAGCTCGTCGGTTTCGACCAGCCGGTGCGCCGCCTCGGCCAGCGGCAGGCGTTCGGCCCGCGCCAATTGGTGGATCGATTGCAGGCTTTGGGTGCCGATGCCGCGGCGCGGCGTGTTGATGATGCGCTCGAAGGCGAGGTCGTCGCCCGGCTGGTGGATGATGCGCAGATAGGCCAGCGCGTCGCGGATTTCCTGGCGCTCGTAGAAGCGCGGGCCGCCGATGACGCGGTAAGGCAGGCCCAGCTTGATGAAGCGTTCCTCGAATTCGCGGGTCTGGAAGCCGGCGCGGACGAGAATGGCCATCTGCGACAGGCTTTCGCCCTTGCGCTGCTGCGCCTCGATCTCCTCGCCGACCCAGCGCGCCTCTTCCTCGCCGTCCCAGACGCCGCGCAGCTGAACGCGCTCGCCCTCGTTCGCTTCGGTCCACAGCGTCTTGCCCAGCCGGCCCTGGTTGCACGCGATCAGGGCCGAGGCGGCGGCCAGGATATGCGGCGTCGAGCGGTAATTCTGCTCCAGCCGGACGATCTGGGCGCCGGGGAAATCCTTCTCGAAGCGCAGGATGTTGCCGATCTCGGCGCCGCGCCAGGAATAGATCGACTGGTCGTCGTCGCCGACGCAGCACAGATTCTTGTGTTTCTGGGCGAGCAGCCGCAGCCAGAGATATTGCGCGACGTTGGTGTCCTGGTATTCGTCGACCAGGATGTAGCGGAAACGCTCCTGGTAATCGGCCAGGATCTCGGGCCGGGTCTGGAAGATGGTGAGATTGTGCAGCAGGAGATCGCCGAAATCGGCGGCGTTCACGGTCTGGAGCCGTTCCTGATAGAGCCGGTAGAGCTTTTCCATGCGGCCTTCGGCGAGATCGCCCGCCTCGGCGCCCGAGACCTTGTCGGGGGTGAGGCCGCGATCCTTCCAGCGCTCGATCACCGCCAGAGATGGCGCGCGCCGGCCAGCGCTTGTCGTCGACGCCTTCCGATGCAGCAATCTGTTTGACAAGACGCAGCTGGTCGTCGCTGTCGAGGATGGTGAAATTGGGCTTGAGGCCGACCGCCTCGGCATGGCGGCGCAGGATGCGCGCGGCGACGGAATGGAAGGTCCCGAGCCACAGGCCTTCGGAGGCCTGGCCGATCATGCGTTCGAGTCGCTCGCGCATCTCGAACGCCGCCTTGTTGGTGAAGGTGACGGCCAGGATCTGCGACGGCCAGGCCTTGCGACTCGCGAGGATATGCGCCAAACGCGTGGTCAGCACGCGGGTCTTGCCGGTGCCGGCGCCGGCCAGCACCAGCACCGGGCCGTCGATGGCGTCGACCGCCTGGCGCTGCGCCTCGTTCAATTGGGCGAGATAGGGGGGCGCCTCGGGCGAAAGCGCCTTGGATTCGGCCTCGGACATGATCGCGCCTCTATAGCATGGGGACAGTGCCATCTGGCCAAGGAAGTGCGATTCCGCGTATATCTCGCCCATACATCCGATGCCCGAAGAAGCACATCCCACCGCGCCATCCCGGCCGCTTTCCGCCCGCAAGACCAAGCTGCGTTCGCTCTATGACCGCTGGGCGCCGCGGCGCGACGAGTTCATCGCCAAAAACCGCTACTTCCACGAGGACGACCAGCGCTTCCTGCGGTTCCTCATCCCCGAGGGCTTGAAGGTGTTGGAGATCGGCTGCGGCAGCGGCGCGCTGCTGGCCGCGTTGAAGCCGGCGCGCGGGCTGGGCGTCGATCTGTCTTCGCGCATGGTCGAGGTCGCGCGCGCAGCCCATCCCGGGCTCGAATTCGCCGAAGGCGACATCGAGGACGCAGATTTCGTCGCCAAGCTCGGCGGGCCGTTCGACGTCATCGTCATGGCCGACACCATCGGCATGCTGGACGATTGCCAGGCGACGCTGGCGAGCCTCCATCGCCTGTGCCACCGCGACACCAGGCTGGTCGTGGCCTATCACAATTATCTGTGGGAGCCGGCGTTGCGCCTGGCCGAGCGGCTGGAGGCGCGCATGCCCGAGCCGCTGATGAACTGGCTGCGCCCCGCCGACATCGCCAATCTGCTCATGCTGGCCGATTACCAGCCGGTGCGCGAGGAATGGCGCCAGCTTTTGCCCAAGCGCCTCTTCGGCATCGGGCCGCTGGTCAACCGCTTCATCGCGACCTTGCCGCTCATCCGCCGGCTGTGTCTGCGCAACTACTTGGTGGCGCGGCCGATGCGCGATGCCGCCGAAAGCGAGCTTTCGGCTTCGGTGGTGGTGCCGTGCCGCAACGAGCGCGGCAACATCGCCGATATCGTCGCGCGCATTCCGCAATTCTGCCGCGAGCTCGAAATCCTGTTCGTCGAGGGCGGCAGCAAGGACGGGACCTGGGAGGAGATCGAGCGCGTCAAGGCGGCAGAATCCGCATCGCGACATCAAGCTCCTGCGCCAGGACGGCAAGGGCAAGGGCGACGCGGTGCGGAAGGGTTTCGCCGAATCCCGCGGCGAGGCGCTGCTCATCCTCGACGCCGACATGACCATGCCGCCCGAGGAGCTGCCGAAATTCTACGCCGCGCTCTTGCTCCGGCAAGGGCGAGTTCGTCAACGGCACGCGGCTGGTCTATCCGCTCGAACGGGACGCGATGCGGCTTTTGAACCGCGTCGCCAACCATGTTTTCTCCTTCCTGTTTTCCTGGCTCTTGAACCAGCGCTTCACCGACACGCTGTGCGGCACCAAGGCGCTCAGCAAGCGGCATTACCGGCGCATCGCGGAGGGGCGCGCCTATTTCGGCGAATTCGACCCGTTCGGCGATTTCGACCTGATCTTCGGCGCGAGCAAGCTCTCGCTCAAGATCATCGAGGTGCCGATCCGCTATGCCGCGCGCAGCTACGGCATGACCCAGATCTCGCGTTTCCGCCACGGGCTGCTGCTGCTGCGCATGGTGGCGTTCGCCTATTTCAAGCTCAAGGCGCCGCGCTAGACCGCCATGCACACCCTGATCATCACCGCCGTCTGTCTCGCCGTCTATGTCGGCATGGCCGTCGGGCGGCTGCCGTGGCTCCAGGTCGACCGCACCGGCATCGCGCTGTTGGGCGTGATCGCGCTGCTCGCCAGCGGCCAGGCGACGCTCGACGATCTCGGCGCCAATATCGACATGACGACCATCGCGCTGCTGTTCGGGCTGATGATCATTTCCGCCCAGTTCGTCGCAAGCGGATTCTTCGAGATCTGCTGCGACTGGATGCTGGAGAAAGCCGAGAGCCCGACGGCGCTGCTGGCGCTGACCGTGGCGGTGTGCGGCGCGCTGTCGGCGTTTCTCGCCAACGACATCGTGGTCTTCGCCATGGCGCCGCTGCTGATCGCGGGCGCGCAAGGCCGCGGGCTCGACCCGCGGCCTTTCCTGATCGCGCTGGTGGGGGCGAGCAACGCCGGCTCGTCGGCCACGCTGATCGGCAACCCGCAGAACATCCTGATCGGCCAGACCGGCAACCTCAATTTCTACAGCTTCCTCGGCGTCTGCCTGGTGCCGGCGCTGGTGGGGCTGGCCTCGGTGTTCGGCGTGGTGTGGTATCTGTGGCGCGACCGCATCGAGGCTGCGTCGAGCCTGGCGGGATCCGGCGGCGCCGAAGTGCCGCGCCACGCGCATGACCGCAACCAGACCATCAAGGGCCTGATCGCGTTGGGGCTGCTGCTGGCGCTGTTCCTGACGAAGCTGCCGCGCGAGATCGGCGCGCTGGTGATCGCGGCGGTGCTGTTGTCCAACCGCAAATTCACCAGCCGCGCCATGATCTCCTCGGTGGATTGGCCGCTGCTGCTGCTGTTCGTGTGCCTGTTCGCGGTCACCGGCGCGCTGGCCGATACCGGGCTGCCCTACTCGGTGCTTTCCCCGCTCGGCGCGCCCGACCGGCTGCTTGGTGCTGACGCCGCTGACGCTGCTGATGAGCAACCTCATCGGCAACGTGCCCTGGGTGATCTTCCTGTTGCAGACCTGGCCGGGCCCGCCGGCGGGCGCGCTTTACGCGCTGGCGCTGTTGTCCTCGCTGTCGGGCGGCTTGCTGCTGTGGGGCTCGGTCGCCAATCTGATCGTGGCCGAGCGCGCCCGGGCGATGGGCGTCAATCTGAGCTATGCCGAATACGCCCGCGCCGGCGTGCCCTTCACGCTGTTGTCGCTGCTGTTCGCCGTGATCTGGCTGGCCTCGACCGGGGTCTTGTCCTAGCCGCTTCCGGCCGCGTCGCTGACGGCGCGCAGCAGGACGAGCAGCGCGCGGTTGAGCGGCGTCGGGATGCCGAACCGCTCGCCCGCCGCGACCACCGCGCCGGTCAGCGCCTCGATTTCGAGCTTCCGCCCGGCCAGGCGGTCGAAATACATCGAGGTTCCCAATTCGGGCGCAAAGCTCATCAGCGTCGCATAGGCCCGGGCGGATTCGTCCGGAGCGAAATGAGCGCCGTCGGCGCGGCCCACATCGACCGCCTCGTCGAGAACCGCCAGGCAGAGCGCCCGGATGTCGTCGCGCCGCAGCACCCCCTGGCGCTGAAGCGTGAGGGCGGTGATCGGGTTCGCGCTCACGTTGAGCAGGAGCTTGCGCCAGGCGAAGGTCGTGAAATCGGCGCGCGCGACGACCCGCAACGAGCGTGCCCTCGAGGAGCCGGGCGAAGGCGCGGCCCGGCTGCGTCGTCCGGCACGATGACGTCGTAATCGCCGACCGGAGTGAGCCGGACGCGGTCGGCGGCGAGCCGCTCGCCGTTGTAATAGACCAGGACCGGGACCACGGCCGCGCCCTTGGCATAGGGCGCGACCCGGCCGGCGTGATCGATGCCGTTCTGCAGCACCGCGATCCGGGTCGTTGGGCCGCATAGCCTGGCGAACCAGGGGGCGGCCGAGGGCGTGTCCTGCGCCTTGGTGCACAGCAGGACCCAATCGACCGGCGCGGCGTCCCGGGGATCGGTCAGGACCCGGAGCGGGATATCCACCGCGCCTTCCGGCCGTTCGAAGATCAGGCGGTCGAGCGGGCGCCGCGCGCAGCCGACGACATCGTGACGGTCCGCCAGACGCAGCACGGATGCCGCGGCGGCGCCGATCTGGCCCAATCCTACGACCGCGACGGTGGAACGGGGCGAGGCGTCCGGGGCCGGCGACATGCCGGCACTATCGGCTAAATATCCGGCCCGGTAAACATCGGGGCCGCAGGACGGGCGCGCCTCAGACCGAGAAGTATTTCGCCTGCGGGTGGGTGACGACGATGGCCGAGGTCGATTGCTCGGGATCGAGCTGGTCTTCCTCGGTCAAGGTCACGCCGATCTCCTTGGCGCGGAGCAGCTCGAGCAATGGGCGCTGCTGCGCCAGATCGGGGCAGGCGGGATAGCCGAAGGAATAGCGGCTGCCGCGATATTGCTGATGCAGCAGGCCTTCGAGGTCGCGCGGCTCGAAGGACGTGAAACCCAGCTCGGCCCGGATGCGCTGGTGCAGATATTCGGCGAAGGCCTCGGCCATCTCGACCGAAAGCCCGTGGAGATAGAGGTAATCCTTGTAGCGGTTGTCGGCGAACCATTGCCGCGCCACCTCGGAGGCGCGCGGGCCGACCGTCACCACCTGGAGCGCGATCACGTCGCGCGTGTTGTCGCTCACGTCGCGGAAGAAATCGGCGATGCACAGGCCCTCTTCCTTGGCCTGGCGCGGGAAGGAGAAGCGCGCCACCTCCTGCTTGCCGTCCTCGGCGAACAGGATCACGTCGTTGCCGTCGGCGGCGCAGCGCCAATAGCCATAGGCCGCCTGCGGCAGGAAAATGTCCTGCTTGGCGGTTTCGGCCAGCAGCTTCAGCATGGTCGGGCGCAATTCCCGTTTCGCCCAGGCCTTGAACTCGTCGAGCGAACGGCCTTCCTTGCGGAAGCCCCAGTGGAATTGATAGAGCATGCGCTCGTTGAGATAGGGCGCGATGGTCTTCGCCGGCACGCGGGCGATGACGCGCGGCCCCCAGAAGGGCGGCTCGGGCACCGGCACGCCGCGCGTCAGCTCGGCGCGGCGCAGGCGGATTTCCTCGACATCGACCGGCCTGAGCGGGCGCGCATCGGCGGCCTTGCCCAATTCGCGCCGGCGGTTCTTGGGCTTATTCTTGTCGCGTTCGCGCGACGTGGCGATGTACCCCGCGAAGGAGCCGTCGACCACCTTCTCCATCAGCGCCAGGCCCTCGAAGGCGTCGCGCGCATAGGCGACGCTGCCGGTGACATAGGCCTTGGTGCAATCCTCGTCGACATAACGGCGCGTCAGCGCGGCGCCGCCCAGGATCACCGGCAATCCGATGCCGCGCCGGCTCATCTCCTCGAGGTTCTCGCGCATCACCACGGTGGATTTGACCAGCAATCCCGACATGCCGACGGCGTGGGCGTTGGCCGAGGCGGCGGCGTCGAGGATCGAGGACAACGGCTGCTTGATGCCGAGATTGACCACCCGGTAGCCGTTGTTGGTCAGCAGGATGTCGACCAGGTTCTTGCCGATGTCGTGCACGTCGCCCTTCACCGTGGCGAGCACGATGGTGCCCTTCTGGTGATTGTCGGCCGTGCGCTCCATGAAGGGCTCGAGATAGGCCACCGCCGCCTTCATGGTTTCGGCCGATTGCAGCACGAAGGGCAGTTGCAGTTTCCCCGCCCCGAACAGATCGCCCACCACCCGCATGCCTTCCAGCAGGATGTCGTTGATGATGGCGAGCGGCTTGTGGGCGCCGAGCGCGGTTTTGAGATCCTCCTCGAGGCCGTTGCGGTCGCCGTCGACGATGCGCAGCTTGAGGCGCTCCTCGACCGTTTCCGGGCGCGCGCGCTTTACCGGCTTGTGCTCGAGCCGGTCCTGGAAGAGCGCGATATAGGCCTGGAGCGGATCGAAGCCCGGACGGCGGCGGTCGTAGATCAGATCGAGCGCCGCCTTGACCTCGGCTTCGGGAATCTTGTGCAGCGGCACTATCTTGGAGACGTGCAGGATGGCGCCGGTCATGCCGCGCTTCAGGGCCTCGTCGAGGAAGACCGAATTCAGGACGCTGCGCGCCGCCGGCGCCAGGCCGAAGGAGATGTTGGAAAGCCCCAGGATGATCTGGCATTCCGGCAGGGCCTTGGCAATGAGCGCGATGGCGTCGAGGGTTTCGAGGCCGAGCCGGCGGTCGTCGTCGTTGCCGGTGCAGATAGTGAAGGTCAGCGGATCGAACAGCAAATCCGAGGGAGCCAGGCCGAGCTTGCCGCAGGCGAGATCGAAGATGCGTCGGGCCAAGGCGAGCTTGCGCGCGGATTCCTTGGCCATGCCCTGCTCGTCGATGGTGAGGGCGATGCAGGCGGCGCCGAAGCGCTTGGCCAAGGCCACGCGCTTTTCCAGCGCTCCCTCGCCGTCCTCCAAATTGATCGAATTGATCACCGGCTTGCCGCCATAGAGCTTCAGCGCGGCCTCGAGCACGCGCAATTCCGTCGAATCCACCACCAGCGGCGCGGTCACCGCCCCGGCGATCCGGGTGATCGCCGCGCTCATGTCCTTCACCTCGTCGCGGCCGACGAAGGCGGTGCACAGATCGAGCGCGTGCGAGCCTTCCTTCACCTGGTCGCGCGCCATTTCCACCGCGCCGTTCCAATCATCGCGTTCCTGGAATTCGCGGAAGCGGCGCGAGCCGTTGGCGTTGCAGCGCTCGCCGATCGAGAGATAGGCGTTTTCCTGGCGGAGATTCACCTGGCCATAAAGCGAGGCGAGCGACGGGACCCACAGGCGTTGGCGCCGCTTGGGCCGGGGCCGGTAGCCGTCCTCGGCCAAGCGCCTCAGCATGGCGTCGATGGCGGCGATGTGGCCCACCTCGGTGCCGCAGCAGCCGCCCACCAGATTGACCCCGTCCTCGCGCACGAAGCGCTCGATCCACGGCGCCATCTCGGATGCTGCCAGCGGATAATGGGTGTGGCCGTCGAGCAGCTCGGGTAATCCTGCATTGGGCTGCACCGAGATCAGGCCGGGCCAGTTCTCGGACAGGTATTTGATGTGCTCCGCCATCTCGCGCGGGCCGGTGCCGCAATTGAGGCCGAGCAGCGGAACGTCCAGCGCATGCACCACGGTGGCCGCGGCGGCGATGTCCGATCCCACCAGCAGCGTGCCGGTGGTCTCGACCGTCACCTGCACGAAGATCGGAATCTCGCGGCCGGCGCCGGAGGCCGCGCGCTTGGCGGCGTTGACCGCCGCCTTGATCTGCAACGGATCCTGGCAGGTCTCGATCAGGATGGCGTCGACGCCGCCCGCCGCCAACCCCGCGCATTGAACGCCGAGCGCATCCTCGAGTTTCTGATATTCGATATGGCCGAGCGACGGGAGCCGCGTTCCCGGCCCGACCGAGCCGATGACGAAGCGCGGCCTGCCGGAGGATTTGGCCGCCTCCGCCGCCGCCTCGCGCGCGATTTCGCCGGCGCGGCGGTTGATGTCATGGGCCTCGTCGGCCAGGTTGAATTCGGCGAGCGTGATGGGCGAGCCGCCGAAGCTGTTGGTCTGCACCGCGTCGGCGCCGGCGCGGAAATGGCCCAGATGGATGCTGCGGATGACATCGGGACGGGTCTGGTTCAGCACCTCGATGCAATTCTCGCGGCCGCGGTAATCGCGTTCGAGGTCGAGCGCGTGGCCGTGCACCGCGGTGCCCATGGCGCCGTCGCACAACAGGACGCGTTCGCGCAAAACATCGAGGATATGCGCCACCGTCTACCCCGCCGTCTTGGAGGCCTGCGCCGGGACGGGACCGCGCACGCCGATCATGTGGCAGATGGCGACGATCAAATCGGCGCGGTTGAGGGTGTAAAAATGGAAATCCTCGATGCCGTGCGCCTGCAGAAGCCGGCATTGCTCGGCGGCGATCGAAGACGCCACCAGGCGGCGGGTGTCGGGATCGTCGTCGAGCCCGTCGAACATACTGGCCATCCAGGGCGGCACCGCCGCGCCGCAGGCCTTGGCGAATTTCGTCACTTGCGCGAAATTCGTGACCGGCAGGATGCCGGGAACGATGGGCACCGTGATGCCCTTGGCGCGGGCGCGGTCGATGAAGCGCAGATAGGTGTCGGCCTCGAAGAAGAACTGGGTGATGGCGCGGCCGGCGCCGGCGTCGATCTTGCGCTTCAGATTGTCGAGATCGGCTTCGGGACTCTTGGCCTCGGGATGGGTTTCGGGATATGCGGCGACGCTGATCTCGAAATCGGCGATGCGCCGGAGGCCCGCCACCAGATCGGCGGCATAGGCATAGCCATGCTCATGCGGGATATAGCGCCCCTGGCCTTCGGGGATGTCGCCCCGGAGCGCCACCACGTGCCTGATGCCGGAATCCCAGTAGAGACGCGCGACATTGTCGATCTCCTCGCGCGGCGCGCCCACGCAGGTGAGATGCGCGGCCGGCTCGAGGCCGGTATCGCTGCGGATGCGCAGCACGGTGGCGTGGGTGCGCGTGCGGGTCGAGCCGCCGGCGCCGTAGGTGACGGAGACGAAGCGCGGCGCCAGCGGCTCGATGCGCTTGATCGTCTGCCACAGCTTGGTTTCCATCTCCGGCGTCTTGGGCGGGAAGAATTCGAAGGAGACCCGGGGCGCGCGCGATCCCGATTCGCCGAGCGGATCGGATGCCAGCAGGGCGGAGGATTTCACGGCGACAACGCTCCCGCCGCGCCGCCCAACGCCGCAATCATCCCGACCATCGCCGACTTCTCCCGTTCACAAACTTTCACGCTACCGTGACAAAATATCGCTTTATGCCCTTCTAAGATATGAGAAAATGGGCACAGGCCCACACGGTTATTTCATGGCTCTTTGTTTCCGACTGGGGATAACTGCAAGGCCTGTCGGCCGAAAGGCGACGCAAACGCAGCCGAGACTTGTCGGTGACGTAGCGGCCGACCTATTCTCGCCCCCCTCGCCCGCTCTCGTCACGCCCCCGAAACCGTTAAAACGCAGAGGCCACGGGATTTTCATGCTTACACGACGCTCGTTTCTGGCGCCGGCCGCCGTTTTTGGCATTTGGCTGGCCGCTTTTCCGATAACACCCGTCTTTGCCCAGGCCAAAGCGACGCCCGCCTCCGACCCGGCGGCCTTCGTCAACGGCATGATCCAGCAGGCGCTCACCATCCTGCGCAACAAGCAGATAACGGACGCCGCCCTCCAGCAGCAATTCAAGACCATGCTCGACAAGAATTTCGACATTCCGAAAATCGCGCGCTTCGTGCTCGGCCGCTACTGGTCCACCGCCAGCGATGACGACCGCAACACCTTCAACGGGCTGTTCGAGCAGTGGATAGTGCGGACATATTCGGCGCGCTTCAAGGAATATGGCGGCGAGAACATCAAGGTGACGGGCTCGCGACCGGAAAGCGACACCAGCTCCGTCGTCCAGAGCCAGCTCATCCATCCCGACGGCTCCCCGCCCGCCGCCGTCGATTGGCACGTCAACAAGGGGCCGGACGGCTTCAAAGTGGTCGATGTCGAGGTCGAGGGCGTGAGCATGGCATTGACCGAGCGCGATGAATTCTCCGCGGTCATCCAGCGCGCCGGCGGCGATGTCGCCAGCCTCAATAAGGCGCTGAAGGACAAGCTCGACAGCGGCGTGGTCGACACCGCCGGCAGCGACACGAAGTCGCAATAGCCCGGCTTAACCCTGGGCCCTAGGCTCTGGAACTTTTTATTCCACGCGCGCGCTTTCAGGCGCGCGAACCTTTTATTCCACGCGCGCGCTTTCAGGCGCGCGTGAGCGGCTTGTAGCGCAAACGGTGCGGCTGGTCGGCGGCGGCGCCCAGGCGTTTCCGGCGGTCGGCCTCGTATTCGGCGTAATTGCCCTCGAACCAGGCCACTTGGCTCATGCCCTCGAAGGCGATGATGTGGGTGGCGATGCGGTCGAGAAACCAGCGGTCGTGGCTGATGACCACGGCGCAGCCGGGATATTCCAGCAGCGCCTCTTCCAGCGCCCGGAGCGTGTCGACGTCGAGGTCGTTGGTCGGCTCGTCCAGCAGCAGCACATTGGCGCCGGTCTTCAGCATTTTGGCGATGTGCACGCGGTTGCGCTCGCCGCCCGAAAGCTGGCCGGTCTTCTTCTGCTGGTCGGGACCGCGGAAATTGAACAGGGCGCAATAGGCCCGGGCGGGCATCTTGCGCCGTCCCAGATCGATCTCGTCCAGGCCCCCCGAAATCTCCTCGAACACGCTCTTGTTGGCGTCGAGCGCGTCGCGGCTCTGGTCGACATAGCCGAGCTTCACCGTGTCGCCGAGCCGGATCGCGCCCCGGTCGGGCTTTTCCTGGCCCACGATCATGCGGAAGAGCGTGGTCTTGCCGGCGCCGTTGGGGCCGATGATGCCGACGATGCCGCCCGGCGGCAGCTTGAAGGACAGATCCTCGATCAGCAGATTGCCGCCATAGGCCTTGGCGAGATGCTCGGCGGTTATCACCGTGTCGCCCAAACGCGGGCCGGGCGGCAACACGATCTGGGCCGTTTCGGGCGCTTTTTCGCGGCTCAAGGACACCAGGCTTTCATAGGCGGTGAGGCGCGCCTTGCTCTTGGCCTGGCGCGCGCGCGGGCTTTGCTTGACCCATTCCAACTCGCGTTGGAGCGTGCGCTGGCGCGCCAGTTCTTGCTTGCCTTCCTGCTCGAGGCGCTTCTGCTTCTGCTCGAGCCAGCCGGAATAATTGCCCTCATAGGGAATGCCCTGGCCGCGATCCAGTTCCAGAATCCATCCCGCCACCTCGTCGAGGAAATAGCGGTCATGGGTGACGGTGACGACGGTGCCGGGATATTCGGCGAGGAAACGCTGGAGCCAGGCCACCGATTCGGCGTCGAGATGGTTGGTCGGCTCGTCGAGCAGCAGCAGATCGGGCTTCTGCAGCAGCAGGCGGCACAGCGCCACGCGCCGGCGCTCGCCGCCCGAGAGCTTGGCGACATCGGTATCGCCGGGCGGGCAGCGCAACGCGTCCATCGCGATTTCGATCGTGCGCTCCAATTCCCAGCCGTTGGCGGCTTCGATCTTTTCCTGCAACGCGCCCTGCTCGGCCAGAAGCCGGTTCATTTCGTCGTCGGGCAGGGTCTCGCCGAGCTTGGCGCTGACGGCCTCGAAACGGTCGAGCAGGTCCTTGATCTCGCCCAGCCCTTCCGTGACGTTGCCGGCGACGTCCTTCTTCGGGTCGAGCGCCGGTTCCTGCGGCAGATAGCCCACCTTGACGCCCTCGGCGGCCCAGGCCTCGCCGGAGAAATCCTTCTCGATCCCGGCCATGATCTTCAAGAGGGTCGATTTGCCGGCGCCGTTGGCGCCCAGCACGCCGATCTTGGCGCCGGGAAGAAAGGACTGAGCCAGATGTCCTTCAGCACCTCGCGCCCGCCGGGATAGGTCTTGCCGAGACCCTTCATCACGTAGATGTATTGATAGGCGGGCATGCGGGCGTCCTAAGTCGGGAAAGGGTGCAAGGTCTAGCCCATGCGCGAGGCGCAAGGCAACCGCCCGCAAGGCCAAGGTGGCGCAAGCCCACCGATTTTGTTAGGACCAGGGGAAAGAAGATCAGCGGAGGCGTTGCCCATGACACCCGGTTATCCCGAAATCTCGCTTTACGTCGATGGCGGCTGGTGCAAAGGCGCGGGCGGCAAGACTCTGCCCGTGCTGAACCCGGCCACCGGCGATGCCATCGGCAGCGTGCCGGTGGCCACCCGCGCCGATCTCGACCGCGCGCTCGATGCCGCCGCCAAGGGCTTCAAGGCCTGGCGCAAGGTTTCCGCCTATGACCGTTACAAGCTGATGCGCAAGGCGGCCGATATCGTGCGCGGCCGCGCCGACGACATCGCCAAAACCATGACGCTGGAACAGGGCAAGCCGTTCGTCGAGGCCAAGGGCGAGACCCTGCTCGGCGCCGACATCATCGACTGGTTCGCCGAGGAAGGCCGCCGCACCTATGGCCGCGTCATCCCGGCGCGCGCCGACGGCATCTATCAGCTCGTCGTCAAGGAGCCGGTCGGGCCGGCGGCCGCCTTCACGCCGTGGAATTTCCCGATCAACCAGGCGGTGCGCAAGATCTCGGCCGCGATCGCCGCCGGCTGCTCGGTGATCCTGAAAGGGCCGGAAGAGACGCCGGGCAGCTGCGCGAGCCTCGTCCAGGCCTATGCCGAGGCAGGGCTGCCGGCGGGCGTGCTCAATCTCGTCTTCGGCGTGCCGGCGGAAATCTCGGAATACCTCATCCCGCATCCGGTGATCCGCAAGATCTCCTTCACCGGCTCGACCTCCGTGGGCAAGCATCTCGCCATGCTCGCGGGCCAACACATGAAGCGCGTGACCATGGAGCTGGGCGGCCACGCGCCCGCCATCGTGTTCGACGACGCCGATCTCGACGCGGCGGTCAAGATTCTGTCGGCCAACAAGTTCCGCAACGCCGGCCAGGTCTGCGTCGCGCCGACGCGTTTTCTGGTGCAGGAAAAACTCTATGCGCCGTTTGTCGAGAAATTCACCGCCGCGGCCAAGGCGCTGAAGGTGGGCGACGGACTCGACAAGGACACGCGCATGGGACCGCTGGCCAATGCGCGCCGGGTCGAGGCGATGGAACGCTTCGTCGCCGACGCCGTCGCCAAGGGCGCCAAGCTGCAGTCCGGCGGCAAGCGCATCGGCAACAAGGGCTTCTTCTTCGAGCCCACCGTGATGACCGAGGTGCCGCTCGACGCCAAGATCATGAACGACGAGCCGTTCGGGCCGATCGCCCCGATTTCCCCGTTCAAGGATTTCGACGGCGCGCTGGCCGAAGCCAACCGCCTGCCTTACGGACTGGCGGCTTACGCCTATACCCGCTCGCAGAAGACCGCCGCTTCGCTAGGCAGCGCCGTCGAGAGCGGCATGGTGTCGATCAACCATCACGGCCTGGCGCTGCCCGAGGTGCCGTTCGGCGGGGTCAAGGATTCGGGCTACGGTTCCGAGGGCGGGCTGGAGGCGATCGAGGGCTATCTCAACACCAAGTTCGTGACGCAAATGATGGGCGCCTGAAGCCGCGCCGATAAAAAACCGCGACCGGCGAAAACGCCGGCGTCAAGGGGACAATGGGGGGAGAGTTCATGCCGGGTAATCGTCATTCCAAGCCGCGCACGGTGTTCCGCGTCGTCAGCGGCAATTTTCTCGAAATGTACGATTTCTTCGTCTTCGCCTATTACGCGACCGCGATCGGCCACACTTTCTTTCCGCAAGACAACGAATTCGCCTCGCTGATGCTGTCGCTCACCACCTTCGGCGTCGGGTTCCTGATCCGGCCCTTGGGCGCGATCGTGCTGGGCGCCTATCTCGACGAACATGGGCGGCGCAAAGGGCTGTTGCTGACGCTGTCCCTGATGTCGATCGGCACGCTGAGCATGGCGGTGGTGCCGGGCTACCAGAACATCGGGCTGATCGCGCCGCTGCTGATCGTCGCCGGACGGTTGTTGCAGGGCTTTTCGGCCGGGGTCGAGGTCGGCGGCGTCTCGGTCTATCTCTCCGAAATGGCGACGCCCGGCCACAAGGGCTTCTACGTCGCCTGGCAATCCGCCAGCCAGCAGGTGGCGGTGATCTTCATCGCGCTCCTGGGCGTGGCGCTGGCGACATATCTGACGCCGCAGCAGCTCGACGTCTGGGGCTGGCGCATACCCTTCATCGTCGGTTGCATGATCATCCCGTTCATCTACGTCATCCGGAACACCCTGCAGGAAACCGAGGCCTTCCTCGCGCAAAAGCATCATCCTTCGGCCGGGGATATTTTCCGCTCGATGGTGACCCATTGGTGGATCGTGCTGTTCGGCCTGATGCTGGTCCTCATGACGACGGTGTCGTTCTATTTCATCACCGCCTTCACGCCCACCTTCGGCCGCGAGGTGCTGAAGCTGACCAGCACCGACAGCTTGATCGTGACGCTCTGCGTCGGCTTGTCGAACCTGTTCTGGCTGCCGACGGGCGGCGCCATCTCCGACCGCATCGGCCGCAAGCCCATCCTCTATCTATGCACGGGGCTGATGCTGGTCTCGGCATATCCGACCCTCCACTGGCTGGTATCGGAGCCGTCCTTCGTCCGGCTGCTGCTGGTCGAGCTGTGGCTCTCGACGCTCTACGGCATCTATAACGGCGCCATGGTGGTGTATCTGACCGAGGTCATTCCCAGTTCGGTGCGAACCTCGGGCTTCTCCTTCGCCTACAGCTCGGCGACGGTGGTCGGCGGCTTCACCCCGGCCATGTCGGCCCTGCTCATCCATGAGACCGGCGACCGGGCCATGGCCGGAACCTGGCTGATGCTCGCCGCCCTGTGCGGGATCATCGCGACCTACGTCTTGAAGCCCTACAAGGAAAACGGCTGACGGTGGGCGGGGAATGGCTTGCCGAGCCGAAGCTCGCGGATGCAATGCCCGCCTTCGCCCTTTGGGCTTCGGCGCGGCAACCTTGCTCGCTTCGCGAGCGAAGGCTGGTGGGCCCGGCAGGATTCGAACCTGCGACTACACCGTTATGAGCGGCGTGTTCTAACCAACTGAACTACGGGCCCGCGCCAATCTAAGGCGGGAGCCCGAGCCGCGTCACCTGCTATCGAGACTCAGGTGTCGAGGAAGCTGCGCAGCTTGCGCGAGCGCGAGGGGTGCTTGAGCTTGCGCAGCGCCTTGGCCTCGATCTGGCGGATGCGCTCGCGCGTCACCGAGAATTGCTGGCCGACCTCCTCGAGCGTGTGGTCGGTGTTCATGCCGATGCCGAAGCGCATGCGCAGCACGCGCTCTTCCCGGGGCGTGAGCGAGGCCAGCACCCGCGTGGTGGTTTCGCGCAGATTGCCGTGGATCGCCGCGTCCAAGGGCAGCACCGCGTTCTTGTCCTCGATGAAATCGCCGAGATGGCTGTCTTCCTCGTCGCCGATGGGCGTCTCGAGGCTGATCGGCTCCTTGGCGATCTTGAGCACCTTGCGCACCTTTTCCAAGGGCATGCCGAGCTTCTCGGCCAGCTCCTCGGGCGCGGGCTCGCGGCCGATCTCGTGCAGCATCTGGCGCGAGGTGCGCACCAGCTTGTTGATGGTCTCGATCATGTGCACCGGGATGCGGATGGTGCGCGCCTGGTCGGCGATGGAGCGGGTGATCGCCTGGCGTATCCACCAGGTGGCGTAGGTCGAGAATTTGTAGCCGCGGCGGTATTCGAACTTATCGACCGCCTTCATCAGCCCGATATTGCCTTCCTGGATCAGATCGAGGAATTGCAGGCCGCGATTGGTGTATTTCTTGGCGATGGAGATGACGAGGCGGAGATTGGCCTCGACCATCTCCTTCTTGGCGCGGGACGCCTCGCGCTCGCCGCGCTGCACGGTCGAGACGATGCGGCGGAATTCGACCGGCGGCACGCCGGCCTCGGCCGAGGTCGATGCGATCTCGGTGCGCATGGCCTTGACCTCGGTGCCGTGCTTGGAAATGAGCGAGGTCCAGCCCTTGCCGTGGAGCCGGCGCACGCGGGAAACCCAATCCGGCTGCAACTCCTGGCCCATGTGCTGGGCGATGAAATCCTGGCGCTTGACGCCGGCGTGCTCGGCCAGCCGCAACAGCTTGCCGTCCGCGGCCAGCAACCGGCGGTTCAGGGAATAAAGCTGCTCGACCAGGTATTCGATGCGGGCGTTGTTGAGATGGACGTTGTTCATCGCCTCGACCATTTCGGCCCTGAGCTTGTCGTAGCGCTTCTCGGCCGGCTTGCCGATCTCGTCGCCCTCCGTCAGGACGGAGAGCCGGCTTTCCTGCATCTTGTGCAGCTTCTTGTAGAGCCCCGCGATCTCGTCGAGATTCTTGAGGACGCCGGGCTTCAATTCCTCTTCCATCGCCGCGAGCGAGATCGAGCCTTCCTCGCCGTCGCCCTCGCCTTCGGCCTCGGGCGCACCTTCGGCGGGCTTCGCGCCCTCCTCGCCCTCTTCGCCTTCCTTCTCGGGAGCCTTGCCGGTCTCTTCTTCCGCGGCTTCGGCCTCGGCGGCTTCCTCGTCGAAATTGCTGCCGTAGGTCGCGTCGAGATCGACCACGTCGCGCAACAGCATCTTGCCTTCCATCAGCGCGTCGCGCCAGGCGATGAGCGCGCGCATGGTGAGCGGGCTTTCGCACAAGCCGCCGATCATCATCTCGCGGCCGGCCTCGATGCGCTTGGCGATGGCGATTTCGCCTTCGCGCGACAGCAATTCGACCGAGCCCATCTCGCGCAGGTACATGCGCACCGGGTCGTCGGTGCGGCCGATATCCTCGTCGTCGAGGTTGCCGCCGGTCTTGGCCTCGGCTTCTTCCTCTTCGCCTTCCTTGGCCGCGGGCTCCTCGCCCTCCTCGTTCTCGACGATGTTGACGCCGAGCTCGGACAGCATGGTCATGGTGTCTTCGATCTGCTCGGACGACACCTTCTCGGGCGGCAGCGCTCCGTTGATCTCGTCATAGGTGACGTAGCCGCGCTCCTTGCCCTTGGCGACCATCTTCTTGATCGCGGCCGTGACGGTGTCGAGCGGCGACGCCTCGGCCGCCTCTTCGCGCGCCTCGGGTGCTTCGTCCTTCGCGGTGGATTTGCTCGCCATGTCGATCCTGCTTTCACCTGGCCCTAAGGGCCTGTCTATAGAATCAAAGAACGGGCGCGACCGCGCATGATGCGCCCGCCATCCCGTTCGCCGTCACCCTTGCCCGAGCATGACCCGGATCGTCAATCCATTCCCCCACCCGCCGCGCCGTCATCCTCGGCCTTGCTTTGCAGCAAGGGCTGAAGGCGCGACCAGGTCTCGTCGGTCCCATCCGCGGCCTGCCGTTCCGCTTCCGATATCTGCGTCGACAACAGCCGCCGCTCCTGCAACCGGGCCTTGGTATGGCTCCACCCCAACCTGACGTCCTCGGCATCCGCCCCGGGCCGCGCGAAACCGGCGTGGTTCAAGACCTGGGAAGACAGAATCCCAGCTATTTCCTGGCCAAATCCGCTGTCCGATAGGTGGAGCTTCAGGGCCGCCGCGTCAAGGTCCGGGTGAAGGCTGTGCAGTCTTAAAATCTCCCGGCAAAGCCTGTCAAGAGCGCGGTCGGGCAGCTCGAATTGGGCCAATTCCTCGCCCACCTCGGCCAGCAGGAAGGGGTGGTTCAAAAGCAGCGCCAACAGCACTTCCTGGGCCCGGCGCTGCAACAGGCCGGGATCGCCCTCAGGCGGCTTCTCATGGGCCGGATAGGCCGCGCCGCCGCGCAAAGGCCCGCCGCCCCTGCCTGGGCGGCGAATCGGGCCGACTTGCCAAGGGGCGAAACGGCCCCAGCCGAGCCGGCCGGAGGGCCTGGCGCCGGCATTGCCCCCGGGGTTGAAGACCTCGGCCAGGCGGGTTCGGAAGAAATTGCGGTAATGCTCCTGCACGCGAACGGTCGGCGATGCGGCGGATTTGGGTCTCCAGCCGCTGCTCCAGCGCGGCGCGTTGCTCCGGCGTCTTGAGCGGGTGGGAGGTTTCGATCGTCCACAGCACCTCGGCCAAGGGCCGGGCCTGGTCGAGCACCCCGCGCATCGCGGCCGCGCCCTGGCGGGCGATCAGCGTGTCGGGATCCTCGCCCACCGGCAATGTGGCAAAGCGCAGGGAGAAGCCGGGCCTCAACAGCGGCAGCGCGCGTTCGAGCGCGCGCGAGGCCGCGCGCTGGCCGGCCGTGTCGCCGTCGAAGCACAGCACCGGTTCGGGCGCTAAGTTTCCACAGCTCCTCGATCTGGGTTTCGGTCAGCGCCGTGCCCAAGGGCGCCACCGCGGTGTGGAAGCCGGCGCGGCGCAGCGCGATCACGTCCATGTAACCCTCGGCGACGATGGCCGAAGGTTCGCGCGCGGCCGCCGCGCGCGCCGAGGCCAGGCCGTAGAGCACCCGGCCCTTGGCGAAAAGCGGCGTGTCGGGCGAGTTGAGATATTTGGGCTGGACGGAATCGTCGAGCACGCGCCCGCCGAAGGCGATGATCGCGCCGCGGCGGTTGCCGATGGGGAAGATCACCCGGCCGCGGAAATAATCGAACGTGCGGCCGTCGTCGGATTTGTGCAGCAGCCCGGCCTCGACCAGCAACGCCTCGGGGAATTTTCCGCCGAGCGCGAGTTTCAGCGCATCGTTTCTGTCGGGGGCGTAACCCAGGCGGAAAGCGCTTCCAGGAGGATTCGTCGAGGCCGCGCTTGGCGAGATACTCCCGCGCCCGGGATCCGCCCGGCTCGCGCAGCTGCGTCTCGAAGAAAACGCAGGCCGCCTCGACCGCGCCTTGCAGCGTCTGGGCGCGCTCTTCGCGCTGGCGCTCCTCCGGCGTCGATTGGGGCACTGGCAGCCCGGCCTTGCGCGCGAGCTGCTCCACCGCCTCGGGAAAGGTCAGGTTCTCGGTCTGCATGGCGAAGCCGATGACGTCGCCATGCGCGCCGCAGCCGAAGCAATGATAGAAGCCCTTGTCCTCGACCACGCTGAAGGACGGCGTCTTCTCGTTATGGAACGGGCACAGGCCGATATATTCGCGGCCCCGCCGCGTGAGCTTGACGCGGCGGCCGACGATCTCGGCGAGCGACACGCGCTCGCGCAACTCATCGAGGAATCGCGGTGGAAAAGCCATGGCCCTCAGCCTGCTTCCGGAACGGGATTGTAGCCCAAGCCGGCGTCAGCCGCCGCGACCGAAGAGCTTCTTGACCGCCTGGCTGGCCTGGCCGGGGTCGAGCTGGCCGGCATATTTCTCCTTCAGCGCCGCCATCACGCGCCCCATGTCCTTGATGCCGGCGGCGCCGACAGCGGCGATCGTCTCCTTGATCGCCTTTTCCATGTCGGCTTGCGACATCTGCTTCGGGCAGGAAACGCTCGATGATGGCGATCTCGCCTTTTTCCTTGGCGGCGAGCTCGGGCCGTTTGCCCCGCTCGTAAAGCTCGATCGATTCGCGGCGCTGCTTGATCATCTGCAGCAGCATCTGCTGGATCGCCGGCTCGTCGATCTGGTCGCGCCTTGGGCCGCGCCTCGATGTCCTTCTCCTTGAGCCGCGCCAGCACGAGTCGCACCGTGGAAAGGGCGAGCGCGTCCTTGTCCTTCATCGCCTGTTTCAACGCTTCGGTGAACCGTTCGCGCAGCATGGAGCCTCCCGCAAGCCGCCCCGGAGTTGAGCGGCTTGACGGCATCCTATGCCCGGTCTATCTCAATGTCTTCAAGTCCGATCGCTGTTTTGCCGCGCCGCCGGATCGCCTCCCGCGGCGCGTTTTGACGCGAGCGGCCCCGCGACTCTGGAGACGAGGCCCCGCCGCATGAATGCCGCGCCGACCCCCAACGCGCGCCCCGCCGGATCGACCGCCGTTTTGGTTCTGGCCGACGGCAGTGTTTTTTGGGGCAGCGGCGTGGGGGCGGAAGGCATCAGGGTCGGCGAAATCTGCTTCAATACGTCGATGACCGGCTATCAGGAGATCCTGACCGACCCCTCCTATGCCGGGCAGATCATCACCTTCACCTTCCCGCATATCGGCAATGTCGGGGCCAATGCCGAGGACATCGAGACCGTAACCCCGGCGGCGCGCGGGCTGGTGCTGCGCGAGGACATCACCGCAGCCGTCCAATTGGCGCGCGGCGCAGGGGCTCGATGCCTGGCTCAAGAAAATGAACCTCACCGGCATAGCCGGCGTCGACACGCGCAGGCTCACCCGCCGCATCCGCGACGGCGGCGCGCCCAACGGCGCGCTGTGCTTCAACGCCGCCGGGAAATTCGATCTCGACGCGCTGCTGAAACTGGCGCGCGACTGGCCCGGCCTCGAAGGCATGGATCTGGCGAAAGAGGTCTCGTGCCGCCAGAGCTATCAATGGGACGAAGCGGGCTGGAGCCTGGGCCAAGGCTACGCCAAGCTCGGCCAGCCGCGCTTCAAGGTGGTGGCGGTCGATTACGGCGCCAAGCGCAACATCCTGCGCATGCTGGCGAGCGAGGGTTGCGCCGTCACCGTGGTGCCGGCCACGGCCACGTCCGAGGAAATTCTGCGCCACCAGCCCGACGGGATTTTCCTGTCCAACGGGCCGGGCGACCCGGCCGCGACCGGCGAATACGCCGTGCCGGTGATCCAGGATTTGATCAAATCGGGCAAGCCGGTCTTCGGCATCTGCCTCGGCCATCAGCTTTTGGCGCTGGCGCTCGGCGGCAAAACCAGAAAGATGGAGATCGGCCATCGCGGCGCCAATCATCCGGTGAAGGATCTGGCGACCGGCAAGGTCGAGATCACGAGTCAAAATCACGGCTTCTGCGTGCTGCCCGAGACCCTGCCCCAAGAGGCCGAGGTGACGCATGTCTCGCTGTTCGACGGCTCGAACGAAGGCTTGCGGCTGAAAGACAAGCCGGTGTTCTCGGTGCAATACCATCCCGAAGCCAGCCCCGGGCCGCAAGACAGCCGCTATCTGTTCGAGCGGTTCGTCAAGATGATGGAAAGGCAGCGCTGATGCCGAAGCGCACCGACATCAAAAGCATCCTGATCATCGGCGCCGGGCCGATCGTCATCGGCCAGGGCTGCGAATTCGATTATTCGGGCGCCCAGGCCTGCAAGGCCCTCAAGGAAGAGGGCTACCGCATCGTGCTGGTCAATTCGAACCCGGCCACCATCATGACCGATCCCGGCCTGGCCGATGCGACCTATATCGAGCCGATCACGCCCGGCGACGGTCGAGCAGATCATCGCCAAGGAAAAGCCCGACGCGCTGCTGCCCACCATGGGCGGGCAGACCGCGCTCAACACGGCGATGGCCTTGGCCAAGAGCGGCGCGTTGACAGCGTCACGGGGTCGAATTGATCGGCGCCAGCGAGACCGCGATCGCCAAGGCCGAGGACCGCCAGCTTTTCCGCGAGGCGATGGACCGCATCGGCTTGGCAATCGCCCAAAAGCCGCATCGCCAATTCCATCGAGGAGGCGCGCGCGGCGTTGTCGGTCGTGGGGCTGCCGGCCATCATCCGCCCGTCCTTCACCCTGGGCGGCACCGGCGGCGGCATCGCCTATAACGCGCAGGAATTCGAGGACGTGGCCAAATACGGCCTCGCCGCCTCGCCCGCGCGCCAGATTTTGGTCGAGGAATCGGTGCTCGGCTGGAAGGAATTCGAGATGGAGGTGGTGCGCGACAAGGCCGACAACTGCATCATCATCTGCTCGATCGAGAACGTCGACCCGATGGGCGTGCATACCGGCGACAGCGTCACCGTGGCGCCGGCGCTGACGCTCACCGACAAGGAATACCAGATCATGCGCAACGCCTCGATCGCGGTGCTGCGCGAGATCGGCGTCGATACCGGCGGATCGAACGTGCAGTTCGCGGTCAACCCGGCCGACGGCAGGCTGGTCATCATCGAGATGAATCCGCGCGTGTCGCGCTCCTCGGCGCTGGCCTCGAAGGCGACCGGGTTTCCCATCGCCAAGATCGCGGCCAAGCTGGCGGTGGGCTATACGCTGGACGAGCTCAAGAACGAGATCACCCGCACCACGCCGGCGAGCTTCGAGCCGACCATCGATTACGTCGTGGTCAAGATGCCGCGCTTCACCTTCGAGAAATTCCCCAGCGCCGAGCCCATCCTCACCACCTCGATGAAATCGGTCGGCGAGGCCATGGCGATCGGACGCAGTTTCGCCGAGGCGGTGCAGAAGGCGCTTGCGGTCGATGGAAACCGGCCTCACCGGCTTCAACGAGGCGGAAATCCCTGGCGTGGCGCCGGGCGACAAGGAGGCCTGGCGCATCGAGTTGACCCGGCCCAAGCCCGACCGGCTGCTGACCATCGCCCAGGCCTATCGAGCCGGGCTATCCACGGCCGAGATCCACGCCGCCTGCAAATACGACCCCTGGTTCCTCGAAGAGGTCGCCAAGGTGGTGGCGGCGGAGGCGCGGGTGAAAAAGGACGGGCTGCCCAAGGACGCAAGCGGGCTGGCGCGGCTCAAGGGGCTGGGCTTTTCCGACGCGCGGCTGGCGGAACTCGGCAAGCTCGACGAGGCCGAGGTGGCATCGAGGCGCGCGAAGCTCGGCGTGCACCCGGTGTTCAAGCGCATCGACACCTGCGCCGCCGAGTTCCCGTCGGCCACGCCCTACATGTATTCGACCTATGAAAGCCGGGATTCGGGCGCGCCCGAATGCGAAGCCGATCCCAGCGGCGCGCGACAAGGTGGTGATCCTGGGCGGCGGCCCGAACCGCATCGGCCAGGGCATCGAGTTCGATTACTGCTGCGTCCATGCCGCCTATGCGCTGAAGGAGGCCGGGATCGAGACCATCATGGTCAATTGCAATCCCGAGACGGTGTCGACCGACTACGATACCTCGGATCGCCTCTATTTCGAGCCGCTCACGGCCGAGGACGTGATCGAGATCGTCCGGGTCGAGGAAAGCCGAGGCAGGCTCAAGGGCGTGATCGTGCAGCTGGGCGGCCAGACCCCGTTGAAGCTCGCCCAGGCGCTCGAGGACGCCAAGATCCCGATCCTCGGCACCTCGCCCGACGCGATCGATTTGGCCGAGGACCGCCAGCGCTTCCAGGAACTGATCCAGGAGCTTAAGCTGCTCCAGCCCGAGAACGGCACCGCCACCTCGGCCAAGGAGGCCGAGGAGATCGCGGCCGCGCATCGGCTATCCCATCGTCATCCGGCCCTCTTACGTGCTGGGCGGCCGCGCCATGGAGATCGTCCACGACGACGCGGGCCTGAAGCGCTACGTGACGCAAGCGGTCAAGGTCTCGGGCAAGAACCCGGTGCTGATCGACCGTTATCTCCAGGACGCGATCGAGGTCGACGTCGACGCGCTGGCCGACGGCAAGCAGGTCTTCGTCGCCGGCATCATGGAGCACATCGAGGAGGCCGGAATCCATTCGGGCGACAGCGCCTGCTCGCTGCCGCCCTATTCTCTGCCGCCCGCCATTGTGAAGGAGATCGAGAAGCAGACCGCGGCGCTCGCCCGCGCGCTCAAGGTGGTCGGCCTGATGAACGTGCAATACGCGGTCAAGGACAAGTTGGTCTATGTGCTGGAGGTCAACCCGCGCGCCTCGCGCACCGCGCCTTTTGTCGCCAAAGCCACCGGCATCCCCATCGCCAAGATCGCGGCGCGGGTGATGGCGGGCGAGAAACTGGCGAGTTTCGATCTAAGCCGCGCGCGCGCCACGCGCATATCGCGGTGAAAGAGGCGGTTTTCCCCTTCGCCCGCTTTCCCGGCGTCGATCTGATCCTGGGGCCGGAGATGAAATCGACCGGCGAGGTGATGGGGCTCGACGCCGATTTCGGCCATGCCTTCGCCAAGGCGCAGCTGGGCAGCGGCACGGTTCTGCCGCTCAAGGGCGCGGTGTTCGTCTCGGTCAGGAACCACGACAAGCGCGCCATGATCGCGCCCTGCCGGCGGCTTTTGGAAATGGGCTTCGCTCTCATGGCGACGCGCGGCACCGCCGCAAGCGCTGGCCGATGCCGGGCTTGCGGTGGAGGCCGTCAACAAGGTGCAGGAAGGCCGCCCGCACATCGTCGACCGCATGTTGTCGGGCGAGGTGCAGCTGGTTTTCAACACCACCGAGGGCGCGCGCGAGATCGCCGACAGTTTCACCCTCCGGCGCACCGCGCTGGCGAATTCCATCCCGTATTACACCACCGTGGCGGGCGCCCGGGCGTCGGTGGAGGGCATTTCCGCCCTTAAAAGCGGCGGCCTTGAAGTCGCCTCGCTTCAATCCTATTTTGAGGGATCGTATTGAGCGTCTCCGGCCGTAAGGCCTTGGGGGCGCTTGGTTTTTTCGAAAACAACGCGAATTGAAGGTACAATGAGGCCTCAAATCATGGCCAAACTGCCAATGACCGCCGAGGGCTATAGCCGGCTCCAGGAAGAGCTGAAGCGGCTCAAATCCACCGACCGGCCGGCCATCATCCGCGCCATTTCCGAGGCGCGCGAACACGGCGACATCGCCGAGAACGCCGAATACGCCGCCGCGCGCGAGCGCCAGGGCTTCATCGAGGGCCGCGTTTTGGAACTCGAGGACAAGATCGCGCGCGCCGAGGTGATCGACGTCTCCAAGCTTTCGGGCAAGGTGGTGAAGTTCGGCGCCACGGTGACGCTCGCCGACGAGGAGACCGACGAGAAGATGGTCTACCAGATCGTGGGCGAGGACGAGGCCGATATCGGCAAGGGGCGGCTGTCGGTGACCTCGCCCTTAGCGCGCGCGCTTATCGGCAAGAGCATCTCGGATTCGGTCGAGGTGACGACCCCGCGCGGCGGCGCGCGCAGCTTCGAGATCGTCAAGGTGCAGTTTAAGTAGAGTTGTGTCTTCGGTTCGTCGTCACTCCGGCGAAAAATAGGGCCAGAAGCCGACTATTCTCTCTCTAGTTTCGTGAACTCATAGAGATCGATCGTTTCAACTGCAGGCTTAAACTCGGACATAATGGTGGTGTCTGATATAGCTTGAAGTTACTAATACTTCTGCGCAAAGAATTTGGCAGCGATGCTCTGGCATATCCAAGGCACTGAAATATATCTCCTTGGCTCCTGACGTGAGCCCCTACTTCCCTCCAGCGACAAGTAGAGTCAGTTCCGCATTTGAGCCTATCGGGCTCGGTGGCGCAACGGGATGGGGCGCGAAGCCCCCGGTCGAGCGCAGCGCCCCATCCCGTTGCATCACGGGAACGCTGAGCTTGGCATAGGCAGCGGGCGGCAGATTGCCGAGCGCGCCGTGCGGTCTGATGGTGTTGTAATCGTCCTTCCAGGCGGCGAGCGCAGCACGGGCATACTCGAGCGAGTTGAACAAGGTCTCGTTCAAGAGCTCATCTCTGAGCCGGCCATTGAAGCTCTCCACGAAGGCATTCTGGGTGGGCTTGCCAGGTGCGATGTAGTGCCATTCGATGTGGGTCTCCTGCGACCAGCGCAGGATCGCCATGCTGGTGAGCTCGGTGCCGTTGTCGGAGACGACGCTCGCGGGCCGGCCGCGCTCGGCAATGAGCGCATCCAGTTCACGGCCGACACGCATCCCGGACAGTGACGTATCGGCTACCAGGCAGAGGCATTCACGGGTGAAGTCGTCCACCACGACGAGGATTTCTGAACCGCCGGCTGTCGGTCAGCGTGTCCGAGACAAAGTCCATTGACCAGCGCTGATTCGGTCCCTGCGGCAGGACCATCGGCGCCCTTGTGCCCAGGGCCCGCTTGCGCCCGCCCCGGCGGCGCACCTGGAGCCGTTCCTCGGCGTAGAGCCGCCGCAGCTTCTTGTGGTTCATCTGCGTGCCCTCCCGGCGCAGCAGGATGTGGAGCCGGCGGTAGCCGAAGCGCCGGCGGGCCGCAGCCAGATCCCGCAGGCGAGCGCGGATGACGCCATCATCCGGCCGCGAGCTGCGGTAACGGACCGAGGTCCGGTCCGCCCCGATCACCAAACACGCCCGCCGCTGGCTCACCCCAAAACTCTCGCAGGCCTGGGCCACAGCACTCCGCTTCACAGCGGGCGTCACCATTTTTTTGCAGCAATGTCCTTCAACATGGCGTTGTCCAGCATCGCCTCGGCCAAGAGCTTCTTCAGCTTCGTGTTCTCGGCCTCCAGCACCTTCAGCCGGCGGGCCTCCGACACGTTCAGACCCCCATACTTCGCCTTCCACTTGTAGAAGGTGGCCCCGCTGATCCCGTGCTTGCGGCACACATCCGCCGTCTTCGCGCCCAACTCCTGCTCCCGCAGAATCCCAATGATCTGCTCTTCCGTGAACCTTGATGCCTTCATCGTCCGTCTCCTTCTCGGGAACGGACTCTACTCAAAACTGGAGGAGTTTTAGGGGCTCACGTCAGTACATTTGGCGTCGCGCAAGACAAGATGGTGTGCAGACTATCGCAATGGAATTGCCGAACGTTGCTCTACAGGCTCTCGCATCAGGGCCACGCGACGAACAAATCCACCAGTTGTCGTATGCCGCTGAGAATACTGAAGTCTGCCAGGCAGAAGTCGATGCCATGATCTTCGCATGGCGGTCCAGGTCGCAAGCAACATTCGAGAAACTTTATCAGGAACGTCTCCTCCAGCTCCCGCAAACATTTAATAAATTGATCGTCCAACGGAACCAGAGTTGGATGCCCCAGCTAACCGCCATGGTGAACGATGACATCGCGACTCTTGTGGTTGTAGGTGTTCTTCACTTCGTTGGCGATTTCGGACTACCAACTCTTCTCGGCCAGGCTGGAATGGTTGTGTCACGTGCCGATTAGAGGTATGGCCGAAATCCAGTGAAAATGTGGTTCGTTCATTTCGTTTCAGATCAGTCGTTCAAGGCGCATTTTTAGAAATGAACGGCGAAAAGGTCTAAACGGTGTTGTCAAAACCGTTCAAGCCCCCGTGGGTCATTTCATCCTCTTCGGGTCACGGCCTGGGATTGACCCGGCTATCCGCGGATTTTTAAGGTGTGGATGCCCGGAACAAGTCCGGGCATGACGCGAGCGGCAAGCGGCGTTGGCCGTGTCTCATTTTGAGCGCTGGATAAGCGTCGTGCGCCCTTCGACAAGCTCAGGGTAAGGCGATTTTCTTAATGCCATCAACGCCGGACGCGGCGCGCCGGCGTTTGGGCCGCGCCGGTCAGCCCAGCAAACGCGGCCACAGGCCCGAGACGCCGATGACGATGAGATAGATCGCCACGACGTAATTCAAAATGCGCGGGACGATAAGGATCAGAATGCCGGCGATCAGGGCCACGATCGGCTGCAAGAGCAAAATGTCCACGGTCATGATGACGAACTCCTTATTGCCTGTTGCCAAAAACCCGAAAAATCCGGGACCGCGAAACGCGGGCGGTTACGCCCCCGCGCTAGGGCGCCTTGCCGGCGCGCGCGTCCTTCTCGTTGTCGTAGAGCGGGAATTTGCTGCCCGGCTTGCTCGGCGCCCGCGCCGCCGGCCCGCCGGGGCCGTGTCGAAGGCGACGGCGCCGCCCGAGAGCAGATCTGTCCAGCCCGCCGCCGCTGATCTTGAACCCCGACCAGATCGACCCGATGTTGAGGCCGCTCGCGTTCCAGAAACGGGTCTGGGGGGTCACCAGATTGGCGTAGGGCTCGAAAATGTGGATGGTGATCTCGATCTTCCTGGCCGTCCGGATCGAGCCTGGTGCCGAGCACCTGGCCCACGGTCATGCCGTGATACGTGATCTTGGATTCCTTGGCGATCGAGCCGAGCTGGCCGGCGACGAGCACGAAGCCGCGCCCCGGCTCGGCCGGCTTCAGCAACGCCGTTTCCTCGTCGAAGCCCTTGAACTCTTTCGCCGGCGCGCCGCTGCCGGGATCCATCTCGATATAGGCGCCGGAGAGGATGGTGGTCAGGCCGGAAATGCCCGTCGCCGTCACTTGCGGGCGGACGATCCAGAAATGGGTCCCGCTGTCGAGATAGGGCGCGACCTCGCGGTTCATGCGCGCCGTGACGATGGCCCGCGACATGTCGGGGCTCAAGCGCGACGGACACGACGCTGCCGACATCGACGCTCAAATGCTTGATCTTGGTCTGTCCGGCCACGACGCCGTCGGCGCTCTGGAAGGCGATGGTGATGAGCGGCCCGCGTTCGACGAGAGTCTGCCAGCCCAGATAGAGCACGATCGCGCCGGCCGCCGCCGGCACCAGCCAGATCCAGCGCAAGCGGTGGAGCACGCGCACCGCCGCGACGCGCGGACCGGATTCCACCAGACGCGGCTTTTCCTGGAGGGCGCTCATGGCCTGCCCTCCGCCGCGTCCCACATCAGCCGCGGGTCGAAGCAGCGCGAGGCGATCATGGTCAGCAGCACGACCGCGGCGAAGGCGATCGCGCCCGGCTCGGCGGTGACGTTGTAGAGGACGCCGAACTGCACCAGCGCCGCGAGGATCGAGCCCATGAAGACGTCGATGTTCGACCAGCGCCCGATGTTGTTGACGATGTCGTGCAGGCGGGTGCGCGCGAAGAGCCCGCGCGGCGATCCTCTCATCTCCGCCGCCAGGAACCAGGCGAGGCTCAAGAGCTTCAGCAGCGGCACGACGATGCTGGCCAGGAAGACGATGACCGCCAGCGGCCAGGCGCCGATATGGGCGAGTTCCCGGATGCCGGCCATGATGGTGTCGGACTCGATCCGCCCGTAACGCTCGATGGTCAGCACCGGCAGGAAATTGGCCGGGATGTAGAGCAGCGCGGCGGCGAGCACCAGCGCCGCCGTGCGGGCGAGCGCCTCCTGCTTGCGGCGGCGCAAGCCCGCCCCGCAACGCGGGCAACGCGCCCCCTCGCCCGCATCCGGCGCCAGCAGACCGCAAGAAAGGCAGGCGATTGCATCCTCGCCCGGGCGGATGGCGGCATCCGGCCCGATCGCCCGCCACACCGCGCGCTTGTCGATCATCGCGTCGACGGCGAGGAACGCCAAGGCGGCGGCGAGCAACGCCCAGCCGCCGGCGCCCACGTCCACGTTCGCGATCTTCTCCATCCGCGAATAGGCGACGAAGCCGCCGACGGCATAAATCTCGGGCATCGCCCAGGGCCGCAGAAATTGCGTCCAGCGGAAAGCGGGACCGAGCCAGGCGGGATTGGCGCCCAGGCCGAGGCCGGAGAGCACCGCGACCAGCAATCCCAGATAAGCCAGCGGCGCCGCGATGCTGAAACCGGCTACGATCAGCGCGAGAAAGCCGAAGCCCTCGCGCCACAATTCCGCGACGCCGCTATAGATCCAGCTTTGCCGGATCTCGCCGAAGGCGTGGAGGGCGAAAAAGCGGCGACAGATATCGCGAACAGCAGCAGGATCAGCGCCGCGAGCGCCACCGCCAGCACGGCGTCGAGGCGGTAGCCGGTATTCACCGCCAGCGTGCAGCGGCAGCGCCGGCACGCGGCGAGGCTTCCGGCGGCGAGCGCCGGCACGCGCTGGGCGAGCCCGCAATCGGGACAGGCCACCCAGTCGGCGCCATGGCCGATGACATCCCGGCCGGCGGCGCTCAAATCAACCGACATGAAGCCTTCTCCGCAGCCAAGACGGAACCGGCGTCAGTCCAATGTCCGCATCGCCACTTGTTCGATCACATAGAGGCTGAAAAAGGATCCCAGCAGGGTCAGCGCCAAGATCACGTCACCGATCGGATGCCTGATTTTCATGTCCCTATGCTCCCGTGCTTGAGATTCCCACGGCTATCCCGGGTTACGCGAGGAACGCCGGCTTATCGCCAATAACCCTCGACCCAGACGTAACCGGCGCGAGCTTTGCTGCCAATGGCCGTCGATCCAGATCGCGGTGTGGCTGGGCCGCTCGGCGTAGTAGCCGGCGGTCCACGCCCAGCCGCTATGACCGTCGGCGGTGCCATACCACCGCCAATGGCCGGGCACCCAATAGACGACGTTGGAAGGCGGCGCGGGGATGGCCTCGACCCGGGCCGGCGGCGGCGGCCCGGGCGCGATCGCGATGGCGTGCTCGTCGGGCGCTTCGGGCGGCACGATTTCGATCGGGCCGGATTGCGGCGCCACGACGACCCGTTCCGGGGGCGGCGGCGGGCTGTAGCAGCCGGCGGTCAAAAGGGAAAAAGCGGAGATTGCGATTACCGGCAGATATCGGCGGAGCATGAAACCCTCCATCGGATAAATGACAGGATCGACAGGATGGGTCGGGTGCGTGGCCGGGATGTGCAAAGATTATGGCTTATTCTTGATATTTCGCACCCGGCGGCGGCCTGCGCCCTCGAGTTTCCCCTGACCGCGGATGGCCCTGGAATTTCCCCGCTAATTCCAATTTTTCGCCACGATCCGCAACCACCCTTTTCGTGTTGCGAGTTCGTCATCCACAGCAAAGGATGGCACCCACAGCGAGAAGGATGGATACCATGTCCAAGCGCATCGGTACTCTCGTGATTGCGGCGGGGCTGTTGCTCTCCGCTTGCGGCACCAACCCGGCGGATCGCGCCGGCAGCGGCGCGCTTCTCGGCGGCGCCACCGGCGCGGCCATCGGCGCGATTGCCGCCGGCCCGGCGGGCGCGGCTTTCGGCGCCTGGGTGGGCGCGGCTGCGGGCGCCACCGGCGGCGCCGTCACCAGCCCGACCATGGTCAATCTCGGCCAGCCGGTTTGGCGATAAGCCGGGCCTAGCCCGAGCCTAGACTTCACGTCACGGCGAAAACGCCCGGCAGAAAAAGCCGGGCGTTTTTTGCCGATACGCCTGCCGACAACCCTTTTATGCGGGAGGGATCATGAACGTGAGCGAAACGGATTATTGGTGGGACCAAGCGGCGCGCTACCGGGAACTGGCGCAGGAAGCGCAATACCCCGAATTGCGCCGGGAATATTTCGAACTGGCCAAGGCTTGCGACGAGGTGGCCGCCGATCTCGAGGCGCGCATGCCGAGCGGCTGAACGTCGAGCCGATGACGGCGGGCCGCTTCCGGCGCCCGCCCCGCCCGCCCTATTTCATGTTCATGCCGGGCATGGAATTCATGGTGCCGCCGCCGTTCATGCCCGGCATGGCGCCCATGGAATTGGGCTGGGTCGCGCCCACCTTGGCGACCGAAACCACGACATCCTGTTTGCCCGATTTGGCGAAGGTCAGGGTCATGGGGAAGCTGTCGCCGTCCTTGAGCGGGTGTTTCAGGCCGAGCAGCATGATGTGATAGCCGCCGGGCGCGAGCGCGACCGTCGCCCCCGGCGCCACGTCGAGCGCCGGAATGGGCCGCATCTGCATCACGCCGTTGGTCATCGACATCTCGTGGAGCTGGGCCGAACCCGCGACCGGCGTCGAAGCCGCCACCAGCTGGTCGCTGGACGCGCCGCTGTTGACGATGGTCATGTAGACCGCGCCGTTGGTGGTGCCGCCCGGCGTCGCGCGCGCCCAAGGTTGCTGCACGGATATGCCGGAGGATTGCGCCCAGGCGGGCGAAGCGCCCAAAAATGCCAGCAGCAAAACCGCGAGGATGCGTGTCATAACGGAAGCCTCCCAAGCCCGGTTGTCCCAGAAGATGCCCCGATCATAGCAGCCCGCAGGGCCGGATGGGGGTGTGGTGCCGCGCCGCAGAAGGGGAGATTTTCCGGGTTTACGGGAAGCGCGGTCAGGGCGCCTTGAGCCGCGCCAGGGCGCTGTCGGGCGAAGGGTGGATGTCGATGATCGCGTCGAAACCGCTGATCTTGAACACCTCGGCGATCTGCGGATTGAGCGAGCACAAGGCGAGGCGCCCGTTCGACGCCTTCACCTTCTTGGCCGCGAGCAGGACGACGCGCAGGCCCGCGCTGCTGATATAGACCAGTTCCGAGAAGTCGAGCAGGAGGCGCGCGCCGCCGCCGCCGGTGGCCGCCGCCAGTTCGGCTTCCAAGGCCGGCCCGGTGGCGGCGTCGAGCCGGCCCTTGGGCTTGACGATGCGGGGCTCGGCGCTCAAGCGGCGACCCCGGCCAGCGCGGCCTCGGGCTGGTCGTAGATCGGGATCAAGCTGTCGATCCGCGCGGTCTTGAGCACCGCCGCGACCTCGGCCGCCGGCGCGAGCAGCGCCATCTTGCCGCCCTTGCTGGCCATGGTCTTGGCGCCGATCAGCAGCATCCGCATGCCCATCGAGGCGAGGAACGTCACCTTCGACAGATCGACGATCACCGCGCGCCGGGCGCCGGCGATGGTGTTGAAGCGCAATTCGATCTGCCCGGCCGCCGCCACGTCGAGACGCCCGTTCAGATTGATCTTGGTGACGCCCTTGTCGAGCTCCTCGGTCGTCATTTCCATGGTCATCGCCTCGCCCGGGTTTAAGTCAGTTTCGTTTCAACCGGCGCCGCTTTCGGCTCAAAGTTTGCCGGCCTGCCGCAACAGGGTTTCGATCTTGCCAAGAAGACGGGGAAAATCAACCGGCTTGGTGTCGTAATCGTCGCAGCCGGCGGCCAACGCCTTGTCGCGGTCGCCGGTCATGGCGTCGGCGGTCAGCGCGATCACGGGTATCGCCTTGGTCCCGTTATTCGCCTTGACCCGGCGCGTCGCTTCCCAGCCGTCCACCACCGGGAGATTCATGTCCATGAGGATGAGGTCGGGCGCGCCGCTGTTCGCCAGATCGAGGCCCTGCTGGCCGTCGACCGCGATCAGGACCTGGAAGCCCTTGCGTTCGAGGCGCCGCGACAGCATGTCGCGATTCATCTCGTTGTCCTCGACCAGCAATATCTTCGCCATGATCCGCCAGTTTCCCGTTGCCGCCGCTTCAGACCGCCGCCTTGGCCGCCGCCGCGCCGCTCTTCAGCACCTCGCGGATGGCGGCGCGCAGATCGGTTCCGGTGGTGGCGCCCTTCTCGATGACCCGCTGCGTCGAGGAATGCAGATATTCGATTTCCTTGGCGTCGAGCGCCTTGGCGGTCACCACCAGCACCGGCAGGGCGCTCCATCGCTCGCTGTTGCGGATACGGTCGAGGAACTCGAACCCGTCCATCACCGGCATCATCAGGTCGAGCAGAATGATCGAGGGCGCCGGATTCGATTCGAGCCAGGCCAGCGCCTGCTGGCCGTCGGCGGCCTCGCCGATTTCCAGCCCCATGCGCTCCAGCATCCGGCGGGTCATGCGGCGCATCTCCGGATCGTCGTCGACGACCAGGACGCGGATGTCGGCGCCGTGGCGGCTGTGCCGCTTCAGCATGGCGCTCAGCTGGTTCCAATCGACCGGCTTGGTGATGTAGCCCGAGGCGCCGAGCGAAAGCGCGATGGCCTGTTCGTGCAGCATGGTCAGCATGATGACGGGAATGTGACTCAACGCCGGATCGGCCTTGAGGCTCGTCAACACCGACCAGCCGTCCATCTGCGGCATCATGACGTCGAGGGTGATGGCGTCGGGCCGCTCCCGGCGCGTGATGGCGAGCGCCTCGTCGCCGCTGCGCGCGTGCAGCACGCGATAGCCCTCGCGTCCCAGCATCGAGCCGACCAGATCGTGCACCGCTTCGTCGTCGTCCACCACCAGGATGGTCTGCGCGCCTTCCGCGTCGCCGGAAACCGCGGGCTTGGCCTCGGGCGCCGCCGCCGGCGCCGCCTCGGCCGCCCGGGCCGGCAGGGTCAGGGTGAAGACCGAGCCCTTGCCCGCCTCGCTGGTGACCTCGACGTCGCCGCCCAGCATGCGCGCGAAATGCTTGGTGATGGCGAGACCCAGCCCGGTGCCGCCGAATTTGCGCGAGGTCGAGGAATCGGCCTGGCCGAAGGCCTGGAACAGCTTGCCCAGCTGTTCCGGGGTCATGCCGATGCCGGTGTCGGTGACGCGGAAACTGACCGTTTCGGCCGCGCCCGACCCGCCGCGCGAAACGGCGAGTTCGATCGTGCCCTTGGTGGTGAATTTGCTGGCGTTGCTGAGGAGGTTGAGCAGGTTCTGCTTGAGCTTGGTGACGTCGGTGTGCATGGCGCCGATGCTCGCCGGGCAGTCGACCACGAAACGATTGCCGTTCTTCGCCGCCAGCGGCTCGATGATGCCGCGCACCTCGGCGATCATGCCGGCGATATTGACGTCCTCGAAATACATGGTCATGCGGCCGGCTTCGATCTTGGACAGATCGAGCACGTCGTTGATGAGGCCGAGCAGGTGCTTGCCGGCATTCTCGATCTTGGCCAGGTCGGGGAGGAAATCCTCCTGGCCGGCGTCCTTCGCCTCCTCCTGGAGCATCTGGCTGTAGCCGATGACGGCGTTCAAGGGCGTGCGCAGCTCGTGGCTCATATTGGCGAGGAATTCCGACTTGACGCGGTTGGCGGTTTCCGCCGCCTCGCGGGCGCGGGTCAGCTCGGCCTCGGCGTTCTTGTGCTCGGTGATGTCGGTATAGATCGCGATGAAGCCGCCATCCGGCGTCGGAGCGCGGTAGACCTCGAGCACCGTGCCGTCCGGGCGCGTGCGCTCGAAGGAGTGCTTGCGCTTCAACTGCTCGACCCGCTGCTTGACGACCGCCTCGATGTCCTGGTCGCCGAATTCGCCGCGTTGGCCGACGTAACGGAGATAATCGATGAAGCTGCGTTCGCGCGAGAAGAATTCCTCCGGCATATTGAGGAACTCGCGGAAGCGCTGGTTCCACGTCAGCAGCTTGTAATCGGAGGCGTACAAGGCGACGCCCTGTTCCATGTTCTCGAGCGTCGCAGCGCAGCTCGATCTCGCGTTGCGACAGTTCCTCGGTCTTCTGCGCCAGCTTGCGCTCGTATTCGGCCTCCATGTCGTCGTGCGCCCGGCCCAGGGCGGCGGTGACCCGGCGGGCCAGCAAGCCTATCACCGCCGCGGCGATGAATGTGGCCACCACGGCCGGAACCACCGATTCCCGGAGCAGTCCCAAGCCGCCGATCGACAGCATGACCGCGCTGCCCGCCACGCCGATGACGGCAAAGGCGAGCACGGCGGATTGCCAGAACAGGCGGTTCGCGGAAACCGACGGCATCGTTATTCGTTCCCCTATCGGCCTATTTCTATTGGCCTATTGGGATGGTTGCCCATCCGCAACAATTCGTAACCGTCTCGCCGGTGCCGTGCAAGCGGGGCCGGGCGGCTGTCACAATTCCGTATCATTCCGTCCGCGCTCGACCCTGCCGGAAAATCATGCTATGCGACCATTCGAACGGAGTTTCGCCCGACCCCCCGCAGACGGAACGACGTGAGCGACGACCGACTGATCCTTGCCGTTACCGACAAGCTGTCCGAGTTGCCGCGGATCGCCAGTCGCGTCGAGGCGTTCTGCGCCGACGCCGGCATCCCGCCCGCCTTGGGCTACAATATCAATCTGGCGCTCGAAGAGCTGCTGACCAACACCATTTCCCACGGTTTCGACCCGGGGCCCGGCCACGAGATCGAGGTGCGCCTGCGGATCGAAGCGGGCGAGGCCGTGGTCGAGGTGGTCGACAACGCGCGGCCGTTCGATCCGACCCGGACGCCAGCGCCCGATCTCGACGCCTCGATCGAGGACCGGCTGGTCGGGGGCTTGGGCGTCTATCTGGTCAAGACCGTGATGGACGACATGCAATACCGGCGCGAAGGCGGCCGCAACCACGTGACGCTGAAGAAGCGCCTGCCCAAGGCCGCGGGCTAGGAATTACTTCGCCAGCAGCCTGATGGCCAGGGCGGTGATGTCGTCGGATTGAGGCGCCGCGCCGGCGAAACCCTTGACCGCCTCGGCCACGGCGCCGATCAGCTTGCCGGGCGGCGACGCGGTTTCGCGCTTGAGGACGTCCTCGAGCCGTTGCTTGGTGAACAGCGCATCCATCATGTCGGCGGCCTCGGTGATGCCGTCGGTGTAGAGATAGAGCGCTTCGCCGCGCGCGAGGCGGAGTTGGCCGGTTTCGTAGCGCCAGGCGGAATCGATGCCCAGCGCCATGCCCTGCGCGCCTTCGGCCAAGGCGGCGGCGCCGTTGCCCAACCGGTAGGGCGGGTCATGGCCGGCGTTGCAGAAGGCGAGCTCGCCGGTCTTGAGATCGAGCATGCCGAAATAGAGCGTGACGAACATCATGGCGTCGTTGCCTTCGCACAGCTCCCGGTTGACCCGGGAAACGATCTCGGCGGGCGAGACGCCGCCCGACGCCATGTTGCTGGCCAGGCGGAACAGGTTCTTGGTGCGGGCCATGAACATGGCCGCCGCCACGCCCTTGCCCGAGACGTCGCCGATCAGGAAGGCGAAACGGCCGTCCGGGGCGGAGAAAAAATCGTAAAGATCGCCGCCGACCTCGCGCGCCGGCTCCATCATGGCGAAGATCTCGAGCGGGAATTCCGCCGACGGCGCGGGGAAATCGCGCGGCACCATGCCCATTTGCAGCGCGCGGGCGGCGTCGAGTTCGGCCTCGAGCCGGGTGAGATGGGCGCGCACCTGGTCGCGCAGCCGTTTCTGTTCCAGGCTGGCGCTGACCCGCGCGCGCAGCAGCGTGGCGTTGAAGGGCTTGGGCAGGTAATCGAGCGCGCCCAACTGGATGCAGCGCACCACGCTGTCGATCTCGCTGTGCGCCGAGATGACGATCACCGGCAGCTCGTGCAGCCGCCCCTCGGCCTTGAGGCGCTCCAGCACCCCGTATCCGTCGAGCTTGGGCATCATGATGTCGAGCAGCACCAGATCGAAGGGCTGCGCCTGCAACAGGCTCAACGCTTCCTCGCCATCGGCGGCGAGCGCGACGTCATGGAAGCCCTCGCGTTCGAGACGGCGCACCAGCAACTGCCGGTTGTCGTCGATGTCGTCGACGACCAGGATGCGCTCGTGCCGCGACGCCTTGATCCGTCCGGCCGCACTCTCGGGTGCTTCGGGTGACACGGGGTTCCTCGTCAGGGTGTTCGGCGGCCAGCCTACGTCCGATGCCGCGCGGGGGGCAACTGCGGCGGCTGCGTCACAATAATGTCACTTTGATTTGTTAACTCCTAGAGCGTCGCGCCTAGGCCGCGCTCGTATGGGAGAGGCAAAATGCGAACAGCGCGCGAGCGTGCTGAAGCTCGGTGGGACGAGGTGCCGCGCACATGACGTTCGACTTCCTGGTCTCGTTTTTCGCCGGACTCGGCCTGTTCTTCATCGGCGTCAAGGGCCTCGGCGCCAATATGGGGCAGCTGGCGGGGAAGCGTCTGCGCCAATGGATCGCGCGGTCCACCGGCAACCCCGCGCTGGCGGCGTTGATCGGCCTCCTGTCGGGCGCGTTGACGCAAAGCACCAACGCGGTGACCGTGATCCTGATCAGCCTGACCAAGGCCGATCTCATCACCGTCGGCGAATCGACGCCGATTCTGGCCTGGTCGAATGTCGGCACCGCGGCGCTGGTCATGGTCGCGGCGGTCGACATCCACCTGTTCGTGTTCGCGCTCATCAGCCTGGTCGGGCTTTGCTTCTACCTCAATCTCGACCGTTCCGCGCGCTGGCGGCCGCTGGTGTCGTCGTCCTTCGCGCTCGGCACGCTGTTTCTCGGCCTCGAACTCATGCGCAACGGAACCCACGACCCGGCCGCGCAGGAAATGGCGCGCGGGCTGTTCACGGTCGCGGCGCAATCGCCCCTGCTGGCGCTGCTCATCGGCACCGTGTTCGCCGCCATCGCCCAATCCTCGGCCACGGTTTCGGTCATCGTGGTGGCGATGGCTTCGGCCGGATTGCTCAGTCTCGAGCAATCCTCGTTCTTCGTGCTCGGAGCCAGCATCGGATCGGGGGTCGCGACCTATTTCATCGGCTTCCGGGTTTCGGGCAAGCCGCGCCAGCTGGCGCTGCTCCAGGCGCTGTTCAAGATCCTGGGCGTCGGGCTGCTGCTGCCGCTGTTCCTGGCCGAAAGCCACTTCGGCTCGAAGTTCTTGATGAACGCGACGCGCGAGCTGGCCGCCGATCCGGCGCACCAGGTGGCGATCATCTATCTCGCCTGCCAGATCGCCGCGGTCGCCGCGCAGATGCTGTTCGCGCGTCCGCTGCTGCCGCTCCTGGAAAGGCTTTCGCCGCCCTCGGTGGAGGAAAACCTGTCCGCGCCGCGTTACATCTACGCCGACGCGCTGAGCGAGCCGGACAGCGCGCTGGCCCTGGTGGATCGCGAGCAATCCCGTCTCGCCGGGCTGATGCCGATCTATCTCGGCATCAACGACCATTTGGACGAGGCCGAGCGGAAACTCGGGCACGAATCCGCCTTCACCGTCGCATCATCGCTCGGCAGAACCATCGGTCTCTTCCTGAACGACCTGACCGACACCGGCGCCAACCGCGACGTGCTCGAACGCGCCGACGATCGCAAGGCCTTCAACGCGCTGCTGCTGTCCATCCATGAATCGCTCCACGCGCTGGGCGCGGCGCTGGTTCAGCCCTTCGAGGCCGAGGGCATGCGCTCGCTGGCCGAGAACATCACGCAAGGATTGGGCGCGCTGCTCCAGACCGCCGAGGAGGCGGCGCGAACCCGCGACGCGGACGATCTCGCCGTGCTGCGCAAGCTGACCGCGGACCGGGACGGGCTGATCGACGCGCTGCGGCGGCGGGTTTTGGTCGCCGGCCAAAGGTTAAGCACCCGGGACCAGGAGCATCTCTTTACCGTCACCGGCCTGCTGGAACAGATCATCTGGATGCTGCGCCGTTATACCGGGTTCATCGCGGCGCAAGCAGGGGCCGAAGCCGCCCCGGAAGCGGCCAAACCTCCGCGCCTTCATCCGCGCCGCCCGCGCCAGTTCTAAGCAAGACGCCGGCAGCGCCGGGTTGATCGCGACGGCGCGCGGGAACGGCCGCGAGCGGCCTGTTTGGTTAGTTTTTGTCGTCGAGCGCGATCGGCACGCCCGGCTGGTACTTGGCGGTGCGGATGGCGAGCGAGGATTTGACATGCGCCACGTTGGGCGCGGGGGTCAACCGGCTGGTGAGGAATTTCTGATAGGCGTCCCAGTCCGCGGCCACGATCTTCAACAGGAAATCGGTTTCGCCGGCGAGCATGTGCACCTCGCGCACCTCGTCCCATTCCGAGACCAGCGCCTCGAACGCCTTGAGATCGTCCTCCGCCTGGCTCTTCAAGCCCACCTGCGCGAAGACGGTGATGCCGAAGCCCAGCGCCTCGGCATTGACCTCGGCGTGATAGCCCCGGATGAACCCGGCCTCTTCCAGCGCGCGCACGCGCCGCAAACAAGGCGGCGCCGAGATGCCGGCGCGTTTCGCCAGCTCGACATTGGTCATGCGGCCGTCCTGCTGAAGGTCCTTCAGAATCCGCCGGTCCACCTTGTCGAGCTTGATGCGCCGCATCCCGAGCTCTCCCGTTTCCTCTGCCGGAAATGTTATGTCTTGCGACCCGGCGCGTCCGGCAACTTCCGTGCCGTTTTACCGCGCCCGTCCGCCGCTTATCGTAGTATACGGTAATAATATTGCAAGCCGGGGCCGAGGCAAAATCGAGGTGAAGCCGAGGCAATATCGAGGCGGCGTCGAGGTAAATCGAGGTTCGGTCGAGGCGGGACGAGGGACACCGAGGTAAAATGGCGGACGAGGCGCCCCCGAAGCAGCCCACGGTGTGGGCGGTTTATGACGGCAAGATCGGCATGGCCAGCCAGGTGCTGGGCCTGGCCGAGGCGCTGGGCTGGCCTTTTGTCGAGAAGGTGCTCAAGATCCGCGCGCCCTGGCGGTATTTGAGTTCGCAGTTCTGGCTCAACCCGTTCTCGGCGCTCGATCCCGCGGGCGACAGTTTTGAATCGCCCTGGCCCGACGTTCTGATCTCCTGCGGCAACATGACGGTGGCGCCGGCGCTGGCCGCCAAGCGCGCCAGCGGCGGCCGCGTCTTCTGGGTGCAAATCCAGGACCCGCGCTTCGCCCGGGGCCGCGCCGATCTGGTGGTGGCGCCGAGCCACGATCCGGTGAAGGGCGCCAACGTGTTCCGGACATTGGGCGCGGTGCATCGCGTCACGCCGGAAAAGCTGGCCGAGGGCGCGCGGCGTTTCGCCCCCCAATTCGAGAAATTGCCGCGGCCGCTGGCGGCGGTGCTGATCGGCGGCAGCAACCGCGTCTACCGCCTGACCAAGGGGCGGCTCGATGTGCTGGCGGGCCAGCTCGCCGGGCTGGCGCAGCGCGGCTTCGGCCTCGCCATCACGGTGTCGCGGCGCACCGGCGAGGACGCGACCAAGCTGCTGCGCGACCGGCTCGAGCCCTTGGGCGCCTATATCTGGGACGGTCAAGGGCGAGAACCCGTATTTCGGATTGCTGGCGCTGGCCGACGTCATCATCGTCACCTCGGATTCGGTGTCGATGGTGAGCGAAGCGGCCTTCACCGGCAAGCCGGTGCACGTGTTCGAGCTCGAAGGCGGCTCGGCCAAGTTCGCGCGCTTTCACCAGGCGCTGCGCGACGCCGGCGCCACCCGCCCGTTCCGCGGCGCGGTCGAACGCTGGCAATACACGCCGCCCGACGACACGGCGCGCGCGGCGGACGAGATCCGCCGGCGTTACGCCGAGCGCGCGGGCGCGCTCAAGCCGGGCCGGAAATAGCGATGGCGGCGCGCATCGCCTGGTTCGTTGCCGCTTTCGTCGTGGCGATGGGCGCGCTGGTGCTGTTCCCCGGCATCGATCTCTGGGCGAGCGGGCTGTTCTACCGGCCAGGCGCGGGGTTTTATCTGGCGACATGGCCGGTTTTCGCCGCGATCGCGCGCTGCCCTGCCCTATTTCGTCGCGTTGCTGGCGGCGGGATCGGCGGCGTTGATTTTCGTGAAGGACAAGCGGCGGGCGGGAATTTTCCTGCTGCTGGCGCTGGCGCTGGGGCCGGGCCTCACGGTCAACACCCTGCTCAAGGATCATTGGGGCCGCCCGCGCCCGGCCCAGATAACGGAATTCGGCGGCAACGCGCATTTCGTCAGGGCGTGGGAGCCGAGCGGCCAATGCCGCAGCAATTGCTCCTTCCCGGCGGGCGATCCTTCGGTCGGGTTCGTCCTGGTCGCGGCGGCGTTCCTGCTGCCCAGAAAACGCCAGCGTTGCATCGCGATGGCCGGCGCGGTGGGGCTGGGGGCGGCGCTGGGATTGATGCGCATCGCCCAGGGCGGGCATTTCCTGTCCGACGTGGTGGCCTCGGGATTCCTGGTGTTCGGCATAAGCTGGGCGCTGTACCGCTTGATCGTCGCCTGGGACGGGATCGGCGCGGCCCGGGCGGCGCTGATAAATCCTTCGCCGGGGCTGAAAAATTTCTTCTGGCTGACCCTGGGCACGGCGCTGGTTCTCGCCTATGCCGCGGCCAATCTCGACCGGCCCTTGATGATCTTCACCCACGACGTTTCGCCGTTATGGCGGAGCGTGTTCCGTTTCATCACCGAATTCGGGATCGCCACCGCCTATCTGGTGGTGACGGCGGTGGCGGCGGGGATGTGTTTCGTCGCGGCCAAATCCGCCACGGGGCAGGAGCGCCGGCGTTATCTGTTCCACGCTTGGCGCGCGGCCTATGTTTTTCTCGCGGTGGCGGTTTCGGGCCTGATCGCCGATCTGATCAAGCCGGTGGCGGGGGACGCACGGCCGAAGCTGTTCTTCTCCGAGCATATTTCGGGATTCTCCGGATTCGGGCCGAACGCCAATTACTGGTCCTTCCCCTCGGGCCATTCGGTGACGGCGGCGGCGCTGGCCTTCGCGCTGTGCGTGCTCTATCCGCGCTGGCGCTGGGCCTGGATTCTGGCCGCGCTGCTGATCGGCATGAGCCGGATCGGGCTCGACACGCATCATCTGAGCGACGTGGTGGGCGGCTTCTATATCGGGCTGGTGACGGCCTGGGCGCTCTACGCGGTCTTCCGGCGCAACGGCATCGCGCTCAGCGATACCCCCGGAAGCCCTGCAAAAACCGCACGACGTAAATCCGCGCCTCGCCGCCGCCCAAAGGCACGGTGATGTGATCGACCGGCCCGGCGCCGTCGAAGCGGTCGATGATGCGCTGGATGTTCTCGGGATGGCGGCTCACCAGCAGGAAATCCTTGCCGATGTAGCGCGCGGGATCGGCTTCGAGATCGAACTGGTCGTTGATCTTGCCGTTTTCGCCGTTCCATTTGAGCGCGTCGAAGGGATGGGGCAGGACGTAATAGGTGAGCACCGCCAAATCCTCGCGCTCGTCGGACAAGAGCAGCGCGCCTTGATGCTGCTGCAACAGCTGGCTGACATCCAGCCCGAGCGCGGACCAGCCGCGCAGCCGGTGCAGCGGATCGTAACGCCCGGGCAGATCGTAGCCCAAGGCCGATGCTGCGGGCTGGGCCGAGAACGCCGCCACCGCCGCCGCCAGGTTGAGCGCGATCGAGGCGATCAGCGCCGTCCGCCAGCCGCGTTGCAAGAGCCACGAAGTCACCAGCACCACCGCCGAGACATAGGCCGGCGCCGACCAATTGGGCTGGGCATGCGAAATGAAACTCACCACCAGCATCATGGCGAGGGTGGGCAGGGCGAACACCGCCAGCAGCGCGGCGGGGCGCGGCGCCAATGACTTTCGCGCGCTCAACACGATCAATAGCAGGCATGCTGCAAAGATCGGCCCGAACACGCCGAATTGCGAGAAGAAGAACTCGATGAAATTCACCGGATTGATCAGCGCCCCGTGCGAGGCCGCGTTCTGTTCGGTGTGGCGGTAGGAGACGAAGCCGTGGCCGAGATTCCAGACGAAGTTCGGCGCATAGATCAGCAGCGCCAGAATTACCGCCCGGGCGTAACCCGCAAGATGGCGGCGCTCGTCGCGGAACAGCAAAAGATAGAGCAGCGCCGACAAGAGCCAATAAGCCATGGCGTATTTCGACAACAGGCCGAGCCCCGCCGCCGCGCCCACCGCCCACCACCAGCGCTCGCCGCCCTGCTCGCGCGCGCGGATGAAGGCGTAAAGCGCCAGCGCCCAGGCCAGCAGCAGCGGGGCGTCGGTCGAAATCACCGCCGCCGAAACCGAAACCCCGGGCAATGTCGCGTAGGCCAAGGCGGACCAGAACCCGGCGCGCGAATCGTAAAGCCGCTTGGCCACATGGAAGACCACCAGCGCGGTGGCGAAATGGAGGAGCGGCGCCGCGAGGCGCACCGCCGCCTCGCCGTCGCCGAAGGCGTAGGTCGACAGCGCGATCAGCCACGCCACCAGCGGCGGCTTGGAGTAGTAGCCCCAGGCCGGATGCAGCGACCACAGCCAGTATTGCGCTTCGTCGGGATAAAGGTCGGCGCCGCCATGGACGAGCCAGAACAGCCGCGCCAGGGTCACGGCGAAGACGGCATAGAGCGCGTTGCGCCAATAGCGCAAATCCGCCGCCGCACCCGTTGCTTTCCCGCCGCCCGACGCCATGCGGCGGCGAGACTAGCCCGCCCCCTTGCCGCGGCAAAGGGGTCGCGTTGGATGCGAGTGCGACAAGCTCGCGCATGAAATCGACGTTAGAAGACGGGCGTTAAAACCATTGTGCCGGCCCCCCGGAGTGGGAGTAGATTATCCGTCAATAAATTCCTCGCCGCGGGAGCCGTCCCATGAGGACAATCATCCTGTCCAGCGTCGTCGCCCTGGCCCTCGGTAGCTGGGCCGTCCCCGCGCCCGCCGGCGCGCAAGCGCCGGTTTGCCCATACGGATATTATTTGGCGTCCAACGGACAGTGTTACCCCGGCCCGGCGCCCTACTACCCCGCGCCGGTCTATGAGGTGGCGCCGCCGGTCTATCAACCGCCCATCGTCTTCGACGGGCTCGGCATCGGCATCGGCCTCGGTTTCGGCGGACGCGGCGGCGGATGGCACGGCGACGGCGGACACGGACATCGCTGACCGTCCCAGACGGCGGCGGCAAACACGGAGCGAAATCCCCATGATGCTTCACCTTCCCTCTCGAATTGGCAGCGCATTGACCGCGGCGGCGATGCTCGGCGCGGTCCTGTTCGTTCTTCCTTCGGCCGCGCTGGCTCAGGCCGCGCCGCCGCCGGCGGCGGCAAAAGCGATGCCCGCCCCCGATCGGCTCGAGGCGCGCATCAAGTCGCTCCACAAACAGCTGGGGATCACCGCCGCCCAGGAGCCGCAATGGCAGGCCGTCGCCGACGTGATGCGCGGCAACGGCAAGGCGATCGGCGCGCTGATCGAGCAGCGGGAGGCCAATGCCAAGACGATGACGGCGATCGACGATCTCAACGCCTATGCCGCGATCGCCGACGCCCACGCGGCGAACGTCAAGAAACTCATTCCGGCCTTCTCGGCGCTGTACGCCACCATGTCGGACGCGCAGAAGAAGAACGCCGACGCGGTGTTCAGCCACCGGCCGCGTCCGCCGCATCCGAAGAAACCCGGCTGAGCGCACCGTATAGCCGTCGCATAACGCGTAAGAGCCGCGGCGATGGGCCGCCGCTTCGGCCCGCAACAAGGGGAGGAAACCCAATGGCCTACATCTTCAAGGAAAGCGAGCTGCCGTCGCTGATCGACGCCAAGGCGGCGCGCGAGCGCATTTTCTTCGTCAACCCTGAGCTCGCCAAAATCGACGACATGCTGGCCGGCGTCATGCACTACAAGAAGGGCGCGGCGTCTCCCTTGCACCTGCACAAGAACTGCGAGCATTTCTATTTCATCATCGACGGCAAGGCGACGGTGGAATTGGACGGCGGCATACGGCCGGTCGGGCCCGGCGACATGATCTTCATCCCGGCCGAGGAGAAGCACCGCCTGCGCGCCACCGAGCCGCTGTTCTATTTCGAGTGGCAGGCGCCCAACCGCTTCAAGACCACGATCCTCGAAGGCACCGATGACGACCTGCGCTGGGAGCGCAAGGACGGCAAGGCGTGGATCCAGACCTGAATCCTGCCCGGAAACAGAGGAAAAAAATCATGCCGCTCACCTTCATCGATACCAACAAGCTCGCCAAAAAACCGACTTCGGGCCAAGGCGAGGTCACCGAGGTGCTGAACCAGGCCCTGTGCGGGGCGAAAAACGTGAACGGTTCGTTGCGCTGGCTCAAATCGGCCGAGACCTTCAAGCCGGCTTCATCCGACAAGCACCAGCTCATCTATCTCATGGAAGGCAAGGGCCGCATCCGGCTCAACGGCAAGGATTACGACGTCGAAAAGGGCGCCGGCATCTATCTCGGCCCCGCCGAGACCGCGACCATCCAGGCGGCGGGCGGAGCGCCGTTGAAGCTGTTCCATCTCGTGGTGCCGAAAATACCGAAGTAAAGGCCGTCATGGCGGCCCTTCGCCCCCTCGCGCCGCCCGGCCTGCCCGCGCGGCTCAAGCCTTTGTTCGAGGCGCGTTATCCGCGCTTCTCGCCCGCGGAGATGACGCGGCGGCGCGGCGCGATCGAGCGGGACATGGACGCGGCCGGAATCGATCACCTGGTGATCTACGGCGCGCAACGCTCCGGCGGCATCATCCAGTATCTGACGCAGTGGCCGATCACCATCGAAGCGGCGGGGGTGGTGACCAAGGGCGCGGCGACCGCGCTGTTCATCCAGTTCTACAACCACGTGCCCCTGGCGAAGCATCTTGCCGAGGCCGAGCTCGACTGGGGCGGTGATTCCTGCATCCGCCGCGCGATCGAAACCCTGGCCAAACGCGGCGCCCGGCGCGACCGCGTGGGGGTGATCGGCCCGCTGGGATTCAAGGCGCATGCCGAGCTGAGCGAGGCCTTCGGCCGCGTCGCCGACCTCAACCCGGCCTATGTCAGGCAACGCCTGGTCAAATCCGCCGAGGAAATCGACTGGCTGCGCGCCAGCGCGTTTCTCGCCGATCTTTCGATCGCCGCCTTGCAGCGCGAATTGAAGCCGGGCCTGAGCGAACGCGAGCTCGGCGCCATCGTCGAAGCGGCCTATCTGCCCTGGGGCGGGCAGAACCAGATCCATTTCTTCGGCGTGACGCGGATGGACGCGCCCGACATGTTCGTGCCCGCGCAATTCCCCTCGAGCCGCCGGGTCGAAGCGGGCGACATCGTCTTCACCGAGATCAGCGCCTTTTTCTGGGATTACGCCGCCCAGGTGCTGCGCAGCTTCGCGGTCGGGGCCGAACCGCCGAAGCTTTACCGCGACCTGCACGACTGCGCCGACCGCGCCTTCGATGCCATCGCGGGCGTGCTGCGCGCGGGCGCGACGCCCGAGGACGTGGTCAAGGCCTCGGGCGTGATCGAGCAGGCGGGCTTCACCACCTGCGACGATCTGATGCACGGCTATGGCGGCGGCTATTTGCCGCCGGTGCTGGGCAGCAAGAGCCGCCCGGCCGGAAAATTGCCGGATATCAAATTCGAAGCCGGCATGACGGTGGTGATCCAGCCCAACGTCATCGCGATCGGGGCCAAGGCCGGCGTCCAGACCGGCGAGCTGGTGCTGGTGACCGAGACCGGCATCGAACGCCTGCACGCAGCGCCGCGCGGATTCCTCAGGGTTTGAAAGGGCGCGCGACAGAAGCGCGGCCGGCGGGCCGGCGCGAAACTAGTCGATGGCCTGGGCGTAGGAATGGGCGAAATCGAAATTGTCGCTGTTGCCGAACCACTGGCCGGTCCATTCACAGGCCTCGCCCGGGAACTGGAAACTCATGGCGGTCAGGCATTGATTGACGGTTTCGCCGTCCTCGGACAAGGGCATGAACAGGCGCGTGCAGATGAGCTGGACATCCCGTTTCGAATCGTAGCGGTTGCACACCAGGACGGGCCGCTTTGCGTCGCACATGATGCGGTAATTGTTTTCGACGAAGCGCAGCCTTTCGCCCGAATACATTTCGTCGATGTATTTTCCGGCGAATTCCTCGCCATAGGCCTCGACGATCGCCGTGCCGGCGAGGCGGTAGCGGATGCGCTTGCCGCCATCCAGCAGCTCGACGATCTGGATATTGGGCAGCAGGCGGGGAATTTCCGTCGGGTCGATGTCGCGCCGCCGCGGCATAACGCGCGCGCCGCATTTGCTCCGCCAGTATTCATAGGCGGGGCCGAGGATCGGATCGCTGCGGAAATCGTAGGTCACGACGCGTCGCCTGCCGGTTGAACCGGCTACAACTTACCCGTGAAATCTAACCAAACGTTAAAGAACCGCCCGCCCCGGCCTCTCAGCGGGCGGGGCGGGCCAGCAAAGACCCCCGCGCGCGTTAAGCGGCGGGGGTCGGGTTGCGAAGTCGAAGCTTCGCGTCCGGGGATGATCCCGGACAAAATCCTGGACTTGATGGGTTTTCAGCGCCGATGCCAAGCCGGTCGGCAACCCCCGTTCTCTTCGGTGGAGTCATGTGTGGCGACATCCTCCTGGTTGGTTGCGACACCTAAAATGTTAGACCGCGCACCAGGGGCGTCAAGGGCATTCGCGTGGAATCGGTCAGCCTTGATGCCGCATCATCGCGGATTTTTCAGGTATTTATTTTATTCGGCGGCAACCGCGCCCGGCCCGGGCACAAGTCAAGGTTGCTTCGCCGCCGCGCCGGAATCGTGCCCAACCTTTTCGATCCGGGCCAGTTCCGCTTCCGCCTTGGCGATCTCGTTCAGGCATTTGCGCGCGAGTTCGGAACCGACGCCTTCGGCAAGCGAAAGGCGATAGAGAGCGATGAGGCGGCGAAGTTCGTCGGCACGCCCGTTCATGGTGGATATCGAGGCTAAAGAACCGCCGGAAAAGCGCCTTGATCTAAATCAACCGCGGCCGTAGCAGCCGCTTCGGGACGCCTATGCCGCCGATGGCCGGGAGAACCGGCGCGCCGGCATGTTTCGGTTTGAGTTAGATCAAGGCGGGATCGCGCGGAACCAAGTATCCTTCGCGAAAATCCAGCACTGGAGGCACTGTCATGGCCACTCCGATCGCCGCCGCCGTCCAAGTCAAGCCCGCCCTGCCCCCGCTCAAGAAATGGGGGCTGTGGATCGGTTTCCTCGTTCTCATCGCGATCGTGGCGCTGCCGCAACCGGCCGGATTGCCGGTGGCGGGCCAGCGCATGTTGGCGGTGTTCGGCTTCGCCGTCGTGGTGTGGGTGACCGAAGCCGTCGAGTATCCCATCAGCGCCGCGGTCATCGCCGCGCTCATGGCTTTCTTGCTCGGCACCGCGCCCAACATCCAGCATCCCGAGGCGTTGATCGGCACCGTATCGGGGTTGACCACGGCGATGAGCGGCTTCGGCAACACCGCCCTGACGCTGGTCGCGGCGGCGCTGTTTCTGTCCGCCGCCATGACCATCACCGGCCTCGACCGGCGCATCGCGCTGGTCGTGCTGTCGAAGGTCGGCGCCAAGACCAGCAACGTGGTGATCGGCGCCATCGTCACCGCCACGATACTCGCCTTCCTGGTGCCGAGCGCCACGGCGCGCGCGGCCGCGGTCATCCCGATCATGCTCGGGGTCATCGCCGCCTTCAAGGTGGAGAAGTCGAGCCGGCTTGCCGGACTCATCATGATCACGACGGTCCAGGCGGTCAGCGTCTGGAACATCGGCATCAAGACCGCGGCGGCGCAGAACATGGTGGCCGTCGGCTTCATCCAGAAGATGCTCGGCCACGACGTCACCTGGATCAGCTGGCTGATCGTGGCGGCGCCGTTCTCGCTCGTGCTGTCGGTCGCGCTCTACTTCATCATGATGACGATGATGCCGCCCGAGACCAAGGAAATCGCCGGCGGCAGCGCGGCGGTCGGCAAGGCGTTGTCCGCGTTGGGGCCCATGTCCGGCGCGGAGAAGCGGCTGCTCACCATCTCGCTGATCCTGCTGGGGTTCTGGGCGACCGAGGGCATTCTGCATCCCTTCGACAGCTCCACCACCACCACCATCGCCGTGGCGCTTCTCTTCCTGCCGGGCATCGGCGTGATGGACTGGAAGCAGGCCAATGCGCGCATTCCCTGGGGCACCATCCTGCTGTTCGGCGTCGGCATCAGCCTCGGCACCGCCTTGCTGCAAACCCAGGCGGCGCAGTGGCTCGCCAATTTGATCGTGGTGTGGTTCGGATTGAACAGCCTGGGCGCGTTCGCGATCCTGGCGGTGATGGCGGCGTTCCTGGTCGTGATCCATCTGGGATTCGCCAGCGCGACCGCGCTCGCCTCGGCGATGATCCCGATCATCATCGCCGTGCTGCAGAAGGTGCAGACGCCGGGCATCAGCGTCATCGGCATGACCTTGCTGCTGCAATTCGTGGTGAGCTTCGGCTTCATCCTGCCGGTGAACTCGCCGCAGGGCATGCTTGCCTACGGCACGGCGACATTTTCGGTGCGCGACTTCATCCGCACCGGCCTGGCCATCACCGTGGCGGCCTATGCCTTGACGCTGCTCTTCGGCGCGACCTACTGGCACTGGCTCGGTTACGTCTAGCCGGCGCGCCGCGCGGCGGCCGGCACGCCTCTGTTGTGTTGCCGGCCGGCGGATGGCTGGATAGATATAGGTGTAACCAGGTTTGAGATCCCGGGGAGGTAACCCATGCCCAAGAAATCAGCCAGGAAGTCCGCCGGGAAACGGGCCGGGAAACCGTCGGCGTATGTCGCCTTCGGCCTCATCATCAACGGCAGCAAGACTCCCTTGGGCGTGCCCAGCATGAAGGACGCCCGGGCGGCCGCCGCCGGGCTCATTGAACAAGGCTGCAAGGTTGCGATCTACAACCAGGACACCGACAAGATCGTCAAGCGCCTGTGACCGCAATTTAAGTCCCAATCCGCCGGCGCGCCGCCGATCCGGCGGCGTCTTCAAGCCCCGCGTCAATCCGCAAAACTCACGGAGAAGAGACGAACCATGACGGACGCAACGCCAACGCGGCAACCGGCCATTTTCAGCTTTGCCGCCAACGCCTACAGCCCGCCCGAAATCGAGGAGGCGATCGAAAAGGTCGGGATCGCGCATGCGACCTTGCCGTTTCTGCCCTGCTTCATGCTGGCGGTGGTGGCCGGCGCCGGCATCGGCCTGGGCGCGCTTTATTATTCGATCGTCGTCAGCGACGCGGCGTTGAGCTTCGCCGTCGCGCGCGTGCTCGGCGGCGTGGTGTTCTCGCTGGGACTGGTGATCGTGCTGGTCGGCGGCGCCGAGCTGTTCACCGGCAACAACCTGATCGTGATGGCCTGGGCGAGCCGCCGGATTTCCACGGCGGCGGTGCTGCGCAACTGGGTCATCGTCTATCTCGGCAACTTCGTCGGCGGGGCCGGTCTCGCCGTCCTGGTGCTGTACTCGCATCATCTCGACATGAACAACGGCCGCGTCGGCCTGGCGATGCTGACGATTGCGGTGGGCAAGATATCCCCTTCCCTGACGACGCTCTTCTTCAAGGGCATCCTGTGCAATTTGCTCGTCTGCCTGGCGGTTTGGATCGCGGCGGCGGGCCGTTCGGTCACCGACAAGATCATCGGCCTGATTCTGCCGATCTCGGCGTTCGTCGCCGCCGGCTTCGAGCACTCGGTCGCCAACATGTATTTCCTGTCCCTGGCCTGGCTGTTGACGGTTACCGGCAATGTGCCCCCGGGATTCGACGCATCGAGCATCACGATCCCCGGGATCGTCCACAATCTCGCCGCGGTGACGCTCGGCAACATCGTCGGCGGCGGCGGCTTCGTCGGGTTCGTCTACTGGGCGATCTACCGCAAGGGCCTGGGCGCGGACCAGGCCAAACCGTTGCGCAAGCGATCGGCGCAGGGCGGCGGGAACGCGCGGCGCAACGGCCGGAACTGACCCGAAGCGGACTTCCTTCGCACCGAGAGACCACTAGCATTCGGCCCCATCGCTTGCTAAGTGATGGTGGGACGGCATTTCCATGCAACTCAAGATCGAAACCTTCAGCAACGCGCGCGGCGGCAACGCCTTTTTCAAGGCGGTGACGCATCCCGCGGCGGCGCAAGCGGCGGCGGAGCTGATATCCCGGCTCGGGCGCGGCCGCGTCGCGGTCTACGATCCCGAGGGCCGGGCCGAGGCGCTGGGGCAGCTTTACGGCCTTGCCCGGCTCAAGCTCGCGGGCCTGTTCGTGCAGGATTTGACCGCGATCGGGGGACGCGCGCTGGGCCAGACCGCCCAGCCGGTCACCTCGCTCAAGGACAGCGGCGCCGACATCGTGTTCGTGGCGGCATTCGACGCCGAACGCGCGGTCGCGCATATCCGCCATCTGCTGCCGCAAGGCGCGAAGGTCGAAAGCCTCGACGCGATGCGCCTGCCCGACGCGCTTTTGACCAACCGCCGGAATTATCTCGACCCGATCAACTTCGCCACCAATTTCGTGTTCTTCCGCGAATGCCGCGGGACTTTCGACGCGGCTGACCAGCGCCAATTACTGGTCGGGTTACGGCGCGGGCGAGGTGAAATTGCGGCTCACGTTGTTCGGCGAGGACGGCAAGGAGTTGGCGCAGTGGAGCGAGACCCTGCCCGCGGGCGCCGGTTCCTACGCGATCGACAGCCGCGAGGTGCGCCGCAAGTTCAAGCTCGGCGAATTCACCGGCCAGTTGTTCGTCCATGCGTCGGGCGTGTCCGGCCACGACGTGGTGAAATACGCGCTCGACGTTTACGGCGATGAGGGCCAGGAGCCGAGCCTCTCCTGCACCCATGACGCCAATTCCTGGCCGTCCGATCTCTATGCCGGACTGCCCGCGCCCAGGCCGGGCGAGGCGGTGACGCTGTGGGTGCAGAATTCGATGCCCTGCGTTATCCCGCCGGGATCGGTCGGGCTCAATCTGATGGGGGAATCCAAGATCGTTTATCTCAACCAGGCGATCGCGCCTTTCGCCAGCCACGCGCTCGACGTGGCGAGCGCTGCTGCCCGGCAGCCGCCTGGCCGCAGCAGATCGAAATCCATTCCGGCAAATACATGGTGCGGCCGCGTTACGAGGTGAAGCAGGGCGGGCGCACGCGCATCGCCCATGTCAACGTCGAGCGCGAGGATTTGAAGCCCGATCCCAGGATCGCCGAGCTGGGGAATCTGCTCGGCAAGGGCTATCTGCTGCCGGCGCCGGTGCTGCCGCGCGCGACCTGGCGCTCGATCGCGCTGCCGACGCCGATGTCGACGGCGCAAGCGACATTGCCCGTGGCGCTGGCGGTTTACGACCGCAGCGGAAAAGAGACGGCGCGGCACCGCTTCGGCAATCTGGCGCGCAAGCAATCGGTCGCGGTCGACGTCGATGCCCTGCTCAACGGCGCGCAACTGCCCGGCGATTACGGCCACATGGAACTGGTTTACGATTTCAGCGCGGGCGGCGACGCCGATGGCTGGCTGCACGCGCTCTTCCGCTACGAGGACCGCAAGAGCGGCCACGCCGCCGAGACCAGCTTCGGCGCGCATGTGTTCAACACCGTGCTGACCTACAAGGGCGAGCCGCAATCCTATGCCGGCAGGCCGCCCGGCCTTTCGACCCGCCTGTTCCTGCGCCTGGGGCCTTCGCCTTTGGACACGCTGTGCCATTTGATCTATCCCGCCTCGACGCCGTGGCACGGGACAAGCGCGACCGATCTGGAATTGCACGACGCCAAGGGCGCGGAGGTGGCGCGCAAGCGAATCGCGATTCCCTGCTCGGGCTCGCATCTCTTCCGCTATCACGAGAGCTTCGATTCGAAGACTCGGGAGCGGGCCGGCGGCGGCGCCTATATCATCATTCGCGATTTGACCTGCCGGCTTTTCGGCTATCATGGCCTGCTGCGGCGCGACGGCGGCTTCAGCTTCGATCACATGTTCGGCTTCTGACCATGGGCCAACGCCATTCGACCAAGTTCCTGATCATCGGCGCCGGCCCGGCCGGCTACACCGCCGCGATCTATGCCGCGCGCGCCGCCATGAAGCCCATCCTGGTGCAAGGCATGGTTCCGGGCGGCCAGCTCACCATCACCACCGAGGTCGAGAACTATCCCGGCTTCGCCGCGGCGGTGCAGGGCCCGTGGCTGATGGACCAGATGAAGGCCCAGGCCGAGCATGTCGGCACCACCATCATCCTCGACATGATCGTGAAGGCCGATCTGTCGAAGCGGCCGTTCGTCTGCCTGGGCGATTCCGGCGACGAATACGCGGCCGACAGCATCGCCATCTGCACCGGCGCCGAGGCGCGCTGGCTCGGGATCAAGGGCGAGACCCAGTTCCGCGGCTTCGGCGTTTCGGCCTGCGCCACCTGCGACGGATTCTTCTTCCGCGGCAAGGAGGTGGCGGTGGTCGGCGGCGGCAACACCGCGGTCGAGGAAGCGCTTTACCTGACGCATCACGCCAGCAAGGTCACGCTGATCCACCGCCGCGACCAGCTCCGCGCCGAGAAGATCCTCCAGACGCGCCTCTTCGCCAATCCGAAGATCAACGTCGTCTGGGACAGCGTGGTCGATGAAATCCTGGGCGAAGGCCAGCCGCCGCACGTCACCGGCGCCAAAATCATGAATATCCGCTCCGGCGAATCGTCGACGGTCAAATGCGACGGCGTGTTCGTCGCCATCGGCCACGATCCGGTCACCGGATTGTTCCAGGGCCAGCTGAAGATGGATGAAGCGGGCTATCTCGTCACCAGGCCGGATTCCACCGCCACCGACATTCCCGGCGTGTTCGCCGCCGGCGACGTCAAGGACAAGATCTTCCGCCAGGCGGTGACCGCCGCCGGCATGGGCTGCATGGCGGCGCTGGAAGCCGAGAAATTCCTCGCCAGCCAGGAAGCCGCCGCCGCCCGGCACGCCGCGGAATAAGCCGATGGATTGGGACAAGCTGCGGGTGTTTCACGCCGTCGCCGAGGCCGGCAGCTTCACCCATGCCGGCGAGGCGCTCAATCTCAGCCAGTCCGCCGTCAGCCGGCAGATCAGCGCGCTCGAGGAAAGCCTGCACGCGCCGCTGTTCCATCGCCACGCCCGCGGGCTTGATCCTGACCGAGCAGGGCGATCTGCTCTACCGCACCGCGCGCGAGGTGTTCGCCAAGCTCGCCATGACCGAGGCGATGCTGACGGAATCGAAGGACCGGCCGCGCGGGCCGCTGAAGGTCACCACCACCGTGGCCTTCGGCTCGGCCTGGCTCACGCCGCGCATGCGCGAATTCCTCGACCTCCATCCCGAGATCGAGGTCAGCCTGGTGGTGGACGACGACGAGCTCGATCTGTCGATGCGCGAGGCCGACGTGGCGATCCGCATGTCGCCGCCGCGCCAGCCCGACCTGGTGCAGCGCCATTTGATGACCATCCGCTATCCGGCCTATGCCTCGAAGGAATACCTGAAGAAGCACGGCACGCCGCACAAGGCCGAGGATTTGGACAAGCACCGCCTCATCATCTACGGCAGCGACAACCGCCCGGCGATGCGCAACGTCAATTGGGTGCTCGAAGCCGGCGCGCATGCCGGGCACGAGCGCCGGGCGATCCTCGCGGTCAACAACATCTATGCCATGTGCAAGGCGGTGCAAAGCGGCCTGGGCATCGCCGCCATCCCCGATTTCATGCAGGCCGAAACCCAGGATCTGGTGCGCGTGCTGCCCGAGGTGCCGGCGGCCGAGGCCGAGGCCTATTTCGTCTATCCCGAGGAGCTGCGCACCTCGAAGCGCATCGCCGTGTTCCGCGATTTCCTGTTGCGCAAGGTGGGCGAGAACAAGAACGGCGGCTAGGGCGATATCCCGTCCGATTGAATTGCCGCCCGACCGTCATTCCCGCGTAACACCGGTCATTGCGACGCCGAGCATTGCGAGGCGGAAGCAATCCAGTGACGGAAACTGGATTGCTTCGGCCGCTGCGCGGCCTCGCAATGACGGGGGAGCGGCGGAGTAAGCGGGAGGCGGCGAGAGCGATGGTTTCGCTTGGCCGGGAAATGCCCGGATAACCGACACCTGTAAAAAATACCGGCACTCGACAGCGCCCCCGCCGAGCGATTACGGTTAACGAAGATTAATATTTCGCGCGGCGTTCCGGTTTTGCGCCGTTGGGGAATTCGACCGATGCACGATCGCTGGCCCGCCACCCTCGCCATGACGGTGTGTTCGATCGCCGTGCTGTCGGCCGGCGTCGCATCCTTCGTGGCGCTGTCCCTCGCCGCCCGGCCGGCGGCGCTGGGCCTGGGCGGGCTGGGATTGATCGCGGCCTTCCTGGGATTGTTCGCCGTCATCCAATGGGTGCGCCAGGCGGAGGAAACCGATCCCGATTACCGCTATTACCGCGCCGTCCGGATCAAGGCGCGCCGCGCCGACCACGCGCTGGCGGCCGCCAATGAGCGCGAGCCCGCCGCGGCGCAAGCGGCCCGGCCCGCCGCCCGGCCCGAGGGCCGCGTCGTCCCCCTGCGCGCCGATGCCGCAGCCCGTTATGGCGGCAATGTCGTGCTGTTCGACCCGGTGAAAGCGCGGCGCAACCGTATCCGCCCGCTTTGAGCCGGGCGCATTTATGCTTAAGCGCGATTAATCATCGTATCCTTTCTCGCAACAATTCTTACCAAATGCCGAATTTGCTTTACGGTCCTTTATTGGGTTTCGGATTTACTGCGCTTGTCCGCGCGGCGTTAGGCATTGCCCGCCCGGACGAGGAGCGATGGAACAGGACCGGGCTAAACCGAACGAGGGGAACGGGCGGGGCGGCACCAAGCGCGAAACCCTGGCGATGCCGGGGCGGCGTTTGATCCTGGGCGGCATTCCGATCGCGGTGACGCTCGCCAGCAAGCCGGCCTTGGCCATGGGCGAGTGCTCGGTTTCCAACGCGCTGTCCGGCAATCTGTCGCACCCGCTGCCCGCCGGCACGAATTGCGGCCTGACGCCGGACACCTGGATGAAGCTCGCCGGCACCAACCAGCTGTGGTCGCGCACCGGCTGCGCCCCCTCGCAGAGCTTCACCTCGGCCTGCGGCTCGCAGCCCTCGGGCGCGACCTGGACCTGCGGCACGCAATCGCTGCTGGCCGCGCTCGAAGGCTCGCTGACGGTGAGCTGCAAGATCGACGGCGTCGATCACGCCGCTCACGGCGAGCCAGTTCGGCATGCATTGCGCCGCCGGCATCCTCAACGCCGCCTGCTTCTCGCCCAACAATTATCCCAAGACCATGTCGCAGGTGCAGAACATGATCGCGCCGATCTGGACCCAGCAGCCTTCGAACCAGGCCCAGGCGCAAAGCCTGCTCGACAGCGCCACCAACGCGCTCTCGATCTACAACATCAACACATGAACGCCGTCCTTTCATCCCCCGATATCGGCCGCGGCCGAGCGGCGAAACCTGGCGCGTGGCGGGCCAAGCGCGCTGGCGGCTGTGGGAGGACGAGGCCGTGGTCTATAACGGGCGCACCGGCGACACCCATCATCTCGCCGACTTCGCCGCCTGGGTTTTCGCCACGTCTGTGCCGGAGCCCGGCGAGCGCCGCGGGATTGGCGCGCGAATCCTTGGCCTCGGTCGAGTTGCGCTCGGGCGAAACGCCCGAGGCCGCGATCGGGCGCACGCTCGATCTGTTGCGCCGTCTGACTCTCATCGAAAAAACCCGGCCGGAGACGGAGCGATGAGCGAACAGACCGTCTATCTCCGGCTCGGCCCCTTCACCGCCGCGCTGACCACGCCCTTCGCGGAGGTGGTGGAAGAACTGCAAGCGGCTTTATCCGGCGAGCTTTTTCCAGGATTGCGCCGAATTCGCCGATTTCCACGTGGCGCTGCTGCCGGGCAAGGGCATGCACCGCCATCTCCGCAAGCAGGCGCGGTTCCTGATCGACGGCCAGGAGCATTTCAAGCCGCTGCCGGCGGACCAGGCCTTGGCCTTGGTCGAGTGGGGCTTGAACTACGCCATCGCCGGATTGGCGCACCACTACCTCATCGTCCACGCCGCGGCGGTGGAGAAGAACGGCCGGGTCGCGATCCTCCCGGGATCGCCCGGCGCGGGCAAGAGCACGCTCACCGCCGGATTGATCCATCGCGGCTGGCGATTGTTGTCGGACGAGCTGGCGCTGATCAGGCGTCACGACGGCAAGGTGGTGCCGCTCGCCCGGCCGGTCAATCTCAAGAACCAGTCGATCGATCTGATGCGCCGCTTCGCGCCCGGCGCCGTGTTCAGCGCGCCCGCCTTCGACACGGTCAAGGGCACGGTGGCCTTGATGCGCGCGCCCGAGGACAGCCTCGCGCGCGTCGACGAGGCTGCGCCGCCCGGCTGGATCGTCTTCCCGCAATGGCGCCAGGGAGATCCTGCGCGGCTTTCGCCTTTCTCGCGGCCGGCGGGGCTGGTCGAGATCGCGCATAATTCGATGAATTACAGCCTGCACGGCGAAGACGGTTTCGAGCTGCTGGCGGGGATTTTCGCCGACAGCTTCTGTTACCGCTTCAGCTACGGCGACCTAAACGAAGCGGCGAGCGCCATGAACGCGCTCGCCGCCGCTTGAAACGGAAGATGGGTAACGCGATGATCCGGCTAACGCCAGACCGGCTTGCCGAGATAGATCTGCGAGGGATCGCTCAAGGCGCCCGCGGTGGCGCCGAGCGCGCCGCCGAAGATCGCGCCGGTGACCGGCATGCCGACCGCCAAACCCGCCAACGCGCCCATGCCGATGCCGATGCCCGCCGCCGGTGATGGCGCGGTCCCCCGGTGTCGAGCCGCAAGCGGCCAACAGAAATCCACCGGCAACACACAAAACGGCAAAACGATTCATGACTTCGCTCCTCAGCCGGGCAGAAGCGGCGGAGTATAGGGACGGGTTTTTTCAAAAGGCAAGAGTCTTATATAACACAAAGGGTTACAGCCCTACCCTAAGGTATCAAATTATTATTTCAGAACAACAACATAGGTACAAAAGGCAAATCGTTAATTTCGGCCTCCGGCTTCCTGGGCCGGGGGTCCAAAACCAGCCCAATCAGGCAAAAACCACGAATTGGGGTGTTCTCAGCGAGAATCGCGTCGGAACCGAAGGATACCAGCGCATCGCCGGCCAGAAAACTTGGCGCCGGCCTTGCGTCCAGCGACGCCAAACGCCGGGGGCGGTTCTCCCGGCGGACAACGACGGAGGTCTTCCGTGATTTCGCTTTTCCTCTGGTTGCTGCGCATACCCGTGCCGGTGCTGATCCTGCTCTATCTGTTCAACATCATCTGATCCCAAGAGCGCGGGGCGCAGAACGCGTCCCCTTATCTCTCACGCAAACAGCCGCTCGTTCTTGAGATTGTCGTAGAGGTGGGCGACGAATTCGCCGTAGCCGTTCCAGATCTGGGTCGGCACGCGGCCGTCGCCGAGCACGCGCTCGGTCGCCTGGCTCCAGCGCGGATGCGGCACGTCGGGATTGACGTTGGCCCAGAAGCCGTACTCGCTCGATTGCAGATCTTCCCAGAACGTGTTCGGGCGCTTGTCGGTGAAGCTGAACTTGACGATCGACTTGACCGACTTGAAGCCGTATTTCCACGGCAGCGCCAGGCGCAGCGGCGCGCCGTCCTGCTTCGGCACCGGATGGCCGTACATGCCGGTGACCAGGAAGGCCAGCTCGTTGTTGGCCTCTTCCATGGTCACGCCTTCGACATAGGGCCAGGGATACATGAACATGTTCTGGCCCGGCGCCATCTTGGGGTCGAGGAAGGTTTCCATGCGCAGATATTTGGCGCCGCTGGTGGGCTTGGCCATGTCGACCAGGGATTTGAGCGGGAAGCCGCTCCACGGCACCGCCATCGACCAGGCCTCGACGCAGCGGTGGCGATAGAGCCGTTCCTCCAATTGCACCTTCTTCAGCAGATCGTCGATGCCGATGGTCATCGGCTTGTCGACCATGCCGTCGATGGTCACGGTCCAGGGCCGGATCTTGAGCTTGTCTGGAGCATTGCGTAGACCTCTTTGTCGGTGGTGTATTCGTAGAAGTTGTTGTAGGTGGTGGAGAGCTTCTCGTCGGTGATCGGCCGGTCGAGCGTGTATTTGGGATTGCGCTTGACCGGATAAAGCCCGGCCGAGGGATCGGCCTCGGGCGCATCGGCGGCGAGCGCGCGGGACGTGAGCGCCGGGGCGGCGGCCAGGATCGCGCCCATGCCCATGGCCTTCACCAGCTCGCGCCGCTTCAAGGAACAGCGATTCGGGGGTGGCTTCGCGCTCGGGTATTTCCCAGCCGCGCTTCGATTTGATGAGCATGAGACGTCTCCTGTTAGCCTGTTTCGCTTCGCACGACGCCTCGGGCCTAAATCCTTCGACAAGCTCAGGATCGGCCCTCGGTTGTGCTACGCAGGCATCCGTTCCGGTTCAAAGCGATAGCCTTAAGCCGGGCTCACTTCAAGTCACGGTGTTGCGAGTACCTGAAGCCGATTTAACCTATTGCGCGGCCTCGGTGCGGCCGGCCAGCACCTTGTCGGCGAGCTTGCCGGTCAGTTCCTGCAAGCGCTCGAAGCGGTGGGTGAAGGTTCCGGCGCCCAAGGTGGCCGAGCGCAGCTCGACGATCAGATCGTGCATCTCGGACAGCGGCATCTCGGTCGCAACCACGTCCCAGCCCGGCCAATCGGGCCGGGCGTCGAAGCCCAGGATATGGCCGCGCCGGCCGGAAACGATGCGTTGGATCCGCGAGGTAAACGTGTTGGGCACCGCGATTTCGACGCGCTGGATCGGCTCCAACAGCACCGGCTCGCATTTCGGCATGGCCTCGCTCATCGCCTGGCGGGCGACGATCTTGAAGGCCTGGTCGGAGCTGTCGACCGCGTGGAACTGGCCGGTCACCAGCTTCACCGCCAGATCGACCACCGGGAAGCCCAGCGGCCCGTGGCGCAGATACTCCTTCACCCCCTCCTCCACCGCCGGGATGTAGTTCTTGGGGATGGCGCCGCCCACCACCGCGTCGATGAAGGTGAAGCCCGCGCCGCGCGGCATCGCCTTGATCTCGATGGTGATGTCGGCGAACTGGCCGTGGCCGCCCGATTGGCGCTTGTGGCGGGCATGGAGCGACGCGCCCTTGCGGATGGTTTCCTTGTAAGGCGTCTGCGGCCTTCGCGCCGTCACGGCGAGGCCGTGCTTGTTCTTGAGCTTGTCGAGCGCGATCTGGAGATGGATGTCGCCCTGGCCCCACAGCACCATCTCCTGCAGATCGGCGTCCTGGGTCAGCGACAGGGTCGGGTCTTCCTCGATCAGCTTCTGCACCGCGCCGGTCAGCTTCACGTCGTCGTTGCGCTTCTCGGCCGAAATGGCGAGGCCGAAGACCGGCGCCGGCAAGGGCGGCGGATCGAGCTTGGGCGCTTTTCCCGAAGCCAGCACCGCCCCGGTGGCGACGCCTTCGAGCCGCGCCAACGCCGCGATCTCGCCCGCCTGGGCCGAGGCGATCTTCTCGGTGGCCGCCCCTTGGAGGCGCAACACCCCGGCGATGCGCGCGCCGTTGAGGTTCATGCCCTCGGCGGCCTTGCCGCTCCAGATGCGCGCGAGCGAGAGTTTTCCGGCATGGGGCGGGTAATAGGTTTTTATCACCTGCGCCACCGTGCCGCCGGATTTGAGATCGAGGCCGAGGCGCGCGGCCGAAACGGCGCAATCCGGCGTCTCGTGGCGGAGCGCCTTCCACAGCCGGCGCACGCCCGAATCCGACAAGCGCCGCGCCCAAGAAACACCGGGACGATCTGGTCGCGTTGCAGGCTTTGCGCGAGCTGGCGGTAGAGCGCGTCCTTCGAGGGCAAGGTGTCCTCGAGCAATTGCTCCAGCAGCTTGTCGTCGAAATCGGCGAGCTTTTCCATCAGGCCCGCGCGCGAGGATTTTTCGGTCTCGGCCATGTCCTCGGGCAGCTTGACCAGATCCGAGGCCTGGCCCGGCTGGTAACGGTAGGCGCGCTCGCTCACCAGATCGACATAACCCGCCGCGCGGTCCGGGCCGGGCAAGGGCACCTGGCGCAGCACCAGCGGACGGCTCGAGACCGATTGCAGCGCCGCCAGCACCTCGGAGATGCGCGCCGAGGCGGTGTCGAGCTTGTTGACGAACACCATGTGCGGAATCGCGTGGTCGTCGAGGTACTTGAAGAGCGGCGACAGCGCCAGCGCGCGCTCGGGCACCGGCTCGCACACCACCACCGCGACATCGGCGCAGAGCAACGCCGATTGCGCTTCCCAGGCGAGCTCGACCGAGCCGGGGCAATCGAGCAAAAACCAGGGATCGCCCAGATACGTGGCATGGGCGGCGTTGAGTTCGGTCGACATCTGCCGCGCCCGCGCCTCGGGCGTGGCGTCGCCGACGGTGTTCTTGTCTTTCTGGCTGCCGCGGCGGGGAATGGCTTCGGCGGCGAAGAGCAGGGATTCGAGCAGCGTGGTCTTGCCGGAGAGATAGGGACCGATCAGGGCCGCGACGCGCGGCCCGCCTGCTCTTTCGCCCATGTATGCCTCCGCTTCGCTTCCAGCGCGCCGCCGTAGCCCGGGTTTTACCCGCTTCGGGGCCTCAAGAGACACCCCGCCAATGGCGACGCACCCTCCTTCAGTCATGGTCGCGCCGGACAGGCCGGCATGGCAAATGGAATCTGGATCGTTTTTGCGTTCGACCCACGGCGGATGCCCGCTTCCCGCGATTTTCCATTTCCGCGCTTTTGTAAAACCGGCGGCGCGGCCCGGCGACGGCCGCGCTTCCCCGCAAGGGATTGATCCAGCACATTGATCTAGATCATGACGTTTTCCGCCGATGGTGGTAATGATTAAAAAAAACAACTCATGTCCTGGGCCGTCAGGCCGGGAAGGCAACCATGGTCGATAAACTGAAAAAACGCGCCGTCAAACTTCGGCAGCGGGCGCGGGTCCGTTCCTCCGCCGTCGTTTCATCGCATGTTCCGCCGCATGGCCTGGCGTTGCTGCGCGATCCGTTGCTCAACAGGGGCACCGCCTTCACCGACCGGGAGCGCGACGCGCTCGGCTTGCGCGGCCTGCTGCCGGCGCATGTGCTGTCGATGAAGGAGCAGGCCGAGCGCGTGCTGACCAATCTGCGCCGCTTGCCCACCGATCTCGACAAGTATGTGGCGCTCAATTCGCTGCACGACCGCAACGAGGCGCTGTTCTTCCGCGTGGTGTCCGACAACATCGACGAGATCATGCCGCTCATCTACACCCCGACGGTGGGGCTGGCCTGCCAGCAGTTCGGCCACATCTACCAGCGGCCGCGCGGCCTGTTCATCAGCGCCAACGACCGCGGGCGCGTCGCCAAGCTGCTGCGCAACTGGCCCTATCCGGCCAAGCTCATCGTCGTGACCGACGGCGAGCGCATCCTGGGCCTGGGCGATCTGGGCGCCAACGGCATGGGCATCCCGGTGGGCAAGCTGTCGCTCTATGCCGCTTGCGCCGGCGTGCATCCGAAGCTGTGCCTGCCGGTGACGCTGGACGTCGGCACCAACAACGAAGCGCTGCTGAACGATCCGTATTATATCGGCCTGCGCCAGAAACGGCTGAGCGGAAACGGCTACGACAAATTGGTCGACGAATTCATCACCGCGGCGCGCAAGGTCTTCCCCGGCGTGCTGATCCAGTTCGAGGATTTCGCCAATCACGCCGCCTTCCGCCTGCTGGAAAAATACCGCGACCGCTTCTGCGTCTTCAACGACGACATCCAGGGAACGGCGGCGGTGGTGCTCGCGGGCCTGTTCTCGGCGTTGCGGGTGACCGGCGGCAAGCTCGCGGACCAGACGCTGCTGTTCCTCGGCGCGGGAGAAGCCGCGACCGGCATCGCCAATCTGGTGGCCACGGCCATGGCGGCGCAAGGAGGCGTTTCCGAGGCCGAGGCGCGCAAGCGCATCTGGCTGTTCGATTCACGCGGCCTGGTGGTGAAGAATCGCGCCGGCCTGGCCGACCACAAGCTCCCCTACGCGCACGAGCACGCGCCGGTCGGCAAATTCCCGGACGCCATCCGGAACCTCAAGCCCACCGCGATCATCGGCGTCGCGGCGGTCGGCGGGACGTTCACGCCCGAGGTGTTGCAGACCATGGCGCAAATCAACCAGCAGCCGATCGTATTCGCCCTCTCGAACCCGACCTCGCAGGCGGAATGCTCCGCCGAGGAGGCCTATCGCCACACCGGCGGGCGCGCGTTGTTCGCCTGCGGCAGCCCCTACGACCCGGTGATGCTCGGCAACCGGACCTTCGTGCCGCGCCAGGGCAACAACTCCTACATCTTCCCCGGCGTCGGGCTCGGCGCGATCGCGAGCGGCGCGCGGCTGGTCACGGACGAGATGTTCATGAGCGCCGCCGTCACGCTGGCCAAGCTGGTGACCCAGGAGGATCTGGATCAGGGCAGCCTGTATCCGGCGTTGCCGCGAATCCGCGAGGTTTCGGCGCATATCGCCGCCGCGGTGGCGCAGGTCGTCTACAAGCGCGGCCTGGCGGCCGGAAAGCCGCCGAAGAACCTGCCGGCGCTGATCCGCTCGCATATGTACGACCCAAGTTACTGAAGCCGCGCTCTGTCAGACCCTAAGCCGCGATCCCCCGGTTTCGCCAATTCGGCGTCGCTTCGGGCCTTGATCCAGATCAAGGCGGAACTGCGAACGATAGTCATTCTACCGGTCGAACCCAGCCAATCCCTGGCAATGGAGCGCCGAAGGGCCGCCGATGACCAATTCCGTGACTGTAATTGACCGGTCCCGCGCCCGGCGCTGGCGCAATTTCGCCGCCGCCCTCGGCCCCGGCATCGTGGTGATGCTCGCGGACACCGACGTCGGCAGCATCATCACCGCCGGGCAGAGCGGGGTCCAATGGGGTTACCGGCTCCTGCTTCTGCAAATCGTGCTGATACCCATTCTCTACGTGGTGCAGGAACTGACCGTCCGGCTCGGCATCTTCACCGGCAAGGGGCACGGCGAGCTGATCCGCCTGGCCTTCGGCAAGCGCTGGGCCTGGATTTCGGTCGCGGGACTGGGCATCACGACGGCCGGCGCGCTTTTGACGGAGTTCTCCGGCGTCGCCGGCGTCGGCGAGATGTTCGGCGTGCCGCGTTTGGCGAGCCTCGCCTTGGCCGCGTCATTCCTGTTGGTGGTGGTGTGGACCGGATCCTACCGGCGGGTGGAGCGGATCGCCATCGCTCTCGGGCTGTTCGAATTCGCCTTCTTCTGGGTCGCCTATGCGTCCCATCCCCAGGCGGCCGAGCTGGCCGACGGGCTTTTGCACATGCCGCTCGGGAACAAGGACTACCTTTACCTGGTCGCCGCCAATATCGGCGCCGTCATCATGCCGTGGATGATCTTCTATCAGCAATCGGCGATCGCCGATAAGAAGCTGCGGCCCGAGCACTACCGGGATGCGCGGTGGGACACGGCGATCGGCGCCGTCATCACGCAGCTCGTCATGGCGGCGATCCTGATCGCGGCCGCCGCCACCATCGGCAAGACCGATTCGAATGCGAGCCTCAATACCATCGGCGACATCGCCAACGCGCTCACGCCCTTTCTCGGGCCGGAGATCGGCCGCATCGTCTTCGGCTTGGGGACGATCGGCGCGGCGATGGTGGCGGCCATCGTGGTATCCCTGGCTTCGGCCTGGGCGTTCGGCGAGGTCACGGGCTACAAGCACTCGCTCGAGCACCATCCCTTCGAAGCGCCCTGGTTCTACGGCGTCTTCACGCTGGTCGTGGCCGGAGGCGCCGTCGCCGTGGCGCTGGTGCCGAATCTGGTCGCGCTCAACATCGGCATCGAGGTCATGAACGCGCTGATGTTGCCGCTGGTGCTCGGATTCCTGATCCTGCTGGCCATCCGCATGCTCCCCGAAGAGCACCGGTTGCGCGGTTTCTACCGCTGGGTCGTGATCGGCGTCGCGGCGCTCACGGCCGGCCTCGGCGTCTATGGCGGCATCGCCGGCGCGGGACTGTTCTAGGTTCTTCTCACCAGGCGACCCCGTATCCGGAATCCGAACGCTCAGCGCGCTTGCGCGGCTTGCGGCTCCGGAACCAGCTTGACGACCCGGCCGCCCTTGACGATGCCATAAACCACATTCGCCGCCGAAACCGCCTCGTGGTTGGCGGGGCTGAAGGGATGATCGTAGACCTGCACCACGCCATCGACCGATTGCTTGAGATCGTCGAGCGCCGCGCGGACCTTCGGCCCGTCGACGGTGCCGGCCTGCTTGATCGCCGCCGCCAACAGGTAGAGCGAGTCATAGCCTTGGGCGGCCGAAGGCGGCGAATCCATCCGGCCGACTTTATAGGCCGCGTGGAACTTGCGGATGAAAGCGGCGCGCTTCGGCGTATCGCCTTGCTCGATGAAGGTCTGCGGCATGACGACGCCTTCGCCGTTGGCGCCGGCCGCATCGATGAAATTCGACATGGACAGGGTCCAGCTGCCGATCATCGGCACCGGCCAGCCCAGCTTGGCGCGGTCATTCGCGATCGCCGCCAGTTCGGGGCCGATGCCGTAGGTCAAAATGACATCGGCGCCGGCGGCATAGGCGCGCTTCAGCTGCTCGGTCATGTCCCGATCCCCGATATTGAACTTTTCGTTCGATACCGGGGTGATGCCGTCCGCGGCCAGCATTCGAATCAGGTCTTGGCGCCCGACCTGCCCGTAGCTGGTGGTGTCGGCGAAGATCGCGATCTTTTGGTAACCGCGGGCCTTCACGATTTCCACGATTTTCTGGACCTCGACCGCCGTGCTGCATGACACGCGAAAAATGTAATTCTCCGCATATTCGGGCGGCGCGAATTGCTGCGTCAGCACGCTGCCCGTGGTGACGCTGAGGACCAGCGGAATATGGGCATCCTCGAAATAGGGTATCGCCGCCAGCGCCACGCCGGTGTTGACGAACCCGACGGCGGCGTCGACCGCGTGCTTTCCGGTGAGTTCTTCGGCGATTTGCGCGCCGCGATCGTTATTCGCCTGATCGTCGCGTTCGACCAAGACCAGCTTCCGGCCGAGCACGCCGCCGGATTTGTTGATCTCGTCGAGCGGCGAGATGGATTCCTTGCAGCATGTTGATCCCCATCGGCGCGGACCCGCCGGTGAACGGACCCACGACGCCGATGCGGATCGGCTCGGATGCCCGCGCGGGCGCGAGCGCGAAGGCCAGGATGCCGGCAAGCAGGGCGAGTTTGGCGAACTTCATGACGTTCACTCCTGTAACTTGGTCTCAGACGGCAATGTCAAAGGCCGGCGGCTCGGCCGCATCCCGATCCATGCGCTGAATCGGCAAGGCGATCGTCACCGTGGTGCCGAGCATGGGCGCGCTGGCAAGCTCGAACCGGCCGCCATGCAGCTCGACCAGGCTCTTCGAGATCGGCAATCCGAGCCCGGTCCCTTCCTGCGCGAGGCTCATCTCCTTGGCGACTTGCGTGAAAGGCTCCAAGGCGCGGGGAATATCCTCGGGCGCCATGCCGATGCCGGTATCCTTGACGACGACGCGCAATTCGTTCGCGGCAACCGACGTCGAAACGTCGATGTATCCGCCGGCGGGGGTGAACTTCACCGCATTGGAAAGAAGGTTGAGCATCACCTGGCGCAGACGAACCGGGTCCGCTTCGATGCGGGGAGACGGCGCGTCGAGATGGGTGGTGATTTGCACCCGGGCGTTGTCCGCTTTCCCGGAGATGATCGATACCGCTTCGGTGATGATCTGAGCCACATCGACCGATTCGAGATGAAGCTCGGTCTTGCCCGAGTTCAATTTCGCGATATCCAGAATGTCGTTGATGAGCAAGAGCAGATGCTGGCCGCTGGTGCGCACGATCTCGCCGTATTGACGGTAGGTCTCGGGCAGCGGCCCCATTTCCCGGCGTTCGATCATCTCGGAAAAACCGATGATCGCGTTCAAGGGCGTGCGCAATTCATGGCTCATATTGGCGAGGAATATCGTCTTGGCCCGGTCGGCTTCCTCGGCGCGCAGCCGCGCCGCCTTTTCCGCCGTTTCGCTGTGAAGCAGGGCTTCCTCTTTTTCCTTCAACGGCGTGATGTCGGTGTAGAAACAGACGATTTCGCCGTCTTCGGTGCGCCGCTTGCGGGTCATGAGCCAGCGGCCGTCTTCCAATTTGAAGACCGCTTCTTCGTTGCCGGCGCGGTGTTGATTCAATCGCCAGCGCACGTAGTCTTCCACATGGCCGTAGTCGACGCCGGTATAGATTTTTTTGTCGACCGCGGCCCGGAGAAGGTCGTCGAACGACGCGCCCGGAACCATCAGCTCTTTGGTGCCGTCGAAAAACGAACGGTAGAGTTCATTCGACAGGACCAGACGATCCTGCGGATCGTAGAGCGCAAATCCCGCGGGCGCGTTCTCGATCGCGCGATGCAGGCGCGCTTCCGCCATGCGGCGCGCGCGCGTTTCGCGATCGACGGCCGTGGCCTCGCGCACCGCGGCGGTTGCAAGCCAGCCGGCGATAACCGTCATGACCAGCAACAACCCGACATCCATCGCCATGAAAGTCACGAATTGGGGAGACCATATGACCGGATGCCCGATCAGGACGATTTTGGCCGGAAATCCCGGCACGTTCCGTATCGATGAAAGAGCTTTCTCGCCCAAATTCTTGATGGTTCGCGTCGCGATTGAAATTGAGGAGTTGTTCGTCCGACAGCCCGGCGCCCGCGAGTACGGCGCCGTCCGCGCGCTCGAGCAGGGCGATGTCGTTCCTGCTCGAGCTCGTTGGGACCGTAGACTCCGGCGAAGTAATCCGGATCCGTAATCGCCACGACGACGCCCTGGAAGTTGCCGTCGTTGTCGAGGATCGGCCAGCTCATGGCGAAGAACAGCTTGTTGTCGGCGCGCGATATCTCCATCTTGTCGATGTAAAGTCCCACGCCGCGCCACTTCTTCTGCTCCGAGAAATACCGGCGATCCGCGATATTCACGTTCGGCGGCGGAAAAACCCGGCTGGTATTGAGCGATTGACCGTCTAGGTCGAAGACCACGAGCGCGTGCACCTGGGGCAGGCGCTTGACATGCTTGTCGAGCAGGATCTGGTTGAGGACCGAGGGCTTGTTCAACGGGAGACGCGTCTTGAGCGTCTCGGCGATGGTCTCGAGCGACAGATCGATGGCGGACATGGTCCGGCTGGCGTGTTCCGCCAACAGCGTTGCCTTGGCGTTGCGCGAATCCCGCTCGCGTTCCGAAATGGTGTTGTAATAATGAACGACAAACAGCGCATTCGCGCCGTAGACGAAAATCAGCAGGCCGATCGCCCAAAATATGATGCGCCGCGCAAGCGGCAGCGCGCGAAAACGCGTCAGCAGGCGCGTTTGCAGAGTCAGTGACATATCGTGTGTGACGCGAAATTCGGCATGACAACCGCCGCTGAGTGAGCCATTCGGCCCCTTATAATCGGCGGGAAATCCTTACAAATCTGCCAAGCAACGCCGCCGGCGCGCGGGCGCTAACGGCCCGGCACGATGCCCCGTTGCCAGGCAAAAAGCCGGTCGATGGGCGCAAACCCGGTCAAATTTTAGGAATTTGCGCTGCGAATTACCGGCCGAGCGGTTGGGCCTGAAGCTTCTTCCCGTTTTCGCGTTGGCGGCGGGCCGCGTTGTAGACCCGCATGTAGGCCAGGCGGCGCTTGCGATGGGCCGCGTGATAGGCGCGCGCGCGCGCCTTGAGACGCTTTCGATTGGCTTCGCGGTAACGCCGCATATAGGCGAGGCGGCGCTTCCGGTTGGCCGCGTGCCAGCGCCGGTTATAAAGCCGCATGTAGGCCAGGCGGCGCTTGCGATTGGCCGCGTAGTAGGCCCGCGCCTTTTCCTTGAGGCGCTTGCGATTGGCCGTGCGGTAGCGCCGCATGTAGGCCAGACGGCGTGTCCGGCTAGCCTCGTGCCGGCGCCGGTTATGCGCCTTAGTCCGTTCCCGGTTTTCCATGCATCAAACCCGATTCCTCCCGCCGAAAGTCCTTGAAGCGTTCAGGCGCCGGTTTCTTGCACGGGCCGCCGCTTCAATAATTTGTCGAAAGTTTCCGCATTGGGGCAAAACGAATGAAAGTCGCCGCCGCGACCCGATTCCTCCATCCAGATTTCACAACGCGGCACGGACAGGCAATCCGCGCAGACGAGTTGCAGGCCGCCCAGCAATCGCGCTGCGTCTTCCCGCGGCAGGCTTTCGATTTCCAGACGACGCAGCATCGCGGTCAGCCGCCGGGACGATCGCGGATGCTTGCCGATGGATGCCCGGAGATCGGGGCGCGACAGGCAAATCTCGCCGAGCATCAGGCGAATCTCGCCGCGCAGATCGTCCAGGATGCCGGCCGCAGAATCGCGTGCCGATCCGCGATCGGAAGAAGAGAATCCTGAGCGAAGATGGTTCCATCTTACGCCCTCTAGCGCCCTCAAGCCGCCGCGGTGTAAGACCCGCTTTGGTTGAAATTTGGCCATGCAACGACGAATATCGGCATTGATCTAGATCAATTCCGGCGATTGGCCGTCGATCAAAGCGCGCCGGCATTTCTCCGGCGTGTTGCGGATAGGAATTATTTCAGCGCGGCGCAGGCGCGTTCGATGCGCTTCAACGCCTCCGCCAGCGCCTCGTTCGAGGCGGCGTAGGAGAGGCGGAAATAGGGCGACAGGCCGAAGGCCGCGCCCGGCACGACGGCCACGCCCTCGGCTTCCAGGAGATATTCCACGAAGTCGCCGTCGGTCGATATCGTCTTGCCTTGCGGCGTCTTCTTGCCGATGGCGCCGGCGCAGGAGGGATAGACGTAGAACGCGCCCTCGGGCACGGGACAGCGCAGGCCCGGACAGCGGTTCAAGCCCGCCACCACCAGATCGCGCCGCGCCTTGAAGATGGCGCAGTTGCGCGGCACGAAATCCTGCGTCCCGTTCAAGGCCTCGACCGCCGCGGCCTGGCTGATCGAGCTCGGGTTGGTGGTCGATTGCGATTGCAGCGCCGCCATCGCCCCGATCAATTCCTTCGGGCCGCCGCCATAGCCCAAGCGCCAGCCGGTCATGGCATAGGTCTTGCTGACGCCGTTCAAGGTGAGCGTGCGCGGATAAAGCTTGGGCTCGACCGCGCAGACCGTGGCGAATTCGAAATCGCCGTAGAACAGATGCTCGTAGATGTCGTCGGTCAGCACCCAGACCTGGGGGTGGCGCAACAGGACATCGGTCAGGCCCTTCAGCTCCTTGGCGCTGTAGGTGGCGCCCGTGGGGTTGCAGGGCGAGTTGAGGATGAGCCACTTGGTCTTGGGCGAAATCGCCGCCTCGAGCTCCTCGGGCCTGATCTTGAAGCCGTTGTTCTCGGGTCCCGACCACCGCCACCGGCTTGCCTTCCGCCAGCTCGACGATGTCGGTGTAGGAAACCCAATAAGGCGCCGGCACGATCACCTCGTCGCCGGGGCCGACCGTGGCCAGGAGCGCGTTGAACAGCACCTGCTTGCCGCCGGCGCCGGCGCTGATCTGATCGGGGGTGTAGTCGAGGCCGTTCTCGCGCTTGAACTTGGCGCAGATCGCCTGTTTCAGCGCGGCCGTGCCGTCGACCTGGGTGTATTTGGTGTCGCCCTTGTCGATGGCGCGCTTGGCCGCGTCCTTGATGTTCTGCGGCGTGTCGAAATCGGGCTCGCCCGCGCCCAGCCCGATGATGTCGCGCCCGGCCGCCTTGAGCTTGCGCGCCTTGTCGGTCACCGCGATGGTCGGCGACGGCTTGATCCGTTTCAGACGTTCGGCGATGAGCGACATGTCTCGGGTCCCGTGAGTGCGCGTTTCTTTTACTGCACCGCAACATGGGGCGCAAGCGGCGACCGCGCCAGGAGTCGATGGCCGTGGCAAAAGCGGGACGCTTGACTCGAATCCCGTCTATCGCACAGGCTAAGGACGGTGGTTCCCGAGAGGGGATCAAAAGGGAATGCGGTGCGCGCGTTGGGATTTCATCCGGCCCCACGCGCAATGCCGCGGCTGCCCCCGCAACTGTAAGCGGCGAGCGCGGACCAAATAATGTCACTGGCGGCGAAAGCCCTTGGGAAGACCGGTCCAAGCACCGACCCGCGAGCCAGGAGACCTGCCACCGGCCGTGGTCACGTGCGAGCGCGTCGGGCGGGGTGTTCCGATGAGAAGACCTCCCGGACGCCATAAATCCGGGCGGACTTCAGTTCGCGGTGACGTGTCACAGCACCGCGAGTCCGCTCATGTCCCAGAACCCCCTCTCCAGCCCGTGCGGCTTATGCGCCGTCTTATTGTCGTGCCTTACCTGGCTTTGCGCCGGCCCGGCTTGGGCGCAGGATTCCCTCCGCCTTCGGCACCATGCAGCCGATCGTGGTGAGCCCGACCCTGTTTCCGACGCCGGTCGACGAGATCGGCAGCTCGATCTCCGTCATCACGTCGGACGACATGGACCGCAAGCAGGAGCGGACATTGCCCGACGCGCTCAAGGACGTGCCCGGGCTCAATCTGGCGCAGACCGGCGACGGCCAGACTTCGGTCTTCATCCGCGGCGCCAATTCCAACCATACCAAGGTGCTGATCGACGGCGTCGAGGTGAACGACCCGAGCACGCCCGACGGCTCGTTCGATTTCAGCCAGATCCCGACCTGGGACATCGAGCGGATCGAGGTGCTGCGCGGGCCGCAAAGCGGGCTTTACGGCTCGGACGCGATCGGCGGCGTCATCAACATCACCACCAAGCAGGGTTCCGGCCCGATGCTGGCGAACGCCATGGCCGAGGGCGGCTCGTTCGGCACCTTCAACCAGGCGGCGGGCGTGAGCGGCAGCCTCGGCCGCGCCAATTACGATTTCAACGTCGTCCATCTGCGCACCACCGATCTGCCGGTGACGCCGGGCGATCTGTTGCCGCCGGGCCAGACCAACAACAACGATTTCTCCAGCAACAAGACCTTATCGGGCAAGGCCGGCGCCGATTTGACCGACAATTTGAGCGTCAGCCTGGTCGCGCGCTATATCGATTCGCTCGCCCGCAACACCACCGACACCTATTCGGTGCCGCCCTTCACCGGCGTGCCGGAGGCGAGCCAGTCGCCCACCTGGGTGCATGACTTTTTCACCCGCGGCGAAGCCAAGCTGCTGTCGTTCGACGATAATGTGGAGAACAAGTTCGGCGTCAGCTATATCCATTTCAACCGCAGCAACACCGACATCGATCCGAACAACCTGCCTTCCACATTTTCAGGCGACCGCACCAAGTTCAACTGGCAAGGCACCGCGCATCTGGGCAATGAACGCACGATCGTGCTCGGGCTCGAAGACCAGACCGACCGGCTCGCCAATCTCGGCATAACCCCGGAGGTGCGCAACCGGGCGGGTTTCGCCGAGCTGCACACGCTCATCCTCCCCCGGCTCTACGGCACCGCCTCGGTGCGCGAGGACGACAACAGCAGCTTCGGCAAGACCACGACCTGGCGGCTGGCGTCTTCCTATTTCACGCCGGTGACCGACACGCAGCTGAAAGCGAGCTACGGCACCGGCTTGAAGGCGCCGACATTGACCCAGCTTTACGTGGCGCCTTCCGCCAACCCGGCGCTCCAACCCGAGACCAGCCGCGGCTATGACGCCGGTTTCGAGCAGTCTTTGTTCGGCAAGCAAGCCAGTTTCGGCGCCACGTATTTCCACGACAGCATCAAGGATCTGATCACCTTCGCGCCGGTATTCCCCTTCGCCAACATCAACGTCAACCAGGCGACCACCTATGGCGCCGAAACCTTCGTCGCGGCGAAGCCGCTGCCGAGCGTCAATCTGCGCGCCGACTATACCTATACCGTCGCGCGCAACGACTTGACCGGCTCGGAATTGCTGCGCCGCCCGAAGAACAAGGCGAGCCTCGACGCGAGCTGGACGCCGCTTGCGCCCCTGACCCTGTCGGCCGAAATCCTCTATGTCGGCACCTGGCTCGATTCGGCGCGCGACAACCCGAATATCTTCACGGCGCAGGCAGCGCCTTACACGGTGGTCAATCTCGACGCCGAATACCGCGTCAACGCCAACGCCACCTTCTTCGGCCGCATCAACAATCTGCTCGACCGGCGCTACCAGGACCCCTTGGGCTTTCTCCAGCCCTCGCTAAGCGTGTTCGCCGGGATACGGATGAGCTGGGGCGGCGCAGGCGGAGCGAATTGATCGAAGCGCGGTTCTTCTCTATGGTGCAACCAAGCTAGCGAGGATCCCCATGAGCGTGACGACACAATCGGCATCGAACCGGCGTTTGGAGGGCGTGCTCTGGCCCGCACTGCTGGCCGTGGCGGCGGTGGGCGGCAGCCTCGCCTTTGCCTGCATTTTGCCCTTTGCCGCCCTGGCCGCGCTGGCGGCGGAGACGCAGCGGCCGCGCGCGGCGCTCGCGACATTGGCGCTGATCTGGGCCGCGAACCAGGCGGTGGGCTTCGCCTTTCTCGATTACCCGCGCGACGCCTCGACCATGCTTTGGGGCCTGGCCATCCTGGTCGCGGCGTTGCTGGCGACCTGTGCTGCGTGTTTCGTGGTGGCGCGGCTCGATCATATGCGCCGCTGGCAACGCTTGGGTTTGGCGTTCCTGGCCGCCTTCGCGGTTTATGAACTGGCGCTGCTGGGCCCGAGTCTCTTCACCGGCGAGAGCGCCAATTTCGTCCCCGCGCTTTTGCTCGACCTGGCGCTGCTTGACGTGGCGTGGCTCGCCGGCCTCGTGGTGCTCCACGAAATCCTAGCCCGGCTCGGCTGGCCCAATCTGACGAGCCTGCGCCGGGCGGCCTAGCAAGGCCGGGGCCAAGCCCTTATCTTAAGGGCCATGTCCTCCGCTCCGATTCTCGCCGCGGCGAGGCCGTTGGCCGACCAGGCCCGCCGCTTCGCCATCCATTCCGAGTTCCGGCCCGCCGGCGACCAGCCCCAGGCGATAGAAGCGCTGGTCCAGGGCATATCCCAGGGCGCCAACGAGCAGGTGCTGCTGGGCGTCACCGGCTCGGGCAAGACCTTCACCATGGCGCATGTGATCGCCGCGACCCAGCGCCCGGCCCTGATCCTGGCCCCCAACAAGACGCTGGCGGCGCAGCTTTACGGCGAGATGAGAAGCTTCTTCCCGGAGAACGCGGTCGAGTATTTCGTCTCGTATTACGACTACTACCAGCCCGAAGCCTATGTGCCGCGCACGGATACCTTCATCGAGAAGGAATCCTCGATCAACGAACAGATCGACCGCATGCGCCATTCGGCCACCCGCGCCATATTGGAGCGGCGCGACACTGTGATCGTCGCCTCGGTTTCCTGCATCTACGGCATCGGCTCGGTCGAGACCTATTCCGAGATGACCTTCACCCTGGCCAAGGGCGAGCGGTTTTACCGCGGCGATCTGCTGGCCAAGCTGGTCGAGCTGCAATACCGGCGCAACGACGTGAATTTCGAGCGCGGCTCCTTCCGCGTGCGCGGCGACACGGTCGAGATCTTTCCGGCGCATTACGAGGACCGCGCCTGGCGGCTGTCGCTGTTCGGCGAGGAGCTGGAATCGATCTTCGAATTCGATCCCTTGACCGGCGAGAAGACCACGCAACTCGAAGCGATCAAGATCTATCCCAACAGCCATTACGTCACGCCCAAGCCGACGCTTTACCAGGCGATCGGCCAGATCAAGGCCGATTTGAAGATCAGGCTCGAGGAATTCCGCGGCCAGGGCAAGCTGTTGGAGGCCGAGCGGCTGGAACAGCGCACCCAGTTCGATCTCGAAATGATGGCCGCCACCGGCAGCTGCGCCGGCATCGAGAATTATTCCCGCTATCTCACGGGCCGCGCGCCGGGCGAGCCGCCGCCGACTCTGTTCGAATACATTCCCGAGGATTGCCTGGTGTTCGTCGACGAAAGCCACGTCACCATCCCGCAACTGGGCGGCATGTATCGCGGCGACTACGCGCGCAAATCGACCCTGGCGGAATACGGCTTCCGCCTGCCCTCCTGCATCGACAACCGGCCCTTGAAATTCGAGGAATGGGACGCGATGCGCGGCCAGACCGTGTGCGTCTCGGCGACGCCCGGACCGTGGGAGCTCGAACGCACCCAGGGCGTGTTCGTCGAGCAGGTGGTGCGCCCGACCGGATTGATCGACCCGGTGCCCTTGATCCGGCCGGTCGAGACCCAGGTCGACGACCTGATGGCCGAATGCCGCGATTGCGCCAAGAAGGGCCAGCGCGTGCTGGTGACCACGCTGACCAAGAAGATGGCCGAGGCGCTGACCGAGTATTTCCACGAAAACGGCATCCGCGTGCGCTACCTGCATTCGGACGTGGAGACGTTGGAGCGCATCGAGATCATCCGCGATCTGCGCCTGGGCGTGTTCGACGTGCTGGTGGGGATCAATCTCTTGCGCGAAGGGCTCGACATCCCGGAATGCGCGCTGGTGGCGATATTGGACGCCGACAAGGAAGGTTATCTGCGCTCGCGCACCGCGCTGATTCAGACCATGGGCCGCGCCGCGCGCCACGTCGAAGGCCGCGCCATCCTCTATGCCGACCGCGTCACCGACAGCATGAAGGCCGCGATCGAGGAAACCAACCGGCGGCGCGAGAAACAGCAGGCCTATAACGCCGCCAACGGCATCACCCCCGAAAGCATCAAGCGCGCGATTTCCGACATCCTCGAAAGCGTCTACGAGCGGGACCATGTCCGGGTCGAGACCGGCACGGACGCGGCGCACTACCAGGGCCACAATCTCCAGGCGGTGCTGCAAGATCTGGAAAAACGCATGCAGGAGGCGGCCGGCAATCTCGAATTCGAGGAGGCGGCGCGGCTCAGGGACGAGATCAAGCGTCTGGAAGAGCTCGATCTCGGCCTTTCGCCCTTGAACACGCCGCGGCCGCGCGGGCGCTCCCAGGGCGGGCGCGCCGGCACCTCGGCCAAGGCGATGGCCAAGGCCAACGCCGCGCGCCGCAAGCGCGACCGCGAACGCCGGATATGACCGCCCCGGGAACCAAAATGCCGAAAGCCGCGCTGGTCACCGGCGGTGCCAAGCGCATCGGCAGCGCCATCGCCCTGATGTTGGGCGATGCCGGCTGGGACGTGGCGGTGCATTTCCACAGCTCGCGCAAAGAGGCCGACGAGGTCGTGGCCGAACTCAAGACCAAGGGACGAAGGGCATCGGCGCTCAAGGCCGATCTGATGCGCGAGGACGAGGTGGCCGCCCTGATCGGCCGCGCCCGCGAAGCGGTTGGGCCTTTGGGTTGTCTGGTCAACAACGCCTCGCTGTTCGAGCGCGACGAGGCGCTCACCGCGACGCGCGCGAGCTGGGACCGCCACATGGAAACCGGTCTGCGCGCGCCCTTCGTGCTGATGCAGGGCTTCGCCCGCGATCTTCCCGCCGACGCCCAAGGCGCGATCGTCAACATCCTGGACGAGCGGGTGTGGAATTTGACGCCGCATTTCACCTCCTACACCCTCGCCAAGGCGGGGTTGTGGACGCTGACCCGGACCATGGCGCTGGCGCTGGCGCCGCGCATCCGCGTCAACGCGGTCGGACCCGGCCCGACCCTGCCCAGCCCGCGCCAAAGCGCGGAACAATTCCGCCGCCAGATCGAAGCCATGCCCCTGGGGCGCGGCACCTCGCCCGCGGAGATCGCGGCGGCGGTGAAATTCATCCTCTCGGCCCCCGCCATGACCGGGCAGATGATCGCGCTCGATGGCGGGCAGCATCTGGGCTGGACCCAGACCAGCCGCGAGCCCCCGCCCAGCGAATAGCTGGCAAAATTAAAAGGCCCATGCGAATAACGCGCGAAATAAATCGCCGGAGTGAGCGGCGCGTGAATAACGGGCGAAAAAAATCCTTCCGGCTAAGTTCTTGGCGCGCGCGGAAATTTTCCGCATTTTTTGCGCCGCAACCGGCGCGGCATGCGAGTTGTCAACAGGGGGAGTCGAACGCGGCGGCCGAGCGGCAAAAACCGCTTTGTTTCCGTAGTGTTAACCTGGGTTTACACTGCACAGGCAAAAGAGCGTGAAAAATCAAACCACTCGTGAATAAGGCGGCTTTTTATGCAAAGCGGCGAAAGTCCCGATTTGGTTCGATGGAGCGGCGCGCGAGGCGGCTTATATACATAGTTACCCACAGCTTCCGTGGATATCGCCCAAGGATTGTTATGACAAGATGCGCGCGGAATTGGCAAAACGCGGCCTTGCCCAAGAAATCGACAGCATGATGCCTCGATCCGGACCGGGAATGCGATGAGCGACGACAACGAGACCACGGAGGATTTTGAAATCGGCGAAACGGCGCCCGCCGGCGGCGGGTTGGCGCGCGGCGTCAATGTCATCCGCGCTTCCCTCAAGACCATGCCCAGCCATCCCGGCGTCTATCGCATGCTCGACCGCAAGGGCGACGCGCTTTACATCGGCAAGGCGGCCAATCTCAAGAACCGCGTCGCCAATTACACCCACATTGCCGGGTTGCCGCACCGCCTCAAGCGCATGGTGGCGGAAACCAGCAGCCTCGAGATCATCGTCACCCACACCGAGGTCGAGGCGCTGCTGCTCGAATGCAATTTGATCAAGCGCCTGATGCCGCGCTTCAACGTGCTGCTGCGCGATGACAAGTCGTTTCCCTATATCCAGCTGAGCGGCGGCCACGATTTCCCGCAATTGGCCAAGCATCGCGGGGCGCGCGGCAAGGAGGGCGACTATTTCGGGCCCTTCGCCTCGGCCGGCGCGGTCAACCGCACGCTCATCGCCTTGCAACGCGCCTTCCTGCTGCGCTCCTGCTCCGACAGCGTGTTCGCGAGCCGCACCCGCCCCTGCCTGCTCTACCAGATCAAGCGTTGCAGCGCGCCCTGCACCGGCCGCATCGACCGGGACGGCTATGCCAAGCTGGTCGAGGAGGCGCGGGAATTCCTCTCCGGCAGCAGCCAGCAGGTGCAAAAACGCCTCGCCAAGCGCATGCAGGAATTATCCGACCAGCGCGAATACGAAGGCGCGGCGGCGATCCGCGACCGTATCCGCGCGCTGACCCAGGTCCAGGGCCGCCAGGACGTCAATCTCGAAGGGCTGGGCGACGCCGACGTGGTCGCGCTTCACCAGGCGGGCGGCGATTCCTCGATCCAGGTGTTCTTCTTCCGCGGCGGCCAGAACTGGGGCAACCGCGCCTATTTCCCGAGCCACGCAAGGCATCTGGAACCGGACGAGGTGATGGGCGCCTTCCTCGGCCAGTTCTACGACAACAAGCCGGCGCCGCCGCTGATCCTGGCGAGCCACGCGCCGGTCGAGCGAGACCTGCTGGCCGAGGCGCTGGCCTCGCGCGCCGGGCATAAAGTGGAGATTCTTGCGCCGACCCGCGGCGGCAAACGCAAGCTGGTCGAATCGGCGCTGATGAACGCGCGCGAGGCGCTGGGCCGCCGGCTGGCCGAAAGCTCGGCGCAAGCCAAACTCCTGGAAGGCGTGGGCCGGGCCTTCGGCCTCGACGGCGCGCCGCAACGCATCGAGGTCTACGACAACAGCCACATCCAGGGCGCGTTCGCGGTCGGCGCCATGATCGTCGCCGGACCGGAAGGCTTCGTGAAGAGCGCCTACCGCAAATTCACCATCAAGGAGAAGATCGCGCCGGGAGACGATTACGCCATGATGCGCGAGGTGCTGGGCCGCCGCTTCGCCCGCGCCCTCAAGGAAAGCCCGGAGCGCGAGGGCTTCCCCGATTTGGTGCTGATCGACGGCGGCCAAGGCCAGTTGAACGCCGCGCGCCAGGCGCTGGCCGATCTTGGGCTGGCCGAATTGCCTTTGGTCGCGGTCGCCAAGGGCCCGGACCGCAACGCCGGGCGCGAGCGGTTTTTCCAGGAGGGCAAGCCGCCCTTGTCGCTCGAAGCCAAGGACCCGGTGCTCTATTTCCTGCAACGGCTCAGGGACGAGGCCCACCGCTTCGTCATCGGCGCCCACCGCGCCAAACGCGCCAAGGCCATCGGGGCCTCGCCCTTGGACGAGATCGCCGGCATCGGCGCCTTGCGCAAGAAGGCGCTGCTGCACCATTTCGGCTCGGCGCGCGCGGTGGCGGCGGCCGGGCTGCCCGATCTCGAGCGCGTCCAGGGCATCAGCAAAATTGTCGCAAAAAAGATTTATGACCATTTCCACGCCGAGGGCTAAACTCGGCTCCCGAGACGCCCGGGGACCGGGTGTCCAGTCCGGAACCGACATGCTGACCACGCTGCCCAATCTCCTGACCTTGTCGCGCATCGCCGCGATTCCCTTGGTGATTCTGACCTTCTATCTGAATCCCCCGGTGGGCCCCTGGCTCGGCTGCGTCATCTTTTCCCTCGCCGGGCTGACCGACTGGCTCGACGGCAAGGTCGCCCGCGCCTGGAGCCAGCAATCGGAGCTGGGCATCTTCCTCGACCCGATCGCCGACAAGCTGTTGGTCGCGACCACCCTGTTCATGCTGGCGGTGTTCCACCGCTTCTCGGATTTCGCCGTGCTGCCCGCGCTGGTGATCCTGATGCGCGAAATCCTGGTCTCGGGCCTGCGCGAGCATCTGGCGCGCATGCAGGTGCGCATGCCGGTGTCGCGGCTGGCCAAGTGGAAGACCTTCATCCAGCTTTTGTCGATCGGCGTGCTGCTGGTGGGCGATTCCGGGCCGTCCTGGTTGCCGCTGCGCGTCATCGGCGAGGTGATGCTGTGGTGCGCGGCGGCGCTCACGGTCAAGACCGGCTACGATTATCTCCATGCCGGGCTCATCCACATCAACCGCCCGGTTCCCAAAACGCCGTCGATCAAGACGGCGAATCCCGGCAACGCGGCGTGACGCGCATGCGGGTCTTCGGCCTGGCCGGCTGGAGCGGCAGCGGCAAGACCACCCTCTTGACGCGGCTGTTGCCGGAACTGATCGCCCGGGGCCTGACGATTTCCACCGTCAAGCACGCGCATCACGATTTCGAAATCGACCAGCCCGGCAAGGATTCCTGGCGCCACCGCAAGGAAGGCGCGACCGAGGTGATGGTGGCCTCGGCGTTGCGCTGGGCGCTGATGCACGAACACCGCGGCGCGCGCGAGCCGGGACTGGACGATCTCCTGAAGCACATGACGCCGGTCGATCTGGTGCTGGTCGAGGGCTTCAAGAGCGAGGAGTTCCCGAAGCTCGAGGTCTACCGCGCGCATGTGGCCAAGCCGCTGTTGTGCCGCGAGCAGACGAGCATCGTCGCGCTGGCCAGCGACCGCAAGGTTCCGGGCGTCGATCTGCCGCAATTCCTGCTCGACGACATCGCCGGGATAGCCCAATTCATCATCGCCCATTGTGGCCTCGAGACGGCACGCCGTGGCGCAGCTCAGCGATGACTGCTTCGCCTTCGGCGGGCCGCTCATGTCGGCCGCCGAGGCGCTGGGCATTCTGAAGAGCCATCTCCACGCCGTGACCGGGACCGAAAGCGTGAAGCTCGCCTTGGCGCGCGGCCGGGTGCTGGCGGCGCCGGTGGTGGCGACCAGGGACGTGCCGCCGCACGACAACGCGGCGGTCGACGGCTATGCGGTGAATTTCGCCGACCTCAAGCCGGGCGAGAAGACGGTGCTGCCGGTCGGCGGCCGGGCGGCCGCCGGCCATCCGCTGGGCCGGCCGATCGCGGCGCGGCGAGGCCATCCGCGTCTTCACCGGCGCGCAAATGCCCGAAGGCGCCGATACCGTGCTGATGCAGGAGGATTGCCGGGTCGAGGCGGGCCAAGCGATTTTGCCGCCGGGGATCAAGAAAGGCGCGAACCGGCGCTTCGCCGGCGAGGACGTGAAGAAGGGCGCAACCGTGCTGGCACCGGGGCGGCGGCTCAGGCCGCAGGAGATCGGCCTCGCGGCCTCGCTCGGCCTCACCGAGCTGACCGTCATGCGCAAGCTGCGCGTCGCGGTGTTCTCGACCGGCGACGAGGTGCGCGAGCCGGGAGCCGAGCTGCCCGACGGCGCGATTTTCGATTCGAACCGCTATACCTTGCGCGCTTTGCTGGAGACTTTGTCCTGCGCCGTGACCGATCTCGGGATATTGCCGGACAATCTGGCCTCGGTGCGCGCGGCGCTGGCCAAGGCGGCCCAGGAGCACGACCTGGTGCTGACCTCGGGCGGCGTGTCGACCGGCGAGGAGGACCATGTCAGGGCGGCGGTCGAGGCCTTGGGCAAGCTGCATTTCTGGCGCCTCGCGATCAAGCCCGGGCGGCCGGTGGCGATGGGGCAGCTGGGGCTGGTGCCGTTCATGGGCTTGCCGGGCAACCCGGTGGCGGTGATGGTGACCTTCCTGCTGCTGGCGCGGCCGCTGATCCTGATCTTGTCGGGCGCGGAGGACGCACCGCCGCGGCTTTACCGCGTGGCGTCGGGCTTTTCCTACGAGAAAAAGGGCAGCCGCACCGAATATCTGCGCGCACGGCTCAAACGCGGCGGCGACGGCTTCTGGGTGGCGGAGAAATTCCCGCGCGACGGCGCCGGCATCTTGACCTCGATGGTGGAATCGGACGGGCTGGTGCAGATCGGCGAGGGCGTGTCGCACGTAGAGCTGGGCTCGCCGGTGGATTTCCTGCCCTTCAGCGAAGTAATTGCGTGAGGGTTGCAAGCCCCAGCGCGGAAGCCTAAGTGAGCCTTATGAAATTGCTCTATTTCGCCTGGCTCAAGACCAAGATCGGCAAGGCCGAGGAAACGCTCGATCCGCCGGCGGGCGTGGCCACGGCCGGGGCGCTGGTCGATTGGCTCAAGACCCGGGGGCCGGGTTTCGCCGAGGCCTTGAAGGACCGCCGGACCTTGCGCGTGGCGGTCAACCGGCGTTCGGTGGGCTGGGATTTCGCGGTCAAGCCGGGCGACGAGATCGCCATCTTCCCGCCCGTGACCGGCGGCTGAGGCAGCCATGATCCGTGTACAGCGCGAGGATTTCGACGCCGGGCGCGAGATCGAGGCGCTGACGCGCGGCAAGACCTCGATCGGCGGGGTGGTGAGTTTCATCGGCACGGTGCGCGGCGGCGGCGATGGGGTCCGGTCGATGACCCTCGATCATTATCCCGGCATGACCGAGCAGGAGCTGGCCGCGATCGAGGCCGAGGCCAACAGGCGCTGGAAGCTCGAAGCCTCGCTCATCGTCCACCGGTACGGCAAATTGCTGCCGGGCGAGCGCATCGTGCTGGTGGTGACCGCCTCCTCGCACCGCGCCGACGCCTTCGCCGCCAACGAGTTCCTGGTCGACTGGCTCAAGACCAAGGCGCCGTTCTGGAAGCTCGAGGAAACCGCGCAAGGCGAGCGCTGGGTCGAAGCCCAGGCGAGCGACGACCAGGCGGCGAAGCGCTGGGTGAAATCTTAGCACTCTATTGGTGGATTGCTTCGCCTCCGGCTCGCAATGACAACAGGAAACGTCATTGCGAGGCCGTAAAGCGGCCGAAGCAATCCAGGGATGACAGCTAGGCCGCGCTCGCCTTTTCGGGGGCGCGCACCGAGCGGTCGAATTCCTCGATGAGAGCCTTGGTGATGGCGCCGGGGGTGAATTTGTACTGGCCGATCTCGCGCACCGGCGTGATCTCGGCGGCGCTGCCGGTCAGGAACACTTCCTGCGCCTTGGCCAGTTCCTCGGGCAAGATCGCGCGCTCGATCACCTTGAGTTGGCGCGCCTTGGCCAGGCCGATGACGTGGCGGCGGGTGATGCCGTCGAGGAAGCAATCGGGCGTGGGCGTGTGGAGTTCCCCGTTGATGGCGAGGAAGATGTTGGCGCCGGTGGCCTCGGCGAGCCGGCCGCGCCAATCGAGCATCAGCGCATCCTCGTAGCCCTCGGCCTCGGCGGCGTGTTTCGAGAGCGTGCAGATCATGTAAAGCCCGGTCGCCTTGGCCTTGGTCGGCGCGGTGTTGGGCGCGGGCCGCGCCCACTTGGCCCAGGCCATGCGGATGCCCTTGAGCCGCGCCTCGGGCGAGAAATAAGCGCCCCAATCCCACACCGCGATCGCCATGTGGATTTTCGTGGCTTGCGCGGAAACGCCCATCTGCTCCGGCCCGCGCCAGGCGATCGGCCGGACATAGCCGCTTTTGATGGCGTTGACGCGCACGGCCTCGTTCGAGGCGGCCATGATCTGCTCGAGAGTCCAGGGAATTTCGAATCCCAGGATGCGGCCGCTGTCGATGAGGCGCTGCGAATGCTCCTTGAGCTTGAAGATGCGGCCGTCATAGACGCGTTCGCCCTCGAACACGGCGCTGGCGTAATGGAGGGCGTGCGTCAGCACATGGATCTTGGCCTCGCGCCAGGGCACGAACTTGCCGTCGACCCAGATCTCGCCGTCGCGGTCGTCATAGGGGATGAGGCTGCCAGCCATGGGTTTCCCGGGGTTTCCTCGAACGAGCTTCGCGCGCCTTCACCGGCACGCTCGATTTTGTGCGATTATGGCCGAAGGCGCTTCCCGATATAACGGTTTCCGCGTAAATTAGTCAACATGGCTGACGTAAAATCCGCCGCCAACACCCCGTTCCTCCGCGAGGAGGAACTGCGCCAGGGCATCGAGCTGCTCTATTTCGCCTATCGCGACTTCACCGCCGAGGCCGACGCCATGCTGGCGCGCTACGGTTTCGGCCGGGCGCATCATCGCGTGATCTATTTCGTCGGCCGCCATCCGCATATGAGCGTCAGCGACCTGCTCGGCATCCTGCGCATCACCAAGCAGAGCCTGTCGCGCGTGCTGGGGCAGCTGATGCAGCAGGGATTCATCATCCAGAAACCCGGCAAAAGCGACCGCCGCCAGCGGCTCTTGGAATTGACCGAGAAGGGCACCGAACTCGAGCGGCAATTGTCGGAGACGCAGCGCCAGCGCATCGCCAAGGCCTATCGCGAAGCGGGCGCGCAGGCGGTCGAAGGCTTCCGCAAGGTGATGACCGGCATCATCGGCGGCCATGCTGACCGCCGGCGCTTCGAACGGGATGCGCAGCCTGCGCGGCCGGAGCGCGCCAATGACGGCTCGCGCTGAACCCGCCGGCTCGATGACCGAGCCCCATCTGCTGGTGGTCGACGACGATGCGCGGCTTCGGGATTTGTTGCGGCGCTACCTGGTCGATCAGGGCTTCCGCGTCACCACCGCGGGCGACGCGGCCGAGGCGCGCGCCAAGATCAAGAGCCTCGATTTCGACCTGCTGATTTTGGACGTGATGATGCCGGGCGAGGACGGCTTTTCCCTGACGCGCAGTCTCCGGGAAACCAGCCGGATTCCGATCCTGCTCTTGACCGCCCGGGCCGAAAGCGAGGATCGCATCAACGGGCTCGAGCGCGGCGCCGACGATTACCTGGTCAAGCCGTTCGAGCCGCGCGAGCTGGTGTTGCGCGTCAAGAACGTGCTCACCCGCGCGGCCGCGATGCCGGAAAAGACCGGCGAGTTGCGGCTCGGGCCTTGCCGGCTGGATTTGAAGCGCGGCGAGCTTTACCGCGAAGGATATCCGGTGAAGCTCACCAGCGCCGAGCAGGCGCTGCTGATGACGCTGGCGATCCGGCCGAACGAGGCGGTTTCGCGCGAGGAGCTCGCCAAGACGGCGCAGTTCAGCGGCAATCTGCGCACTGTCGACGTGCAAATGACGCGGCTCAGGCGCAAGATCGAGCGCGATCCCAAGTTTCCGCGCTATCTGCAAACGGTGAGAGGCACGGGCTATGTCCTCAAGCCCGATTGAACACGGGCCGGACGCGGCGCCGCTGTTCGCCGAGCCGGCCGCCACGGGGGCGGAGTTGCGCACGGCCGGCGCCGACAGCCACCGGCGCTGGTTCAAGCGCATGCTGCCGCGCTCGCTTTACGGCCGCTCGCTGCTGATCCTGGTGCTGCCGCTGGTGCTGGCCCAGATCATCGCCACCTGGATCTTCTACGACCGGCATTGGGACACGGTGGCGCGGCGGCTATCCGGCTCGGTCGCGGCCGATATCGCGCTCACCCTCGATTCGCTGGTCATCGCCGACAATCCGGCCGAGCGCCGGATCGTGTTCGAGCGCGCGCTGGCCGACACCGAGATCTATTACGGCTTCCGGCCCGGCGAGACTTTGCCCAAGGGCATGCGGCGCGCGACCACCGGCCGGATGGACGAATATCTCGCCGACGCGATCTCGCAGCGTCTGGGATTGCCGTTCCAGATCGACGGCGATTTCGACCCGCGCGACTTTTTGGTCTCGATCCAGACCAGCGACGGGGTGATGGAAGTGGCGGTGCCGAAGAAGCGCCTGTTCACGCCCACGACCTACATCTTCATGATGTGGATGGTGGGCTCGTCCCTAGTGCTGATGGGCGTGGCCGTGCTGTTCATGCGCAACCAGGTCCGGTCGCTGACGCGGCTCGCGGACGCGGTGGACGATTTCGGCAAGGGGCGCGACGTGCCCCATTTCAAGCTCGAAGGCGCGACCGAGGTGCGCCAGACCGGCGCCGCCTTCCTCAAGATGCGCGATCGCATCCAGCGCCAGATCACCCAACGCACCGAGATGCTGGCCGGGGTGTCGCACGATTTGCGCACGCCGCTGACGCGTATGCGGCTCGCGCTCGAACTGCAGAAGAACGACGCCAAATCCGCCGAACTCAAATCCGATCTCGCCACCATGGAACGCATGCTGCAGGGCTATATCGACTTCGCCCGCGGCGAGGGCACCGAGCAGACGCGCCCGAGCGACCTTTCCGTGCTGGTCAACGACGCCGTCAACGCCATGGGGCGGGCGGGCTCGCCGGTGCTGCTGGCGCTGCCCGGGAGCTGTCCGTTGCCGTTGCGCCCGGACGCCATGCGGCGCTGCCTCGGCAATCTGATCGCCAATGCGCGGCGCTACGGCAAGCATGTCTGGGTGACGGTGATCGAAGGCAAGAACGCGGTCGAGGTGCTGGTCGACGACGACGGTCCGGGCATCCCGCCCGCCGAGCGCGAGAACGTGTTCCGCCCCTTCTTCCGCCTCGAACCTTCGCGCAATCCCGAAACCGGCGGCACCGGGCTGGGCCTGGCCGTCGCCCGCGACGTGGCGCGCGGCCATGGCGGCGACATCCTGCTCGAGGATTCGCCGCAAGGCGGGTTGCGCGCCCGGCTGCGCCTGCCGAAATAGGAAGCGGGCTTCCGTCCATGGACGTAACCTTCATCGGCAGCGGCGACGCCTTCGGCAGCGGCGGGCGGTTCAATACCTGTTTCCTGGTGGCGGGGGCCGAGACGCGCTTCCTGATCGATTGCGGCGCCAGCACGCCAGTGGCGTTGAAAAGCGCCGGCATCGATTTGAACGCCATCGACGGCGTGGTGCTTTCCCATCTGCATGGCGACCATTTCGGCGGCTTGCCTTTCCTGCTGCTGGACGCGCAGCTGATGAGCAAGCGCATCCGACCCTTCTTCATCTGGGGACCGGAAGGATTTCCCCAACGCCTGCGGGATCTGCGCGAGGCGTTGTTCCCCGGCTCCTCGTCGGTCGCGCTCAAATTCGCCATCGAAACCGCCGAACTCGCGGCGGGGCGGCGTCACCGCGGCGCCGGCTTCGCCGTCACGCCCTTTCCCGCCGTGCATTCGGCGGGAGGAAATCCGTGCTTCTCGCTGCGTTTCGAATGCGACGGCAAGGTCGTGACCTATTCCGGCGACACCGCCTGGAGCGACGCTCTGGCCCAAGCCGCGCAAGGATCCGATCTGTTCATCTGCGAATGCAGCTCCTATGAAAAGCCGGTCAAAGGCCATCTGGCCTATCTGCCGCTCAAGCAGAACCTGCCCGCGTTGGGCGCCAAGCGCGTCATCCTGACCCACATGAACCCCGACATGCTGGCGAAGCTGGCCGAGGTTGAGATCGAGACCGCGCGCGACGGGTTGACTCTAACGGTTTAGCCCCGGCGGCCCAGCGATCCCCACAAACGAACAGGGCCGCCCCGAAGGGCGGCCCTGCTCAAGCCATCGAAAAACGATTCCGAGAGTTACTTCGCGACGCGGCTCTTGGCCGTCTCACGGAGTTCCTCGAAGCCCTCGGCGACGCGCTTGGTGATCACGTCGAACGCCTCGGTCTGTGCCTTGGCGAGGGTGAGGGTGAGTTCGCGGGCGTTGGCGAGGCCCTTCTCGAACGCCTGCTTCAAAAGATCGGCGTTCTTGGCGATGCGGTCCTCGGGAGCGCTCGGCTGGGTGATGTCGCGAAACAGCGTCGAAGCCTCTTCGATCGCCTCCTTGGCGATTTCGACCTGGCGCTTGGCGACCGCCTGCAACCCTTCGGCGGCAAGCTGGTTGGCCTGGGTCAGCGCTTCGACGTTCTTGCGCTGGCTGGCGAGCACGGTTTCGGCGTCGAAACCTGGCAAAGCGAAGCCGGCAAACGCCTTGCTGAAGTCGGTGTCGAGGAAATTGAGTCTTCCGTCCATGGTGTCCATCCTTGGGTTAGAGAGCGGGGTTCGGGTCTTCGCTAATGGGTTCGCAGTGTTTATGTTGCACTGCACAATGATGAATATGGGCCTCTGACCCAACCCCGTCAAGCTCTTTTGAAGAGCCCTTCGATAAAATTATCGCAATGCAATAAAATTACCGAAAACCCGGCAGATGGCCGATCCGAGCCCGAATTCGGGGCCCTAGCCGGCCGAATCCCGGCGCCGGCTATAGGCCCAGCCAGGCCTGGACGAGGGTCAAACGGCGGTCGAGCGCGGCCATGGTCTTGGCCAGATCCTCGCTCTTGTCGCTCAGGAACACGAGGAGAACGGAGATATAGACCAGGGCCAGAATCTTGCGCCGCGCCTTTCCGGCCAAGCCCGCGCTCGACACCCCGGCGGCTTCGAGCATCCAGCCCATCGACACCAGCAGCCGCTTGAAGCCCAGCAGCGCGGCCGGGTCGCCGATGCTGTCGCGGAGCATGGCCGCGACCGCCTGGCGGTGAGGCTGCAACGCGTCGAACCGCCGCATCAGCACGTCGAACAGCACGTCGCGCTTCTTGTCCTTGGCGCCGGGCTCGGGGCCATTGAGCGCCGCCTGGTCGAAATGCCGCACGCAGGCGGCGAGGATCATCGGCTTGCCGCGGTAAAGGGCGTGGAGCTGGGCCAGCGACAGCCGCGCCTCGGCCGCGATCTCGCCCAGGGAGACGCGCCGCCAGCCCTTGGCTGCCGCGAGCTTCAAGGCGGCGGCGACCACGCGGGGTTTGGCATCGCCGCCGCGGGGGGCGGATCGGTTGGAGGACGGCGCTTTTTTCTTCCGGGGCGGCATGGGCCGTATTATCGCACTTCCCGGCCTTTAAGCCAAAACCCTCGAACGCGGCCGCCTTAGCCCGCCAATTCCCGCGAACGTTTGGCCGCCGCCGCGACCGCGCGCCGCAACAGGGATTCGAGCCCCAACGGCGCCATCAGCACGTCGAGCGCGGCGCGCGTCGTGCCGCCCGGGCTGGTCACGGCCTCGCGCAAAGACGCCGCGCTTTCGGGGGAGAGCCGCGCCAGTTCGCCCGCCCCGGAAACGGTGGCGCGCGCCAGTTTTTCGGCCAACGCGGCCGGCAGTCCGGCCTCTTCGCCCGCCTTGGCGAGCGCCTCGATCAACAGGAAGACATAGGCCGGGCCGCTGCCCGAAACCGCGGTCACCGGATCGAGCAAGGATTCGTCCTCGACCCAGGCGATCTCGCCCACCGCCGCCAGCAGCCTTCCGCACAACGCGCGCGCCGAGCGCGAGACATCGGGCCCGGCGCAAGCCACCGACATGCCGCGGCCGATCGCCGCCGGGGTGTTGGGCATGGCGCGCACGATGGCGGCTTCGGAGCCGAGACCGTGGGCGATCGAGGCAATCGTCTTGCCGGCGGCGATCGAAAGCGTGACCGCGCCGCCCAAAGCGAAGCGCCGGTAATAGGGCAAGACCTGGTCGAACAGCTGCGGCTTCACCGCCAGCACCACCGCGGCGGGCGCCAATCGGACGGGGAGTTTTTCCGGAGCGGCGTAATAAAACGCGCCCTTGATGCGCCGAGCCGGTTTGGGTTCGACCACATGGAAGGGGCCGGGGATGCGATTCGCCTTCCACCCCGCGAGCAGCGCGCCGCCCATCTTGCCGCAACCGACCAGCAGGATGGCGCGCGAAGGCGCCGGGCGGAGCTTGGTCACGCCTCGCCGATCGGATCGATCATCGCCGAGGCGATCGCCTCTTTGGCCGGCTTGCCGCCCCAGACCACGAGCTGGAAGGCGGGATAGAAGCGCTCGCATTCGGTGAGCGAGATGTCGACCAGATCCTCGATCTGTTCGACGCAGGCGCCTTGCGCGCCGCGCAACAGCACGCCCTGGCGGAAGGCCGGCGACTGGTCGTCGGCGACGTCGAAATGCCCGATCCACAGCCGCTCGTTGACCGCGGCCAGCAGCTCGTTGATGGCGATGCGGCGCGTGCGCGGCACCCGCATCTCGAAGGCGCAGGAGAATTGCAGCGCGTTGACGGCGCGTTCCCACACGAATTGCATGCGGTAGGAGCACCAGCGCCCCGCCACCTCGACCACCAGCTCCTCGTCGCTGGCGCGGTCATGCGGCCAGGAATTGGACTGGACGATCTCCTCGACCAGATCGATCGGGTTGAGGGGGACAGTACGAGTTTCGATCGACAGCGCGGTCATCCACACTCCTTGGGGCGCCCTCCGAAGGGGCCCGTTCTGGGCCGGAAATGCGGGATTCGCAGATTTAGTATGGATAACCCCGCCCCACCACTAGCGGTAATCTGCCAAAGCCTTTCGAGCCGAGGCAAGCCTCGAATGCGTCACAAAACGCGGAATCAGGGGAGGAATCAGGGGATGGTTTTGGGCGGCTCGGCGGCGGCGCGCGGCTTGGCCTTGGCCTTGCGGGCGGGCTTTTTCCCGGGCTTGCGGCCGAGCCGGGCTTCGAGCGCGGATACCCGGCCTTCCAGCATTTCCTGCGCCCGGCGCGCCTTGGCGGCCATGGCCTGGACGGCGTCGAATTCCTCGCGCCGCACCAGATGCATGCGCGACAGCAGGCGCTCGGCGTGCTCCTTGAGGCGCGTCTCCAGCTCCTCGCGCATGCCGGCGAAGGCGCCGGCCGCGCCCTGGGCCACGCGGGCCAAATCCTCGAGCAGGCGGTTCTCGGTCTGCATGCCCGGAACCTAGCACCTTGTGAGCATGGAAGCCCAGCGCCTATAACACCGGCCATGATCCTGGTCACCGGCGGCGCCGGCTTCATCGGCTCGAATCTGGTCGCGGCGCTGGAGGCGCGGGGCCAAAGCGATATCGTGGTCTGCGATATCATGGGCGACGGCGACAAGTGGCGCAATCTGGCGAAGCGCGAACTGGCCGGGATCATTCCGCCGCAGGCGCTGATGGCATTTCTCGACGCCAATGCGGGCAAGATCGACGCGATTTTCCACATGGGCGCGATTTCCGCCACCACCGAACGCGACGTCGATCTGGTGGTGGCCTCGAACTTCACCCTGTCGCAACGCCTGTGGGATTGGTGCACCGCGCACCAGGCGCGGCTGATCTACGCCTCCTCGGCGGCGACTTACGGCGACGGCAGCGCCGGCTTCGACGACGACAACGCGCCGGTCGCGCTGGCCAAGCTCAGGCCCTTGAACGCCTATGGCTGGTCGAAGCACATGTTCGACCGCCGCGTCGCGCGCCTGGCCGCCTCCAACGCGCCCCGGCCGAAGCAATGGGTCGGGCTCAAATTCTTCAACGTCTACGGGCCCAACGAGTATCACAAGGGCGCGATGAAGAGCGTGGTGGCCCAGATTTTCCCGCGCGCGGTGGCCGGCGAGGCGGCGAGACTCTTCAAGTCGCACAATCCGGCCTATCCCGACGGCGGACAGAAGCGCGATTTCGTTTCCGTCGAGGATTGCGTCGCCATGATGCTGTGGCTCTACGACCATCCCGGCGTCAACGGCATCTTCAATTCGGGCAGCGGCAAGGCGCGCAGCTTCGCCGATCTGGCGGAAGCGGTTTTCCGCGCGCTGGGCAAGAAGCCCGAGATCGAATTCATCGATACGCCGGTGGCGATCCGCGACAAGTACCAGTATTTCACCGAGGCCAAGATGGCGCGGCTGATCGGGGCCGGTTACGACCGGCCGGCCACCGAACTCGAGGCGGGCGTGAAGCACTACGTCCAGACCTATCTCGCCGGCCCCGATCCCTATAAATGACGCGTAACCCGTAAGCGGTCCCCGCCCCCCGTGTTGACCATCCCCTATCCCGTCATCGATCCGGTGCTAATTGCCTTCGGGCCGCTGGTCATCCGTTGGTACGCGCTCGCCTATATCGCCGGGCTGCTGATCGGCTGGCGCTATTGCCTGTGGATCGCGTCGCGGCCGCCGGAAGTCGCCTCGCGCGCGCAGATCGACGATTTCCTCACCTGGGCCACGCTCGGCGTCATCCTGGGCGGACGCGCGGGTTATGTGTTGTTCTACAAGCCCGAGTTTTACCTGGAGAACCCGGACCAGATCGTCGCGCTGTGGCATGGCGGCATGTCGTTCCACGGCGGCACGCTGGGCGTGCTGACGGCGCTCGCCCTGTTCTGCCGCCAGCGCAAGATCAATTTCCTGGGCTTCGCCGACATCATCGCCTGCGCCACGCCGATCGGGCTGTTCTTCGGCCGCATCGCCAATTTCATCAATGACGAACTGTGGGGCCGCGTCACCGACGTGCCTTGGGCGATGATTTTCCCCAGCGATCCCGAACATCTGCCGCGCCATCCGAGCCAGCTTTACGAGGCCGGGCTCGAAGGCGTGGTGCTGTTCCTGCTGCTTTACGCGCTGTTGCGGGCGGGAGCGCGGAACCGGCCGGGCACGCTCGCCGGAACCTTCATCCTGGGTTACGGCGTGGCGCGCATCACCGCCGAGTTCTTCCGCCAGCCCGACGCCAATCTGGGTTTTCTGTGGGGCGGCGCGACCATGGGGCAGCTCTTGTCGATCCCCTTGCTCTTGATCGGCGCCTGGCTGTTGTGGTGGGCGCGAACCAGGCCGCCGCCCGATTTCAAGCAGGGGCCGTGAGCGGCGCGGGCGATCTCCGCGGCCAACTCGCGCGCCGCATCCGCGCCGACAGGGCCGTTGAGCCTGGCCGATTACATGGAAGCGGCGTTGTGGGACGAGCGGCAGGGCTACTACGCCACGCGCGAACCGATCGGCGCCAAGGGCGATTTCATCACATCGCCCGAGGTGAGCCAGGTCTTCGGCGAATTGATCGGGCTGTGGTGCGCCGATCTTTGGCAGAGGATGGGCGCGCCCGATCCGGTGTTGGTGTGCGAGCTCGGCCCCGGCAACGGCACGCTGATGGCGGATTTCCTGCGCGCCGCGCGAATCATGCCCGCATTCCGCCGCGCCATCAGGCTGCATCTGGTCGAGCGCTCGCCGTCATTGCGCGCCATCCAGGAAAAGACGCTCGCCGGGGAAGACGCTTCTTGGCATGAGCCCGTGGACCAGCTGCCGCCGGGCCCGCTGCTGCTGGTCGCCAATGAATTCCTCGACGCCTTGCCCATCCGGCAATTCGAGCGACGGAAGGATGGCTGGTTTGAGCGCCGCATCGGCCTCGACGCGGCCGGCGATCTTGCCTTCGTCCTCGATCCCGCCAGCGCCGGATATTCCTTTCCCGATTGGCCGGAAGGCAGCGTCGCCGAAATCTGTCCGGAAGCCCGGGAGATCGCCCGCGCCTTGGGCGGGCGGTTGAAGGACGAGGGCGGGGCCGCACTGCTGATCGATTACGGCTATTTCCCCGGCGCGCCCGGCGACTCTTTCCAGGCGGTGTCGCGTCACCGGCGTTTCGACCCGCTCAAAGACCCGGGCAGCGCCGATCTCACCGCCCATGTCGATTTCGCCGCTTTCGGCCAGGCGGCTTCCGCCGCCGGCGCGCTTGTGTGGGGGCCGGTAACGCAAGGCGATTTCCTTTCGGCGTTGGGATTGGCGGAGCGCGCGCGGACGCTCTCCGCGGGCAAGACCGCCGAGGAATCCCAAGCGATCGAAGCCGCCTGCCGCCGCTTGATCGAACCCGCGCAAATGGGCAGTTTGTTCAAGGCGCTGGCGCTGACCCATCCGGACTTGCCCGCGCCCGCGGGGTTTGGCAAATGATCGAGTTGGCATCGCTGTCGCTGCCCGGCATCCGCCACGGTTTCTTCACCCGCGCGGGCGGAGTCAGCGCCGGGGTTTACGCCTCGCTCAATTGCGGCTTCGGCGCCAAGGATGAGGCCGCGCGCGTTGCCGAGAATCGCGCCCGCGCCATGAAATCGCTCAAGCTCGCGCCCTCCGCGCTCGCGACCGCCAAGCAGGTGCACGGCGCCGAGGTGGTGGTGGTGGAAAATCCCTGGCATGAGGATCAAGCACCGCGCGCCGACGCGCTGGTGACGCGCGTGCCCGGCGTCGCGCTTGGAATATTGACCGCCGATTGCGCGCCGATCCTGCTCGCCGACGGCGAGGCCCGGGTTATCGGCGCGGCCCATGCCGGCTGGCGCGGCGCGCTCAAGGGCGTGATCGAGGCGGTGGTGGCGGCGATGGAGGATCTCGGCGCCTCGGCGCCGCGCATCCACGCCGCCATTGGCCCGTGCATCGCGCGAATCTCCTACGAGGTCGGGCCGGAATTCCCCGCGCCCTTCCTGGCGCAGGACCCGGCCAATGCCGCGTTTTTCGCGCCTTCGCCGAGGGCGGGGCATTTCCTGTTCGACCTGCCGGGCTACACCGAAAAGCGGCTCAAGGCCTTGGGCCTGAAACGCATCGAGCTTTCGGGCGCCGACACCGCGGCCGAGGCAGCGCGGTTCTTCTCCTACCGCCGCGCCTGCCTCAAGGGCGAGAAAGGCCACGGCCTCGGGCTTTCGGCGATCGCGCTCGCGCCCTGAGGTGCGCGCCATAGCTTTGCGGCATCGCGCCCGATATGATGCGCGCCGCATCATGCGCCGCCCTCAATTCACCTGGCGATTCGCCGGCATCCTGCTCGTCCTCGCCCTCGCCGCCTGCCAGGGCGCGGCGCAAACCCCGTCCGCGACCGGCGACGCGAAGCGGGGCCCGCCCGCGCTCACCCCGCAAGACAGCGTCGGCATCTTCGTCATGCCGGTGACGGGCGCGCCGCAGCCGGCGGCGACCGACATCGCCCAGGCCATGGCCGAGGCGCTGCAAAAGGCCGACGTGCCGGCCAGCGCGGTTGCATCCAACCGGCGCAGCTTCCGCCTCTCATCCACGGTCACCATGCTGGCCGCCGGCGACAATAGCGAGGCCATCATCATCACCTGGACCCTCGCCGATGCCGACGGCCGCAAGCTCGGCGGCGCCGAAAGCAACACCACGGCAAGCGAGGAATCCTGGCGCCGGGGCGGCGACGAGATCGCCCAGGCCTTGGCGGGACCGGCGGCGCCCGAAATCGCCGAGCTGGTCGAAAGCGACGCGCCGCTGCCGCAGGGCAACGCCAGCCCGGTGGTGGCGCTCGGTACCGTGAGCGGCGCGCCGGGCGACGGCGACACCGCGCTCGCCCGCGCCATGGGCGCGGCGTTGGGGCGCATCCATGTCGCGCTCGCCGGTCCGGACGGCGGCAAGCCGGATTTCACGCTCTCGGCCGAGGTCGTGGTGGCGCCGCCCGACGGCAAGAACCAGAAGGTCAAGGTGAGCTGGGCGCTCATACGCCCCGACGGCAGCGAGGTTGGGCGCGTCAACCAGGAGAACGCGGTGCCGGCCGGCAGCCTCGATACCTTCTGGGGCGACATCGCCTATGCCGTCACCGCCGCCGCCGCCCCCGGCGTCCGCCAGCTCATCGAACAGGCCGGGACGCCGCCGGGCGGCGCCTAAGCCCTTCGCCGGGCGGGGCTTTTCCCGCCAAACCTGCTCCAGAAGGGCGTTTACAGCCCGGGCACCCTTTGTTACATTCGCGCCCGCTTTGGCCCACCGGCGCGAAGCGAGGCGGCCCATCCGGGCGCAAGGCCACGGACGGCGACACAGTCATGAAAATTCTCGCTTGCAACAGCAATCGCCCGCTGGCCGAGGCTATTTCGGCCTTTCTCAAGACGCCGCTGACCGACGCCAGCGTGCGCCGCTTCTCCGACATGGAAGTGTTCGTCGAGATCAACGAGAACGTGCGCGGCGAGGACGTGTTCGTGGTCCAACCGACCTCCTACCCGGCCAACGACAATCTGATGGAATTGCTGGTGACGCTCGACGCCTTGAAGCGCGGCTCGGCGCGCCGCTCCACCGCCGTCATCCCCTATTACGGCTATGCCCGCCAGGACCGCAAATCCGGCCCGCGCACGCCGATCTCGGCCAAGCTGGTCGCCAACATGATCACCGCCGCCGGCGCCGACCGCGTGCTCACGCTCGATCTCCACGCCGGCCAGATCCAGGGCTTCTTCGACATCCCGACCGACAATCTGTTCGCCGCCCCGGTGTTCATCCAGGACATCAAGGAGCGTTATGACGGCAAGGAGCTGGTCATCGTCTCCCCGGACGTGGGCGGCGTGCTGCGCGCGCGCGCGGTGGCGCGGCGGCTCGACGCCGATCTCGCCATCATCGACAAGCGGCGCGAGCGCGCCGGCGTGTCCGAGGTCATGAACGTCATCGGCGACGTGCAGGGCCGCCGCTGCATCCTGGTCGACGACATCGTCGACAGCGCCGGCACGCTGTGCAACGCCGCCGAGGCGCTGGTCGAACGCGGCGCCAAGACGGTGGCCGCCTATGTCACCCACGGCGTATTGTCCGGCGGCGCGGTGGCGCGCGTGACCGCCTCGCCGATGGAAGCGCTGGTGACCACCGACAGCATCGCCGCCACCGAGGCGGTGCGGGTGGCGCGCAACATCCGCCGCCTCACCATTGCCCCGCTGATGGCCGAAGCGATCAAACGCATCAGCGAGGAACGTTCGGTTTCGAGTCTGTTCGCCTGAAGGAGCTGGAATCATGGCCGCCACGATCACTTTGAGCGTCAAGCCGCGCGACGGCGTGGGACGGGGAAACGCCCGCGCGACGCGCCGCGCCGGGATGGTGCCCGGCGTGCTCTATGGCGAGGGCCTGAAGCCCACGCCGATCGCAGTCGATCCGCGTGAATTGTCGCGCGAATACGTCAAGCCGGGCTTCTTCGCCCGCCTGATCGAGGTCGAGTACGAGGGATCGAAGCATCGCGCGCTGCCGCGCGAGGTCCAGCTCGATCCGGTGACCGACCGGCCGGTGCATGTCGATTTCATGCGCGTGGGCGCCGGCACCAAGCTGAAGGTCGCCGTGCCGGTGCGGTTCATCAACGCGGAGAATTCGCCCGGCATCAAGCGCGGCGGCATCCTCAACGTGGTGCGCCACGCGATCGAGCTGCTCTGCCCGGTGGACGCCATTCCCGAGCACATCACCATCGCGCTCGACGATCTCGAGATCGGCGACAGCATCCATATCAAAACGGTCAAGCTGCCCGAGGGCACGCGTCCGGTCATCGGCCGCGACTTCACCGTCGCCTCGATCGCCTCGCCGACCGCGGTGCGCGAAGAGGCGGCAGCGGCAGCGGCGGCAGCGGCAGCGGCGGCGGCAGCAGCCGCGGCGGCGGCCGAGGCCGGCATCACCGAAGGCGAAGCCGGTGCGGCTCCAGGCGCGGCTCCGGGCGCGGCGCCGGGCGCGGCGCCAGGCGCGGCTCCGGGTGCGGCCCCGGGTGGCGCGCCGGGCGCGGCACCCAAGGGTGCGGCTCCGGGCGCGGCTCCGGGCGCGGGAGCCAAGGGTGCGGCACCGGCCGCGGCGGCTCCCAAGGCGCCGGCCGGCGGCGCGGCCCCCAAGAAGTAGCCGGACCGTCCGATGCGGCTTCTGGTCGGGCTCGGCAATCCCGGGGCCCGCTACGAGCGTACCCGCCACAATCTGGGATTTTTGGCGGTCAACGCGATCCAACGCCACCACGGCTTCCGGCCCTGGCGCGCCAAGTTCCAGGCCGAATTGGCCGAGAGCGCCACGGCCGGCGAGCGGATTTACCTCTTGAAGCCGCAGACCTTCATGAACCTTTCGGGCGAGGCGGTCGGCGCGGCGTCGCGGCTTTACAAGATCGCGCCCGACCAGATCGCCGTGTTCCACGACGACATCGATCTCGATCCCGGCAAGCTCCGGGTCAAGCTCGGCGGCGGCAGCGCCGGGCATAACGGCCTGCGCTCGATCGACGACGCCATCGGCAACAATTACTGGCGCGTGCGCGTCGGCATCGGCCACCCCGGCGCCCGCGAATTGGTCGAGCCCTATGTGCTGCAGAATTTCGAAGCCGACGAGCTGGAATGGCTCAAGCCGCTGATCGAGGCCATGACCGAGGCCTACCCGCTGCTGGTGGCCGACGACACCAACGGCTTCGCCACCAAGGTGGCGGCGATCCTCCATCCCAATCCGAAAAATGCCCCTCCAATTCCTCCCCCGCGAACGGGGGAGGGCATGGGCCGGCCGAAAGCTAGAGATGGGATTCAATTGCGGCATTGTCGGGCTCCCCAATGTGGGCAAGTCGACGCTGTTCAACGCGCTGACCGCGACCCAGGCGGCCGAGGCGGCGAATTATCCCTTCTGCACCATCGAGCCCAATATCGGCCGGGTGGCGGTGCCGGACGATCGGCTCGACATCCTGGCGCGGCTCGCCAGCTCCGCCAAGATCGTGCCGACCCAATTGGAATTCGTCGACATCGCCGGGCTGGTGCGCGGCGCCAGCAAGGGCGAAGGGCTGGGCAACCAGTTCCTCGCGCATATCCGCGTGGTCGACGCCATCGCCCAGGTGCTGCGCTGCTTCGAGGACGGCAACGTCACCCATGTCGAGGGCTCGATCGACCCGATCCGCGACGCCGAAACCGTCGAAACCGAATTGATGCTGGCCGATCTCGAAAGCCTGGAGAAACGCCGCGTCGCGGCGGAGAAAAAGGCCAAGGGCGCGGACAAGGAGGCCAAGGCGCAGCTCGCGGTGATCGAGCCCATCCTGGAAGCGCTCAAGGCGGGCAAGCCGGCGCGCACGGTTGTGTTGCCGCGCGAAGCCGCAGCCTATCGTCAAGGACCTGCAATTGCTCACGGCCAAGCCGGTGCTGTTCGTCTGCAACGTCGAGGAGGCGGCGGCCGCCAAGGGCAACGCGTTTTCGGCGCGGGCGGCGGACTACGCTTCGAGGCAAGGCGCGCAATGCGTGGTGATTTCGGCCGCGATCGAATCCGAGGTGGCGCAGCTCGCATCCGAGGCCGAGCGGCGCGAATTCCTCGCCACGCTGGGCCTCAAGGAGACCGGGCTGGCGCGAATCATCCGCGCGGGCTACCGGCTTCTGGACCTGGTGACGTTCTTCACCGTCGGCCCCAAGGAGGCCCATGCCTGGACGGTGCGCCAGGGCGCCAAGGCGCCGCAGGCGGCGGGCGTCATCCACAGCGATTTCGAGAAGGGCTTCATCCGCGCCGAGGTGATTTCCTACGCCGATTACGTGGCTGCGGGCGGCGAAACCCAGGCGAAGGAAGCGGGCAAGATGCGGCTCGAAGGCGCCGACTACACGTTGCAGGACGGCGATATCCTGCATGTGCGGTTCAATCTCTAGCTCTGGCCCTGGAATTCGCAGGCCCCCTTCCCTAATATCGCCGCCGTCCAGAAACCAGTTAGAAACGAGGAGGATTTCCATGGGAGAGATGATTTCGCTGACCGCCAAGGACGGCTTCAAGCTCGGCGCCTATGTGGCCAAGCCCAAGGCCAAACCCAAGGGCGCCATCGTCGTCATCCAGGAGATCTTCGGCGTCAACCATCACATCAAGGCGGTGAGCGACCGCTTCGCCGCCATGGGCTATGCCGCGGTGGCGCCGGCGCTGTTCGACCGCGTCAAGCCAGGCATCGAGTTGGGCTACGACCCCAAGAGCATCGAGGAAGGCCGCGCTTTGCGCCCCAAGATTCACGCTGGAGGCGACGCTCGCCGACACCCAGGCGGCGATCGATTACGCCAAGCAGTTCGGCAAGGTGGCGGTGGTGGGTTATTGCTGGGGCGGCTCGATCGCCTTCCTTTCCACCACAAGGCTAACGGGCGTCGCCGCGGCGGTGGGCTATTACGGCGGCATGATCGCCGCGCACGCCAGCGAGAAGCCGCGCGTGCCGCTGATTCTGCACTTTGGGGATAAGGACCAGTCCATCCCGATGACCGACGTGGAGAAGATCAAGCAGGCGCAGCCGGGCCTGCCGATCTATGTCTACAGCGCCGGCCACGGCTTTTCCTGCGACGAACGCCCGTCCTTCGACGCCGCCGCGAGCAAGCTCGCGCTCGAACGCACCACCGCGTTCCTGAAGCAGCATATCGGGTAGGCTCGTCATTGCGAGGCCGCGCAGCGGCCGAAGCAATCCAGACGGTGCCGCAGCCCTGGATTGCTTCGCCGCTTCGCATCTGCTCGCGGCTCGCAATGACCGGGGTTACTCCGCCGCGCGCCGTTCGGGGAACAGCGACAAGAGTCCTTCGCGCGAGGCGGCGCAGATTCCGCGCTCGGTGATGAGGCCGGTCACCAGCCTTGCCGGCGTCACGTCGAAAGCGGGATTGGCGGCCGGGCTGCCCTCGGGGATCACCCGCACCCGCGCCAATCCGCCGCCCGGAAGTTTCCCGGAAATCTCGGCGAGTTCGCCGAGGTCGCGCTGCTCGATGGGTATTTTCCGCCCGTCGGAAATCGACCAGTCGATCGAGGGCGAAGGCAGCGCCACGTAGAACGGCACCTTGTTGTCGAAGGCGGCCAGCGCCTTGAGATAGGTGCCGATCTTGTTGGCGACGTCGCCCGCCGAGGTGGTGCGGTCGGTGCCGACCAGGCAGAGATCGACCCGGCCCTGCTGCATCAAGTGACCGCCGGCATTGTCGGCGATGACCGTGTGTTTCACGCCGTGGCTGCCGAGTTCCCAGGCGGTGAGGCTGGCGCCCTGGTTGCGCGGCCGGGTCTCGTCGACCCAGACATGGACCGGGATGCCCTGGTCGAAGGCCAGATAGACGGGCGCCAGCGCCGTGCCCCAATCGACCGCGGCGAGCCAGCCGGCGTTGCAATGGGTCAGGATCTCGACAGGATTCTTGCGGCCCTTCTTCTCCCAGGCCTTTTGGATAAGCGGCAGCCCCGCGTCAGCGATGGCGCGGTTGATGGCCACGTCCTCCTCGCAGATTTGATGGGCGCGGGCATAGGCAGCCGCCGCGCGGCCCGCCGGCGGGATATTTTTGAGCCGCGTCCGCATATCCTCGACCGCCCAGCGCAAATTGACCGCGGTCGGCCGGGTCGCGAGCAGCGTCTTGGCGGCCTGGTCGAGCGCGGCGTCGGACGGATCGGCGCGCATCGCCAGCGCCATGCCATAGGCCGCCGTTGCACCAATGAGCGGCGCGCCGCGCACCAGCATGGCGCGGATCGCGTGCGCGGCTTCATCGAGATTGGCGAGAAGGCGCGTCTTCAATTCGAAGGGCAGCAAAGTCTGGTCGATGATGCCGACGGTGGCGCCGTCCGGCTCGAGCCAGATGGTGCGCATCGCCTGGCCGCCGACTTTCACGGGATTATTTCCTGGCGAGGACGCGGCCCGCCACCGCGTCGAGTTTTTTCAGCAGGGCCGGATCGCGCTTGGCGGGATCGGTGATGAGGGCATGGTCGAGCGCGTGGTCGCAGCCCTGCGGGCAGGGACCCGCATCCCCGGCGATCAGTGGTACCACCCGCTTCACGACATCCTTGGCCTTGTCGGCGTTGGCGATCAGCACCTTGACGATCATCTCGACCGTCACGTGATCGTGGTCGGGATGCCAGCAGTCGTAATCGGTGACCATGGCGATCGTGGCGTAGCAGATCTCGGCCTCGCGGGCGAGCTTGGCCTCGGGCATGTTGGTCATGCCGATGACGTCGCAGCCCCATTGGCGGTAGAGATTGCTCTCGGCCAAGGTGGAGAATTGCGGGCCTTCCATCACCAGATAGGTGCCGTGGCGGCGGATGGCGGTGCCGGCCGCCTCGCCGGCCTGGGCGAGGTGCTGGCCGAGGCGGCCGCACACCGGATGCGCCATCGACACATGGGCGACGCAGCCGGTGCCGAAGAAGCTCTTGGCGCGGGCGAAGCTGCGGTCGATGAACTGGTCGACCAGCACGAAGGTGCCGGGCGGCAGTTCCAGCCCGGAACGAACCCACGGCGGAGAGCGAAACGATGTCGGTGACGCCCGCGCGCTTCAACGCGTCGATATTGGCGCGGAAATTGATCTCGCTCGGCGGGATGACGTGGCCGCGGCCGTGGCGCGGCAGGAACACCACCTGGGTCCCGCCGAGCTTGCCGAAGCACAGCTCGTCCGAGGCGCGGCCGAAAGGCGATGGGACGGCGCGCCAGGATATCTCCGTCAGCCCCTCGATCTGGTAGAGGCCGCTGCCGCCGATGATGCCGATTACGCGCGAAACCACGCCGTTTTTCCCCCGTTGCGGGCGCCAGTCAACCAGCGCAGCCCCGAACCGGCAACAGGAATCGGCGGCGAGGATATAGGCGCGCGCCCGGATCGGCGCTAATCTAGCCACCGGGGTTTTGAACCAGGGGGACGAACGCAATGCGTAACACGATATGGCGGGCGCTGGCCTTGGCGGCGCTGATCTGGGCCTTGCCAGCAGCGAACGCCTCGGCGGATTGGCAAGACTACGTCTATGCGGAGGACGGCTTCTCGATCGCGTCGCCGACCAAGCCGGAATTCACGTCCAGCGCGGTCGATTCGGCGGCCGGGAAGACCTATCTCCACCAATACGAAAGCGATACCGATGCCGACCACACCTACATGGTGGCGGTCTCGAAATACCCCACCGCGCTCGACATCCAGAATTCGATCCAGGGGGTCAAGCAGGCCCAGCTCAGTTCCTTGAAGGGACAAATCACCAGCGAGCATCCGGTTTCGCTGGGCGGCGTCACCGGCACCGATTACGACATGGCCTCCGCCGACACATTCGCCCATGTCCGGATCTACGTCACATCCCAGACGCTCTATCAGATCATGGTGCTGTGGAGCAAAGGCAAGCCCCCGGCCGATTACGACCGCTACGTCAATTCCTTCCATTTCGTGACGAACTAGACGCGGCGGAATAGGCGTTTAGCCGTCATTGCGAGCCGAAGGCGAAGCAATCCAGAAACGGTGAAGCGGGCTCACTGGATTGCTTCGGCCGCTGCGCGGCCTCGCAATGACGAGCGAGCGGGATTCTCAGGAGTTTTTTCGTCTTTGTCGTGCAGGCTTGACCAGACGCGGCGCTTGGCGCCGTAGAGCACGCCGGTCATCACCAGCAGGAAGATCATCACCTTGGCGCCGGTGCGCTTGCGCTCTTCCATGGTGGGCTCCGACGCCCAGGTGAGGAAGGTCGCCACGTCCCTCGCTTCCTGGTCGATGGTCGCCGGCGTGCCGTCGGCGAAGGTGACGCGGTTGTCGGTCAAGGGCGGCGGCATGGCGATCTGGTGGCCGGGGAAATACATGTTGTAGTTCATGCCCGCGGCCATCTTCATGTCCTGGGGCGGATCGCGGAATCCGGTGAGGATGGCGTGGACGTAATCGGCGCCGCCCGCGCGCGCCTTGATGATGACCGAGAGATCGGGCGGCAGCGCGCCGCCATTGGCCGCGCGCGCCGCCTCCTCGTTGGCGAAGGGCGCGACGAAATGATCCGCCGGCCGGCCCGCGCGCTGGAACATCGCGCCCTGGTCGTTGGGACCGTCGGTCACCTGCTTGGTCGCCGCGATCGCCGCGACCTCGTCCGCGCTGTAGCCCAGCGCGGACGGCCCTTCGAGATCGCGGTAGGACAGCAGGTTCATGGAATGGCAGGCCGAGCAGACTTCGTTATAGACCTGGAATCCGCGCTGCAACGCGGCGCGGTCGAAGGTGCCGAACGGCCCGTTGAAGGACCATTCCATCTTGGGCAGCGGCGGTTCGGAGGAATCCTGCGCCCAAGCCGCGCCCGCACCCAGCGCGAGCAACGCCGCGCCGGCCAGCGCCGGCATTATCCGCCGCCGCGTCATGGCTTGTGCCTCGCGAGGGGCCAGGCGCCTTCCGCCTCTCTTCAAGACCGGGCTCGAGATGCTGGGCGGCAGCGGCAACGGCTGCTCGAACCAGCCGATGACCGGCAGCAGGACGAGGAAATGGAGGTAGTAGTAGAAGGTGGCGATCCGGCCGATGATGACGAACCAGCCTTCCGGCCGGTGCGCCCCGACCCAGCCCAGCGCGAAACAGTCGATCACCAACAGCCAGAACACCCATTTAAAGACCGGGCGGAAATAGGCCGAGCGCACCTTCGATGTGTCGAGCCAGGGCACGACGAACAGCACCAGCATCGAGCCGAACATGGCGCAGACGCCGAAGAGCTTGTTCGGGATCGAGCGCAGGATGGCGTAGAACGGCAGGAAGTACCATTCCGGCACGATCTCGGGCGGGGTCTGCAACGGATTGGCGGGGATGTAGTTCGCCGGATCGGCCAGCAGATTGGGCCAATAGAACACGAACAGGGCGAAGACGATCAGGAACACGCCCAGGCCGAACATGTCCTTGATGGTGTAATAGGGATGGAAGGGGATCGAATCCTGCGGCCCCTTGCGGTCGATGCCCAGGGGATTGTTCGAGCCGTGCTGGTGCAACGCTACCAGATGCAAGCCCACCACGCCGACGAGCAGGAAGGGCAGCAGGTAGTGGAGCGAGAAGAACCGGTTCAAGGTCGGGTTGCTGACCGCGAAGCCGCCCCACAGCCAGGTGACGATATCGTTGCCCACGCCGGGAAACGCCGAGAACAGGTTGGTGATGACGGTCGCGCCCCAGAAGCTCATCTGCCCCCAGGGCAGCACGTAACCCATGAACGCCGTCGCCATCATCAGCAGCAGGATGACGATGCCCAGCATCCACAACAGCTCGCGCGGCGCCTTGTAGGAGCCGTAATAGAGTCCGCGGAAGATGTGGATGTAGACCAGGATGAAGAAGAACGACGCGCCGTTCATGTGGATGTAACGCATCAGCCAGCCGTAATTCACGTCGCGCATGATGCGCTCGACCGAGGCGAAGGCGTAATCGACATGCGGCGTGTACTGCATGGCGAGGAAGATGCCGGTGACGATCATGATCACCAACACGATCCCGGCGAGCGAGCCGAAATTCCACCAGTAGTTCAGGTTCTTGGGCGTCGGGTACTGATAAAGCTCGTGGTCGAGGAAGGTGAACACCGGCAGACGGTGGTCGATCCAGCGCACGATTTTGTTCTGCGGCAAGGCCATGATTGCGCCGTTCTAAATCTGCACGATCGAACCGAAATCCCAGGCCGAGTCCGGCGGATTCTCGCCGATCCGGATGGTGGTGTCGTTGACGAAGCGATGAGGCGGCACCGGCAGGTTGTAAGGCGCGGGCACGCCGCTGAAGACGCGGCCGGAGAGATCGTAGCGCGAACCGTGGCACGGGCAGAAATATCCCCCCGGCCAGTTGGCGCCGAGGCCGCCGCCGGGCTGCGGCGTGAATTCCGGGATGCAGCCGAAATGGGTGCAGATGCCGACCAGCACCAGGAATTCCGGCTTGAGCGAGCGGTGCCAGTTCTTGGCGTAAGGCGGCTGCTGCGGCTCGTCCGAATTCGGATCGCGCAGCAGACTCGTGTCCTGCGAGGTTTGCAGCTTCGCCAGTTCGTCCGGGTTGCGGTTGACGATGAAGACCGGGCGCGAGCGCCACAGCACGAGAATCTGCTGGCCGGGCTGGAGGCTGGAGATGTCGATGTCGACGGGCGCGCCGGCGGCCAACACGTCCCGCGCCGGATTCATGCTCTTGATGAGCGGCCAGGCGGCGCAGGCCGCGCCCACGCCCATCAGCGCATTGGCCGCGATCACCAGGAAGTCGCGCCGCGTGCCGCCTTCGGCATGCGCGTCCCCGGTTTGCGATTGCGCCGATTCCGCCATCAAGCCCCCTTTTCCCCGCCCCGTTTTCGAGGGCTTTCGCGAAGCTATACGGTTGAACGAACACTTCTATGCGACATCCTGCCGCATCGCGGGCCCAAATCCACGGCCGGAGCGGGGCATTCGCCCCATGCTGGACAAGGAGCGAAACTATCCACAAGCTTCTCCACCATGCGCCTCGCCCTTTACCAGCCCGATATCCCGCAAAACGCCGGATCGATTCTGCGCCTCGCCGCGTGTCTGGGCGTGGCCGTGGACATCATCGAGCCGTGCGGATTCGTGCTCGACGACCGGCGGTTGAAACGCGCGGCGATGGATTACCTGGGCCAAGCCGAAATCCGCCGCTTCGTCTCCTGGGACGCCTATGTCCGGACGCCGCGCGCGGGCCGGCTGGTGCTGCTTTCGACCAAGGCGCGTCTCCCCTATCATCGCTTCGCCTTCGCGGCGGAGGATTCGCTGCTGCTGGGCCGCGAATCGGCGGGCGTGCCGCCGGAGGTGGCGCAAGCGGCCGACGAGCGCGTGCTGATCCCGATGCAGCCTAACCTGCGCTCGCTCAATGTCGCGCTGGCGGCGGCGCTGGCGCTGGGCGAGGCGTTGCGCCAGACCGGTCTTTTGCCGAAGGATGAGGCATGAGCGATACGCAAGACGCCGAGGTACAGAAGGCCTTGGCCGCGGCCTGGTTCGCCGAGCTGCGCGACCGCATCTGCGCCGTGTTCGAAAGCATCGAGGACGAATACGCCGCGGCGCGGCCCGAGGAGGGCAAGGCGGGACGCTTCGAGCGCAAGGCGTGGCAGCGCGAGGGCGGCGGCGGCGGCGAAATCTCGCTCATGCATGGCGGCGTGTTCGAGAAGGTCGGCGTCAACGTTTCGACGGTGTGGGGCGAATTCTCGCCCGAGTTCCGCGGCCAGATTCCCGGCGCGGCGCAAGACCCGCGTTTCTGGGCGAGCGGCATCTCGCTGGTGGCGCATCCGCGCTCGCCCTTGGTGCCGGCCGCGCACATGAACACGCGGCATCTGCGCACCACCCAATGGTGGTTCGGCGGCGGCTCCGATCTGACGCCGATCTTTCCCGAGGACGCCGACACGCGCGATTTTCACGCCGCGCTCGAAGCCGCCTGCGCCGCGCACGATCCGGGCTATTACCCGCGCTTCAAGCAATGGTGCGACGAGTATTTTTATCTCAAGCACCGCAACGAGCCGCGCGGCGTCGGCGGCATCTTCTACGACGATTTCAACAGCGGCGAGTGGGACGACGATTTCACCTTCACCCGCGACGTGGGCGAGGCGTTCTCGCGGATATATCCGCGCCTCGTGCGCCGCAACATGCTGCGCCCCTGGACCCAGGAACAGCGCCGCGCGCAATTGGTGAAGCGCGGCCGTTATGTCGAGTTCAATCTGCTTTACGACCGCGGCACGCTGTTCGGATTGAAGACCGGCGGCAATGTCGAGGCGATTTTGATGTCGCTGCCGCCGGCGGTGCTGTGGCCCTAACTCATCCGAGCCGCGACAGGATTTCGGCGGCGCCCGCGCCGAGCAGAACCACCGCCCAGGGCGGCAATCGCGCGAATTGCAGCAGCGCCAAGGCCGCCAGCGCGAAGACGAAATCGCGGACTCCGAACACCGCGCTGGTGAAGACCGGACGGTAGAGCGCCGCCAGCAGCAGCCCGACCACCGCGGCGTTGACGCCGGCCAGAATCGATTGCATCGCGGCGTTGGCGCGCAGCTCGCTCCAGAACGGCAATGCGCCGACGGTGAGCAGAAAGCTCGGCAGGAAAATGGCGAAGAGAGCGAGCAAGGCCGCCGCCAGGCCGCCCGGCGGCGGGCCCATCACCATGCCGAGATAGGCCGAGAAGGTGAAAAGCGGCCCGGGCAACGCCTGGGCCGCGCCGTAACCGGCGAGAAAAGCGTCTTGCGACACCCAGCCCTTCGGCACCACCACCGCGTCCAAGAGCGGCAGCAGCACGTGGCCGCCGCCGAACACCAGCGAACCGGAACGGTAGAAACCGTCCAACAGCTTGAGCGCGTTCGAATCGAACGCGACCGCGAGCGCCGGCAGAAGCGCGAGCAGCAGGAAGAACAGCGCCAGCGCCGCGACCGAGACGGCGCGCGGGATGCGCGGGTGGAAGGGCTGCGCCTCGTGCCGCACCTGGCCGGTCAGGAACAGCCGGCCGATCGTTGCGCCGAAGGCGATGGCGGCGAGCTGGCTCCAGCTCGCCGGCAGGGCCAGCGCGATGCCGGCGGCGGCAAGCGCCAGCGCGCCCCGCGGCACGTCGTTGGCGAGACGCCGCGCCATCTGCCAGACCGCCAGCGCCACCACCGCCAGCGCCACCAGCATCAGGCCGTGCAGCCAGGCCGCGCCCGCAAGGCCGCCGAACCGGGCGATGCCGTAGCCGAAGCCGATCATCAGCAACGCCGAAGGCAGGGTGAATCCGATCCAGGCGGCGAGCGCCGCCCAGTCATCCCGGCGCGCAGCAGGCCCACGGCCATGCCGAACTTGCTCGACGCCGCGCCGGGCAGGAATTGCGACAAGGCGAGCAGGTCGGCGAAGCCCGCCTCGTCGAGCCATTTGCGCCGCTCGACGAATTCGGCGCGGTAATAGCCCAGATGCGCCACCGGGCCGCCGAAGCAGGTCAGGCCGAGCTTCAGGAATATCGCCAGAATCTCCAAAGGCGAAGAACGCTCCGCCTGGCCGCGCCTAGCCATGCTTGCGCCGCCGGCGTTTGGCCTCGGCCAGGCAATCCTTCCGCTTGGGTTTGAAATCGCCGGCTTCCCACCAGGCGGCGAGATCGTGGAGCAATTTTCCGAGCTCCGGCCCGGGTTTCATGCCGAGCTTGGTCAGGTCGCGGCCCTTGAGCGGGAACTCGACCGGCTTCCATTTCTTGGCCAAGGCCAAAAGCGGCTTGAGGCGCGCGCCATCGCCCGTCCCCGCCGCCGCCAGCAAGGCGCGGTCGACGTAAAGCTCCGGGCCCAAATGATAAAGCGCGCTTCGTTGCGCGTGCACGTCGCCGGCGAGATCCAGGGGCGGCGGCGCCGTCAGCTCGATCAGCCGCGCGCGTTGCGCGGCGGAGAATTTCAGGCGCGATGCCACCAGATCGGCGTCGCGGTCGATCAGCGCGGCCAGGCGGCGCAGCGGATCGGGATCACTTTCGAACGCGGCCAGACGGCGCAGCCGCTCCAGCCCCGCTGCTTCGGGCAGCAACGCCGACAGCACCCCGTCCTCCTGCATGAATTGCAACGCCGGCAACGGGTCCGGCGCCGCCAACAGGCGCAGCGTCTCGGCCGCGATGCGCTCGCCCGAGAGGTTGGGCAGGAGATAGGCGAGGGTGCGGCAGGCGAGCCGCGCCGGACCGTCGGGCGCTGTTTTGCCGTAATGCGCGAAGAAGCGGTAGAAGCGCAGCAGCCGCAACACGTCCTCGCGGATGCGCGTGGCCGGATCGCCGACGAAGCGCACCCGCCCTTCCTTCAGATCGGGCAGGCCCGCGACGTAATCGAAGACATTGCCCTCGGCGTCGAGGAACAGCGCGTTCATGGTGAAGTCGCGGCGCACCGCGTCTTCCGCCCAATCGGCGGCGAATTCGACATCGGCATGGCGGCCATAGGTCTTGACGTCGCGGCGCAGGGTGGTGATCTCGTAATGGCGCTTGCCCGCCACCGCCGTCACCGTGCCGTGATCGAGGCCGGTCGGAATCGCCTTGAGCTTGGCGGATTTGAGCCGTTTCATCACCTCGGCGGGCAGCAACGGCGTGGCGATGTCGATGTCCTTGACCGGACGTTTCAACAGCGCATCGCGCACCACGCCGCCGACGAAACGCGCCTCGCCGCCCTTGGCCGTCAGCGCCTTCATCACGGCGCGGCACGACGCCTCCTTCATCCAGGCTTGCGGCTTCAAACGCGCGGCGGTTTCGGTCATCAGCGTTGTCCTTGCGGCACCACTTGCCCCGGCACCACGGCGCCGCCTTCGACATGAGGCGGCACGTATTGGCCGGAGTGGTTGCCGCCGGCGTCGATGCCGACGGTGAACAGCACGATGGCGGCGGCGGCCAATCCGGCGAGCACCAGCCAGGTCCAAGGCCGGCGCGCGCTTCCGGTCTCTTCCTTGCGGCCGAAGGCGTAGTACCACAGGAAATAGAGCGCGGTCGGCGCCAGCAGCGGCAGCAGGACGGTGAGCGCGACCCGTGTCATGCGCCGGATTTCACCGGCGCCAGCACCTCGGCCAGATTGACCAGTATGCTGGCGGTGGCGCCCCAGATGTAGCGGTTCTCGTAAGGCAGCACGAAAAACGTGCGCATGACGTTCCTGAGCAGGCGGGTCTCGCGCTTGTGGTTGGCGCGGTCGAGGATGAAGGACAGCGGCACCTCGAAGGCCTCGGTCACTTCCTTGGGATCGAGACGCAGGGAGAAAGGCCCGGTCACCAGCCCGACCACCGGCACGATCTCGTAGCCGGTGCCGGTGACATAGGTGTCGAGCCGCCCCAGCACCTCGATGCGGGCGGGAGAGAGGCCGATCTCCTCCTCGGTTTCGCGCAAGGCGGCCTGGACCGCGTCCTTGTCGTCCGGCTCGATGCGGCCGCCGGGCAGCGAAATCTGCCCGGCATGGGCGGAAAGATGCGGCGTCCGTTGCGTCAGCAGAACCTGGAATCCGGTTGCGCGTTCGACCAGCGGCGCCAGCACCGCCGCGGGGATCAGCCCCGGCGGCAATTTCACGTTGGGATCGAGCAGATGGTCGCCGCGCACCCGCTCGCTGCTGAAGGCGCGGATGCCCGGCTGGTGCACGGCAAAGCGCGCGCGCAACTCGGCCGCGGTCAAAGATGCTGGTTTAGACTGCCCAGCGGAAAGAATTTGCCCTTGCTCCATACCCCGAACAGAGTTGTGTCGCCGACCCTTTCCTCCCGTCCCAATTCGACCAATTCGTAGAATACCGGCCGGGCGAGGCGGGCCTCCAGCCGGTCTCTGACCAGGATATAGGGGATGGGGCCACCCGTCACTTCATCCGGCGTCACGCGCAAGGGATGATCGCCGTCGAGCGTCACGCTTTGGTCAAGATTGGTGCGGAAGGTGAGCGCCTGAAGCGGGCTGCCGGGGTTCCGGGATTCGAGCGAAACCGCCAGGAAAGGCGCGTCCTCGACGGTAATCCGGCCGCGCTCGGCCGGGGTCGAAAGCCAGTATTGGCCCTCGGCGTCGCGTTCCAGCACGCCGGCGAAAAGCCGCACCAGGGCCATGCGATTTATTGAAGAGCCGCGATAGAACCAGCTACCATCACGGGCAATGTGGATGTCGAAATACCCGCAATCGCGCGGCGCGGTTTTGGCCCCGGCAGCGGGCCGGGCCGCGGACGAGGCCAGGCGCGCGAGTTCCGCTTGCGCCTTGTCCTTGTCGTCCATGTCCCGCCCTCCCCTGGCCTTATTGGAGGATCCTCGCCGATGAGCAGCGAAAGCCCGATCGCCAAGACCGCCGGCGGCGCGGAAGAATCCGCCGCCGTGGCCGAGATCGAGGCGCTGGGCGCGCGCCTGAAGGCGGTGCGCCAGCGCATCGGCCGAGTCATCTTCGGCCAGAGCGAGGTCGTGGATCAAGCCCTGATCACGCTCCTGGCCGGCGGGCATGCCCTGCTGATCGGCGTCCCCGGCCTAGCCAAGACGCGGCTGGTCGAGACGCTCGGCACCGTGCTCGGGCTCGACGACAAGCGCATCCAATGCACGCCCGATCTCATGCCGGCGGACATCCTCGGTTCGGAAGTGTTGGAGGAAAGCGAAACCGGAAGGCGCGGCTTCCGATTCATTCCGGGTCCGGTGTTCTGCCAGTTGTTGATGGCGGACGAGATCAACCGCGCCAGCCCGCGCACGCAATCGGCGCTGCTCCAGGCGATGCAGGAAGGCCGCGTCTCGGTCGCCGGCCAGTATCATCCGCTGCCCAAGCCCTTCCACGTGCTGGCGACGCAGAACCCGCTGGAGCAGGAAGGCACATATCCCCTGCCCGAGGCGCAGCTCGACCGTTTCCTGCTGCAGATCGACGTCGGCTATCCCGATCTCGAAGCCGAACGGAAGATGTTGCTGGCGACCACCGGCGTCGCCGAGGACAGCGCCGCGCCGGTGCTGACCGGACCCGAGCTGCTAGCGGCGCAGCGCCTGGTGCGGCGCGTGCCGGTGGGCGAAAGCGTGGTCGAGGCGATCCTGAAGCTGGTGCGCTCCGGGCGTCCCGGCGATTCGCCAGACGAAGCGCACCAGCACATCGCCTGGGGCCCGGGGCCGCGCGCCAGCCAGGCCTTGATGCTGGCATCGCGCGCCCGCGCGCTCCTGGATGGACGCCTGGCGCCATCGGTCGACGACGTGGTGGCGCTCGCCCATCCGGTGTTGCGCCACCGCATGGCGCTGACCTTCGCCGCGCGCGCCGACGGCATCGGCATGGGCCAGGTGATCGACCGGCTCGTGGCGCCGCTGTTGTAATGGCAAAGGCCGCCGCCCTTCGCCACCGGGCCGAGGCGGCCGCATCGGCGCTGCCGCCGCTGCTGATCGCCGCCGAGCGCGTCGCATCCGCCGTGGCGCAAGGGACCCACGGAAGGCGCCGCACCGGCCAGGGCGAGACCTTCTGGCAATTCCGCCCTTACGAGCCGGGCGAACCGGCCAACCGCGTCGATTGGCGCGAAAGCGCCAAGTCGGACCGGCTCTATGTGCGCGAGACCGAATGGGAGGCGGCGCAGAGCGTTTTTCTGTGGCGCGATTCATCCGCCTCGATGGATTACGCCTCGAAACCCGATTGGCCGAGTAAACGCGCGCGCGCCGATCTCCTGCTGCTGGCGCTGGCGGCGCTGCTGGTGCGCGGCGGCGAGCGCGTGACCCTGCTGGGCTCGGGTCTGGCACCCGGCCATGGCCGCACCATGCTCGACCGCCTGGCGCTGCTGCTCGAACGCGGCGGCACGGCCGAGACCGGGGGCGATTTGCCCGGCTTCGAGAACTTGCCGCGTCACGGCCACATGGTGCTGATGGGCGATTTCCTCGGGCCGCTCGACGCCATCCATGAGCGCGTGTTGCGCTTCGCCGATGCCGGGCTGAAGGGCCACGTGCTGCAGATCCTCGATCCGGCGGAGGAGAGCCTGCCCTTCGCCGGGCGCGTGCGCTTCGAGGGGCTGGAGCGGGAAAATCCGCTGCTGATCGGCCGGGTCGAGACCATCCGCGCGGCCTATATCGAGAAGCTGGCGCGCCACCGCGCCGGGCTGGCGGCGCTGACCCGGCTGGCCGGCTGGAGCTTCGGCGTTCACCGCACCGATCAATCGCCGCAATACGCGCTGCTCGGGCTTTACCGCGCCTTGGCCGGGGACTAGACGATGCTGAGCCTCGGCCCCCTCGCCTTTGCCGCGCCCTGGCTGCTCCTGGGCCTGGCGGCGTTGCCGGTGCTGTGGTGGCTGTTGCGGGTCACGCCGCCCGCGCCCCAGCGCGTGCGTTTTCCGGCGCTGCGCCTGTTGCAGGGTCTCAATCCGGCGCAGGAGACCCCGGCCAAGTCGCCGCTCTGGCTGCTGCTGCTGCGTTTGGCGCTGGCGGCGTGCGTGATCCTGGCGTTGGCCCAGCCGTTGCTCAACCCGCGCGTGCCGCTTACCGGCGGCAAGCTGGTGATCGCGATCGATAACGGCTGGAGTTCGGCGCGGCATTGGGACGAAATGCGCGCCGCGCTCGACGACCTGATCGGCCGGGCCAGGCGCGCCGGCAGCGACGTGGTGCTGCTGGAAACCGCGAAGGATCCGGGATCGGGCGCCGCGCCCGATTTGTCGCTGTTGCGTCCGGAAGACGCCCATGCCGTGGCGGAAGCGCTGCAACCCCGGCCTTGGCCCGAGGATCGCGTTGCCGCGCTGGCGCGGCTCAATCGCCTTAATCCCGCCGGGGTAGCGGAAATCGTCTGGCTTTGCGACGGCATCGACAATGGCGACGCCAAGGATTTCGCCGCGGGTTTGCAGAAATTCGGGCCCCTGCGCGTGCGCAGCGAAAGCGGCGACGATCTGCCGCGCTTGCTCGCGCCCGCCGATGCCGACGACAAGGATTTGACCGCGCTGGTGATGCGCGCCGATCCCGCCTTGCCCGAGACGCTTTCCGTCCGCGCCTTGGGCGATGACGGCAGGCTGCTGGCGCGCGGCGAAGTGACCATCGCGGCGGGCGAGACCACGGCGCTGGCGCGGCTTGCCATGCCGGCCGAACTCAGGAACCGCGCGACCTCGATCGCCATCGAGGGCGAATCCTCCGCCGGCGCCGTGTTGCTTTTGGACGAACGCTGGAAACGCCGGCCGGTCGGCATCCTCGCACCAAGCGCGGCGGCCCAACCGCTGCTGAGCGGCGCCTATTATCTGGACAAGGCGCTGGCGCCTTTCAGCGAAGTGCGCGAAGGCGAGATCGGCGCGCTCCTGCAAGGCGGCATCGCCGTGCTGGCCCTGTCCGATGGCGCGGCGCTCGGCGACGCGGACAAGACCAAAGTGGCGCAGTGGCTGGAACAGGGCGGCACGGTGTTGCGTTTCGCCGGTCCGCTCTTGGCCGAGCAGCCGGATGACGGCCTGCTGCCGGTGACTTTACGGCGCGGCGGGCGCACGCTCGGCGGCGCGCTGTCCTGGGAACAGCCGCTGCATCTGGCGCCGTTTTCGCCCGACAGTCCGTTCGCCGGGATCGATATTCCGTCCGAGGTCACGGTGTCGCGCCAGGTGCTGGCCGAGCCGACGCTCGATCTGGCGTCCAAGACCTGGGCCCGGCTGCAGGACGGCACGCCTCTTGTTACCGCGGAAAAACGCGGTAAAGGGTGGCTGGTCCTGGTCCACACGACAGCCGATCCGGAATGGTCGAACCTCGCCATCTCCGGGCTGATGGTGGAAATGCTGCGGCGGGTGGTGGCGCTGAGTCAGGGGGTTTCGGGCGAGGCGGACAAGCCGCTGCCGCCGGTCGAAGTGCTGGACGGCTTCGGCCATTTGCAAGAGGCGCCCGCTTCGGCCGAGATCGTGCCGCAAGGCGAATTCGCCCAGACCCTGGCGTCATCGCGCCACCCGCCGGGTTTCTACGGCGGCGCCAATTCCCGCCGCGCGCTCAATCTCGCGCCCGCGGTGAAAAATTTCACGCCCCTGCCCGATCTTCCGGGTATTTCCCGTGAAACCTATGCGCGCTTCTCGGCCGAGCTGGATTTCCGCCCGCCGCTTCTGGCGCTGGCCTTCGCGCTGCTGCTGGCCGATCTGGTCGCAAGCCTGGCGCTGCGCGGCCTGCTGCCGGCGATGAGACGCGGCGTGGCGCTGCTGCCGCTGCTGCTGATCCTGGCCATCCATCCGGCGCGCGCGGCGGGCCCCGACGATTTCGCCATCAAGGCGGCGAGCGAATTTCACCTCGCTTATGTGCTGACCGGTCTGCCCGACATCGACGCGGAATCGCGCCAGGGCCTGGCCGGGCTGTCGCTCATTCTCAACCAGCGCACCGCGGTCGAGGCGGCCGAGCCGATGGGCGTCGATGTCGAGAAGGACGAGTTGATCTTCTTCCCGCTGCTCTATTGGCCGGTGATCGAAGGCGAGGCGCTGCCGTCGACCAAGGCGGCTGCGAGATTGCAACGCTACCTCGCCACCGGCGGCACCATCCTGTTCGACACCCGTGACGCGGGATCGAACACGCCCATTTCCGCCGCGCAGGCGGAGACTCAGCTGAAGCGTCTCACGGCCGGGATCGAGGTGCCGCCGCTCATTCCCGTGCCGCCGGATCACGTCCTTACCAAGTCGTTCTATCTGATGCAGGAATTTCCCGGGCGCTGGACCGGCGGAAGGCTTTGGATCGAGCCGACCCAGGGCGAGGTCAATGACGGCGTCGCCAGCGTCGTCGTCGGCGGCAATGAATGGGCCGGGGCCTGGGCGGTGGATGCCAAGAACCGCCCCGCCTACGCGGTGGTGCCGGGCGGCGAGGAGCAGCGCGAGATGGCCTATCGCTTCGGCGTCAATCTGGTGATGTACGCGCTCACCGGCAATTACAAGACCGACCAGGTGCATGTGCCGGCGATCCTGGAAAGGCTCGGGCAATGAGCGGCTGGAGCCTGGGTTTTTCGCCGCTGTTGCCGTGGTGGTCGATCGCCTCCTTCGTAGCCGCGGCTTCGGTGTTGCTCGGCCTCGGCCTGTGGCGGCGGGCGCGCGGCACGTCCTGGCGGCTTTTGGCCTGCGCTTGCCTGGCGCTGATCGCCGCCGGCCCGTCGCTGGTCGAGCAGAAGCGCGAGGCCCAGCGCGACGTCGCCGCGGTGGTGGTGGATGAATCGCCGAGCATGCGCATCGGCGAGCGCCAGAAAATAGCCGCCGACGCGCTCAAATCCGCGACCGACCAGATCGCCGCCATTCCCGGTCTCGAGCTCCGCGTGATCCATGCCGGAGATCCCTCCGGCGACATCGGCGCGGCCGACCAGGGCACGCAGCTTTATACCGCGCTCGCCCGCGGCCTCGCCGACGTGCCGCGCCAGCGCATCGCCGGAGCGGTGATGATCACCGACGGCGAGATTCACGACATGCCGCCGCCCGACCGGCTGGATTTCGCAGGCCCCCTCCACGTCCTGCTGGCGGGCCCGCCGGGCGAGGCCGACCGCCGCCTTGCCATCTTGGACGCGCCCAAATTCGGCCTCGTGGGCAAGGAGGTCCAGCTCAAGCTCAAGGTCGAGGATTTGCCCGACAGCGGCAAGCCCGGCGGCGAGGCGCAACTCACCATCCGCAAGGATGGCGGGCCGCCCGTGATCCGCAGCGTGACCGTGGGCGCGGATGTGTCGATTCCGGTCGCCATCGACCATGGCGGGCCGAACGTGGTCGAGGTTGCGGTCGAGCCGGGCCCGCATTCCTTGACGCCCGACAACAAGCATGCCGCCTTCGTGATCAACGGCGTGCGCGACCGGCTCAAGGTGCTGCTGGTCTCGGGCGAGCCGCATGCGGGCGAACGCACCTGGCGCAACATCCTCAAATCCGACCCGTCGGTCGATCTCATCCACTTCACCATCCTGCGGCCTCCTGAAAAGCAGGATGGCACTCCCATACGTGAACTCTCGCTGATCGCCTTCCCGATCCGCGACCTGTTCGACCTCAAGATCGACCAATTCGACCTCATCATCTTCGACCGCTACCGCCAGCGCAGCGTGCTGCCCATGGCCTATCTCGAGAACATCGCCAACTATGTGCGCAATGGCGGCGCGCTGCTGGAGGATTCGGGACCGGCCTTCGGCACCGCCTTGAGCCTCTACCGCACGCCGCTGGGCGCGGTCTTGCCGGCCGAGCCCACCGGCGACGTGTATGAAGCGGGCTTCGTGCCGGAGGTCGACGGTCTCGGCAGACGCCATCCGGTGACCGAGGACCTGCCGGGATTGCCCGACGACCCCAAGGCCTTGCCCAAATGGGGCCGGTGGTTCCGTGACGTCGGCGCCGTGCCGCATCGCGGCTCCACCATCATGACCGGCTATGACGGGCATCCGCTGTTGGTGCTCGACCGCGTCGGCAAAGGACGCGTCGCCCAGCTGCTGTCCGACGAGATGTGGCTGTGGACGCGCGGCTATGAGGGCGGCGGGCCGCAGGCCGAGCTGTTGCGCCGCATCGTCTACTGGCTGATGAAGGAGCCCGATCTCGAGGAAAACGATTTGCGCGCCGCGGTGACGGGCAACCGCCTCGATATCACCCGCCAATCGCTCGAACCCGACGACAGCCCGGTCGAGGTCACCGGCCCCGACGGAAAAAGCCAGACGATTCAATTGACGCCGCAAACCGGCGGGCGCAGCTTCGCCAGCCTGCCGGTCTCGGAGAGCGGGCTTTACCGCGTCTCGGACGGCAAACGCACCGCGCTGGCCGCGGCCGGAGCGCTCAATCCGATCGAGATGTCCGACGTGCGCGTCACCGACGCGAAGGTGAAGGACGACGTCGCGGCTTCCGGCGGCGGCGTGTTCTGGCTCGGCGAGACCGGCATGCCCCAAATCCGCAGCGTCGGCCCCGGCCGGTCGGCGTCCGGGTCGGGCTGGCTCGGGCTTCGGGCCAATGGCGATTACGTGGTGACCGGCGTGGCCGAGACGCCGCTTTTGCCAGGATCGCTGGCGCTGGCCCTCGCACTTGGGTTCCTGATCCTGGCTTGGAGAAGAGAGGGCCGTTAACGTCCCCGGCCTCTTAGGGGTGGGCGGGAGGCGTCTTTTCGGCTAATTTCCCGGCCGCGGAGGAGGATTTTCACCCCTATGTGGCGTAGCGTTTTTCCGCCCATCCACCCGGATGGCTGGCGTTTCATCGCCGCCTTCGCGGTGGCGACGGCGATCCTGTTCTGGCTCGTCTGGCCGCTCGGCTGGATCGGCCTTGCGCTCACCGTCTGGTGCGCCGCCTTCTTCCGCGATCCGTGGCGGGTGAGCCCGCAACGCGCCGGGCTGGTGCTGGCGCCGGCCGACGGCACGGTCGTGACCATCGACGAAGCGCCGCCGCCCACCGAGCTCGACATGGGACCAGCCCCGATGAAACGCATCGGGATTTTCCTCTCGCTCCTGGACGTGCATATCAACCGTTGCCCGGCCGCGGGCAAGGTTACGAAACTCGCCTACCGCAAAGGGAAATTCCTGAACGCCAGTTTCGACAAGGCCTCGTCCGAGAACGAGCGCATGGCGATCCGCCTCAAGATGGCGGACAGCGACATCGCCGTGGTGCAGATCGCCGGATTGGTCGCGCGGCGGATCGTCTGCAACCTGATCGAAGGGCAGGAGGTGGCGGCGGGCCAGCGTTTCGGCCTGATCCGTTTCGGCAGCCGCGCCGATCTCTATTTGCCGCTGGATGCTGCGCATTTCGCGGTGATGGGGCAGCGCATGATCGGCGGCGAGACGGTGATCGCCGATCTGTTCGCCCGCGAAGCCGCGCGTCCGGGCGTGGTGCACTGACATGGCGCTGAAACGTCCGCGCCGCCTGCGCGTCAAGCCGATCGCCGGCTTCTCGGTCAACCGGCTGATCCCGAACATCCTGACGCTGCTGGCGCTGTGCGCCGGCATGACCGCGATCCGCCTGGCGCTGCTCAGCCGCTTCGAGCCCGCCGTCGCATCCGTCATCGTCGCCGGCGTGCTCGACGGCATCGACGGGCGCATCGCCCGGCTGCTGAAGGGCACATCGACCTTCGGCGCCGAACTCGAATTCGCTGTCGGATTTCGTCAGCTTCGGCGTGGCGCCGGCGACCTTGCTTTACGTCTGGACCATGGACGGGCTGCACGGCGTCGGCTGGGCGCTGGCGCTGTTGTTCACGGTGTGCTGCGCGTTGCGCCTCGCGCGCTTCAACACCCAACTCGGCTCGGATCTGCCCTCTTATGCCACCAACTTCTTCACCGGCGTTCCGGCGCCGGCCGGCGCAGGGCTGGTGATGCTGCCGATGATCGTTTATTTCGAGACCGACGCCGATTTCTTCCGCTCGCCGGTTTTGAACGGCATCGTGCTGGCGCTGGTGGCGGCGCTGATGGTGAGCCGCGTGCCCACTTACTCTTTCAAGAGCTTCCGCATCCGGCGCGAATTCGTGCTGCCGATGCTGCTGCTGCTGGCGGCGATGGCGGCCTTCCTCACCACCGAGCCCTGGATCACGCTGTTGATCGTGGGCGGGCTTTATATCGGCTCGATCCCGTTCAGCGTCCGCGCCTATGGCCGGCTGCGCCGCGCCTCGGCGCCGCCCATCTTTCCCAATCTGTTCTCGTGAGTTTCCGATCAAGCGGCTGTGATGTGCGTCCCCGCCGGGGGCGTGGTAGAAGGCGCAATTCCGCCTGATGGCGTTGCAACAATGGTTTTTCGAGGGGGAGCGACTATCGATGCGCAAGAACGTCCTTTTGATCGCGGCGCTAATGGCCGTCCTGGCCCTGCCCGCCTGCGTGCAGCAGCAGCCGGCGCCGCCTCCGGCGCCCTCGCCGACCCCGATCATCATACGCGGCACGGTCGACGGCCTCAACGGCCAGAGCCTGGTGGTGAACATGCGCGGCGGCGGCAAGGCCACTATCGCGCTCGCCTCCAATTACGTCGTCCGCGCCGTGGTCAGGCGGCCGCTCGGCAGCATCAAGCCCGGCGACTATGTCGCCTCGACCTCGGTCAAGGGCGCGGACGGCAAGCTGCACGCGGTTGAAGTGCACATCTTCCCCGAGGCCTCACGCGGTGTCGGCGAGGGTCAACGCCCTGCAGACCTCATGCCCAACAGCCTGATGACCAACGCCACGGTCGGCAAGGTGACCAAGACGGCCAATGGCGGCCGGGTGCTGACCGTGACCTATAAGGGCCAATCCTCGGACGTCATCGTCGGGCCCAAGGTGCCGGTGGTGACCTATGTGCCGGGCGATGCGAGCCTTCTGAAAAGGGGCAAGTACGTCGTCATTTTCGCGCAAAAATATCCGGACGGCAGCTTGACATCACGCCTCCTCAACGCCGAGAAGAACGGCGTCAAGCCGCCGATGTGATCGCCGCGCCGCGGCGCGGCGCAAGGCGAAACGGGCGTTAAATCGCGTTGACAGCGGGACGCGCGGGCTATTCTGATCCTCCTTGAGGGAGGAACAAACGGAATGGCTGCGCGCGACCCCGTCATCATCGTCGGCGGCGGACCGGCCGGGCTGGCGGTGGCGACTCAGCTCGTGCTCAAGGACGTGGACGTGGTGGTGCTCGAAGCCGAGCCGAAACTGCCGCGCGATCTGCGCGCCGGCAGCTTCCATCCGCCGACCATCGAGATGCTCGACACCATCGGCGTCGGTCCGGAATTCCTGTCGCTCGGCTATCGCGTGCCACGCTGGCAGATCCGCGGCCGCAAGGAAGGCGTGATCGTCGAGTGGGATTTGTCGCTGATATCCGACGTGACCCCCTACCCCTTTCGATTCCATTGCGAGCAATTCAAGCTGACGCCGCTGCTTGTTGAAGCGCTTCGAGGGATTGGGCGGCAAGGTGCGTTTCGCCCACCGCTTTCTCGACGCGACCCAGGACGCGGACGGGGTCGATGCGCGGATCGAGACCCCGTCCGGGATCGAAACCATGCGCGGCAGCTATCTGGTCGGCGCCGACGGCGGGAAGAGCGCGGTGCGCCACGGCATGAACGTCGCTTTCGAGGGTTTCACCTGGCCCGAGCGGTTCCTGGTGGTCGGCATCGACCGCGACCTGGCGCCCGAGGGCTTCACCATGAACGCCTATGTCTCGGACCCGGTCGATTGGTCGGCGATCTTCAAGATGCCGCACGACGGACCGCCCGGATTGTGGCGCGTGCTGTTTCCGACCGACGCCGAATTGCCCGAGGAAGAGGTGCTCGACGCCGGTTTCGTCGAGAAATCCTGCCAGAATTTCCTGCCTTGGGACCGGCCCTACGGCATCGTCCATAAATCCACCTATCGCGTGCATCAGCGGGTGGCGAGCGATTTTCGCCGCGGCCGGTTTCTGCTGGTGGGCGATGCGGCGCATCTCAACAACCCGTTGGGCGCCTTCGGCCTCAACGGCGCGCTGCACGCCGCCTTCAACCTGGCGCCAAAGCTGGCCGCCGTGTGGCGGGCGAATCGCCCGAGAGTGCGCTCGATCTTTATGTCCGCCAGCGCCGCACCGCCAACGTCGAATTCGTGCAGGCGCAATCGATCCGCAACAAGCAGCTCTTGGAGGAGCGCGATCCCGCTTTGCGCGCCGAGCGGTTCGACGAATTGCGGCGCGTCGCATCCGATCCCAAGCAACAGAAAGACTACCTGCTCAAGAGCTCGATGATCTGGAGCGTGCGGCGCGCCGCGGCGATTGCGTGAATTTCATGAAAAAGCCCCCAGGGCTATATTGACAAGATAGGTGGCTTGGCGTTGCATCCCGCCATGCGGCTTTCACGCTATTTTCTCCTGCTGGCGACGGTTTGGGTGATCGCCATGACGTGGCGGATCTATCCGCAGTTCGGCGACGGCTTGCGCATCGACGGACGGGTCACTTCGGTCGAGGCGTATGTCGAAGATTCCTGCGCCCAGCGCGTCGGTCCCGCCGCCCAGACCTGCCTGGCCGAGGCGGCGGGCGAGGCGCAGATCCTGTTGCGGCGCGAGCAAGGCAAGTCGATCCTGCTGATTGCGGCGCCCATCCTGCTTTATCTCCTGGCCGCTCTGCCGAAGGGCATCGCCGGCGCGGCCCGGGGGCGGCGCCGAAATGTCCCGCTCACCCTGGTTTTCGCGCTTTGCGCCGGGTTGTTGTCCCTGGCGCCGCCGGCCGCCTATGCCGGCGGCTCGCAAGAACAGGAGAGCGAGCAGAAATGGCACATGGCCGATCTATGCACACGCGCCGCGTTCAAGAAATTCCCCGACTACACGCTCGAAGGCAACGCCAGGCGCGAGAATTACCGCCGCGCCTGCATGCGCGACAACGGCCTGCCGGCCCCGGACGGCCCGGCGGCGCTGCAAACCAACTAGGCTTTCTCTCGACTTGTCATGGGACGCGGAATTCCGGCTAAACTGCCGGAATTGGATCGCGGGAAGGCGTGGGGTGCCATGGATCTCAAGAAACACATTCGCGGCGTGCCGGATTTCCCGAAGCCGGGCATCCTGTTCTACGACATCTCGACGCTGCTGGCGCATGCCGGGGCTTGGCAGGAAACCGTGCGCCGGCTCGAGGCCTCCCTCAAACCGCACAAGCCGGATTTGCTGGTCGGCATCGAATCCCGCGGATTCCTGGTGGCGGCGCCGCTCGCGCTCGAACTCGGTTGCGGCTTCGTCATGGTGCGCAAGAAGGGCAAGTTGCCCGGCGCCACCATCCGCTTCACCTACGAGCTCGAATACGGCAACGACACCATCGAGATCCAGGCCGACGCGATCAAGCCGGGCAGCCGCGTCGTGGTGCTGGACGACCTGCTCGCCACGGGGGGCACGCTGGCGGCCGCCATCAAGCTCTGCCGCCAGGTGGGCGGCGACGTCGTGGCCTCGGCCTGCATCATCGAGTTGAGCTTCCTCAACGGCCGCAAGCGGCTCGACGTGCCCTTCAGTTCGATCGTCAGCTACGACTCCTAGGTTTTGGGCTTCATCAGCCGGCTCGCCGCGATCACCACCACCGCCACCAGCAGCAGGATCAGCGTCGCCAGCGCGTTGATCTGCGGGCTGACGCCCATGCGCACGCTGGAGAAGATCACCATCGGCAAGGTCGTCGCGGCCGGGCCGGTGGTGAAACTGGCGATGACCAGATCGTCGAGCGACAGCGTGAACGCCAACAACCAGCCCGCGGCCAAGGCCGGCGCGATCAGCGGCAATGTTATGACGGCGAACACCTTGAACGGCCGCGCGCCGAGATCGAGCGCCGCCTCTTCGAGCGCGATGTCGAAGCTTTCCAGCCGCGACGCGACGATGATGGCGACATAGGACAGGCCCAGGGTGATGTGGGCGATGGTGATGGTGAGCATGCCGCGCCCCGCGGGCCACCCGATGAGACGTTCCATCGCCACGAACAGCAGCAGCAGCGAAAGCCCGGTAATGACCTCGGGCAAAACCAGGGGCGAGGTCGTGAGCACGGCGAAGAGCGCGCGGCCGCGGAAGCGGGCGAAGCGCGCCAGCGCATAGCCCGCCAGCGTGCCGAGAATAAGCGCGCCGGTGGCGGACATGAGCGCGATCGACAGGCTGACCAGCGCCGCGTCCTTGATCTGCTCGTTATGCAGCAGCTCGCCGTACCAATGGGTCGAGAATCCGGCCCAGACCGTGACCAAGCGCGAGGCGTTGAAGGAATAGACCACGACCGAGACGATCGGCCCGTAGAGAAACAGATAGCCCAGCGCGAGCATGACCAGTAGGAACGGCGACAGTTTTTTGGTCATGCCGCCCCCTTGACCAGCAGGTGGCGGATTTTTCCCATCGGCCAAATCAGCAGCGCCAGCAGCGCCACCGCCACCGCTGCCGCCACCGGCCAGTCGTGATTGGTGAAGAACTCGTCCCACAGCACCTTGCCGATCATCAGAGTGCCGGGCCCGCCCAGGAGATCGGGGATGACGAACTCGCCGACCATCGGGATGAACACCAGCAACGCCCCGGCGGCGATGCCGGGCAGCGACAGCGGCAGGGTCACGCTCAAGAAGGCGCGCAGCGGCCTGGCGCCGAGATCGGAGGCCGCCTCCAGCAGCGTCCAGTCGAGCTTTTCCAGGCTCGCATAGAGCGGCAGGATCATGTAGGGCAGGTAGGAATAGACCAGACCGATCTGCACCGAAAAGGCGTTGTTGATGAGCGCCAGCGGTTCATGGATGAGGCCGAGCTCCAGGAGCGCGTTGTTGATGAAGCCGTTGCCCTTGAGCAATCCGATCCAGGCATAGACGCGGATCAGAAAACTGGTCCAGAACGGCAGGATCACCAGCAGCAACAGCCGCGTGCGCCAGGCACCGGGCGCGCGGGCGATGGCGTAGGCCATCGGATATCCGATCAGGAGACAGATCGCGGTGGCGATGGCGGTGAATTTGAGCGCGTTGAGATAGGCCTTGCGCATAGAGGCTGTCGCTCAGGAGAAAGGCGTAATTGGAGGCCGTGGCCTGGATGTGCCAGCCGCTTTGGTCCAACGCCAAAAGCGGGGTGTAAGGCGGAATGCCGATCGCCTGCTCGGCCAGGCTGATCTTGAAGACGATGGCGAAGGGCACGAGAAAGAAAAGCGCCAGCCAGGCATAGGGCAAGGCCAGCACCGCCCAGCGGCGCCAAGCGGAGGCGGCGCGCGGGCTCATGATGGGAGCACCACGGATGCCCCGGCGGCGAAGCCCAGCCACACCGCGTCGCCCGCCTTCAGGCCGGACGCCGCGCGCGCGGCGTTGGGAAACGTGATGCGCAACATCTTGCCGCCCGGCAATTCGACCTCGCAGCTCGAGGCCTCGCCGCGGAACGCCACCGCGCGCACCATGCCGGAAAGCCGGTTCGGCAGCTCCGGCCGCGGTTGCGGCGAAACTTCGAGCTTCTCCGGGCGCACCGCCAAGGTCACCTCTGCCCCGGTCGCCAACCTCTCCGCGTATTCTACCGCGAACATCGCTTCCGCCTCGGCGCAGGAAACCGTCAGCATCCGGCCGTCATGGCCGACGACGCAGCCCGCGAACAGGTTCACGCCGCCGATGAATTCGGCGACGAAACGGCTTTGCGGATGCTCGTAGACCTCGCGCGGCGAACCGAGTTGGGCGATCAACCCCTCGTTCATCACCGCGACGCGCTGCGCCATGCTCAACGCCTCTTCCTGGTCGTGCGTCACCACCAGGAAGGTGATGCCGACGCGTTGCTGGATGCGCACCAGCTCGAAGCGCGTTTCTTCCCGCAGCTTGCGGTCGAGCGCGGCCAAGGGCTCGTCCAGCAGCAGAAGCTTCGGCTCCTTCACCAGTGCACGCGCCAGCGCCACGCGCTGCCGCTCCCCTCCGGACAACTGGGCCGGCCTGCGCCCGGCGTGGCGCGTCAGCTTGACCAGATCGAGCATCGCCGCGACCCGCGCGGCGATTTCGGATCGCGGCAATTTCTCCTGTTTCAGGCCGAAGCCGACATTCTCCGCCACGCTCATATGCGGAAAGAGGGCGTAGGACTGGAACATCATGTTGACCGGGCGGTCGTAAGGCGGCACGCCCGTCATATCTGCCCCGTCGATCAGGATACGGCCTTCATCAGGGGTCTCGAAGCCGGCCAGCATCCGCAACAGGGTGGTCTTGCCGCACCCCGAGGGGCCGAGCAGCGCGAAGAATTCGCCCTCCGCTATGGTCAGCGAGACGCCGCCGACCGCGGCTTGGGCGCTTCCGGGAAAGCGCTTCACGACATGATCGATGGCGAGATGCGGCGGAGCCGCAGGGCCGCTATTCACCCGTCTTGACCCGGGTCCAGGCGCGGGTGCGCGCGCGCTCATAATCCGGCGAGGCCGGCTTGTCGAAAAACAGCCGCGCCCGCACGCTCGCCGGCGGGTAGATACCGGGATCGTTGCGCAGCTTGGGATCGACCAGCGACGTCGCCTTGAGATTGGGATTGGCGTAAGCGACCGCGTTGCTGATCGCGGCCGCCGTTTCCGGCCGCAGCACGTCGTCGATGAAGGCGAGCGCGTTGCCGGGATGCGGCGCGTCCTTGGGAATCGCCATCATGTCGATCCACAGCATCGCCCCTTCCTTGGGAATAGCATAGGCGATGTCGACGCCATTCTTCGCTTCCGCCGCGCGCGCTTTCGCCTGCACGACGTCGCCCGAATAGCCGAAGGCCAGGCAGATGTCGCCGTTGGCGAGATCGTTGATGTATTCCGAGGAATTGAACTTGCGCACATAAGGGCGGATGGCGTCCACCGCCTTGGCCGCGGCGTCGAGATCGGCCGGGTCGCGGCTCAACGGATTGCGCCCGAGATAAACGAGCGCCGCCGGGAACACGTCCTGCGCGCTGTCCAAAAGCGAAATGCCGCAGGATTGGAGTTTCTTGGCGTTGGCCGGATCGAACAGCAGCTTCCAGCTGTCGACCGGTGCGTCCGCGCCCAGCGCCGCCTTGACCTTGGCCTGGTTGTAGCCGAGCCCGTCGGTGCCCCACATGTACGGCACGCCATATTGATTGCCCGGATCGGCATTGGCCGCGGCGGCCAGAATCTGCGGATCGAGATTGGCGTAGTTCTTGAGCCGCGACTTGTCGAGTTTGAGATAGATGCCGGCCGCTATCTGGCGCGCGAGATAGGGCATGGCCGAGGGCACCACCAGATCGTAGCCGGAATTTCCGGCCAGGAGTTTCGCCTCCAGCACCTCGTTGCTGTCATAGACGTCGTAATTGACCTTGATGCCGGTGGCCTTCTCGAAATCCGGCACCGTGTTGTCGGCGATGTAGTCGGACCAGTTGTAGATGTTGAGACGCTTCTCCTCGGCCGCGCCGGCGGCGGCGGCCAGGACCGTCAGGGCCAGGAACCAGGCCCCGATCCGGAAACCGAATCTCGCGCTCATACCCTGCAATAAAATCGGCGCCCCGCCCCTTGTCAACCAAAGCGGTTCTTCCACCCTCCGGGCGGGGGCCAAGCTATTCCACGCCTTATGGGTGGGGGCGAGGCTCCGCCGCGCGCTTTACAGGCGGCGACTTGGAACGGTCACAAACATGAGGGATGGACGCGCCGGAAGACTATGCTAAAGAATTACCGTGGCGTTTGGCCGCCATCATTCAACGAGGGGGGTTCCATGCGTTATCAGTCATTCTTCGCCGGCGTCCTGCTTGCCGGCAGCCTGGCGCTCGCGGGTTGCACACAGCCCAGCGGCGGCGTCAAGACGTTCCACGCCAATTTGACGGGCCTGCAAGAGGTTCCGTCGGTAAAGACCGCCGCGACCGGGCAGGCCGACGTCACGCTCGACACGGCAACCGGTATCATCACCTGGAAACTGACCATTAAAAACCTGTCGGGTCCGCCGGTCGCCGCCCATATCCATGGACCGGCGATGCCGGGCGCCAATGCCGGCGTGCTCATCGGCTTCAAAGTGGGCGATGCTCCGATCACCGGCTCGGCGGTGCTCACCCCCCAGCAGATGGCCGATCTGATGGCGGGCAAGTACTACGTCAACGTCCATACGGCGCAGAACAAGCCCGGCGAGATCCGCGGCCAGCTCCAGCCCGTCGGAAAGTAAGCCGGACTTAAGCGGCTACCCCGGGAAACCGGCGCCCTTCCGCGCCTTGCCGGCCGCTGCCCGGCACGTGGTCACAATCATGTGTGCGGGCCGCGCCGGAAGGCTATGCTAAAGGGTCATTGCGGCGCCAAGCCGCTTGCTTAAAAGGGAGGGGATTTCGATGCGTTTCCAAACATTCTTCGCCTGTGTCCTGCTGGCCGGCGGCCTGGCGCTCGCGGGCTGCGTACAGCCCGGCGGCGGCGTCAAGTCATTCCACGCGACATTGTCGGGCGCGCAAGAGGTTCCGCCGGTACCGGGCAAGGGCAGCGGGCAGGCGGACGTAAAGCTCGACACCGCGACCCATGTCATCACCTGGAACCTGACGTTCAGCAACCTGTCGGGTCCGCCAGTGGCGGCCCATATCCACGGCCCCGCGGCGCCCGGCGCCAATGCCGGCGTGCTGATCGGCTTCAAAGTGGGCGGCAATCCGATAACCGGCTCGGCGGTGCTCACCGATCCGCAGATCGCCGCTCTGATGGCGGGCAATCTCTACATCAACATCCACACGGCGAAGAACAAGCCCGGCGAGATCCGCGGCCAGCTCGCGCCGTACGGGATGTAAACGGACCATAACCGGTAACCAGCGGAAAACCGGCGCTCACGATCCTGTGTCCCCTTACCGTCTCCGGGCCGTGGTAGGGAACGGGGCGGTCAAGAGCGCCGCGTTTTCAAGGGAGGATTTATGATCAAGAATTCGCTTCGTTTGGCCGCGGGCATTCTGCTCGCCTTCGGCTTTGCCTATGGCGCCCAGGCGCAGTATGGCGGCGGCACGCCCGCCGCCATGCCGAGCATGGCCAAGTCGTTCCATGCCACGCTCTTAGGCACGCAGGAAGTGCCGCCGGTTCCGGGCGGCGGCAAGGGTTCGGCCGATTTCAAACTCGACGCCGCGACCAAGACGCTGACCTGGACCGTCACCTATAGCGGTCTGACCGGCGACCCGGTGGCGGCGCATATCCACGGGCCGGCGGCGCCCGGCGTCAATGCCGGCGTGGAAGTGCCCCTCCCCGTGGGCAAAAGTCCGATGACCGGCTCGGCGGTTCTGACCGACGCCCAGATCTCCGATCTGACTTCGGGCAAGACCTACGTCAACATCCACACCGCCGCCAACAAGCCCGGCGAGATTCGCGGCCAGATCACGCCCGCGATGTGAAGCCGATCGCGTTTGGACGGAGAGAAAGGGGGCGGTTTAACCGCCCCCTTTTTCCATGTCGTGGAATTTGTCGTAATCGATGGTGACCCGGCCTTCCGGCGTCCGCCCGATGATGTCGGCGAAGCGCCAGCCCCAACGGATGTGATCGGCGTCATAGCCGTGGCGGGCGTGAATCGTCTGCGAAAAACTTTCGTCCGTGCCCGACAGCGAGGCGACGATCTCCGCCTCCCGCTCCTTCAACGATTCATCCGTCACGCCCTTCAAGGGGCTTTCGCCGTCGATCGGATGCATCACCGTCCAGGTCAAGGCGAAGGTCGGATTGTGCGAGCGCGTCAACTTGAGATCGTAGAATCGCCGCATCACCGTGCCTTCCTTGGTCCACTCGTTCTGCACCAGCATCAGGCTCGCGCGCGCCTCGAGAATCCGATTGCGGCGCTGGTTGGCGGCGCGGAACATCAGCATCCTCTGGCCGTCATGGATCGTGACCGCGGCGTAGCGGCTGAACATGATGCGCGCGGTCGGGCGCGAGAAGCGCGCGAAGATGAGGCCGGTGGCAAGCGCGAAACCGGTCAGGCCGAGCAAGACCTCGACCGTCACCAGCAGATTGGCGTAGAGCGTAGCCGGATGCATGTCGCCATAGCCGATGGTCGCCATGGTCTGGACGCTGAAGAAGAAGGCGTCCATGAAGGAGCCCGGCTTGGCGTTGAGGATGCTGCCGTCCTGGAGCCGGTACAACACCGCGAAGACCAGGTTGAAAACCACATAGGCGGCGGCCAAGAGCCCGAACAGAACGCCCCAATTGGCGGTCAGCAGCGCGTGGTAGAGATCGGTGCGGGTGGCGCGCAGCGCGTGGCGCGCGCGTTCGGCCCGCTTCCCGTGCATGGCCGGGAAACGCGGCGCGCCGCGGGGAGGCCCGGGCTTCACCGGCGGCGGCGAGCCGGTTTATCGCCGCTAGCTTCGCCGGTCATGATTGCTGCTTATGGGCGCGGTTGAATTCAAGCTGTTCGGGCGTGAGCTGGAATCCGACGATGATGGCATAGCCGTCGCCGGCCGAGACGTGCTGGAGCGGCAGGTGCACGCTGATCTTCTCGACGTAGGTGCGGAAATCCTGGTTGCCGAATTGGGCGTCGAGGGTGAAGCGCTGCTCGTTCAGGATGTTGCGCGTGCTATCGACCACGGCGACGAAATAGACGTATTCGGCGCGCGACACCTGCGGCGCCAGCCGTATCGCGTTGACGGTAATGAGGGAGTTGATGAGGATGCCGCCCTTCTCTTGCTCGCATTGGCGGCTGACGTCGAAGATCTTGCCGGCGGCCTGGATGCTGGCGTTGTCGGTGCCGGCGCCCGGCGCGAAAATGGCGACGGCGTCGAGATCGGGCGCGGGCGCGGCGGCGGGGCATGTGAGTTCTTCCGAACTTCCGGAGCAGCCGGCCAGCATCGCCGCCAGCGCGAGGGCGGCCATGCAAGCAGAGAGGCGGGAAACCAGGCCCCGAAACTGCAATCCGATCATCTCTCTTTCCTTAGGGGTTCTGCCTGTACTAACGTGCCCCGCAGCCCGGGCTAGAAACCGGCCCGCACTCTATTCGACGCAGCAGGGCGGCACAAGCTCCCACCATGGCCGTCTATACCGATGTCCCCGACGAGGAACTCAAGGCCTTCATCGCCGAATATGCCATCGGCGAGGTGGTGTCCTGCAAAGGCATCGCCGAGGGCGTCGAGAACTCGAACTATCTGCTGCGCACCGAATCGGCCGCTTACATCCTGACCGTCTACGAGAAGCGGGTGGACCCCGCCGATCTGCCGTTTTTCCTGGCGCTGATGGAGCATCTGGCGGCGCAAGGCATCGCCTGCCCGACCCCGATTCACGGCAAGGACGGCAAGGCCTTGCGCCGGCTCTGCGGCAAGCCGGCGGCGATATTGCGCTTCCTCGACGGCCTATGGCCGCGGCGCATCCATCCCTTTCATTGCGCCGGGGTGGGGGGAGCCCTGGCGCGGCTGCACCAGGCGAGCGCCGGGTTCGCGCAAAGCCGCGTCAACAACCTGTCGCTCGCGGGTTGGGAGGGGCTTTACCGTTCCTGCGCGCCGCGCGCCGACACGGTCAAACCCGGACTGGCGGACGAGCTCAAACGCGAGCTCGAGGATTTGAAGCGGCTGTGGCCCAAGGGCCTGCCCCAAGGGGTGATTCACGCCGACCTCTTCCCCGACAACGTGTTCTTCCGCGGCGAGACCGTTTCCGGGCTCATCGACTTCTATTTCGCCTGCACCGATTTCTTCGCCTACGATCTGGCGATCTGCCTGAACGCCTGGTGTTTCGAATCCGACGGCAGCTTCAACATCACCAAGGCGCGGGCGATGCTGGCGCAATACCGCGCCGGCCGGGCGCTCGCGCCCGAGGAAATCGCCGCTCTTCCCGTGCTGGCGCGCGGCAGCGCGTTGCGTTTCCTTTTGACGCGGCTCTACGACCAGCTCAACCACACCGAAGGCGCGCTGGTCAAACCCAAGGATCCGCTCGAATACCTGCAAAAGCTGCGTTTCCACCGCGGCATCACCGATGCGAAGGCCTATGGCTTCTAAGGACGAAGGCGGGACGGTCGCGATCTTCACCGACGGCGCCTGCAGCGGCAATCCCGGACCCGGCGGCTGGGGCGCGGTGCTGCGCTGGAACGGCCGCGAAAAGGAATTATCGGGATTCGAGAAAGAGACCACCAACAACCGCATGGAGATGATGGCGGCGATCGCGGCGCTTGAAAGCCTGTCGCGCGGCATGCACGCCGAAATCCACACCGACAGCCGCTACCTGCATGACGGCATCACGCTGTGGCTCAAATCCTGGAAGAAGCGCGGCTGGAAGACAGCCGACAAGAAGCCGGTGAAGAACCAGGATCTGTGGCAAAGGCTCGAAGCAGCGCTGGTCCGCCACCAGGTCGCCTGGCGCTGGGTCCGGGGCCACGCCGGGCACGCCGAAAACGAACGCGCCGACGCGCTGGCGCGCGCCGCGATCGAGGACGGGCGCGGGAAAAACTTCTAGCGGAAAAGCCTCGCCTAGAGCGCCTTCAAGACGGCGTCGGCGCTCGACACCTCGAAGGCGCCCGGCGCCTCGACGTTCAGGGTCTTCACCACGCCGTTATCCACCACCATGGCGTAGCGCTTGGAGCGCACGCCCATGCCGTTGGCGGTTAGATCGAGCTCGAGACCGACCGCCTTGGTGAAGTCGCCGCTGCCGTCGGCCAGCATCAGCACCTTGTCGCCGGCGTTCTGCGCCTTGCCCCAGGCGCCCATGACGAAGGCGTCGTTGACCGAGAGACAGGCGACGGTGCCGACGCCCTTGGCCTTGACCGCCGCGTTCTTCTCGATGAAACCCGGCAGATGCTTGGCCGAGCAAGTGGGGGTGAAGGCGCCGGGCAGCGCGAACAGCACCACCTTCTTGCCTTTGAATATCTCGTCGGTGGTGATGTCCTTGATGCCGTCCGCGGTCATGTGCTTGAGCTTGACCGAAGGAATCTTGTCGCCAACCTTGATCGCCATTCGCCATCCCCTTGGTTTTGTTGTCCCGGATGGCGCCAAGATAGACCGCGTCCCGCCAAGATTCCAATGGAGTTGATGCCCACCGGAAAAATCGCAGAGATTCAGCGGTCCGGCCCGCCCGCCTGGCCGAGCGCGGCCAAGACCCTATCCGCCGTCAGGATTTCGGGCAGGGCCCTTCCCGCGGGCAAGCCCGGCCCGTAAACCGCGTTGAACGGGATGCCATAGCGGCCGAATTCCCGCAGATAACGCGCGATGGCGGGATCGGGCCGCGTCCAATCGGCGCGCATCGCGACCAGGTTATGCGCCGCCAGCGCCTGCTGCACCGCCGCTTGATCGAGCACCAGCCGCTCATTCACCTTGCAGGTCAGGCACCAATCGGCGGTGACATCGACGAAGACGACGCGGCCGTCGCGCACCAGATCGGGAATCGATGCTGCATCGAAAGGCCGCCAGAAATCCGTCGAAGCCGCCGCGGGCGGCGGGCCGAGCTCGGAAGCCAGCACCCAGCCGAGCCAGGCGGCGCTCAGCACCAAGGCCAAGGCCAAAACGCGCTTCAATTCCAGCATCCACACGCCCGGCCGCGGCAGCTTGAGCGCCAAGCCGGGCCAGGCCGCGACGGCGAAATAAGGCAAGGCCAGACCCAACCCCATGACCGCGAAGATCGCCAAAATCTCCGCCGGCCCGGATGCCAACGCGAAGCCCAAGGCGGTGCCGAGCAGCGGCGCGGTGCAGGGCGTCGCCAGCAGCGTCGCCAGCACCCCGGCGCCGAAGCTGCCGAGCAAGGCCTCCTTGCGCTCGCCCAGCGCCGCCACGAATCCCGGCAACGGGATTTGGTAGAGGCCCCAGAGATTGGCGGCGAAGAGCAGCAGCAGCGCGATCATCGCGCCGAGGAAGACCGGCGATTGGAATTGCAGCCCCCAGCCGGCATAGAGACCGGCCAGGCGCAGGCCCACGGCGAACAGTGCCAATCCCATGAAGGCGGCGAGAATGCCGACGGCGCTTGCGAGGAAGCCCGCGCGTATCCCGCGCGCGCCATGCTCATGATGCGCCACCGCGGCCAACAGCTTCAGCGCCAGCACCGGCAGCACGCAGGGCATGAAATTGAGGATCAGCCCACCCGCCAGCGCCAGCGCCAGCATGGCGAGCCAGGTGTCGAGACCCGGGGCCGAAGAAGAAGCGGGCGCGAGATTGGACGTTACGGTCCCTTCCATCGCGCGCGATCCGTCGACCAGGGTGACGGTCAGCGTCCGGCCCGCCAGCGCGGCGATATCCGCGCTTTTGCCTTCGGCGGGAAAACGCAGAACCGTTTCGTCCGGGGCATCTCCCGGAAGCGTCAGCGGCGCGGCGAAGCTCACGTCACCCGCGCCCTCGATGAAGGCGTCGGGCTGGATCAACTTCTTGGCGCTGGCCAGATGCAGCAGCAGCGCAGGATTCGCGCCGGTTTCGACCGCCGCCCCGAGAATCTTCAGCCCCGCCGCCTCGCCATTGCCCGGCACTTGCGCCTGGTATTGCGCGATCAGCGCGGCGTAACCCTGGGTGCCGGAACGCGGCGACCCGGCGGGCAGGTCGAGGCTGAGTTTGGCCGTATAGGGAATGCAGATGTCGTTGCAGGTGAGATAGTCGAGCGATGCCGCGAGCGACAGCGCCTTGCCCCGCTCGACGAGATGCGCGGTTATGGGCAACACCACCGCGTCGGTATAACCCATGGTTTCCAGACCCAGCACCGAGAAGCGCTGCGGCGCCGGCCAGGCGATATCGGCGGATGCCAGATTCTTCGAGCCGTTCCAATCCAGGCGCGGCGGATAGCCCGCATCGCCCGGCGAGCGCCAATAGATCTTCCAATGCGGCTGAAGCTCGAATTGCAATCCAAGCGTCGCGCTGCCGCCGTTGCCTAAAGCGGGCGAGGCGGCAATAAGCCGCACGCGGCCTTGATCGGTCGAAAACCAGGGCGAGGCCGCGTCTTGCGCCTGGGCTGGGGAAGCAGCCGCCAACATAAAAATGCCCATAACCAGGGCCATAATTCCCTTTCCCCACTTGCCAGCACCGCGCGCGGCGCTAATCTCTTGGGGTAGAAGGAGAGCTTGATGACCTCGCTTGCCGGCCATCTCCTGGTCGCCATGCCGCAGATGGAGGATCCGCGCTTCGCGCGCGCGGTGGTCTTCCTGTGCGCGCACAATTCCGACGGCGCGATGGGACTGGTGGTCAACAAGCTGCTGGACGAGGTCACCTGGCCGACGCTGATGCGCCAGCTCGGCATCGACGCCGCCGGCCCGGAAAGCGGCAAGCAAATCCATTTCGGCGGCCCGGTCGAGGCCGGACGCGGCTTCGTGCTTCATTCCGCCGATTACGTCGAGGACGGCACGCTGGTGGTGGGCGGCAATGTCGCGCTCACCGCCACGCTCGAGATTCTGCGCGCCATCGGCAAGGGCGGCGGACCGAAGAAGAGCCTCCTGGCGCTGGGCTATGCCGGCTGGGGCCCCGGCCAACTCGACGCCGAGCTGCAGGCCAATGGTTGGCTCAGCGTCGCGCCCGACGAGGACATCGTGTTCGGCGCGGACCAGGCCGGGAAATGGCAGCTCGCGCTCGCCAAGCTCGGCGTCGATCTGCTGTCGCTCTCGGGCGAATCCGGCCGCGCCTGAATTCATGGTTGGGCCTTAGGCGTCCCCGCGCCGCTTTTGACCCAGTCCTCGCGCAACAGCCCGAACAGCACGTGGTCCTGCCACGCACCGTTGATCGACAGGTATTTGCGGGCATAGCCCTCCTCGCTGAAGCCGCTTTTGAGCAGCAGCCGCCGGCTGGCGGTATTGTGCGGCAGGCACGCCGCCTCGACGCGAAAGAGCCGCAGGCGGTCGAAGGCGAAGCCGAGGGTGAGGCGCAGGCCCTCGGTCATGTAACCCTGGCGCGCGAAACGCTCGCCGATCCAATAGCCGAGGCTGGCGGTTTCGGCGACGCCGCGGCGCACGTTGCTCAGGCTGACGCCGCCCAACAGGACCTCGTCCTCGCGGCGGAACAACAGAAAGCTGTAGCCCTGGTCGCCGTGCCAATCCTGCGCGTAGCGGCGCAGCCGCCGGCGATAGCCCCGGCGCGACAGCGCGTCGGACGGCCAGCTCGGCTCGAACGGCACCAGGAAGTTCTTCGATTCGGTGCGCAACGCCACCCAGGCCGCGAAATCGCCGCGTTCGGGCGTGCGCAGCAAGGTCCGCGGCCCGACCACGCGGAAGGGCGGCGGCGCCGATCCCAACAGCCTCGCCAAGCCGGTGAATGCGAAGGGCATGGCCGCTCTCCCCTCACGCGCCCAAGCGTTCGGCGAGGCGTTCATAGGCCTCGACCTTGCCGATCGGGCCGAGCGCGGCGAAGGTGGGCCGGGCGCTGGCGAATCGCGCCGCCACGCGCGCAACCGCCGAATCGTCCACCGCGTCGATGCGCCGGATCAATTCGGCCGAATCGAACGGCCGGCCGAAGGTGAGCATGTGGGCGGCGTGCTGCTCGACGCGCGCCGAGGTCGCCTCGAGCGACATCAGCAATCCCGATTTGAGCTGGGCGCGGGCGCGGGCCAGTTCTTCCGGACCGAAGCCGTGTTTGAGCTTGGCGAACTCCTCGCACAGCACCGGCAACAGCTCCGCCGCCTCTTTCTCGCCGGTGCCGGCATAGACGCCGAAGATGCCGCCGTCGCTGTAGCCCTGGACGAAGCTGTAGATCGAATAAACCAGGCCGCGCTTCTCGCGGATTTCCTGGAACAGGCGCGAGGACATGCCGCCGCCCAGCGCCGCCGACACCACCGAGGCGGCGGGATAATCGGGATCGGATGAAGCGAAGCCGGGAAAGCCCAGAACGATATGCGCCTGTTCCAGATCGCGCGTCTCGCGGTGATCGCCGCCCGCATAGTGCGCGGGCGCGCTCGCCGCTTGGCTTTGGGGCGGCAAACCGGCGAATTGCCGTTCGGCCAAGGCCAAGAGATCGCCATGATCGCAATTTCCCGCCGCCACCAGCAACATGCCGGGCGCGGCGTAATTGTCCTTGAGATAGTGCGCCACGGTTTCGCGTTGGATGGCGCGGATGATCTCGGCCCGGCCCAGCACCGGACGGCCCATCGGCTGGTCGGGATAGGCCTTCTCCTGGAAGAGATCGAAGATGATGTCGTCGGGCGTGTCCTGCGCCTGGCCGATCTCCTGCAAAATCACCGCGCGCTCGCGTTCGAGCTCGGCGGCGTCGAACACCGAGTGCTGCAGGATATCGGCGAGGATATCGACGGCGAGGCCGGTATCCTGCTTCAAGACCTTGGCGTAATAGGCGGTGTGCTCGCGCGAGGTATAGGCGTTCAAATGCCCGCCCACCGCCTCGATCTCGGAGGCGATCGCCAGCGCCGAGCGCCGTTCCGTGCCCTTGAAGGCCATGTGCTCCAGAGATGCGCCACGCCGTTGACGGATGCCGGTTCGTGGCGGGCACCGACATCGACCCAGATGCCGACCGAGACGGTCTCCACATTGTCCATTCTGTCGGTCAAAACGCGCAAGCCGTTCGACAGACGGGAAAGCTGGACGCTCATCGCCCGCCTCCCAGCCGCGCGCGGGATTTGATGAAATCCTCCACGGCACCGAGACGGTTGGGAAGTTTTTCCAGCCGCTCCGGCAGTTTCATGATCTTGGCCAAGCGCGGCGGCGCCTCGGGCCTGATGCCGGTGGCGCTTTCGACCGCGTCGGGGAATTTGGCCGGATGCGCGGTCGAAACCACCACCATCGGCCCCGAGATATCGCCGCGCGCCCGTTTGGCGGCGGCCAGCGCCACCGCGCTGTGCGGGTCGATCAGCCGGTTTGACTCCTGGTAAACCGCTTTCATGGCGGCGCGGGTCTGGTCCTCGTCGACGCGATAGGCCGCGAACAGGCCACGCGCTTTATCCCATTGCGGCTTGGCAATCGGCAGCTTGCCGGTCTTGCGGAATTCCGAGAAGGCGGAGGTCACCGCCTTGCCGTCGCGCCCGGCGAGCTCGAAATAGAGCCGTTCGAAATTGCTCGAGACCTGGATGTCCATGCTCGGCGAGATGGTCGGCTCGACCGGGCCCAAGGACATGTCGCCTTGGTTGAAGAACCGCGCCAGGATGTCGTTGCGGTTGGTGGCGACGATCAGCCGCGAGACCGGCAGGCCCATGCACCGCGCGGCGTGCGCGGCATAGACATTGCCGAAATTCCCGGTCGGCACCGCGAAGGCGACCGGATTCTCCGGCGCGCCCAACGTCACCCCGGCCGAAACGTAATAGACGATCTGCGCCATGATGCGCGCCCAATTGATCGAATTGACCGCCGAGAGATGGAATTCCTCACGGAACTTTTCGTCGGCGAATATCGCCTTCACCAGATCCTGGCAATCGTCGAAATTGCCGTCGACGGCGACGGCATGGACGTTGGGCGATTGCACCGTGGTCATCTGGCGGCGCTGCACCTCGGAAATACGCCCCAAGGGATAGAGCATGAAGATGTCGATCGAGTCCCGGTCGCGGCAGGCCTCGATCGCCGCCGATCCGGTATCGCCCGAGGTGGCGCCGATGACGGTGACGCGCCGGTTCTTGCGCTTGAGCACGGCGTCGAACAGCGGCCCGATCAGCTGCAAGGCGTAATCCTTGAATGCCAGCGTCGGTCCATGGAACAGCTCGAGCAGATAGAGATCGGGCTCGAGGCGCCGCAACGGCGCCACGGCCGCGTCGTCGAAGCCGCGATAGGCCCGGTCGATGATGGCGCGCCAGGAGGATGGCGATACCGCATCGCCGAGGAAGGGCGACGTCACCGCAAATGCCACTTCGGCGTAGCTCTTACCCTTCAAGGCGCGCAGATCGTTTGCGTCGAATAACGGCCATTTTTCAGGCACATAGAGCCCGCCATCGGGCGCGAGCCCGGCCAGCAGAATGTCGTCGAACGGTCGCGCCTCGGCCGGAGACCGGCCGTCGCGGGTGCTGATATAGCGCATGATGATCCGGGAAACGGGCGGGATGCGGGCCGACACTAGGCCGCGAGATAGCGCGTGCGCAAGTGGCGCTCGAACACGGCGGTGCCGAGCTTCTGACCGGTGGCCCGGGCGATGATTTCCGCCGTGGACAAGCTCGAACCGAGCCCGTGCACATGCGCGCGCAGCCAGGCGAGCAGCGGCGCGAAATCGCCCCGGGATATCCCCTGGGTGACGGACGGTTCGCGCCTGGCCGCGTCGAACAGCTGCGCCGCGGTCAACGCGCCCAGCGTGTAGGTGGGAAAATAGCCGAAGCCGCCATCGTACCAATGGATGTCCTGGAGGCAGCCCTGGCGGTCGTCGGGCGGCGTCACGCCCAGGAGTTTTTTCATGCCCTCGTTCCACGCATCCGGCAAATCCTTCAAGCCGAGATCGCCCGCGATCATGGCGCGCTCCAGCCGGTAACGCAAAATCACATGTGCGGGATACGTGACCTCGTCGGCGTCGACGCGGATCAAGCTGCGCGCAACCCGCGTGCCGAGACGGTAGAGATTTTCCGCCTCCCAGGATGGTCCCGAGCCGTTGAAGCACCGGCGCAGGACGGGCGCGGCGATGGCCAAAAATTCCCGCGAGCGGCAAAGCTGCATTTCCATCAGCAGCGACTGGCTTTCATGGAGGCTCATGCCGCGCGCAAATCCCACCGGCTGGAAACGCCAGGCCGCGGGCAGCCCGCGGGTATAAAGCGCGTGGCCGGTTTCGTGCAGCACCGCCATCAATGCGCGGCCGAAATCGCTTTCGTCGTAGCGCGTGGTGATGCGCACGTCGTCGGGCGTGCCGCCGGAGAAGGGATGCTGGCTGACATCGAGCCTGCCATGGGCGAAATCGAATCCCAGCTTGTCCATGAGATCGTGGCCGGCCTGGCGCTGCGCCTCGACCGGGAAAGGCCCGGGCGGGCGCAGCGGCGCAGGACGTTTGCCCTGAAACGCGAGCGCGTCCTCGATCAAGCCGGGGAGAATTTCGGAAAGCCGCGCGAACAGCGGATCGATCTCTGCGACGCGGCCGCCGGGTTCGAACTGATCCAAGAGCGCCTCATAGGGCGTAACGCCGAGCTTGGCCGATTTGGCCTGGCCGATCTGGCGCGTCAAATCGAGCACCGTTTGCAGCAAGGGCCGCACGCTTTCGTAATCATTCGCCGGCCGCGCCTTGCGCCAGGCCATCTCGCAAGCCGAGCAGGCACGCGACGACGCCTCGACCAGATCGGAGGGCACCGCCGTCGCATGCAGCCATTCGCGGCGCATTTCCCGGAGATTGGCGCCTTGCCAGGGATCGAGCCCGGCTTCCGCATCCGCGGCGGCTAACAGATCGGGCAGATCCGGGCCGGTCAGCAGCTCGTGACAGACCACGTCGAGCGCGGCCTGCTGCTCGGCGCGCGAGGCGGCGCCGCCTTCGGGCATCATGGCGTCGGTGTCCCAGCTCAGGAATCCCGAGGCCTCCTGCAACAGACCGAGGCGGCGGAAGCGGGATTCGAGCGCGCGATAGGGGTGGTTGATCACGGCGGTTCCTTAAAACGGCGGCGCACGAACACGATATAGACGCCGATCAGCCCCGCCGCCAGGGCGAACCAGGTGATGGCGTATTGCAGGTGGTTGTTGGGCAGGTCGGTTTCGGTCTGCGCGCCCACCGGATATCCGCCCGGCACCGGCGAAGCATCGGCGTCGAGATAGAATGGCAAAGCGTTCTCGATCCCTTGCGACTTGGCCATGGCGGGAATGTCGACATAGTACCAGGTGTTCCGCGCCGGATCATTGGCGGGCACGAACGGGCCGGGATGTTCCGGCACGCGCAGCAATCCGGTCACGGTGGTATCACCCTCGATCAGCCCTGCCTTGCGGGTCTCGGAAGACTTGAGATTCACCGGCACGAAACCGCGGTCGATCAACAGGACTTCGCCGTTTTCGAGCCGGAAGGGCGTGATGATGTGGAATCCCGCTTCGCCGCGCCGGGAAATGGCCGCGACCGGCATTTCATCGTCGTTGAGGAAACGGCCCGAGACATGAATCGGATGGAATTCGAGCGCGCGCGCGTCTTCCAGATTCTCCGGCGGCGCCACCGGCGCGGCGTCAAGCGCGGCATTACGCTGGGCGATGAGCGCCTCCTTCCAGCCGAGCCGCTCGATCTGCCAGAAGCCCAGGCCGAGCAACAGCAGGAAACCCAGCGCCGCCCAGAAGGAGGGCCAGAACAGCCCCCGTTTCACGGATTCGCGTCCCGGCCCAAAGCGCGGTGGCGGTATTGCAGCGCGATCAGCCCCGCCTTCATCGGCCTGAGCAGCAGGATGGAGCCCGCCAGCGTCACCGGCGTCCACAGCGCGATCTGCACCCAGAGCGGCGGGGAAAACAGTATCTCGAGCAGGATGGCGCCGAGGACGACCAAGGCCCCGAGGATCAGCACGACGAACACGGCCGGTCCGTCGCCGGCATCCTCGGCCGCGAAATCGAGCCCGCAGACGGAACAGCGCGAAGCGACCTTCAACAGCCCGTCGAACAGCTTGCCCCGGCCGCAACGCGGACAACGGCAGGCGAACGCCGCCACCGCAAACGGAACCGGAGGATAATCGCCGGCGCGCATCACGCCCGGCCGCGAGCGGCGGTCAACCGCCGGCGGCGAGCGCGCCGCCCGATCCCCACCAGTAGATGCAGGTAAACAGGAACAGCCACACCACGTCGACGAAGTGCCAATACCACGCCGCCGCCTCGAGGCCGAAATGATGCTCGGGAGTGAAATGCCCGATGATCGAACGGAACAGGCAGACGGCGAGGAAGATGGTGCCGATGATGACATGCGCGCCGTGGAATCCGGTCGCCATGAAGAAGGTCGAGGGATAGATCCCGTCCTTGAAGCCGAAGGCGGCGTGGCTGTACTCGTAGGCCTGAAGCGCGGTGAAGGTCATGCCCAGCAGCACGGTGACCAACAGCCCGCGCACCAGGTTCTTGCGGTCGTTTTCCAGCAGCGCGTGATGCGCCCAGGTCACGGTGGTGCCCGAGAGCAGCAGGATGAGCGTGTTGAGGAACGGCACTTCCCATGGATCGAAAGGGCGGATGCCCTTGGGCGGCCAGATGCCGCCGACCGGATAAAGCGACGACGAGAAGAACGCCCAGAAGAAGGCGGAGAAGAACATCACCTCGGAGGCGATGAACAGCGCCATGCCGAAGCGCAACCCGATCTGCACCACCGGATTGTGATAGCCGCCATATTCTCCCTCCATGACGACGTCGCGCCACCACACGAACATAACGCCGAGCACGCCGAGCATGCCCGCGGCCATGAACCAGGGCGGGCCGCCATGCATCCACCACACCGCGCCGCCGAACAGAACGCCGGCGACGGCGGCGCCGATGATCGGCCACGGGCTGGGATCGACCAGGTGATAGGGGTGTTTGTGTGCGGCGGGGCCGGTGCTCATGATCTCTCTCGCTTAACGCAAACTGTTCGGTGAAACCGGTTCGGCCGAAGCCGAGGGGCCGGGAATGCTCTGATCCGCGGCGCGGAACATGGTGTAGCTCAAGGTGATGGTGTCGACATCGCGGTCCTCGGCGTCCTTGACGATGTCGGGATCGACGAAGAAGGTCACGGTCAAATCCTTGCCTTCGCCGGGCTTGAGGCGCTGCTTGGTGAAGCAGAAGCATTGCAGCTTGTCGAAATAGATTCCGGCCTTGGTCGGGGTGACGTTGAAGGTGGCGGTGCCGGTGACCGGCGCGCTCGAATGGTTGACCGCGCGATAGGCCACGGTCTTGGCCTCGCCGGGATGGACCTGGACCGAAATCACCTCGGGGTGGAAATCCCAATCGAGCTCGGGCGACGTGGTGGCGTCGAACCGCACGGTGATGACGCGGTTTTCGACCTCGGTTGCGGGCGCGGTTTGGGCGCGCTGGGTGGTGCCGTTATAACCGGTGGCGGCGCAGAACAGGCGGTAGAGCGGCACCGAGGCCGCCACCAATGCCACCATGCAGCCCAGCACCAGCAGCAGTCCGCCTAGCGTCAACCGCTTTTTGCCCGAGGCGTGCATCACCAGCTCCCCATGCGGGCGAGCGCGATCAGATAGAACATGAGCACCACGCCCAAGAGCGCCGCCAGCAGCGCGCGGTTCTTGGCGCGGATGCGCTTTTCCCGTTCGTTCATGACGATCCTTGCCATCATGCGCCGAATACCGGGGCAAGGCCCGAAACCAGGCCCGGCGCACGGTCGAGCGCCATGAGCAGGAACAGCAGGAACAAATAAAGGATCGAGAAACCGAACATCTGCCGGGCATAGCCCGTATCCGTGCTGGCGAGGACGCGGCAAGCCATCAGCGTGAACAACGCCGAAAGCGCCACGGCCGCGATCCCGTAAATCCAGCCGGTCACATGCAACAAGGCCGGCGCCACGGCCACCGGCCACAGCACCAGGGTGTAGAGCAGCATCTGCTTCTTGGTCTCGCGCGGACCCGCGACCACCGGCAGCATCGGCACGCCGGCGCGCGCGTAATCGCCGGCGCGATAGAGCGACAACGCCCAGAAATGCGGCGGCGTCCAGAAGAAGATGAGCGCGAACAATGCCAGGGCCGGCCAGCCCACATCGCCGGTCACCGCCGCCCAGCCGATCAGCGGCGGAAAGGCGCCGGCGGCGCCGCCGATGACGATGTTCTGCGGCGTGCGGCGCTTCAGGCCGATGGTGTAGACGAAGACATAAAAGCCGATGGTCAGCGCCAGCAGCGCGGCCGCCACCCAATTGAGCGCCAGCCCCATCACCATCACCGAGGCGCCGGCCAGCACGCAGCCGAAGCCCAACGCCTCGCCCGGCGCCATGCGCCCCGCCGGCAGCGGCCGGTTGCGCGTGCGCTCCATCAGCAAATCGATGTCGCGCTCATACCACATGTTGATGGCGCCCGCCGCGCCCGCGGCCACGGCGATGCAAAGCACCGCCACCGCCGCCAGCAGCGGATTGAGGCGGCCGGGCGCTAGATAGAGCCCGACGAAGCCGGTGAACACCACCAGCGACATCACCCGCGGCTTCAAGAGCACGACGTAATCGCCGGCGGAAGTGCCGAAGGCGGCGGTTTCCCGGCGGGCGAGTTCGGCGGATGTCATCTGGCTCACGGGCAATCGTCTCCCGGCTCAGTGGCCCGGGCCGGAAGCGATGTGCGGCAACTCGTCATAGGAGTGGAAAGGCGGCGGCGAAGACACCGTCCATTCCAGCGTCGTCGCGCCTTCGCCCCAGTAATTCGCGCCCACCTTGCGGCCCGCGAACAGCGTATGGAAGATGATGAAGATGAAGAACAGCGTCGAGGCGAAGGAGATGAAGGATCCGATCGAGGCCACCATGTTCCAGCCGGCGAACGCGTCCGGGTAATCGCTGACGCGCCGCGGCATGCCGGCCAATCCCAGGAAGTGCATCGGGAAGAACGTCAAATTGACGCCGATGAAGGTGGTCCAGAAATGGATCTTGCCGAAGGTCTCGTTGTATTGCCGGCCGCTCATCTTGCCGATCCAGTAATAGAATCCGGCGAACAGGCCGAACACCGCGCCCAAACTCAAGACGTAGTGGAAATGCGCCACCACGTAATAGGTGTTGTGCAGCGGCCGGTCGACGCCGGCATTGGCCAGCACCACGCCGGTGACGCCGCCAACCGTGAACAGGAACAGGAACCCGATCGCCCACAGCATCGGCGTCTTGAACTCGATCGCGCCCTCCCACATGGTCGCGATCCAGGAGAATATCTTGATGCCGGTGGGCACGGCGATGACCATGGTCGCGGCGGTGAAATAGGCCTGGGTGTCGACGCTGATGCCGGTGGTGAACATGTGGTGCGCCCACACCACGAAGCCGATGACTCCGATCGACACCATCGCATAGGCCATGCCGAGATAGCCGAAGATCGGCTTCTTGGAGAAGGTCGAGATCACCTGGCTGATGATGCCGAAGGCCGGCAAAATCATGATGTAGACCTCGGGGTGGCCGAAGAACCAGAACAGGTGCAGGAACAGCAGCGGATCGCCGCCGCCGGCGGGATCGAAGAACGTGGTTCCGAAATTGCGGTCGGTCAGCAGCATGGTGATGGCGCCCGCCAGCACCGGCAGCGACAGCAGCAGCAGGAACGCCGTCACCAGGATGGACCAGACGAACAGCGGCATCTTGTGCAGCGTCATGCCGGGCGCGCGCATGTTGAAGATGGTGGTGATGAAATTGATCGCGCCCATGATCGACGAGGCGCCGGCCAAATGCAGCGAGAAGATCGCCATGTCGACGGACGGCCCGGGATGGCCGATCTTGGACGACAAGGGCGGATAGATCGTCCAACCGACGCCCGCGCCGGCGGGATCGCCGACCATGGTCGAGCCCACCAGCAGCAGGAATGCGGGCACCAGTAGCCAGAAGCTGATGTTGTTCATGCGCGGGAAGGCCATGTCGGGCGAGCCGATCATCAGCGGCACGAACCAGTTGCCGAAGCCGCCGATCAGCGCCGGCATCACCATGAAGAACACCATGATGAGGCCGTGCGCGGTGATGATGACGTTGTAGAGCTGGTGGTCGTTGTGGAACAGCGGGTCGCCCGGCACCATCAGATTGAGACGCATGATGACGGAAAACGCGCCGCCGATGAGACCGCCGGTGATGGCGAAGATGAGATAGAGCGTGCCGATGTCCTTGTGATTGGTCGAAAAGAGCCAGCGCGAAGCGAAGCCTGGGTAGTGACCGCCCTGGGCGTCGTCGTGTCCGTGATGGGCCGCGCTCTTTCCGGTAGCCATGTCCCGTTCCTCGTGAATTGCCTATTGCGCCGCGCCGGCGGCGAATTCCCGGACGCCGCCGTTCTGGCCGAACTGTTTCTTGGCGGTTTCCACCCACTTGGCGAAGTCGTCCGCGGAGACCGCGTGGATTTCGATCGGCATGAAGGGATGGTTGATGCCGCAGATCTGGTTGCACTGGCCGTAATAGGTGCCGGGCCGATCGAGCTGCATCCAGGCCTCGTTGACGCGGCCTTCGACCGCGTATTCCTGCACGCCGATCGAGGGCACGAACCAGCTGTGGATCACGTCGGTGCCGGTGACCAGGACGCGGATCACGGTGCCGACCGGAACCACGACCGGATTGTCGACCGACAAAAGCCGAGGTTTGCCTTCCTTCTTGGTGGTTTCGTCGTCCAGCATGTTGCTGTTGAAGGCGATGCCGCCCTGGTCGGGATATTCGTAGCTCCAATACCACTGATGCCCGGTGATCTTGAGCGTCATGGTCGCGTGCGGATTCTTGTCCATGTAATAGAGCAGCTTGAAGGACGGGATGGCGATCGCCACCAGGATCAGCACCGGCACCACCGTCCAGATCACCTCGACCAGGGTGTTATGCGTGGCCTTCGAGGGCACCGGGTGGCGCTTGGCGTTGAAGCGGATCATCACGTAGAGCAAGAGGCCGAGCACGAACAGCGTGATCAGGGTGATGATGACCAGGACCTCGTCGTGGAGCGCATCGATGCGCGCGGCAACCGGCGTGGCGGGAGCCTGCCAGCCGAGCTGCCAGTCATGCGGCTGATCGGCGAAAGCGCGGGCGGAAACCAGCAGCAGCGGCACCCACAGCGCGGCCGCGACGCGTTGCGCCCGGCGCCAAAAGCGCCCCAAACCCTCACCCGGAAACCCCACCATGTCGTTCCCCTCGTCCCGGCCCCCATGCCGGGTCAGATACATTATGGCACCTTAGATACCGTTCGCCAGACGGCGATACCAATCGCAACATTGCGACTTTATGCCGCATAAACCAAGGGTTTCGGCGGCGCCGTTTCGGCGCTGGCGGACGAGGCCCTGGCACCCCATCTCTCTTTCTGGCAAAAGGATTTATCCACAGGAGTCACATGGCCGATCTGGCCCGCACCGATGAACTGTTCTTCACCCAAACCGGCATGGACCGCGCGCGGGTGGAGAAGATCGTGGCCGAGGCGCTCTCGGGCATGGATGACGGCGAGCTGTTCCTGGAATGGAGCCAGTCGGAAGCGCTGGCGCTCGACGACGGGCGCATCAAGAGCGCGGCCTTCGACCAGTCCCAGGGCTTCGGCCTGCGCGCGCTCAGCGGCGAATCGGCGGGCTATGCCCATGCCTCGGAGCTGTCCGAGGCGGCGATCAAGCGCGCCGCGGCGACGGTGCGCGCGGTCCAGAGCGGACAAAGCGGCGTCGTGGCGGAGTACCCGCCGGGCACCAACCGCTCGCTCTACACCGACGCCAATCCGCTGTCCCAGGTCGATTTCCCGGCCAAGACCAAGCTTTTGATGGAGATCGACGCCTATACCCGTGCCAAGGACCCCCGCGTCCGGCAGGTGATGGCCTCGCTGGCGGGCGAATGGCGCGCGGTCGAGATCATCCGCTCCGACGGCGCGCGCACGGCCGACATCAGGCCGCTGGTCCGGCTCAATATCGGCGTCGTGGTCGAGGAGAACGGCCGCATGGAAGCGGGCGGCTCGGGCGCGGGCGGGCGCATCGCCTATGAGCGCTATCTCGACCCAAGGCAGTGGAAGAAACAGGTCGACGAGGCGTTGCGCCAGGCGCTGGTCAATCTCGGCTCGGTGCCCGCGCCGGCGGGCGAAATGACGGTGGTACTCGGTCCGGGCTGGCCCGGGGTCATGCTGCACGAAGCGGTGGGCCACGGCCTCGAAGGCGATTTCAACCGCAAGAAAACCTCGGCTTTCACCGGCTTGATCGGAAGCCGCGTGGCGGCGCCCGGCGTCACCGTGGTCGATGACGGCACGCTCAAGGACCGGCGCGGTTCGCTCACCGTCGACGACGAAGGCACGCCCAGTTCCTACACGACGCTGATCGAGGACGGGATCCTGAAGGGCTACATGCAGGACCGACTCAATGCGCGGCTGATGGGCATGCGCCCGACCGGCAACGGCCGGCGGGAAAGCTACGCCCATGCGCCGATGCCGCGCATGACCAACACCTACATGCTGGCCGGGCCGCATGACCCGTTGGAGATCATCCGCTCGGTCAAGCGCGGGCTTTACGCGGTCAATTTCGGCGGCGGCCAAGTCGACATCACCAACGGCAAATTCGTGTTCTCGGCCTCCGAGGCCTATCTGATCGAGGACGGCAAGGTGGGCAAGGCGGTCAAGGGCGCCTCGCTGATCGGCAACGGGCCGGACGCGCTCACCAAGATTTCCATGATCGGCAACGATCTGAAGCTCGACGACGGCATCGGCACCTGCGGCAAGGACGGCCAGGGCGTGCCGGTTGGCGTCGGCCAGCCAACCTTGCGCATGGACGGCCTGACGGTGGGCGGCACGGGTTCATGAGTTGCCTCTACCGTGTCCGCGCGTTTGCGGCCGGTCTTTTAATATTCCTCGGTGTCACATCTGCCGCGACGGCTTGCGGCCTGGGCGACGCGCCCGATGCGCGCTGGCGCGCGGAAAAGCTCCAGGGCGAGGCCTGGCTGGTCGACCCGTGCGGCGCGAAGCTGTTTTCGACCGGCGTCAACGTGCTCGATGGCGGCTATTCCGTCGCCAAGCTCGACCGGCCGCGTTACGACTGGCACCGCTACGATGGCTCGCTCGACCAGTGGATCGGCGAAACCCGGGCGCGGATGGCGCAATGGGCGTTCAACACCGCCGGTTCCTGGTCGTTGCCGCCGCAGCAATTGCGGATGCCGGGCGTGATCAATCTCGAATTGGGGCGCAACGCGAAATTCCACTGGTTCGATCCCTTCCGGCCGGATATGGGCCGGATCATGGACCAAAAGGCGCGCGAGCTGACCGCGCCTTACCGCGCCAACCCCTACCGCATCGGCTATTTCTCCGACAACGAGGTGGGGTGGTGGGACGGCGCGCTTTTCACCTTCTATTCCCGCAAGCCCGCCGAGAATTACACCAAGCAGCGCCTGGTGAGGACTCTCGAGGAATATTACCACGAGGATTGGCGGAGATTTTCCGAGGATTTCGCGCCGCCGGACGAGGTTCATTCCTGGAATGGGCTGCTGGCGAGCCAGGCGACGGCCAAGCTCAGGCCCGGCGGCCAGGGCGCGAAATTCATCGCGCTGTGGACGCATATCGTCGCCGAGCATTATTACGCGCTTTCGGCGCACGCCATCCACCGGGCCGATCCCGGCGCGCTCTATTTCGGCGACCGGCTGCCGATCTATTACGACCCGGCGGCCATAAGAGCCGAGGCGCCTTACGTCGACGCGATATCCACCAATTACAACGTCGACAGCCCCGAGGGTTGGATCGCGCCCTATTACTTCGACGGGTTGCGCGCCTTGACCGGGGCCAAGCCGGTGCTGATCTCGGAATGGTTTTACGCCGCGCATCAGAACCGCACCGGCAACCTCAACAACGGCCATCTCATGACGGTGGACACGCAAGCCGAGCGGGCATCGGGTGCTTCGGCGGCGGCCAGGAATTTCGCCGCCATTCCCGAGGTGCTGGGGGTGCACTGGTTCCAGTATTACGACTATCCGGTGGGCGGGCGGCAGGACAGCGAGGATTACAATTTCGGCCTGGTCGATATCGAGGACCGGCCTTATGAGGAATTGACGGCGGCGCTGGGCGCGGCCAACCGCGCTTTGCCCGCGATTCACCAAGAAGCGGCAAAGATGCCGCGCCAGGACCGCGCCGCACTCGTGCTGCCCAAGGCGGCGATCGACCCGGATCACGCCTCGCTGATCGACTGGCCCAAAGCGCAATCGCTGCTGCCGCCCTTGCGGACGGAAAAGGGCGACGTGGCTTTCGGCGAGGCCTATCTCGCCTGGAGCGACCGGGGAATTTCGCTCGCCACCATCGGCCAGGATTATTACGACACCGAGGTGCTGGCCTATGACGGGGCGTTTCCCTTGAGCGAAGCCTATCGCATCGAGCTCGACATGGACGCCGGAGCGGGGCCGAAGCGCTTCACGCTCTATTTCATCCCGCCCAAGGGCAAGACCAAAGACTATCCGCCGATGGCGCCGATGCTGTGCGCGGGCGCGCCGGCGGAGCATCACGGCGGCTCGTGTCCGCCGGTGCCGGGCGCGGCGACGCTTTATTTCGGCGCCGACCAGCCGCGCATCGTCGCCGAGACCACGATTCCCTGGCAGGCTTTCGGCCTCTCCGGCCCGCCCGAACGCAAGCGCATCACGTTCGAGGTTTCAGCGCGCAGCTGGTTCCGCGCGCGCTGGATGTCGCTCTCGGGGCTCAATCCTGAAAAAGGCTCGGCCGATCCCGCCGCCTGGACCGAAGCCACGCTCGGCGGCGAAGCGGCGGCGACGGAGTAAACACCGGGACGCGGGCTTATAGAGACGCCGCCGCCGGAAACGGCCGGGGGGCCGTTCGCGCTCAGGACGGGCCGATGAAATCGCGCTTGCCGATTTCGACGCCGTTATGCCGGAGGATCGCGTAGGCGGTCGTCACGTGAAAATAGAAATTGGGCAATGACATATTGAGCAGAAAGGGCTGCCCCTTGGTTTCCACCGTCCGCGACGGGAATTTGATCACCAGCTTCCTGTCTTCCGAGCCGTTGATCTGCTCGGGCTTGAAGGAGCGGGCGAATTCCAGCGCCTTCGCTATCCGCTGCTTCAATTCCTTGAAGCTGGTCTCGGTATTTTGCAGCGTGGGCATCTCCTGCCCGGCCAACAGCGCGCAGGCCCAATGGACGTGCTTGGTCGCCTCTTGCACCTGCCGCGCCAGCGGGTACATGTCGGGGTAAAGCCTGGCCGTCAGCAGGGCGGCGGGATCGATCTTCCTGGCTTCGGCATGGGCTTCGGCCTTGTCCAACATGGCGGACAGGTTCGTCAGCATTCGCGTAAAGACCGTTACGGAGGCGTCATACATTCCGAGCGGCATCGGGCTTCTCCCACGAGGTTGTTTCGGCGGCGGCCACGATCAATAGCTCGATTTTCGCGCGCTGTCTCCGGCGCCGGTTGGACGCCGGAGAGCGCGGCTCAACCGAAATCCGCTATCGCGGACAAAGCGGCGGTTCACGGGACGCGGCAGCCGTGCTAGGCATGCATCCTGGGCGCTGGCGAGGGGGACTTCATGCAGTATCGGCTCACATGGCTGGCGATCATCCTGACTTTTCTGTTCTTGGTTCCCGGGGAAGTCGTCGGCCACATCTTCGCGTTCCTGTACCGGTTTGTCGTTTCGGGTCTGTTTTTCAGCGGCAACACCATATTCGACATGTCCACGAACGGCTGGTTTTCGAGAATCGGTTCGGAAGGGGTCGCCAGCGGAATACAAGGTCTGGTTGCCGCCCTGTCGGCCGCTTGGGTCTGCGACAAAATCACGAATTCCGCCGACTTCCGCATCGTCGCCTATTCCAACACGGCCTTGGTGGCGGCGATCACGATTTTCGGCCTGCTGACCAGCTACGCCCGAACCGGACTCGGGATGAACAACTTCGTCATCGTGGCCAACACCGTCGGGCTGGTTGCCGGCCTGTTTGTCGCGGCGGAGCATTTGCGGGAGAAACAGAACGAACGCAGGCGGATGCTCGACTTTCAATCGAAGCCCAAGCGCGCCGCCAAGAGCTGAGTCCGCGCTCAAATCAGTACGCGTGTTCCTCGTAGAGCGGGGCGATCTTGCCGCCCCAGCGGCCGCGATATTCCTCGAGCAGCCTTTCGGCCGGGGTGATGCCGTTGGCGACGATTTCGAACAGCGTGTCGAGGAAGATGCTTTCGTCGTCGCGCGTGGTGTCGAGTTTCGCGCGGGCGTGCAGACCCGCCGCCGATATGTCCAGCACGTCGAGCGACCATTCCTTCAAGGTCCGGCCGCGGAACTTGGTCGCCAGGCCCTGCTTCGGCACGTCGCGCCGAAGCGCGGCGTGGTCCGCGTGGGTCCAATCGGCGACCAGCCGGGAGGCCTGGTCGAGCGCGCCCTGGTCGTAGAGCAAGCCGGTCCAGAAAGCCGGCAGCGCGCAGAGCCGCCGCCACGGGCCGCCGTCGGCGCCGCGCATTTCGAGGAACTTCTTCAGGCGGACTTCGGGAAAAGCCGTGGTCAGGTGATCCGACCAGTCGCTCATCACCGGAATGGCGCCGGGCAGTCCCGGCAGCCGGCCCTTCATGAAGTCGCGGAAGCTTTGCCCGGCGACGTCGATGTAGTTGCCGTCGCGGTAGACGAAATACATCGGCATGTCGAGCGCGTAGTCGACATAACGCTCGAAGCCCATGCCGGGATCGAACACGAAGGGCAAGATGCCGCAACGGTCGGGATCGGTGTCGGTCCAGATCTGGCTGCGGTAGCTCAGGAACCCGTTGGGCTTGCCCTCGGTGAAGGGCGACATGGCGAAGAGCGCGACCGCGATCGGCTGCAACGCCAGCCCGACGCGGAACTTCGCCACCATGTCGGCCTCGGACGCGAAATCGAGATTCACCTGCACGGTGCAGGTGCGCAGCATCATGTCGAGGCCGAGCTTGCCCTTCTTCGGCATGTAGTCGCGCATGATGGCGTAGCGCCGCTTCGGCATCCACGGCACGTCCTCGCGCCGCCATTGCGGGTCGAAGCCCATGCCGAGCATGCCGAGATCGAGTTCGTCGGCGACCTCGCGCACCTGGCGCAGATGCTGGTGCAGCTCGGCGCAGGTTTCGTGCAGGGTGCGGACGGGCGCGCCCGACAGCTCGAATTGGCCGCCGGGCTCGAGCGAGATGCCGGCGTCCTCATGCGCGAGGCCGACCAGCTTGTCGGCGTCGAGCACCGGCTCCCAGCCGAAACGCATCAGCCCTTGCAGCAGCGCCTGGATGCCGGCGGGCCCGTCATAAGGCGGGCGCCGCAGATCCTTGCGGCGGAAGACGAACTTCTCGTGCTCGGTGCCGATGCGCCAATCCGCGCGCGGCTTGCAGCCCGAAGCCAGGAAGTCGATCAGCTGGCGCTTGTCGGTGAGCGGCGCGCCGCCGGAATGCGAAGGTGCGGACATGAATGCGAGTCTATCCCGGTTGCGTGACAGCGGAGCGGCAAGAAAAACCTAGCGCGGACGAGCCCTGGTCCAATCCCCGACCAGCGCCTGGAACGCCGCCAGCGCCGCCAATGCCGCCGTGTCGGCGCGCAGCACCCGCGGCCCCAGGCCGGCGGGGCATACAAAGGGGAGTTTGCGCAGATCGTCAAGTTCGTAATCGGCGAAGCCGCCTTCCGGGCCGGTCAGGATTGCGCAAGGCGCGGGGCTTGGCCCATTCAATCCTTGGCCCTTCAAGGCCACGGCCAAGGGCGGAGCCGTGCCGCTTTCGTCGCACAGGATGAGCTTGCGCGAAACCGGCCAGGATTTGAGCAGCTCGGCGAGCTTGACCGGCTCGGAGACCAGCGGAACGGTCAGCCTTTCGCTCTGCTCGGCGGCCTCGATGGCGTTGGCCTTGAGCCGCCCGGTATTGACGCGCGCCACCGCGGTGCGCGCGGTCATCACCGGACGGAGTTCGCTGACCCCCAGCTCGCACGATTTCTCGGCCAGGAAATCGAGCCGCGCGTGCTTGATCGGCGCGAACACCAGCCACAGATCGCCTTCGTCGCGCTGCGGCCGGCGCAAGGCCAGGATGTCGAGCGAGCACCAGCCGCGGCCCAGCCCGGATATCCGCGCGCCGTATTCGCCGTCGCGGCCGTTGAAGAGCGCGATCTCGTCGCCCTTGCTCAAACGCAGCACCGATTTCAGATAATGCGCCTGCGGCGCGGCCAAGCCGAGCGAGCCGCCCTCGCCCAGGCTGGCCTCGACATAGAGGCGGGTGACCGGCTGATAGGCCATGAGCGGGATATTGCCACACTTCCCGGGCGGCAGAAGCAAGGGCAAGATGGCGCCCTTATGACCGACATCCCGAGCGGCGATTGGGTCGACCGGCTGGCGCCGGCGCCGTGGCGGCCCTATCTGCGCCTGGCGCGGCTCGACCGGCCGATCGGCACCTGGCTGCTGCTGTTCCCCGGCTGGTGGGGAATCGCGCTGGCCGCGCCGGGCTGGCCGGATTGGAAACTCATCGCGCTGTTCGCCATCGGCGCGGTCGCCATGCGCGGCGCCGGCTGCACCTTCAACGACATCGCCGACCGCGATTTCGACAAGGCGGTCGAGCGCACGCGCGGCCGGCCGATCCCGAGCGGCCAGGTTTCGCTGCGCCAGGCGGCTTTGTTCATGGCTTGCGAGCTGGCGGTGGGCGCCTTGGTGCTGGTTTGCCTCAACCGGCTGGCGATCGATCTGGGCTTCGCCGTGCTGCTGCTGATCGCGACTTATCCCTTCATGAAGCGGATCACTTATTGGCCGCAATTTTTCCTGGGATTGAATTTCAATTGGGGCGCGTTGATGGGCTATGCCGCGGCGAGCGGGAACCTGGCCTGGCCCTCCTATCTGCTTTATGCCGGCGGCATCGCCTGGACGCTCGGCTACGACACCATCTACGCGCACCAGGACAAGGAGGACGACGCGCTCATTGGCGTGAAGTCTTCCGCCTTGGCGCTGGGGGAAAACACACGGCCTTTCCTGTTCGCGTTCTATGCCGCGGCGGCTTTGTTGTGGGCGGGGGCGGGCGTAGCGGCGGGTCTCGGATTCTGGTTCTGGCTCGCTCTCGCCTTGGCCACGGCGCAGATGGCCTGGCAGGCGGGCGCGGTTTCGCTCGACGACAGCGGCGATTGTCTCTCCAAGTTCAAGTCGAACCGCGCGGTGGGCTGGCTGCTGCTGGCGGGCATAACCGCCGCGCATGTCCTTTAGCGATTACGAGTCCTTCATCCGCGCCAACACGGTGGTGGCATCGCCGCCGCTTTGTCCCGAGATCAGGCTCCATCTGGCCACGGAGGTAACTCCGTTGTGGCAGGCGACCGAAGCGGTGCTGGAAAAGGCGCAATTGCCGCCGCCCTATTGGGCCTTCGCCTGGCCGGGCGGCCAGGCGCTGGCGCGTTACATCCTCGACCATCCCGAAGCGGTGGACGGCAAAACCGTGCTCGATATCGGCGCCGGGTGCGGACTGGTGGCGATCGCCGCCGCGCGCGCCGGGGCGCGCGTGACATCCGCCGAGCCCGATCCCTTCGCCTGCGCGGCGATCGAAATGAACGCGGGCTTGAACGGTGTGTCGCTGACAATAGAGACCGCCGACCTGCTGGCGCGCGAAGCCGGAGACTGGCAGGCCGTGCTGGCGGGCGACATGTGTTACGAACGGCCCTTGGCCGAGCGGCTTTTGCCCTGGCTCGGGAAGCTGGCGAGCCAGGGCGCGCTGGTGCTGCTGGGCGATCCGGGACGGGCCTATCTGCCCAAAAGCGGGCTCGAACCCGTCGCCCATTACGAGGTGCCGACCTCCCTGGAACTCGAGGACAAGACCAGCCGCGACACCTTGGTCTTGCGGCTGACGCCCGATTGACGCTGGAAGAAGGCGCATCCGACCCCATATGATGGGGGTCCCGCCGCCTTTTTCCGGATCCCATGTCCAAATCCCCCGATGCCCTCTCATTCCTGGGCGATCTCGTCAGCCGCGCCAAGCGCGCCGGCGCCGACCAGGCCGACGCCGTGCTGATCGACGGCGTCTCGCTGTCGCACAGCCAGCGTCTGGGCGTGATCGAGAAGCTCGAACGCGCCGAAGGCTTCGATCTGGGTTTGCGCGTCATCATCGGCAAGCGCCAGGCGATCGTCTCCTCCAACGACCGCGCGGCCAAGCACGAGCGCGATCTGATCCCGCGCGCGATCGAGATGGCCAAGGCGGTCCCCGAGGATCCCTATTGCGGCCTGGCCGATCCGGCCGAGCTCGCCAAGGTTTTTCCCGCGCTCGACATGGTCGACCCGGCCGAGCCCGCGCCCGAAATCCTGGTGCGCCGCGCATCCCTCGCCGAGGACGCGGCGCGCGCGGTGACCGGCGTCTCCAATTCGGAAGGCGCGCAAGCCGCCTGGACGCGCGCCGAGATGGCGATCGTCGCCTCCAACGGCTTCAGCGGGACATACGCCGGCACCGGCCACAGCATCGCCGTCGCGGTGCTGGCGGGCGAAGGCGCCGGCATGGAACGCGACGACGATTGGGATTCCGCGGTGTTCGCCGCCGATTTGAAGCGCCCGGAGGATGTCGGCCGCAGGGCGGGCGAACGCGCGGTGGCGCGGCTCAAGGCGCGGAAAGTGCCGACCGCGAAGGTGCCGGTGGTCTACGATCCGCGGGTGGCGGGCTCGCTGCTGCGGCATCTGTCCGGCGCCATCAACGGCTCGGCCATCGCGCGCGGCACCAGTTTCCTCAAGGACAAACTCGGCCAACGCATTCTGCCCCAAGGCGTCACCGTGATCGACGATCCGCATATCAAACGCGGCCACCGTTCGGTGCCGTTCGACGCCGAGGGCGTGGCCAACCGCAAGCGCGAGGTGGTCGGGGACGGCGTGCTGCAAACCTGGCTCTTGGATTCTGCCTCGGCGCGCCAGTTGAAGCTCAACACCACCGGCCACGCGCATCGCGGCCCGTCGGGACCGCCCGGGCCGGGCCCGTCCAATCTCTATCTCGCGCCCGGCGCGGTGACCGCCCAGGAACTCATCGCCGAGATCGAAAGCGGCTTCTATGTCACCGAACTCATGGGCATGGGCGTCAACGGCATCACCGGCGATTACAGCCGCGGCGCCACCGGCTTCTGGATCGAGCGCGGCGCGTTGAGCTATCCGGTGCACGAGGTGACGGTGGCCGGCAATCTCAAGGACATGTTCCTCAACCTGCGCCCGGCGAGCGACCTCGAATTCAGGACCGGCATCGACGCGCCGACGCTGCGGATCGAGGGCATGACGGTAGCCGGAGCTTGAGGCAAAGCCCCTCGCATGTCGGGTGCTACGGGGCTTTATTTGGCTTCGCATGTCGGGTGCTACGGGGCTTTATTTGGCTTCGCACGTCAGGTGCTACGGGGCTTTATTTGGCTTCGCACGTCAGGTGCTACGCCCTTGAACCTTGCAAACGCCCCGATGCCTCGGCTAACACTCATGCCGTTCCTCGGACGCCGTGATATGATCGCCTGCTAAATCCCGGGCAAACCACAGGGAATCCGCCGATTTGAGCTTCGAGGCCTCGCCCCGCCCCGCCGCGCCCGTCCAAGCCTCGCTGCCGCTGCTGCGCCGGCTGGTGCGCGAATTCCTGCGCCCCTATATCGGGCGGCTAGGGCTGGCGCTCGCGTGCATGGCCGTGATGGCGGCCACGACCGCGGCCAATGCCTGGCTGATGCAGCCGATGCTCGACCGCGTCTTTGTCGCGCACGACGAAAGACTGCTGCTGATCATCCCGGTGGTGATCATCGTGTTGGCGTTTCTCAAGGGCTTCGCCAATTACGGCCAGACGGTGATGATGACGCATGTCGGCCAGCGCGTCGTCGCCGACATCCAGGGCGCGTTGTTCGCGCGCATCATGCGCGCCGACCTCGCCTTCTTTCACGCCAATCCGACCGGCACGCTGATCTCGCGCTTCACTGTCGACGCCGGCATGTTGCGCGGCGCCGCGACCGACCTGCTCGCCAGCATCGGCCGCGAGGCGGTGACCGCCGTGTTCCTGATCGCGCTCATGTTCTACCAGGACTGGGTGCTGGCGATGATCGCCGTGGTGGTGTTCCCGATCTCGCTGCGGCCGATCGTCAGCATCGGGCGGCGCATGCGCCGCATCTCGGCCAACACCCAGGTCGAGGTCGGATTGCTGATGACGCTGCTGAACCAGAGCTTCCAGGGCGCGCGCCACGTCAAGGCCTACGGCATGGAGGCCTATGAAACGACGCGCGCGCGCGGCTACATGGACAAATTGTTCGACATCTCGCAGCGCGCGGCCCGCATCCGCGCCATCGCCTCGCCGCTGATGGAAACGCTGGGCGGCGTCGCCGTGGCGCTGGTGATCCTGTACGGCGGCCACCAGGTGCTCAACGGGGCGCGCACGCCGGGCGCCTTCTTTTCCTTCGTCACCGCGCTGCTGCTGGCCTACCAGCCGCTCAAAAGCCTCGCCGGCCTCAACGCCAGCATGCAGGAAGGCCTGGCCGCGGCGCAGCGCATCTTCACCGTGCTCGACATCGAACCGGAGATCCGGGACAAGCCCGGCGCATCCGCTCTCAAGGTTTCGGGCGGCGAGATCCGCTTCGACCGGGTGGATTTCGTCTATGCCAACGGCGCCCCCGCGCTCAACAACGTCAGCCTGACCGTTCCCGCCGGCAAGCGCGTGGCGCTGGTCGGACCCTCGGGCGCCGGCAAATCGACCGTGCTCAATCTGGTGCCGCGCTTCTACGACGTGGCCTCGGGCCGGATATCCGTGGACGGCCAGGATGTGCGCGACGTTTCGCTGGCGAGCCTGCGCGCGGCGATCGCGCTGGTGAGCCAGGAGGTGACGCTGTTCGACGACACGGTCAAGGCCAACATCGCCTATGGGCGGTTCGACGCGAGCGACGCGGAAATCGTAGCGTCCGCCAAGGCCGCCGCCGCCGACGAGTTCATCCGCGCGCTTCCCCAGGGCTACGACACCGCGGTGGGCGAGCACGGCGTCAGGCTTTCGGGCGGACAGCGCCAGCGCATCGCCATCGCCCGCGCCATGCTCAAGAACGCGCCCATCCTTCTGCTCGACGAGGCCACCTCCTCGCTCGACACCGAAAGCGAGCACCAGGTACAGGCGGCGCTCGACACCCTGATGAAGGGCCGCACCACCATGGTCATCGCCCACCGGCTTTCGACCGTGATCGGCGCCGATCTGATCTATGTGATGGAAGGCGGACGGGTGGTGGAGCAAGGCAAGCACGCCGAATTGCTGCGGCGCGAAGGCGTCTATGCGCGGCTCTATGCAAGCTGCAATTCGCCGACCAGGCGGCGAAGCCGCAAACGGCGCGCGCGGCCCATGCCTGAGATGGGGTCCCTGAAAGGGCTGCTGCGCTCGGACCAAGTCCGGCGTTTTCTGTGCTGGCTGGTCGCGCTCTATATCCGCCTGGTGCGCTGGAGCGGAAATGGTCGACCGAGGGCGCTTCGATCCCGGCGGCGTTCCACGCGGCCAAGCGCCCTTTCATCCTGGCCTTTTGGCATGGACGCCTATTGATGATGCCGTGCGCCTGGAACAAGCGCGTGCCGATCCACATGCTGATCTCCGGCCACCGCGACGGCCGCATCATCGCCGACGCGGTGCGGCATTTCGGCATCGATTCGATCGCCGGCTCCTCGACCGAGGGCGGGCCGGCCGCGCTCAAGAGCATGGTGCGGCAGCTCAAGGCGGGCGATTGCGCCGGCATCACCCCGGACGGCCCGGATGGGCCGGCGATGCGCGCGACCCCCGGCATCGTCGCGGCGGCGCGGCTCTCGGGCGCGCCGGTGATCCCCTTGACCTACGCGACCCGGCGCCGGCGCATTCTCGATAGCTGGGACCGTTTCCACCTGCCCTTCCCGTTCTCGCGCGGCGTCTTTCTCTGGGGCGAGGCGATCGAGGTGCCGTCCGATCTCGACGCCGCCGGCATGGAGCGTTACCGCGTCTTGATCGAGGAGCGCCTGAACGCCCTCACATCCGAGGCCGACCGGCGCATGGGCCACGGCCGGCTGTCGCCCGGCACGCTCGGCCGCAAGGCGCTGCGCCGCCGCCACCGCGAATCCCACCGTCCCCAAACCGGCGAACCCGGATGAGCCGGCTTTTGTCGCTTTACCGCGGCGCCACCACCGCGCTCGGGCCGCTGATCGCGCTTTATCTGTCCCACCGCATGGAACGCGGCAAGGAGGATCGCGAGCGCTTCGCCGAACGCCAGGGCCACGCCTCCCACCAGCGGCCGAAGGGTCCGCTGGTCTGGGTTCACGCCGCCAGCATCGGCGAGGCGGTATCCATGCTCTCGCTGATCGACCGGCTGCTGGTCGAGCGGCCGAATCTCTCGGTGCTGGTCACCACCGGCACCGTGACCTCGGCGCGGCTCTTGGCGACGCGGCTGCCGCCCGCCCGCGCCTGGCACCAATACGTGCCGGTCGACCGCGTCGCCTATGTGCGCCGCTTCCTCGAACACTGGCGGCCCGATCTGGCGCTGTGGGTCGAATCCGAGCTCTGGCCCAATCTGATCACCGAGACCTGCCGCAACGGCATTCCGCTGCTGCTGTTGAACGGGCGCATGTCGCTCAAATCCTTCCGCGGCTGGCGGCGCGTGCCGGGACTGATCACCCCGCTCTTGGCCAATTTCGATCTCTGTCTGGCGCAGGACGCGGTGCAGGCGCAACGCCTGGCGCGGCTGGGAGCTTCGGCGGCGGCGACCGTCGGCAATCTCAAGGCGGCGGCGGCGCCGCTGCCCGCCGACCAAGGCGAGCTGACGCGCCTGGCGGCGGCTTGCGCCGGAAGGCCGCTTTGGCTCGCCGCTTCGACCCATGAAGGCGAGGAGGAAGCGGTCGCGCGCGCGCATGTCGAGCTCGCGCGCACGCATCCCGGCCTCTTGACCGTCATCGCGCCGCGTCATCCGGCGCGCGGCGCCGAGATCGCGACCGCCTTGCGCGAACAAGGCCTGGGCGTGGCGCGACGCGCGCGCAACGAGCGGATCGAGTCTTCGACCGACATTTATCTCGCCGACACGCTGGGCGAGCTGGGCTTGTTCTACCGCCTGGCCGGCATCGCCTTCATCGGCGGCTCGCTGGCGCAAAAGGGCGGGCACAACCCGATGGAAGCGGCGCTGCTGGATTGCGCCATCCTGCACGGTCCCGACATGAGCAATTGCGCCGCCGTGACCGAGACGCTGGCCCGCGCCAAGGCGACGATCGTGGTCGACAACGCCGGCGATCTCGCCAAGTCCGTGGGCCGCCTGCTCGACGACCCGGTGGAACGCGCGCGGCGCGCGGCGGCGGCGGCCGGCATCGCCGCCGACAACCGCGCCGTGCTCGACGCCGTGCTGGAGCGCATCGCACCCTGGCTCGACCGGCTATCGCCCCATGCCGTTGCGCGCGCCTGAATTCTGGCGGCGCGACGGCGCGGCATCCCGGCTGCTGTCGCCGCTGGCGGCGCTTTATGACGCGGCGGTCGCCGCGCGCTTCGCCCGAATCAAACCCGCGTGCGTGGGATTTCCGGTGATCTGCGTCGGCAATCTCACCGCGGGCGGCGCCGGCAAGACGCCCATCGTCCTGTCCTTGGCGAAAATTCTGACCGGGCGCGGCGTCAAGGTCCATATCCTGAGCCGCGGTTACGGCGGGCGGATGCGCGGCCCGCTTTTGGTCGATCCCAAGCGCCACGATGCGCGCGACGTCGGCGACGAGCCGCTGCTGCTGGCGAATGCCGCGCCGTGCTGGGTATCGGCCAGCCGTCCCGCGGGCGCGCGCGCGGCGATCGCGGCGGGTGCGCAGGCGATCCTGATGGATGACGGGCTGCAGAACCCTTCGCTGGCCAAGGACTGGTCGCTGCTGGTCATCGACGGCGGTTACGGCCTGGGCAACGGAAGGGTTTTGCCGGCCGGACCGTTGCGCGAGGATGCCGCGCGCGGAATTGCGCGCGCCGACGCCGTGGCGGTGATGGGCGAGGACGAGGCCGGAATCGCCGGAAGCCTGGCCGGCAAGACGGTGCTGCGCGCGCGTCTGGCGCCGGCCGAGCCCGGTAAATTCGCGGGCCGCGCTTTCATAGCCTTCGCCGGCATCGGGCATCCCGAGAAATTCTTCCGCAGCGCCGAGGAAGCCGGCGCGCGCCTGCTCACCCGCCACCCATTCGCCGACCATCACCGCTACCGCGAATCCGAGTTGGCGGCGCTGATGGTGCGGGCGCGGGCGGCCGGCGCAGCGCTGCTGACCACGGAGAAGGATTGGGTCAGGCTGCCCTTGGAATGGCGCGTCAGGGTCGAGTCCTTTCCGGTCAATGTCGAATGGCGCGAGCCGAAGGAGCTCGACCGGCTGCTCGACGGCGTCCTGAAACGCGGCGCTTCCCATGGCTGACCGGCGGCGCCTCGGCAAGATGCTGGAATACCTTGTCGAGGGGGTCGCGGGCTGGCTGTGTTACGGCTTCTTCCGCCTGCTGCCGCTCGACTGGGCCTCGGCGTTCGGCGGCTGGCTCGCCCGCTCGATCGGCCCTTATACCGGCGCCAGCAAGCGCGCGCGGATCAATCTGCGCCGCGCCATGCCCGAACTCTCCCAATCCGAGATCGAACGCATCATCGCCGGCATGTGGGACAATCTCGGCCGCGCCGGCGCCGAATTTCCGCATTTGGGCGCGTTCAAGGTGTACGAGCCGGGCGGCCGCGTTTCGGTCGAGGGCGTGCGCGAAATCATCGACCATCGGGGCCCCGCGACGCGTTTCATCTTCTTCTCGGCGCATTTCGGCAATTGGGAGATCGCCCCCTTGGCCGCGACCCAGGCGGGATTGGCGGTGCTCGAAATCTACCGCGCCGCCAACAATCCGTTCATCGACGAGATCCTCGCGCATGCCCGAAGCGCGGCGGGCGGCGAACTGGCGCCCAAGGGCAGCGCCGCGGCGCGGCGCGCCGTCGCCGCGCTGGCCGAAGGCAAGCACATCTGCATGCTGGTCGACCAGAAGATGAATGACGGCATCGCGGTGCCGTTCTTCGGCCGCGACGCCATGACCGCGCCGGCGCTGGCGCGCCTCGCGCTGCACTACGATTGCGTGGTGGTGCCGTGCCGGGTCGAACGGGTGAAAGGCGCGACCTTCCACTTGGTCGCCGAGAAACCGATTCCGCTGCCCCGGAGCGGCGACCTCCAGGCCGACATCAAGACTCTCATGACCGAGGTCAATGCGACGGTGGAACGCTGGGTGCGCCGGCATCCGGAGCAGTGGTTCTGGGTGCATAAACGCTGGCCGGACTAGTCGGCGGAGCTTTTGGCCGGGACGGAATTCGGCATCGGCCCCACCACCAGCGCCGGGTCGAGCCGCAGCTGATACCAGTTCAAGCCCCAATGGAGATGCGGGCCGGTGGCGCGGCCGGTGGCGCCCACCAAGCCGATGACCTGGCCTTGCGCGACCTTCTGGCCGAGCTTCACGTCAAGCCGCGACATGTGGAAATAGACCGTGGAGAGCCCGTAGCCGTGATCGATCATCACCGTGCCGCCGGTCATGAAGAAACCCTTTTCGGCCAGCGTCACGGTGCCCGCGGCCGGCGCCTGGATCGGCGTGCCGGGGGGCGCGGCGATATCGACGCCCATATGCGGCGCGCGCGGCTGGCCGTTCATGATGGTCTGGCTGCCATAGACGCCGCTGATCGGCCCGGTCACCGGCCAGATGAAGCGGGTCTCGAAGAACAGCAAATTGCTGTCGATGTTCCGCGCCGCCGCCGCCTCGCCGTTCTCGCGCTTGATGCGTTCGAGCAGCTCGGGGCCGGGCGAAACCTGTTCCTCCGGCAGGCCGGTGATGTTGCGGGTTTCGTATTGCCGCGCCGCAACCGCGAGATCGCGGTGCTCCTTGCCGCCGTCGCGATAGACGATATCGAGCGAGGCTTGGGCGGGCGCGTCGCGGCCGAAGCCGAAGATGAAATGCCCGTCGGGCGCGACCCGCAGCTTCTTGCCGTCGAGGCTGACCGAAGCGCCGGGCGTAACCGTGCCGTAGATCAGCGCACCTTGTTCAAGGGGCCCGTCGAGGCTGAGCGAACCGGCCCGGGTGGGAACGGCCAGCAGTAAAACCGCGGCGAGCGATAGCAGAAACTTCCTCACAGCAGACTGCCCTGGTCCGGTTTGGAACCCGGCTTCTTGGCCGGCCGGGCTGCGCCACCTTCGGCCCGAACCGCGACCCGGCCGTCGTGGAATTCGAGCGCGAGCGACGCTCCGGGCAGGATCGCCTTGGCCGAGATCACCACCGCGCCCGCCGCGTCGCGCGCCAGCGCATAGCCGCGCTTCAGGATGTTGTCATGCGACAGGCGGTGGCTTTCGAGCCGGCTTGCCAGGGTTTCGAGCCGCAAGCGGCGTTGCTCGAGGAACCGGGTGAAGCCCTGGCTCAGACGCTCGGGCAGATGGCCGAGCCGCTCGCGGCCGAGGCGCAGCAGCTGGACCAGGCCCAAGGCCAGGCGTTCGGCGCGGTCGTCGAGGCGTTGCTGCGCGTTTTCCAACAGCGAACGCGGGTCGGGCAAGCCGCGCCCCAGCCCGGTGACGCGCACGCGCCGCTCTTCCAGGAACCGCGCGAGCGCGTTGGCCAGACGCAGCACGTGGGATTGCACCGATGCGATCAGGTCGAGCCGCACCGGCACCGCCATCTCGGCGGCGGCGCTGGGCGTGGGCGCGCGCCGGTCGGAGGCGAAATCGATCAGCGTGGTGTCGGTTTCGTGGCCGACGGCGGAGATGAGCGGGATTTTCGAGGCGGCCGCCGCGCGCACCACCACCTCCTCGTTGAAGGCCATCAGGTCCTCGAGGCTGCCGCCGCCGCGCGCCACGATCAGCAGATCGGGCCGGGGAACCGCTCCGCCGGGTTCGAGCGCGTTGAAGCCCGCGATCGCCGCCGAAATCTCGGAAGCGGCGTTTTCGCCCTGCACCGGCACCGGCCAGACCAGCACGCGGCGCGGAAAGCGGTCGGCGAGGCGATGCAGGATGTCGCGGATCACCGCGCCGGTGGGCGAGGTCACGACGCCGATCACCTCGGGCAGATAGGGCAAGGGCCTTTTGCGGCTGTCGTCGAACAACCCTTCGGCTGCCAGTTTCTTGCGCCGCTCCTCGAGCAGCTTCAGGAGCGCGCCGATGCCCGCCAGCTCCACCGCCTCGATCACCAGCTGGTATTTGGAACGGCCGGCATAGGTGGTCATCCGCCCGGTGCACACCACCTCCATGCCGTCCTCGGGCTTGAGCGTCAGACGCTGGGCGAGCGGCCGCCAGATCACCGCGTCGAGCAACGCGTCCGAATCCTTCAAGGACAGATAGCAATGGCCGGAGGTATGGCGCTTGAAGCCCGAGACCTCGCCGCGCACCCGCACATGGCCGAAATCCGACTCGATCTGGCGCTTAACCGCTTGGGAAAGCTCGGAAACCGAGTATTCCGGCAGATTCGGACGGGTCGAGTTCGGCGGGGAGGTGGCTTTCCGGCATCGCGGGCTATGATACAAGAGCGCGGATCAAGGGAAAACGCCGGGAATCGGGCCCGGCGGGAGGGGCTGGGGCTTGAGGGTACTGGTCGTCGGTTCGGGCGGGCGCGAACATGCGCTGTGCTGGGCGATCTCCTCCTCGCCCTTGTGCGACGCGTTGTTCTGCGCCCCCGGCAATCCCGGCATCGCCGACGAGGCGGCCTGCGTCGATATCGCCGCCACCGACAATGACGGCATCCTCAAGCTGTGCAAGAAGGAGAAGATCGACTTCGTCGTGATCGGCCCCGAGACGCCGCTGGTCGGCGGGCTGGTCGACAAGCTGGAAGCCGCCGGGATCGCCGCCTTCGGTCCGACCGCCAAGGCCGCGGCGCTCGAAGGCTCCAAGGGCTTCGCCAAGGATCTCTGCGCCAAGTACGGCATCCCGTCGCCGGCCTATAAGCGGTTTTCCGACGCCGACGCCGCCAAGGACTACGTCCGCAAACACAAGGCGCCCATCGTCGTCAAGGCGGACGGGCTCGCCGCCGGCAAGGGCGTGACCGTGGCCGCGACCACGCGCCAGGCCATATCCGCGATCGACGCCGCCATGGTGGCGAAGAAATTCGGCGCCGCCGGAGCCGAAGTGGTGCTGGAGGATTGCCTCGAAGGCGAGGAGATCAGCTTCTTCGCGCTGGTCGACGGCAAGCACGCCCTCGCCTTGGCCTCGGCGCAGGACCACAAGCGCGTCGGCGACGGCGACACCGGCCCCAATACCGGCGGCATGGGCGCCTATTCGCCGGCGCCGGCGATGACGCCCGAGCTCGAAGTCACGGTGATGGAAAAGATCATCCTGCCCACCATCCACGCCATGCGCGACGAAGGCAGACTATACAAGGGCGTGCTTTACGCCGGGCTGTTCCTGACCAAGCAAGGGCCGCAGCTGATCGAATACAATTGCCGCTTCGGCGATCCGGAATGCCAGGTGCTGCTGACGCGGCTCAAGAGCGACCTGCTGCCGGCGCTGATCGCGGCGCGCGACGGCGAGCTCGAGGATTTTGACCTGCGCTGGCGCGACGAGGCGGCGTTGTGCGTGGTGATGGCGGCCAAGGGCTATCCCGGCGCCACGGTGAAGGGCTCGGAAATCCGCAATCTCGAGGCCGCGGCCTCGGCCGATCCGGCGGTGAAGATATTCCATGCCGGCACCAAGCGCGTGGGCGAGAAGCTGGTCGCCGACGGCGGGCGCATCCTCGACGTGGTGGCGCGCGGCAAGAGCGTGCGCGAAGCGCAGAAGCGCGCCTATGCGGTGGTCGACAAGATCGACTGGCCGCAGGGCTTTTGCCGCCGCGACATCGGCTATCGCGCCATCGGCCGCAGGCGCGCCTCAGCGCCGGCTACTGAAAAAGCGCCGCAGTAGCTCACCCGCCCGGCTTTCCTCGATGCCGCCGTAGATTTCCGGCCGGTGGTGGCAAGTGGGCTGTTGGAAGAATTTGGGCCCGTGCTCGACCGCGCCCATCTTGGGGTCATAGGCGCCGAAATAGAGCCGGCGGATGCGCGCGAAGGAGATCGCCGCCGCGCAGAGCGCGCAAGGCTCGAGCGTGACATAGAGATCGCAATCCTCGAGCCGGGCCGAGCCGCGCGCCTTGGCGGCCTGGCGCAGCACCAGGATTTCGGCATGGGCGGTGGGATCGGACAAGGCTTCGACCCGGTTGCCCGCTTTGGCCAAAAGCCCGCCCTTGGCGTCGACCAGCGCCGCGCCCACCGGCACCTCGCCGGATGCCCCGGCCGCCTCGGCCTCGGCCAAGGCGAGAGACATGGGAGATTGGGGTGATTGCGGCGATGCGGGCGCGGACATAGATTGCCAGCATGGCACAACCGGTCATCGGCCTCACCCTCGATCACGAACCGCCGGGGGGATATTCCAAGACCCACCCCTGGTACGCGCTCCGGGAGAATTACTGCGCGGCGGTGGTGGCCGCCGGGGGCTTGCCCGTGCTGTTGCCGCACGAACCCGCGCGAGCCAAGGATTATCTCGCGCTCCTCGACGGCATCATCGTCACCGGCGGCGCCTTCGACGTCGACCCGAAGCTGTTCGGCGCCAAGACCCGGCATGAAAGCGTTTCGACCAAGGATCGCCGCACCGAATTCGAGCTCGCCCTGTGCAAGGACGCGCTCAAGGCGGACAAGCCGGTGCTGGGCATTTGCGGCGGCGAGCAACTGTTGAACGTGGCGCTGGGCGGCACGCTGATCCAGCACATACCCGACGAGGTCAAAGGCGCGCTGGAACACGAGCAACCCCATCCCCGCACCCGGCCCGGCCACAGCGTCGCCATAGCCAAGGACACGCTGCTCCACCGCATCACCGGGCGGCTTTCGCTCGAGGTCAACTCCGCGCATCACCAGGCGGTGAAGGACGTGGCGCCCGGGCTGGTGGTCGACGCGGTGGCGCCGGACGGCGTGATCGAGGGCATCGAGGACGCGAAGCGGCGCTTCTGCCTCGGCGTGCAGTGGCATCCCGAATATTTGCTGAGCGAAGGCGACCAGCGCATCTTTTCCGCCTTCATCGCGGCCGCGCGCCGCTGAAGCCGGCCCGATGCGCATCATCGCCGGGCGTTATCGCGGCAAGCGTCTCGCGGCCTTGGACGGAGCATCCATCCGCCCGACCGGCGCGCGGGCGCGCGAGGCCCTGTTCAACATCCTGGCGCACGGAAAATTCTCGCCCCGCCCGGTCTGCGAGGACGCCATCGTGCTCGACGCCTTCGCCGGCACCGGCGCCTTGGGGCTGGAGGCGCTGTCGCGCGGCGCGCGTTACGCGACATTCATGGAAAAGGACCGGCTGGCGCGCGCGGCCTTGACCGCGAATATCGAAGCCATGGGCGTCAAATCCGCGGCCGCGGTGCTGGCGGCGGATGCGCTGAAGCCGCCGCGATCTACCGCGCCCGCCTCATTGGCCTTTCTCGATCCGCCCTATGGCGAGGATTTGACCGGGGCGGCGCTCTCCGCGTTGGCCTCGGCCGGATGGCTCGCGCCCGGATGCCTCGCCGTGGCCGAGATAGCGGCCAAGCGGGGTTTCGTCGTGCCCGAGGGATTCGACCTGCTCGACGAGCGCCGTTACGGCGCGGCCAAGCTCCTGTTCCTGCGCCACGCTATTTAGCGCTCGATCACCTTCCCTCGGTCCTGGCAGCCATGATATAGACCGGGCGGAATTTGCCCCGTTTCGCTGGTGAAACATGGAACAAACCGGACTGCCCGCGCCCTTTGCGCGCCGCGCGATGATGCTCATGCCGCCGCCGGTATTGCGTCACGGGATCAGGGTCCTGATGCGCCGCATGGAAAGGCGGCATCCGCGTCTGTTCGACAATCTGGCGCGCATGGAGGCGGCGACGATCCGCATCGAGCCGCTCGACCTGCCGCACCGGTTTCTGCTGCGCGTCGGCGAGGACCACCCCAGGCTGCAATGGCTCGATGAGGCGAACGCCCAGGCCCCGGCGACGGCGATGGTGAAGGGGAAATTGCAGGCGCTGCTCGACCTGCTCGAAGGGCGCAGCGACAGCGACGCGATGTTCTTCCGGCGCGACATCGTGATCGGCGGGGATACGTCCGTGGTCGTGGCCTTGCGCAACGCGCTGGATCGCGACCCGCTCGATCTGTTCGAGGATGTAACCTCGATATTCGGTTCGTTCGCCGCGCTGGCGCGCCGGGCGATCGTCGCGATCAACCGCGCCGCCGGCGGGGAAAACACCGGGGAATTGCAGGAATGGCAGGCGCGGACCGGGCGCATGGAGACGGAATGCGGCGCCTTGCGCGAGGAGATCAATGCCCTCAAGGCGCGCCTGGCCAAGCTCGAAGTCCGGCGCGCGAAGCAAGGCGAGGCCGCGGCGTGAGCGCGTCGCCCTCCTATCTCGAACTGGTCTGCCCGGCGGGGACGCCGACGGCCTTGCGGGCAGCCGTGGATGCGGGCGCCGACACCGTCTATTGCGGTTTCCGCAACGAGACCAACGCGCGCAATTATCCGGGACTGAATTTCGACGCCGGCGAGCTGGAAGACGGCATCGCCTACGCGCATGAGCGGGATTGCAAGGTGCTGGTGGCGATCAACACCTTTCCCCGCGCCGGGAACCTGAAATTGTGGCATGAGGCGGTGGATATCGCCGCCGATCTCGGCGCGGACGCCGCCATTCTGGCGGATATCGGCGTGCTCGATTACGCGACCCGCAAGCATCCCGGGCTGCGGCGGCATCTCTCGGTCCAGGCGGCCGCGTCCAATCCGGCCTCGATCGCGTTTTACCGGGACAATTTCGGCATCAAACGCCTGGTTTTGCCGCGCATCCTGGATGTCGGCGAAATCGCCGCGCTCATCCGCCAGATCGGCGTCGAGGCGGAAGTTTTCGCGTTTGGCAATCTCGGCACCATGGTCGAAGGACGTTGCTATCTGTCCTCCTACATCACCGGGCTGTCGCCGAGCTGCGACGGCACCTGCGCGCCCGCCAGCCACGTGACCTACAAGGAGCATGGCGACCAGTTGGTCTCCTGCCTCGGTGGGATGACGATCAACAGCTTCGGCAAACGCGAGGCCGCGGCCTATCCGACGCCGTGCAAGGGGCGTTACGTCGCGCGCGGCGAGACCTCCTATCTGTTCGAGGAACCGTTCGGCCTGAACGTCATGGCGATCTTGCCTCAACTCAAGGCCGCGGGCGTGACGGCGCTGAAGATCGAGGGACGGCAGCGCAGCCGCGCCTATGTCACGGAGGTCGTCGGCAAGTTCCGCCGGGCGCTCGATGCCCTGGCGCGCGGCGAGCAGCCCGCCGAGACCGAATCCGGGCTCAGCGCGATCATGGAAGGCGGCCGCGAAACCTTCGGCGCTTACAAGAAGGGCTGGCGGTGATGACGGGGAAAGCGGGGAAACGCGGCGCGAAGCCGCCGCAACGCCGGGAAAAGAGCCGGCTGACCCTGGGGCCGCTCCTCTATCACTGGCCGGCGGAAAAGCGGCGCGACTTCTATTTCCGCATCGCCGACGAAGCCGATATCGACGAGGTTTATCCTGGGCGAGGTCGTCTGCTCCAAGCGCGAGCCCTTTTTCGAACCCTTTCTGTCCGAAACGGCCGAGCGGTTGCGCGCCGCCGGGAAACGGGTGGTTTATTCGACCTTCGCGCTCATCACCACCCCGCGGGAGCTCGATAGCGTCCGCGCCAAGAACGCCCCGGATGCGTTGATCGAGGTAAACGACATGGCGGCCGTCCAGGCGCTGGACGGCAAGCCCTTCGCGATCGGTCCGCTCATCAACGTATTCAACGAAGGCGCGCTCGATTTTCTCGCGCGCAAAGGCGCCGTCCGGCTGGTCACGCTGCCGGAGCTGTCGGCCGAATCCATCGGGATTCTCGCCAAGGCGGCGAAAGCGCGCGGCATCGAGGTCGAGGTCCCGGTTTTCGGGCGGCAGACCTTGTCCGTCTCGATGCGTTGCTACCACGCGCGTTCGCTCGGGCTGCACAAGGACAATTGCCAGTTCGTTTGCGAACGCGATCCGGACGGGTTGCCGGTCGGGACGTTGAGCGGTCAGGATATTCTCACGATCAACGGCGTGCAGACCATGTCGCACGGCTATCTCGCGCTGTTGAACGATCTGGCGGGTTTGCGGAAAATGGGCGTCGGCGCTTTCCGCCTGTCGCCCCAGGATACGGACATGGTGCGCGTGGCGGAAATCTATCGCGCCGCGCTCGACGGCAAGGACGATCCCGGCGCGTTGCTGGACGAACTGCGCGAAGAATTGCCGTCCACGCCCTTCATCAACGGCTATATGCGCGGCGGGCGGGGGCTGGACTGGGCGGAGTAACCGCTTCCGGCCGAGCCGTAGCCCCGATTCCATTCAAACCGAGAAGGCTCGCGCGCGGCCGCGCCGCTCATTGGCCGTAGGTCCCGACGCTTTCGGCGACCGAATCGGCGATGTGTTCCTTCGAGATGACGCCGATCACGCGATCCGCGCGCGGGACCGCCGCGTCGCCGCTGACGACCACGGCCATGTCGGCGTTTTGCCGCCACATCCGGTTGATCACGTCGAAGACGATGTCCTCGCCGCGTGCGATGGTGAAGTTGGCGCGCATGATGTCGCCGAGCGTGGCGCTGGCGCCCTCGAACCGGTAGCCCAGCGCGACGTTGACGCGCTGGACGCCGACGACCCGGTCGCCGCGGGAGACGACGACGTGCTGCATCTTCCCCGCCAGCTCCGGCCGCCGCAGGAATTCGCCGAAACTCGTTTCGGCGGGAAGCACGATGGCGTTGCGGTCCATCACATCGGCGGCGTTCCGGACCAGGAACATGTTGGCATGCAGCGCCTTGGGGATGAAATGGCCCCGGTCGACCAGCTTGATGGTGTAGATGTTCTCGCGCGACAGCATGCGGCGGATGCCGATGCTGATCGCGACCGCGACGATCATCGGCATGACGATGTTATAATCGCGCGTCATCTCGAAGATCATGGTGACCGCCGTCATCGCGGCGCCGGTGCCGCCGCCGACCATCGCCGCCATGCCGACCGTCGCAAAGGTGGGAACGTCGATGCCGGGCACGGCATGCGTCAGGTTGACCAGCGCCGCGAAGCCGCCGCCGAGCGTGGCGCCCATGAACAGCGACGGCGAGAAGATGCCGCCCGAGGCGCCCGAGCCCAGGCTCAGCAGCGTGGCCAGGAGCTTGGCGCCGAACAGCAGGAACAGCAGGCCGAGCAGGCCCAAGCCGCCGGACAGGACGTCCTGGATGGTGGCGTAGCCAACGCCTTCGACGTAGTAATGCCCGTAATAACGCATCAGCAGATAGATCATCGCGCCGACGACGGCCATGCCGAGGCCGTGGCGCAGATAGGGGTTGGCGAGGCGGTCGAAGGCGTGCTCGAAGAAATAAAGGCCGCGAACGAAGGCGGTCGCCGCCAGGCCGGTCACGGCGCCGAGCACGCCGTACAGCACCAGCGCCTCGACCGACGCCACATCCGACACGGGCAGCATTTGCATGGGGGGAATATGGAAAGCGGGAGCGAAGCCGAAGAACAGCTGCCCGATGAAGGTCGCGGTTCCGGTCGCGAGCGCCACCGGCAGGAAGGTGCGCACGCTCACCTCGGGCATCATCAGCTCGATGGCGAACATCACGCCGCCGATCGGCGTGTTGAAGGTCGCGGCGATACCGGCCCCGGCGCCGGCGGCCACCAGCGTGATGCGCTGCCACGGCGCCATGGCGATGATCTGCCCCACGGTCGAACCCAGCGAGGCGCCGATCTGGATGATGGGTCCTTCGCGGCCGACCGCGGCGCCAGTGCCGATGGAGATGGCCGAGGCGAGCGATTTCACCGCGGCGACCACCGGGCGAATCCGGCCTTCCTTGTAATAGATCGCGTCCATCACCTCGGGCACGCCGTGGCCGCGCGCCTCGGGCGCGAAATGGCTGACCAGCAGGGTGACGATCATCCCGCCCGCGACCGGCACCAGGATGATCCAGGGGCCCCACGGGCCCGGCGATGTGTGGAGATTGGCGTCGTAGAAATAGGAGAGCTTGCCGAGGAAGGCCGCGTTGTGGATGAAGCCGATCAGGGCGCGAAAACCGACCGCGCCGAACCCGGTTGCGATTCCGACCAGGACGGCGATCAAGGACAGCCGGAAAAGTCCAATTTTCCTGGCCTCCGCATCCGCCACCGAAGCGGTCATGGGCAAATCCTTCCAAACATTCTCGGCTGATTCCACCCGGAACCGGGCGCATTCGCCGCGACGGGCGAATGTCCGCCAATGATTGGACAGGTGTTATATCCGCCGCGACCGAGACGGCAAGCGGATAGTGGCACGCCGGGCGCGCAAAAATTAGTTTCAGCCCTTCAAGCGCGTCTTTTATCCGTGTCGGCCTTGGCGGCGGCGATTTCGGGCGCGAGCAAATCGCCGCGCAGCAGGTGATAGAGGGTGCGCAAGCTGACCCAGGCGATCGCCGCCGTCGCCGCCGCGAGGATGGCAACGCCGAGCCAGAAAGTGAACGAGCCGCCAACGGCATTCGCATAGCGCAATCCCGCAACCGCCAGCGCGGCCAAAGGGAAGCTGATCGCCCACCAGGCGAGACGGAAGGGCGGTTTGCCGGCCTCGCGGACCAGCACCGGCGCCAGCACGATCAGCAGGAACACGCCGCAATAGAACAACAGGCTCGCCAGCAGATCGACCCCGCCCACGGTCTGGGTATAGCCGATGAAGCCCACGCCGAAGGGCGCGATCAGGATCATCAGCGTCGGCCGCATCGCGGCGGGCAAGGGTGCGCGAAACACCAGGCGCGCGAACACCAGCGTGAACAGCACGATGGCGAAGAACAGCCCGACCGCGACGCAGAGCAGATAGAATTCATGCACCGCCTGATTGCCGCCGAACATCCCCGCCGCCGGAATGTTGAGCGCGCCGATCACCGGCACGAACCAGCTCGGCGCGGCATGGTCGAGTTCGGGCCGCCTTGTGAGCCAGCGATGCACCATCAGCGTGGTGAAGCACGCCATCGAGACGGCGCCGAGCGCCCACAACGCCCGGGCCAATCCCGGCGCGTAAGGCGCGATCACCACCGGCAGCAGCAACAGCGAAATAAACACGGTGGAAAAGAGCGGCCCGATCACCGGATGATTCCATTCCGCCGCGACGCGCGAAGGAAAACGCGCGAGCTTATCGAGATAGGCCGAGGCGATGGCGAGGAAGGCCAAGACCGCGAGCGCGCCGATCCCCTCGCCGATCCAGGCGGGCGCCCCGAACAACGCATGAGCCAGGCGCCAGGCGATGCACAGGCCGGACAGGCCCATCACCGCGCCGAACAATCCCACCGGCAGGAAGGCCAGTTGTTTCACGGCTTGCTTCCGGTGGCGAGTCGGGGCCGTGCTTTGCGGGAGGCCGCATAGGCATCCCAGCCGCGGGCGCGCAGCTTGCAGGCATCGCACTCGCCGCAGCCGAAGCCCCAGGCGTGGCGATGCTCGCGGTCGCCGCGATAGCAGCTCACCGTCTCGTCGCGGATCAGATCAATGAGCGCGGGCCCGCCCAATTCCTCGGCCAAGCGCCAGGTGGCGGCCTTGTCGATCCACATCAGCGGGGTTTCGATCACCAGGCGAGCGTTCATGCCGAGATTGATCGCCGCCTGGAGCGCCTTGATGGTGTCGTCGCGGCAATCGGGATAACCCGAGTAATCGGTTTCGCACATGCCGCCGACCACGCGCTTCAAGCCCCGTTGCTCGGCGACGATGGCGGCGAAGGTGAAGAAGACGAGATTACGCCCGGGCACGAAGGTGGCCGGCAGCCCGTCTTGCCGCTTGGCGAAGGGCAGATCGGATGTGAGCGCGCTGACGCTGACATCGCCCAAAACGCCCAAATCCACCACGCGGTCGGGGCCGAGGCGCTGGCCCCATTCCGGTTTGAGCGAGGCGAGCTTGCAGCGGATAGGTTCGCGGACATCCATTTCGGCTTCGTGGCGCTGGCCGTAGGTGAAACCCACGGTCTCGACCCGCGCATAGCGTTCGAGCGCCCAGGCCAGGCAAGTAGTCGAATCTTGGCCGCCGGAGAACAGCACCAGGGCGGCGGCGAGATCGGTTTCGGTCATGATCCGGATCAGCGCCGGCCGAACAGCTTTTCGATGTCGGCCAGGCGCAGCTCGACATAGGTCGGGCGGCCGTGATTGCACTGGCCGGAATGGGGCGTCACTTCCATTTCCCGCAGCAGCGCGTCCATCTCGGCCTGGTTGAGCCGCCGCCCGGCGCGCACGCTGCCGTGGCAGGCGAGCGTTCCGCACACCTCTTCGAGCTGCTCCTTCAAGGACAGCACGTCGCCCAGCTCGGCCAGCTCGTCCGATAGGTCACGGATCAATCCCTGGATGTCGATCTCGCCCAGCAACGCCGGCACCTCGCGCACCACCACCGCGCCCGCGCCGAATTTCTCGATCACCAGCCCGAGCTCGGCCAGCTCCTTGGCGCGCGCGGAAAGACGCGCGGAAGCGGCCTCGTCCAGTTCCACCACCTCGGGCAAAAGCAGGATCTGGCGCTTGACGCCGGAGGATTCGATTTCGCGTTTCATGCGCTCATAGACCAGGCGCTCATGCGCCGCGTGCTGATCGACGATGATGATGCCGTCCGCGGTCTGGGCGACGATATAGGTCTCGTGCAATTGCGCGCAGGCGGCGCCCAGCGGATAGGCCTGGGCGTCGGGCGCCGCAACCGCGCGCGCGGACGGCGCGGCCTGGGGCAAGGGCGCCTGATAGGCAGCCGCCTGTTCGGCAAATCCCGGCGCCAGCGCGGGCGCGGCGCCGCCGCGCGGGCTCCAATGCACCGGCTGGAAAGCATGGAGCGCGGCCTCGGCCACGGTGGTGGAAGCGCGGTGGCCGGCGGCCGCCAGCGCCTGGCGCAGCGAGCCCACGATCAAGCCACGCACCAGATTGGCGTCGCGGAAGCGCACCTCGGCCTTGGCGGGATGGACGTTCACGTCGACCTGGTCCTCCGGGCAATCGAGGAACAGCACCACCATGGGATGGCGGTCGCGCGCCAGGAAATCCTGATAGGCGCCCCGAACCGCGCCGGCCAGCAGCTTGTCGCGCACCGGCCGGCCGTTGACGAAGAGATACTGGTCCTTGGATGTCGCGCGGTTGAGGGTCGGCAGCCCGGCCAAGCCCGAAAGCTTGAATCCCTCGCGCGAGGCATTCGATGGCGAGCGCGTTGTCGGCGAAGTCGCGGCCCAACAGCGCGCCGAGCCGCGCCTTGCGCGCCTCGGCGATGCCGGGTCCGGCCAAATCGCCGGCGGGATTGAGGCGCAGGATGGTCCTTTCCTCGTCGCCGGTGACGGTGAAGGCGATTTGCGGATAGGCCATGGCCAGGCGCTCGACCGCGTCCACCGCGGCGTCGCGCTCGGCGCGCGGCGATTTCAAGAATTTGAGCCGCGCCGGGGTGGCGTAGAACAACTCGCGCACTTCGACCCGCGTACCCGGGGGATGCGACGCGGGCCGGACCTCGCCCTTGGCCCCGCCCTCGACCGCGATGGAAGACGCGGCGGACGAGCCCCGTTTGCGGCTGGTGATGGAAAGGCGGCTGACCGCGCCGATCGAAGGCAGCGCCTCGCCGCGGAAGCCCAGGGTCTTGATGCGCAAGAGATCGTCGTCCGGCAGCTTGGATGTCGCATGGCGCTCGACCGCCAGATCCAGCTCCTCGGCGCTCATGCCCTCGCCGTCATCGACCACCAGGATCAGGCTCGATCCGCCGTCGCGCAACGTCACGTCGACGCGTTTGGCGCCCGCGTCGATCGCGTTCTCGACCAGCTCCTTCACCGCCGCGGCCGGGCGCTCGATCACCTCGCCGGCGGCGATGCGGTTGACGATGACAGGCGGCAGCAGGCGGAGAGCCATGTTCTATTGTGCCTTGGGCCGCCCCATCTCGCCAAGGTGCTGGCGCGCGAGTCGCTTGCCTTCTTCCACCGCCGGCTGATCGAAGGCGTTGACGCCCAGCAAATCGGCGGCGATCACGGTTTCCAGCATGAAATGCATCAACAGCGCGCCGAGGCTTTTCTCGTCGAGTCGGGCGAGACTGATGACCCGTGTCGGCCTGCCGTTGCGGATCAGCGTGGCGGCGGTTGCCCGCTGCTCGGCCTCGAGCAGATCGCCCATGCGCCTGCCGGCGAGATAGGCCAGATCCTTGTTGGCGGACAGGCTCAAAGGCAGGGACGGCCCCTGCCCGGCCTGCGCCAGCATGACGAGGGTGAACATCTTGTCGGACGGGCCGCCGAGATAGAGCTGAAGCTGGCTGTGCTGATCGACCGTGCCGAGCGCGCGGATCGGCGTCGTGCCCTTGCCGTCCTTGCCCAGGCTTTCGGCCCAGAGCTGGCGGAACCACAGGCCGAACGGCGCCAACCGGTCGGCATAGGGCATCACCACCGTCGCCGCAATGCCGCGCCGCTCGGCCAGCGCGACCGACACCGCCGCGCCCAAGGCGGGAGGGGATTGGCGCGCATCCTTGGCGGCGAGAGCCTGGCTCAGCGCCTCGGCCGCGCCCTCGCGGAACGCGGCGGCGTCGAGCCCCGCGATCAACGCCGGCAAAAGCCCGACATTGGACAAAACCGAGAAACGTCCGCCGAGACCGGGATCGTGGTCGAGCGCGCGCAGCTTGCGCGACGCGGCCAGCCGGCGCAGCGGGTTCCGGCCCGGCTCGGTGATGACCACCGCGCGCTTGGCGTTCGCGGCTCCCAGCCAATCGAGACAGGCGAAAAACTGGGTCAGGGTTTCCGCCGTGCCGCCCGATTTGGAGACGGCGATCAATCCGGTCTTGGCCGGCTTCAGGCTTCCGAACAAATCCTTGAAGCTCGCCGGATCGATGTTGTCCATGAAATGGAGGCGCGGTCCCTGACGGGGATTGGCCAGCGCCGCCAGCGTCTGGCCGCCGAGGCTCGAGCCGCCGGTGCCGAGCACGATCACGTCCTTGAAACGGCGGAATTCCCCGGCCAAGCGCTTCAACGCTTTCAGATCGCCGCGCATCGACGGCAAGGCGAGGAACGGCGTCTTGCCCGCGCTTTGCATTGCAGCGAGCCGGGCCAATGCGGCGGCGGCGCGCTCCAACGCGGATTCGAGCTCGGCCGCGGTCAGGCCACGGTTGCCGACCGCCTCGGCCAGGCAACCCGCTATGTCATGACGGTAGTGCATCGCCCCCACGCGCGCCGTTCGGAACCGCGTTCCACCGGCAATGCGCCGGACGCTACTGCATTTTCAGCGTCGCGCAAAGGCGCCTGCTACACGCGCCCGCCGCGCGCGGGTTTAGAACAGCCAGCCGAACCAGCTCTTGGGCTTGGTGCGCTCGATAACCGGCGGATTGGCGACCGTCGCCGGCGCGGCCGTGCCGGGGGCCGCATTGGCCGCATTCGCCTGGCTCGCGGCGGCGAGGCGCAGCCGCTCGGCCTCGCTGCTGGGGTCGATCACCTGATTTCCGGGCGGCAGGCTTGGCGGCGACGTCTTCCAGAACAGCAGCTTGTCGGCGAAGCCGGACTTGTCCGGCGCGGTCGACGCCTCGTTGGCGATAAGCTCGCGAATGTTTTTGGGCGCGTCCTCGGCGCCCGCCCGCTTCAGCAATTCGTCCTCGCCCTCGCTGCGATCGGTCGCGGCCGGCGACAGCGTGGCGAGCTGGGTGTCGCTGGCGCGGAACACGGTTTGGCGCGCCTGCTCGACCGGCGCCTGCTCCTGCGTCGGCGCCGCGCCCGGACGCGGCGGACGCAAGGTGAAATCGGGCGGGACGGCGAGCGGCGCCGAGGCGGTGACGGCGAATTCGTCGGGGACGACCTTCTCCATGCCGAGGCCGCGCTTGACGTTGGTCCAAGTGTCGCCGCAGCCGGCCAGCAACAGGCAGGCGCACGCGAAAACGGCGGCAACAGGAATGGGAACCCGACGAACCACGTTAATAAACCGTCCTAAACGTCTCGCTTTGACCGTCATTTTAGCCCGGCGCGGTGCCTTTCGCCAAGCATGCCGTCGAGCGCGATGAAAATGACGCCGAGCGTGATGGCCGTATCCGCCAGGTTGAAGGCGAACCAGTGCCAATCCCCCCAGTGAAAATCGAGGAAATCCACCACCGCGCCGCGGAATATCCTGTCAATAATGTTACCCAGCGCGCCGCCGATGACGAGGCCGATGGCGAGCGCGAGCCATCCCCGCCCGGCCCGCTTCAGCCACAGCAACAGTGCCGCGACGATGAGTGCGGCCAAGGCGGCGAAGATCAGCGTGCCGCGCGCCTCACCGGAATTGAACAGGCCAAAGCTGACGCCGCGGTTCCAGGCCAGCACCAGATTGAAGAACGGCAGTACTTCGACGCCGTTTTCGCCCGGGCGGGCGGCGAAGAATCCGAGCACCCAGAACTTGGCCAGTTGATCGAGCGCCGCGACCGCGGCCGCCAGGGCGAGGCCGCCGCGCATGGCTATTTCCCACCCCGTGCAAGTCCATCCACGGCCCCGGCGCAGCGACGGCACAGATCGGGATGGGATTTGACCGAGCCCACCTCGGGCAGCACCTTCCAGCAGCGCGCGCATTTCTCGCCCGCGGCGAGGCCGACCGCGACGCCCACACCCGGCACATCGGGCAGAACAAAGGCATCCCCGGGCGGCAGGCCCGGATTTACAACAGTGGCCGAGGTGATGGTCAATTCCGGCAGGTCGATGCCTCTGACCGTTGCGGCATAGGAATCATCGGCGTAAACCTTGACCGCGGCCTGCAGGCTCGAACCGATGCGCTTCTGCGCGCGCTCCAATTCGATGGCGCCGGTGACGACGCGGCGCAAGGTCCGGATTTTTCCCCATTTTTCGCCCAGAGCGGCGTCGCGCCAGCTTGCCGGCACGTCGGGATAGAGCTGCAAATGAACGCTCGCGGAATCGGCGTCGCCGTGCCGGCAAAGCCAGGCTTCCTCGGCGGTGAAGCACAGCACCGGCGCGAGCCACCTGGCCAGGCAATTGAACACCCGGTCGAGCACGGCGCGCGCGGCGCGGCGTTTCAAGTCGCCGGCCGGATCGCAATAGAGCGAATCCTTGCGCACGTCGAAATAGAAGGCGGAGAGATCGACGGCGCAGAAATTGTGCAATTCCGTGAACATGCCGTGGAAGTCGTAGGCTTCGACCGAGGCGCGCACCACGGCGTCGAGCTCCCACAGGCGATGCAGGACCCAGCGTTCCAATTCCGGCATTTGTTTGGGCTCGATTTTTTCCTTATCGGAAAAATCCTTCAGTGCGCCCAGGAGATAGCGCAGCGTGTTCCTGAGCCGCCGGTAGATCTCGCTCTGCTGCTTCAGGATTTCCGGACCGATGCGCAGATCATCGGCATAATCGGCGGCGACGACCCAGAGCCGCAATATGTCGGCGCCGCTTTTACCCACCACCTCCTGGGGCGAGGTGACGTTGCCCAGCGACTTGGACATCTTGCGCCCCTGCTCGTCCAGGACGAAGCCGTGGGTCAGCACCGCCTCGTAAGGCGCGCGCCCGCGCGTGCCGCAGGATTCCAAGAGCGAGGAATGGAACCAGCCGCGATGCTGGTCCGAGCCTTCGAGATAAAGCGAGGCCGGCCATTGGAGGTCCTTGCGCGACTCCAGCACGAAGGCATGGGTCGAGCCGGAATCGAACCAGACATCGACGATGTCCTTGACCTGCTCGTAATCCGCCGCTTTGCGATTGGGCCCGAGAAATTCGCCCGGATCGCGGGTGAACCAGGCGTCCGAGCCCTCTTTCTCGAAGGCATCCGCGATGCGGTCGATCACGGCCTGGTCGCGCAGCGGCTCGCCGGTCTTCTTGTCGACGAAAACCGCGATCGGAACGCCCCAGGCGCGCTGGCGCGAGATGCACCAATCGGGCCGGGTTTCGATCATGGCGCGGATGCGGTTCTTGCCTTGCGGCGGAATCCAGCGCGTCTCCTCGATCGCCTTCAGCGCCGTGGCGCGCAAGCCGTTCTTCTCCATCGAGATGAACCATTGCGGCGTGGTGCGGAAGATCAGCGGCGCCTTGGAGCGCCAGGAATGGGGGTAGGAATGGGTGAGCTTGGCTTCGCCCAAAAGCGCGCCCGCTTCCTGGATGGCGGCGATCACCGCCTGGTTGGCGTCGCCCTCCTTGCCGTTGGGTTTGTAGACGCGTTTCCCCGCGAACAGCGGCACCGACGGGTAATAGGTGCCGTCCGCCGCCACCGTTTCCGGCACCTTGATGCCGTGGCGGGTGCACAGATCGAAATCGTCCTGTCCATGGCCGGGCGCCATGTGGACGAAGCCGGTGCCGTCTTCCTCGGTGACGAAATCGCCGGCCAGCAGCCGCACGTCGAAGTCATAGCCCCGTCCATGCAAGGGATGATGGCAGACCGTGCCGGTGAGTTGCTCGCCTTTCAGCACCATGACCATGTCGGCCTTGAAATCGAGCTGCTGCTCGAGCGCCGCCCAGCGCGATTCCGCCACCACCAACCGCTCGCCCGGCCGCGCCAGGCTGTTGGGACCCGCCTGGCTCACCAGCAACACGATATAATTCATGGCCGCGCCATAGGCGATGGCGCGGTTGCCCGGCAGGGTCCAGGGCGTGGTGGTCCAGATCAGGATCGAGCTGTTGGCGATCTCGCGGTTGCCCGGCTTCGTCACCGGAAACTTCACCCACACCTGGGTCGAGGCGTGATCGTGGTATTCGATCTCGGCCTCGGCCAAGGCGGTCTGCTCCACCACCGACCACATCACCGGCTTCGAGCCGCGATAGAGCGAACCGTTCATCAGGAATTTGCCGATCTCGCGCGCGATCTGCGCCTCGGCCGAAAATTCCATGGTGGTGTAGGGATGGTCCCAGTCGCCGCCGACGCCCAGACGCTCGAACTCCGTCTTCTGCACGCCGATCCAGTGGCGCGCGAAGTCGCGGCATTCCTTGCGGAACTCGACGATCGGGACGCCGTCCTTGGATTTCTTCTTGGCGCGGTATTCCTCCTCGATCTTCCACTCGATGGGCAGGCCGTGGCAGTCCCAGCCCGGCACATAGACCGCGTCCTTGCCGCTCATCTGTTGGGCGCGATTGATGATGTCCTTCAGGATCTTGTTGAGCGCGTGGCCGATATGGAGGTTGCCGTTGGCGTAGGGCGGCCCGTCATGGAGCACGTATTTGGGGCGGCCCTTGGCCATGGCGCGCTGTTTTTGCCAGAGCCCGAGCTTGTTCCAGCGTTCGAGCAAAGCGGGCTCGCGCTTGGGCAACTCGCCGCGCATCGGGAAAGCCGTGTCGGGCAGAAAGACGGTCGAGCGGTAATCCTTGCCCGAATCAGGATCGGCTTTCTCGTTCATGGGCTTGGTCATAGGGAGATGGCGATGAGCCGTCAACCGTGGGGCGGGGACGCGCCGACGAGCGCGGACCGGGCATTGGCGAGGTCGCGGGCGAGCTGCGCCTTGAGGGCATCCACCCCGGCGAAGACGGCGTCGGGGCGCAGGAATTCGACCAAGGCCACGCGCAGATGGCGGCCGAGCAACTCGCCCGAGAAATCGAGCAGATGGGCCTCGAGGCGCAATTCGCCCGCGCCCAGCGTCGCGCGGCGGCCGAGATAGGCAACGCCTTCGTGCCAATCGGTCCGCCCGCCGTCCTCGATCCCGGCATAGACGGCATATATGCCGGCGGATGGCCGGAGATAATCGGCCAGCGGCAGATTGGCGGTGGGCACGCCCAGGCCGCGCGCGGCGCCCTCGCCGCGCTCGACCCGCCCCTCGATCTCCCAGAAACGGCCGAGCAGTTCCGCCGCCGCGCGCGGCTTACCCTTGGTCAGCAATTCGCGGATGCGGGTCGAGGAATAGACCGCGCCGCCGGGGCTGGATATGGCCTCGACCACGGAAACGCCGAACCCCTTGCGCGCGCCCAGTTCCTTGAGCAGCCCGGAATCGCCGCGCCGCCCCCGGCCGAAGACGAAGTCATAGCCCACCACGACGTGCCGCGCGCCCAGCCCTTCGATCAGCACCCGGTCGACGAAATCCGCGGGCTCGCGCTTGGCGAAATCGAGATCGAAATGGATGACGAACAGCAGATCGACGCCGAGCGTCTCGATATGCCGCGCCTTGGCGCGGAAGGGCGTCAGGCGGAAGGGCGGCGCGTCCGGCTTGAACACGCCGAAGGGGTGGGGATCGAAGGTGAGCACGGCATGCGGAATATGGAGGCCGCGGGCTATCCCGCCGGCCTCGGCTATTACCGTCTGATGGCCCGGATGGACGCCGTCGAAATTACCGATGGCGACAGCGGCGCCGCGGTCCGGACCTTCGGCCTTGTCATGTCGGAAGACGCGCACGCGCAGCACCCAGGGTGCGAAGCCAAATCAAGATTCCAGGCGGAAGATATACAGATGCTGCGCGAAGGCGGATAGGGCCTTGGTTTAGCTTCGCACGCCGGGTGCTAGGCGGGGGCCTTACGCGAGGGAACCATGACCAGCGCCTCGCCGTCGATCACCACCTGGTCGCCGACGCGGCACACGGTCTTGAGATGGACGCGCTTATGGGCGGCATGGATCTCCGTCACCGTGACGTGGGCCTCGACGGTGTCGCCGATGCGCACCGGGGCGTGGAAGGCCAGGCTCTGGCTGAGATAGATCGTGCCCGGGCCGGGCATGATGGCGACGACGGTGGAGAGAAAGCTGGCGGTCAGCATGCCGTGGACGATGCGGCCCTTGAACCGCGTCCGCTTGGCGAATTCTTCGTCCAGATGGAGCGGATTATGGTCGCCGGTCAGATCGGCGAAATCGACCACATCGGTCTCGGTCAAGGTGTGGAAATAGGAGGCCGTCATGCCGACGACGAGTTCCTCGAGCGCATAGCCCTGGCGGGGCGCCACGGATTGCCGAACATCGTCCATTATCAACCTCGGCTGGCCAGTTTTTGTGCGGTGCACATTAACCGGCAAAATGCCCAACCGCAAGTAATTAGGCCAATCGAAGGCAAAAGCCCGGTTTTACCGGCGTCTTCTCTCGCAGAAGCAAAAGGGCCGCGAGTCTCTTCCCTGCCCCCGGCCCGGGGGCTACTCTCGCCGCCGGCCGATGGCGGAGAAACCGGTGGAAGAGAGCGGTCCCGCGCCCTTGCGCGAGATGTGGTACTTCGCCCTGCCGGGCACGCTTCTCGCGCCCGGCCGGATGCGGCCGAAGACGCTCTTGGGCGAACCGTTGCTGTTGGGACGGACGCGCGAAGGATCAGTCTTCGCGCTCAAGGACATCTGTCCGCATCGCGGCATTCCGCTTTCCTGCGGACGATTCGACGGCAGCGAGGTCGAATGCTGTTATCACGGCTGGCGCTTCGGCGCGGACGGTCGCTGCACCGCCATTCCCTCGCTCTTCGAGGGCCAGGATTTCGACATCTCCAAGATCCGCGTCATGGCTTATCCCGCGCGCGAGGTGCAGGGCAATATTTGGGTGTTTTTCGGCAAGGATGAAAGCGCCGCGCCCGGGCCGCCCGAAATCCCGGAGATCGGCGAGCGCCGTCCCGAGCTGTTCGAAAGCATCCGCGTGCCGGCGGCGATCGACCATGCTGTGGTCGGGCTGATGGACCCGGCGCACGGCCCCTTCGTGCACCGTTCCTGGTGGTGGCGTTCCCGGCATTCGATTCATGAAAAATCGAAGGCGTTCGCGGCAAGCCCCTATGGCTTCACCATGCTGCGCCATCCGCCTTCGTCCAACTCCAACGCCTACCGCCTGCTGGGCGGCAAGCCCGAGACCGAGATCACTTTCCGCCTGCCTTCGACGCGCATCGAGCATATCCGCGTCGGCCGGCGCTTCGTCGCCAACCTCACCGCGGTGACGCCGTTGAATGAAACCGAGGCCGAGGTCAATCAAGCCATATATTGGGATATCCCCTGGCTCGGATTTCTGGCGCCTTTCCTGCGGCCCTTCGTGCGGAAGTTCCTCAACCAGGATCGCGAAATCATGGTGATGCAGCAGAAGGGGCTGCGCTTCGACCCGGCCCTGATGCTGATCAACGATGCCGACACCCAAGCGCGCTGGTATTACCGGCTCAAAGCCGAATATCTCCGCGCCCGCGCCGAGAAGCGCGCCTTCGTCAACCCGGTCAAGGACAGGGTGCTGCGCTGGCGCAGCTGATATAAAATGCCGGCTCGAATCGGACGGGAGCAGGCCTCATGACGGAATCCAGCACCAACGGGCGCGTTTCGCCCCGTCTCAAGGCCGCGGCGGCGACGCTGGCGGCGCTGATCTTCGACCGCGACGGTCTCATCCCTGCGGTGGCGCAGCAGCATGACAGCGGCGAGACGCTGATGCTGGCCTGGATGAACCGCGAATCGGTGGCGGAGACGCTCAAGACCGGCCGTGTCTGCTACTGGTCGCGCTCGCGCCAGAAGCTTTGGCGCAAGGGCGAGAGCTCGGGCCATGTGCAGCGCCTGGTGGAGTTGCGCGTCGATTGCGACGGCGATGCGCTGCTCTTGCTGGTCGACCAGACCGGGCCCGCCTGTCACACCGGCACGCGCAGCTGCTTTGCCCGCGCGCCGCGCGGCGACGCGCTCGCCGACATACTGAAGCCGATGGAAGCGCCGGCTTCCGGGGAAACGCGCTAGCCTGCGTAGCATAGGCGAGGGCCAGGTTTGGTCCTCGCCGTCATGCGAAGCAAAGAGAGCCGCATAGCGGCCGTCGTGCGAAGCCAATAAAAGACTTAAGCGGACCGGGAAGCGAGCATCGGCTGGCCTCCCGGTTTGTTTTTGTCCGGTTTGATTTTATCCGCGGCGTCGGCGGCGGATCGGGACACCAGCTGCACCGGGGTTTCCGGCCGCAGCGGATCGAAAGCCGCGACGCCGACCGCGACGCCGAGCGGCTGCTCCGGCGTGCCGGTGAGCGCGGCCATGCGGCGCGCGCCGTTCTCGATGGCGAGCACCCGGCGCCTTGCGCCCTGCTCGTTGATGCCCTCGATCCACAGCACGAACTGGCTGCCGCCGTAACGGGCGATCAGGTCGCCGGCGCGGGTGTTGTCGCGCAAGATGCCGGCGAGCGTCACCAGCGCCTCGTCGCCGGCCGAAGGCCCGAGCCGGTCGTTGACCAGTTTCAGGTTGAGGACCTCGATGTAGAGCAGCACGGCCGATTGCGTGCCGCGGTCGAGCCGCAACAGGCGGCGGGCGAATTCGTCGAAGAAGGCGTTCCGGTTGGTGAGCGTGGTCAGCGGGTCGGTGCGCGACAGCGTGGTGATGCGCTCGCGCGCCTCGATTTGCGCGATCACGATGCCGAGATGGTCGGCGACGTCGCCCAGGAGAGTCCGGTCGAAACCGCCGAAAGGCTGTTCCTCGGCGCGCCGCCACAGCAAGATCGCGCCCTTGGGTTCGCGGCGATACTGCACGGTATGGGCCATGAGCTGGCAGACGGGCGAGGATACCGATGCCGCCTCCCTGTCCTTGATGGCATTGCGGACCATCATCAGCCCGGCGGGCGGCAACTTGGCGCCCCAGGTGATGGCCGTCCGCAGCGGCGGATCGACGCCCGCGCGCAGGATCGCGCCGCCGGATGATCCTACGGCAAGGCCGAGCGCGGTGAGCGCGGCGGTGAGCGCGCTCTCGGGCTGGATTGCATTGCGCACCGCGCGCACCACATGGCCGGCGAGGCCTTCGCGGATATGCTGGTCGGCCTGGGTCAGGTCCTGAACGCCGTGGACGCGGCAAATGCCGCGCGCGCCGCTCCACACGCCGGCCGGACCGAATACCGGCCGCGCCGCGAGCGCGAGCAGGATGATGCCGCCGTCGGCGGCGCGAAAACGGATTTCATCGGCCGTCATGGGCTCGGTCGCGGCAAAGTGCTTGGCCTGGGCCGGGTCGGCGAGGAATTCGGCGATCGTCTTGCCGAGCAGGCTTTCCGCCGGCCAGCCGAACACCAGGCGCGGCGAGGCGAAGATGAAGCGCGTGGAGGCGTCGATCTCCCAGGCGAAATCGCCGGCGATCTCGACCAGCTCGCGGAAGCGCTGCTCCACCCCGTAACCGCTGTCGTCCATGGACACCCCTGAGCGCCGGCCCGGTAGCCGGATAAGGGGCCAAGCCTAGCGGCAGGGGTTTAGAAAATGATTAAGGATCGGCTTTTCGGCGTCGGGACGGCCCCGGCCATCCTTAAGAAATACCCTTAATGGGCGAGCAGAACCGGCATATCGGCGCCGGCGATCACCTGCCTGGTGGCGCCGCCGAAGATCATCTGCCTGAGCCGGCTTTGGGTATAGGCCCCTTTGACCAGGAGATCGGCCGACATCGCCTTGGCCTCGGCGAGAAATACGTCGCCCGGCTGGCGGCTCCCGGCCGGGATGTGGCGCGAGGCAGCTTCGATGCCATGCGCCTTGAGGCTTTTGGCGAGATCCGCGCTCGAAGGGCCGGGCGTCCAGGCGCCTTCGACGCTCACCACTTCCACCCGCTTCGCGCGCTTCAGGAACGGCATGGCGAAGGCGACGGTGCGCGCGGTTTCGGTCGAACCGTTCCAGGCGATCAGAACGCGCTCGCCGAGGCTCGACGGCGGCTTCGCCGGCGCCATCAGCACCGGCCGGCCGCTTTCGAACAGGGCGTCTTCCAGCGTCGCCTCCGCGAAGGAGGCCGGCTTGTCCGGATGTTCCACCACGATGAGATCGAAGACGCGGCCGATCGATCCCACCACCGCGTTTTGCCTTCCGCTTTCCTCGCGCCATTCGGCGCTCATGCCCGCCGCCGTCGCGCCGGCGCCTATCCCGTGCCGGCGCATCACCGCCTCGAACAAGGCATGCGCCTGTTCGCGGCGGTCATGGCCCTCGCGCTCGAGGGTGCGGTCGACCTCGGACGAGATCGAGAAGCCCATCTCGCCGCCGAACACCACGGCGTATTCGCTGGCCAAGGCGTTGAGGCCGATTATGCGGCTGCCGAAGCCCTTCGCCGCCAGAACGGCGGTTTCCAGCACCGGACCGGCATTGCCGTCGCCGACCACCGCCAGGATCGTCTTCATCGCTGTCCTATCCTCCGCTTCGAACATTATATCGCCGGCCGGGCGGTCCCCCAAGCTCTCTGGCCGAGCCTTCCAATAGATTGACAGACCGGCCCGTCCACGGCTTGAGTGAGCCCTGATTTCTCGGGGAGAATGATGGCCGATCCCAAAAAAGGCGACGCCAAGGGCATCGCGCGGGGGCTCACCCAATACGGCGATCCGGATTATTCGCTCTATTTGCGGCGTTCCTATGCGCGCTCCATGGGCTATTCGCGGGCCTTGCTCGACCGGCCGGTGATCGGCATCGCCAACACCGCCAGCGGCTTCAACAATTGCCACCGCCTGGTGCCCGAATTGATCGAAGCGGTGTCGCGCGGCGTGATCGCGGCAGGATCACTGCCGCTCGTATTCCCCACCATTTCGCTGGGCGAGGTCTTTCTCAGTCCGACCAGCCTTTATCTGCGCAATCTGATGGCGATGGATACCGAGGAGATGATCCGCGCCCAGCCGATGGACGGGGTGGTGCTGATCGGCGGCTGCGACAAGACCGTGCCGGCCCAGCTGATGGGCGCGATCTCGGCCGATCTGCCGGCGATCCAGCTGGTGACCGGGCCGATGATGACCGGGCGGCATCGCGGCGAGCGGCTCGGCGCCTGCACCGATTGCCGGCGCTTCTGGGCGCGTTTCCGCGCCGACGAGATCGACCAGAAGGAAATCGACGAGGTCGAGAACAACCTCGCCACCACGGCGGGCACCTGCGCGGTCATGGGCACGGCCAGCACCATGGCGGCGATGTCGGAGACTTTGGGCATGATGCTGCCGGGTTCGGCGGCGATCCCGGCGGTCCATGCCGACCGGCTGCGCGCCGCCGAGGCCACCGGCATGGCGGCGGTGTCGCTGATGCGGGAGAAGCGCACGCCCCGCCAGATCGTGACCCCGGAATCGATCGACAACGCGTTGCGCGTGCTGCTCGCCATCAGCGGCTCGACCAATGCCGTGCTGCATCTGGCGGCGATCGCCGGGCGGCTCGGTCTCGAAGTCTCGCTCAAGCGCCTCAACGAGCTTTCGGATTCGACGCCGGTGCTGGTCGATTTGAAGCCCACCGGCCAGCATTACATGGAGGATTTCTACGCCGCCGGCGGCATCGGCGCCGTGCTGCGGGAACTGAAGCCGCTGTTGCATCTCGATTGCCAGACCGTGACCGGCGAAACCGTCGGCCAGAGGATCGAGGCGGAAAAACACGCCTTCGCCGATCCCGCCGTGATCCGTCCCTTCAAGCAACCGTTGCAGCCGCAAGGCGGGCTGGTGGCGTTGTTCGGCAGCCTCGCCCCAAAGGGCGCGATCCTGAAACGCGCCGCCGCGGATTCCCGTCTGTTCGAGCGCGAGGGCCGGGCCGTGGTATTTTCCTCGCCCGAGGACGTGGCCAAGCGCATCGACGATCCGAACCTTGACGTGAAGCCCGAGGATTTCCTGGTGATGCAGCATGCCGGGCCCTTGAGCCCGTCCTGCATGCCCGAGGCGGGCTCGCTGCCGATTCCGGCCAAGCTCGGCCGCGCCGGGGTCAAGGACATGGTGCGCATCTCGGATGCGCGCATGAGCGGCACGGCTTACGGCACGGTGGTGCTGCATGTCGCGCCCGACGCGGCCAGCGGCGGGCCGCTGGCGAAAGTCCGCAGCGGCGACCGCATCAAGCTGAGCGTCTCGGCGCGCAAGCTCGATCTGCTGGTCGACCCGGCCGAGCTCGCCAAACGGCCGGCGGCACCGGCGCCGAAGCCCGCGCGGGGCTACGCCAGGCTTTATCACGAGCACGTGCTGCAAGCCGATCAGGGCTGCGATTTCGATTTCCTGCGCGCCAAGTAACCGAGGGAGACGACATGAAAATCCACAACCCGCCCAAATCGGCCCAGCCCAGCGGGCCTTACAGCCTGGGCGTCGAGATTCCCGCCGGCCAGCGCCTGCTCTACGTCTCCGGCCAGGTGCCGCTGGCGGCCGACGGTTCCACGCCGCAAGGCATCAAGGCGCAAGCGGAACAAGTCTGGCGCAACATTCTCGCCGTGCTCGAATCCGCCGGCATGGGGATCGAGAACCTGGTGAAGGTGAATCACTATCTCACCAAGCACGAGAACCTCCCCGGCTATCTCGAGGTGCGTTCGCGCATGCTGGGAGCGGCGCGGCCCGCCTCGACCCTGGTGGTGGTGCAAGGGCTGGTGAAGCCGGAATGGCTGGTCGAGGTCGAGGCCATCGCCGCCAAGTAGCTCACCCCTGAAGCGGGCGGTCCTTGGCGCTTTCCTCGCGGCGCGCGCCCCCGCCCCTTTTCCACGGTTTCGGCCTCTTAAGGATTTCGCAACCATAACGCCGCGCCACCCGGACGCGACCGGCGGCGGGTTTGCGCGGGTTAACGGGTCGATAAGCCCGCAGGCCTAAAATTCCTTCTTATCTCAAACGCTTCGGCACCTTTTCGGCGGGCGCCGGAAAATTTAGGACTGCGAGCGGAAGTTGCAGCTGTTGGGAAAACACCCTGAAGTGTCGGCGGCGTGGCGCGGCATCATCGCGCCGATACGCCGGCAGTCGCTTGCGCTCCACATCCTGCCGGTGACGATCGTCCTGCTCGCCATCCTGCACGCCTTGAACGCGCTGTTCGCCATTCATTTCTACGGCACCACCGTCACGCATGAGCGCGAAAGGCGCGAAGCCACGGCAACGTTGCTGGCGGAACAGGCGAGCCACGCCTTCACCGCCGTCGATCTGACGCTCGAGACGATATCCGCCAGGCTGGAGAGCGACGTCGCGCAAGGCCGGCCGACGATCCTCGACCAGGCGATGATCAGCGCGGAAAGCATGCGGCTGCCGCAGGTGCGGGAAATCTTCGTCATCGACAAGACCGGCAAGCTGATCCTCGATTCCAGGCGGTTTCCCGCCGACGGGCGGAATCTCGCCAACAAGCCCTATTTCACCGCGCAGATCGAGCATCCCGAGCAGGGCCTGTTCATCGGCAATCTGATCACGCACGCGGCCGATCAAGCGCCGCATTTCAGCATGAGCCGGGTCATCCACGACAATAAAGGCGCCATGGTGGGAGTCGCCGTCGTGTTGATCGAGCCTTCCTATTTCTCGGGGTTCTATGCCTTGCGCGCTTCGGATGCGGTCGCGGCCGAGTTTCTGGTGCGCGACAACGGCTCGGTCCTGGCGGGCAACACGCCGCAATCCTCGGCTTTCGGCGATCATGCGCAGATCGCCGATTTCCTCAAGGGGAAACCGGATGACGCCGTTACCATCCGCGACGTCGGCGGTTTCCCGCTGCAGCTGGTCGTGACCGGCGCGCCGGCCCTGTCATCGCCGGTTTTCCGCGATTTCCTTGCCATCGACTTGCCGCTGATGGCGCTGATAACGCTGGTCGCGCTGTGGCTTGCCCGCACCCTCGCCGAGGAAACCCGCGCACGGGCGACCGCGGAGAACCGGTTGCAGAGCGCCATCGAAGCCGCTCCCGGAGCCTTGGCGCTGTTCGATCACGACGACCGGCTGGTGTTGTGCAACCTGCATTACGTCGACTTTTATCCGGAAACGATCCAGCCGCTGCTGGTTCCCGGCGCGCGGTTCGAGACCCTGATCCATGCCTTGGCGGCGGCCGGCGGTTACGACGAGGCCGAAGATCCCGAAACCAAGCAACAGATCATCGAGCACCGCCTCCAGGCGCACCGGGACGCCACGGGCGAGATCGTGCAGCAGCTCACGGGCGGCCGCTGGGTGCTGACGCGCGAACGCAAGACCCGGGAAGGCGGCACCGTCTGCTTCCACACCGACATCAGCCAGATGAAGCAGCAGGAGAACGCGCTCCGGAAGAGCGAACAAGCCGAGCGCCAGGCGCGCGAGACGGCCGAGCGCGCCGACCGGACCAAGAGCTCGTTCCTCGCCACCATGAGCCATGAGCTGCGGACGCCCTTGAACGCGGTCATCGGCTTCTCGCAGATCATCGAGCAGGGGATTTTCGGCCCGCAACCCCCGCGCTATCGCGAATACGCCACGCTGATCCGCCGCAGCGGCGAGCATTTGCTCGTCATCATCAACGATATCCTTGATATCGCCAAATTGCAGTCGGGCAGGACCGAACTGCGTCTCGAGGTCGCGCCGCTGGGCGCGATCATCGAGGAATCGGCGAAGTTGATGGAATCCCAGGCCGCCAGCGCGGGCATAACGCTGACCTGCCGGATCGGTCCGAACCTCCCACCGGTCCACGCCGATCTCACAAGGCTGCGCCAGGTGGTGCTCAACCTGCTGTCCAACGCCATCAAGTTCACGCCGAGCGGCGGCAAGGTGACGATCGCGGCTAATGCCCGGGAAGACGCGGTCATGATTTCAGTCGCCGATACCGGCATCGGCATGGCCGAACAGGACATCCCCCGGGCGCTCGAGCCCTTCGGCCAGATCTCGAACGCCCTGACGCGAACGCATGAGGGCACGGGGTTGGGATTGCCGCTGTCGAAGAGCCTGATCGAGCTGCATGGCGGGCATCTCGAGATATCGAGCGCGCCGAACGCCGGCACCACCGTCACCGTCACCCTGCCCGCGGCGGTGGGCGTACAGGAAGACGGGCCGGAAACGGTTTGGCGCGGCGTCGGCTGAACTTCATTGCCGGGAACGCGGCCTTGAGGCGCTTTCGCCGCCGGTGCTAGGCTGGGCGCGAAGCTCGAAATATCCGAATGCCGAGAGCCGGAACGATGATCCAAGACAAGAAGCCAAGCCGCCTGGCGCACAGGGTCCAGACCGCCGGTTTGGCGCTGGCGTTGCCCTTGATCTTGTTATGCCTCGCCGGTTGCGGCGACATCCACGGCGACGCCAATGGGGCGGCCGACGACCATGGCGCGGCGCAACATATCCGGATCGGCTGGCCGTTCTGAAGGAACGGGCCGCGAAAAACCAACGGGTTCGAATAAACTAACGGCCTTGCGCGCGCGCACGCGGCTCCGGGTAATAACCGGCGGGCGCGGCGGCGCGGCGCGGGGTCACAGGCGGCGCCAGATTGCGTTGCGGCTGGCGCGTCGCGTCGCGGCCCACCAAACGCAGATTCGACGCCATCATCGCCTCCATCCGGCGCAGCCGGTAATCGAGTTCGGCGCCGGTGTCGTGGTCCGCATCCTGGAATTCCGGTTCGAATTCGGGGCGGAAATAAACCGGATAGGGCTGGGCATAGGTTTCTGGCCGGAGGGCGCGCGATCCCGCGAGCGGAACATAACGCCGTTGGTTCTCCCAATCGGTTTCCACGCCCTCGCCCGCCACCGTGCGGCGGGCACGGCGCACGCTGCCGAAGGCATAGACCGCGACCGTCGCCGCCACCACCAGGCCCCACATGACGGCGATGCCCAGGGCGACGCCTTGCGCGCCCGAATTCGCCGGGAACAGCTCGACCAGCGGATTGAGCGAGATCACCAGGAACAGCGAAACCGCGATGCCGGGAACCGCGCTCAACGCGGCCAGCAGCACGGAATAACCAAAACCGATGCCGGGCGAATGATTCGTCATCTGCGTCATCCTCGATTAACCACGTTTTACTTAAGTCAAGACAAGGCCGAATACAAGAAGAATAGGGTTAATCACTTGAATTATATAGTTAATGACTTGTGGTTTATTAATGAGTTGTCAGATAACTATGGTTAATATTAATAATACGTCGGAAGGTTTGACGTTTTCGCGCGGCCCGGCGTAAGCCCGGCCGACGAAGGCCCGGGCGGTTTTCCCACTAACCGGCCCCTCTTCAGTAACCAGGGTGCGAGAGATCGAGCAGCGGAAAGGCGCTCAGCACATGAGGGACGCCGACGGGTGCTCCGGGACACAGCATGGCGCGGTCGAGCTGGGCGTAGGTCGCGGCGCCCAGCAGCCCGAGGCTCAGGCGGATCTCGATTTCGAGCAGCTCCAACAGCCGCGCCACCCCCGCCTCGCCCGCCGCCGCCAGGCCGTAGCAATAAAGCCGGCCCAATCCTACCGCGTCGGCGCCCAATGCCAGCGCCTTGACGACGTCGCTGCCGCGGCAGAAGCCGCCATCGACTATGACCGGAACGCGGCGCTTCACCGCCGCCACCACCTCGGGCAGGGCCTCCATGGTGCCGCGGCCGTGGTCGAGCTGGCGACCGCCGTGGTTGGAGACGTAAATGCAGGCCACGCCCATCGCGCAGGCGAGTTCGGCGTCCTCGGCCGTGACGATGCCCTTGAGGATGATCGGCAGCTTGTGCTTGTCCTTGAAACGCCGGAGCCGGTCCCAGCCGAAAGCCGACTGGTAGCGTTCCATTTCCTGCACCACCTGGCGGCGGCCGCTGACGACATAGCGCTTGGCGATGTCGCGCTCGCGCCGTCCGTACAGCGCGGTGTCGACGGTGAAACAAAAGGCCTCGTAGCCCGCAGCCGCGGCGCGGCGCGCGTAATCGTCGACCCAGGCATCGTCGCCGCGCACATAGAGCTGAAAGATGCGGCGGGAACCGGGCGCGGCTTCGGCCGTGGCTTCGAGCCCGGGCTGGGCGACCGAACTCACGAACAGCGGCACGCCGAAGGACACCGCCGCCTTGGCCACCGTCGCGGTGCCGCCCGTATCTAGGCTCTCGATCGAACCGACCGGCGCCAGCACCACCGGCAGCCGCGTCTTCTTGCCGAACAGGGTCGATGTCGTGTCGATGGCCGACACGTCGCGCAGCACGCGCGGGCGGAAGGCGAGAGAATCGAGCGCCAAGCGGTTGCGTTTGAGCGTGGTCTCGGTCTCGGCGCCGCCGGTCAGATAATCCCAGAAATTGGTCGGGAGCGCGTTGCGTGCCGCCCGGACGAATTCGTGCAGCGCCTGGAAGCGCGCCGCCATTTCACCCGTTGCCGGTTGACCGGCCATCCGTTCCCCCCTCGAGAGCCGCCCACCATAAAGCGGCCACGCCAGGGGCGGAAGCCGCTTTTGGCGCAAATGGGTTCGCCTAGCCGCCTTTCGCGCCCGCGCCCAGGGAAGCGGCGAAAGAGCGCGCCACGGCTTCGCGCGGGATATTGCGGGTAATGAAGACGATTCGCGTGCGCCGGTCGGCATCGGGCCAGGCCTTGAGCTCCACCGGCGGATGGAACACGTGCTGCACGCCGTTGAGCGCCACCGGCCCGGCGCGGCCGCGGACATTGACCAGGCCCTTCATGCGCAGCAAATCCGGACCCTTGAGCGAGGCCAGCGCTTCGAGCCAGGCGCGGAGATCGGCCCAGGCGATGGGTGCGTCATGCGTCAGCGTGAACGTGGCGATGCCATGCGCCCGGGCCAAATGCGCCGTGTCCGCATCGGCACCGTGAGCGTGATCTCCCAGGCGGGAAGCCGCCTCCAACCGCGTTTCCCAGGATGCGGGCGCGGGCGTTTCACCGAACAGCGCCTCGGGCGCAATCCGCCCGTTGACCGCGATCAGCACCGGCGCCCAGGGATTGAATGCCCTGAGCCGCGCTTTGACGGCTTCGCGGGTCTTTGCCGAGACCAGATCGGTCTTGGTCAGGACCAAAAAGTCGGCCAGCGCCGCCTGCTTCGCCGATTCATAATGCGTTTCGAGCTGGCCGAGCGCGTTCGCCGCATCGACGGTCGCAATTACGCGGTCCAGATCGATCAGGGGCCGGAGCCGCGACTCCTCCATCAGCGTCGCCAGGATCGGCGCCGGATCGGCCAAGCCGGTGGTCTCGATGGCGATGCGCTTGAAGGGCGGAATCTCGCCCCGCGCGCGGCGCGCCGCCAGCGTCTCGATGGTGTCGACCAGGTCGCCGCGCACGGTGCAGCAGATGCAACCGCTCTTGAGCAGTACCGCGTCCTCGAAGGCGCTTTCGATCAGCAAATGGTCGAGACCGATTTCGCCGAATTCGTTGACGATGACCGCCGTCTCCTTCATCCCGGGATGGGAGAGCAGCGCGTTCAACAGCGTGGTCTTGCCGCTGCCGAGGAAGCCGGTGATCAGGGAGGCCGGAACCGGCGGGGTGGCCGCTGGTGGCGGCATCGGAGCGCTCCTCGATAAAAGCCCGGCGGAAAATTTGGCGTAGGCAAGGCTAGTCCCTCTGATAAGATCGGGGCAAGGCCCGCGCGGCCTAAGCGCGGGACGCAAAAGAAAAACCGCAAGGAGGGATCGATGTTTCGCATCATGGTGGGGGCGGCCGTCGCGGCGACGCTGGCGTTGTTTTGCGCGGTGGCGCCGGCGGCGAAGGCCGACGAGCCGGTCAAGATCCGCATCGGCTGGGCGCAGGCGCCGGGGCATCTGGCGCCGCTCTTGGACATACTGGCGAAGAAGCACCCCGAGGTTATGCCGCATGACGGCAAGACCTATGCCGCCGAGGCGATCCGCTTCGCCGGCTCGACGCCGCAGATCCAGGCCATGGCCGTCGGCGAACTCGAGATCGCGGCCTTCGCGCCCTCGTCGCTGGCGCTCGCCATCACCAACGCGCATCTCGACGTACGCGTCGTTTCCGACGTCATCCAGACCGGCCGGCCCGGCTATTTCGACCAGCCCTACATGGTCCTCAAGGACGGGCCGATCAAAACCATCGCGGACGTGAAGGGCAAGCGCATCGCCACCAACGCCATCGGCTCGTCCAGCGACGCCGCCATGCGTGTCATGTTCCGCAAGCACGGCATCCAGGACAGCGATTTCACCACGGTCGAATCGAATTTCGCCAACATGCTGCCGATGATCGCGGACAACAAGGTCGACCTGATCGCCGTCATGCCGCAATTCGAACATCAGCTCGCCGCAGCGGGCAAATACCGCACGCTCTTCACCATGGGCCAGGCGGTGGGTCCGGCGCAGACCGTGTTGTGGGCGATGACGGAGGATTTCATCAAGGCGCACCGCCCGGCGCTGGTCGATTTCTTCGAGGACCATATCCGCGCCGTGCGCTGGTTCCTCGATCCCAAGAACCGCACCGAGGCGCTCGCCATCGCCGTCGACGCCACCAAGCAGAAGCCCGAGGATCTGGCCTACGCCTTCACCAAGCAGGATTTCTACCGCTCGCCCGATTGCATGCCCAACATGAAGGCGGCGCAGGACGAGATCGAAAGCTCGGTGAAGCTCGGCGTCATCCCGAAGGCGGTGCAGCTCGAACCCGCCTACGTCGATCTGTCGCTGATCAAGGAGGCCAAGCAGCGCATCGGCGGCAAATAGGGCGGCCGAGCTCACTTGCGGCGCGGCGTGCGACCCGCTAACAAAGACAATCCACCAACAAAATAAAAGCGAACGCGCCATGCCCGATCAAGCCCGCAACATGAAATTGCTCGCCCATGACGAACTCGCCGGATTCGGCGGCATCGGCGAGGGCATGAGCCTGCAACTCGCCAAGGGCGGGCGGCGCATCTTGTGGCTGGCGCATGAATCGGCGCCCAAGAACTTCACCGGCGTCGACGTGACCGATCCCAAGAGCCCGAAGGTGATCGTCCAGACCGATCTGCCGCACAAGCAGGTGCGCTCCAATTCACTCGAGGTCTGCGGCGACATCATGGCGGTTGCCTATCAGACGGCGAAGCCGGGCCTGAACCCTGCCGGAATCGAGCTGTTCGACATTTCCAAGCCGGAAACCCCCAAGTCGATAGCCTTGTTCGACTGTTCCGGCCCGCAATCGCGCGGCGTGCATCAGCTCTGGTTCGTCGACGGGCAATACATCCACTTCTCCGGCGGCGCCGCCGATTTCGCCCCGGTCAACCCGCTCGACGACCAGTTCTACCGCATCATCGACGTCAAGGACCCGGCCAAGCCGCAAGAGGCCGGCCGCTGGTGGATACCCGGCACGCGCCAGGGCGACGCCGAGCCGCCGCCGCCGCGCCATCCCAAATTCGATTCGGGCCAGCGGGCCCACAACACCAACGTCTATCCCGCCCGGCCCGACCGCGCCTATATCGGCTGGATCGACGGCGGCGCCTGGATCCTCAACATTTCCGACATGGGGCATCCCAAGCCGGTCGGGCATTGGAACCCGCACCCGCCCTTCCCCGGCTTCACCCACACCGCCATGCCGCTGTTCGACCGCGGGTTGCTGATCGTCAGCGACGAATGCGTGCGCGACAAGGGCGCCGACTGGCCCAAATTGGTGTGGATCTTGGACATGCGGCGCGAGGACAATCTGGTGCCGATCGCGACCTTGCCGCTGCCGCCGGTGGAGCAGCAGCGTCACGGCGGGCGTTACGGCGCGCACAACATGCACGAGAACCGCCCCGGCCCGGCCTTCCGTTCCGACCAGCTGATCTTCGGGACCTATTTCAACGGCGGCGTGCGCGTGCACGACATCGCCGATCCCTTCCAGCCCAAGGAAGTGGCCTATTTCGTCCCCGAGGCGCCGAAAGGGAACCAGACCGGCGCGATCCAGATCAACGACGTCTATGTCGACGAGAACGAGATCGTCTACGCCGTCGACCGATTTAGCGGCGGCCTCTATATCCTCGAAGTCGATTTCTAGCCGGTTTTAGGGCGAAGGCGCGGGCGCGGGCTGAATCTCGGCCAAAGCCGCCGGGCCGAACGGGCTTTTGGGCAATTCGATGCCGTCCCAGAACCGCGCGAAAGATTGCGGCAGGAGCGCCGCGAGTTCGCCGCCGGCGAGCGCGGTAACCGGAATCTCGGTGAGGTCGACGCCCGCCTGGCGCAAGGCGTCGAGTTCCTCGCGACGCTGGCGGCGCATCGTCGATTCCCCGATCAGCTCGATGGCGGCCAGCCGGTCGCCGGTCCAGAAGGCGAAATCGGTCCTGACGCTCCTGTCCGCGGCAACCGGGAGATGCGCCAGCGGCAAGGGCCGGAAGGCGGCGAAGCTCCAGTCGCGCGGTTGGAACAGCCCGCCGCCCTTGGCCGCCAACGCCTCCAGCTCGGCGCGGCCCGATTCCAGCGCGGAATCGATCCAGCGGAAATAGGCCTCGAGGAAATCGAGCGGCGGCCGGGTCCAGAGGCCGCACAGCGATTTCAGATGCTCCTTGAGAAAAGCCAGCCTTTCGGCCGTGCCCTTGAGGCGGTTCAAATCGGGCGGTTCGGCGAAGGGATAAGGCCCGTGCCACAGCCGGAGCGGCATGCGCTGGGCGCGGCCGATCGAAACCGAAGGCACGCCTTCATTCGCCGCTCCCGCGAGGGTGAGCGCCGTGACACAATAGGGGATCACAAGCATGGCATGGGACGGTGCCGGGGTCTCGGAGGGCATTGCGGAAATTGATGCCATGGGGAAAAATTAGAGCAACAGACGCGAAGCAATAGCAAGCTTGGCGGCTTGTCGCCATGCTAGAATTGGCCGTCACCGGGGGAGGCGTCATGATAACGCTCAAGGTCAATGGGACCACGCACAAGCTCGATATCGAGCCGGAGACGCCGCTGTTGTGGGTGTTGCGCGACGAGCTGGGCCTGACCGGCACCAAATTCGGCTGCGGCATCGCGCAATGCGGCGCCTGCACCGTGCACGTCAACGGCGAGGCGATGCGCTCCTGCGTGGTGGGGGTGGGAACCGTCAACGGCGCTTCGATCGTCACCATCGAGGGCCTGGCCAAGGACAGCAAGCATCCGGTGCAGCAGGCCTGGCTGGCCGAGGACGTGCCGCAATGCGGTTATTGCCAGTCGGGCCAGATCATGGCGGCGGTGGCGTTCCTGAAGCAATTCCCCAAGCCGACCGACGCCGACATCGACGGCAATCTCACCGCCATCTGCCGCTGCGGCACCTATCCGCGCATCCGGCGCGCCATCCATCGCGCCGCGGCGCTGATCAAGGCTTGAGGGAGGTCGCCATGGACGGAAACAGTCCGCTTCCCGCCGGTATTACCCGCCGCGGTTTCGTCGTCACCTCGCTGACCGCCACCGGCGGCCTCGCCATCGGCATGGCCTTTCCCGGGCTAGCCAAGGCGGCGATGATCGGAACCCAGCCTTGGAGCAAGGAGACCGCCGAGCACGAAATCAATGCTTTCCTCGAAATCGCGCCCGACGGCGCCGTGACCTTCCGTTCGCCGCACAGCGAGATGGGCCAAGGGACGACGACCGCGCTCGCCATGATCATCGCCGAAGAGCTCGAAGCCGACTGGACCAAGATCAAGGTCGAATACGCCTCGGCCAACCGCAACCTGAAGAGCAAAAACGTCTACGGCAACATGCGGACCACCGGCAGCTCGGGCGTGCGCACCTCCTATCATATGCTGCAACAGGCCGGCGCCTCGGCGCGCGAACGCCTCATCGCCGCGGCGGCCAAGCGCTGGAAGGTGGCGGCCGACCAATGCGAGGCCAAGGACGGCAAGGTCGCGCACAAAGCCTCCGGCCGGAATCTGGGCTACGGCGCGTTGGCGGCCGACGCCGCCAAAATCCAGCTCGTTCAGGAGCCGGCGATCCGCCCGCCCGAGGAATTCAAGCTCATCGGCAAGCCGATGGGGCGGCTCGACGTGCCGCTCAAGATCAACGGTTCGGCGCAATTCGCCATCGACACCCGGATTCCCGGCATGGTCTATGCCGCGGTTTCGGCCTGTCCGGTTTTCGGCGGCAAGCTCAAGAGCGTCGACGATGCCAAGATCAAGGGCCGCCGCGGCATCCTGCGAGTGGTGAAGCTCGACGACGCGGTGGCGGTGGTCGCCGACCGCTATTGGCGCGCCAAGAACGCGCTCGGAGACCTCGCCGTCGTGTGGGATTTCGGCGCCGGCGCCGGCACCAGCACCGAGCAGTTCAAGAAGTTCTATCGCGACAAACTCGATGGCGCGATGACGAATGCCCGCAACGACGGCGACGTCGACAACGCGCTTAAGGGCGCCAAGGTGATCGAGGCGGTCTACGAGGCGCCGCATCTGGCGCACGCCCAGATGGAGCCTTTGAACGCCACCGCCCATGTCCAGGCCGGCCGGGTCGATGTGTGGATCGGCTCGCAGAGCCCGATGAACGCCATCGAACTCGCCGCCCAGGCCTCGGGCCTGCCCCCCGAGCAATGCTATGTCCACAATTGCTATCTCGGCGGCGGCTTCGGCCGGCGCTCGATGAACGACGAGATGGTCCATGCCATATTGGTGAGCAAGGCCATCGGCAAGCCGGTGAAGCTGGTGCGAACGCGTGAAGAGGACATGACGCATGACCGTTACCGGCCGCAGGCGGCGGTGCGGTTCCGCGCCGCGCTTGGCGCGGACGGTTTGCCCACGGCCTTCGATTGCCGCACCGTGGTGGGGTCGATCCTGCGCTCATCCGGGCGCGACCAAGTTGCAAGCGGCGTCGAGCCGATGGCGGTCGACGGGCTCGCCACGACATCCTACAAGATCCCGAATCTGCGGGTCGCCTGCTCGCTCACCAACACCCATGTGCCGGTCTATTTCTGGCGCTCGGTCGGCGCGTCGCAGAACGCCTTCTTCATCGAAAGCTTCATCGACGAGCTGGCGCACGAAGCCAAGCAAGACCCGCTGAAGTTCCGCCGCGCGCTGCTCGCCCATCGCAGCGATTTCACCGGCGTGCTCGACCTGCTGGCCGACAAGGGCGATTGGGGCAAACCCATGCAGGCCGGCCAGGGCCGCGGCATCGCCATCCATGAAAGTTTCGGCTCGATCGTCGGCGAGACCGTGGAAGTGACCGTGAGCCCCAAGGGCGAGGTGCGCGTCGACCGCGTCGTCGCCGTGGTCGATTGCGGCCACGCGGTCAATCCGCGCACCATCGAGATGCAGATGGAAGGCGGCATCATCTTCGGCCTGTCGGCGGCGCTGTCGGGCGAGATCACCATCAAGGACGGAAGGGTGGTGCAGGATAATTTCGATTCCTACCCGGTGCTGCGCATGGCCGACGCGCCGAAGATCGAAACCTATCTGGCGCTGTCGGGCGGCAAGAAATGGGGCGGCATCGGCGAACCTGGCCTCGCGCCGGTGGCGCCGGCGGTGGCCAATGCGGTGTTCGCCGCCACCGGCAAGCGCATCCGCTCGCTGCCGATCCGCACCGTCAATCTCGGCTCGGCCTGAGAAGCCGTCTTAGCTGCGGCGGGAATCGTCGTCGCGAATCTCGAGCCACATGGCGTTGAGGATGGCGAAGGCGCAAGCCAGGCCCAGGCCCAGGATCCAGCTGAAATACCACATCGTCCGGTCTCCTCAGTAGCTGTGGGGGTCGGCTTCGATCCGCCCCGCCGTGACGCGGCCGCGCAAGACCCGGTAGACGAAGGCGGTGTAGGCCAGCACGAAGGGCAGGCACACCACCGTCGCCACCAGCATGAGCGCCAGGGTGCCGCGGCTCGACGACGCGTCCCACACGGTGAGGCTCATGGACGGGTCGAGCGAGGACGGCAGGATGAAGGGGAACATGCTCAACCCCGCCGTGGCCACCACGCCCATGACCGCGGCGCCGCTCGCCACCACGGCGAGTTTGTCGTAACGCAGGCGCTGCGCCAACGCCATGAGCGCCGCGCCGCCGAAACCCAACGCCGGCGCGATCATGGTCCAAGGCATCGCCGAATAATTCGCAAGCCACCCCCCGGCTTGGCGCACCGCCTGCTTGTGCAGCGGATTGGAGGCCGCGTCATGCGCGAGCGATCCCACGATGCGATAGCCGTCGAGCTTCGCCGTCCAGAACCCGCCGATGGCGAACAGCACGATCAACGCCATCGCCGCCAGCCAAGCGGCGCGGCGCGCGCGCGGCGCCACCGGCGTCCCCGTCTTGGCGGCGAGATAGGAGGCGCCGTGCATCGCCAGCATGGCGACCGAGACCAACCCGGTCAGCAGGGCAAAGGGCTGGAACAATCCCAGGAGATTGCCCTCGTAGCTCATGCGCAGATCGGGATCGAAGCGGAAAGGCGCGCCCAGGAGCGCGTTGCCCACCGCCACGCCGAAAACCAGCGCCGGCACCAGCCCGCCCGCGAACAAGAGCCAGTCCCAGACCTCGCGCCAGCGCGGATCCTCGAGCTTGCTGCGATACTTGAAACCGACCGGGCGCAGGATCAGCGAACACAGCACCAGGAACATGGCGAGGTAGAAACCCGAAAACGCCACCGCATAGACCGGCGGCCAGGCGGCGAAGATGGCGCCGGCGCCGAGGATGAGCCACACCTGGTTGCCTTCCCAGACCGGACCGACGCTGTTGATGATCATGCGCCGCTCGGAATCGGTCTTGGCGAGGAAGGGAAGCCAGATGCAGACGCCGAGATCGAACCCGTCCATCGCCGCGAAGCCCATCAGCAGCACGCCCAGGAGCCCCCACCAGATGACGCGCAGGGTTTCGTAATCGAGGAATTGCAGCATGGCCGCCCCTCACCCGTTGACGCCCGAGCCCTCGGGCCCGAGGCGGATGTATTTGACCATCAGATAAACCTCGACGGCGGCGAGCGCGCTGTAGAACAGCACGAATCCGGCGAGGCTCGTGGCGACATTGCCGGCGGAGATCGACGAAACCGAAAGATATGTCGGCAACACGCCGTCGATGGTCCAGGGCTGGCGGCCGTATTCGGCGACGAACCAGCCCAATTCCGCCGCCACCCACGGGAGCGGCAGCGACCACAACGCCAGGCGCAGATAGGCGGGATAGTCTCTCGAGATGCCGCCTGGCCGAAAGCCAGAAGGAGAACGCGAACAGCGCGATGAAATAGAAGCCCAAGCCCACCATGAAGCGGAACGACCAGAACAGCGGCAGCACGCCGGGCACGGTGTCCCGGGCCGCCTGCTGGATCTGAGCCGGGGTCGCGTCGGTCACCTTGTCGGTGTAGCGCTTCAGCAAGAGCCCATAGCCCAAATCGGCGGCATGGGCATCGAGCAGGGCCCGCGCCGTGTCATCCTTGGGGTTGGCGCGCAGCTTGTCGAGCGCGCCATAGGCCAGGATGCCGCTTTGGACGCGCACGACGTTGTCGGCGACCAGATTCTCGATCGCCCGGCACCGGCTGGTCGAGCGAGCGGGTGGCGATCAGCCCCATCACCCAGGGCACGCGGATCGCGGCATGCGTCTTTTGCTCCCGGAGATCGGGAAAGCCGAAGACGGTGAAGCTCGCCGGCGGCGTCTGGGTTTCCCACATCGCCTCGATGGCGGCGATCTTCATCTTCTGGTTCTGCGAAGCGGTATAGCCGCTCTCGTCGCCCAGCACGACGACCGAAAGCGCCGAAGCCAGGCCGAAGCTGGCCGCCACCGTCATCGAGCGCTTGGCGAATTCGCGGTTGCGGCCCTTGAGCAGGAACCAGGCGCTCACCGACAGCACGAACATGGCTCCGGTGACGTAGCCCGCGCTCACGGTGTGAACGAATTTGTCCTGCGCCACCGGGTTGAAGAACACATCGTAGAACGAGGTCAGCTCCATGCGCATGGATTGCGGATTGAACGCAGCCCCCACCGGATGCTGCATCCAGCCATTGGCGATCAGGATCCACAGCGCCGAGAGATTGGTGCCGAGCGCCAGGAGGCAGGTCACGACGAGGTGGCCCACCCGCGACATCCGGTCCCAGCCGAAGAAGAACAAGCCGACGAATGTCGCCTCGAGGAAGAACGCCATTAGGCCCTCGATCGCCAGCGGCGCGCCGAAGATGTCGCCGACATAATGCGCGTAATAGGCCCAATTGGTGCCGAACTGGAATTCCATGGTGATGCCGGTCGCGACGCCCATGGCGAAATTGATGCCGAAGAGCAGGCCCCAATAGCGCGTCATCGCGCGCCAGATGGCGCGGCCGGTCATGACATAGACGCTCTCCATGATGGCGAGCAGCACGGACAGGCCGAGCGTCAGCGGCACGAACAGGAAGTGATACAGGGCGGTCAATCCGAATTGCAGGCGCGACAATTCGACGGCTTGCGGATCGATCATCGTATGTCTCCGGGCGTTTCTCCGGCGAGATGCGCCGCGACCGATTGGGATGTCATCGGCGGCTGGTGGGACGGCGAAAAGAACAGCGCATAGAGGAACACGAGCGCCAGCGTCTTGGCGGCGAGAGCGGCGATGATTTCGCGGCGCAAACGCCGTACGGCCATGTCCTGTCACTCCCCCGAGGATCGGATCGGGCGATTATAGCACGGGAATCAATACCGGTATGTGTCGGCCTTGAACGGCCCGGATTCCTTGACGCCGAGATAATCGGCCTGCTTGGGCGAAAGCTTGGTCAAATGGACGCCGACCTTGGCCAGGTGCAGCGCCGCCACCTTCTCGTCGAGATGCTTCGGCAGGGTATAGACCTTCTTCTGGTACTTGCCCGGATTGGTCCACAGCTCGATCTGGGCCAGCGTCTGGTTGGTGAAGGAGGCGCTCATGACGAAACTCGGATGGCCCATGGCGCAGCCGAGATTGACGAGCCGCCCCTCGGCCAGCAGCAAAATCCGCTTGCCGTCGGCGAACTCGACCTCGTCGACCTGCGGCTTGACGTTGTGCCATTTGAGATTCTTCAGCGCCGCCACCTGGATCTCGTTGTCGAAGTGCCCGATGTTGCAGACGATGGCGCGGTCCTTCATCTTGCGCATGTGCTCGATGGTGATGACGTCGATGTTGCCGGTGGCGGTGACGAAGATGTCGGCCGAAGGCGCCGCCTCGTCCATGGTCACCACCTGATAACCTTCCATCGCCGCCTGCAGCGCGCAGATCGGATCGATCTCGGTCACCAGCACGCGCGCGCCGGCGTTGCGCAGGCTCGCGGCCGAGCCCTTGCCGACGTCGCCGAAGCCCGCCACCACCGCGACCTTGCCGGCCATCATCACGTCGGTGGCGCGGCGGATGCCGTCGACCAGGCTTTCGCGGCAGCCATAGAGATTGTCGAATTTCGACTTGGTGACGCTGTCATTGACGTTGAAGGCGGGGAAGAGCAGCCGGCCTTCCTTTTCCATCTGATAGAGGCGGTGGACGCCGGTGGTGGTTTCCTCGGACACGCCCTTGATCGACGCGCCCAGCTTGGAATACCAGCCGGGCTTGGATTTGAGGCGTTGCTTGATCGCGGCGAACAGGACCTCTTCCTCTTCGCTGGCGGGCTTGTCCAGCACGTGCGCGTCCTTCTCGGCCTGGATGCCGAGATGCACCAGGAGCGTGGCGTCGCCGCCGTCGTCCAGAATCATGTTGGGCGCGCCGCCATCGGCCCATTCGAAGATCTTGTGGGTGAAGTCCCAGTATTCCACCAGCGATTCGCCCTTATAGGCGAAGACCGGAATGCCCGCGGCCGCGACCGCGGCGGCGGCGTGATCCTGGGTCGAATAGATGTTGCACGACGCCCAGCGGATGTCGGCGCCCAATTCCTTGAGAGTCTCGATCAGCACCGCCGTCTGGATGGTCATGTGCAGGGAGCCGGCGATGCGCGCGCCCTTGAGCGGCTTCTTCTTGCCGTATTCGGCGCGCGTCGCCATCAGGCCGGGCATCTCGATTTCGGCGATGGCGATCTCGCGCCGGCCGAAATCGGCAAGCGCCATGTCTTTGACTTTGTAGTCGGCGGTCATGAATTGGGAATCCTCAGAAGGCGCGCTTCAGTTGATCGGCGAGATCGGTCTTCTCCCAGGAGAAACCGCCATCGGCGTCGGGCGGGCGGCCGAAATGGCCGTAGGAAGAGGTGCGCGCATAGATCGGCCGGTTGAGTTTCAGATGGGTACGGATGCCGCGCGGGCTCAAATCCATCATCTCCTGCAACACCTTGGAGAGCTTGTCCTCCGGCACCTTGCCGGTGCCGGCGGTGTCGATATAGACCGACAAGGGCTTGGCCACGCCGATGGCGTAGGACACCTGGATGGTGCAGCGCTCGGCCAAGCCCGCCGCCACCACGTTCTTGGCGAGGTAACGCGCGGCATAGGCCGCCGAGCGGTCGACCTTCGACGGGTCCTTGCCCGAGAAGGCGCCGCCGCCATGCGGCGAAGCGCCGCCATAGGTGTCGACGATGATCTTGCGGCCGGTGAGGCCGCAATCGCCGTCCGGTCCGCCGATGACGAAGCGCCCCGTGGGATTGACGTAGAAATGCTCCTCGCCGCACATCCAGCCCTTGGGCAGCACCTCGAGCACGTGCGGACGCACGATCTCGCGCACCTGGTCCTGGTCGATCTTTTCGCTATGTTGCGTCGACACAACAACGGACGTGGCGCGCACCGGCTTGCCGTTCCTGTATTCGAGCGAGATCTGGCTCTTGGCGTCGGGACCGAAATCGGGCGTCGCGCCCGAATGGCGCGCCTCGGCCATCGATTTGAGAATGGCGTGCGCGTAATAGAGCGGCGCGGGCATCAACTCCGGCGTCTCGGTGCAGGCATAGCCGAACATGATGCCCTGGTCGCCCGCGCCCTCGTCCTTGTTGCCGGCGCTGTCGACGCCCTGGGCGATGTCGGAGGATTGCTCGTGGACGAGGCACTCGACATGCGCCTTCTTCCAGTGGAAGCCCGCCTGCTCGTAGCCGATGTCCTTGATGGCGGCGCGCGCGACCTCGATCAGATGTTCCTTGGTGACCGATTTGGGCCCGCGCACCTCGCCCGCCATGATCACCCGGTTGGTGGTGCACAGCGTTTCGCAGGCGACGTGCGACATCGGATCGGCGGTGAGGAACGCATCGACCACGGCGTCGGAGATGCGGTCGCAGACCTTGTCCGGGTGACCCTCGGAAACGGATTCGCTGGTGAAAACGTAATCGCGCAGGCTCACGGTCGAAGCTCCCTGTTTTTTTAAGCCGCCTTCCAGGCGAAAGAAGGCGGGATAATGGTAGACCCGTCCCGCGACTGCAACCCACTTCAGGCGCGCGCCGCCGCCGGCCGGCGCAGCCGGGTCAGGCGGTTGCCGCGTCTTTCCGCGCCTGCGCCTTGACGATGCGGCGCTTGAGACGGCGGGCCTCGGTGGGCAGACGCCCATCGGACACGGAGAGCAGATAGGCGTCGAGTCCGCCATTCACTTCGATGGTGCGGATGGCGCTGGTCGACAGCCGCAAGCGCACCGGCTGGCCGAGCGCGTCGGACAGCATCGAGGTGACCTGGAGATTGGGCAGAAAGCGGCGCTTGGTCTTGTTGTTGGCGTGGCTCACATTGTTGCCGACCAGCACGCCCTTGCCGGTGATGCTGCACCGTCGCGACATGGGAAAATCCTTGGATAGAAAAGGCGGGGACAAGCCCCGCGGAAGGCCGGATTTCTACGGCAAGCGGCAGGGCCCGTCAAGCCGGGGCGCGCGACCCGGCCAGTTGCGCCGCATCCGCGGCCCGCGTCAGGCCTGCGGTCGGCCGCCCGCGCGGGGGCGCCGGTTTCCGGCCGCCAGCACCTCCGGATTAACGACGTTGATCGGCTTGCCCGCGGCATAGGCCGAAATCTGGTCGAAAATGTCGGCGAATTGAATCTCATACTCGTCGCGGGTCACGTAGCCGATATGCGGCGTGCACACGACGTTGTCCATCGCCAGTAGGGGATTGCGCGTGTCCAGCATCGGCTCTTCTTCGTAGACGTCGATGGCGGCCATGCCCGGACGCCCATTCCGCAAGGCGCGCACCAGCGCGCCGGGTTCGATCAGCTTGGCGCGGCTGGTGTTGACGATAAGCGAGGTGGGCTTCATGCGGGCGAGATCGCCCGCCGTCACGATCCCGCGCGTCGCCTCCACCAGGCGCATGTGCAGCGAGAGGACATCGCACGCCTCGAAAAACGCTTCCTTGCCGGGCGCCGTGGCGTAACCCTCCGCCCGCGCCCGCGTCAGCGATTCCGCGCGCGCCCAGACCAGCACCTTCATGCCGAAGGCCTTGCCGTAACCCGCGACGACGCTGCCGATCCGGCCATAGCCGTAGATGCCCAGAATCTTGTCGCGCAGGCCGAGGCCGTCGCCAACCTGCCATTTCCCGGCCTTGAGCGCGGCGACCTGCTGGGGGATCTGGCGCATCGCGGCCAGCACCAGTCCCCAGGTCAGCTCCGCCGCCGCGTAGGACGGCGTGCCGGGATGCTGGCTCGATGACACGATCACGCCGAGCCGGGTGCAGGCGGCGACGTCGATGTGCGGGTACACGCTGCGTTGACTGATAAGTTTCAGCTTGTCCAGGCGGTCGAGCAGAGGCGCGCGTATCTCGGTCCGCTCGCGTATCAGGACCAGCGCCTCGGTGTCTTGCAGCCGCCGGGTCAGCGTATCGACATCCTGCACATGGTCGTTCCAGATTTCGACGTCATGGCCTTTCAGCTTTTCGAAACAGGCCAGCGTGCGCAAGGTGTCGTGGTAATCGTCGAGTATCGAGATTTTCATTCCCGATCACGCCGTCCGCGATGCTCCGGATTCTCGCGCAGGCTTCCGCCGCGACAAAAGCAGGGCGCGGCCCGACGGCGTGATCCGGACGATGGAGCGCCCGTTCGCGTGCTCGCGCGCGATCAGGCCACGATCGACCGCATCCTCCCAAACCGGGAGCCGGGGGCACGAGGTGCGCCACGCTTCCATCACTTCGGCGTAGCTCCGCTCGGCGTTTGACACCCACTCGAGGAGATCGAGGATGAGGGCATCGACCGCATCGCTCATGGCCGTCTCTTCCCGCCTATCGTCTCAATACGATAATACTATACGGCATTCCGCCGGATGATAACCGTCCCTTGAAGGGCGCATCTGAAGGGCGAATCTATTCCGCCACTTCGGCGATTGCGGCCAGAGCGGCGGCGCGCTCGGCCTCCTGCTGGCGCTGCCACATGGCGGCATAGACGCCGTGTTTGGCGAGCAGTCCCGCATGGTCGCCGCGCTCGACCACGCGGCCCTGGTCCAGCACCAGGATTTCGTCGGCGTGAATCACGGTCGAAAGCCGGTGCGCGACGATCAGCGTGGTGCGGTGCGCCGAGACCTCCTCGAGGCTCGCCTGGATCTCGCGTTCGGTCTTGGTGTCGAGCGCCGAGGTGGCTTCGTCGAAGACGAGAATCCGCGGGCCCTTGAGGATCACCCGCGCGATGGCGACGCGCTGCTTTTCCCCGCCCGAAAGCTTCAGGCCGCGCTCGCCGACCTGGCTCTTGTAACCGTCGGGCAGACGCCGCGACGAAATCGTGGATGCGGGCGAGATTCGCGGCGTGCTCGACCTCCGCGCGCGTGGCGCCGGGCTTGCCGTAGGCGATGTTGTAATAGATCGAGTCGTTGAACAGCACCGTGTCCTGCGGCACCACGCCGATGGCGCGGCGCAAGCTCGACTGGGTCACGTCGCGGATATCCTGGCCGTCGATGCGGATGGCGCCCTGGTCGACGTCGTAGAAGCGGAACAGCAGGCGCGCGATGGTCGACTTGCCCGCGCCCGAAGGCCCGACGATGGCCAGCGTGCCGCCCGGCTGGAGACGGAAGGAGACGTTCTCCAAAATCGGCCGGCGCGGATCGTAGGCGAAGGAGACGCGGTCGAACACGACCTCGCCCTTTCTCGCCGCCAGATCGGGCGCGCCCGGCTTGTCGGTCACCTCGGCCTTGACGCCCAGCAGCCGGACCATGGATTCGAGATCGGTCAGCGACTGCTTGATGTTGCGGTAGACCATGCCAAGCACGTTCAAGGGCGTGTAGAGCTGCACCAGATAGGTATTCACCAGCACGAAGGAGCCGACGGTCATGCGGCCCTGCGCCACGCCTTGCGCCGCCAGCCACATCACGCCGACCAGCCCGATGGAAATAATGACGCCCTGGCCGATATTGAGCATCGACAGCGTGGTCTGGCTTTTCACCGCGGCGCGCTCGTAGCCCTGGAGCGCGGTATCGAAGCGCCGCGCCTCGTGCTCCTCGTTGGCGAAATATTTCACCGTCTCGAAATTCAACAGGCTGTCGATCGCCTTGGTGTTGGCCTCGCTGTCGCGCTCGTTCATCTCGCGGCGGAACTTGATGCGCCAATCGGTGATGGCGAAGGTGAAGGCGACATAGACCAGGACGGTGGCGAGGATGGCTATGGCCAGGCTGGCCTCGAAGAAGCCCCACAGAATGCCGCAGACCAGCAGGATTTCGAACAGGGTCGGCAGCAGGCTGAACAGCAGATAGGAGAGCAGGAATTCCATGCCGCGCACGCCGCGCTCGATCGCGCGCGACAGGCCCCCGGTCTGGCGCTCCAGATGGAAGCGCAAGCGAAAGCGCGTGGAGATGGCGGAAGGTGTTGAGCGCGATGTTGCGGATGGCGCGCTGCTCGACCTTGGCGAAGACCGAATCCCGCAGTTCGGTGAAGAGCTGCGCCCCCACCCGCGCGCCGCCATAGGCGACGATCAGCATGGTCGGCACCACCACCAGAACCCCGGCGCCGGGGGCGAGCTTGTCGACCGCGCCCTTATAGAGCAGCGGCACGGCGACGGTGATGCCCTTGGCCAAAATCAGGCAGGCGATCGCCAGCAGCACGCGCACGCGAAGGGCGCGCTCCCCGCGCGGCCAGAGATAAGGCAGCACGGAGGAAAGCGCGCGCAATTCCGAGCGGAAGCCCACTTCCGAGGCTTGGTTGCTCAGCGAGCCGCCTCCCCGATGGGCGCCCTTCATCGCCGCCCCCGCAACAGGCGCAACGACAGCAACACCACGCCGGCCATGGCCAGCGCGCTCAGCACATAAGGCGCGTTGCGGCCGAGCCCGCCATAAACGGCGCCCGCCACCGCCGGGCCGACGATGCGCGCCAGGCTTTGCGCCGATTGCGACAGGCCCAATATGTTGCCGCGTTCCTCCGCGCCCGCCTCTTGCGAGATCAGGCTGTTCATCGAGGGGCTCAAGAGGCCCATGCCGATGGCGAGCAGCGCCGTGGCCGCCAGCACGCCCCACACAGCGGTGGCGAAGGGAACCGCGATCAACCCCAAGGCGATGGTCGCGGCGCCTGCGATGAACAGTTTATTCTCGCCGAAAATCTTGGTCAGCCGGCCGATCAACCCGCCCTGGATCGCCACCAGCAGCACGCCGACATAGAAGAAGATCCAGCCGATCTGCGTCGGCCCCCAGCCGAAGCCTTCATGCGCCCAAAGCGCGAAGGTCGTCTCCATGCCGGCGAAGGCGCAGATGGCGACGAACACCATCAGGATCAGAAGACGCAGCCGCGGCCGCCCGTAGGCCGATTTGGCGGCGGCGATGCGGCCGGCGACGATGCTGGGGCGCGCTTCATGGGTCAGGCTTTCCTCGAGCCGCAACCAGGCGAGCAGCAAGGCGCAAGCGGAGAGCGCCGCCGCGAGAAAGGCGGGATAAGCGAGATGCGCGCCGCCGCCGGCGGCCAGCCCGCCCAGCGCCGGGCCGATGGTGAAGCCCAGGCCGATGGCGGCGCCGATCATGCCCATGCCCTTGGCGCGCTTCTCGGGCGGGGTGACGTCGGTGACATAGGCCTGGGCCGCGGCGATGTTGCCCGCCCCCGCCCCCGCCAAAAGCCGCGCGGCGAACAGCATCCACAACGCGCTGGCGAAACCCAGCCACACATAAGAGGCGATGGAGCAGACCAGGCTCGCCAGGATCACCGGCTTGCGGCCGACGCGGTCGCTCAACCGGCCGAGCAAGGGCGAGGAGAAGAACTGGCCCAGCGAATAGCACGCCATCATCGAGGTGATGGCGAAGGGCGAGGCGTGGAAATCGAGCGCATAATAGGGCAGCAACGGGATCACCACCCCGAAGCCGACCAGATCGATGAAGACGATGAAGAAAAGGACGCCCATACGAGCTCTTAGATAGCGCGGCGCGGGCCCCGATGCGAGCCTTGCGCGCTCCTAGGCTGCCATGCGTTTCTTGGCGATCAGGTGCAGCACTTCCGAGGCCGCCACCGGAATGTTGGTGCCGGGCCCGTAGACCGCGGCGACGCCGGCCTCTTGCAGGAAGGCGTAGTCCTGGGGCGGGATGACGCCGCCGCACACCACCAGGATATTGCCGCCGCCTTTGTGCGCCTTGAGCGCGGCGAGCAGCGCCGGCACCAAGGTGCGGTGCCCCGCCGCCTGGGACGAGACGCCGATCACGTCCGCCTTGCTCTCGACCGCCTGTTTCGCCGCCTCCTCGGGAGTCTGGAACAGGGGGCCGGTCTCGACGGCGAAACCCAGATCGCCGAAGGCGGAGGCGATCACATGGGCGCCGCGGTCGTGGCCGTCCTGGCCCAATTTCACCACCAGCAAACGCGGGCGGCGGCCCTGGTCGCGGGCCAAGGCCTCGACCTCCTCGCGCACCCGGGCGAAGCCCTCGTCGCCCTCGTTCTGCGCGCCATAGACGCCCGAGACCGAGCGGATGACGGCGCGGTGGCGGGTGAACACCCGCTCGAGCGCGTCCGAGATTTCGCCGACGCTGGCGCGGGCGCGCGCGGCCTCGATGGCGAGTTCCAGGAGATTGCCTTTTTCATTCCGCGCGCATTCGGAGAGCGCGTCGAGCGCCCGCTTGACCTTGGCGCCGTCGCGGCTTTTGCGGATCTTTTCGAGCCGCGCGATCTGCTGCGCCCGGACCTTGGGATTGTCGACCGCGAGCAGATCGACCTCGGTTTCCTGGCCCTGGTTGACGCGGTATTTGTTGACGCCGACGATGACCTCCTCGCCCCGGTCGACGCGCGCCTGGCGCCGCGCCGCCGCTTCCTCGATCTTGAGCTTGGGCACGCCGCTTTCGACCGCCTTGGTCATGCCGCCCATGGCCTCGATCTCTTCGATCAGGGCGAGCGCGGCCGAGGCGACGGAATGGGTCAGGCTTTCGACGTAATAGCTGCCGCCCAGCGGATCGACCACATGGGTCAGGCCCGCCTCTTCGGCCAGGATCAGCTGGGTATTGCGGGCGATGCGCGCCGAGGCCGGCGTCGGCAGCGCCATCGCCTCGTCGAAGGAGTTGGTGTGCAGCGATTGCGTGCCGCCCAGCACCGCCGCCATCGCCTCGACCGTGGTGCGGATGATGTTGTTGAGCGGGTCCTGCTCGGTGAGGCTCACGCCCGAGGTCTGGCAATGGGTGCGCAGCTGCAGGCTCGCCGGATTCTTAGGGCTTGAATTTCTCCTGCACCAGCTTGGCCCACAACAGGCGCGCGGCCCGCAGCTTGGCCACCTCCATGAAAAAATTCATGCCGATGCAGAAGAAGAAGGAAAGCCGGGGCGCGAATTCGTCGATCGCCAGGCCCTTGGACAAGGCCGCGCGCGCGTATTCGAGCCCGTCGGCGAGCGTGAAGGCCAGCTCCTGCACCGCCGTCGCCCCCGCTTCCTGCATGTGATAGCCCGAGATCGAGATCGAGTTGAACTTGGGCATGTGCTTCGCCGTGTGCTCGATGATGTCGGCGACGATGCGCATCGAAGGGCCGGGCGGATAGATATAGGTGTTGCGCACCATGAATTCCTTGAGGATGTCGTTCTGGATGGTGCCGGAGAGCTTGTCCTGCGGAACGCCCTGCTCCTCGGCGGCGACGATGAACCCGGCCAGCACCGGCAGCACCGCGCCGTTCATGGTCATCGAAACCGACATCTGGTCGAGCGGGATGCCGTCGAACAGGATCTTCATGTCCTCGACCGAATCGATGGCGACGCCGGCCTTGCCCACGTCGCCGACCACGCGCGGATGGTCGCTGTCATAGCCGCGGTGGGTGGCGAGATCGAAGGCGACCGAAAGCCCCTTCTGCCCGCCGGCCAGATTCTCGCGATAGAACTGCGTTGGATTCCTCGGCGGTGGAGAAGCCGGCGTATTGCCGGATGGTCCAGGGCCGGTTGGCGTAAAGCGTGGCGCGCACGCCGCGCGTATAAGGCGGAAAGCCCGGCAATGTGCCGAGGTCTTCGAGCCGTTCCAGGTCTTCCGCCGTATAGAGCGGCTTGACCGCGATGCCCTCGGGCGTCTGCCAGGCGAGGGTTTCGGCGGGCTTGCCGCCAAGCTCCTTGGCGGCCAGAGCGGCCCAATCCTTCAGGGTCTTGCGCGGGAAATCGGCCATGCGCCCGATCATAGCCCGGCCGGAGGCGTTTTTCGAGTTCCGCCAAGGACATGGCGCGCCACCAGCGCCGCCGTCAGCACCAGGGTGGCGCCGAGCTGATGCGCCAGCGCCAAATCCAGCGGCACGGCCAGCAACAGGCAGGCGATGCCCAAACCCGCCTGCAAACTCGTCAGGGTGAAAAGCGAATGCACCGCGCCCATGGCGATACGCGGCAGCAGCGGCCGGTAGAGGAAGGTTCCCAGGAACAGCGCCAGCGACACGAGCCAGGTGAGCGCCGCCAACAGCCGGTGGTCGAACTGCACCGCCTCGGGGTTCTCGAACAAATTGCGCCACCAGGGCGAAAGATTGTCCCAGGCGGGCGGAATCCAATGCCCGTCCATCAGCGGGAAGGTGTTGTCGATCAGGCCCGCGCGCAAACCCGCGACAAAAGCGCCGGCGACCAGGGTCACGAAACCCAGCAGCAGCGCCAGATCGGCGCCGTGTTTCAGGCAGGACGGCGGATGATCTTTTGTTTTGCCGGCTCCGCCGGCGGGGGCCTAACCAGGTCGAGCGCCACCCACAGGATCGCGAGATAGATGATTATGGCGGCCGCGAGATGCGCGGCGAGGCGGTATTGGCTGACCTCGATGCGGTCTTCCAGGCCGCTCGCCACCATCCACCAGCCGAGTACGCCTTGCAGCGCCCCCAGCACGAAGAGCAAGGCGAGGCTGGGCGCGAGCGAGCGCGGGATTTGGCGGCGCGCCAGGAAATACAGGAATGGCAACAGGAACACGACGCCGATCAAACGGCCCCACAGGCGGTGGAACCATTCCCAGAAATAAATGGTCTTGAAGTCGGCGAGGCTCATGCCGGCATGGATCGCCTGGTATTGCGGGATCGATTTGTAGGCGGCGAAGGCGTCCTGCCATTGCGCCTCATTGAGCGGCGGCAGAATGCCGGTCACCGGCTGCCACAGGGTGATCGACAGCCCCAATTCCGTCAGCCGCGTGACGCCGCCCAGCGCGACCATGACGAACACCATGGCGGCGCAGGCGAACAGCCAGAGCGCGATCGCGCGCGTGTGGGAAGACGGCGGGGCGGGCACGGTCGGAGAATCCTCCGCCGCTGCCGCCGAGGCAAGCCTCTAGTGCAGGGTGAGCGAGATGGCCGCGTGTTGCCAGCGCGGCGGCGCGATCAGCTTGGCTTGCGCGACTTTGACCGAGTGCAGCTTGCCGTCGAGATTCCGCGCCCAGAAATCGAGGAAGCGGCGCAGCTCCGGATAGCGCGGCGCCAGATCGAGCTGCTGCCAGAGGAAGCTTTGCAGCAGATGGGGATGGTCGGGCAGGTGATAGAGGATCTCCGCCGTGGTCAGGCGGTAGCCCTGCAGTTGGGTGGCGAAGGCCCTCATCGAAGGCTCCGGGTGGCGGTTTAAGGAATGCTAAGTTTGATTCAGGGGCGCGTGATGGGCAAGAAAAAAGTATAAGGTATATCAATGGTTTAGCAGCGAGGGCCGGAGAGTGCTGCCAATCCGAGGAAAATCGAGGCCGAAACCGGGCCGGCCGGTGGGGCAAGGCCTTGACAGGGGAGACCCGGAGACTTATCTCCCTGGCACTCTCCGGGCCCGAGTGCCAACCCGATCAGGGCGGCGCGCTTCGCGGCCCGGCCCGTTTCCAGTTCAGACCCCTTGAGGAGGAAATACCCCATGAAATTCAGGCCCTTGCAGGACCGCGTGCTGATCCGCCGGCTCGACTCGGAAGAGAAGACCGCGGGCGGGATCATCATCCCCGACACCGCCAAGGAAAAGCCGATGGAAGGCGTCGTCGTCGCCGTCGGCCCGGGCGCGCGCGACGAGGACGGCAAGCTCCATCCGCTCGACGTCAAGGCGGGCGACCGCGTGCTGTTCGGCAAATGGTCGGGCACCGAGGTGAAGGTCGACGGCGAGGAACTGGTCATCGCCAAGGAATCCGACATCCTCGGCATCATCGAGGGCGCTTCGACCGGCAAGCGGAAGGCCGCTTAGTTCCGGGCCCCGAAGGCCCGCGCCCACCCCTTAAGCGAATTTTTCAAGAGAGAGAGACATCAACATGGCTGCCAAAGACGTGAAATTCCACGGCGACGCGCGCGAACGGTTGCTGCGCGGCGTCGACATCCTGGCCAACGCGGTCAAGGTGACGCTCGGCCCCAAGGGCCGCAACGTCGTGCTCGACAAGTCGTTCGGCGCGCCCCGCATCACCAAGGACGGCGTGACCGTGGCGAAGGAGATCGAGCTTTCCGACAAGTTCGAGAACATGGGCGCGCAGATGATCCGCGAGGTCGCCACCAAGACCAGCGACCAGGCGGGCGACGGCACCACCACCGCCACCGTGCTGGCCCAGGCGATCGTGCGCGAGGGCGTGAAGGCCGTGGCCGCGGGCTTGAACCCGATGGACCTGAAGCGCGGCATCGACAAGGCGGTCGAGGCCGTGGTCGAGGACATCAAGCGGCGCTCCAAGAAGGTTTCGACCAACGACGAGATCGAGCAGATCGGCACGATTTCGGCCAATGGCGAAGTCGAGATCGGCAAGAAGATCGCCGAGGCGATGAAGAAGGTCGGCAACGAGGGCGTCATCACGGTCGAGGAATCGAAGAGCCTTGAGACCGAGCTGGACGTGGTCGAGGGCATGCAGTTTGACCGCGGCTACATCTCGCCCTATTTCGTCACCAACGCCGAGAAGATGCTGACCGAGATGGACGACCCGTACATCCTGCTGTTCGAGAAGAAGCTGTCTGGCCTCCAAGCCATGCTGCCGGTGCTCGAAGCGGTGGTGCAATCGAGCCGTCCGTTGCTGATCATCGCCGAGGACGTCGAGGGCGAAGCGCTCGCGACCCTGGTGGTGAACAAGCTGCGCGGCGGCCTCAAGGTCGCGGCGGTCAAGGCGCCGGGCTTCGGCGATCGCCGCAAGGCGATGCTCGAGGACATCGCCATCCTAACCGCGGGCCAGCTCATCTCCGAGGATCTCGGCATCAAGCTCGAGAACGTGACCCTCGACATGCTGGGCAAGGCCAAGAAGGTGCGCATCGACAAGGAGAACACCACCATCATCGACGGCGCCGGCAAGAAGGCCGACATCCAGGGCCGCATCGGCCAGATCAAGGCGCAGATCGAGGAAACCACCTCGGACTACGACAAGGAGAAGCTGCAGGAGCGGCTCGCCAAGCTGGCGGGCGGCGTTGCAGTGCTCCGCGTCGGCGGGGCGACCGAGGTCGAGGTGAAGGAGCGCAAGGACCGGGTTGACGACGCCATGCACGCCACCCGGGCGGCGGTGGAAGAGGGCATCGTTTCGGGCGGCGGCACCGCCCTGCTCTACGCCACCGACGCGCTCAAGAAGGTGCGCGCCGGCAACGACGACGAGAAGGTCGGCATCGACATCGTGCGCCGCGCGATCCAGGTTCCGGCCCGGCTCATCGTCGAGAACGCCGGCATGGACGGCGCGGTGGTGATCGGCAAGTTGCTCGACAAGGACAGCTACAGCTGGGGCTACGACGCCCAGAGCAACGATTATGTCGACATGCTGAAAACCGGCATCATCGACCCGACCAAGGTGGTTCGCATGGCCTTGCAGTCGGCGGCTTCGGTCGCCGGACTCCTGATCACGACGGAAGCCATGGTGGCCGAGAAGCCGGAGAAGAAGGCCCCGAACATGGGCGGCCACGACCACGGCGGCGGCGGCATGGGCGGGATGGATTTCTAAATCCAGTCTCACATCTAAAGGCGAAGGGCCCGCGGGAAACCGCGGGCCTTTTTGTTTTGGGGGTTGGGTCGGTTTGCCTGGAAGCAACCATTCAGTACGTCTTTCGTTGAAGGCTAGGTGACTTGAGAGCAACGGCGCATATCACGTCGGCCAGTAACGGCCGGAGTGAGTAGAGTAAACAGTTTACCGAACAACTCATGTACTATGCGTTTCGCATACTACTTATCTATCTGTTATAAAATGGACTATTCGCATACCCGGCCGTGAACGGGAACGAATTCGAGCGGAAAATCCGCGCTCTCGGCCGCAGGCGCGGCGTAACCGTCGCTTTCGATCCCGTTCATGGCAAGGGCAGCCACGGTCGCCTTTATTACGGCAGCCGGTTCGCGACGCCGAAGGACCGGAAGAAGGAAATCGGCCCGGGACTGCTCAAGGCGATGCTCGATCAGCTTGGGCTTACAAGGGCCGATCTGGAGGATTGAAACATGGCGTTCGGATACCGTTATACGCTGGAGCGGCAGGAAAACGGCTGGTGGCTGGTCCGTTTTCCCGGCGTTCCCGAGGCGCTGACCGAGGGCAAAACCCAGGATGAAGCGCGTGCCAACGCCGTCGATTGCGTGGTCGCGGCGCTCGAAGGCTACATGAAGGCGGGCAAGCCGTTGCCGCGGCACGGCGCCGGACATTCCGGCTGCGACCGCGCCGTGCTGCCTTCGCTCGTGACCGCCAAGCTCGCGGTCTATGAGACGATGCGGCGCCATGGCTGGTCGAAGCTGCGGCTCGCCAAGGAGCTCGGCATGCCCGAAAATTCGGTGCGCCGGTTGCTCAATCTTCGCCACAGCTCGCATATGTGGATCATCGACGAGGCGCTGGCCAAGATGAACGCCGAGCTGTCGATCGACCTGCCCAAGGCCAAGCCGCGCCGCAAGGCGGCGTAAGAAGGAAGGCGCGCGCCCTCGACCCTTCGTCCTTCGACAGGCTCAGGACGAGGGCTCAGGACGCGGAAAGAAGGCCGCGGCCTTACTTGGAGGGTTCGGGCGTCGTGCCGGCATCGGGCGCCGGCGCGGGGTAATTCCCGCCGTGATAACCGCCCATCATCCCGCCGCCATAGCCGCCGTGGCCGTAGCCGCCATAGCCCATCCAGCCGCCCGCGCCGTGATAGTAGATGAGCACCGCGCCCAGCACGATGGTGGCGGCCGCCAGCAGATAAAGCCAGCAGGCGAGATAGCGGCCGAAGCGCTTGAGGCAGCCCTCGGCGCGTTGCGCCGCGAAGGCCACGAAAAATCCGACGACCAGCAAGGCCGTCGCGTGAAAGACGATCTGATGCCACCCCATGACGTTCCCACTCCTTTCTCCGCGTTCGATGCGCGCGCCCCAGGCCCGCGAAACCGCCGCCGGGTATACCCTCGTTCCGGCCGGAGCGCAAATCACACTCGCGGGCGGGCCGCTGGTGCCGGTTTCGAAGAGATCCCAATCGGGAGCCCCGCCGTCATGCGCGGCAAAACGGCGTCAAGGGGCTTTTCCCGGGCTGAGTAGTTTCCGAGCCTGACGCGGCATCGCCCGCCCCGATAGGGTTTCGGCTGACCCAGTACAAATCTTGCGTCAACATCAGGAGTGCCCCTCC
>CAVXKY010000003.1:0-101029 GCA_963762425.1 uncultured Alphaproteobacteria bacterium | reverse complement strand
CACGTCGGAATGGGCGCGGACGATATGGGCCTCGATCCGCGCCACCGCGGCCTCGACATTGCGCGCGGCCAAGGCATCGATGACGGAGGCATGCTCCTGCCAAACGCGGGTCGAGATTTTCTCGAGCCGCAACACGGCCCCCATGGTCCGGCGCAGATGCTGCCAGTTCAACCGCATGGTATCGATGATCAGCGGATTGCCGGACAATTCGTAGAGAAACATGTGAAAGTTCATGTCGGCTTCGATCATGCCGCGGATATTCTTCCGCCGCGCCATCGCCTCGCCCTTGACCACCAAGGCGCGGCCGGCCGCGATCCGTTCGGGCGTGACGCGCGCGGCCGCGAGCCGCACCGCGAGCGGTTCGATCGCCGAGCGGAATTCGTAGATGGAATGGAAAAGGCCTTGGTCGATCGGCGCGACCGCGAGGCCGCGGCGGCCGCTGGCGCGCACGAAGCCCTGCGCCTTCAGCACCAGCAGCGCGTTGTGAATCGGCTGGCGCGAAACCTTCAACCGCTCCGCCACATTGGCTTGCGTGAGCCGTTCGCCCGGGCTCAGGGTCCCGTCGCAAATCGCATCGAGCAGGGCCGAATAGGCCTGATCGACCAGGGTTTTCCGACTGACCAAGGCTCGCAAAACGCCGCTCCCGTCCGCCTTGCGTAGTATAGAATACGGTATACAATAATCCAAGGTCATAAAAATCGCCGGGAGCCGCGCCATGTCACCGCCGATCCGCATCCTGCTGGCCAAGGTCGGCCTCGATGGCCACGACCGCGGGGTGAAGGTGGTCGCCCGCGCGCTGCGCGACGCCGGCATGGACGTGATCTATTCCGGCCTGCACCGGACTCCGGACGAGGTCGTGACCGCCGCCATCCAGGAGGACGTCGACGTGCTCGGCGTCAGCCTGTTGTCCGGCGTCCAGATGACGGTATTCCCGAAAATCCTCGCCCGGCTCAAGCAGGAAGGCGCCGACGACATGATCGTCGTCGCCGGCGGTGTCATGCCCGACGAGGATGTCGTGGCGTTGAAGAAAATGGGCGTCAGCGAGGTGCTGCTGCAGGACACGCCGCCCGAACAGATCGTGGCGCGGTTGCGCGAATTGGTCGCGCAACGCGGGGCGCGGTGACCGCGATGGAGTCGTGGTCTTTTCCACCCTCCTACGACGAGAACTATTTTCCGGATTCCGCGAGCCGCTATTGGTTCCCCGGCCGGGAAACCATGCCCGCCTCCGAGCGCGAGGGCCTGATTCTCGAACGGCTGAAGACCGTCTGCGCCTATGCCTACGAGCGCGCGCCGTTCTACCGGCGCAAATGGGACGAAGCCGGATTCCATCCCTCGCAGCTCCGGTCGCTGGAGGATTTCGAATCGAAGGTCCCGGTGGTGAGGAAGAAGGACTTGCGCGCCGCCCAGGAACGGTCGGCGCCGTTCGGCGACTATCTATGCGCGCCCGAAGCCGAGATTTTCCACATTCACGGCACCAGCGGCACCACCGGCCGACCCACGGCGTTCGCCATCGGCCGCAACGACTGGCGAGCCATCGCCAACGCGCATGCGCGGGTCATGTGGGCGATGGGCTTGCGGCCCGGCGACACGATCTGCGTCGCGGCGATTTTCTCGCTTTACATGGGAAGCTGGGGCGCGCTCGCCGGCGCCGAGCGTCTGGGGGCGCGGTGTTTCCCGTTCGGCGCGGGCGTTTCCGGCATGTCGGCGCGCTGCGTCCAGTGGCTCGCCATGATCAAGCCGACCGCGTTTTACGGCACGCCGACCTATGCCCTGCACCTGGCGCAGGTGGCCGCCGAGGAAGGGCTCGATCCGCGCGATTTCAGGCTCAAGGTCATGTTCTTTTCCGGCGAGCCCGGGGCGTCCATTCCCGGCGTTCGCGGCAAGATCGAGGAGCTCTACGGCGCGCGGGTTTCCGACTGCGGCTCCATGGCCGAAGTGACGCCGTGGATGAACGTGGCGGGAACCGCCGAGACCTCGGGCATGTTGTGCTGGCAGGACATCGTCTACACCGAGGTGTGCGATCCGGCCACGATGCGCCGCGTTCCCTACGGCGCGCGCGGGACGCCGGTCTACACGAATCTCGAGCGGACGTCGCAGCCGATGATCCGGCTGCTTTCGGGCGATCTCTCGCTGTGGACCAACGACGGAAATCCCTGCGGCCGCACCTATCCGCGCCTGCCGCACGGGATTTTCGGCCGGATCGATGACATGTTCACGATCCGCGGCGAGAACGTGTATCCGAGCGAGATCGACGCGGCGCTGAACGAGCTGCCGCATTACGGCGGGGAACACCGCATCCTGATCAGCCGCGAGGCGACGATGGACGAGCTTCTGCTGCGCGTCGAATGCGACGCCGCGACCCATGCCAAGGGCGCCGCCGCGATCTCGGGAGTCCGGATGGAGGTGGAGCGAAAGCTGCACAAGGTTCTCGGGCTTGCGCGACGATCGTGGAGATCGTCGAACCGAATTCCATCGCGCGCACGGATTTCAAGGCGCGCCGGGTGATCGACGACCGGAAAGTTTTCGCCGACATGCAATCGCAGATCGAAAAGGGACGGCGTTGAGCCCGACGGCAGCCTCATTCGACCTGGTGGCGCGGGTTCAGGCCGGCGAGCCGGCCGCAATCGCCCGGCTGATCTCGCGCGCGGAGCACGGCAATCCGGAAGCCCGCGCCGCGCTGGCCCGGATCTACAAGCTGGCGGGGCGCGCCCACGTCGTCGGCATCACCGGCGTGCCGGGCAGCGGCAAGTCGACGCTGGTCGCCAAGTTGACGGAAAAATTCCGCGCCAAGGGCGTCAAGGTGGGCGTGATCGCGATCGACCCGTCCAGTCCCTACTCGGGCGGCGCGATTCTCGGCGACCGTATCCGCATGACGGAGCTGGCCGGCGATGCGGGGGTGTTCATCCGCTCGATGGCGAGCCACGGCGCGACCGGGGGCATGGCGCATGCGACGCTGGACGCGGTCGACATTCTCGACGTCGCCGGTTTCGACACCATCATCATCGAGACCGTGGGCGTGGGCCAGGACGAAGTGGAGATCGTCAAGGCGTCGCACACCACGATCGTGGTCTCGGCGCCCGGCCTCGGCGACGAAGTCCAGGCGATCAAGGCCGGCATTCTCGAGATCGCCGATATTCACGTGGTTTCGAAATGCGACCGAAGCGACGCCAACCGGACCCTCATCGACCTCAAGCAGATGCTGGCGCTCGGATTGGCGCCGGGAAAGCCGCTGTGGAAGATCCCGGTGATCGGGACCAGCGCGGTATCGGGATCGGGATTCGAAGAATTGCTGGAAGCCATCGAGCGGCACCGCAAGGCCACGTTCGAGACCCCGCTCGGGCGCAACCGCGGGCTGTCGATCGCGCAATTCCGGCTGAGGAAGACCGCCGAAAACATGCTGCTGCGGCGCTTCGCCGACGATCTCGCGAAAAGCGATGCCTCGCTCGCGACGCGATTGATGCGCCGCGAGACCGACCCGTACTCGGTCGCGGCGGAATTCCTCGAACGGACAACTCTCCGCGACTCTCATGGAGCACGTCATGAATCGGATGATCGATCCAAAATCGCTTGAGCAGATGAGCGAGCAGGTTGCCGAGTGGGAGCAAAACGAGGTCGCTTCGTTCCTGCGCAAGCAGCGCGAGCGGCGCGAGCAGTTCTTCACCACCGGCGATATCCCGGTCAAACGCGTCTACACCGCCGCCGACACAGCCGACATCCCGCTGGAGGATATCGGGCTGCCCGGCCGCTATCCCTTCACGCGCGGCCCCTATCCGACCATGTACCGCAGCCGGCATTGGACCATGCGCCAGATCGCGGGATTCGGCACCGGCGAGGACACCAACAAGCGGTTCAAATACCTGATCAAGCAGGGGCAGACCGGGCTTTCCACCGATTTCGACATGCCCACGCTCATGGGCTACGACAGCGACGATCCGATGAGCGAGGGCGAGGTCGGCCGCGAAGGCGTGGCGGTCGATACGCTCGCCGACATGGAAGCGCTCTATGACGGCATCGATCTCGAGAACATCTCGGTGTCCATGACGATCAACCCATCGGCGTGGATCCTGCTCGCCATGTACGTCGCGCTGGCGAAGAAGCGCGGCCTCGATCTGCACAAGCTGTCGGGCACGATCCAGGCCGACATACTCAAGGAGTACATGGCGCAGAAGGAGTATTGCTTTCCGATCGGGCCCTCGGTGCGCATCGTGCGCGACTGCATAACCTATTGCGCCGAAAACATGCGGCGTTACAACCCGATCAACATTTCCGGCTACCACATTTCGGAAGCGGGTTCCTCGCCGCTGCAGGAGGTGGCCTTCACGCTGGCCAACGGCATCGTCTACGTCGAGGAGGTGCTCAAGACCGGAATGGACGTCGACAAATTCGCGTCGCGGCTGGCGTTCTACTTCGTGAGCCAGGGCGATTTCTTCGAGGAGATCGCGAAGTTCCGGGCGGCGCGGCGCGCCTGGGCGAAAATCATGAAAAAGCGCTTCGGCGCGAAGAACCAGGACTCCATGCGGCTGCGCTTCCACTGCCAGACGGCCGCCGCGACCCTGACCAAGCCGCAATATCAGATCAACATCGTCCGCACCGCCCTGCAGGCGCTGTCGGCCGTGCTCGGCGGCTGCCAGTCGCTGCACACCAACGGCTACGACGAGGCCTTCGCGATTCCGACCGAGGACGCCATGCGCATGGCGCTGCGGACGCAACAGATCATCGCCGAGGAAATCAACGTGTCCAACGTGGTCGATCCGATCGGGGGATCCTATTTCGTCGAAAGCCTGACCAGCGAATACGAGAAGCGCATTTTCGAAATCCTCGACTATGTCGACGCGAACGGCGGGACGATCAAGCTGATCGAGGAAGGCTGGTTCCAGAAGCAGATCTCGGACTTCGCCTACGAGACCGCGCTGCGCAAGCAGACCGGCGAAAAGCCGGTCATCGGCGTCAACCGGTTCATCGACGAGGATGAGGGTCCCGAACTCGAAACCCACCCCTACGACCCGGAGACGGCGGAACGGCAGATTGCCCGGACCCGGCGCGTGCGCGCCGAGCGGGACAAGCTGAAATACAAAAACCTCATGGAAAGACTGGTCTCGGTGGCGCGGGACGACCGGCAGAATATCCTGCCCGTCACCATCGAAGCGGTCGAGAACGGGGCGACCATGGGCGAGATCGTCGCGGCGTTGAAAAAGCTGTGGGGCACCTATCGCGAAACGCCGGTGTTTTGACGGTTTCAGCCGCCGCTTGATTTTGTTTTTTGCTTCGCATGACGGCAAGGGCCAGAAAAGCCGCGCATGACCTCCCTGCCCGATCTGGCGCTCCCGCTGCTCAAGGCGCTTTCCCCCGAGGCGGCGCATCGCGCGAGCATCCTGGCGCTGCGCCTGATGCCGCGCCGCAAGCCCCCGCCCGACCCGGCCCCTTTGCGCGTCAAGCTGTGGGGGCGGAGCTTTCCCAATCCGGTCGGGCTGGCCGCGGGATTCGACAAGCACGCCGAGGCGCCGGACGCGATGCTGGGGCTGGGCTTCGGCTTCGTCGAAATCGGCACGGTGACGCCGCGCCCGCAGGACGGCAATCCCAAGCCGCGCCTGTTCCGCCTCCCCGAGGACCGCGCGGTCATCAACCGCCTGGGATTCAACAGCGAAGGTTTGGACGCGGTCGACGGCGCGGCTTGCGGCGCGGCGCGGCCGGGGCGGCATCGTCGGCGCCAATATCGGCAAGAACCGCGACAGCGAAAACGCCGCGGCGGATTACGTTGCTTGCGTCGCGAAGCTTGCGCCCTTGGCCGATTACCTCGCCGTCAACGTCTCCTCGCCCAACACCCCGGGCCTGCGCGATTTGCAGAAGAAAGCGGCGCTGGTCGAGCTGATCGCGCAACTCAAGCTGGCGCGCGCCAAATCCTCGCCGAAACGCCCGCCGCCGCTCTTGTTGAAGATCGCGCCCGATCTGTACGCCCAAGGAAATCGTGGGCATCGCCGAAGCGGCGCTCGAATCCGCCATCGACGGGCTGATCGTGTCCAACACCACGGTGGCCAGGCCCAAGGATTTGAAAAGCAAATTCGCGCGCGAGACGGGCGGATTGAGCGGCAAGCCGCTTGTTCGCGCCTTCGACCGCGCTTCTGGCCGAGATGTACCGCCTGACCGGCGGGCGCATACCGATCATCGGCGTCGGCGGGATCGCCTCGGGCGCGGACGCCTATGCCAAAATCCGCGCCGGGGCGAGCCTGGTGCAGCTTTACACCGCCTTGACCTATGAAGGCGTCGGCCTGGCCGCGCGCATCAAGCGCGAGCTTTTGGAATTGCTGAAGCGCGACGGATTCAAAAATGTCGCCGAGGCGGTGGGCGCGGACGAGTCATGACCCTGCGAATCATTTCGGGCCTGGGTGAGATATCGTCCGATTACGACGGCTTCATCCTCGATCTCTGGGGCGTGTTGCATGACGGCAGCAAGCCTTTTCCCGGCGCGGTCGATGCGCTGACCCGGCTCAAATCCCTTGGGAAGCGCAGCGTCGTGCTTTCCAACGCGCCGCGCCGATCCCAAATGGTGGCCAAGCGCGTGGCCGAGATCGGCATTCCGCGAAATCTCTACGACGAGATCCATTCCTCGGGCGAGGAGGCGTGGCGGCATCTGGCCCAGCGCGACGACCCGTTCTTCCGGTCGCTCGGCAAGCGCTGTTATTTCATCGGGCCGCGGCGCGACGATCCCTTGATGATCGGGCTCGATCTGGAGCGGGTCGACGATCTGGCGCGCGCCGATTTCCTGCTGGCGGTCGGGCCGGGGGATTGGGAGGAAAGCCTCGCGCCGTTCGAGGCGATACTGAAAGCCGCGCGCGCGCGCGATCTGCCGATGGTGTGCGCCAATGCCGATCTGGTGGTGATGCATCAGGGGAAGCGCAGCATCTGCGCCGGCGCGATGGCGGAATATTACGAGGAGATCGGCGGCAAGGTGCGCTGGCACGGCAAGCCCTATCTCTCGGTCTACGAGACCTGTTTCACCCTGCTTGGCGTCAAGGACCGCAAGCGCATCCTGGCGGTGGGTGATTCCTTGCGCACCGACATCGCCGGCGCCAAGGCGGCGGGGATCGACAGCGTGCTGGTGGCGAGCGGCATACACGCCAAGGAGATTGGGGCCGAGGAGATCGGGCTAACGCCGGGGACGCTCGATCCGGACCGGGTCGAAATTCTGGTCAAGGCGGCGGGGCTCGCGCCGGTCGCGGCGATGGAACAGTTCCGCTGGTGATTCAGTGGCCGGCGCCGGCGCCGCCGGCGCGGTGCAGGATGGCGGCCGCCAGGCTGGTGTCGTAGGCCAAACCGGCCGGGGTCATGATGACGGCCTGGGGAAAATGCGTGGCCTTGATCAGCCCCTTGCGTTCGAGCGCCACCCAAGCCGCCCGGTTCATCAGCCCGGTCGCGTCCTTGGTCATGACCACCGCGTCGGCCAGATGGAAATGATCGCCATGCGGCGGACCCGACATGTTGTTGACCAGCAGCTCGCCCGGCCCTTCGGCCGGCCGCGCATTGCCCGGCACCCGCGCCAGATGCTGGAGCAGGGCCAGGGTCTTCAACTGGAGCGGGTTGAGATTGAGCGGGTTGTGTTTGGGCGCCATGGCGGGCGCATCTTAGAACAGGACAGGTGCCGTTAGGCAAGGCCTAGAAAGTTTTGGGGGAGTTCGGGGGGATGTCTTGGCGGATGTTTCCGGCGCCGCTTCGCGGTTTCCGAGCCGCGCGATCAGCCGCAGAATCTCGGCCTGGAGAGCCCGGTCGCGGATGCCGTAATAGCCGCGCACCAGCGACAGGGTCTCGCGCCGGTCGAACGCCGGGCCCGTTTCCCCGGCTTCCGCCGCCTGAGAGCCCTCGGCGTCCGGACCGCCGGAATAATCCGCGAAGAAAAATCCCGGCGCGACGGCGAGCGCCACCGAGATCTCGTAAAGCCGGCTGGCCGAGATGCGGATCGATCCCGATTCGTATTTCTGCACCGCCTGGAAGGAGACGCCGATACGCGCGGCCAGCGCGCCCTGGCTCAAGCGCAGCTGGGCGCGGCGCAGCCGGATACGGCGGCCGACATGGCAATCAACCGGATGGGGCGCTTCCGCAGTTTCATTCCTGGATTTGAACCGACGCAAAACCTCGACCTCTCTCTGTCTTTCCGCCGCACGCGAAACGGCAATAGACGTCCCCAGGACGCGATTTCCGCGCCTTGAGCTCGTCATCCCTTTTGCCCGATTGCGGCTTTTGCCGTTTGCGGCCGCCTTCTGGCGGCGGCGGAGAAGCAAGCTCCCGCCCAAGCGGCGCGGACGCCCGATCGCCATCATTGTCGGCGATGCTGCTCTCGATATTTGCGTTCAGGATAGCGGCGAACAGAGAGCAGCGCAAAAGAATTTCGCGTCGCGGCGATATATCCGTGAAGGAATATGGTTAATCCGGCGCGCGCTATCCGCGCAACGCCGCGTTCGCCAGGAAGGTCAATCCGGTGGCGATATAAACGCATAGCAGCACGCGCTGGAACGCGCGCTCGTTCAGTTGCACATGGACGTAACGCCCGAGCCACATGCCGATCCCGGTCGGGATCAGCATCAGCACCGACAGGCCCAGCTCGGCATGGCTTGCCACTCCCATCACCCACAGCCCCAGCAGCAATCCCACCCCCGCCGTCACGTACATGATCGAGATGGCGGGAATGAATTCCTCTTTCGACAGGCGCATGCCGAAGACGTAGAGCATGAGCGGCGGGCCGTAGAAGGTGGAGATGCCGCCCAGCAAGCCGGCCGCCACGCCCACCAGCGGGTTGAGCCAGGCCTCGTGGCGCGGCGGCAGACGCACCGCCGGACGCAAGGACACGAAGACCGGGAACGCGATCACCGCCAAGCCGATGATCAGATCGAGCAGCCGTTCCGGCAGCACCACCAAAAGCCGCACCGAAAACAGGATGGTGAACAGCAGCGGCAGGAGCAGGGTCCAGAAGCGCCGCAGCATGGGAATGAACCGGCCTCCCTGGAAGCTCTGCACCAAATTCGCGGCGGTGACCGGCACCGTGGTCAGCGTCACCGCGGTCTTGAGGTTGACCAGCATGGTCAGGATCGGCACCGCCACCAGCGGCATGCCGATGCCGACCACGCCCTTGACCGTGCTGCCGGCCAAGAGGCCGAGCGAACAGAGGAACAGGATGAAGGGCGACATCGCCTAGAGCAGCCCGAAGCCGCCCAGACACGCGGCCACCCCGAACACCCAAAGCGGATTGACCCGGGTCCAATATGTGAGTGCCGCCGTGGATGCGGTGAGGAGAAAGGCCAGCATCCCGTGATCCGAGGTCTTGGCCAGAAGAAAGGCGCTCGACGACACCAATCCGACCGTGACCGGCGTCAGCCCGTTCTGGATGGTTTCGAGCCAGCGCCGGTGGCGGAAATAGGTCCACAGCCGGAAGACGAGGAAGGTCAGCGTCACCGACGGCAGCATCATCGCCGCGGTCGCCACCAGCGCGCCTTCGAGCCCGGCGACGTGCCAGCCGATCAGCGTCACCACCATCACGTTCGGGCCGGGCGCGGCCTGGGCCAGCGCGTAGAGCGAGACGAATTGGCGGTCGGTCATCCAGTGCGCCACGTCGACCGCCTGGCGGTGCATTTCCGGAATGACCGCGTTGGCGCCGCCGAAGGCCAGCAGCGAGACGGTGAGGAAGCACAGGGCGAGCGCGACGAGCTGATCCGAGCCTTTCATCCGCGCCGCCACCAGGAAATGCCGATGCTGAGCGGGATCGCGCCCGCGATCACCCAGAGCAAGGGGAGATTCAAGAGCGCGACGGCGGCGAACACCAGGATCATGACCGGCAGCGCCTCGCCCGGGCGGCGGGAAAGCAGCGGCTGCGCGAGCCGCGCCGCCATGGCGAGGATCATGCCCGCGGCCGAGGCCGAAACGCCGAGCAGCGCGCCGGTCACGCCCGGCCGGTCGCCGTAGCTCTCGTAAAGCGTGCCCAGAATGATGACGATGACGAAAGGCAGGAAGGTGATGCCGAGAAACGCCGCCGCCGAGCCCTTGACGCCGCGGAAGCGCGCGCCCACCGCGATCGACAGGTTGCAGATGTTGGGTCCGGGCAGGAACTGACACAACGCCAGCAGATCGAGGAACTCGGATTCGGTCAGCCAGCGGCGGCGTTCGACGATCATGCGCCGCGCCCAGGGCAACACGCCGCCGAAACCCATCGCCGCCACCAGCGTGAAGCTCAGGAACAACTCGCGCAGGCTCGGCGCGGGCGGCGGCGATGCTTCGGCGGGAGGGAGAGATGGATATGCCGTTACCAGTGCCGCACGCGCCCGACGTCGAGGTGGACGAAGTTGGAGCGCGGATAATAGCCGACGCCGCCGCCCTTGAGCGACAACGCCGCGCGGCGCAACAGCCCCAGCCGCCGCCCGGGCACGCGCAGATCGACCGCCTGGCCCTGGAGATGGAGGCTGTTCTTGGCCACGCCTTCGCTTTCCTCGGCCAGCATGGCGTTGGTTTCGGGCGAGCGGTAGCCGGAATAGACCAGATAGGGTTCGCGCGTGTCGAGCCGGCGGTTGAGCGCGGCCAAGAGATCGAGCAATCGGGGATCGATGGGATGGGTCGTGCCGGTGCGGAAATCGCGCAACAGCCAGTCGATGCGGGCGAGCGCCTCGGGCTCGTAGCCGCTTTCGGTCCAATAGACCAGGTTGAGCTTCTCGCCGGTGTGGAGATTGGCGAAGGCGAGCGCGCGGCGGGTTTCGAAACGCGGCGTGGCGATAGCCGGCGCCACGATCAACGCGGCCGCCGAGCCCGCGGCCAGGCTCAAAAAATGCCGCCGCCCCTGATTCCGCAGAGTTTCAGCCATCCCCCCGACCACCCCACCAAACACCGAACCTGACACGGCGCGGCTATCGCGCGCTCTTGACGGGGCCGATCTTCCGTCAAAGCGGGGCGCGGGACAAGAGGGTTTGGGCCGGCGCCGGGATTATGTGATCAAGGCGTGCGTCAAATAGACGAACAGCGCGCAACCCAGCAGGATCAGCAGCGCCGCGAGCGCCAGATCGACACGCGATCCCGGGGCCGGGCGTTGCGCCTTGCCGTCGATGATCTTGGCAGTCATCAGGAAGCGGGAGGCCGCGATAGCGACCATCGCAGTGCCGAGAACGATCAGCGCCAGCCCGGCGATGTTGCCGAATCTCTGGCCCGGCAGGGACAGCGTGCGGCCGGCCAAGGACGGCGACACCAATTCCAGGAACAGGTCGAATTTTTCGACGATGAACCCGAAGGCCATGACGGCGATGGCCGTTCGCACCCAGGCGAGGAAGGTACGCTCATTCGCCGCATGATCCCGGAAATTCCTGATCATCTTGCCCGACCCTTCAACTCTTCCCCGGCTCGGCCGCCAGGTGGCGCGCTTGCGGCGCCAATTGCTCGGACAGGTCGCGTTTCACCAGTGCCTGGTTGAGGCGGCGGTCGCGGCCGTAGAGATCGTCGCGGAATTCCACATTGCCGTCCGGATCGGAGAAGGCGGTCCAATAGAACATGTAGACCGGGATGGCGTGGGGCAGCGGGACGGTCTGGGTCTTGCCGGTCGCCACCGCCGCGTCGATATCCGCCATCGCCCAGGTGGCGGCCAGCACGCGCCGCGCCAGCTCGCGCGGATTGCCGAGCCGCACGCAGCCGTGACTCCAGGCGCGCCGCACCCGCGCGAACAGCCCCCCGGCCGGCGTGTCGTGGAGATAGATGTCGAGCGCGTTCGGCATCTCGAACTTGATCTTGCCCAGCGCGTTCTTGGGGCCGGGCTTCTGGACCAGCTGCTTGCCGCCGGGCACGTCGATCGTGGCGTAGTCGTTGCGCTCGAGATAATGCGGATCCTTTTTCAGCGCGGGGCGGATTTCGGCGACGATGATCGAGGACGGCACGTTCCAGAACGGGTTGAACGTGACCGCGGTCATGCGCGTCTTCAAGACCGGCGTCGGCCGGTCGGGCAGGCCCACCACCGCGCGCATGGTGAGCGGCGCCGCGCCGTTCTCGTAGTAGACGACGCTGGCGTCGGGCACATCGACCTCGACCCGGGTCGGCGGCGCCTCGCGCGGCATCGAGCGGCGGCGTTCGAGATTGAGCCGGATCTGGCGCATCCGTTCGCCCGGCGTGGCGTTGAGCGCGGTGAGCGTGGCGCGGCCGACATTGCCGTCGGCCGGCAGGCCGTGGGTTTCCTGGAAGCGCTTCACCGCCGCCGTCAGATCGTCGCCGTATTGCGCGTCCAAATCGGGATTGCCGGGGGCGATGAACCCTTCGGCCAGCAGGCGGCGGCGCAACAGGGTGACGTCATCGCCGCTGTCGCCCGGCTTCAACGGCAAAGTCAGATTCATCGGCCGCCAGGCTTGGGCCAGGGCATAGGCCTTGTAACGGGCATAGGCCTGGCGGAGCCGGGCGTAATCGTCATCGGCCGGGGCGAGCGAAGCGAGCGTGGCCGCGACGCCGTCCTTTTGCGCGCGCGCCAAGGCGGCTGCGGGATCGAAAGATGGTTGCGGCATCGCCCAGTCGGTTTCGAACTCGGCGGGCGAAACCCGGCCGCGCGCCAGCGCCTGGGCGTAGCGCAAGAAGTCATCGGTTTGCAGAATGTCGGTACGCGACGGATCGGTTTCAGGCAACGCGAAGGCGCCGGGATCGAGCCCGTGCGAGGGCGCATCGGCCAAGGCCGCGATCAGCTCGGCGCGGCGCGTTTCGTTCCACAGCGGGTGGAAATCGTGTTTCGCGTAGAGCGCCGAAAGCTGCGCGCGGTCGAGCTTGCGCCCGGCCAGGACCAGATCGCCCTCGCCCGAAAGCAGGGACGCTATGGTCGGCGGGCTGGACGCGGCCGGCGCCTGGGCCCGGGCAAGCATCGGCGTTGCCGCGACAAGCAGCAACAGGGAGAGCAGGCGAAGAGATCGTAGCGCGGGCATGATCGGCTTTTGGCGGCGATTTCGGATTTCCCGGCATCATCGGCCAAGGTGCCGCGCGCGGCAATTGAATTATAAAATCGCTTTTCTTTTTCAAGGGTTTGAGCAGGATGGGGACATGGAACTCATAGCCATCAAGGACGCGCGCGTGCCGGCGCTGGGCCTCGGGACCTGGGCGCTCACCGGGCGCGGCTGTTTTGCTTCGGTCAAGGACGCGCTCGATCTGGGCTACCGCCACATCGACACCGCGCAGATCTACGGCAACGAGGAAGAAGTGGGCGCGGCCATCCAGCAATCGGGCGTCAAGCGCGCCGATATCTTCCTCACCACCAAGATCGCGGCGGGTAGTCTCCGCGCCGTTGAGGTGCGGCGCGGCGTCGAGGAGAGTCTGAAGCGGCTTGGGACCGGCTATGTCGACCTGCTGCTGATCCATTGGCCGAGCAAAAGCGAGCCCTTGGCCGAGACGCTGGCGGAATTCGCCGCGGCGCGGGCCCGGGGCAAGACCCGCTTCATCGGCGTGAGCAATTTCACCGTGGCGTTGCTGGCCGAGACCGTCGAGAAACTTCGCGCCGACATCGTCTGCAACCAGGTGGAATATCATCCTTATCTCTCGCAGCGCCCAGTGATCGCGGCCTTGAAAAAATATGGGCTGAATCTCACGGCTTATTGCCCGCTGGCGCGCGGGCGCGTGACGCGCGACAAGGAACTCGCCGAGATCGGCCGCCGCCACGGCAAGAGCGCGAGCCAGGTGGCGTTGCGCTGGCTGCTCGATCAGAAGAACGTCGCCGCCATTCCCAAATCCGCGCGGCGGGAACACCTCGCGGCCAATCTGGACATTTTCGATTTCAAGCTGGCCCCCGAGGAAACCGCGCAAATCGACGCCAAGCGCGGCGCCGGACGGGTGGTCGATCCCGCCGGCTGGGGCCCGGAATGGGACGGGCCTTAAATCACGGACTTCCAAGGTAATTTACTTAGCTTCAACAGTGTGCAAACTGTTGGCTTGATTCTGCCCCGGATTCCGCGAGGACATAAGGTGAGCTGCTGCGATCCCGACCAAGCCCTCAAGCCGGCCAAGACTCTCCGCCGCCGCGCGGTGCTGACAGGCGCCGCGGCGCTGGCCGCGGGAACATTGGCCGCGCCGATGGGCCGCGCCCGGGCATCCGGCAAATCCCTGAAGCTCGCCTTTTGCAGCCAGCTTTTGTGCATCATCCCCTACACCGTCGCCAAGTCGCAGGGCTTCTATGAAAAGGAAGGGCTCGATCTCGAGCTGGTCTATTCCCGCGGCGGCGGCGTGGCGATGGAGGCGCTGGTCGGCGGCGCGGTCGATTACGGCGCCACCGCCTTGGACGTGGCGCTCGCCGCCTACGGCAAGGGCGCGCCGATCAAGCGCTTTCTCTCGACCGGCAAGCTGCCGCTGTTCGCGCTGGTGGTGGCGCCGAAAATGGCGGCGCGGATCACCACGCTCAAGGACCTCGAAGGCAAGACGGTGGGCGTGTCGGGATTGGGCAACGCCGACCACGCGCTGGCGCTTTTTCTCCTGAAACAGGCCGGCGCGGATACCGGCAAGGTGCAGTTCGCCACGCTCGGCCCCAATCTGCTCGAGGCGTTGCGCCAGAACGCGGTCGATGCCGGGCTGGTGCAGGAACCGGCGCTGACCCTGGTGGTGCAGGCGGGCGGGCGCGTGCTGGTCAACGCCATGGACGCGGCCGACGCCAAGAAATATCTCGGTGGCAATTACGAGTTCATGGGCGTGGCGGTGCGCACGCCCGAGATTCCGGCGCGGCGCGAGGAGATGAAGGCGCTCGGCCGCGCCTTGCAGAGCGGCCTCGCCGCGGTGCAGACGCTTTCGCCCGACGATCTGGTGAAATCCCTGCCGCCGGAGATGACCACCGGCGCCGATACCGGCCAGATGCGCGACATATTGGCGCGTTACCGCGCCTCGCTTTATCCCCGCACGGTCAAGATCGACCTCGCCGCCGCCAGCCGCGTCGCGGCGTCGCTCAAGGTGGCGGGGCTGCTCCCGCCCAACGCCGATTCCTCGGGCCTCTACGACACCTCGATCGCCGGGGGCTGAGAGCCTTGCTGCGCGTCACGGACCTGGCGTTGTCCTATGGCGCGGCGCCGGTGCTCGAAGGCGTGAGCCTCGAAGTGCCGGGGGGAAAATTCGTCAGCCTGATCGGGCCTTCGGGCTCGGGCAAATCGAGCCTGCTGCGCGCCGTGATCGGATTGCAGCAGCCCTCGGCGGGAGAAGTGACCAGCGATTTCGCCGCGAGCGAGATCGGCATCCTGTTCCAGGACGACGCGCTTTTACCCTGGCGCAACGCCGAGGAAAACGTGGCGCTGGGCCTGCGCCTCAAGGGCGTGGACCGGGGTTCGGCCCTGGCTTCGGCGCGGCAGTGGCTCACGAGGCTCGGGCTCTATGGCCTGAGCGAACGCTGGCCGCGCCAGCTTTCGGGCGGACAGAGAAAGCGCGTGGCGCTGGCCCAGGTGCTGGCGCGCGAGCCCAAGCTGCTGCTGATGGACGAGCCCTTCGCCTCGCTCGACGCCATCGTGCGCGCGCGCGTGACCGGCGATTTGGCGCGGCTGGTGGAGCAGCGCGGGATTTCGGTGCTGCTGGTGACGCACGATCTGGAAGAGGCGCTGGCGCTGTCGGACACCGTCTATCTGATGTCGCAAGGGCCGCGCGCCCAGATCGCCGGGCGTTACGAGGTGACGCTGCCCCGGCCGCGCGACCCGATGACCGCGCGCACGCATCCCGATTTCGCGCCGTTGCTGACGCGGATGTGGCAGGACCTCTCGCGCGAAGTCGGCGGGCGGGCGGCATGAATCCCAGGCTTCAGACGGGGCTGCGCCAGGCGCTGGGATTGGCCGGTCTGGTGGCGCTGTGGCAATGGGCCGCCCAGGCCGGGCATTTGAACCCGCTTTACATGCCGGCGCCTTCGGCCGTGGCGGCGACGCTGGTCCAGCTTTTCGTCTCGGGCACGATCTGGCCGCATCTCTACGCGACATTCTCGGCGGCGCTGGGCGGGCTGGTGATCGGACTCGGGCTCGGCGCGGTGCTGGGCGCGGCGGCGGCGTTGACTCCCTTCATCGGCGATCTGCTGGAGCCGGTGATGATCGGCTTGAACGCGGTGCCGCGCGTGGTGCTGGCGCCGCTGTTCGTCATCTGGTTCGGCATCGGGCTCGGCTCGAAGGTGGCGCTCGCCGTCATGCTGGTGGCGGTGCTGATCTTCTTCACCGTCTTCACCGGCATCCGCGAGGTGGACAAGAAGCTGGTCGAGCGGGTGACGACGCTGGGCGGCGGCTGGCGCGACCTGCTGCGCGAGGTGTATGTGCCCTCGGTGGTGGCCTGGGTCTTGGGCAATCTCAAGGTGGCGGTGGGTTTCGCCTTCACCGGCGCGGTGGTGGGCGAGTTCGTGGCCTCGACCAGGGGCCTGGGCTATCTCCTGTCCTTCGCCCAGAGCAACTACAATTCGGCGCTGATGATCGCGCTGATCGCGCTCATCATGGGCTTCGTGCTGCTGATCTTCGGCGTGACCGGCTGGCTCGAACGCCGCTTGCTGCGCTGGCGCGGCTAGGCCGCCTTACTGTTTCACGACGGTGAATTTTTGTTCGGCCAGCTTGCGGCCTTGATACCAGATTTGCAGGGTCCAAACGCCGGGCACGACTTCCCAGGGATCGGTGAGTTGATAGCCCTTGTACGACGCTGTTCCAATGGTTGCGCTGGAATCGTATTCGCTTTGGGCCTTGCGTTGCTGCGTGGCCGGATTGGTCAGCCCGGGCGGCGGAAAGATCGTCACCATGTGCAGCGGCACGTCCGCGCCGGCGGGCGCGCCGATCACGGTATAGCGGAAGCCGAATCGTATCCCTTGCTGCGCGGGAATTGTCCGCGTGGTCGCGGCATGCTGGATGTCGGCGACCGTGCTGACGGTGCCCGATGCGGTGCCCGGCGCGGCCTGCATGCTTTGCGTATTGGCGGTGAAGATGCCGTATTCGACCACGTCGATGCGGTCAACCCGCGCCGTTTGGGCATAAGCGCCCGTAGCGGCGAACAACAGCAGCAAAAGCGTCAGGACGATTCTCATAACAAGTTCTCCGAACCGGATCGCGTTCTAGCCCTTGTCCTTCTCGGCCTGGAGCTTTTCCACCAGCGCCGGCAGCACGCGCAGATCGTAGCCCTTCTTGGCGGCGTCGGCCGCGAGCATCAGCGGGCTTTCGCCGTCGAAGAACACCCGGGTCAAGGCCCAGAGCACGTAAGAGCGCGCGCCCGAGCGGCAATGGACCAGGACCGGCTTCGCGCCCCGCAACAGCGCGTGGTTGAAAGCCGCCACGTCCTTGTAGGTGATGGTGGGGGTGGTGACCGGGATGTAGCGGTATTCGAGCCCGTACTTCTTGGCCTCGGCCTCGACCGTATCTTTCGGGGGCTGGCCCGGCTCCTCGCCGTCGGGGCGGTTGTTGATGATGGCGGCGAAGCCGGCCTTGGCGATTTCGGCCACGTCGGCGGGCGCGATCTGCCCGGTAACGCTCACGGTTTCGTCGATCTTGACCGGTCCCTGCATGGACGCCTCGTCTTTTGGCCTGAGACGGGCTTATAGCATCAGCCGCGTTCGCGGGCGAGCAGCGTGCGTTTGCGTTCGACGCCCCAGCGGTAACCGCCCGGATCGCCGTTAAGCCGCACCACGCGGTGGCAGGGAATGGCGACGGCAAGGGTGTTGGCGGCGCAGGCCCGGGCCACGGCGCGCGCCGATTTGGGCTGGCCGATGCGCCGCGCGATGTCGGCATAGCTGGCGGTTTCGCCCGGGGGGATTTGGCGCAACGTCCGCCAGACGCGAATCTGGAAAGCCGTGCCGCGCAGATCGAGCGGCAGATCGAATCCCGCGCCGGGCGTCTCGACCAGCCCCACCGCCTGGGCGACGCGCCGCGCGAAATCCTTGTCGCCGCCGGAGAGCGCGGCGTTGGGGAAGCGGTCCTGAAGTTCGCGCGCGAGCTGTTCCGGATCCTCGCCCAGCGATATCGCGCAGACGCCCTTGTCGGTGGATGCCACCAGGATGTTTCCCAGCGAGCAGCGGGCGATGGCGAAGCGGATCGCGGCGCCCCGGCCGCCGGCGCGGAAGTCGCGCGGAGTCATGCCGAGGAGCGAGGCCGACTGGGCGTAGAACCGGCCGCTCGAATTGAAGCCGGCGCCGTAGAACGCCTCGGTCACGCTGCGGCTTTCCCGCAGGCCGCCGCGCAGGCGGCCGGCGCGCAAGCCCGCGGCGTATTCCCGCGGCGTGCAGCCGGCGACGGATTTGAACAGGCGGTGGAAATGGAAGCGGCTCAAGCCCGAGGATGTTGCCAAGGCGCCGAGATCGGGCGCAGCCTCCGGTCCGGCGAGTTCGATGGCGCGGCAAGCCGCCGCCACCAGCGCCGCCCGGACATGGCGCGGCGCGGCGCCCTCGGGCCGGCAGCGCTTGCACGGGCGGAAACCGGCGCGTTCGGCATCGGCGCAACTGTCATGGAAGCGCACATTCTCGCGCAGCGCCAAGCGCGACGCGCAGGACGGGCGGCAATAGATGCCGGTGGTCGCGACCGAATAATAGAAGACGCCGTCGGCGCGGCGATCGCGCCCGGTCACGGCCCGCCAGCGTTGCGATGGGCTGACATAGGGCCGGGCCGCCGGGCGGATCGGGGACCGGGTCGGGTTCGGGGCTTTGAGCGCGGCCAGGGTCATCGGATGCTCCTCGATTGCGGCACGGGAAAGCCCGGGCGGCAAGCGGTATTTGACCCGTTCCGCGCGGCCCGGACACTCCGGTCCTTGCGCCCCAATTCCGGGAAGGCCGACAGCTTGAAGAGGAGGCCGCGCTCGGCTTTAATGCGGATTCGGGCCTCGCGGGTGTAGCTCAATGGTAGAGCAGAAGCTTCCCAAGCTTACGACGAGGGTTCGATTCCCTTCACCCGCTCCAATCTTTTCAATGACTTAGTAAATCGGCCATCTCTTAACTAGCCTTTTTTGGCACAATTTGGCACAATCAATCCCTCGTATTTTCAAGGGGTTGTGCCATGCCTTCCACGATACAGGTACGCGGACCGCATCAATTTCGCGTCCAGGTGAGGCGCAACGGCGTCTATCAAACCAGGACGTTCGAGACGCTGAACGCGGCGCGCGAATGGCAGCGGATCATCGAAGGCAAAGTTACCGGCGATGAATTCGTTGACCAGAAAATCGCGCGCGGCACGACTCTCGCGAAGGCATGCGATTGGATGATCGAAAACAATCTAATCGGCAGCGGCCCCAATGCGAAAAACCTGACTTCGAAACTCAACTACTGGAAATCGAGCAAATTCGGGACTTGGTCGCTGGTTTCGATCCACGATTGGGACCTGATCGAATGGCGGCGCGAAGTCCTGGACGAGGCCAATGCCGAGGATGGCAAGCTATGTGGCCCCGCCGCCGAATGTGGGCCGCAAACCGTCATTCACCGTCTGAACGTCTTATCAAAGCTGTTTCAGACTTGGGCGCGGGCACATAAGGTTCCCGTTGATAATCCGGTTAAGCCAGGCGTTCGACCGGGCAAGCCCGAGGGTCGCAACCGCCGCCTAGCCGAGAAGGAAGAAAAGCGGCTCCTGGAAGCGGCCGAAAAGGCCCGTCCTTGGCTCAAAGAGGCCATCATCATTGCGATGGAAACATGCGTTCGGCAGGGCGAGCTCGCCGGCCTTACCTGGGACCGAGTGAATCTAACCGGCCAATATCCTCATATAGATTTGCCGAGGACAAAAAACGATAGGCCGCGCCGGGTTCCACTTTCCAGGCGCGCTATCGCCGCTTTCAAATCTTTGCGGCCGAAAGGCGCGAGCGAGAAAATTCAATCACAAACAGTGCTTCCGGTGGATACGGGCCGGGGAATTATTCATGCCTTCCATGATGCAATTGGGGAGAACTTCCCCGATCTACGCTGGCATGATCTTCGGCACGAAGGGATTTCGCGCTTATTTGAACTCTCCGATTTTCGAGACAACGAAATTATGGCCATTACTGGCCATCTCACCCCGGCCATGTTGACTCGCTATACGCATTTGCGGGCTGATAAGCTTGGCGCGAGACTGCCGGGAGGGAAGTTGAATTTACGCCTACATCTGGCGTAAAGGCGGATGCAGCAACCCGATCGCCAAGCAGAATTTCAACAGCGATTGTGTAATCCGACGACAACACTGAGCGAAACATATATTAGCAGAAGCAATGAGCGTCACTGACCTCCTGCAAACATATGCCCATCGAATCAGGGAGCTTCGCCGAGCGAACCCGGACGTTCCGGAAACGGCGCTCGCCCCAGCTTTTCAGCAACTGCTGGAAGGGTTGCTTCCTATACTCCCTGCCGCTCCGAGGCTGATCATTGTGCCCGAATATCGAAATCCAGGCGTTGGGCGCCCGGACATCGCGCTCGTGAGGCAAGGAGCGCCTCCTCGCGCTTTCGTTGAACTTAAGGCGCCCGCCAAGCCAGCCGACCCGACGCGCTGGCGCGACCAAGATAAACGCCAGTTTGAACAGATCAAGGAGCTTCACTGCTGGGCGACCTGCAATTTTACTGAATTTCGTCTGTTTCGCCGTGACGACGAACTCGGCATTGCGGTGGTTGTGCCTGAGCGTACCCTTCGCGCTGACCAAGACGACGCGCGTGCTAATCGTGAGATTGCCAAACATGACGCCGCCCAGTTCCTAGGTCTGGTCGAGATGCTTTCCGCTGGCGCGGGACAAGAGCCGAGAGCGCGCAATGCTGAACATCTTGCTACTTTAATGGCCCATTCCGCCCGCCTCGTTCGCGGGATCGTGCGGGATCGATTGGCGGAACTTCACGGAGGCGACAACCCGCGTCACGCGCTGTTGCAGGTAAGACAGGAGTTTCGGGACGTTCTCTATGCCCACCCGGAGGCGGCTGGCTACAACGCTACCGATTTCAATGCCCTCTTTTCGGCTGCCTTTGCTCAGACGCTCGCGTTCGGGCTTTTGTTGGTACGCGAGGGGACCGGACAACCAGTGGGGGCAAACGCCTGGCAGCATATGCCGGAAGAGCATCCGTTGATGCGGACGGCCCTGCGCGTTCTTAGCTTGGATGAGGTGGTGCAGGACGTTGGCATCGGCTTCGAGGTCATGCGCGATACGGTGAACAGCTTCGCGCCGGAAATTCTCGCCGTTCCGCCAGGTGGACCTGACCCCATTCTTTATTTCTACGAAAATTTTCTTCAGACCTTCGATCCCGAAGCGCGTGAACGCTACGGTGTCTACTACACGCCAGTCGAGGTTGTGCGATATATGGTGGGCGCACTCGACCGGGCTGTGCGCGATAATCTTGCCGAACTCAAGGTTTGCGCGATCCTGCAGTTACGATTCTCGATCCGGCGACAGGCACCGGCACGTTCCTGCTCGGCATTGCCGAGCGGGTCAGGGCCCAGGAGGCCGAGGCAGGCGAAGGGATGGCGGCGCTTGCTTTACAGGGGCTCGCCCATCGGATGTTTGGCTTCGAACTGTTGGTCGGCCCCTATGCTGTCGCACACTACCGGCTCCATCATGCGTTGCGTCGTCTTCGCCGTGAGGGTGATGAGCCGCTCGAACTGCCACGGCTCGGCGTTTATCTGGCCGATACTCTGGCGGAACCGGGCGCCGCTGCACCCATCGGTCCGCTCGGTTTCGTGGCGGAAGGAATCGCTGACGAGCGACGCGAAGCAAATCGCATCAAGGCACAACAGCCGATCCTGGCGATCATCGGCAATCCGCCCTATCGGCGGCTGGAGGAAGGTGAAAATCGCACGCTGGTCGGCGACTGGATGGATCGAGTCTGGGACGACCTCAAAGAGCCGGTGCGAAATGCAGGCCAAGGCAACCAACTCAACACCTTTCCCGAACTGTCCGTTGCCTTTTGGCGCTGGGCGATCTGGAAACTGTTCGAGGCGGAAAATGCGCCGAGGCGTGGGGTCGTCGCCTTCATTTCCAACCGCAAGTTCCTGACCGGTTGGCCCTATGCTGGGTTACGAAAGATGATGCGCGAGCGATTCGACCGGATAGAGATCATCGACCTGCGCGGTGATGTTCGGCGCGGTGAGCGGGCCGGGGTTGATGCCGATCAGGGCGTCTTCAACATCCAGGTCGGCACTGCGATCACCCTTCTCATCGCGGATGGCAGCAAAGCAAACGGGGCGGCAGCGAGCGTTCACTATCTCGATAGTTGGGCTGAGGCTCAATTTTCGCGCCGGGCGAAGTTCGATTGGCTAGTGAGCGGGGCAGACGCAGGATCGCTGCCAAATGCCGTCGCTGTCGAACGTGATCTCCTGGACGATATGAGACCTAAGCCTTTTCAAAATGGAGAATGGGTCAGCCTAAGCGAATGTTTCGTTTTTCGCTCTTCTGGACTTGAGAGTAAGCGAGATGACGTTGTTTATGCAGTTTCACGTGAAAATCTCGAACGACAAATTAGAAGAATTTTAGCGTTGGATGGTGGGCCTCTTAATAAAATCTTTAATTCAACTGCTATGAACCCGGCGCATCGCGCCAAAGCAGTTGGCTGGGTCGAGGACTCAGTCAGATTAAGTAGCTACCGACCGCTCGATAGACGATGGCATTATGCAAATGACGCATGGAACGACCGGCCTAGACCGAAATTGCGCAATGTTTGGGGCGCGAATAATGTCTGCCTGTTCGCATTGCCAAACGGAACTAACGCTGGTGCGGCGGTCTGGTGTTTCGGCGATTTTCCAGACCGCCACGCGTTTCGGGGTAGCTATGGCGGCTACGCTTTTCCGCTCCATGACCGGCGACCGAACATCAACGCCCCAAACATTCCATTGGCGCTCATTGAGAGTCTGAGCGCGGCCTACGGTGAGCCGGTCGCCGCCGAGGATGTATTCGATGCAATTCTGACCCTCCTGTCTGCAACATCCTACTCGCTCCGTTTCGCCGAAGACCTTGAGGATGTCTTTCCTCACGTTCCATTGCCGCACAAATCACGTAATGGTATTGAGCTTATTAGGAGAAATGAACCCCATGAAGGTGAAAGTAAAAATTGATCGTTCTGCGCCATCATCCACAAAATCTGACGCATTGAGTAAAATAATCAGTGAGCTTGGTTCCAAGCCCACGATATCGGGTGATATCATCATGGTAGATAGCTGGGACGAGGGAAAAGTTATCGAAATCCTGAAAAGTGCGGGCTTGAATTACTCACGCTCATCCTAGCCCTTTATCGCTCCAATCATTAGAAGACCCGATACCGTGGATCATTCACAAGCGAGTGCTTTTTATTCGTGAAAACATAGGATGCGGCATCTTCGCTGGTTACGGTAGTGCGTATTATGTCTGTTGTGTTTGTATCCTGCCTTTGAAAGCGGCAACTCAAAAACTCACCCGGTGCAGTATAAGCTAGCGTATGTACATGAGCGCGCTCGTTACTATCAAAGAATTTCGCTGTCATCAATTGAAGGCCCGTCGGTTTTCCAGACTGCGTCGGACTTTCAGCGAACTCACGAAGTTGTCTGCTCGTTAGGTTTCTAAACTGAACGCATATGACGCCGGGTTTCGTTCCTGACATTTGTTTCGAAGCGTCTTTGAGGTTGTGATATACCCCCTTCAAGAACTCATTTGGTAGCGTGCTACGTAGTGCCACCACTGTCGCACTTTGGTGCGGCTTAAACATCATTATCACGTGGCCGATCTCGTCGCCCAACATTCGATTGCAGTAGTCAATTACTTCGGTTTCGCTTATTTGCGGGAGGGACGGTGAATCAAATGGCGAGCCAACGATTGAATGCTCTTGATAGGAGACAGAACAGGGCTGGGTATCTGTCACGCTCTTAGCCTCAATGATTGCTTGGGAAATCCTTGTCCCGACTGCATCCATAAATTCCCGCTGGCCGTGTAATCGATTGGGCAATGTGGCAACCAACAATTTTACGATACCGCCCTTGCTTGCATCCTTCATTGATTGGAGAAGATATGGGCCAAGCTGATATTGACGAAGCAAATGGACTCGGTGCCCCAAATCGCCGCTAACGGATTTACATTCGACCTCCATCTCTATTCCTGAGTTTCTGATATGGAAATCGTATCCACCTCCGTGACAAAGATCGTGGAACTCCACATCGAAGCCTTTACGCATGAAATGCTCCGCTGTTCGCATTTCAAACGCCAGGGGCGCGAGGCCAACATTATCCTTAAGTCCACCTCGAATTTTACTTCGCAGTAGATTTTGGGCAGACAGTGGTAGCTTGGGGAAGACGCGGGCCACCATCGCCGCAAAGCCATACAGAACGCCTAGATTGGCACGGGGCGTATTTTTGATAGATGGCGTTCGGCCGCCTGTGCTTTCGCGATAGTGCCGCACACTGATCATCGATCTCTCGATGCCGAATTGAGTATCTAAATATCTTTCTATCAGTGGGTTGTCGTGAAGTTGCTTCGTAAAATCCCTCTCACGTTGTTGCCATGATGTTAGGCCGGTAATCTCGATAAGCCTGTTCAGAAACGCAGGCATCTCGGCCGGACGAACATCAAGCTCGAAGTGCATTTAATTTCCTACGCGGGAGCAGCTATTTGTATAAGCTTTGGCGCTTACGACAGAATTTTGGCACAATTTGGCACACTCGTTCGGAATTTCAGGGAATTTTCCGGAATCGCCTGGAACGTCTAAGAAACTGGAATAGTTACGAGAATCGAAAAATCCGAATGATATCAAAACCCTCAAATCCGCTTCCCAAGCTTACGACGAGGGTTCGATTCCCTTCACCCGCTCCAACCCGCCACGGGGATTCCGCCCGATGATCGACACCAAGGACGTGCTGGTTTCCGCCCGCGACGGCGGCCGGGTTCGATTCCTAGTTCCCCGCGCCGCTTTCGGCCGATGACGGCGGCTTATCCGGGGCGACCGTGGCCGTATTCCAATGCGTCAGGGCGAAGAACATCGCGCCGCCGAGGACCGCCATGAGCACAAACCGCGCAATTTGGCGCGGCGCCGGATATTTGCCGGCGGCCGCCGGACGCGGCGGCGGCGATGCCGCGCCCTTGGCCGGCAGCAGCGCGACCAGGCGCGAGGCGATGGTGCCGACATCCGATTGCGCCCAGCGTCCGTTGGGCAGACCCGCGATCATCGACGCCAGGCTCTGCGCCGCCTTTTCCCGCGACAGCAGCGCGAGCCGGGCCGATTCCTGCCAGGGATCGAGGCCGAGCCGGGCGAGCGCCGAGAGCACGGTGAGGAGCGTGTGATTCCCCTCCTCGCCGATCGGCGCGAACAGAAATTCGTTGAATTCGGATCTCAGCAGCGAGAACGCGGGCGGCAGGACCGATGCATCGCCGCGCATGTCACGGGATTCCGCGGCAAAGCGCGCAAGCCGCGACCATCCCGAGTGAAAAAATGGGAATGACGGCCGGAGGATCGAGCCAAGAATCCATTATGTACCCTTCTCTTAACCGGGCACGGGCGGCGACCGCCCGGCCCCGATCCTCATCGACCCACGCCGGAAAGTCGGCGTGGATCGACTTCGAAATCGGACAAGTCCGGTTAGCGGACGACCAGCTCGTTCTGCACGCCGGTGACACCGGCGACCTGGCTGGCGATATCGCCCGCGTGATTGATCATGCGCTGCGAGTTGACGGCGCCGGTCAACTGAACCACGTCGTGGTGGGTGTCGACGTGGATGTCGAACACCTTCAGCCCGACATCGCCGAGCAGCGCCGTCTTGACCTTGGTGGTGATCGAGGCGTCGTCGACGTAGTTTCCGGTGCTTTCGTTGCTCTGCGTTTGCGATTGCGCGCAGGCGCCGAGCGAGCCGCCCATGATCAGGGAGGCTATGACAAGGCTTGTCTTCATGGTGTTACGCATAAAATTTCTCCGATGTTAGAAGTTTAAAACGATTCCGAATGGAACCGCCTGAAGGCAGCTAGACCACACCCAACAGAACCAGCACCAAAAGAACGATCAAGACGGTGCCTACTCCGCCGCTCGGGTAGTAGCCCCAGTTGGCGCTGTACGACCAATGAGGGAGTGCGCCGACGAGAAACAGCACGAGGACGATGATCAGGATGAGAGAGAGGCTCATGAGGTTCTTTCCTTCATAAGATCGTGTTGCGGGAATGTCGGGGAAACTTCGCCGCGCCTCGGCCCGGCGTGGCCTTCATCTCTCCAGGTCGCGATCTCCGGACAGGCTTGGCCCATTTGCTCGATATGCTTTTGCACCGCGAAGATCGAATCCCGCGGACAAACGACGGCGATCGTCTTGCCCGTGTCGGTGCGGACATGCATCTCGACATTGCGCGCATCCAAATCGGCGGCGAATTCCATGGAGACGGCGCGATAACGGACGCTGGCATGGGGGAGATTCATGGCGCGCACTCGTCGACTTTTGCGTAGGCGGCGTTGACGCGCGCGTTCCCGGACGCGCGGCCGCTCGTCTGTCCGTCGAGCTTTTGGCGCATGTCCGGAATGAGCGCGGCCACCTGTCCGCCGTCATGTCTGATCACCGACGCGAATTCCTCGCGATAGGTTTGCGCCAAGCTGACGCCGGAATCGCTGACATCCACGATCTTGAAACCGTTGGGCGTGTCGCGCAGCCGCCAATCGACCCGCGCCGCCGGCACGCCGTTGGGATAATCGATCGTGGTCAAGACGACGGTGCTGTGCTCCCCTTCGGCGCGCGCGCCCGTCACGTAAAACAAATCGCCGCTGTATTGGGCGAATCGGGTGATCATCGACTGGATGACGTAATCCTCGAAGACGCGGCTGAATTCCCGCCGGAAGGAGTCGCTCGACCCCTGCCAATAGCGTCCGAGGACGAAACAGGAAATCCTCGGAAAGTCGGCGCGCTGGTCGATGATGTCGTGAAAACGCTGCCGGCGTTCGGGGGCCGAAAGACTGTTGTCCGCGAGAACCTGGTTGATCTGCGCGCCGACCGATGCGACCAGCGCAGACGGATCGGCGGCCGCGGCGCCGGATTGGGCGCAGAGCGCCAGGCCGGAGACGGCGGCGAACAGGCCAAGGGCAAGCGAGCGGATGCGCAAGGTCGGGCTCCTAGTAAAACCCGTTTTGCCGGCGGCGGCGGCGGCGGAAGGTGATGGCGCGATATTGAAAGCCCGCGAAAAACGCGATGACGATGGCGCCGGCGGCGATCAGGAAATTTTCCATGTGTCCATTCCCTTCAACGATGTTTCCAATCGGGCGGCTGGCGAAAGGCCGGAAGTCTGCGTTGCCCGATCATGGTTGACGCCACACCGTAAGTTGCCGGCGCGGATGGGCGATAGGCTCGGAAACTACCCAGGGCCGAAATCGATAAAAAGCTGCCGGCGCAAAAGGGGACGCGCCGGCAGCTTAAGGGGCCTGATGTCAATGGCGGCAGTCGGGGGAATGAGCTGCCGCCGGCAAGGCCACCCGATCGAACGCTAACGCGATCCGCTTGCCGAGGAGCAGACTCGGAATCTACTCAGATTCGAATTCTTGTCTTAGCCGGTCAGGCCGCGCGGGGTGTGGTTGCGGCCGCGCCCGGGGCGGTCAGCGGACCCGACAGGGTCGTCATCAGCCCGTCATGCAGATCGAGGCGCGAGGGGTTGCCTTGCGCGAGAATCGCCTTGGCGCGCGTCAGTTCCGCGACCGCGCCATGTACAATCACCAGAAACCCGTCCGCCTTCACGGCTTGTTCGTATTGAATGACGCTGTTGCGGGGAATGCCGGCGCTGTAAAGCGCGGCGCCGAGCGCGGTGAGGCCGCCGACCAGGATCGCGCCTTCGACCGCGGAAACGACGACCGCGGAGAGATAACCGAGGACCATGACGGGACCGACCAGGGGAATCGTCAGCAAGACGCCGCCGAGAAACAAGCCCCACAGACCGCCCCAAAAGGCGCCGCGCTTGCCCCAGAACTTGATCCGGTCGCCCACGTTATAGAAACCGATGACCTTCTCATCGGAATGATAGCCCTTGCCGACGACGCTGAGATGCTTGAGCTCAATGCCGGCATGCGCCAGCTTCTTCACCGCCGCGTCGGCTTCCTGATGTTCGCTGAAAACGGCGATGACGGATTCATTCTGAAGCATCGATTACTCCGCGTGAATAACAGTATGTACCGCTTGGTCCGATGGAAGAGTCACCGGGGCGTCGGACCGGAGAGAGGGAGAGAGAGCGTGCGCGAGATTGCTTTATCAACCGATGGCTTCACTTCTCAATGTGGCGATTGTGTTTCACCGGCGATAGGTTCGGAAACTACTCAGACCGGATTCCGGCCGGTAAAACGCGGACGGCCGCGGGGGGTGATCGCGGCCGTCCGTCGAAACGAAAGACTTAACCGGTTCAGACTATTGGCTTATTGCCAGTAGCCATCGACCCAGAAATAGCCGTTGCTGTTCTGTTGCCAATGGCCGGGCTGCCAGGCGACGTTGCTGTTGGGCCGCTGGACATAGTGGCCGGCGGTCCACTGCCAGCCGCTGTGGCCGTCGGCGGTGCCGTACCACTTCCAATTGCCGGGCACCCAATAGACGGCACTGGCCTGGCCGTTGGGCGGGGGCGGAATCATCTCGGATTGCATCGGCGGCGGCGCCATCGGCGCATAGACCGTGTGCTCATCCGGGGCCATTGGCGGCAGGGCGACGTAGCCCGGCGGGGGCGGCGGATCGGAATAGCCGCCGCCGCAACCGGCGGCCAGCAGCGACAGCGCGGCTACGGAAATACCAATCATGCGTTTCATCGTGAAATTCTCCAGTTGGCGATCGATCGGTTGCGTTCCACCCGTCTTGCGCGCCCTGTTTCGACATGGCCGGAAGGACGGATAAACTCTCGATGCTCTACTTAAGGGCGTTCGAGCCGAGGCGATAGGCTCGGAAACTACTCAAACAGCGCCGGCCGGGACCATTCCCGCAAGGACTTGGGGGAATTGCCAGATTCGTTCAAACGCGGCCGCGCTCGCGAAAAATCGGCGTCCGTGCTAGGATATGTCTACCTCACGACATAGCTGCCCGATCCCGGGAGCGTGGACGGGGAGGCCAAGGCCAAGATCGACATGAAGAAGGCACTCCGCGCGCGGCCGCATGCGGCCGCCCGGCCGCCGCCGCTCCCCGGTCAAACCCGATCCGCCGGGGAAACCCCCAAGGGGAAAACCGGCCAACCCGAAAAGACGTTCCGGTCCCGCGGTTCCGAGGACTTTCAGAACATCCTCGACAGTTCGGGCATCGCGACCCTCGTGTTCGACCGCGATCTCAAGCTTCGCTTCTTCACGCCGCCGGCCACGTCGCTGTTCAAGGTGACGGCCGCCGAGCTGGGATGCCCGCTTTCCGGGATTTCGCGCTATTTCACGGATCCCGATCTGCTGCTCGACGTCCAAACGGTCATCACCACCCATGTGTCGTTCCGACGCGAGGTCGAGGCTAAAAACGGCGCCTGGTTCAACCGGCGTCTCTCGCCCTATCGCACGCGGGACGGCGATGTCCAAGGCACGATCATCACCTTCGCCGATATTTCCGAGATGAAGGCGGCGGAACGGGAGATCGAGACCGCCCGCGCCTATGCCAACAGCATCATCGATACCATTCGCCAATCCCTGGTCGTGCTCGATCACGAGCTGCGCATCGTTTCCGCCAGCCCGTCCTTTTACCGCAACTTCGCGATCCTGCCCATGGACGCGGTGGGACAGCAGCTTCCGAGTCTCCGCGACCGCTGTTTCGACGGTCAGGCGCTGCGCAGCTTCCTCGGCCGGATCGCCACCAGACACGACGTGGCCGAGGATTACGAGATCGAGATCGAGCTGCCGCCGCTCGGGCGGCGCGTGCTCCAGCTGAACGCGCGCGAGATTCCGGCGATTGCGCCCGCCAAGCAGAAAATCCTGCTGGCGATCGACGACATCACCGACCGCAAGCACGTCGAAGCGGCGCTTGACGTCGTCAAAAAGCAGGCCGAACGGGCCAATCTCGGCAAGTCGCGTTTCCTCGCCGCCGCCAGCCACGATCTGCGCCAGCCGCTTCAGACCATGACCCTGCTGCAAGGGATTCTGGCCACCACGGTGAAGGACGCCGACGCCTTGAAGCTCGTCGCGAGGCTCGGCCATTCATTGGACGCGATGGGGGCGATGCTGAACAAGCTGCTCGACATAAACCAGCTCGAGGCCGGGATCGTCAAACCCGAGCCGCAGTATTTTGCGATCAACGACCTGTTGGAGCGCTTCAGGGACGAGTTCGCCGATCACGCCAAGAGCAAGGGACTCGGCTGCCGCGTGGTTTCGAGCCGTCAGACCGTGCGCAGCGATCCCGCCTTGCTCGAACAGATGGTCCGGAACCTGATATCGAACGCGCTCAAATACACCGGCCACGGCAAGATTCTGCTCGGTTGCCGGCGGCAGGGCGGCAATCTGCGCATCGAGGTCTGGGACACCGGCCCCGGCATCCCCGAAGGGCAGCTCAAGGCGGTGTTCGAGGAATTTCATCAGCTCGATAATCCGGCGCGCGAACGCGCCCGCGGCCTCGGCCTCGGTCTTTCGATCGTGCAACGCCTGGCGGATCTTTTGGGCCACGAGATCGACGTGCGCTCCCGCCTCGGCAAGGGCTCGGTATTTTCGATCACGGTGCCCTGCGCCGGCGTGGAGCGGCGCGCGGTGGCGCGAACCGGCCCGCCGCTTGCGGTGGTGCAGCCGGCCAAGGGCGAATCGATCCTGATCATCGAGGATGACCCGGCGATCCGCGAGACGTTGCAGCTGCTTTTCAATATCGAAGGCTATCGCACGGCGGCGGCGCCGGACGGCAAAAGCGCGTTGGAGATGGTCGCGCTCGGCGCCATGCGGCCGGATATCGTCGTCGCCGACTATAATCTGCCGAATGGGCTGAGCGGGCTCGATGTGGCCTCGCGCCTGCGCGGAACGCTCGATAGCGCGCTGCCCGTGTTGATCGTGACCGGCGACATCTCGACCGAGACATTGCGCGCGATCTCGCTGGCGGGCTGCGTCCAACTGAACAAGCCGATCAAGGCGGAAGACCTCACGCGCCTGGTGCGCGCCCAGCTTACCGCCGCGCGGCAAAAGCCTGAACCGGTGCCGAAGCGGCAACCGGTTGCGCCAGCCGCCGCCGGGGAGCTTGTCCCGACCGTATTCCTGATCGACGACGACGATGCCTTGCGCGAGACCATGCGCGAGCTGATCGAACGCGAGGGGCGGCCGGTCGAGGCCTTCGCGAGCGGCGAGGCGTTTCTCGAAGCCTATCGCCCGGGCCGCAAGGGATGCCTGCTGGTCGACGCCCGTCTGCCCGGGCTGAGCGGCATCGCGCTGTTGCAGCGGCTCAAGGAAGAGAATCACGCCCTGCCGTCGATCATGATCACCGGCCATGGCGATGTGGCCATGGCGGTGGAGGCCATGAAGGCCGGCGCCATCGATTTCATCGAGAAGCCGGCCAGCCGCGAAGCGCTGCTCGCCGGCATCGACCGCGCCATCGAATTGACGCAGAATTCGACGGCGTTGTCGGCCTGGCGCGAGGATGCGGCAAAGCGCATCGCCGGGCTGACGCCGCGCGAGCGCCAGATCATGGATCTGGTCATTATCGGCCAGCCGAACAAGATCATCGCCGCGGATCTGGGCGTCAGCCAACGCACGGTCGAAAACCATCGCGCCGCCGTGATGAAGAAGACCCGCTCGAAATCCCTGTCCGATCTGGTCCGGCTCGCCATCGCGGCGGTTTGAGGCGAGGCACGGGGAAAGCCCGGCCGGCATCCGAAAGCCGCCCTCGGCGGCGCTTAACCGCCGGCGCCGGCGCTCCCCGCCGCGAGCCCAGCCGCCGTTATCGTTGCCGATACAGCCCATGAGTATTTTCCGATGCCTGACGCCGGCGAAAGACGGTTCTAGGGTGCGCGACCTTCAGTTTCGCCGTTCCTTAGCGGCGATACCGATCTTTGCAGCCAAATCCAGAAAGGGAACCACCATGTCGTCTTTCGCCAACCCGATTGCCATTTCCTCCCCCTTGGTGCGCTCGCTCGCCATCGCGACGCTGATGGGAGCCACCATGCTCGCCGGCCCGCTGATGTCCGATGCCCGCGCCGACGGCGCCACCAGCATCGCCATCCAGCTGGCGCAGGCAACCACGCCGCAACCCCAGGCCGCCGACGCCCCCGCCGCGACCAAGGCGGAGACCGTCGAGACCCGGATCGCCGACCTGCACGAATCGTTGCAGATCACGCCCGCCCAGGACGCCAAATGGAACAACGTCGCGCAGGCGATGCGCGAGAACGCCACCAACATGGACAAGCTGGTCGCGCAAACCCGGCTGACGCCGCCGCAAAACATGACCGCGGTGGAAGATTTGAAGACCTACGAGAAATTCGCCCAGGCGCATGTCAAGGGACTGAAGAACCTGATTTCGTCCTTCAGCAAGCTTTACGCCGCGATGCCCGCCGCCCAGCAGAAGAACGCCGACGCGGTGTTCCAGAACTTCGGCCACGAACAATCTCCGGCGCATAGCTAGCACGGTCAACGATCGCGTTCCGCGACCGTGACACACGCTTTTCAGAGGAGGTCGCAATGACCTGCATCATCGACACCAAATCGAAACGCCGCCTGCCGGCGAAGCTCGCGGCAGAGCTCGCAATCTCGGCCTTGCTCGTGCTCGGGACGTTTGTCGCGTCCGCCAGCGCGGACGATCACCGGGGCGATCGCGGCGACTACCGCGGCGATCGCGGGCATGGCAGCTGCTGCTATGGCGGCGGTTATTATGCCGCGCCGCCGGTGGTCTACGCGCCGTACTACGCGCCGCCGCCGGTGGTTTACGGCCCGGGCGTTTACCTGCCCGGTCTCAATATCAACATTCGCTAAGCAAGCGTCGGCCCGGGTCGAAAGACCCGGGCCGATTCCTTTAATCCAAACCGCGCCTAGCCCGATTTACCGGCCCTGGTGGGGGCCCGGCGCTTTCACGATTTTCACGGCGCGCATTCGCTGACCCGCATGGCGCCGGCATCGGTGCGCGTGGCGCCGGGCGCGGAATAGCTCGCCTCCCGCCAATCGAGCTTCTGGCGCATGTCCGGAATGAGCGCGGTCACTTGTCCGCCGTCATGGGCGATCACCGCCGCGAATTCCTCGCGATAGGTCTGCGCCAGGCTGACGCCGGAATCGCTGACATCCACGATCTTGAAACCGCCGGGCGTGTCGCGCAGCCGCCAATCGACCCGCGCCACCAGCGCGCCGCTGGGATAAGCGAACGTCGTCATTACCACGGTGCTGTGCTGACCCTCGGCGCGCGTGCCCGTCACGGTCATGGTATCGCCGCTGTATTCGGCGAGCCGGGCGCTGAGCGACTGGATGACGTAATCCTCGAAGACGCGGCTGAATTCCCGCCGGAAAGAATCGCCCGATTTCTGCCAATTATTTCCGAGGACGAAGCAGGATATGCTCGGGAAGTCGGCGCGTTGGTCGAGAACGCCGCGGAAACGCGACCGGCGTTCAGGGACCGAAAGGCTGCCGTCGGCGAAAATCCGGTGAATCTGCGCATTGAACGACGTGACGAGCGCCGACGGATCGGCGGGCGCGGCCCGCGGCGCGGGGCAGAGCGCCAGCAGAATTGCGGCGGCGAGCAGGCACGGAACCGAATGGCGAATGCGCATGGCTGAGTTCCTGTAACTATTTCCGTTTGCGGCGGCGGCACGTGCGTTGGCGCGGCGCGGGTTGAGCCTGGGATTTCGGCGGCGAGAGCGGCGCGCCCCGCGCGGCGAAGGCTTGGCGCGGTTTACTGGCCTTTGCGGGGGCCCTTCGGCGCCTGATCGGCGAAGCGGCCGAATTGCGCGCCGCCGCGCTGGGTCGATTCCTTGCCGTGATGGGCGCCGTCTTGCGCGTGGCCGTGCGGGGCCTGCGCCTGATGCGCCGCGTGTCCGAAATCACTCGGCTGGAAGTGCTTGAGCTTCTTTACGCCCTTGCGCTGGGTGGCCATGTCACGAGGACCTTCCGGCCAGCGCCGGGGAATGGGTCCCGCGCCGCCGCGTTTTATTGGCGGCGTCCGCGAGGATTTTCGCCGCCTTCATGGCCGCGGTTTGCCGCGCCTTGCGCTGCCAGAGCTTGGCGCGCGTGGCGGCCGTGGCGATCTGGGCCGGCGTCATCAGCGCGCAAACCCGGTCATAGCCGGCCTGCGCCCGTTCGAAATGGAAGCCGTTGAGGCTGGTTTTCGCCAGGATGAACCACTGGCACGCCTTGATGTGGTGGAGGGCCGCGTCGGGCCCTTCGGTGTAAAGCTCGGCCAGCCGGGTTTGGGCGCGCGGCAGTCCTTGCTCGGCCGCGGCGAGCAGCCACTTCATGGCTTCCGCGCGGTTGCTGTCGATGTCATAGCCGTTGTCGTCGCTGGGGCGGACGGCGTTGCCGTGATCGTCGATGCGGTTGTCGTACATGACGCCGAGATTGAACTGGGCGTCGGCATCGCCTTGCGCGGCGGCAAGGAGCAGGCGTTTCATGCGACTCTCCTTTGCGTCGGGGGAAAGGTGCGGCGGGGAAGAGGCCGTCCGATCGCGTATCGGACAAGTCTCGTTGCCCGCATAATACACCAAATAACCGGCCGGTGACGGCTTAATCGGGCCAAAACGAATAATAAACCCGTTGTAATCGCTGAATTAATACCAATCTACCCCGTATCCCTCTTTCGCCCGATTCGCCGAGACCCGCACGCCGGGCTATTTCATTCTCGAGTTCCCGCCGTTCCTGTTCGTGACCTTGGCGGGATTGCGGCCGATCGCCGCCATCAATCATAGGCGACGCCGTGGCGCCGGGAGAGCCGGCGACTCCGGCCCAATCCCGGTTCATCAATGGGATTTGGCGGCGGGCGGCGCGGCGAAATCGGCGCTCGAAGGCGGCGATTCATCGCTCGCCGGCGCCGGCGGCATCTGCCCCGGCGAGGCGGGTGCCACCACCATCCGTTGCGTCTCGACATGGCGGGGCAGCGCCGTGACCAGGCCGGGCGCGGCCCATACCAGGATCAGCGCGGCGATGCTGATGGCGATGAACGGAATGATGCCCCAGTAGAGATCGGTGGTCTTGACGTCGGGCGGCGCCACGCTGCGCACGAACAGGATCGCGAGCCCGAAAGGCGGATGGAGGAAGGCGGTCTGGAGATTGATCGCCGTCAGCACCGTGAGCCAGACCGGATCGGCGCCGAGAAACAGGAGCGGCGGCATGGCGATCGGCACCACCAGGAAGATGATCTCGATCGCATCGAGGAAAAACCCCAACAAGAATACCACCGCCATCACCGCGAGCACCGCGCCCGTGCTGCCGCCGGGCACCGCGGCGAGAATGCGCCCGACCAGCAGATCGCCGTCGAGCCCGCGGAACACGAGCGAAAACGTGGTAGCCCCGATCAGAAGCAGGAAGACCATCGCCGTGAGCCTGGCGACCTGTTGCACCGTTTCGGTCAGCCTTTGCCAGTTGAGTTGGCGGCGCGCGAACGCGTAGATCGTCGCGCCGATGGCGCCGGTCGCCGCCGCCTCGACCGTGTAGGCGAGGCCGCTGATGATCAGGCCGAGCATGAAGAGGATGAGCGCCATCGGCGTGAACAGCGTGAAGGCGAGCCGGCGGTAATCCGGCCGCGCCTCGGCCCCGGGCGGCGGCGGACAACGCTCCGGATGCCGCCAGGCGACGAACACGACATAAGCCAGATAGGCCGCGAGCAACACCCCGACCGGCCCGACGCTGCCGAGATAAATGTCCTCGACCGTCAGCGGCTGCGTGACCAGCTGGCCGCGGGCGAGCTGCGCCTCGATCGCGGCGCCTTGCATGGTGGTGCCGAGCAGGATCAGCACGATCGAGGGCGGCAGCACCGTGCCGAGCGTGCCGGCGGCGCAGACGACGCCCGAGGCGAGCCGCTTGTCGTAGTTGGCCTTGAGCATCGTGGGCAGCGACATAAGCCCGACCGTGAGCACGGTCGCGCCGATGGCGCCGGTGGTCGGCGCGAGCATCGCGCTGACGACGATGGTGGCGACCGCGAGTCCGCCGGCGCGGCGGCCGAACAGCTCGCCGAGGCCGTTCAGGAGGTCCGCGGCCAGCGTCGTGCGTTGCAGGATCACGCCCAGATAGAGGAAAAGCGGAATCGCCTGGAGCAGGTCGTTGTTCATGATGCCAGTGACGCGCAGCGGCAGGGCGGCAAGCAGGTGGAGATCGAAGATCCCGCGCGCCGCGCCGATTCCCGCGAACAGCATCGCCGTGCCCATCAGCGTGAAGCCGACCGGGTACCCGAACATCAGCAGCGCGAACACCGCCACGAACATCGCGAAACTCATCGCCTCGGGCGTCAGCAAGAAGCTCATCGCCGCCTCAGCGCCGACACCGCCCGGATGACGATGGCGATGGACTGCAGCCCGACCAGCGCATCGAAGACGACCAGGTTCGTCTGGAGCAGGAAATACCCCGGCGTCCAGGTGTCGGGGTACGCCTCGAGCTCGCTCCAGGACTCGATGACGACCGGCCACGAATACCACCCGAACATCACGAGCCACGGCCAGAGAAACAACACCGTGCCAACGAGTTCGACGACGGCGCGGGCGCGCGGGCTCATCCACCGATGGAAGACGTCGACCCGCACATGCTGGTCCCATCGCATCGCATAGGCGGTGGCGATCATGAACAGCGTGGCGTGGAAGGTCTGACCGGTGTCGTTGACCTGCAGGTAGTAGTTGTGGACGACCTCGCGCAGCGGGATTTGCAGGAACAGGCAGGCGATCACCGGCAATGCGAGCCACGCCACCGCCCGGCCGATGGTGTCGTTGAGCCGGTCGATCCACCCGGCCAAGCGCTCGAACGCCGTCAATCCGACATTCCCCCGATGACCAGGAACCCGCGTGAACGATAGCATTCCGCCGGGGTGCCGGAAAGCCGCAAGCCCCTCGCCTTTTCCACTCCCATCGGTCTCCGCCGGGCCTGGGAAATTGGCCTTGGGCTTGGCCCCTGATCGTGTATGATTAAAGGTAAGCTCGGCCGAGCGGCAAAAAGCCGGGGCCGAAGCAAGAATCAAACCGGGGAGGATCCATCCATGAATCGACGCAAGTTTTTGGCCGCCGGCGGCGCGGGATTGGCCGCCAGCACCATCGCAGCGCCGGCGATCGCGCAATCATCGCCGACGATCAACTGGCGCATGGCGACCAGTTGGCCCAAGAGTCTCGACACCATCTTCGGCGGCGCCGAATATTTCGCCAATCGCATGGCCGAGATGACCGACCAGAAGTTCCAGGTCCGCGTCTTCGCCGGCGGCGAGATCGTGCCGCCGCTCCAGGTGCTGGACGCGGTGCAGAACGGCACGGTCGAGATGGGCCACACCGCCAGCTACTATTACGTCGGCAAGGACCCGACCTTCACCTTCGACGCCACCGTGCCCTTCGGCATGAATTACCGCATCATGACCTCGTGGCTGCGCGAGGCCGGCGGGCAGGACGCGATCAACGACTTCTTCAAGGATTACAACATCCTTCCCATGCCGGCCGGCAACACCGGGACCCAGGCGGGCGGCTGGTGGCGCAAGGAGATCAAGACGGTCGAAGACATGAAGGGCGTCAAGTTCCGCATCGGCGGCTGGGGCGGCGCGGTTCTGACCAAGCTCGGCGTGGTGCCGCAGCAATTGGGCGGCGCCGACATCTATCCCGCGCTCGAGAAGGGCACGATCGACGGCGCCGAGTGGGTCGGCCCCTATGACGACGAGAAGCTCGGATTCTACAAGGTCGCGAAATACTACTATGCGCCGGGCTGGTGGGAGGGTCAGACCAACCTCTCGCTCTACATCAACCTCCAGCAATGGAACACGCTGCCGAAGACCTACCAGGCGATGGTCCGGACCGCCGCGGCCGACGCCAACACCCGGGTGCTCGCCGCCTACGACTTCCTCAATCCGCAGGCGCTGAAGCGGCTGATCGCCGGCGGCACGCAGTTGCGCTATTGGTCGAAGCCGATCATGGACGCCTCCTACAAGGCGACCCGCGAGCTTTACGCGGAAGAATTGGCGCGCAACCCGAAGTTCAAGAAAATCTACGGGCCGTGGTCGGACTACCTCAACGCGCAGGACGAATGGATGCGGGTCGAGGAGCAGCAGTTCGACAACTACATGTACGCGCGCAAGTCGGTCTGAACCGGCGGGCGGAGACGGAAACGGGGAAGCCCCGCCTGTCCAGGCGGGGCTTTTTCGTTGCCGCAGAGGGCTTCCGGCCTCCTTGCCCTTTGATGGAAAATCCGATAGATTGCCCTTACAGTTTTGGCCGGGTCCGGCCTGCTTTTGGATTGCCCCTGGGTCATACCCCCGGTGAATCCGATCCTGCACCCCGTTCCCATCGACAACTGATCCGTCGCGCGATTGTGCGGGACGGTGCTTTTTTCGGAGATCTCAAGCAATGGCTATCGGCACGGTTAAGTGGTTCAACGCCCAAAAGGGCTTCGGTTTCATCCAGCCCGAAAGCGGCGGCAAGGACGTCTTCGTCCATATTTCGGCGGTCGAACGCGCCGGCATCGCCAGCCTGAACGAGGGCCAGAAGGTCAGCTTCGACCTCGAGCAAGGCCAGCAAGGCAAGACCTCGGCGGCCAATCTGAAGCTCGTCTAACGACGAGGCCCGGGCGCACGCGCCCGGGATATACGACGCTCCCGGACATCTCGGGTCCGGGCCAATACCGTTCAAGTTGCGCGGCGGGACGTTTTCACGTCCCCCCTCGCGGCCTGTCTTGGAGATTCGATTCGCAATGACCAAAGAGGCCTTGATCGAGGTCGACGGCACGGTGCTCGAGCTTTTGCCCGACACGCGGTTCCGCGTCCGCCTCGACAATGAGCACGAGATCCTCGCCTACGCCTCGGGCAAAATGCGCAAGGCGCGCATCCGCATGCTGGCGGGCGACCGGGTCACCGTCGAATTGACGCCTTACGATTTGACCAAGGGGCGCATCAATTTCCGCCACAAGGACGAGAAGGCCATGCCCTCCATGGGCACGCGGCCCTTCAAGCGCCGGCGGTGATCGAGGAGATGAAATTTGCAAGTACTCGTCAGGGATAACGACGTCGGCCAGGCGCTGCGCGTCCTGAAGAAGAAGATGCAGCGCGAAGGCGTGTTCCGCGAAATGAAGCGGCGGCGCACCTACGAGAAGCCGTCCGAGCGCCGGGTGCGCGAGAAGGCCGAAGCCGTCCGGCGGCACCGCAAGACCATGCGCAAGCGCATGGAGCGCGAAGGTTACTAGCCTGGAGTTCGGCGATGCAGGCCGTCGCGGCTGAATACATCGGTCGGAGCGAGCAAGTCCTCCACGAGTCTCCGGAGCGGCAGTTATGGTGCGCCGTCATCAGCCGCGCGCTTGCCGACGCAATGGACGACGTGGCGACGGTTTCCAACCTGCTCCAGCGCGAGCAGCTACGGCAGGACGCGCGCAGCTGGTTCATCCGCAACGGCGCGGATTTCCAGGCCGCGTGCAACGCCGCCGGGTACGACCCGGGCGTGTTGCGCCCGCGGGTGTTGCGCATGATCGGCACGGAAACCTTGCGCGCCGTGACTACGGGATCGGAAGGAGATTGTTGATGGGAAATTCGGAACGGGACGCCGCGGCACGGAGCCGCGCGCAAGCCCTGTGGGGCAAGGAAAAGAAGAAGGGCGAGGAAGTCCTGAAGGCCCGGGACAAGGAACGCCAGGAGGAAGCGGCGAAGGTGGCGCGGTTGCGCGGACTTCGCCTCGCCAAGGAAGCGGCGGACAAGATAGCGGCCGAGGCCGCGCCTGCCCCGCGCCGCAAGTCGACGCTCAAGACCGTATAGAGACCGAGATCATGGCCTACAACCGCACCTCGTTCAAAGCCGCCCCGGAATACGACACCGGCGAGCGTTGGGTGATATTTTGGGAAACGCGCCGGCCGGCATCGGGGACTTGGAGCCAGGCGGTCGAGAAATCCCAGGCCGCGGCGGTCGAGCGCGCCCGGCATTTGCTGAAGCTGGGCTTCATCGTCTTCCAGATCACCGGCCCCGCCGGCGTGTTCCTGGAGGAAGAGGAGATCGCGCGGCGGCTGCAGCCGCCGCCACCGGCGGCGAAAAAGCCGCGCCTGCCGGAGGAACCGCCGCCGGACGCGATTCCGTAAGCGACAGTCCCGCCCGCCCATTCAACCCCCGCTCCTCGGCGGGGGTTTTTCATTGCGCGTTGGTGTTGGAACCGCCCGGCGCGGGCTACTTGAAGTTGGCCGGTGGGCTCGTGTCTTCCTCGGAAGGCGGCGCCTCGAAATGGATGGTGTTGGGATTGATCCCGGTTCCCTTGTCGAGCACGCCCGTGACCATGCGCGGGAAAGCGATGACCAATCCCACCATGACGATCTGGATCAGCACGAAGGGAATGACGCCCCAATAGATCTGGCCGGTGGTGAGCGGCGCCATGCGCTTGCCGGTGACGCGGTCGGTGTATTCCTCGGAGGGCGCGACGCTGCGCAAATAGAACAGCGCGTAGCCGAAGGGCGGGTGCATGAACGAGGTCTGCATGTTGACGCCCAGCAGCACGCCGAACCAGATCAGGTCGATGCCGAGCTTCTCCGCCACCGGGCCCAGCAGCGGCACGATGATGAAGGCGAGCTCGAAGAAATCGAGGAAGAAGGCCAGGAAGAAGGCGAGCGCGTTGACCACGATCAGGAACCCCACCTGGCCGCCCGGCAGGCTGGTCAAGAGATGCTCGACCCAGAGATCGCCGTTGACGCCGCGGAACACCAGGCTGAACACGGTCGAGCCGATCAGGATGAACATGACGAAGGAGCTGAGCTTCGCGGTCGTGTCCATCGCCTGCTTCATCAGCTTCAGGTCGAGCCGGCGGTTGGCGAAGGCCAGGATGAGCGCGCCGGTCGACCCCATGGCGCCGCCTTCGGTCGGCGTGGCGATGCCGAGGAAGATGGTGCCGAGCACGAGGAAGATGAGCGCCAAGGGCGGCATCATGACGATGACAACCTGACGCGAGAGCAGGCTGAGGACGTTCAGCTTGAGATACTTGTCGGTGAGCGCCAGGGCGTAGGCCACAGCGCCCACCAGGGCGCAGGCCCAAATCGGATGCATGATGTCGTAATCGGAGAGGAAATAGGCCACGGCCACGCAGATCCCCACCACCACCCCGAGCGAGGGGTAGCCCATCTTGCCCGAGGACTCGCGCACGGTGATGGCGTCGAGCGGCAAAGCGGGAACCAATTTCGGCTTCACGACCGAGACGATGAAGACATAGACCGCGTAAAGCGCGGCCAGGCTCAGGCCGGGGATGAAGGCGCCCTGATACATGTCGCCGACCGACTTGCCGAGCTGATCGGCCATCACGATCAGCACCAGACTCGGTGGAATGATCTGCGCCAGCGTGCCCGAGGCCGCGATCACGCCGGCGGCGACGCGCCGGTCGTAGCCGTAACGCAGCATGATGGGGAGCGAAATGAGGCCCATCGAGATCACCGAGGCCGCCACCACCCCGGTCGTCGCCGCCAGCAGCGCGCCGACGAAGACCACGGCATAGGCCAGGCCGCCGCGGATCGGCCCGAACATCTGGCCGATGGTGTCGAGCAGATCCTCGGCCATGCCGCTGCGTTCCAGGATCAGGCCCATGAAGGTGAAGAACGGTATGGCCAGGAGCGTGTCGTTCGACATGATGCCGAAGATGCGTTGCGGCAGCGCCTGGATCAGATCCGGACCCAACAGCCCGAAATGGATGGCGATGGCGCCGAACAGCAACCCGTTGGCGGCGAGCGAGAAGGCGACCGGATAGCCGATCATCAGCAGGACGATCAGCATCGCGAACATGAGCGGCGCGATGTTGGCGATGAACAGCGCGCTCATGGCTCGCCCTCTTGCTTCATGACCATGTCATCCGCGATCGCGGCTTCGGAGCCGGTGTCGCCATGGGCGTGCCGCGGCGTCGGATCGGGGATGAGGCCCATCAGGAAGGCCGCGCGTTTGATGATCTCGGAAACGCCCTGGATCGCCAGCAGGAAGAACCCGACCGGGATCATGAGCTTCACCGGCCAGCGCAGCAGTCCGTTGGCGTTGGGCGAAGTCTCGTGGAGCGCAAAGGATGCGGTGAACACCGGCCAGGCGAGCACCATGATGATGAGCGCCATGGGCAGGAGGAAGAAGATCCCGCCCAGCAGGTCGATCCAGGCGCGCGTGCGCGGCGGAAAACGGCTGATGATGATGTCGATGCGGACATGTTCGTTGCGCAGGAGCGTGTAGCCCGCGCCGACCAGGAAGAAGCCGGTGTAGAGATACCACTGCAGCTCGAGCCAGCCATTGGAGCTGTAATTGAAGAGATAGCGCACCACGGCGTTGCCGGAACTCACCAGCACCGCGGCCAAGACCAGCCAATAGACCGTGCGGCCGACTTTCTCGTTGAGGAAATCGATCCAGCGGCTCAAAAACAGCAGGAAACCCAAGCCCGCAACCTCCCCCGATTCCCGAAAACGGGCCGTTTCACCGGCCCGGTATTATTTGCGCGCGGTTACTATGACATGGGGTTTTGGCCGATGCCAGTTCCCAAAGGGGGCGCCGGTTTGGTCAGCCCTTCAGCCTTTTGGTCCAGGATGCGAGTGCCGCCATGAGATCGGCGATGAATTTGCGCGTCGGTTCGTCGGTGAGCTTGCCTTGCGCATCGAACTTGTTCTGCGCCTGGGCGATCATCACCTCGGGCTTGTTGAGCGGGAACATGTTGAGGAAGACACAGGTCTGGCGCAGGTGATGTTGCGCGCGCGTGGTGCCGAACAGGCCCATGCTGGCGCCCATCATCGCAACCGGCTTGCCGTCGAAGGGCTGATCGGGCGGGCGCGAAGCCCAGTCGATCGCGTTCTTGAGCACGCCCGGCATGGAATAATTGTATTCCGGCGTGACGAACAGCAGCGCGTCCGCCGCCTTGATCTTGGCGCGCAGCTCGGCCACGACAGGCGGAAAGCCCTTGGCCTTCACGTCCTCGTTATAGAGCGGGATCTCGGCCATCCCGCCGAAGACCTCGAGCCTCATGCCCGGGGCCAGGTTTTCCTCCGCTACCTTGAGCGCCATGCGGTTGTAGGACCCCTGGCGCAAAGAGCCGCAAATCGCCAGAACTTTTATGGTATCGGCCATATCCGGAACCCCGTTGCTGCTGTGCCGGACCGGAGTGTGCCCGCCGCGCCGGCGGGATTCCACCCCTAGCAAAGGATGGGGGCCATGTCCGGCCGGAGGGCCTGGCCCCGGGGCGGTTTAACCGCGGCGCTACAGCCCGAAGGTAAAGCGGAAGCCGGCGTAGCTGTCCTGGCCCTGCTGGCCGTAGAACTCCTTGGTGCGGCTGAGCAAGCCCAGATCGATGCGGACGTCGTCCTTCCAGAACATCTCGACGCCGGCGGTCAGGTCGCCGACCAGCGGCTTCTTATTGACGCTGCGGCTGTTCACGAAAGTATTGCCGTCGAGGAAAATATTCCGCGCCATCGCCCGTCCCTCGCCGCCGGCGAAGAAATAATAGCCGAAATCTCCGTTGCGCCGCCGGGCATCGACCCAATCCGTGCCCGAGGGACCCGGCCGGATGCGCGGCGGGCCGTAATCGGTATCGAGAGTATTGCCGATGCGGATGATGCCGCCGGCGGCGCCATAGGTAAACACGTTGCCGGCGGTGACATCGGCCTCTGGCACGAAATCGACGCCGACTCCGCCGAGCCTGAGGATGTCGAGACGCCAGTGCTTGTCGTAGGAGATGGCGAGGGCCGGCTCGTTCTTGAGCTGGTCTTTCCATCCGGCGCCGCCCGGGATGCCGACGACGAATTGGTGCCAATCGTTCTGGACCTGCTCGCCCAGCGCCGCCGGCCCGACCACGCCGAGCAGCACCTCGAATTCCGTCAGGCTGTTGCCGCCATTCTCCTGGAGAAATTCGCCGCCGGTATAAAGCCAGCCGGCATAGGGCCGGTCGACCGCGCTGGGGGGATTCAATTTGAGGTTCGCCGGCGTGTAGATGCTCTGGCCGAGCGGGATCCAGTCGAAGCGGCGCTGTTGATCGGCCGAATTCGGGAAAAGCGGCCCGAGGAAATCGAACACGTCGGAGCGCCAGCCCGCGGAAAGCGGCGCCGAGAGATAATCGGCGCGGGCGCCCTGGGTGTAATGCTTGTCGCTTTTGGAGAAGAGCAAGTCGTTCTCTTCGATGAAGGACAGCTCGCCACTTCCGGCGGGTGGAACCGGCGCCTGGGCGATTTGTCCTTGAGGGGCTGTTTCCTGGGCCTGGGCGGGAAAGACGCCCAGCCATGCGCAAGCGAGCAGCCACGCCGCCGCGCGGGTTTTGGTCATCGCCATCTTGTAGTTGGTATCCGGCGTCTTGTCATGGGACTTAGGGCGCGGGCGGCTTGACGGAAGCCGATTCCTTGTCCGGCGATGCCAGCGCGGGCTGGTCCCACCAGCCGCCGCCCATGGCGAGGAAAAGCTGCGCGGTATCGATGTAGCGTTGCGCCTGGGCGCGGACATAACCGAGACGCGCGCGTTGCGCGAGGCGTTCGGCGTCAAGCACCTGGAGCAGCGCCACGTCGCCGGCGATATAGGATTTGCGCGTGAGAGCGAGCGAGGATTGGGCGGACTGGAGCGCCGCGTGCTCGGCACCCAGGAGATCGGCGTCGCTTGCGAGCGCGTCGAGCACGTCGGCCACCTGGGCGAAGGAGGCGAGCACGGTCTGCTGGTAATTCGCGGCGGCGGCCGTGAACTCGTCCTCGGCCTCGCGCTTCTGCGCCTGGAGCGCGCCGCCGTGGAACAACGGCAAGGCGATGCCCGCGCCGATATTCCACACATTGCTCGCCGGCGCCCCGAGCGTGCCGGCGGTGAGCGCGGTCTGCGAAATCGCGGCGGTGAGATTGATGTCGGGATAGAGCTGGGCGGTGGCCACGCCCACCGAAGCCGAGGCGGCATGGAGTTCGGATTCCGCCGACAAGATGTCGGGCCGCTGATGCACCAGCGCCGAGGGCAGGCTGACCGGAAGATTCGCCGGCAACGCCAGGGAATCGAGCGTGAAATCGGGGGCCACGAAATCGGCGGGCGCCCGGCCGACCAGGATCGCGAGCGCATGGCGGGCGGCGTTCGCTTGCTGTTGCAGCGGCGGCAATTGGGTGAGGTCGGCGGCCAACTGGCTCCGGGCGCTTTCGAGGTCGAGATTGGATGATTCCCCGGCCGCGACCCGTTTGCCGACCAGCGCCAGGAGATTCCGGTCCTCGGCGATGATGTCATTGGCCGCCTTGAGCTGGGCCTGGAGCGAAGCGACGGTCAGCGCCTGGCTGACGGCGTTGCCGGTGAGCGCGAGATAGACCGCGTCGAGTTCATATCGCTGGCGCTCGGCCAGCGCCTCCTGCTGTTCGACCAGGCGGCGGTTCTTGCCGAAGAGATCGAGCGAATAGCTCACTGTCGGCCCGACCGAGAGCACGTTGAAGATCGCCGGCGGCATATTGAGGCCGAAGGCGGCGTAGCTGATGCGCTCGCGCGTCGCCGAGGCGGCCGCGTCGAGACGGGGATAAAGCCCGCCGCGCGCGGCATTGGCCGCCTCTTCCGAGGCCGCGAGATGGGCGCGCGCCGCTTCGAGGTCCTTGTTCCCTGCGATCGCGTCCTTGAGCAGTTGGTCGAGCGCGGGCGAACGGTAGAAATTCCACCAATCGCCCGAAATCTTCTCGCCGACCACCAGGCTCTGCTCGCTTTCGCCCGCGACCGGCGCGAGCGTGGGCGCGCCGGCGGAATCATAGCCGGTCTGCGCCGGCGCCGGCGGCGGCGTGAAATCGGGGCCGGCGTTGCAAGAGGCGAGCAACGCGGCAACCAGCAGCGCCCCGGCCTGACGCGGCAAAATCCGGTAATTCATAAGCATGCTTATAAAATAGCCGGGTGGAAGCGATTTTTCAATGCCCCGCCGTCTAGCGCGGCAGTTCCGACTTGCCCATGAGATATTCGTCGACGCCGCGGGCGCATTGGCGGCCCTCGCGGATCGCCCACACCACCAGCGACTGGCCGCGCCGCGCATCGCCGCAGGCGAACACCTTGTCGACGCTGCCGCGGTAATCCCGGTCGTTGGCCTTGAGGTTGCCGCGCGCGTCCAATTCCAGGCCGAGCGCCTCGACCGCGCCCGGCTTCACCGGCGACAAAAACCCCATGCAGAGGAGCACCAGATCGGTCTTGATGGTGAAGCGGCTGTCCGGCTGCTCGATCATCTGCATCTTGCCGTCGGATCCGGTCTTCCAGTCGACGCGCACGGCATCGAGGCCGGCGACAAACCCGTCGCGGCCGGTGAAGGCCTTGGTCGCCACCGACCAGTCGCGCTCGACCCCCTCCTCCTGCGAGGACGAGGTGCGGAGCTTCATCGGCCAATCGGGCCAGGTCATGAGCTTGTCCTCCTGCTCGGGCGGCTGGCTCAGGATTTCGATCTGGGTGACGGAACGCGCGCCCTGGCGGATCGAGGTGCCGATGCAGTCCGAGCCGGTATCGCCGCCGCCGATCACCAGCACGTCCTTGTCCTTGGCCAGGATATCCGCGCCCTCGACCTTGTCGCCGGCGACGCGGCGGTTTTGCTGCGGCAGGAAGTCCATGGCGAAGTGGATGCCCTTCAGGTCGCGGCCCGGGACGTTCAGGTCGCGCGGCTGTTCCGCGCCGATCGCCAGCACCACGGCGTCGTAGCGTTTCATCAGCTGCTCGGGGGGCACGTTGCGGCCGACATGGGAATTGACGTGGAAGACCACGCCCTCGGCCAGCATCTGCGCCACGCGGCGGTCGATAACGTGCTTTTCCATCTTGAAATCGGGAATGCCGTAGCGCAGCAAGCCCCCGACGCGCGGCGATTTTTCGTAGACCGAAACCTCGTGCCCGGCGCGCGCCAATTGCTGGGCGCAGGCGAGACCGGCGGGGCCGGAGCCGACCACGGCGATGCGCTTGCCGGTGCGGTGCTTGGCCGGCCGGGGCTCGATCCAGCCGTTGTCCCAGCCGCGTTCGACGATGGCGTGCTCGATGGTCTTGATGGTCACCGGCTCCTCGATCAGGTTGAGGGTGCAGGCGGCCTCGCAGGGCGCGGGGCAAATCCGGCCGGTGACGTCGGGAAAATTGTTTGTCGAGTGCAGCGTCTCGAGCGCGGAGCGGAAATCGCCCTCGAACACCAGATCGTTCCAATCCGGGATGACGTTGTTGACCGGGCAGGCGGGGTGGCAATAGGGCGTGCCGCAATCCATGCAGCGCCCGCCTTGGCGTTTCAGTTCCTCGGCCGGCAACGGCTCGGTGAATTCGCGCCAATGCTTGACGCGCTCCTCGACCGGCGCGTAGTCGCGGTCGTGGCGCCCGAACTCCAGGAACCCGGTCGGCTTGCCCATCGAGTCTAGGCGCCCACCGCGACGTTCCTTTTCGCGCCCGCGCGGCCTGCCGCCTTGTCCATCTTTTCGAGCGCGCGGCGGTATTCGAGCGGCATCACCTTGACGAAGCGGGCGCGGGACGTGCCCCAGGATTCCAGGATGGCTCGGGCGCGCGGGCTTTGGGTCAGCCTTGCATGGCGCTCGATCAGCCGGCGCAGCAGCTTGACGTCGTTCTCGCGCAGGCTGTAGGCGAATTCGATCGGCTGGTCCGCGTCGACCGGCCCGTCCTCGCCGGAGAGTTGCTCGAGCGCGACCATGCCGGTGTTGCAGCGCGCGGCGAAATCGCCGCGTTCGTCGTAGACATACGCGACGCCGCCGCTCATGCCGGCGGCGAAATTCGGACCGGCCTCGCCCAGCACCGCGACGATGCCGCCGGTCATGTATTCGCAGGCATGCGCGCCCGCACCCTCGACCACCGCGACCGCGCCCGAATTCCGGACCGCGAAACGCTCGCCGGCGACGCCGCTGAAATAGCATTCGCCCGAAACCGCGCCGTAGAGCACGGTGTTGCCGACGATGATGCTTTGCTCGCGCGCGAGCCTGCTCTTGGCCGGGGGATAGATCACCAGCCGCCCGCCCGACAGGCCCTTGCCCACATAGTCGTTGGCCGCGCCCTCGAGCGTGAAGCATATTCCCCGCGCCAGGAATCCGCCGAAGGTCTGCCCGCCCGTGCCCTTGAGGCGCACGTCGATGGTCGCATCGGGCAGGCCCGCATCGCCGTAACGGCGCGCCACCTCGCCCGACAGCATCGCGCCGACGGTGCGGTTGACGTTGCGCACGTCCATCTCGATCTTGACGCGCTTGCCCTTTTCCAGCGCCGGCGTCGCCTTGGCGATGAGCTGGTGGTCGAGCGCCTTATCCAAATGGTGGTTCTGGTCCTCGCAGCGGAAGGTCTTGGTGCCGGGCGGCACCTTGGGCCGGTACAGCACGCGGTCGAGCTTGATCTGTCCCGCCTTGGGGTGGTTGGAGCCGCGGCGCATCACCAGCTTGTCGGAGCGGCCGATCATTTCGTTGAACGTGCGGAAGCCGAGCTTGGCCATGATTTCGCGCGTTTCCTCGGCGACGAAGCTGAAATAGGTGATGACGTCCTCGGGCTTGCCGGTGAAGCGCTTGCGCAGCTCCTTGTCCTGGGTCGCGACGCCGACCGGACAGGTGTTGAGATGGCATTTGCGCATCATCACGCAGCCCTCGGCGATGAGCGCGGCCGTGGCGAAGCCGAATTCGTCGGCGCCCAACAGCGCGCCCACCACCACGTCGCGGCCGGTGCGCAAGCCGCCGTCGACCTGGACCGCGATGCGCCCGCGCAAGCCGTTCAGCACCAGCGTCTGGTGGGTTTCGGCGAGGCCTATTTCCCAGGGCTCGCCGGCGTGCTGGATGGAGGTGAGCGGCGAGGCGCCGGTGCCGCCTTCCTGGCCGGATATCGTGACATGGTCGGCATAGGCCTTGGCGACGCCGGCGGCGATGGTGCCGACGCCGATCTCGGCCACCAGCTTCACCGAAATCCAGGCCTTGGGATTGACGTTCTTCAGATCGTGGATGAGCTGCGCCAGATCCTCGATCGAATAGATGTCGTGGTGCGGCGGCGGCGAGATCAGCCCGACGCCGGGCAGCGAATGGCGCGTGCGCGCGATCCAGTCATCGACCTTGTGGCCCGGCAGCTGGCCGCCCTCGCCCGGCTTGGCGCCTTGCGCCATCTTGATCTGGAGCACGTCGCCGTTGACCAGATATTCCGCGTTGACGCCGAAGCGCCCCGAGGCGACCTGCTTGATGGCCGAGCGCATGGAATCGCCGTTGTCGAGCGGCTTGTAGCGCCGCGGATCCTCGCCGCCCTCGCCGGTGTTGGAGCGGCCGCCGATGCGGTTCATGGCGATGGCGAGGGTGGTGTGCGCCTCCCACGAGATCGAGCCGAACGACATGGCGCCGGTCGAAAACCGCTTCATGATGGCGGCGGCGGGCTCGACCTCCTCGATCGGGATGGCCGAACCGTTGACGTCGAAATCCAACAGCCCGCGCAGCGAGACGAGGCCGTCCTCCTGGTCGCCGGCGTGGCGGGCATAGGCCTGGTATTGGCGGTAGTTGTCGCCGCGCACCGCGTGCTGCAACAATCCCACGGTTTCCGGGGTCCAGACATGGCGTTCGCCGCGCATGCGGTAGAGAATCTCGCCGCCGGGATCGAGCGCATTCTGGTAGAGCGGCGAATCGCCGAAGGCCAGGCGGTGGCGGCGCACCGTCTCCTCGGCGATCTCCTTCAAGCCGATGCCCTCGACCGGCGAGGTGGTGCCGGTGAAATACTTGTCGAGGAAATCGCCGTTCAGCCCGACCGCGTCGAAGATCTGCGCGCCGCAATAGGACTGGAAGGTGCAGATGCCCATCTTGGACATGACCTTGAGGATGCCCTTGGCGATCGCCTTGATGTAGTGCTTGTGCGCGTCCGCTTCGGTGGTGAGCGCGCTGCCGAGTTCGTGCTTCAGGCCCGAGATCGAATCGAGCGCGAGATAGGGGTTGATGGCCTCGGCGCCGTAGCTCGCCAGCAGGCAGAAATCGTGCAGCTGGCGCGCCTCGCCGGTCTCCACCACCAGCCCGACCTCGGTGCGCAAGCCGTCGCGGATCAGGTGATGGTGCACCGCCGCCACCGCCAGCAGCGCGGGCACGGCGATGTGCTCGGAATCGACGCCGCGGTCGGACAGCACGATGATGTTGCATCCCCCCGCCACCGCCTGCTTGGCGCGCTCGCAGATGCGGGCGAGCGCCGCCTCCATGCCGGCCGATCCGTCGACCGCGGGATAGCAGATCGACAGGATGAAGCTCTTGAAGGCGCCGGCGGTGTTGTCCTCGATGCGGTTGATCTTCTCGAGATCGGTGTTGGTCAGGACCGGCTGGTGCAGTTCCAGGCGGATATGCTTGCCGCCGGTTTCCAGGTCCAGAAGATTGGGCCGGGGGCCGACCAGGGACACCAAGGACATGACCAACTCTTCGCGGATGGAGTCGATCGGCGGGTTGGTGACCTGGGCGAAGCGCTGCTGGAAATAATCGGCCAGCATCTTCGGCCGGTCGGAGAGCACGGCCAGCGGCGTGTCGCGGCCCATCGAGCCGACCGAATCCTGGCCGCTCAGCGCCATCGGTTTCAGGAAGAACTTGATGTCCTCCTGCGTGTAGCCGAAGGCCTGCTGGCGGTCGAGCAGCACCGGATGCGGCGGCGGCAGCGGCGCCACCTCGGTCGGCAGCGCGTCGAGCCTGATCTGGGTCTGGTCGAGCCATTTCTGATAGGGCTTGGCGCGCGCGATCTCGGATTTGAGCTCGTCATCGTCGACGATCTTGCCCTTCTCGAGATCGACCAGCAGCATCTTGCCGGGCTCGAGCCGCCATTTGCGGATGATGCGTTCCTCCGGCACGTCGAGCACGCCGGCCTCGGACGCCATCACCACCCGGTCGTCGGATGTGACGAAGAAGCGCGCCGGGCGCAAGCCGTTGCGGTCGAGCGTGGCGCCGATCTGGCGGCCGTCGGTGAAGGCGAGCGCGGCCGGGCCGTCCCAGGGCTCGATCAGCGCCGCGTGATATTCGTAGAAGGCGCGGCGGTCCTTATCCATCAGCGGATTGTCGGCCCAGGCCTCGGGTATGAGCATCATCAGCGCGTGGGTGAGCGGATAGCCGCCGGCGATCAGCAGTTCGAGGCAATTGTCGAGCGTCGCCGAATCCGAATTGCCGTCGCCGATGAGCGGCCAGAGCTTCGCCAGGTCCTCGCCCAGGAGCTTGGAGGTCATGGAATGGCGCCGCGCCATCATCCAGTTGATGTTGCCCTTGAGCGTGTTGATCTCGCCGTTATGGGCGAGATAGCGGAAGGGATGCGCCAGCTCCCAGGACGGGAAGGTGTTGGTCGAGAAGCGCGCATGGACCAGCGCCAAGGCCGATTCGGTGCGCGGATCCTTGAGGTCCTTGTAGTAGTTCGCCAAGCGCTGGACGAACACCATGCCCTTATAGATGACGGTGCGGCTCGAGATGCAGGCGATGTAGAAGTGGTTGATCTCGGGCGGCTTCTTGGCGCGCAGTTCGACATGTGTCTGCTTGCGGATGACGTAGAGCTTGCGCTCGAAGGCGTCGGCGTCGGCGCAATTGGCCCCGCGCGCGATGAAGAACTGCCGGATCACCGGCTCGATCGGCTTGATGCTCTCGCCCAATACCGAGGAGTCCACCGGCACGTCGCGCCAGCCCAGGAGCTTTTGGCCCTCGGAAGCGACCAGGCGCGCGATGGTTTCCTCGCACAGGCGGCGGGTGCCGTCGTGGCGCGGCAGGAACACCATGCCCACCCCGTAATGCCCGGGTTCGGGCAGCTCGAATCCCAGAAGCTTGGCTTCCTCGCGGAACAGCTTGTCGGGGAGTTGAATCAAAATGCCGGCGCCGTCGCCGGCAAGCGGATCGGCGCCCACCGCGCCGCGATGCGCGAGATTGTTGAGAATACGGATGCCGTCGGCCACGATGGCGTGGCTTTTGCGGTTCTTGATCTGCGCGACGAAGCCGACGCCGCAGGCGTCGTGCTCGTTGGCCGGGTCGTAAAGCCCCTGCCGCGCGGGTCGTCCGTGCCTACTCACCCCATCCTCCGCCCGCCCGATCAACCCCCGGGGCCGCGCAACCCGACCGGGCCGGGAAATTCCTTGGCCGACCGCCCTTGGGCGGTGCGCGATGTTTCCGATCGCTTCAGCATCGCGGCCGGGGGGCAGGGTGTCAAGGTTAAGACAGCACTGCTGCCACGGTCTGGAATGCCGGCACAGCCGCGGGAAAGCTCGATTAACGGCGCCCGGGCCGGGGCGCCGGGGCAGCGCGGAGCGAAGGCCGCGGCAAGACGGTGGAGCTTGGCGGCGGCAGGGTTGGTGTCGAAGACGCCGGCGGCGGCCAAAGCGGCCAAGCCCGGCATCATCGCGTGCTCGATCAAACTCGCGCCCCTCTCGCCGGCGAGGCGCTTGGCCCAGGAAAGTTCGGCGAATTCCGACATCGGGATATCCCTGGTTAAGGCCCGTTAACCGCGCCCGGGCGCGATAGCGGCGTGGCGAAAACCGCGCATCCGTGCCCAGTTTTTCGGCATAACCGTTTAGCTTCTTCTTAGAACCTTTCCGGTTAACTCGAACCCATGCCGCTCAAACCTTCCCCGCGCCGCCGGCCGTCGCCGCGCTCCTTCGCCGTTTCGCGCGATCCGGAATCCCAGATCCGCATCCTGATGACGCCGCAGGGCGGGAAACCCGCCATCCGCAACGAGGTGCATCTGGTCGACGCCCAGGCGGTGGCCCAGCTCGGCAGCTGGGAGCTGGACCTCGCCACCGGCGTCACGGCGATGTCGGCGGAGATGCGGCGCATCTTCGGCTGGTCCGCCGAGGACGAGCCCGAACTCGCCTGGATCTGCGACATGGTCCATCCCGACGACCGGAGCCGGGTCGAGGACTGGCTGGCGCGCAACGCCGCCATGCGCCCGCCCGCCCAGGGCTGCTTCTTCCGCGCGGTGCGGCCCGACGGCACGTTGCGCATGTTCTACGGCCGCAGCGCGCTCAGGGCCGCGCGCAACGGCGCGCTGGCGCGCATCTGCGGCACCGTGCAGGACGTCACCGAGCAGACCGCGAACGAGCGCGCCGTCGGCGAGGCCGCGCATCTCTATCGCGACATCTTCGAGAATTGCGCCTGGGGCATTTTCCAGACCACGCCGGACGGCCGCTATCTCACCGCCAATCCGGCGCTGGCGCGCATCTACGGCTATGACGGGCCGGAGCAGCTGTTGTCGCGGCTCACCGACATCGGCGGCCAGCTTTACGCCGATCCAGCGCGGCGCGACGAGTTCGTGCGCATCATGCGCGAGAACGGCGTGGTGCTGGATTTCGAATCGGAGGTCCACCGCCGCGACGGCGCGTTGATCTGGATCACCGAAACCTGCCGCGAGGTGCGCACCAGCACCGGCCGCCTGCTCTATTACGAGGGCACGGTCGAGGACATCACCGAGCGCAAGCGGCGCGAGGAAGAGCTGCGCGCCGCCAAGGAGACGGCCGAGACGGCGAACCGCGCCAAGACCGAGTTCCTCGCCACCATGAGCCACGAATTGCGCACGCCCTTGAACGCGGTAATGGGCTTCGCCGAGATCATCCACAAGGAAGCGATGGGCGCGGTGAACATACCGGCCTACCGCGACTATGCCGGCAACATCCATGCGAGCGGCCAGCATCTGCTGGCGGTGATCAACGACATCCTCGATTTCGTCAAGGCCGAGTCCGGCAATTTGCCGCTCGAGATCGAGACCGTCGATCTAGCCTCCCTGACCGGCGGCGTGATCCGGCTGCTGGAGAACCAGGCCAAGAGCGCCGGCGTTTGCCTGATTGAAAAAATCCCCGACGGCGCGGTGCCGTGTCCGGGCGACGAGCGCCGGCTGCGCCAGGTGCTGATCAATATCGCCGGCAACGCCGTCAAGTTCACCCCGTCCGGCGGCAGCGTCACCCTGTCCTGCGCCGAAGCCGAAGGCGGCCAAGTCCGGCTGGAGGTGCGCGATACCGGCATCGGCATGAGCGCCGAGGATCTGGCCCATGTCGGCGAGCCGTTCTACCAGGCCGACAGCAAGCTCGACCGCCAATACGAGGGCACCGGTCTGGGATTGGCGATCTGCCAGCGGCTGGTCAAGCTCCATGGCGGATCGATGGAAATCGACAGCGCCCCCGGCCGGGGCACGACCGTCGCCGTCCTGCTGCCCGGCGGCAGTCCGCAACTCCTGGTGCTTTAGCCCGCTTTCCCCTCCCCGCCCGTATTTTAGGCCGTCTCCAATGTAAGGCGCGCCGTTGACTCAGGCCCTTGCGCGGACGCATGTTTAGGCCCCTTTCCGCGCCCGTTAGAGCCAGGACCCGCGCCTTGAAGACCAATCCCCAATTGAAGCCCGAAGCCAAGCTGCGCAACGACGCGCTCGACGAGGCCAAGCGCCTCGAGCTTTACCGCCTCCAGGTCGAAATCCGCGACTGCGAGCAGCGCGCCTACGATTTGTTCCTGCAAGGCCTGGTCAAGGGCACCAGCCATCTCTCGCTCGGGCAAGAGGCGGTGGCGGCGGGTTTCGCCGTCGCCATGGAAAAAGGCGATCTCAGCTTCTGCACGTATCGGGGTCATGCTCACACCCTCGCGCGCGGCGTATCGATGGAAAAGGTGCTGGGCGAGCTGATGCAGCGCGACAACGGCCTGATGCGCGGCAAGGGCGGCTCGATGCATTTGACCTCGGTCGAGCACGGCGTGATGGGCTCCTACGCCATCATCGGCGCGCATCTGCCGATCGCCTGCGGCGCCGCCTGGCGCGCGCAATACAAGGGGCAGAAGGACGTCTCGGTCTGCTTCTTCGGCGACGGCACCACCAATATCGGCGCCTTCCACGAGGCGGTGAATTTCGCCGCGGTGTGGAAGCTGCCGGTGGTGTTCGTGTGCGAGAACAACCTCTACATGGAATACACCTCGATCAAGGACGTGATCCCGGCCGAGATCAAGCATCCGGCGGCCGACCGCGCCTCGGCCTACGGCCTGGAGCGGATCGTGGTCGACGGCAACGACGCCGACGCGGTCTATCGCGCCGCGCTCACCGCTTTCGACAAGGCGCGGGCGGGCGGCGGGCCCTCGCTGATCGAATGCATGACCTACCGCTATAGCGGCCACAGCCGCGCCGACCCGGCCAAGTACCGGCCCGAAGGCGAGCTGGAAAAATGGAAGGAGCGCGACCCGCTCAAGGTTTACCGCAAGCGCCTGGCCGAGTTCGGCATCGGCGAAGCCCAGATCAAGCGCATCGAGGACGATTCGAAGCGCAAGCTCGAAGCCGCGACCGAGGCCTGCAAGGCGGCGCCGACGCCGCCCGAATCGATCCTCACCACCGACGTCTATGCCGATGGAGGCTGGGCGTGGCGGAACTGACTTATCGGGACGCGGTCGCGCGGGGCATCGCGCAGGAAATGGAGCGCGACCCCGACGTGGTGTTCCTGGGCGAGGACGTGGCCGCCGCCGGCGGCGTGTTCAAGGCGACGGTGGGCCTGTTGGAGAAATTCGGGCCCAAGCGGGTGCGCGACACGCCCATTTCCGAACAGGCGATCTTGGGCGCGGCCATGGGCGCGGCCATGACCGGCCTGAAGCCCATCGCCGAGATCATGTTCTCGGATTTCCTCGCCGTGTGCTTCGACTACATCGCCAACGAATTCCCCAAATCGCACTACATGACCAACGGCCAGGTGAAATGTCCCCTGGTGGTGCGCACCGGCAACGGCGGCGGCGCGCGTTTCGGCGCGCAGCACAGCCAGAGCGTCGAGAACTGGGCGATGATGATCCCCGGCTTGAAGGTGGTGGCGCCGTCGAGCCCGCTGGACGTGATCGGGCTGATGGCGGCGGCCGTGCGCGACCCCAATCCGGTGATCTTCTTCGAGCACAAATCGCTTTACGCCGCCAAGGGCGAAGTGCCGGACGGCGAGATCGTCGATACCCTCGGCACCGCGAAAATCCTGCGCCCCGGCAAGGATGCGACCGTGCTGGCGCTCGCCTTGATGGTGCCGCGCGCGCTTATGGCCGCCGAGACGTTATCGCGCGAGCACGGCATCGAGGTCGAGGTGATCGACGTGCGCTCGCTGGTGCCGTTGGATTTGCAGACCATCCTGGGTTCGGTCGCGCGCACCGGGCATCTGTTCACGGTCGAGGAGAATCCGCGGCTGTGCGGCTGGGGCGCGGAGATCGCGTCCATTGCCGCCGATGAAGCATTTTACGACCTCGACGGGCCGGTGGTGCGAATCACCACGCCGCATATTCCGCTGCCGGCGGCGGACAATCTCGAGGATCTGGCGCTGCCTTCGGCGGCGCGCATCGCCGACAAAATCCGCCGCTGCCTCAACGGGTGATCGCATGACGACCGGAAAGATCAAGCTCAAGGACGCGCCCGACATCGAAGTGCCGACCGGGCTCTATATCGGCGGTAAGTTCCGCGACGCTTCGGGCGGGGGAACCTTCCCGGTGATCAATCCCGCGACCGAGCAGCCCTTGTGCAACGTGGCCGACGGCAATGTCGAGGACGCGAAGGCCGCCATCGAGGCGGCGGCCAAGGCCTATCCCGCCTGGGGCGCCACCAGCCCGCGCGAGCGCGGCGAGGTTTTGCGCAAATGCTTCGAACTGTTCACCGCGCGCAAGGAATTCTTCGCGCGCCTGATGACGCTGGAAAACGGCAAGGCGCTGGTCGACAGCCGCGCCGAGGCCGCCTATGCCGCCGAGTTCTTCCGCTGGTACGCCGAGGAAGCGCCCCGGAACATCGGCGAGGTTTCGCGCGCGCCCTCGACCGGCGCGCGGATTCTGGTCCAGCACAAGCCCGCCGGCATCGCCGTGCTGGTGACGCCGTGGAATTTCCCCGCCGCCATGGGCACGCGCAAGATCGCGCCCGCCTTGGCCGCCGGCTGCACCGTCGTTCTCAAGCCGGCCTCGGAGACGCCGCTCACCATGCTGGCGCTGGCCGAACTTTTCCAAGAGGCGGGCGTGCCGCCGGGCGTCGTCAACATCCTGCCTTCGCGCAAATCGGGCACGGTGGTGGCGGCGATGCTCAAGGACCCGCGGGTGCGCGTCATCTCCTTCACCGGCTCGACCGAGGTGGGCAAGAAGCTGCTGCACGAGGCGGCCAATTCGGTGGTGCGGCCGGCGATGGAGCTGGGCGGCAACGCGCCCTTCATCGTCTGCGAGGACGCCGACATCGACGCCGCGGTGGACGGCGCCATGGTCGCCAAGATGCGCAACATGGGCGAGGCCTGCACCGCCGCCAACCGCTTCTACGTCCACGAGAAGGTGCATGACGCCTTCGTCGACAAATTCGCCGCCAAGATGAAGGCGTTGAAGGTCGGCAACGGGCTGGAGGAAGGCGTGGCGGTGGGGCCGCTGGTGAACGCCGAGGGGCGCGACAAGGTGGTGAGCCTGGTCGAGGACGCGCTCAACAAGGGCGCCAAGGCGGTGATCGGCGGCAACAAGCTCAACCGCACCGGCTATTACTATCCGCCGACCGTGCTGATCGACGTGCCCGACGGCGCGCTGTGCATGAAAGAGGAGATTTTCGGCCCGGTGGCGCCGATCCAGAAATTCCGCGACGAGGACGAGGCCATCCGCAAGGCCAACGACACCGAATTCGGCCTGATCTCCTACGTCTATACCCGGGATTTGGCGAAGGGCCTGCGCATCTCCGAGCGGCTCGATGCCGGCATGATCGGCTTGAACCGCGGCGTCGCCAGCGACCCGGCGGCGCCCTTCGGCGGCGCCAAGCAGTCGGGCATCGGCCGCGAAGGCGCGCATGAGGGCATGATGGAATTCCTCGAGACGCAATATATTTCGGTAAGCTGGTAGCGAGAACCGGTGCGTTCATGAACGTCATCATGCCGCAATTGGGCGAGACCGTCGCCGAGGGCAAGGTCGCCTCCTGGTTCAAATCGGTGGGCGACAAGGTCGCGGCCGGCGACAATCTGTTCCTGATCGAGACCGACAAGGTGTCGATGGAGGTGCAGGCGACCGAAAGCGGCGTGCTCAACGAAATCCGCGTCGCCGCCGGCCAGACCGTTCCGGTCGGCACGGTGGTGGCGGTGCTGGGCGAGGCGGGAGCGAAACCGGCCGCTGCCGCGCCGCGCCGCCCGCTCCTGCGCCGGTCAAGGCGGCAACGCCCGCTCCCGTTCAAGCATCCCGCCCCGTGCCCAAAGCTCCGGCCCCATCGTCGAAGGCCGCGCCCTTCGTCATGAGTCCCTATGAGGAGGTGCGCACGCCGATCAGCTTCGCGCTGCCGGCGGTGTCGCTCGACGGGCTCAAGGTGACGCCGCTCGCCCGCAGGCTGATCAAGGAATCGGGCGCCGATCTCGCCTCGATCGTGCAATCGGTGCGGATGCGCGGCGGCTGGCGCATCGCCGCCGCCGACATCAAGGGGGCGCCCGCCGCCCGCGTGGAACGGGCCGCCCCGCGCGCGCCGGTGGCGTTGCGCGAGGGCGACAGCATCGAGACGCTGAACCATATCCGCGCCTTGACCGCGACCCACCTGGCCGAGGCGTGGCGCACCATTCCGCACGCCTTCCAGGCGGTGGAGGTGGATTTCTCGGCGATCGTGGCGGCGCGGCAGAAAGCCAAGGACGGCTTCGCCCAGCGCCACGGCATCGCGCTCACTTACCTGCCCTTCGTCGCCCGCGCCGTGTGCCTGGCGCTCAAGGATTTCCCGCGCCTCAACGCCAGCTTCGACCATGACCGGCTGATCCTGCATAGCGACTTGCATTTGGGCATCGCCGCCGATCTCGGGCTCGACGGGCTGGTGGTGCCGGTGGTGTTGCATGCCGACGACATGAACGCCGGCGGGCTGGCCAAGGCGATCGCGCGCCAGGTGGAAAAGGCGCGCGCCGGGAAACTGAGCCCCGCCGACATTTCGGGCGGCACCTACACCATCACCAACAACGGCAGCTTCGGCACGCTTTTCACCATGCCGGTGATCAACGCGCCGCAAGTGGCGGTGTTGTCCTTCGACGCGGTGCGCAAGAAGCCGGTGGTGGTCGAGGGCAAGGCGGCCGACAAGATCGAGGCGCGGCCCATGGCCGTGCTGGGCCAGAGCTTCGACCACCGCGCGGTCGACGGCGCCTATGCGGCCTCGTTCCTGCAAAAGCTCAAGTACGTGGCCGAAACCCACGACTGGGCGGGCGAGCTTTCCTAATACTGCTTATAGGGCAGGAATTTCCCGGTCATGGAGACGCGCACGCGGTCGCCTTTCTGGTCGGGCTGGCGTTCGAGCTTCATGTCGAAATCGATCGCGCTCATGATGCCGTCGCCGAATTCCTCCTGGATGAGCGATTTCCAGGTGGTGCCGTAGACCTGGACCAGTTCGTAGAAGCGGTAGATCAACGGGTCGGTGGGCGGCATTGCGGGCAACGAGCCGCGATAGGGGATGTCCTGCAACAGCAGGATTTCATCGGCGTCGAGGCCCAAAACCTTGCCGGCGGTTTCGGCCTCGGGCTTCGAGAGTTTCATCTGGCCGTGGAGCGCGGCGGTGTAATAGAGCGCCGAGCCCGGGCCGATCTTGGCGGCGATGTCGCGCCATTTGAGCCCCTTCTTGCGCACGATGGCGGCGATTTTCTCGGTCAATTCCGCACGGGTCATGAAGGCCTCCCTTGGGTTGGATGACCGGAATCAAGCAATCGGCGTGCCAGATTTAAGCGGCAGGTGGCGCGAACCCTTGCCTAGGGCGTAGGCAAAATCTGGATATTTTCGGGGAGGCGTTTAGGGATACTGATAAGTTGTTCATTGTTGTTTTTCGTCGGACACTAACTGAGGAAACTCATCGGTTAAGCGATACTCTGGTGGCATCACGGCCTTGCCAGCCTTGATCTTCTTCCAAGTTTCTATCACATAGCCAAAATCCCTAAATTGAATGTCTGCTTCCTGCTCTTTGTATAATTCCACCAATTCCGCCGTCTGTGTATCCGACAGAGAATTGTCGAGATATACGTACACAGTCCCTGAAAATGGAAAATTTTTGGCAAATCCTTCCGCCGCTCGTGCCGAAACGTTTTCTCCTTCTTTAGCGGCCGCCACTTTTTTCGTTAGATCATTCATCTGATCCACATAATGGGACGCAAGATATTTTACGATTGCAAACGCCGCTGCAGAGGGAGGTATGTAGTACGCGATAAATCTGACGTGCTTATGGATGTCGTTATAAACGTGGAATTGCACGCGCTCCTTTCCTCGTAGAAGCGGTAGATCAGCGGGTCGGTCGGGACGGTTGTGGGCAGCGAGCCGCGATAGGGGATGTCCTGCAGCAGCAGGATTTCATCGGCATCGAGGCCCAGCATCTTGCCGGCGGTTTCCGCCTCGGGCTTCGACAGCTTCATCTGGCCGTGCAGCGCGGCGGTGTAATAGACCGGCGAGCCGGGGCCGATCTTGGCGGCGATGTCGCGCCATTTGAGCCCCTTCTTCCTGACGATAGCGGCGATTTTCTCGGTCAATTCCGCACGGGTCATGAAAGCCTCCCTCGGTTGGATGACCGGAATCGAGCAAGGGCCGTGCCAATTTGGGCGGAAAGCTCCCGCCTTGACATTAGAACATAACAGGAACATAACAGGAACATAATGTACACATATTACGTTAAAGGGAGTTTTATATGGGCGGGCCCCTCATTCAAACCTACAGCCTCGCGAATTGCGGGAATCCGGGGCTTACCTGCGACGATGAGGGCTTGTCCTTGGGACCGGCGATCCTTGCCAAGGTGGTTCGCGATGCGGAGGGACACCGGCGCTATCGTTTGCGTCCGCCCGAAGACATGGCGCAGCTGCTTCACCTGGCCTACGGACCAGTGCCGGACCGGGTCATGGGACGCTGGTGCCACGGCTTGGCCCGCGTGGTGGAATTGCTTGCGGCCGGTGAGGCTGCACGCGCTTGCATTCACGCCGTGCTGCTCGGATTTCCGGAGATCGCGCATGAGGGCATGGCGAAGCTTGCCCGCGCGGCCAGCTTGCGGAAATACGGCGACGCTTGGGAAGACGAGCCCCGGGTGCCGGCGAGAAATCCAGACGGCGGCCAATGGACGAGCGATGGAGCCGATGTTCAAGTCGCGGCGGCGGGAGATTTGCCCTGTGAGGGCGATTGCCAAAGCGGCGGCAGCTACGGGACTACTGGGATGTACTGGATGGAAGGAAAAATCCTATGCCACGATTGCGCCATTAAGGCGGCAGGAGCCCAGGGTCTGTCTGCTCGAGAGCAAAATGAAATTCTGAACAGCTTCCTCTTGAAGAATAAGTAACTGGGAGAAAAATCATGCTTGATCGCGAAACGCTGATTCGAAATATAGGCGTCGGAGATTTCTTCCACGCGTCATGTCCCAACGGCGCCAGCATGATCTGCCTGACGACGGCGGTAAATGACAAGACCATTCAGGCGAGAAGGATTACCACGCAAACCGACCACGAATTCGATCGTATAACCGGCACGGAGAAGAGCCCCGATGACATTCTATGCACAATCAATTCGGTCGCGCCGTTGCCGCCGGAGATCCACAACGTATTCCTCGGGCTGGATCATCGATATCGAACAAGCACCGACCCGGAACGAACTAAATTAACCCGGGCCGAAATAGACGCCATTCTCTACATAGCCAAATATTACCCTGCGAACCAGATTTGAGCGGCGAATGAGATCATGCCCGACGCCATAACCGAGATCCGAAATATTGCCGCTGGCGATATCTTCCTTGGACAGAGCATCACTGGCGCCAGCCTGCTTTGCCAGGCAAGGACGATCGGCGAAACGACCATTGGCGCTCAACGGCTTTTCATGAATGACGTGACGTTTGAATTCGACCGGACCACCGGCATAGCGGATTCGGATGGCGTTCCGTGCCGCATTTATTCGGTTGCGCCCTTGCCCCCGGATATTCTCGAAATACTTCTGGCTTTGGATCACCGTCACCGGACAAGCACCGAACCCGGAAGCGCCAAATTGAGTGATGCCGAAAAACGCGCGCTGAGGTTCATCTACAATTTTTACCGCGAGAACCCGATTGAGAGCATAAAGCCGGGCCGGCCTCAAGCCGAGGACGGCATCGGTGACTGACATCATGCTCAGCTTCTGGCGGATCGTGTGAGTCGGTCGTAGAAGCCCGCCCGCCCCTACTCCGCCGCCTGGGAGGGCGCCTTGCATTTGGCGCCCTTGGCCGCCGAAATCGCGAGCTTGTCGTTGCCGGTGGCCGAGACCTTGACGGTGTCGCCTTCGGCGATCTCGCTCTTGAGTATCTTTTCGGCCAGCGGGTTTTGCAGCTCGCGCTGGATGACGCGCTTCAGGGGCCTTGCGCCGTAGACCGGGTCGTAGCCCGCCTGCGCCAGCCAGGCCCGCGCCTTGGGATCGAGCTCGATCGAAATCTTGCGCTCGGCCAGAAGCTTCTCGAGCCCCTTCAACTGGATCGAAACGATGCCTTCCATGTCGGCGCGCGAGAGCCGCCGGAACAGCAATATCTCGTCGAGCCGGTTCAGGAACTCGGGGCGGAAGGCCGCCGCGCACCGCTTCCATCACCTGCGCGCGCACCGACGAGGTTTCCTGGCCGTCGGGCAGATTGGCGAGGAACTCGCTGCCGAGATTGGACGTCAAAATGATGAGCGCGTTGCGGAAATCGACCGTGCGGCCCTGGCCGTCGGTCAAACGGCCGTCGTCCAGCACCTGGAGCAGCACGTTGAACACGTCGGGATGCGCCTTTTCGATCTCGTCGAACAGGATCACCTGATAGGGCCGGCGGCGCACCGCTTCGGTCAAGCCGCCGCCTTCCTCGTAGCCGACATAGCCCGGCGGCGCGCCGATGAGCCGCGCGACCGCGTGCTTTTCCATGTATTCCGACATGTCGATGCGCAGCATCGCGGACTCATCATCAAAGAGGAATTCGGCCAGCGCCTTGGCGAGCTCGGTCTTGCCGACGCCCGTGGGCCCGAGGAACAGGAACGAGCCGATCGGCCGGTTGGGGTCTTGCAGGCCCGCGCGGGCGCGGCGGATGGCGTTGGAGACGGCCACGACGGCTTCATCCTGGCCGACGACCCGCCGGCCAATTCCTTTCTCCATGCGCAGCAATTTCTCGCGCTGGCCTTCGAGCATCCGGTCGACCGGGATGCCGGTCCAGCGCGACACCACCCCGGCGATGTGCTGGGCGGTGACCGCTTCCTCGATCATGTGGCCGGCGCTTTCGCCTTCGGCCGATTTCAGCTTCTTTTCGAGCTCGGGGATGGTGGCGTAGGTCAGCTCGCCGGCGCGGGTGAAATCGCCCTTGCGCTGCGCCTGTTCCAATTCGCTCCGGGCGCGGTCGAGCTGCTCCTTCAGCTTCTGCGCCCCGGCCATCTTGTCCTTTTCCGCGCGCCAGCGTGACGTCAATTCGGCCGATTGCTTTTCGAGATCCTTCAATTCGGCTTCGAGCTTCTTCAGCCGGTCCTTGGAGGCGGCGTCCTTTTCCTTCTTCAAGGCCTCGCGCTCGATCTTGAGCTGGAGGATGCGGCGGTCGAGTTCGTCGATCGCCTCGGGCTTGGATTCGGCCTCCATGCGCAAACGCGAGGCGGCCTCGTCCATCAAATCGATCGCCTTGTCGGGCAGGAAGCGGTCGGTGATGTAGCGGTTCGCCAAGCGTGGCGGCGGCGACGATGGCGGCGTCGGTGACGCGCACGCCGTGGTGGAGTTCGTATTTCTCCTTGATGCCGCGCAGGATCGAGATGGTGTCCTCGACCGAGGGCTCGTTGACGAAAACCGGCTGGAAGCGCCGCGCCAGCGCCGCGTCCTTTTCGATGTTTTTGCGGTATTCGTCGAGCGTGGTGGCGCCGACGCAGTGCAACTCGCCGCGCGCCAAGGCGGGCTTCAGCATGTTGGAGGCGTCCATCGCGCCTTCGGCCTTGCCGGCGCCCACCAGCGTGTGCAGTTCGTCGATGAAGACGATGATCTCGCCCGCCGAGGCGGTGATCTCGGCCAGCACGGCCTTCAGGCGCTCCTCGAATTCGCCGCGGAACTTGGCGCCGGCGATGAGCGCGCCCAGATCGAGCGCCAACAGGCGTTTTTCCTTCAGGCTTTCGGGCACGTCGCCCTGGACGATGCGCAACGCCAGGCCCTCGACGATCGCGGTCTTGCCCACGCCGGGCTCGCCGATCAGCACCGGGTTGTTCTTGGTGCGGCGCGAGAGCACCTGGATGGTGCGGCGGATTTCCTCGTCGCGGCCGATGACCGGGTCGAGCTTGCCTTCGCGCGCCGCCTCGGTCAGGTCGCGGGCGTATTTCTTGAGCGCGTCATAGCCCTGCTCGGCGGTGGCGCTGTCGGCGGTGCGGCCCTTGCGCACGGTTTCGATCGCGGCGTTGAGCTTCTGCGCGTTGATGCCGGCCTCGGCGAGCGCCTGGCCGGCGGCGGTGTTGCGGTCGAGCGCCAGCGCCAGCAGCAGCCTTTCGGCGGTGACGAAGCTGTCGCCCGCCTTGTCGGCGAGCTTTTCCGCCTGCTCGAACAGCCGCGCGGTTTCGGTGGAGAGATAGACCTGGCCGGCGCCCTTGCCCTCGACGCGCGGCAGTTTCTCGAGCGCCGCTTCGGTCGACGCCAACGCGCGGGCTGGATCGCCGCCCGAGGCGCGGATGAGATTGGCCGCGAGGCCTTCCTTGTCGTCGAGCAGCACCTTGAGCAGATGCTCGGGCGTGAATTGCTGATGGCCCGAACGCTGGGCCAGCGTCTGCGCCGCCTGGACGAAGCCTTTCGAGCGCTCCGTATATTTCTCGAAGTCCATAAGACCCCCTGAGCCTGAACCGGCAAGACCGCCCTTCTTGGAAGCGGCGGCACCTGTCTTCCGGGTTCAAATATGGGGTCGCAAACCCGCATCGCCAAGGGGGGCTTTAGCCGTCATTGCGAGGCCGCCCGATTTTCAAGAACAGGGCGGCCGAAGCAATCCAGCTGGCACGGCGTCATTTCTGGACTGCTTCGCCTTCGGCTCGCAATGACGCGGGAAAATGCCCCTTCCCGGGTCGCTCGTTCGTTAATTCACGAGCCCTCTGGGGTCTCCGGCGGCGCGGGCGGCTGGGGTTGCGGCTGCGGCTGCGGCTGGGACTGAACCACCGGCTGCGGCTGGGGCTGCGGTTGCACCGGCGCCGGCTGGTGCTGAGGCTGGGCTTGAGGCTGCGGCTGGGGATAGGGCTGCGAAGCGTGGCGCGGCTGCTGCGGCTGCTGCTGGTAATGCTGCGGGTTGTGCGGCTGCGGGTTGTACTGCTGCGGCTGTTGTGGCTGCTGAGGTTGCTGCGGCGGCGGACCGTCATGGTCCATGTCGCCGGGATTCATTTCGGTATCCGCCGGCGTCATCGGCCTGCCTTGGCCGCCCATCTGGTTCTGCTGGCCTTCGCCGTTCGCCTGCATGATGCGGTAATAGTGCTCGGCGTGCTGATAGAGATTCTCGGCGGCGACGCGGTCGCCCGCCGAAGAGGCCTCGCGCGCCATGGCGATGTAGCGCTCGAACACCTGATAGGCGTTGCCGCGGATCTTCACGCTCGGCCCGCTCGAATCGAAATTCTGCATGCGGTTCGGGGGACGCGGACGGTTGCCCTGGTTGCCGCCGCCCATCATGTTGTTGGGACGGCCGCCGCGGCCGCGGTTTTTCTGGCCGGGCCCTCTCATGTTTCCTTGGTAATTACTCATTTTTGACTCTGTGTCGTTGGCTGGTTCCGTCCTGAATCTGATTCACCTTTCCGTTCCGAATAATCGGACGGTTGATAGCAGATCGGGGATCGGTTTTGCCCTTTAGGACCTGGAGCACTTGGCTCGCTGGCTCTTGGCGAAGCCACCCTAGACGGTGTAGGGGATCATGCCAACCAGTTTTTTTCGTTAATTTCAGCCCCGCCAAAGGCTTAATCCGCTTGACGCAGGACCAGGCAGCGCTCGATTCGCGCGAGGTCCGGCCTTGTTCCCACGAGTTTGAGCCCGGCCCGTTCCATGATCGCGGCAACCGGCCGCGCCTGGCCCTGTCCCAGCTCCAAAAACGCGAAGCCGCCGGGGCCGAGCGCCCGATAAATTACCGGCGCCAGGGCGCGGTAGGATTCGAGACCGTCGGCGCCGCCATCGAGCGCCGCGCGGGGATCGAAACGCGTCACTTCCGGTTGGAGACGGTCGATCTCGCCGGACGGTATATAGGGCGGGTTGGCCAGGATGACATCGGCCGGCCCCAGATTTTTTTCGCGCCAATCGCCCAGGACGAATTCGGCACGCGCGGCCAGGCCCAGTTTTTCGGCGTTGCGCCGCGCGGCCGATACCGCGCCCGGCAGAATGTCGATGCCGATGCCGGTGGCGTTGGGAAATTCGGCGAGAAAGGCCAGCAGCAGCGCGCCGCTGCCGGCGCCGAAATCGATCGCGCGCAAGGAAGCATCGCGGCCGGGAAGATGATCCAGCGCCGCTTCGATCAGGGTTTCGCTATCCGGGCGCGGATCGAGCGTGTCGGGCGAGAGATCGAGATCGAGACTCCAGAATTCGCGCTTGCCGCGAATGCGGGAATAAGGCTCGTGCGAGGATCGGCGGCGGACGTAATCCGCGAAGCGGGCTGGATCGCCCTGGGCCAGTTCCAGCAGCAGCCTGGCCTCGCGCGCCGGGCTGTCGATCCCGGCGCGTTTCAGCACCCGCGCGGCGTCGCCCAAAACGTCGTTCTTGACGGCGGCGCTCATTCGGCCTCGGCCAGCTTGGCGGCGCGGTCCTCGGCCAGAAGCGCGTCGATGAATTGATCGAGCGCCTCGCCGTCCATCACCTGGTCGATCTTGTAGAGCGTCAGATTGATGCGGTGGTCGGAAACCCGGCCTTGCGGAAAATTATAGGTGCGGATGCGCTCGGAGCGGTCGCCGCTGCCGACCTGGCTTTTGCGCGACGCGGCGCGCGAGGCCTCTTTCGCCTGGCGCTCGCGGTCGTAAAGCCGGGCGCGCAGCACCTTCATCGCCTTGGCCTTGTTCTTGTGCTGCGATTTCTCGTCCTGCTGCTGGACGACGACGCCGGTCGGGATATGCGTGATGCGGACCGCGCTGTCGGTGGTGTTGACCGATTGCCCGCCCGGGCCCGAGGAGCGGAACACGTCGATGCGCAGATCCTTGTCCTCGATCTTGATGTCGACTTCCTCGGCCTCGGGCAGCACGGCGACGGTCGCGGCCGAGGTGTGGATGCGGCCCGAGCCTTCGGTTTCCGGCACGCGCTGCACCCGGTGGACGCCGGATTCGAATTTGAGCCGCTGGAAGACGTTGCGGCCGGCGATCTCGGCGATCGCCTCCTTGTAGCCGCCCAGGCCGGTTTCCGAGATTTCGATGATCTCGAAGCGCCAGCCCTTGAGCGCGGCGTAACGCTGATACATGCGGAAGAGCGATGCGGCGAACAAGGCCGCCTCCTCGCCGCCGGTGCCGGCGCGGACCTCGAGGATGGCGTTCTTCTCGTCGGCCTCGTCCTTGGGCAAGAGCAGGGTCTTGACCCCCTCGTCCAAGACCAAGAGGCGCTTCCTCACGGCGTCGAGCTCGGTTTCCGCGAGCTTGCGCATCTCCGCGTCCTCGCCCTTGGCGAGGGTTTCGAGTTCGGCCTGCTCGGCCTGGGTCTGGCGGAGATTGTTGATGCTTTGGACGATGGGCGAAAGCTCGCTGTATTCCTTGGCGAGCTTGACGAATTCGCCCGAACGCACCGGATCGGACATCAAGGCCGAGAGCTCCCCGTGGCGCGCCACCAGCCGGTCGAGCTTTGCGTCGAAGGCGGGATTCTCGCTCACGATCAGCTCCGGAAGGCGGCGAGCCGGTCTTTCAAACCCGCCAGCGGCGTCTCGGTCTGGCTTTCGCCGTCGAGATCGCGGATCGCGGCCAAGCCGCGTTTCAACTCGTCCTCGCCGAGGATCACGGCGGCGCGCGCATTCACCTTGTTGGCGCGCTGCAATCGCTTCTTCAGGTTGCCGGAATAGGCCAGATCGACGGTGAAGCCGGCGCGGCGCAGCTCCCGCGCCAGTTTAAGGGCGAGAGTCTCCCCGTCCTGCCCGATCGGTATGAGCGCGATCGGCCGCGGCCCCGGCGGCGGCTCGGCGATCATCAGCGCCAGGCGTTCGATGCCGCCAGCCCAGCCGACGCCCGGGGTTTCCGGCCCGCCCATCACGCCCATGAGGCCGTCGTAACGCCCGCCGGCCAGCACCGCGCCTTGCGACCCCAGCTCCCCGGTCGTGAATTCGAAGGCGGTGTGGCAATAGTAATCGAGGCCGCGCACCAGGCGCGGATTCTCCCGGTAGGCAATGCCGAGATCGTCGAGGCCGTGCTTCACGGCGGCGTAGAAATCGCGCGCCGCTTGGGTGAGGAACCCGGCGAAAGACGGCGCGTTCGCGTTGATGCGCTGGTCGCCCTCGTCCTTGGAATCGAGGATACGCAACGGATTGCGTTCGAGCCGATGCCGGCTGTCCTCGGACAGTTTGTGATGATGGCCCTGATAGAACTTCACCAGCGCGTCGCGATAGGCGCTGCGGCTCGGGGCGTCGCCGAGCGTGTTCAATTCCAGCACCGTGCGCTTCAACACGCCCAATGATTCCAGGATTTCCGCGCCGAGCGCGATCACCTCGACATCGCCTAACGGCTCCTTGACGCCGATGAGTTCGACATCGATCTGGTGGAACTGGCGGAAGCGGCCTTTCTGCGGCCGTTCGTAACGGAACATCGGACCGCTGGCGAAGAGCCTCAGCGGCAGGCTTTGCGTCAGCCCGTTGGACAGGATCGAGCGGACGATCCCGGCGGTGTATTCGGGCCTGAGCGTGATCTCCTCGCCGCCGCTTGATCGGCGAAGGAGTACATCTCCTTCATCACGATATCGGTCAATTCGCCGATCGGCCGCGCGAACACCTCGGTGAACTCGAAGATCGGGGTGGCGATTTCCTGGTAGCCGTAGCGTTCGGTTATCGCGCGCGCGGCGCCGATGACGGCGCGGAAACGCCGCATCGCCGCGGGCAGGAGATCCTGGGTACCGCGGACCGGCTGCAGTCTTCCGCTCAAGAGGCGGCGGCCTCGGCGATCTCGGCCTTCTTCTTCTCGGCTTCGATCTCGGCCGCCTTCTTCTCGACCATCGCCACCAGATGGTCGACGATGTCCTGATCCTTGAGGCGGTGGTCGGGCAAGCCGGCGACGTAGACCTGGTGGGTGTTGTTGCCGCCGCCGGTGAAGCCGATATCGGTTTCGCGCGCCTCGCCCGGGCCGTTGACGACGCAGCCGATGACCGAGAGCGTCATCGGCGTGGTGATGTGCGCCAGGCGCTGTTCCAGCACCTCGACCGTCTTGATGACCTGGAAATTCTGGCGCGCGCAGGAGGGACACGAGATGACGGTGACGCCGCGGCGGCGCAGGCCGAGCGCCTTCAGGATTTCGTAGCCGATCTTGATCTCCTCGACCGGCTCGGCCGAAAGCGAGACGCGGATGGTGTCGCCGATGCCGGCCCAGAGCAGCGAGCCCATGCCGATGGCGGATTTGGTCGTGCCGGTCATGAGACCGCCGGCCTCGGTGATGCCGAGATGGAGCGGGTAATCGCACGCCTCGGAGAGCTGCTGATAGGCCGCCACGGCCAGGAACACGTCCGAGGCCTTGCACGAAATCTTGAACTCGAAGAAATCGTTGTCCTCGAGAATCTTGGCGTGGGTCAGCGCGCTTTCGACCATGGCTTCGGGACAAGGCTCGCCGTAACGCTCGAGCAAATCCTTCTCCAGCGAGCCGGCGTTGACGCCGATGCGCATCGAGCAGCCGTGATCCTTGGCGGCCTTGACCACCTCTTTCACGCGCTCGGCCGAGCCGATATTGCCGGGATTGATGCGCAGACAGGATGCCCCGTTCTTGGCCGCCTCGATCGCGCGTTTGTAGTGGAAGTGGATGTCGGCGACGATCGGCACCTTCACCTGGCGCACGATGTCCTTGAGCGCGGCCGAGGATTCCTCGTCCGGGCAGGAGACGCGCACGATGTCGGCGCCGGCGCGTTCCAGACCCTGGATCTGCTCCACCGTCGCCTTGACGTCATGGGTCAGGGTGTTGGTCATCGACTGCACGGTGATCGGCGCGTCGCCGCCCACCGGCACGGAGCCGACATGGATCTGCCGGCTCTTGCGGCGGTTGATATCGCGATAGGGGCGCACGCTCATTGCAAAAAACCTCGTCTCAGGACCGGGATGACCCGGACAAACCCCGGTTTATCAAGGGCTTCCCGGTTTCCCGGGGAAGCACTCAGGGGAGTTATAGCGCGTTTTAGCGGGTTTTTGTGGCAGGAAAAAGTCCGCCCTGGCCCGCCGTCACTGGCCCGCCTTTGGCCCGGTCCGGCCGGCTAATTCACCGCCGCGGTCCCGGCCAAAAGCCGGGCGGGATCGAGCAGCACGTCGTGCTTCACCGTGCCGGAAAGCGGCGGCGCCGGATTTCCGTCCACGGTGATGTCGAGCGCCGCGGCGTTGCCGGTCATGAAGGAGAGGCCCGCCCGGTCGGGCACGCGATAGGTGTCGTCCGGCTTCATCAGCCGCTGGAACAGCAGGTTCTGGTCGCGGTCGCGTACTTGCAGCCAGCTGTCGTCCTTGGCGCGGATGACGATGCGCACCGGCAAGCCCGCCAGGCCGAAGACGTGATTGGCATCGCCGGAAGCAGCGGGGGCCGCGTTGACGGGCGGCGAGGACGGAGGCGGTGCCGACGCCTGCTGCTGCGGCGGGGAGGAAGCGGGCGGCGGGGTCATCACGATCTTGGGCGGGGATGAAGCCGGCGCCGGCGCGGGCGCGGCCGCCACGGGCTGGGGCGGGGATGCAACCGGCGGCGGCGCGGGCGGCGCCTGGAGCAGAGGCTTGGACGGCGACGCCGTCGCCGCCGAGGCCTCGGGCGGCGAAATCGCGGGCGCGGGCGGAGCGGCGCCCGCGCCGGGCTGGTTCGCCATCAACTCGGCCGGCACCTCGCTCACCCGTTCGGGCCGGCGGCTGTCGCCGGAGGAGAAGTAGTACCAAACGGCATAGGCGGCGATCAGCAGCAGCAGCCCCGCGATCAGGATCGGCTTGCGCGGGATGCTGTGGTCGGCGAGCGGGATCGGGAAGATCAGATCGCGCGGAATCTCGAGCCCGTTCGCTTCCTGCTTGAAGCGGCGCACCGCCTCTTCGCCGTCGAGCCCCATATGAATGGCATAGGCGCGCACGAAGCCCAGCGCGTAGACCGGCGCGGGCAGGCGGTCGTAACGCCCTTCCTCGAGCGCGGTGAGATAGGCGGGCTTGATGCGCAACGCGGTGGCGATGCGTTCGAGGTCGCCGCCGTAATTCTCGCGCGTTTCGCGCAACAGCGCGCCGATGGTGTGCTTGGCGCGCGGGGCTTCTTCCGCCGGCGGATGCTGCGGCGCGGCTTCGCCCTCAAGCGGCTTCGGTTCATCCGGGTTCGATGTCATCAGCCTCTCGGCCGGATCGCGGCAGCTTCTGGTTCGCCCGGGGGGCACATCCAGCGTCCTGGCCTCGATCCGGTGACGCCCAAGGTATCAATCGCCGGGCCGAGTCGCAACCGCCGATAGGGGCCCGCCTCAGACCACGACGCCGTGGTCGCGCGCGAAATCGCGCAGCTTGTCGCGCAAGGACCCCGAGCCCGCGCCCGCGCCTTCCTGGGCGGCCAGGAACTCCTTGAGGCTGGCGAGATCGAGGCTGCGGATCATCGCCTTGACCGGCCCGAGCGACGTGGGCGCCATGGAGAGATTGCGATAGCCCAGCCCGATCAGCGCCATGGCGCCGAGCGTGTCGCCGGCCATTTCGCCGCACAGCGCGAACGGCCTGCCCGCGGCGGCGCAGGCCCGGGATATCTGCGCCAGCACGCGCAGATGCGGGAGCGACAGCGGGTCGTAACGGTCGGCCAGGCGGGCATTGCCGCGGTCGGCGGCGAACAGGAACTGCATCAGATCGTTGGTGCCGACCGAGATGAAATCGACCCGCGCCAGGAGTTCGGGCAATTGCCAGAGCAGCGCGGGCACTTCGAGCATGGCGCCCGCCTCGACCGAGACCGGCAATTGCCCGTCGCGCTTCTTCACCCGGTCGAGCTCCAATTCCAACAACTCGCGCGCGGCCGCGAACTCGGACGGCTCCGCCACCATCGGGAACATGACGCGCAGGCGCTTGCCCGAAGCGGCGCGGATGAAGGCGCGCAGCTGCTGGCGCAGCAGCACGGGCCGGTCGAGCGCCAGGCGGATGGCGCGCCAGCCCATGGCCGGATTCTCCTCCGCCACGTCCTCCATGTAGGGCAGCAGCTTGTCGCCGCCGACATCGAGACTGCGGAAGGTGACCGGGCGGTCGCCCGCCAGCTCGATGACGCGGCGATAAAGCACCGCCTGCTGCGCCACGGTGGGGAATTCCTCGCGCAGCATGAACAGCAGCTCGGTGCGGAACAGTCCGATTCCGGCGGCGTTGGTCTCCGCGAGATAGGGCAGGTCGATCAGCAACCCGGCATTGAGGTTCAATTCGATGCGCGCGCCGTCCTTGGTCTCGGCCGGCAAGTCCTTGAGCGCGGCGTAACGCTGGCGCTCGCCCTGGCGGATGCGGATGCGCGCCAGCGCCGCCTGCTGCAGATCCTCGCCCGGACGCAACAGCACGATCGCCTCCTCGCCGTCGACCGCCACCAGATCGCCGGCTTCGACCTTGGCGAGCACGTTCTTGACCCGGCCGACCACGGGAATGTCGAGCGCGCGCGCCACCACCACGACATGGGCGCCGGGCGAACCCTCCTCCAGCACCAGGCCGCGCAAGCCCTTGCGCTCGTAATCCAAGAGCTCGGCCGGCCCCATGTTGCGCGCGATCAGCACGTAGTGTTCCGGCAGCTCGGTCTTGGCCGAACCCGCGCTTCCGCCGCTCAGATGCCATTGCAGCCGGTTGCCGAGGTCGTCGAGATCGGTGAGCCGCTCGCGCAAATAGGGATCGGTCGCCTGGGAGAGCCGCACGCGCGAATCGTTCTGCACCTTCTGCACCGCCGCCTCGGCGGTGAGGCCGCCCTTGACCGCGTCGGTGATGCGCGCGAGCCAGCCGCGGTCGGCGGCGAACATGCGGTAGGTCTCGAGCACGTCATGGTGCTCGCCGCCCGAGGGCAGGACGCTTTGCTCGAGCAAGGCGTCGATCGCGCTCTGCATCGCGGCCACCGCCGCCTGGAGGCGCTCGAGCTCGGCGCCGGTATCCTCCGCCACCACCCGGCTGATGACGATGCGCGGCTGATGCAGCACCGCCTGGCCCATGGCCAGGCCGGGGTTGAGCTTGATGCCGTCGAGGCGCATCGGCAACGTCACGTTGCCTTCGCCCTGCTGCCGCTCCAGCGGATTGACCAGATCGCCCGAGGCGGCGAGTTCCGCCAGCACCATAGCGATGGTCTGCAACACCTCGATCTCGTCTTCGGTGTAATTCCGCAAAGTCCGGTTCTGTACGACGAGCACGCCCAGCACGCGGCCGCCGCGCAGGATCGGCACGCCCATCAGCGAATGGTAGATCTCCTCGCCGGTCTCGGGCCGGTAGGCGAAATCGGGATGGGATTGCGCGTCGGCGAGCGCCAACGGCCGGGCGGTGGCGGCGATGACGCCGACCAGGCCCTCGCCCACCCTGAGGCGGGTGCGATGCACGGCTTCGGGCCGCAGGCCTTCGGTGGCGAAGAGTTCCAGCACCTCGCCCGCGCGCATGACGTAACAGGAGCAGACCTCGGCCACCATGTCGGCGGCGATGATCTTGACGATGGTGTTGAGCCGCTCCTGCGCCGTGCCCGAGCCCGCCATCACGTCGCGGAGACGGCGAAGCACGCGGCGGGAGCCCGTGGCCGCCGCGCCGGGATCCATCACGCCTCCGCCCGGGTCCTGAACCCGGCGCCGAGCTTGCCCTCGGCAGCGCGATCGAGCGACGCCGGAGCCCGCGCCTCCAGCGCGGCGCAGGCCTGCGTCACCAGCTCGTCGAGAATCTCCTTGGTCGATTGCTCGCGCTTCACCAGCCCGACGCTCTGCCCGGCCATGACCGAGCCGGTCTCGACGTCGCCGTCGATCACCGCGCGCCGGAGCGCGCCGGCCCAGAAGCGCTCGATCTCGAGCTGCGCGTCCTTCAGGGAAAGATCGCCTTGGTTGACGCGGTCGATGACGGCGCGCTGCAAATCCGCGAATTGATGGGTCCCGGCATTGGCGAGCGCGCGCACCGGGATCACCGGGAAGCGCGCATCGAGCTGCACCGAGGGCACGGCGTCGCGCGAGGAGGCGCGGATGAAGGTCTGCTTGAATTTGGGATGCGCGATCGATTCATGCGCGCAGACGAAGCGCGTGCCGAGCTGCACGCCCGACGCGCCCATCTCCAGATAAGAGGCGATGGCGGTGCCGTGGCCGATGCCGCCGGCGACGAAGACCGGCACCTCGGTCACGTGCGGCAGTATCTCCTGCGCCAGGACGCCGGTGGAAACCGGGCCGATATGCCCGCCCGCCTCCATGCCCTCGATGATGATGGCGTCGGCGCCCATGCGGATGAGCTTCTTGGCGATCGCCAGCGACGGGGCGAAGCACACCAGCTTCGCCCCCGATTGCTTGATGCGCGCCACCGCCGGCGCCGGCGGCAACGCGCCGGCCAGCACCACGTGGCCGACCTTGTGCCGGGTGCAGACGTCGACCAGTTCGATCAGGTCGGGATGGAGCGTGATCAAATTGACGCCGAAGGGTTTCTTGGTGAGCGCCTGGGTGGCCGCTATTTCCTCGTCCAGCAGCTTGGCGTTCATCGAGCCGCAGGCGATGACGCCGAAGCCGCCGCCATTGGATATGGCGGCGACCAGGTGGCGCTCCGACACCCAGGTCATGGCGCCGCCCATGATGGCGAGTTCGGCGCCGAGGAAAGCGCGCCCGCGCGCCCACAGCCGGTCGAGCCAGCGCCGCCCCGGGCCGGACGTCCCGGCGGTCATGGGTTGCGATCTTTCATCCGGCATCCAGCCCATAGGCGGTGTGCAGCGCGCGCAGCGCCAGCTCGGTGTATTCCTCGGAGACCAGCACGCTCACCTTGATCTCGGAGGTCGAGATCACCAGGATGTTGATGTTCTTCTCCGCCAGGGTCGAAAACATCTTCTGCGCCACGCCGGCGTGGCTGCGCATGCCGACGCCGATGACCGAGATTTTGACCACGTTCGGATCGGGCTTGAGCGCGGCGTAGCCGAGCGTCTTCTTCTGCGCTTCGAGCGCCTTCACCGTGCGCGCCAGATCGGATTTGGCGACGGTGAAGGTCAAATCGGTGGTCTTCCCGTCCTCGGAGATGTTCTGCACGATCATGTCGACATTGACCGCGTGCTCGGCCAAGGGCCCGAAGATGGACGCGGCCACCCCCGGCCGGTCGGGAACCGCGACCAGCGTCACCTTGGCGTCGTCGCGGCTGTAGGCGATGCCGCTCACCACTTGTTTTTCCACGATCTCGTCCTCGTCAACGACCAGTGTACCCGGAACGTCCTCGTAACTCGACAGAACCTGCACGCGTACGCGGTGATTCATCGCCAATTCGACCGAGCGGGTTTGCAGCACCTTGGCGCCCTGGCTGGCGAATTCGAGCATCTCCTCGTAGGTTATTCTATCGAGCTTCCTCGCCTTCGCAACAATGCGCGGATCGGTGGTGTAGACCCCGTCGACGTCGGTGAAGATGTCGCAACGCTCGGCCTCGAGCGCGGCCGCCAGCGCCACCGCCGAGGTGTCGGAGCCGCCGCGCCCCAGCGTGGTGATGCGGCCGTCCGGCCCGATGCCCTGGAATCCGGCCAGCACCGCGACCTCGCCCCGGTTCATGGCGGCGGTTATCGAGTCGACCGGAATGTCGAGGATCCGCGCCTTGCCGTGGACGGCGTCGGTCTTGACCGGCACCTGCCAGCCGAGCCAGGAGCGCGCCTTGAGGCCAAGCGCCTGCAAGGCGAGCGCCAACAGGCCGGCGGTCACCTGCTCGCCGGCGGCCACCACCACGTCGTATTCGCGGCCGTCCTCGAGGCCCAGTCCGGCGCCCGGGACGGGCTTGACGGGTTCGGCCGCGCCGGAAGGCGGTTTCGCCACCGACGCCTCGGCCGACCAGCCGACCAGCTGATTGGTGGTCCCGGCCATGGCCGAAACCACCACCGCCACCTGGCTGCCGGAATCGACCTCGCGCTTGACGCGCAACGCCACGCTGCGGATCCGGTCGATGCCGGCGACCGAAGTGCCGCCGAATTTCTGTACAATGCGCGCCATCTATCGAACCTGCGCCGCCTGACGATCCTAATGATGATTAAGACGAGGATGGGCCGTCCATCCCCGGCTCTAGTTGCCGGGGAAAGGGCGCGTATACATACTCTCCCCCCTGATGGCGAAGCAAGAACGGCGGCCCAAAGCGGAGACGGCATGAGCGGAGCAGGATTGGCTATCCCGGCGGCGGTTTTGGCGGTCATTTTGGCCGCCGCCAACCCCGACAGCGTGGCCTTGACCCGGCTCGGCCTGGAAGGCGATTGGGCGGTCGATTGCCAAAAACCGCTCGGGCCCGACAACCCCGGCGTCACCTTCGCCGCGCCCGCCGATCAACCGCCGCAATACATCGAGAGCGGCCCGCAAGGCCCGGTGGGTTCGGCATCCGTGGGCGACGTCCGCGTGCTCCCGGACGGGCAGATCTCCCTGAGTCTTGACCATCACCGAAAATATGAACGGCCAGCCCGCGACCATCGTCATGAACAACGTGCTGATCAAGGACGGGAACCGGTTCCGCTTCCTCGAGGTCAAGACCGGCGACCGGGCGTCGGTGAGCGGCGGCATAAAAAAGGCGAACGGCGAGGCGACCCAATGGCTTCAGAAATGCGGCGGATGAAGGCGCCGGCGGCGCGGCCGGCCGCCAAACCCACCACCATCGACCCCGCCGAGATCGCGAGCTTCGGCAAGGTGGCGGCGCGCTGGTGGGACACGGAGGGCGAATTCCGCCCGCTCCATCGCCTCAACCCGGCGCGGCTCGGCTTCATCCGCGACAATCTCGCGGCGCATTTCGGCCGCGACATCAAAAAGCCGCGGCCCTTCGCCGGGCTTTCGCTGCTCGACATCGGCTGCGGCGGCGGCATCGTCGCCGAGCCGCTGGCGCGGTTGGGCTTCGCCGTCACCGGCATCGACGCCGACCGGGCCGCGATCGCGGTGGCGCGCGACCACGCCGAGGCGGCGGGGCTGGAGATCGATTACCGCGTCGAGGCATCCGAGGATCTGGCGCGCAGGCGGCTCAAATTCGACGCCGTGCTGGCGCTCGAGGTGGTGGAGCATGTCGCCGATATCGGGCTGTTCCTCAAAACCGCCGCGGCGCTGGTCAAGCCGGGCGGCGCGCTCATCGCCTCGACCATCAACCGGACGCTCCAGGCCTTCCTGTTCGCCATAATCGGCGCCGAATACGTGCTGCGTTGGGTCCCGCGCGGCACGCATCATTGGAGCAAGTTCGTGCGGCCCTCGGAGCTGGCGGCGGGATTGCGGGAAAACGGGCTGGAAATAGGCGGGATCGAGGGGATGTCCTATGACGCCCGGACCGCTTCCTGGCGTCTGGGCGGAGGATTGGCGGTCAATTATTTACTGTTTGCCAGCAAAGCCGGGGGGAAATAACCTTATCGATTGAATGCGGCCCGGGGCGGAAAGCCCCCGGGCGGCGAGCATCCCCCGGCCTTGGGGCAGGGCCGTTATGAGGCCCGGCGGGGGATGCGGGGGGTTGTTTCCGATGGTGACATCATGAATGCATTTGCACCGCCGCAAGGCGAGGCCGCGCGGCTGTCCGGTAAAATAAAGTGGTTCAACCGCAGCAAGGGCTTCGGCTTCATCGTCCCGGATGACGGCGCCAGCGACGTTTTCCTGCCTTTGGCCGTACTCGAGCGCTCGGGCTTCGGCGAGGCGCCCGACGGCGCCAGCGTCACCTTCGAATGGGTGCAGGGGCCGAAAGGCCGCGCCGCGGTTCAGGTGCTCGACCTCGATACCTCGACCGCGACGCCGCGCGCGCCCAGAGAACGTGGGGGCGAACGCGGCGGCGATCGCGGGGGAGACCGGGGCGGTTACCGCGCGCGCGACGGCGGCGGCTATGGCGGCGGCGGCTATGGCGGCGGCGGAGGTTATGACGGCGGCAACGACATGCAACCGGGCCCGGCCGAATCGCTCGACGGCGTGGTCAAATGGTACGACCCGGCGCGCGGCTTCGGATTCATCCTGCCGAATGACGGCGGCAAGGATATTTTCGTCCACATCACCGCGCTCCGGCGTTGCGGCATCGAGCTGCTCGAGCCCGGCCAGCCGGTGCGGATGATGGTCTCGCAAGCCAAGCGGGGCCGCGAAGCTTCTTCGATCGAATTGCTCGCTTAACTCTTAATCCGCCGGACGCCGCATCACCACGAAGCCCGCCAGCGCGGCGCAGAGCGAGGCCGCGAGAAAAGCCGCGCGATAGCTGCCGGTCAAATCGACCACGGCGCCGAACAGCGGCGGGCCCAGCAACGCGCCGAGGAAGGTGAAGGCCAGCGCCCCGCCGGTGGCGCTGCCGGCCAGGCCGGGCGGCGCCTGGCGCGCCACTTCGGCCAGGAATACGCCGTTCCAGCCCAGCGCCACCGCGCCCAGCGCCATGGCGCTAAGCGCGACCGCGGCCACCGGCCAGGCGGGCGTGGCGAGCGCCAGCGCCGCGCCGCTCAAGCCGATGGCATAGCCCAACAGGCTCAAGGCCATGCGCGCGGTCATCAGCCGGTCCGACAGCCAGCCCCACAGAATGCGCCCGCCCACCCCCGCCGCCTGTGCCGCGGCCATGATCAGGCCGGCCGTCACCAGATCCATGCCGAGACCGACGGTCAGGAAGGTGACGATGAAGGCGCTGATGCAGAGTTGCATGGCGGAATAGGCCAGCGAGGACAGCGACAGCTTGCGCAGCCCGGGCAGGCCCAAAACCAGCCGGAGCGAGGAAAACATGCCGCGCTCGCCCGCGGCCGAGGGATCGGCGTCGTCGTCGAGACTGTGGTGCAAGGGCTCGCAAGCCACCGCCAGCACGACGCTCGCCGCCGCCACCGCCAGCGCCGCGCCGCGCCAGCCGAACGCCAGCGTCAGCGCCGGCACCACCAGCCCCGCGAGCGCGCCGCCCAGCGGCACCCCGGTCTGCTTGATCGAGAAGATGAGCGCGCGGCGTTCGGGCGGCGTCTGGCGGATGAGGATGTGCGAAGAGGCCGGCGTCATCGGCCCGTATCCCACGCCGATCAACGCCGCGCCGAGCAGCACGATGGGCAGCGAGGCGGTCGCCACGCAGGCGATGCCGGCGCCGCCGATCACCAGCCCGGCCTGGCTGACGCGAATGGCGCCGCGGCGCTTCACCGGGCCGCCGGCCAGCGCCGCCGACAGGCAGGCGGCGGCATAGACCACGGCGGTGAAAACGCCGATGGCGTTGGAGCCGACGCCGATCTCGGGCGCGGCCAATCCCACAAAAACCGGCGGCGCCAGCACCGTCAGGGTGGCGAGCGCCTGGATGGCGAGGGTGGCGATGAGAGCGAGCATCGGGCGGCGCAGTCTCCATCCCCGGGGCCGAAAGGGTCAATCTATCCACCGGTGTCATCCATCGGACACGAATCCTGTGGATATCCGACTCCTAGGGATTGACCGGGTTTGGCCGCATGCTACCGTATTTAGTGTCAGATTGAAGACACAACCACAATATACGGCGAGGATCGCACATGGAATCCATTTGGACGCCTGAACTCATCCAGAACCTGTCCAAGCTTTGGGACGAGGGTCATTCGACCGCGGAAATCGGCCGCCGCCTCGGCATCAGCAAGAACGCGGTGGTCGGCAAGGCGCATCGCCTGGCGCTGACGCCGCGGCCTTCGCCGCTGAAACGGCCGCCGGTGCGGCAACCGGCAACGGGCGCCGCCCAGCCCTGGGCCGCCGGTCCGGCCAAGAAGAACTTCGGCTGAAGCGGCGGCACGGCCCGCAAATAAAACGGAGGGTCATTCATGGAATCCATCTGGACGCCTGAACTCATCCAGAACCTGTCCAAGCTTTGGGACGAGGGTCATTCGACCGCGGAAATCGGCCGCCGCCTCGGCATCAGCAAGAACGCGGTGGTCGGCAAGGCGCATCGCCTGGCGCTGACGCCGCGGCCTTCGCCGCTGAAACGGCCGCCGGTGCGGCGTCCGGCGGCGGCCAGCGCGCCGAGCGGCGTCTGCTCCTGGCCGACCGGGCATCCCGGCGACAAGGATTTCGCTTTCTGCGGCAAGCGGCCGGTGGCGGGCAAGCCTTACTGCGCCGAGCACGCGGCCATGGCCTACGTGCAGCCGAAGGCTCGCGGGACGAGCGCGGCCTAAGTAAAAGTTCGGGGGGCTACGGAGCGCGGGCTCAGCGGTAACGCCAGAGTCCGCGCTTCGCCGTTCTGGCGGCGCCTTCGGCCGGCAGGTAATCGTAGCTCTGGCCGACATCGGCCAAGGCATAGCCCTGGATCACCAGATAACGTCCGAGATCGGTGCCCTCCTCGTCGAGGCAGATGGCGCCGGGCTCGCCGTTCTGCCCGGACGGCACGCGGCAGGCGACGATCGAATGGCCGGCGAGGCGCTGCTGCATCGCCGCCAGCACCGCGTTGGCGCAGGGCAGCTTCTGGCCGTTGGCTGCGGCGCAGCGATCCTGATCCTCGGGCGGACGCACGCCGAACAGCCGCACCTTGAGCCCCGCGACCTCGATGCCGACGCCGCCGAGCGCGCGGGCATGGCCGCTGAACACCGGCGGATTGGCCACCAGCGGCGCGAGCGGCCCGGCCGAACGTTGCGGCGGCAAAGGCGGCAACGCGGCGATTTTGGGCGGCTTGGTCTTGACGCTCGACGATTGGCCCGACGGGCCGACCGAGGGCACGTAGCTGAGCGGCGGCGGCAAATTGGGCCGCACCCGCACCGGATTGCCCAGCCGGTCGTTGAGCGTGATCGGGCCGATCGAACGCGTCTGGGATTCGTCGGGCACCGGATGGAAGGCGTGCGGCGCCACCGTCACCACCGGCAATTCGGGCACCGGATTGGCCGGCGGCGGCGCCCCCGCCGGCGATGGCGGCGGCGGCGCGAGATCGATGGTCGGGGTGTCGAGCGGCAAACCGGGTTGCGGCGCGAGGATGAGCGAAGCGGCGCCGCCCGTTTGCGACAAGCGCAGCTCGTCCGGCGGCGGCGGGGTCAAGACCGGCGCACCGGTGGACGCGGTTGGAGTCGGCGGCGCCTGCGTTTCCGGCGCCGGGCCGGGAATCGGGGGCGGCGCGCGGTAATACCAGGCGGTCCCGGCTCCCGCCAGCGCCGCCACGGCGAGCGCTACCACCAGATAGCGGCGCAAACTTTGCGCCCGCGCCCGCCGCGTCCATGCCCGGCGCACCGGCGTGTCCCGCGCCGGCGGCGGCCCGGGAGATTGGGGCGCTGGCCCGGATGCCGGTGGGGGCGTGGATTCCGGCGCGGCCCCGGATTGGGCGGGCGCCGGAGGTTGATTTTCGCTTGACATGCCGAGGCTAGGTCTGTGCTCTCTGGGTTCCGAATTGGTCGCGTCGCGTCAACCGAACATCGCTGTCGAGGTCATACCATGGGTTCATTCAGCTTGGTGCATTGGCTGGTCGTGCTGGCAATCGTCGTCCTTCTTTTCGGAGCCGGCAAGCTGCCCCGAGTTCATGGGCGACTTCGCCAAGGGCATCAAGGCCTTCAAAGCCGGCATGAAAGAGGACGACTCGGCCGAAACCAAGCCGCCGCAGGTCAAGCCGCCTTCCGGCGACAATCACGGGGCGTGAGGCCGGCCGGGGCACGAGACCCCCACGCGGCACGGCACCCATGAGCGGCGCGCGCTTCAAGCCTCTGGCCGAGAGCGAGATGACCCCGGCGCAGCGCCGCGTGACGGCGACGATCATGCAAGGCCCGCGCAAGAATCTGCGTGGCCCGTTCGTCCCCCTCCTCCGCAGCCCCGAGCTGGCCGACCGCGTGCAGCAACTCGGCCTCTATTTCCGCTTCGAGACCAAGCTGCCGGCGCCTCTCAAGGAGCTGGCGATATTGGTGACGGCGCGGCATTGGGGCGCGCAATACGAATGGTACGCCCACCGAAAATTCGCGCTCGAAGCCGGGCTGACGCCGGCGATGTGCGACGCGATCGCGGCGGGCTCGCGGCCCCAGGCGATGTCGGCGGACGAGGCGCTGGTCCACGACTATGCGAGCGAACTTTTGAAGACCAAGGGCGTGAGCGACGATCTCTTCGCGCGCGCCTTGCGGCGCTTCGGCGAGGAAGGCGTGATCGATCTCACCGTCTGCATCGGCTATTACGGCATGGTCGGGCTGACGCTCAACGCCGACCGCACCCCGCTTCCCGAAGGCGAGACGCCGCTTCCGAAGCTCAAAGACTGAAGCCGGCGCTAGAGCCTTCCTTTCCATGCGCGTCGCCGATTTCGACTTTCCCCTGCCGCGCGCCTTGATCGCCGCGCATCCGGCCGAGCCGCGCGACGCCGCGCGGCTTCTGGCGGTTTCCGAAAAATTGGAAGATCGGCGCATGACCGATCTGCCCCGGCTTTTGCGGCGCGGCGATGTGCTGGTGGTGAACGACACCCGCGTCATCCCGGCCCGGCTTTACGGCAAGCGCGGCAAGGCTTCGATCGAGGCGACGCTGCACCGGGCCGAAGGGCCGGGGCGTTGGCGCGCCTTCGTCAAAGGCGCGAAACGTTTGAGGCAAGGCGACGTCATAAGTTTCGCCGCGGATTTCAGCGCCAATGTCGCGGAAAAATTTTCCGAGGGCGATGTGAACCTGGAATTCTCCCGGCAGGGCGAGGATTTGAAACGCGCGCTCGAAACTTATGGCGTCATGCCGCTGCCGCCCTATATCAAGCGCAAGACCGGCGGCGAGGCCCGCGACCGCGCCGATTACCAGACCATTTTCGCAAGCATAGACGGCGCGGTGGCCGCGCCCACCGCCGGGCTGCATTTCACGCCAGACCTGCTCCAAGCGCTCGACCGGGCCGGCATCGGCCTCGAATCCGTGACCTTGCATGTCGGCGCGGGTACGTTTCTGCCGGTGAAAGCGGCGGATACCAAGGACCATCGCATGCATGCGGAAACCGGTTTCGTTTCGGCCGAGGCGGCGTCGCGCATCAACGCGGCGCGCCAGGCGGGCGGAAGGGTGGTGGCGGTCGGCACCACCAGCCTGCGCCTCTTGGAAAGCGCCGCCGGCGAAAACGGCCGGATCGGGAATTTCGCGGGCGAAACCGACATGTTCATCACCCCGGGCTATCGCTTCCGCGCGGTCGATCTGCTGCTGACCAATTTCCATCTGCCGAAATCCACCTTATTCATGCTGGTCGCGGCTTTCGCGGGCTTGGCGCGCATGAAAGCGGCCTATGCCCACGCGGTGGAGAAATCCTATCGCTTCTTCTCCTATGGCGATGCCAACCTGCTTTATCCGGAGCGCGTCCCGTGAGCCTGGAATTCTCGCTTCTCGCGAAGGACGGAAATGCCCGGCGCGGGCGGATTTCAACCGCGCATGGGGAGGTGGACACGCCCGCCTTCATGCCGGTCGGCACGGCCGCGACCGTCAAGGCGATGCGGCCCGAGGACGTGGCGGAGGCGGGCTTTGCCATGATCCTCGCCAACACTTATCACCTGATGCTCAGGCCCGGCGCGGAACGCGTGGCGGCGTTGGGCGGCTTGCACCAATTCATGAACTGGCAGGGGCCGATCCTGACCGATTCGGGCGGCTTCCAGGTGATGTCGCTGGCGAAGCTCAGGAAGATTTCCGAGGAAGGCGTGGCCTTCCGCTCGCATCTCGACGGCGACAAGCATCTGCTGACGCCCGAGCGCGCGATCGAGATCGAGCGCCTGCTGGACGCGGATATTTCCATGGCGTTCGACGAATGCACGCCTTTTCCCGCCAGCGAGAAAGAGGCAAGGGCGTCGATGGAACTCTCGATGCGCTGGGCTGAACGCTCCAAGCGTGCATTTCGGGACAAGCAAGGCTATGGACTCTTCGGCATCGGCCAGGGCGGTATCCATCCCGGTCTCCGGCTCGAATCCGCCCGGGCCATCACCCAAATCGGCTTCGACGGTTACGCGCTGGGCGGGCTTGCCGTGGGCGAAGGCCAGGAGGCCATGCTCAAGGTGCTGGACGAAACAGTGCCGGCCTTGCCCAAGAACAGGCCGCGCTATCTCATGGGCGTCGGCCGGCCGGACGACATCGTCGAAGCGGTCGCGCGCGGCATCGATCTGTTCGATTGCGTCCTCCCCACCCGCTCGGGCCGCACCTCGCAGGCCTTCACCCGCTTCGGCACGGTGAACCTCCGCAATGCGCGGCATATGGACGATCCCCGGCCCTTGGATGAAAGCTGCGCCTGTCCGGTCTGCGCGCGCTACAGCCGCGCCTATCTCCATCACCTCGCGCGCGCGGGCGAGATCTTGGGCGGCATGCTGTTGACCGAGCATAATCTCCGCTACTATGGCGGGTTGATGGAGGGCTTGCGCGGCGCGATCGCGTCATCGCGCCTGGCGGATTTCGCGGATGCTTTCGCCCGCGACCAGGCGCGCGGCGATGTCACCCCACGGTAGAGACCATGGCGAAGAACCAATACCGCGACTTGAAACTGCTCGGACGCCACGCGCCCCTGCCGGCCTCGCCCGACCAGGCGGTGCTGGAGCGTTCGACCAATCCGCATCCCGGATCGATCTATCTGGTGCGTTTCACCGCGCCGGAATTCACCTCGCTCTGCCCGGTCACCGGACAGCCCGATTTCGCCCATTTCGTCATCGACTACGTGCCGGGGAAATACATCGTCGAGAGCAAGTCGCTCAAATTGTTCCTGGGCTCGTTCCGCAACCACGGCGCCTTTCACGAGGATTGCACGCTAGCGATCGCGCAAGCGCGTGATCGAAGCGATCAAGCCCAAATGGCTCCGGATCGGCGGTTATTGGTATCCGCGCGGCGGCATGCCGATCGACATCTTCTGGCAGACTGGCGCGCCGCCCAAGGGTTTGTGGCTGCCCGATCAGGGGGTTTCCCCCTACCGTGGACGATAGAGCCGCGATCAAATCCTTCATCCGTGCCGAGGCGCTGGCCTTAGGCTTCGACGCGGTGGGTTTTGCCTCTCCCCATCTGGCGGAAGACGCCTGCGCCGGCCTCGCCGATTTCCTGGCGCGGGGCTATCACGGCGACATGGGCTGGCTGGCCGAGCGCGCCCACTCGCGCGCGAGCCCCAAGGAATTATGGCCCGAGGTCAAAAGCGTGGTCGTGCTGGGCATGAATTACGGGCCGGAGAGCGATCCGCTGAAGCTGCTGGAGGAGCGCGATCGGGGCTATGTCTCGGTCTATGCGCGCGGCCGCGATTATCACGACCTCATCAAGGGCAGGCTCAAGACCCTGGCGCAGAAAATAACCGCCCGCGCGCCGGGCCAACTCAAGGTGTTCGTCGACACCGCGCCGGTGATGGAGAAGCGGCTCGGGCAAAGCGCCGGCATCGGCTGGCAGGGCAAACACACCAATCTGGTATCGCGCGATTGGGGCTCCTGGCTGTTCCTGGGCGAGATCTATCTGAGCCTCGAATTGCCCGAAGACGCGGGTGAAACCGATCATTGCGGCGAATGCCGGAACTGTCTCGACGTCTGCCCGACCAAGGCCTTCCCCGCGCCCTACAAGCTCGATTCGCGGCGCTGCATTTCCTATCTCACCATCGAGCATAAGGGGCACATCGACGCCGAGCTGCGCCCCTTGATGGGCAACCGCATCTATGGCTGCGACGATTGCCTGGCGGTGTGCCCGTGGAACAAATTCGCGCAGGCGACGCGCGAGGCCTCGTTCAAGACCAGGCCCGGCCTGGCGGCGCCCGAACTCGCCGATCTCGCCCGCCTCGACGACAAAAGCTTCCGCGCCTTGTTTTCGGCCTCGCCGGTGAAGCGCATCGGCCGCGACCGGTTCCTGCGGAACGTGCTGATCGCCATCGGCAACAGCGGCGAGGCCGGCCTCGCGCAAGCGGCGCGCGGCAAGCTCGCCGATCCCTCGCCGCTGGTGCGCGCCATGGCGGTTTGGGCGCTGAAGCGGCTCGATGCGCAGGGCTTCGCCGCGGCCGAGCGCGCGCAGTATTTGGAAAACGAAACCGACGCGGATGTCCGGCGGGAGTGGGCTTAGGCGACCTTGCTCAAGACGCGCTCGGCAAATTGCCATGAACCTGCGAGGATTTGGGAATGTCGACCATGCAAGCCCGCGATATCATGACCAAGACCGTGGTGACCGCTTCGCCCGACACGCCGACGAACGAAATCGCGCGCTTGCTGCTCGAACACCGCATCAGTGCGCTGCCGATCGTCGATGCCGGCGGCGCACCGGTGGGCATCGTCAGCGAGGGCGACATCATCGGCCGCGACCAATCCGATCGCCTGGCGCGGCGCGATTGGTGGCTGACGCTGCTGGCGGAAGGCGAGGAGCTCAATCCCGATTTCGTGGCGAGCCTCCGCGCGCCGGTCCGCCGCGCGCGCGACATCATGTCGAGTCCGGTCATCACCGTCGGCGACGACACCGATGCGAGCGCGATCGCCCGTCTTCTCATCCAATACGGCATCAAACGCGTGCCGGTGGTGCATGACGGGCGGGTCGTGGGAATCGTCAGCCGCGCGAATCTCCTGCCGATCGTGGCGGAGATGGCCGAAGCGAAGCAACCGCCCGACAAGACGGGATCCGCCATCTATGGACTGTTTACCGGCGCGATCGCCGGGATCGACCGGCATTTCCAGTCGAAAAGCGACCGGCCGGCCGCGCTCGCGCCGGGCGCGGGTCACGTCGCGCCGGCCGAATTGGGCTTCACCGTGGCCGATTTCCGCGGGCTGGTCGGCGACTTCAAGCAATCCGCCGCGGCGCGCGAAAGCGCCGCCAGCCGCGAAGCGGCGGCGCGGCGGCGCGAGCGCGTCAAGGAGTTGGTGACCGAGCATGTCGACGACGACACCTGGCAAAGTCTGTTGCAGCGCGCCCGCGAGGCGGCGGAGCACGGCGCCAAGGAATTCCTGCTGCTGCGCTTCCCGAGCGGCCTGTCCAGCGACGGTGGCCGAGAAATCAACGCGCCGCTGCCGAGCTGGCCTAAAACCCTGCGCGGCGAGGCGGCCGAGATTTTCCTGCGATGGGAACGTAACGAGCCGCGCGGCTTTCATCTTATCGCCCGGGTGCTCGATTTCCCCGGCGGCATGCCGGGCGATATCGGGCTGTTTCTGGTTTGGGGTGATTCGGCCTGCCAGTTAAGCGACCCGGCTCAAGACGCGCTCGGCCGGAAGATGCAGGCTGGCGGTGAGGCCGTTCTCGGGCGACGCCTTGAGCTGGAACGAGCCGCCCTGGGCCTCGATCAGCACCCGGACCATGGCCAGGGCGCCGTCCTTGCCGGTTTCGTCGGGACCGGGCGCCGGACCGGCATCGCCGACATCGACGGTCAAGCCGCCCTCCGGGCCGAGTTCGGCGCGGATCGTCACCTGGCCGCCCTGGTGCGAGCGCGCGACCGCGTGATTGATGAGCCGCAGCAGGATTTCCTTGAGCGCGCGCTCGGAGCATTTGATCTCGCCGCTGCCGGAAGCGACCGCGGCGTCGAGCGAAACGCCGGCCTGGGCCGCCAGCTTCTCGGCCAGGTAGACCGCCGATCCCACCAGCGCCGCCACCTCGACCGTTTCCTCCGGCGCGGCGGGCTCGCCGGCCTGTTCGGCGAGCCGGGCTTCGAGCCGTTTCATATCGGTGATGTCGCGCATGGTGCCGACGATCTTCAAGAGATTGCCGCTTTCGTCATGCACCTGGCGGCTTTCGCAACGCACGATGCGGCTTTCGCCGTCGGCGCGCAGGATTTGGAACTCGATCGGCTGGTGAACGTCCTCGCGCGCCAGCGAAGCGAGCCAGGCGGCGGCGCGGGCGCGGTCGTGCGAATGGATCAGCGAGATCAGGCGCGCGCGCGAGGCGGTGCCGTTCTCGGGCGTGAGGCGGAACAGCCGGTACATGTCCTTCGACCAGACGATGCCGCCGGTGGCGAGGTCCCATTCCCAGCTGGCGATCGAAGCGACGCGCTGCACGTCGGCCAGGACGGATTCGCTCTGCTTCTGCGCGCCCTCGGCGGCGGCGCGCCGCCCGCGCTCATGCGCGAATTGGTGCGAGGCGTCGGCCAGGGCATTGCCGAGTTCGGCCAGCTCCTGGACCGGCGCATCGAGGCGGATCGGATGGCGGGGATCGCCCAGCGTCTTGGCGGCTTCGATCAGGTCCCGGAGCGCGCGCTCGAAGCGGTGCGTCAGCACGAACCAGGCGCCGGCGCCCAGCGCGAAAGCGGCGACGAGACCGACGCCGGCGGTGACCAGGCCCAGCCCGAATGCTCCCACCGCGTAAACCGTCGCCAGCGCGCCCAAAACCGGCGCCAGGGTGGCGAAGAGCAGCAGCAGGAAATAGGTCTTCAGACCGGGCGGGGATTTCATGCCCCGATATTGGCCCGGCAATGGTGAAAGGAGCTTAAAGAATCCGGTTTCGCGGCGGGCGGGCGATGGTTAACAATTCCTTGACCGCGCCGGGCCACCCCCCCCGCGCCGGGCCCGGGCCGGAAACCGCCGGATGTTACGCGGCGGAAGAAGCCCAGCGGATAGTCCTCGAGATTGACCAGCTCGAGCTTGACGAAATTGGCGTCGAGCAATTCGCCGAAGCGATGGCCGGCCACGGCCTCGATCAGCGACCGGCGCGGCGCCGAGAACACCAGGCCGCGCTGGCGGCCGAGCGGGTGCTCGACGCCGCGGCGGATTCGAATGCGGCGGGTCTCGCCGCCGACGTTGAAGGCGACGAAATCGAGGCCGCGGCGGAAAGCCTTGGCGCCCTTGACGAAGCAATCGAGCCGGAACCATTCCGCGGCCGAAAGCCGGTCGGACCAGTCGTCCTCGCCGGTCCCCTGCGGCAGGGATTCCGCCGAGGGCGCCACGAAATAAGGCGAAGCGGCCGAGGCCGGCATGGCGAGCGCGATCTTGGCACAGGGCTCGAATGTCCCGGCCTGGGCGCTCCAGTACAGCACGATGTCGTCCCCGGTGACGCGCCCGGCATCGGCCCAATGCAAATCCTCGCGCGCATGGACATGCGGCGAGGACGCCGCGTAATGCGTCACGCCGAGACGGTCGCACAGCAAGCCGATCTCCCGCACCGCGCGGCGCTTGTCCAGGCCGAAGGCGGGTTCCGGCAAGGCCAGCAGGCAGGAGCGCTTGTAACCTTGCGCCAGCTTGCGGAAGAACCGCTCCGCGCCGCGGAAGGGCGCGTCGTTCTTGTTGAGGATCAGCAAGCCGCCGGCGTCGATCGCCAGGACCGCGCCGTAGTCGGAATCGACGCACATCAGCTTGAGGCCCGCCGCGATCTCGAACCAGCTTTTGCGCGGCAAGGCCCGGGTGGCGAAGCCCTCGGCCGCGAGACGCGCCCGCATGGCGGGATCGAAATTTCCGGGCAGCAGGATGCGCAGCCGGTGCCGATCGCCCGGAGCGAAGGCAAGATGGGTGCGGCCATCGGCGGCGCGCGAGAGAAACACGTAAGGCGCGCGCAACACGCTCTTGACCGAAACGGGCGCGAGATCGCGTTCGCGCGCCCAGCTGCCGAAACAGGCCGAACCGGACAGCCACGGATCGGCGGCCAGGAAAGGCGCGCCGTCGCGCGACAGCAGCATCGAGGTATCGCCCAAGGTTTCGAAAATCCAGCCCAACGCGTGCTCCAGCCCGAAACCAAAAACGGTTTTCCCGGCGCGGCGGATCTCGCGCGCGGGGCTGGCGGAGGCGTCGATGCAGGTCAACGGACAAACGCGGGGCGGCGCATCTTGTTTTTCTGCCCGGCGCGAGGCGCTCATGATCGGCAATCGGCCCTGGTTAATGCAAGCGGTACTTATCGTTAAACGCGGGAGATGGTTGACAGAACCGGGCGCGGCCCCATTCTGGGCGGCCTGATGGACCGGCCGGAACAATTTCGACCTTTTGCGCCTGCTGGCGGCGGCGTCGGTGATCTTCTCCCACGCCTTCCTGCTGGGCGCAGGCCGGGAGGACATCGAGCCGCTGATGTGGCTCACCGGCGGCCAGACCATCCTGGGCGTGGTCGGCGTGTTCGTGTTCTTCGTCATCAGCGGCTTTCTCGTCACCATGAGCTTCGAGGAAACAGGTTCGGCGCCGCGTTTCCTCTTGAAGCGCGCGCTCCGGATCTATCCCGGATTCATCGTCTGCCTGCTGCTCTCGGCGCTGGTACTGGGGCCGTCGGTCTCGGCGCTGCCGGCGGGCGAATATTTCCGCCATCCCGACACCTGGCGGTACGTCGTTTGGAACCTGCTGATGGACGCCGACCAGAATTCCCTGCCCGGGGTGTGGTTCAGCGGTTTCGCCGCCGGAAATGTCGTGGACGGGCCGCTCTGGACGCTGCCTTGCGAAATCCTGATGTATCTCATGGTGCTGGCGCTGGGCCTCGTCGGGCTTCTCCGCTTGCGGGCGATCGCGCTGCTGTCGATCGCAGGATTGGTGTGCGTGTGGTTCGACACCACCTCGATCGACGGCGTGCTGCCGCAGCGCGGGCTGGCTGCTGCCGTTCTTCGCCTCCGGCATGGCGCTTTACCGCCTCAAGGACAGCGGCATTTTCCGGCCCGCCGTGGCGCTGGCCGCCGGCGCGGGGCTGGTCTTGAGCGGCGCCTTGCATCTTTTCCTGCTGCTGTTCCCGATCTTCGGGGGCTATCTGGTGATCTATCTGGCGCTCGAAAAGCGCCTGCCGCTGGTGCCGGCGGCGCGTTGGGGCGATCTTTCCTACGGGCTCTATATCTACGGCTGGCCGGTGGAACAGACCGTGGTGCGGCTCTCGGGCGGGCAAGCGCCCTGGGGCAAGGTGTTCGCGATCTCGCTGCCGGTGGCGGCGGCTTGCGCCTTCCTCTCCTGGCATCTGGTGGAAAAGCGCGCCCTCGCATTAAAACCGCGGCGGCGGTAAAAATCTCACAGGGGGAAACCATGCTGGAAACCACGATCGCGGGCAGCCTGCCGAAGCCGGACTGGCTGGCCGAGCCGAACCGCCTCTGGCCGGCCTGGCGGCAGCAGGGCGAGGCGCTGGCCGACGCCAAGCGCGACGCCACGCTGCTGTGGCTGAAGCTGCAGCAGGACGCCGGCATCGACATCGTTACGCGATGGCGAGCAATCGCGCCAGCATTTCGTGCACGGCTTTCTGGCGTTCGTCGACGGCATCGATTTCGACCGCAAGTGGAGATGGGCATCCGCGCCGACCGCTACAAGGCGATGGTGCCGACGGTCACCGGACCGATCGCGCTGCGCGGCCGGGCGCATGCGACCGAGGCTCGGCTGGCGCGGGCGCACACCAAGCAGCGGCTGAAATTCACCCTGCCCGGGCCGATGACCATCGTCGATACGATCGCCGACGCGCATTACGGCGACAGCGCGACGCTGGCGATGGCGCTTCGCCGCGGCGCTGAACGAGGAGGCGCGCGGGCTGGCGGCCGACGGCGTGGACGTGATCCAGTTCGATGAGCCCGCCTTCAACGTTTACATGGACGAGGTCGCGACCTGGGGCATCGCGGCGCTGGAACGCGCGGCGGAGGGCCTGCCGTGCAAGACCGCGGTGCATATCTGTTACGGCTACGGCATCAAGGCGAACATCGACTGGAAGGCGGGCCTCGGCGCCGAGTGGCGGCAATACGAGGCGACCTTTCCCGGTGCTGGCGGCCAGCAAGATCGACCAGGTGTCGCTGGAATGCCGCAATTCGCACGTGCCGCTGCGGCTGCTGCGGCTGCTGGCCGGCAAGGACGTGCTGCTCGGCGCGATCGACGTGGCGACCGATGCGGTGGAGACGCCGGAGCGAGGTCGCCGCGGTGATCGAGGATGCGCGCCGAGCATGTGCCGCCCGAGCAGCTGTTCCCCTGCACCAATTGCGGCATGGCGCCGATGGACCGCGCGCGGTCGCGCAAGGCAAGCTCAAGGCCCTCGCCGCCGGCGCGGCTTTTTGCTGCGCGCCGAACTTCAGGGGAAATAACCGCGCCGCACAGGCGGGCGCGGCTCCTTAAGAGCGAAGCCAAATCCGAAGGCCGAATTCCAGGCCTTCGCCGTCGTGCGAAACTCACAACAAAACACAGGACGAAACCCGCGCCGGCCCGCCATTCGCGCCGGATGAAAATCATTTAATTTTCCAGTCAAAATGACACCAAAATTGGTGGCCTACCTATTCCGCAGCGGAGGGTCTTTCGACCCTTCCCGGATATCGGAGGTCCAACATGAAATGGAAGACAGCTTTGGCGGTGTCCGCCGCGGCACTCGGCTTGATGGCGGGATCGCCATTTCGTCGTTTCGCCCGGCCTCGGCCGCCTGCATGGCGGGCGATCACATCGATTTATCGACCGCCCAGCAAGCGGCCAAGAAGATGGAGCAGGCCGGCTATACCCAGGTGCATGACCTGAAGAAAGGCTGCGACAATTACTGGCATGCCGTCGCCATGGGCAACGGCAAGCAGGATGAAATCTCGCTGTCCCCGCAAGGCACCGTCATGCTCGAAGGCATGAGCCGGGTGACCGCCGAGGGCGCGACTTTCCCGCAGCAGAGCGCGCAAAGCCCGTCACAAGGCGGGCCGAGCGGGCAAATGCACTGACCCTTGTCGGAGCGGCGGCGCGACGTATGCGCGCCGCCGCTCCGGTGCAGGGGATCAATCTTGTCCGATGGAGGATTTCATGAAACCAGTTCTGCCCTTTGCCGTCGCCGCCGGGCTGGCGATCGCGGCCGGTCCGGCCTTCGCCCAGACCATGGGCAACCCGGCCATTGGCACGCCGCCGCATGCGCTGGGCTCGCCCGCGCCCGTGCCGGCATCGAAGCCCGGTGGCGGCCAAACACGCGGCGGCCGAACGGCTACAATCCCGACAATGCCGAGGCGCGCAACGCCACCGACGCCTTGAATCTGCTCGAAGCCCGCGGCTACGCCAATTTCAGCAATTTCACCGGCGATGGAAACAGCTTCCGCGCGACCGTCGTCAATGGCGGCCAGCCCGCCCAGGTTTCGATCGATCCGCGCACCGGCCGGGTCGGCGGCGTTTGATAAAAATCCCAAGAGAGGGAGGCCTTCGCCGTCGTGCGAAGCTAAATCGAGCGTTAATCGCGCACATGGACCACGGCGGTGTCATCGGCGTATAGCCGGTGCCAGCCGGGCAAGTGGTCCATCAGCGTCACCGCCGTGGTGTTGGCGGCGAAGAGCGTCCAGCCGGTGTGGTATTGGTCCAGCATCTTCGGCAGATCGTCGGTCACGCCGCGCATCGCATTGACATAGCGTTTCAGGAAATCGTCGCCGTAGAGATCGGCGCGGCCGTCGATGAAGGGCGGGATGCCTTCGAAGATGAGATAGCCGCCGAAGCCGTAATCGTTCATCACCGGGCCGCTCACATGCGCGTCCTCGGCCGCTTGGAGCGCCGCCGCGGGGGTGTAGCCGTCGGGCGCGCGGGTGATGGGATGCGCCAGATAGACGGCGCTCAAGGCGGCGAATAGGCCGAGCGCGCCAACGAGCCCGGCGCGGCTCGGACGGCCGGAGAGATCGGCGAACACATCGTCCAGGCCCGAAGCGGCCCGCGGCCGGAACCGGCGAAATTGCCTAGCTATGGCTTCGGCCACCAGCAGCGGCGCCACCAGCCCGAGGATTTCGGCATGGCGCTGGTGGGCGAGACTCAGATGCAGCAGCAGCAGCAGCATAGCGACGCGCGTCCAGGGCAACTTCATCCCCAGCGACAAGGCCGCGAACAGCGCCAGCATCAGCCAGATCTCGAGCGGCTGCACGGTCTGGAAATTCGGGCTTTGCCATTCGACCAGCACCGAGAGCGCGAATTTCATCTGCATCAGCCGCCACGGCAAGAGCAGCCCGCCGATGCCGTTGGGCGTTAGCAGGCACGCCGCGCAGGAGAGCGCCAGGAACGGCGCCCATTGGCGCACGGCGTTTAAACGCGCGCGTGGGTTCGGCGCGCTCACCAAGGCTTCGCCCGCGAACAGCGCCGCGAATAAGAGACCCAGCACATAACCGCCATGGAGATTGGCCCAGAGCGTCATCAGCCCGGCGAGATAAAGTGGCGGCGCGCGGTTTTCGGAACGCGCGGCGGCGAGGGAAGCGAACCAGATCACCAGGACCGGCAAGGTCAGCACATGGGGCCGCGCCAGCAGATGCGGCAGCGCCATGCCCCAGGCCGTCGCCATGCCGGCCAGGGCGTGGACCGGCTCCAGATAACGCAGCAGCGCGCGGGTGAGGCAGGAAAGCGCCATGGCGAAGGACAACGCCGTCAGCAGCATCGGCCCGTTCCAGCCGAAGCGGTCATAGAGCGGCGCGAACACCAGCTCGGCCAGCCATTCATGGGGAACCCAGGGCGCGCCCGCCATCGAATTGGAGAAGATGTCGACATGGGGGACGGCGTGATGGGCGATGATCCAGCGCCCGGCCATGATGTGCCAATAGGTGTCGGGATCGCCCAGCAAGCCCGAACCGGAGCCGAGCACCGTGATGAAGGCGATGAGCCCGACGCAGAGCGGCAGCGAGACGCCGAAGCGGCTCTTGGGCAGGGCCAGGAATGCGGTATGCGCCATCGCGGCAGTTAAGCGCCGAGATGGTTAATGAAAGGTTGCGCGCGCTTGCCCTTTCTTTGGGCGTCCCTTTAGACTGGCGCGGTCATGCCCGACAATCCGCGCCTCGGCCGCCAGGACCTGTTCCCCCCGATCGAGCCCTATCAGAGCGGCGCGCTCGCGCTCGACCGGCTGCACACCATGTATTGGGAGCAATCGGGCAATCCGGCGGGCGTGCCGGCGGTGTTTCTCCACGGCGGCCCGGGCGCCGGCGCCACCCCCACCCACCGCCGCTTCTTCGATCCGAATTTCTACCGCATCGTCGTGTTCGACCAGCGGGGATCGGGGCGCTCGACGCCGCTGGGCGAGACCAAGGACAACGACCTTCCCCACCTGATCGCCGACATCGAGCGGCTCCGGATCCATCTCGGCGTCCAGCGCTGGCTGGTGTTCGGCGGCTCCTGGGGTTCCACATTGGCGTTCGCCTATGCCGAGGCCTTTCCCGAACGCTGTCTCGGCCTGGTGCTGCGCGGGATTTTCCTCTGCCGCCAGAGCGAGATCGACTGGTTCCTTTACGGCATGCGCACGGTCTTCCCCGAGGCCTGGCGAGCCTTTTCGGGCTTCGTGCCCGAGGGCGAGCGCGACGATCTGCTTTCGGCCTATTTGAAGCGGCTGGAAAATCCCAATCCCGCGACGCATCTGCCGGCGGCGCGCGCCTGGAGCACCTATGAGGGCGTGTGCTCCACCTTGCTGCCGAGCCCGGACACGGTCGCGGCCTTCGGCGAGGACCGCATGGCCTTGGGCCTGGCGCGGATCGAGGCGCATTACTTCCGCCGCAACGTGATCGGGCCCAAGCAGGATTTGATCGCGCGGATATCCCGCATCCGCGCGCTGCCGGGGATCATCGTCCAGGGCCGTTACGACATGATCTGCCCGATCGCCTCGGCCGACGCGCTGCACCACGCCTGGCCCGAGGCGCATTACGTGATCGTGCCCGATGCCGGCCATTCGGCCATGGAACCGGGCATCCGCGCCGAGCTGGTGGCGGCGACCGAGCGCATGAAGCGAAAGCTTTAGGCCCGTAAAAGCCCCGCCAGAGCGGTCTTGCCAGATCGCGGCCAAGCCTTAAGATGGCCGGGTTGCGTGGGATTGGGGGCTGCCTTTCATGCTGGCGAATTGGGCAAAACGGGCCGCGCAAGGCGCGATTCTGGGCGCGGCGTTATGCGTCGGCGCGCCGGCCGCGCATGCCGATTGGCTGGCGGATTTGACCGGCAACGATCCCGGCCTGCTGGCGGTCGGTGGCGGCATGTACGATTTCCTCCACAACTACAAGGCCTGGGAAGGCCGCGCCGAATACGATTTCGCCCACGGCTATTATTTCGTCCACCCGATGATGGGCGTCTTCGCCACCAACCGGAAATCCGGCTTCGCCTATGCCGGCATTCAACCTCGATTTGCATATCGGCAACCATTTCGTGATCGTGCCCAACGCGGCGATGGGCTATTACCACCAGGGCGACGGCAAGAATCTGGGCGAGGCCTTCGAGTTCAAGACCGGCGCGCGGTTCGATTTCCGCTTCGACGACGCCTCGCGCATCGGCATCGCCTTCGACCACATCTCCAACGCCGGCTTCAGCAGCCATAACCCCGGCGAGGAAAACATCCTGCTGGTGTTCTCCTTCCCGATCGGCAGCTGGTAAACCCTGAGGCCATGTCTTTCGATCTGAGCCTGCCGGACTGGGCGGCGTTGCTGTGGTTCCTGCTCGCCTGGCTGGGTTACGACCGTCTGAGCGCGCGGATGGATTTCGCCGGGCGCAGCATCAACGACAGCATGAAAACGGTGCGCATCCAGTGGATGGACGAGTTGGTGCGGCGCGACATGCGCATGGGCGACGCCTCGCTGCTCGGCCACGCCATCGCCAGCGTCACCTTCTTCGCCTCGACCACCATGATCGTGATCGCGGGATTGGCCGGCGTGTTGGGCGCTATCGGCCAGGCCTATGAGGTGACGTCGAATTTGCGCTTCGCCGCGAAGATGAGCCAGAGCCTGTTCGAAGCGAAGGTGCTGGTGATCATGGGCGTGTTCACCGTGGCGTTCTTCCGCTTCGCCTGGTCGCTCCGGCAATACAACTATCTCTGCGCCCTGATCGGCGCGGCGCCTTCGCCGCGGGAGAAGCGGCTGCACCGGCGCGCCGTGGCCGATCTGGCCCAGCTTCTGACCCTCGCCGTCACCAGCTTCAACCAGGGACTGCGCAGCTATTATTTCGCGCTTTGCGTGCTGGTGTGGATCGCGGGTCCCGGCTGGTTCGCGCTCGCCACGCTGGGCGTGGTCGTGGTGCTGATCCGCCACCATTACCGCTCCGGCGCCTCGCGCCTGATTTCGGCGCATGCGGCGAATTTCCTTCGCGGCAGGCGTTAAACCGGGGTCGCGTCCCCGCCGTCCACGATCACGTTCTCGACCTCGCCCGCTCCGCCCCGGCGGAAAGCCGCCGCCTCCTGGTATTCCTTCGATTGGAAGCAGGCCACCCCGGCTTCGAGCGTCGGGAATTCGATGACGATGAAGCGTTGGAATTTCTGCGGCCCTTCCATGATTTGGTAGCGGCCGCCGCGCGCCAGCACCCGCCCCTTGTGCTTGGCGACGATGGCGGGCACGCGGTCGGTGTATTTCTTGTATTCGACTGGATCGACGATGCGCGCGCGCGCCACCCAATAAGCCGGCATGAAGCCCTCCCGACAATCGTGGTTACGATCCGGCAACCATAACAATTCTTCCGGCGCTCATGGTTATGATTCGACAACCCTAACGATTTTTTACCAAGTAAAAACCCTGGAATGAACTGGGTTTCTTGTATCCTCGTCAAATATTGGATAAAATTTTATTAAATCTTTTCTTGATTATACTTGAATTATGCTTAATTTATACTTGCATTTTAGACGATATTACTTGAACGTTTCGCGAAATGCGGCAAACTCCGGGTCACGGCCGCATTCCCGCGGCCGGCCAAAGGAGTAGAAAATGAACTTCCGCCAAGTGACTCGCATCGCGATCGTTACCGCCGCGCTCGCCCTCGCCACCGCCCCCGCTTTCGCGTGGAGCTCTGGCGGCGGCGGCTGCACCAGCAATTGCGGCGGCACCGCAGTTCCGGAACCCTCGACCCTGGCCCTGTTGGGCATCGCGGTCCCGGGCGCCGCGGCTTGGATCAAGCGCAAGCTCGGCTAATCCGGCCGATCCGGAAAGTCCTCGTACCTTCTCCTGTTAAGAGCGTGTTCTGGGCGGCCCCTTCACCGGGGCCGCCTTTTTATGCGCGGGCGGCCGGCTCGCGTCCGTCTTGCGGCCAGGCCGAAAAACGCGAATATTCACCCCCCGATGGAGAGAGGGGCGATGGCACGCGAAGCGCACGACTACGACGACGTTCCCGGCACCTTCGTGTTCGACGCCGAGCGCTGCCGCCAGGGTTACCCGATCAATTCCTTCTGCATGTCGCTGATGAAGGACGCCAACCGCAAGGCGTTCCGGGCCGACGAGGCGGGCTACATCAAGCAGTTTCACATGTCGCCCGAGCAGGAACAGGCGATCCTGAAGCGCGACTACAACCGCATGCTGGAACTCGGCGGCAACATCTATTTCACCGCCAAGCTCGGCGCCACCGACGGCCATTCGTTCCAGCATCTCGCCGCGCTGATGACCGGATCGACGCAACAGGATTACGCCGCCATGATGCTGGCCGGCGGACGCCCGGTCGAAGGCAATCGCTCGAAATCGGGCCAGGACAAGCCGGCCCGGGCGCGAGTCAAATCCCCCGTCAAAAAGCGGGATTGAATCGTGGCAAAAATCGTCGCCGGCATCGGTTGCTCCCACGTCCCCGCCATCGGCGCGGCGCTCGACAACGGCAAGACCGGCGAGCCCTATTGGCGGCGCGTGTTCGGAGGCTTCGAGCGATCCAAGCAATGGATGGCCGAAACCAAGCCGGATGTGGCGATCGTCGTCTATAACGACCACGCCTCGGCCTTCTCCACCGATCTGATTCCGACCTTCGCGCTCGGCTGCGCCACGGAATTTCCGCCGGCGGACGAGGGCTGGGGACCGCGGCCGGTGCCGGTCGCCAAGGGCGATCCCGATCTCGCCGTCCATATCGCCCAATCGGTCATTCTCGACGAATTCGACCTCACCATCGTCAACAAGATGGAGATCGATCACGGGCTGACCGTTCCGCTCAATCTGCTGTGCGGCAAGAAAAATCCCGACGAGGAATGGCCGTTTAAGATCATTCCGCTCGCCGTCAACGTCGTGATGTATCCGCCGCCGATCGGGCACCGCTGCTACAGGCTGGGCAAGGCCATCCGCAAGGCGGTGGAGTCCTATCCCGAGGACCTCAAGGTGGTGATTTTCGGCACCGGCGGGATGTCGCACCAGATCAGCGGTCCGCGCGCCGGCCTGATCAACAGCAAATTCGACAAGGATTTCCTCGATAACCTGACGAAAAACCCGGCCAAGCTGGTCAAGATTCCGCATCTCGAATACGTGCGCGAAGCCGGCGCCGAGGCGATCGAGCTGGTCATGTGGCTGATCATGCGCGGTGCGCTCGCGGACAAGGTCGACGAGGTTTACCGCTTCTATACCGTGCCGGCCTCGAACACCGCGGTCGGGCACATCATTCTGGAAAACCGCAAGCGCGCGGCGAAGACAAAAACCCGGCGGGCCGCCGCGCGCGCGACAGCGACCCTCCGCAGGAGCCAATGATGAAGATCTGCGTCGCCGGCCAGGGCGCCTTCGGCCAAAAGCATCTCGACGCGTTGAAGCGGATTCCCGGAGTCGAAGTCAGCTCGCTGGTCGGCGGCAATCAGGACGCGACCGCGGAAGTGGCCAAGAAATACGGGATTCCCCATCACACCGGCGATCTCGGCGAAGGCATCAAGCGCGCCGACGCGGTGATTCTGACGACGCCGACCAAGATGCATTTCCGCCAGGGCGAGCAAGTGATGCGCGCGGGCAAGCATGTGCTGGTCGAAATTCCGGTGACCGACAGCGTCGCCGACGCCGAAAACCTGGCGAAAATCGCCAAGGAGACCGGCGTCGTCGCCATGGGCGGCCATGTCCGCCGCTTCAATCCGAGTCACCAATGGGTGCACAAGCGGATCGAGAAGGGCGAGCTGAAAATCCAGCAGATGGACGTGCAGACCTACTTCTTCCGCCGCAGAGAACATCAACGCCGCGGGCAATGCGCGCAGCTGGACCGACCATCTGCTCTGGCACCACGCCGCGCATACGGTCGATCTGTTCCAGTACCAGGCGGGCGAGACCATTTCCGACTGTTACGCGGTGCAGGGGCCGATCCATCCCCAGCTCGGCATCGCCATGGACATGGGGATCGTCGCCAAGACGCCGTCGGGCGCGATCCTGACGCTGTCGCTGTCGTTCAACAATGACGGGCCGCTCGGCTCATTCTTCCGCTACATCTGCGACAACGGCACTTACAAGGCGTTCTACGACGAGCTGAGCGACGGCAAGGACAACAAGATCGACGTTTCCAAGGTGGACGTGTCGATGGACGGCATCGAGCTCGAGGATCGCGAGTTCATCGCCGCCATCCGGGAAAAGCGCGAGCCCAATGCGAGCCTCGTCCAGCTACTGCCCTGCATGCGGGTCCTGGGCAAGCTCGAAGGCATCATCGACCCGCAACGCCGCGCCCACGCCTGACCGGCGGCCGGGCCGCCCGGCCGCTCACTGCCAAGGCAGCAATGAGGCGTGGATCACGTCCTTCACGCCTTGGCCGCCGACCGAGCGGATGGCGAGGTCGACGTCCTTCAATCCGAAGCTGTGGGTGGTCACGATTTCCAGCGGGAAGCGGTGCGAGGCCAGTTGCTGCAGGGCGAGCTCGCACGCCCGGTAGCTGTGGCCGCGCGCGCTCTTGATGGTGATGTACTTCACCGTGACCTGCTCGAGCGGGAAATTGGGAAATTCCTTCATTTCGCCCTGGATCACGATGGTCCCGGCCTTGCGCTTCAACGCATTGACGCCGAGCAGGATCGGCGCTGTCCCGGCGCCCGCAGTGCAGTCGAGCGAGACGTCCACGCCCCTGCCGCCGGTGATCGCCATGATGCGCGCGAGCGGGTCTTCCTTCTGGACGTCGATCACGTAATCGGCGCCGAGTTTCCTGGCGGCTTCCATCCGCGCGGCGTCCTTCGACGTGCCGGTGACGATGATGAGCGAGGCGCCCGCCTGCTTGCAGATCACGGTCTGGGACAGCCCCTGCTGGCCCGGGCCCTGGATCAGCACGGTCGAGTTGTAGCCGACGCCGCCTTCGAACAGCGACCATTCGACGCCGTTCGCCATCGGCGTCACCAGACCCGCCAGTTCCGGCGTAACGCCCTTCGGCACGCGGTGCACCACCGCGTTCCAGGGCAGGTAGACATATTGCGCGAAGCCGCCCCAGAGATGCGGCGCCCGCTCGGCCGGGGTATAGCCGTAGCGGATGGCGTCCGGGTTGTTGCGCCAGTCGGCATTTTCGCAGTGGCGGTACTCGCCGCGATGGCACCATTCGCACCGGCCGCACATGATGTAGTCCTCGACGAAGACCAGATCGCCTTCCTTGAAGCCCTTGCGCCGGGTGAATTCGCTGCCGGCCTTGGCGATGGTGCCGATGTTCTCGTGGCCCATGATGACGGGGGCGGTGAACGGCGGATGCTTGTAGAGCTTGACGTCGGTGCCGCAGATGCCGGCCACTTCCATTTTCAGAAGGGCCGCGTCGGCGGGAATGTCCGGCATCGGGAATTCGCGCAGCTCGGTCCTGCTCGGGCCCACCCGCACGGCCGCAAGGACTTTTTCCGCCACCG
>CAVXKY010000002.1:0-9952 GCA_963762425.1 uncultured Alphaproteobacteria bacterium | reverse complement strand
TGGAATCGCGAATCGACAACAGGCGCCGCGGCGCGGGCGGCTCTAGTCCTCGTCCGGACCGCGCCGCAGATGCTTGATGCGGCCGCGCGCGTGTTTGGCCGAAAGCCGCTTCTCGCGCGCGGACCTGGAAGGCCGGGTGGCGCGGCGCGGCTTGGGCGCGCGCGATGCCTGAACGAGCAACTCCGTGAGCCGCGCGCGGGCGTCCTCGCGGTTGCGCTCCTGCGAACGGAAGCGGTGCGCGGTGATGATCAGCACGCCATCGCGGCTGAGCTTGCGCCCGGCCAGGGTCTTGAGGCGGCGGCGCATGGCATCGTCGAGGAAGCGCGCGCGATTGAGGTCGTAGCGCAGCTGCACCGCGCTTTCGACCTTGTTGACGTTCTGCCCGCCCGGGCCGGTCGAGCGGATGAATTGTTCCTCGAGCGCGGTGTCGTCGATTTCGATCACGGCGAGCCCGTGCCGGGATGGGGATTGGTTCCCGGCACGTCCGGCACTTCCTCCGGCGGCTCCAACAGCGGCAGCGAGGCGTCGGGAATTTGCGAGGCATCCCAGCCGCCGCCCAACGTCTCGATCAGCAGCACGCTGGCATTGAGTTGGCTTTGCGTCACGCCGTAGGCGGTCTGCTGATCGGCGAGCGCGGTCGCCTGGGCCGTCACCACGGTGGTGAAATCCACATTGCCGGCGAGGTATTGGTTCAGGATCAGCTTCTCGGCCAGTTGCGCCGCCTTGACCGCGCTGTCCTGCACCACGGCTTGTTGTTCGAGGATCTTGAGCGCGGCGAGATTGTCCTCGACGCCCTGGAACGAGGTTAGCACGGCCTGGCGGTAATTGGCGACGGTCTGGTCATAGCCGGCGCGCGCCGCCGCGACCTGCGAGGCGGTCAACCCGCCGTTGAACAGGTTCCAGTTGACCTGCGGCCCGATGGTCCAGGCGAGGTTCGAGCTTTTCATGAGCGTGTCGAGCATCGAGCTTGAGAAGCCGTAGGAGCCGGTCAAGGTGAGGGTGGGGAAATACCCGGCGATTGCGACGCCGATCTGGGCGTTGGCCGCGGCCACGCTGCGCTCGGCCGATGCCACGGTCGGGTTGCGCTCCAACAGCGCCGAGGGCAGACCCGCCGGCGCCACCGGCACGTGGATGGCATAAGGCGTGGGCGAGGCCACAAGCTGGAATTCCGACGGCGGCTTGCCGATCAGCACGGCAATGGCGTGTTCGAGCTGGGCCCGCGGCACTTCGACCGCCAGCGCCTGGGAGCGCGTATTGTCGAGTTGGGCCTGGGCCTGGGCCACGTCGGAGCGCGCCGATACGCCAACCTTGTAGCGGTTCTGCGTGATCTGAAGCGTACGCGCATAGGCCTTCGCCGTGTCATCCAGGAGCCGCTTCAACTCGTCATCGACGCGGAGCTGGAAATAATCCTGCGCCAGCGTCGCCTGCTCGGAGAGCCGGAGCGCGGAGAGCGTGGCGGCCGAGGCCTGGGCGGTGGCCCTGGCGCTTTCGACCTGGCGGCGCACTTGGCCCCAGATGTCGATCACCCAGCTGGCGTCGACCGGCAGGCTGAACTGGTTGCCGATGCTGGCGTGGCCGCTGCCGGAGCCGCTCGAGTTGAACGAGCCGCCCGGCGTGCGCGAGCGCGTCGCCGACGGATCGAGACCGATCGAGGGAAAATATCCCGCCCGCGCCTCGCCCACCAGCGCCACCGCCTGGCGATAGGCGGCTTCGGAGGCCTTCAGGTTCTGGTTCGAGATATCGACCTGCTTTTCGAGCTGGTCGAGCACCGGATCGTCATAAACCGACCACCAGGGCTGGCCGGAAGCCGCCGCCTTGGGTTCGGCCGGCTTCCAATCGCCGAGTTCCTTGAAGGAATCGGGCGTCTCGGCCGGCGGTTTTTGGTAATCGGGCCCGACCGAACACGACGCCAGCAACGCGACGGCCCCCGCCGGCGCAAGCCGGCGAAGAACAAAGGGCAGGAGAGCCCGGAGTTTCGCGATGGCGCGATTCATGTCATTCCCCCGGCGCCGGCTCGACGCCCGGCGGCACGGATGCTCCGCGAGCCTTGCGCGCCTGGGCCCACAAGCGGAAGCGGTCGAGATAGAGATATATGACCGGCGTGGTGTAAAGCGTCAGCACCTGGCTCACCAGCAAGCCGCCGACGATCGCGATGCCGAGCGGCCGGCGCAGCTCGGCTCCTTCGCCGAAGCCGATCGCCAGGGGAACCGCGCCCAGCATCGCCGCCATGGTGGTCATCATGATCGGACGGAAGCGCATCAGGCAGGCCTGGTAGATCGCGTCGTAGGAGGAAAGATTCTGCGTGCGCTCGGCGTCGAGCGCGAAATCGATCATCATGATGGCGTTCTTCTTGACGATGCCGATCAGCAGGATGACGCCGATGAGCGCGATGATGCTGAACTCGGTCTGGAACAGCAGCAGCGCCAGCACCGCCCCCACCCCCGCCGACGGCAATGTTGAAAGGATGGTGACGGGATGGACGTAGCTTTCGTAAAGCACGCCCAGCACGATATAGACCGCTGCCAGCGCCGCCAGGATCAGGATCGGCTCGTTGGCGAGCGAGGCCTGATAGGCCCCGGCGGTGCCCTGGAAGCTGCCGCGGATATCGGCCGGCACGCCGAGGTTGCGCATCACTTCGGCGATGGCGCTGGACGCGGCGCTCAGCGATATGCCCGGCGCCAGGTTGAAGGAGATGGTGGTGGCGACCGACAGGCCCTGGTGATTCACCGCCAAGGGCGTGGTGCCGGGGCCGTAGCTCGAGAACGCCGCCAGCGGCACCATGGTCTCGGCGGATGTGGCGACCGCGCTGCCGGTCGAGGTGCTGCCGTGGGTCGAGTTGGCGATGGAATTGGTCGCCAGGTTGCGCGCCACGTCGGCGGCGACGCTCGCCGCTGAACTCGATTGCCCGCGCAGCACCACCGTTCCGGCCACCGCGTTGGTCGATTGCGTGCCGCCCACGGCGCCGCCCGAGGTCGAGATATAAAGCTGCTTGAGCGAATCGGGGTTCTGCCAGAACTCGGGCGCGACCTCCATGATGACGTGATACTGGTTCAAAGGGTTGTAGATGGTCGAGACCTGGCGTTGGCCGAAGGCGTCGTAGAGCGTGTTGTCGATTGCGCTCACGCTCAAGCCCAGCCGGGCCGCCGCGGCGCGGTCGATCTGCAGATCGGTTTCGAGGCCCTTGTTCTGCTGGTCGGAATTGACGTCGGTCAGCGAGGGCAACTGTTGCAGCGCCGCAGTGATCTTGGGCGACCACTGGTTGAGCTCGTCCAGATCGTCGCCCTGCAGCGTGTATTGGTATTGCGCGTTCGATTGCCGCCCGCCGACGCGGATGTCCTGCGAGGCTTGGAAGAACAGCGTCGCGCCCGGCACCGCCGCCATCTCGCGCCGAAGCCGCGCGATCACCTCGGTTATCGAGGAACGCTCGCTGATCGGCTTCAACGAGGCGAACACGAAGCCGCCATTGGTCTGACCGCCGCCGGTGAAGCCCACCACGCTCGCAACCGCCTTGTCGTTATGGATGATATTGATGTACCGGGTGAGTTTCTGGGACATGAGCTGAAACGAGATGCTCTGATCGGCCTGGATGCTGCCGATCAGTCGGCCCGTATCCTGTTGCGGGAAAAAGCCCTTGGGTACGATGTAAAAGAGAAAGACGTTGAGGCAGAGGGTGGCGGCCAGAATGACCAGCACCAGAGGCGCGCGCCTCAGCGACCAGGCGAGACTCTTTGCATAGAAGTCCCGCGCCCGCTCGAAGACGCGCTCGCTGACGCCGGAAATGCGCGCGAGGGCGCCGCGCCGCGCCGTCCCGTTCCCGGCACGTTCGCGGCGCAGGAAATAGGCGCACATCATCGGCGTCGTCGAAAGCGACACCAGCAGCGAGACCAGGATCGCGATCGACAGCGTCATCGCGAATTCACGGAACAGGCGGCCGATGATGCCGCCCATCAGCAGGATGGGCGTGAACACGGCCACCAGCGACAGGCTCATCGACAGGACGGTGAAGCTCACCTCGCGCGCGCCTTGGAGCGCGGCCTGGAATCGGGGCATGCCGCCTTCGAGATGGCGCGTGGTGTTCTCGAGCACGACGATGGCGTCGTCGACCACGAAGCCGGTAGCCACGGTGAGCGCCATGAGCGAGAGATTGTCGAGGCTGTAGCCCAGCAGATACATGACCCCGAAGGTGCCGATCAGCGACACCGGCACCGCCACCGCCGGGATCAGCGTGGCGCGAGGGCTCCTCAAAAACAGGAACACCACCATGATCACGAGCATGACCGAAATCATCAGCGATATTTCGACATCCTTGAGCGAGGCGCGGATGGTGACCGATTGATCCATCGCCTGCGTGATGTCGATGCCGGCGGGGATTTCGGCCTCGAGGAACGGGATCTGCGCGCGCACCCGGTCCACCGTGTTGATGATGTTGGCGCCGGGCTGGCGGTAGACGATCACCAGCACCGCCGGCTTGCCGTTGGCGAGGCCGGCATTGCGGATATTCTCGACCGAATCGGTGACTTGCGCGACGTCGGAGAGACGCACCGCGGCGCCGCTGCGGTAGGCGATGATCAGATTCGCGAATTGGGCGGCGGTGGAGGCGTTGTCGTTGGCGTAGATCTGGTAATGCTTGCCAGCCTGCTCGATCGCGCCCTTCGGGCTGTGGGCGTTGGCGGATGCCAGCGCCGCGCGCACGTCCTCGAGCCCGATGCCGTATTTGCTCAGCGCGTTGGGATTGATTTCGGCCCGGACCGCGGGCAGCGCCGAGCCGCCGACATCGACCTCGCCGACGCCGTCGACCTGCGACAGCTTCTGCGAGATGATGGTGGTGGCCGCGTCGTACATCTGGCCGCGGGTGAGCGTGTCGGAGGTCAGCGCCAGGATCAGGATCGGCGCGTCGGCCGGGTTGACCTTGCGGTAGGTCGGGTTCTGCCTGAGGCTCGACGGCAGATCGATGCGCGCCGCGTTGATCGCCGCCTGCACGTCGCGCGCGGCGCCGTCGATGTCGCGGTCGAGGCCGAATTGGAGCGTGATGCGCGTCGAGCCGACCGAGCTCGACGAGGTCATTTCGGTGACGTCGGCGATCTGGCCGAGATGGCGTTCCAAGGGCGTCGCCACACTGGTCGCCATCACTTCGGGGCTGGCGCCCGGCAAGGTCGCGCGCACCGAGATGGTGGGAAAATCAACCTGCGGCAAGGGCGAAACCGGCAGCAGGAAAAACGCCAGGCCGCCGGCCATCGCCACGCCGAGCGTCAAGAGCGTGGTGGCGACCGGCCGGCGGATGAAGGTTTCGGAGGGGTTCACGGTTTCGTGCCCTCCTCTTCAGTCGAATTCATTGATGAGCCCGCCGTAACGGTCGCGCAGACGGATCGCCCAACGGTCGAAGGTCAGGTAGATCACCGGCGTGGTGAAAAGCGTGAGCATTTGGCTCACGATCAGCCCACCGACGATAGTCAGGCCCAGCGGATGACGCAGCTCCGAGCCGGTGCCGGTGCCGAGCATCAGCGGCAACGCGCCCAGGATCGCCGCCATGGTGGTCATCAGGATCGGGCGGAAACGCAAGAGGCTCGCCTGGTAGATCGCGTCGCGCGGCGACTTGCCTTCGTTGCGTTCGAAGTCGAGCGCGAAGTCGATCATCATGATCGCGTTCTTCTTGACGATGCCGATCAGCAGGATGATGCCGATGATGGCGATGACGGTGAGATCGTCGCGCACCAGGATCAGGGCCAACAGCGCGCCGATGCCGGCCGAGGGAAGCGTGGAAAGGATGGTGACCGGGTGGATGAAGCTCTCATAGAGCACGCCCAGCACGATATAGACCGTGACTACCGCCGCCAGGATGAGCCAGATTTCGGTGCCGAGCGAACTCTGGAAGGCCAGCGCCGAGCCCTGAAAGACCGTGACGATGCCCCGCGGCATACCCATCTCCTGCTCGATCTTGCGGATGGCATCGACGCCCTCGCCGAGCGAAACGTTGGACGCCAGATCGAAGGAGACGGAATAGGCGGGAAACTGGCCGAGATGGTCGATCTGCAACGGCGCCGTCTGGACCGAGGTCGCGGCCATGGAACTCAAGGGCACCTGGCCGCCGCCGGCCGAGGGCAGGTAGATCGAGGAGAGGGAATCGAGGGATTTCTGCAGGTTCTTGTCCGCCTCGAGAATGACGCGATACTGGTTCGACTGGGTGAAGATGGTCGCGACGATGCGCTGGCCGAAGGCGTCGTAGAGCGCGTTGTCGATGGTGGCCGGCGTGATGCCGAAACGGCCGGCGGTGTCGCGGTCGATGGTGACATAGGCCGACAGACCCTGATCCGCCTGGTCGCTCACCACATTGGCGAATTGGGGCGCCTGGCTGAGCTGGTCGACCAATTTCGGTGTCCAGGATGCGAGTTCGTCCGGATTGGCGTCTTCGAGCACGAATTGGTATTGCGACCGGCTGATGGTGGTGTCGATGGTCAAATCCTGCACCGGTTGCAGGTAAAGCGAAACGCCGGGAGTGGATGCTGTCTCGCGCTCTAGATCGTGGATGACCGATGTCACGTCCTCGCTGCGGTCGTCGGGCGGTTTCAAATTGATGAGGAACCGGCCGCTGTTGAGCGTGGTGTTGGTGCCGTCGACGCCGATGAAGGAGGACAGGCTTACGACATTGGGGGCCTTGAGAATGGCCGCGGCCAGATCCTGCTGGCGTTGCGCCATGGCACCGTAGGAAACCGTTTCGGAGGCCTGCGAGATGCCCTGGACGAGCCCGGTGTCCTGGACCGGGAAAAACCCCTTGGGAATGACGACATAGAGGAAAACGGTCAGCGCCAGCGTCGCCACCGCGACAGCCAGCGTCAAGGGCTGGCGGTCGAGCACCCAATTGAGCCCGCGGCCATAGTGGTGGATGAGGGCGTCGAATTTTTCGCGGTTCCAGCGCTGGAATTTGTTTTCCTTGGCCTCGCCTTTCTGGCGCAGCAGCTTGGCGCAGGCCATCGGCACCAGGGTGAGCGACACCGCCGCCGAGATCAGGATGGTGACCGCCAGCGTGAGCGCAAATTCGCGGAACAGACGGCCCACCACGTCGCCCATGAACAGGAGGGGAATAAGCACGGCGATCAACGAGATCGTCAGTGAGATAATCGTGAAGCCCACCTGCGCCGAACCTCTGAGCGCGGCCTTCAAGGGCGGATCGCCCATCTCGATATAGCGCGAAATGTTTTCGATCATGACGATGGCGTCGTCGATCACGAAGCCCGATGCGATGGTCAGCGCCATGAGCGAAAGGTTGTCGAGGCTGAAGCCCAGCAGATACATGGCACCGAAGGTGCCGACCAGCGACAGCGGAACCGACAGGCTGGGGATGATGGTGGCGCGGGTGTTGCGCAAGAAGACGAAGATGACCAGCACCACCAGCACCACCGCCAGTATCAACTCGAATTCGACGTCGTGGACCGAGGCGCGGATGGTGACGGTACGGTCGGTCAGCACCGCGACGTCGATCGACGCCGGCAGCGAAGACTGCAATTGCGGCAACAGGCTCTTGATGCCGTCGACCACGGATATGACGTTGGCGCCGGGTTGGCGCTGGATGTTGACGATCACCGCCGGCGTCAAGTTCATCCAGGCGCCGAGCTTGTCGTTTTGGGCGTCGTTGACGACCGAGGCGACGTCGGCCAGATGCACCGGTGCCCCGTTCTTGTAGGCGATCACGAGGCCGAGATAGTCGTCGATGTTCTGCAATTGGTCGTTGGCGTTGATGGTGAAGGAACGCGACGGCCCGTCGAAATTGCCTTTGGGTGTGTCGACGGTGGCGTTGCCGATGGTGGTTCTGAGATCGTCGATGTTGAGGCCGTAGGCCGAGAGCGCGCGCATATCGGCCTGGACGCGCACCGCCGGCACCTGTCCACCGGCGATGCTCACCAGGCCCACGCCGGGCAGCTGCGAGATCTTCTGCGCCAGGCGGGTATTGGCCAGATCCTCGACCTGCGGCAAGGGCATGGTGGCCGAGGTGAGCGCCAGCGTCAGGATCGGCGCGTCGGCGGGATTGACCTTGGCGTAGATCGGCGGCGCCGGCAGGTCGGATGGCAGCAAATTCCCGGCGGCGTTGATCGCCGCCTGAACCTCCTGCTCGGCGATGTCGAGGCTGATGTTCAATCCGAATTGCAGGGTGATGACCGAGGCGCCGGCCGAACTCGAGGACGACATCTGATTGAGATTCGGCATCTGGCCGAACTGCACTTCGAGCGGCGCCGTAACCGACGAGGTCATCACGTCGGGCGAGGCGCCGGGATAGAAGGTCTGCACCTGGATGGTCGGGTAATCGACCTCAGGCAGCGCCGACAAGGGCAGGAACTGGAAGGCGACCATGCCGCTGAGCATGATCGCCACCATCAGCAGCGAGGTCGCGACCGGCCGGAGTATGAACAGACGGGAGGGACCCATGCGGCTGCCTCAGGCGCCGATGCTTGCGGGCGCGCTCATTGTCCGTTCCCGCCGTTCTGCTGCTGATTCTGGGGTTGCGGCGGGTTATCCGCGGGCGGCATAGGAGTCGAATCGGCCGGAGCCGGATTGGGCGGGATCAGATGGATCGGGCCTGAATCGGCGGGCGGCGGGTTCGCGGAATTGGGCGGGATCAGATGGATCGGGCCTGAATTGGCGGGCGACTGGGCGTTGCCGGCCGGCGTGGGCGAGGTTTGATCGGGGGTCGATGCAGGCGGCGTCTGCTCGCCGGCCGGCGCGGGCGGTGTCTGGGCAGGCGCGAGCGTCTTAGGCGCGGCGGTAGGCAGCGAAACCTTGGTGCCGTTCTTGAGCTTGTCGGCGCCGTCCGTTACCACCAGATCGCCCACCGCGAGGCCGGAGGTGATCGCCTGGCTTTCGCCCTGGCTCGGGCCCAGCACGACCTTCTGCACCGTCACGGTGTCATCGGGTTTCACCAGATAGACGAAGGTGCCCGGCGCGCCGCGCTGGATCGCCGATGACGGAATGACGATGGCATCCTTGAGCACGTCGACGGTGAGCTGCACATTGACGAACTGGTTGGGATAGAGCAGCTCGTCCGCATTGGCGAAGTTGGCGCGCAGCTGGAAGGTGCCGGTCGTGGTGTTGATGGTGTTGTCCACCGTGGCGAGATTGCCGTCTTCCAGCTTGATCAAGCCGGTGCGGTCGAAGGCGGCTGCGGGCAAAATCGCGCCCGCATGCGTGCGCTTCAGGATCGGCAGCAGATCGTCCTCCGGCAGCGAGAACAGCACCGAGATCGGCTGCATCTGATTGATCAGCACGAGGCCGTTGGCAAGAGACGGGGTGACATAGTTGCCGGGGTCGACCTGGCGCAAGCCGAGTCTTCCCGCGGCCGGCGCGGTGATTCGACAATAGGCCAGATTGACGCGCGCGGTGTCGACCGCGCCCTGATCGAGTTGCACCGTGCCTTCGAGCTGGTGAACCGTTGCAACTTGATCGTCATAGGTCTGCTTGGCGATCAAATCTTCCTTGACCAGCGTGGCATAGCGCTTGAGATCGATGCGCGCGCCGTCGAGCTGCGCCTGGTCGCGCGCGAGCTGCCCTTCGGCCTGGTCGAGCGCCGCCTGATAGGGCCGCGGGTCGATCTGGGCGAGGACGTCGCCGGCCTTCACCTCTTGCCCTTCCTGGAACGCGACCGAGGCGAGATAGCCGCTGATCTGGCTCTGGACCGTTACCGAGGCGAGCGGCGTCACCGTGCCGAGCGCGGTGTAGGTGATGGCGACGTCGCCCGTGGCCGCGGCCGCGGCGACCACCGGCAGCGGCGCCGGCGCGCGCGCATTTTTGTTCGGGTTATGAAACCACCAGACGAGCAGCACGATCAGCGCGATCGCGATGACGGCGAAGACGCCGACGCGGCGATTGGTCAGGTTGTGACGTCGCTGGAATTCCCGGCGCTCGAGCTCGAGCTTCTCGAGCCGCCGCTTGAACTCCAGCCGCCGCAGGCCTGCGCGTATTTTTT
>CAVXKY010000001.1:0-79939 GCA_963762425.1 uncultured Alphaproteobacteria bacterium | reverse complement strand
ACACCTCGTCCGAACGGAAGGTCAGGCCCACCAGCGCGATCGCCGGATCGAGTCCGCCCTTGCTCAGGGGCAGCAGCAGGTGATTGGCCTCGAGCTCGCGGTTGACGCCCCAGCGGAAGGCGCAACTGGCCTGGATCGGCGCGCGCTCGTCGAAGAGCTGATGCAGCAGGTCGCCGAGATAGGCGAAATAAGGACCCATGGCCTCGTCGAGAAAGCGCCCGGTGGGATCGAAGCCCCAGCGCCGCACCACATTGGTTCCGACCAGGCGGTAGCGCGGCCGCGCGCCGCGATCCAGCAAATCGCACAGCAGCAGATGGGGCAGCAGCTTCGGTCCCATCTCCAAGGGATCGATCTCGGCGCGCGCCGGCATGATCCGGCCCTCGCGCTGGGCGCTCCAATAGCGCAGCAGCGACCCGAGGACCGGGTGGAGTTGGGCGTCGGCGGGCGAAAGCGGCATTGACTCGTCCTTGATCTTCACGGGTCCGATTAGGCGGCGATTACGGTTAATTTTTCGCTAAAACCCGCCAAGTTCCCGCTGACCGAAGCCCGGAAACCGGCCTTTTCCCTGGGTTTTCCAGGTTTCGATCATGGTTAATAATCCGCCAATGGGGCGGCATCAAGGCGGGCTTCCGGCGGCCCAAACCGCGCTTCCGAGTCGCTAGTCCCGGGGCAGCATGCGGCCCAAGGATTTGCCGCCGAAGATATGGATGTGGAAATGCTGCACCTCTTGATGCGCGTCGTCGCCGTGATTGGCGAGGATGCGGTAGCCGCTGTTATCGAGGCCGAGATCGCGCGCGATCTTGCCCACGGCGCGGAACAGCGCCGCGATCTCCTCCGCGCTGGCCTTGGCGGAAAAATCCTCGGACGAAACGTATTCGCCCTTGGGGATCACCAGCACATGCACCGGCGCCTGCGGCTTGATATCGCGGAAGGCCAGCACATGCGCATCCTCGAACACCTTCTGGCACGGAATCTCGCCGCGCAGGATCTTGGCGAAGACGTTGTTGCGGTCGTAAGCGGCAGCCATGAAGCCCTCCCAAATCCCCACAATTCCCTGATTCCCGATATTAGCCGCGGGATTTCTTTTCTTCGATGCCGGAGCGGCCCTGGCGGGTCTCGAGCGCGCGCCATACCTCGGCCGGCGCGACCTTGCCGTCGGCCCACAACACCAGCAGGTGATAAAGCAAATCGGCGCTTTCCTGGATGAGGCGCGCGCGGTCGCCCTTGACCGCCTCGATGGCGGTCTCGGCCGCTTCCTCGGCCAGCTTCTTGGCGATCTTGGCTGTGCCTTCGCGCAACAGCTGCGCGGTATAGGACTTCGCCGGGTCGGAATTGGCGCGCGCGGATATCACGGCAAAGAGCCGGTCAAGCGCAGCGCCGTCGATCTCGGCCATGGGCTTTTCCTCCAGGGGTGCACTCTTGCCTAGCAGATCGGGCCGGGCTTGAGAATTCCGCTATTGAGCAGCCGACCGGCGCGGTGCCGGACGGGCCCCGGCGCGGCTCTAAAGCCTGACCGGTATCCCCGCCGCTTTGAGCCTTGCCTTGGCCTGGGCGATGGTGAATTCGCCGAAATGGAAGATCGAGGCGGCGAGCACGGCCGAGGCATGGCCCTCGATCACGCCCGCCACCAGATCGTCGAGCTTGCCCACGCCGCCCGAGGCGATCACCGGCACAGGCACCGCGTCGGCCACGGCGCGGGTCAGGCCCAGATCGAAGCCCAGCTTGGTGCCGTCGCGGTCCATCGAGGTGAGCAGGATTTCGCCCGCGCCCGATTCCGCCATGCGCTTGGCCCATTCAACCGCGTCGATGCCGGTTGCGCTCCGGCCGCCATGGGTGAAGACCTGCCATTTGCCGGGCGACGATAATTTGGCGTCGATGGCGACGACGATGCATTGGCTGCCGAATTTCTCGGCGGCCTCGCGCACCAGATCGGGCCGCGCCACCGCCGCGGTGTTGATCGAGGTCTTGTCGGCCCCGGCCAGCAAGAGCGTGCGGATGTCCTCGACCGAGCGCACGCCGCCGCCCACGGTCAAGGGCATGAAACATTGCTCGGCGGTGCCCTTGACCGCGTCGTAAAGCGTGGCGCGGTTCTCGGAGGAGGCGGTGATGTCGAGGAAACACAGCTCGTCGGCGCCTTCGGCGTCGTAGATTTTCGCCTGTTCGACCGGATCGCCGGCGTCCTTGAGGTTGACGAAGTGCACGCCCTTGACCACGCGGCCGTCCTTGACGTCGAGGCAGGGGATGACGCGGATCTTCAGCATCTCAAGCCGCCGCCAGGGCCAGGGCCGATTTCAAATCGACCCGCCCGTCATAGAGCGCCCGTCCCAGTATCGCGCCCGGAATGCCCTTCGCCTTGAGCGATGCTATGTCGTCGAGCGAGGCTATGCCGCCCGAGGCGATCACCGGGGTTTTGACGGACCGCGCCAGTGCCGCCGTGGCCTCCAGATTGACGCCTGCGAGCGCGCCGTCGCGTTCGATATCGGTGTAGATGATGGCCGCCGCGCCCGCGCTCTCGAATTTGCCGCGCCAGATCGAGCGCGGAGATCGACGAGCTTTCCGCCCAGCCTTCGACCGCCACCTTGCCTTGGCGCGCATCGATGCCCAGCGCGACGCGGCCGGGGAATTCCTTGCAGGCCTGTTTCACCAGCTCCGGATTCTTGACCGCCGCCGTGCCCAGCACCACGCGCTCGACGCCCCGGTCGAGCCAGGCATTGATGGAAGCGCGGTCGCGGATGCCGCCGCCCAATTGAATCTTGGCCTGGACGGCTTTGAGGATGGCATCGACCGCGGCGGCGTTTTTGGGCTTGCCGGCGAAGGCGCCGTCGAGATCGACCACGTGAATCCAGGAGGCGCCGGCGGCGGCGAATTTGCGCGCCTGATCCGCCGGATCGTCGTTGAACACCGTCGCCTTGTCCATGTCGCCGCGCAGGAGCCGCACGACACGGCCGCCCTTCAGATCGATCGCGGGATAGAGGATCACGGCTTCCACCGCAGGAAATTGGCGATCAACCGCAAGCCGGTCGCCTCGCTCTTTTCGGGGTGGAATTGCACGCCGAACAGATTCTCCCGGCCGATCGCCGCCGTGATCGGCCCGCCGTAATCGACCGAGGCATAGACATCCGCCTTGGCCACCGCGGCGAAGCGGTAGGAATGGACGAAATAGGCGTGGTCGCCGGTCTTGATCCCGGCCAGCATCGGATGCTGGCGGATGATCCGGAGATCGTTCCAGCCCATGTGCGGAATCTTGAGCGACTTGTCCTTGGGTTCGATCGCCACCACCTCGCCTGGAACCCAGCCCAGCCCCTCGGTGACCGCGAATTCGAGCCCGCGCGTGGCCATCAGCTGCATGCCGACGCAGATGCCGAGAAAGGGGCGCGCCTTGCCGATGACCGCCTCTTCCAAGGCATCGCCCATGCCGGGCACGGCCATAAGCCCGCGCTTGCAATCGGCGAAGGCGCCGACGCCGGGCAGCACGATCCGGTCGGCGGCGGCCACCACCTTGGCGTCTCCGGTCACCTGGATGTCGGCCGCAAGCCCCGCCTCGCGCGCGGCGCGCTCGAACGCCTTCGCGGCCGAGCGCAAATTGCCCGAGCCGTAATCGATCAACGCGGTGGACATCAGAGACTTCCGCCGAGCACGCCCTTGGTCGAGGGAACCGCCGATCTTGCGCGCGGGTCGAGCGCAACCGCCTGGCGCAGGCTGCGCGCCAGGCCCTTGTAGCAGGACTCGACGATATGGTGGTTGTTCTCGCCGTAGAGATTCTCGACGTGCAAGGTCACCCCGGCGGACTGGACGAAGGCCTGGAACCATTCCTTGAACAGTTCCGAGTCCATCTCGCCGAGCTTGGGCTTGGAGAACTTCACCTTCCAGATCAGATAGGGCCGGTTCGAGGCGTCGAGCGCCACTCGCGTGAGCGTTTCGTCCATCGGCACCAGCGCCGATCCCCAGCGCGATATCCCCTTGCGGTCGCCCAGCGCCTTGGCGACGGCTTCGCCGACGGCGTAACCGGTATCCTCGGTGGTGTGGTGCTGATCGATGTGCAGATCGCCCTGGGCATCGAGCTCGAGGTCGATCAGGCTGTGGCGCGACAGCTGCTCCAGCATGTGATCGAGGAAGCCGATCCCGGTCTTGACGCTGTATTTGCCCGCTGCCGTCGAGATTGACGCGCGCGGTGATGCGCGTCTCGCGCGTTTTGCGCTCGACGGCGGCGATGCGCCCCTTGGCTTGGGGCGGCTTAGCCTTTGATTTCGCCTTGGTTTTGGCCATAGTCCTGCGTTCCTTGCAGGCCGCGTTGTAGCAGGAGCGGGGCCGGGCCGCCAGTGGCGCGTCTTGATTAACGCCCGGGACCGCCTACATTTTAACTTCGTTTCCTCCCCCGAAAGGCCTTCATGGACAATTCCGACCCCAAGACTTGGCACGGCACCACCATCCTGTGCGTGCGCAAGGACGGCAAGGTGGTGATCGCCGGCGACGGCCAGGTCACCATGGGCAACACCATCGTCAAGTCGAACGCCAAGAAGCTGCGGCGTCTCGGCGGCGGCAAGGTCATCGCCGGTTTCGCCGGCGCCACCGCCGACGCCTTCGCGCTGTTCGAGCGGCTCGAAGCCAAGCTCGAGCAGCATCCCGGCCAGCTCACCCGCGCCTGCGTCGAACTGGCCAAGGACTGGCGCACCGACCGCTATCTCCGGCGGCTCGAGGCCATGATGGCGGTGGCCGACAAGGAGGCCTCGCTGGTGCTGTCGGGCACCGGCGACGTGCTCGAGCCCGAATACGGCATCATCGGCATCGGCTCGGGCGGGCCTTATGCGCTGGCGGCGGCGCGCGCGCTCTATGACCGCAAGGATCTCGACGCCGAGGCCATCGTCCGCAAGGCGATGGCGATCGCCGCCGAGATCTGCATCTTCACCAACGCCAACGTCACGCTCGAAAGCCTGTAAGTTCATGAGTTTATCCTTCAGTCCGCGCGAGATCGTCTCCGAGCTCGACCGCCACATCGTCGGCCAGAACGACGCCAAACGCGCCGTCGCCATCGCGCTCCGCAACCGCTGGCGCCGCCAGCAATTGGCGCCCGAGCTCCGGGACGAGGTGCTGCCCAAGAACATCCTGATGATCGGCCCGACCGGCATCGGCAAGACCGAGATCGCGCGGCGCCTCGCCAAGCTTGCCCAGGCCCCGTTCATCAAGGTCGAGGCGACCAAATTCACCGAGGTCGGCTATGTCGGCCGCGACGTCGAGCAGATCGTGCGCGACCTGATCGAGGTGTCGCTGGCGCTGACGCGCGAGCGGTTGCGCAAGGAGGTCGAAAGCAAGGCCGATATCGCCGCCGAGGACCGCGTGCTGGACGTGCTGGTGGGGCCGGGCGCCGGGCCCGACACCCGCGCCAAGTTCCGCAAGATGCTGCGCGGCGGCGAATTGGGAGGCCGCGAGATCGAAATCCAGGTGCAGGACACCGGCGGCATGCCCAGCTTCGAGATTCCCGGCATGCCGGGGGCGCAGCTCGGCATGGTCAATCTCGGCGACATGCTCGGCAAGATGACCGGCGGGCGCACCAAGCCGCGCAAGATGACCGTGGGAGAGGCGCAGGCGGTTTTGCTCAGGGAAGAGAGCGACAAGCTGTTGGACCAGGAAAAGGTCGCGAAGGAGGCGATCGCGGCCGCCGAGCAGAACGGCATCGTCTTCATCGACGAGCTCGACAAGATCGCCGGCCGCGCGGGCGAGCGCTTCGGCGCCGATGTCAGCCGCGAAGGCGTACAGCGCGATCTGCTGCCGCTGATCGAGGGCACCACGGTCGCGACCAAATACGGCCCAGTCAAGACCGACCACATCCTGTTCATCGCCTCGGGCGCCTTCCACCTCGCCAAGCCCTCGGACCTACTGCCCGAACTGCAAGGGCGGCTGCCGATCCGGGTCGAGTTGAAGCCCTTAACGCGCGAGGATCTGCGCCGCATCCTGACCGAGCCCGAGGCCAGTTTGATCATCCAGTACAAGGCGTTGCTGGCGACCGAAGGGGTGACGCTCGACTTCGCGGAGGACGCGATCGACGAGATCGCGAGCCTGGCCGAGGAGATCAATTCGAACGTCGAGAACATCGGCGCGCGCCGCCTCCACACCGTGATGGAGCGGCTGTTGGAGGAGATCAGCTTCACGGCCTCGGACCAGAAGCCGGGCGCGGCGGTGACCATCGACCGGGACTATGTGAAAAGCCGCGTCGGCGTGTTGGCCAAGAACGCGGATTTGTCGAAGTTCATCCTGTGAAAAGAAAAGGGCGCCCGGTTTCCCGGGCGCCCTTCGCAAACGGTTTGAGCCGTTTCGTTAGTCGGCGATGGCGAGATTCGCCGCCGCGCTTTTGCCGCGATCCATCGCGACCTCGTATTTGACCTTCTGCCCTTCGTTGAGCGAGCCCAGGCCCGCGCGTTCGACCGCGGAGATGTGTACGAACACATCCTTGCTGCCGTCGTCCGGACGGATGAAGCCGAAGCCCTTTTGGGCGTTGAACCATTTTACAGTGCCGGTAGCCAAGAGAGAGTCTCCAAAAGTTAATGCCGTGGAAAGCCCACGGCGGCAGTCAATCCGAAGGTCGAGGTTGGAAGATCGGTGAGATCGTTCGCGCGCGCGAGCCGTAGATTGCCTCTGTAAGGTGGGGGCGGAAGCGCGCGAAAGCAAATGTTATTTTTGGTGGTTTATTTACTGGCCGCCCATTTTTTAACCGCCGGACGTTTCACGGAAATTTTGTGGGATTTACGCGCCGCCTGCGCCACCGGGCGTGACGGATGCATCGGCGCGGTTTTAACCAGTTCGAGCAGCTTTTCGACCCGCTCCGGAGCCAATTTGCGGATGCGCTCGGCCAGGAGATTGGCGAGCTCGGTGGCCTCGGCGGAAAGCCCCGCCGTATCGACGGTGATGCGCGGATGGGAGAGGCGCGCCAGCCGCATCAGCTCGTCGGCGTCGTCCCAGATGATGTTGAGCTGGGCGCAGATCGCCACTACCATGGCGTGTGTCGGCCGGCCGCGCCGCCCATGCTCCAGCGCCGAGAGATAGGCCGCCGAAACGCCCAGCGCATCGGCCATGTCCTTGAGCTTGATGCCGCGCGCTTCGCGCAATTGCCGAAGCTTGGTGCCGAAGGGAGTCATGGCTGAATCCGGCGCAACAGCACATAGAGCGCGCCCGCGCCGCCGTCGCGCGGCTGGGCGTTGACCAGCGCCAAAACGCGGCCGCGCAAGGCAGGCTCGTTGAGCCAGCGCGGCACGGATTCGCGCAACACGCCCTTGCCTTCGCGGCCCTTGCCGGTGATGACCAGCGCCAGACGCCTGCCTTGGGCCTGGGCGCGGGCGATGAAGGCAGAGAGTTCGCGATGCGCCTCGTCCTGGGTTTGGCCATGGAGATCGATCCGCGCTTCGATCGCCATCTGGCCGCGTTTCAGTTTCTCGAAAGTGGCGCGGTCGATCCCCGCGCCTTGGCCGATTTCGAGCGGCGGCGAGGCCTTGGGCAAAACCGCCGCAATACCCGGCGCGGCGGGACGCGCGGCCATTTCCCGTTTGGGTGGGGCCGATATCTTGGGCGGCTTCACTTGATCGAGCGGTTTTACGCCGCGCATCGCCGCGCGAAAAAGATCGCTGTCCTCGCTTCTAAGCTTGGCCATCGTCGATCAGCACGATGTGCAGCCGGCGCGGCCCGTGCATGCCGAGCTCCAGCCTCTGTTCGATATCGGCGGTGCGCGACGGGCCGGTGATGAAATTGACCGTGCGCGGCATGGAAAAGCCGCCTTCCGGCTTGGCGAATTTGCGGCGGAGCTGGTCGAAACCGTCCTCGTAGGATGCGGCCACCTGATTTGCGCGCAAGACGACAATATGCGTGTCGGGCAGGAAATTGTTGCGGGTTGGGCTTTCTGGGCCGGAATGCAGCATCAGCGTGCCGGTCTCGGCCACGGCGGCGGAACAGGCCGTGACGCCCACGGCATCGCCGTCCTCGGCGCGGCCCTTGCGGATTTCCAGGAGCGGCCGCTTGGCCCAGGGAATGTCGTCGAGCGCGGGATCGGGCGTCACCACTAGCCGCGACGGCAGATTGAGCCGCGACAGATATTCCGCCACCGCGCCCGGCACGTCCTGCGCCGAGGCCACCCGCGCCACCGTGGCGTTGACGCCCTCGGCCATGGCGGTGAAGAGCGCGATCTGGCCGCGATGATCGAGCCCGGCTGCCCGCTTCGGGATGAGGTTGCGTTTATGCGCCTTGAGCCGCGCGGCCAGCGGCGCCGCCGCCTGCTCGTCGAGCTTACCGCGCTTCAGCGCGCGGCGGATGCCATCGAGCGTGTCGGCGCGCGCGTCGGTCATGACCGGGCTTTCCACAGGCTGTGAAAGCTTCTTCCCTGGGGCGCGGGCATGTCGCGCGAACCGGTCCAGCCCGAAGCCAGGGGCAAGCTGCGGAACCGGCCGCGCCGCTTGCCGAAGAAACCCAGCACCCGCGCGGCCGCGCCCGAAGCGGCGTGATAAAGCCGGGGCCGGGTCGCGAAGAACGCCCAGAACGCCAGACCCCAGCGCCAGGACGCCGGCGAGAGATGGCGCGAGAATTCGCGCTCGCGCCAATGCCGCATCATCTTGGGCAGCGGGATTCTCATCGGGCAGACGCTTTCGCAGCGGCCGCAAAATGTCGAGGCGTTGGGGAGATTGCCCGCCTCCTCGATGCCCACCAGCGTGGGCGTCAGCACCGAGCCCATCGGCCCGGGATAGACCCAGCCGTAGCTCTTGCCGCCCACCGCCTCGTAGACCGGGCAATGATTGAGACAGGCGGCGCAGCGGATGCAGCGCAGCATGTCCTCGAACTCGGTGCCCAGCATCGCGCTGCGCCCGTTGTCGAGCAGCACGACGTGATACTGCCCCGGCCCGTCGATGTCGGAGGGGCGGCGGGGGCCGGTCGAGACGGTGGTGTAGGAGGAGAACTCCTGGCCAGTCGCCGACCGCGCCAACAGACGCAGGATGGTGGCCGCGTCCTCGAGCGTCGGCACGATTTTTTCCAGGGACGCCAGCACGATATGCGCGCGCGGCAGGGTCTGGGTCAGATCGCCGTTGCCCTCGTTGGTGACGATGATCGACGAACCGGTTTCGGCGATGAGAAAATTGGCGCCGGTGATGCCGACATCGGCGGCCAGGAATTGCTGGCGCAAAATGCCGCGCGCCTCGTCGCACATCTGCCGCGCGTCATCCAGCGGACGCTTGGGGTCGAGCTTGGTGTGGGTGGCGCGGAAGGATTGGGCGATCTGCTCCTTCACCAGGTGGATCGCCGGGGCGATGATGTGGCTCGGGCCTTCGTGCCGGATCTGGATGATGTATTCGCCGAGATCGGTTTCGACCGGAATCATGCCGTTCAATTCGAGGTACTCGTTGACCGCCATCTCCTCGCCGATCATCGACTTGCCCTTGGTGACGGTCTTGGCGCCGAGATCGCGGCAGATCGCCAGCACCGTGGCGTTGGCCTCGGCGGCGTCGCGGCACCAATGCACCTTGCCGCCATTGGCTATCAACATTGCGCTCGAAGCTTTCGAGATAGAAATCGAGATTGGCGAGGGTGTGCCGCTTGATCGCCACCGCCTCGTCCCGCAATCCGTCCCACTCGGGCAATCGGGAAATCATGAGCGCGCGGCGTTCGACGAAACCGGCGCGCAGATTGGTCATCGCCTTTTGCAGATTGACGTCGCCCAAGGCCGCGCGGGCGTTCTCCTTGAAGGCGTGGCTGGTGGGTTTCATTCGCCCTCCGCCTCGCCCATGCGGCTCGCCGATCGCGGGCCCGTCCGTCATGCCGGCCAGAACCTCGGCCACGTGCCACACCCGGGTCTTGCGGCCGAGCCGCTTGAGCTTGCCGGTCATGTTCAAGAGGCAGCCGAGATCGCCGGCCAGCAGCGTGGCGGCCTTGGAGGATTCGACGTTGGCGCATTTCTCGGACGCGATCTTGCCCGAGATGTCGCCGTATTTGACCGCGAAGGTGCCGCCGAAGCCGCAGCAGATCTCGGCGTCGCGCATCTCGGTCAGGGTCAAGCCCTTGACGCTGGCGAGCAATTTGCGCGGCTGCGCCTTGACGCCCAGCTCGCGCAGGCCCGAGCAGGAATTGTGATAGGTCGCGGTGCCGTCGAAGCGCGCATCGACGCGCTCGAGCTTCATCACGTCGGTCAGGAACGAGATCAGCTCGTAACTGCGCGCGGCCAGCTCCTTGGCGCGCGTCAGCTTTTCCGGTTCGTCGGCGAAGAGCGCGGGATAATGGACCTTGATCATCCCGGCGCAGGAGCCCGAAGGCGCCACCACGTAGTCGAAGCCCTGGAAGGCGTCGATCACCTGGCGCGCGATTTTCTTGGCCGAGGCGCGGTCGCCCGAATTATAGGCCGGCTGGCCGCAACAGGTTTGCGCGCGCGGCACCTCCACCGCGCAGCCCGCCTGCTCCAAGAGCTTGACCGCCGCGAATCCCACGCTCGGCCGGAACAGATCGGCCAGGCAGGTGACGAACAGCGCGACGCGGGGTTTCCGGTTCTCGGCGGCCATGGCGATCCTCGGGGCGTCCCATCTCCGGCGCGGAGCATGGCCGCGTCATCCCGTGAAAGCAAGAACCCCCACAGCAAAAGCCCGTCGCGCGGTGCCGCTTTGCTTCGCTCTTGACGAGCTACGCCCCTGCGGCGGGCTTTGGGAAAGAGGTTCGGTTACTGCCCGGGAGGCGGCGGCGGCGGCGAGCCCGGAGGCGGCGGCGGCGGCGCGCCCATGGGCGGCGGCGGCGGGGCCATGCGCCGCGGCGGCGGCGGCGGCGGCGCGGGCTGGTAATAACCCGGCACCTGGTTGCCGCGCGAATACATGCATTGCGCATAGGCGTTGTCGTAGCGCTGCTGGATCGGGATATTGGCGTTCGCGGAATAGCCCATGCCGGCGCCGGTGCCGACCGCCGCGCCCGAGGCGGCGCCGATCGCCGCGCCCCTGCCGCCGCCGATCGCGGCGCCCAGGCCCGCGCCCAGCACGGTGCCGATCACCGCGCCGCCCAGCGCCTGGTTGTTGGCGCTCTCGGCCTGGCCGGCCACTTGCTGGCTGGCGAAATTCTCGCACAGGGCCTGGTCTTGCTGGAAGAGCTCGAAGGGCTTGTTGGGCGCCGGCATGACGGTGATGGTCGGCCCCATCGGCGGCGTGGCGCAGGCGCTCAACGTCAATACCGCCGCCAGGCCGCAAGCGGTGGTCTTAATGGAATTCTTCACGGCGAAACCTCCTGACGGATTCGGTTATTGCGGCTGGGCCGGAACCTGACGCCAGCCGGCATTGCAGGCGGAGACGTAAGGGTAATAGCCCTTCGGATTGTCGCAGTAGTACCAGGTGCTGGCCTGGGGCGCGACCGGCGTAGGCGCGGGCGGCGCGGGCGCGGCGTAAACCGGCGCCGAGTAATAGACCGGCGGCGGGGCATAGACCACCGGCGGCGGCGCGTAATAGGGGTAATAGGGATAGCCGCAGCAGCCGTAGAACGGCACGCCCACCGAAACGAAGACGCGGGCCTGAGCGGCGCCCGCCGGCAGGATCAAACCCGCCACGGCCAACCCGCCCAGAGCCAAGACCGACTTCAACCAACGCTTTCTCATCGCGGCTCGCTGGATCATGATTTCTCTTCCCCTGGACTGCTCATGACTGCCGGAACTTCTCTCGATAACGGCCGAACCGGCGGTTTCATTCTACCCTCTGCGCGACTGTCGATTCTACGGCCCGGGCGCCGCCGTCATCCCTCGGATATCTATGACTTTTCTTTAAGGCTTTTCCGGGGCGGAGCGGGGCAGCAGCAGGTAAACCCGCCCCAAGGCGCGCATCGCGCCGGCCCGGGCCTCGGCCTCGGGTCCGAAGCCCCAGAACAGATCGCCGCGCAGCGGCCCGCGGATGGCGGCGCCGGTATCCTGCGCCACGGTCAAGCGCCGGACCGGGTCCTGGCCGTCCTGCGCGACATCGAGAAAGACCGGAACGCCGAGCGCGATGAATTCGCGGTCGACCGCCAGGCTGCGGCCGGGGGTGAGCGCGACGCCTTGCGTGCCGACCGGCCCGTCCCCGTTCAACGCGCGGAAGAAGACGTAAGAGGGGTTGCGGTCCATGAAAGATTTCGCCTGGTCCGGATGCGCGGCCAGCCAGGCCTTGATCGATTGCGCGGAGACCTGGTCGAGGGTGAAGCGCGCCGTCCTCGACCAGCAAGCGTCCGATGCTGACATAGGACTGGCCGTTCTCGCCGTCATAGCCCAAACGCATCGTGCCGCCGCCGGCCAATTCCACCCGTCCCGAGCCCTGGATCTGGAGAAAGAACGCCGCCACCGGATCGTCGACCCAGACCAGAGCCAGATCGAAGCGGTCGAGCGCGCCCGCCTCGATCTCGGCGCGCGTGGCATAGGGCACGAGCTTGCCGTCCTCGACCCGTCCCGCCAGCCGCTCGCCGCGCCAGGAGGGCCGGAAGCTGCCGAGATCGGCCGAAACCAGATCGGGTGGCCGCTTCAACAAGGGCGTCTGATAAATCCCGCCGCGTGCGCGCGCGCCCTTGAGCAGCGGCTCGTAATATCCGGTGAGCAAGGCCGTATCCCGGCCGCGGTCGCTGGCGGCATAAGGCGTGAAATAGGTTTCGAAGAATATCCTGGCGGTTTCGTCCGAGGCGTTGCCCAGGGCGGATGCGGCGGCGCAAGCCGAAGCGAAATCGGCGGGCCGGGAAGGCGCGGCGCAGCTTTTGAGAAAAGCGGGCAGAGCCGAGGATACAAGATCTTCGTTCCAGCCGGGCAAGGAAGCGAAGGAAACCGGATTGAGATCGAGCTTCGATGGACCGGCGGGCGGCGGTGCAACGCAGGCCGCGAGCCATCCCAGGGCCAGCAGCGCCGCCCAACGCCTCACGCCGCGTCCGGGCCCTTGGTCGCGATCAGCGTCCAGTTGGGATCGCGCGATTTGAGGTTGCGCGAGAAGGTCCAGAAATCGACATGTTCCTCGGCCGCGCCGTCCTTGCCGGTTTTCTGATCGGAGACGAATTTGACGGTGACCATGGAGGTCGTGCCTTCGACCGCGCTCGCGGAAACCGTGGCGCTGTTGACCGCCGCCAGCGGACTCGGTTCCTTCTCCTGGCCTTTCGCCCGCGCGCGGATGGCGGACGAGAATTGCTCGAACACCTCAGGGCTCAGCAGCGGTTGCAGAGCCGCGTTGTCGCCGGCGGCGAAGGCGTTGACCACGATGGCGAAGGCGCCGCGCGCGCCCTTGAGGAAAGCCTGCTCGTCGAATCCGGGATCGGCCGCCTTGGCCGCCTGGGCGCCCGGGGTCTTGGACGGGGCGGGCGCCGACTCGCCGACCCGCACCGCCTGTCCCTCGATGACCGGGCCATCCTTTGCGCCAACGGGGGCGAAGGGCCCATTTTGAATCCGGGGGGGCGCGCCTTGAGGCCGGGGCGGCGGCGGCGCGAAAGGATCGATGCGCCGCTCGGTGCCGGTTCGTTTGCCCAGCACGCTCCACAGACGGACCAGGAGAATCCCCGCGATCGCCGCGAATAGGAGAATGCCGTAGAGCTGGAAGCCGTTATCCATGCTCTTTCGTAGATAGGCTCTTGGCCGCCAAAGGGCAAGACCGCCTGGAATCGCGGGCCCGATCGCGCCTTGGCGGTTGTGCCCCGGGGCTTATCCGTGGCAGTTTCGGCGCCGAAGATCGGGGTTATCGGTGCCAGGCGGAGCGGAACATGTCGAGTTCGGATAACAGCGCCAACGCGCCTGGAGAAGCGGGCGGCGCTCCGGCGCCGGGCGCGCGGCAGATCGCCATCAACGCGCAATACATCAAGGACATGTCCTTCGAAAACCCCGGCGCGCCGGCGTCGCTGCTGCAGCCGCAACCGCCCGAGCTGCAGCTCAGCATGGACGTCAACGCCGGCGGTTTGGCCCCCGGCCGCTTCGAGGTGGTGCTCGCCATCCGCGCCGCGGCGCGCTCGTCCAAGGGCGAAACCCTGTTCATGCTCGAACTCGCCTATGCCGCGGCGGTGACGCTCGTCAACGTGGCGGAGAGCGACATGTCCGAGGCCTTGCTGGTCGAGACGCCGCGGATCATCTTTCCCTTCGCCCGCGCGCTGGTGGCCGAGATATCGCTTGCCGGCGGCTACCCGCCGATGCTGCTGCCGATCGTCGATTTCAAGGAATTATTGCGCCACCGCCAGGACGGCGCGGCCAATCAAGCGGCGGCGCCGAAATCCTAATCCGTCCAGAGCGGCGATTTGAGCTTGGCGAGCAAGCGGGCGTGAAGCGCGAGCTCCTCGGGCGCGGGCGCGTGGGGGCGCGGCGCCCGCGCCGGCCGTTCAGAAGCGGCGCGCGCGGCCGATGATCCTTCGCCGCGGGCGAATTCTAGGCCGGGCTGGCGGCCACCGATCAATTCGAGATAGACCCGGGCGGTGAGTTCGCCGTCGATCTTGGCGCCGTGCTTCTCGCGCTCCGAGAGATCGATGTTGTAACGCCGGCACAGCGCGTCGAGGCTGGCGGGCGCCCCGGGAAAGCGCTTGCGTGCCATCAGCAGCGTATCAATCACCGGAAGATCGAGCGGCTTTTTTTCCAGCCGCTTCAGCTCGGCATTGACGAAGCCTAAATCGAATTCGGCGTTGTGGATCACCAACGTCGATTCCGCGACGAAGGCGAGGAAATCGCCGGCGATTTCGGCGAAGACCGGTTGCTTCTTGAGAAATTCGTCGCCCAAGCCATGCACCGCCTCGGCCTCGGCGGTCATGGCGCGTTCGGGATTTACGTGGCGGTGGAAGAACTTGCCGGTCGGCAGATGGTTCTCGAGTTCGATGCAGGCGATTTCGACGATGCGGTGGCCGCCAGAGGATTCGAGGCCTGTGGTTTCGGTGTCGAGCACGATCTCACGCATGAATTCTACTCTGCTCCCCCGGACTTATCCCCGCAAGCGCGCAATCGTTCCAGGCAGCTTGTGAGCGCGCGCCAGGTGACGGCGCGGCCCAGCCCCGAAGGCACGGAGAAATCGGCGCGGCTTCGTTTGTAGTGGATGGGATGCTGCTGCGCCAGAATCGCGGCGAATCGGTCCTGGCTCATCCCGGGGCGCGACAACACCCGCGCGCGCTGAAGAAAGCCCGGCGCCCAGATCACCGCCACTGCGTCGCAGTTCTTATCCCGCCCGGTCTCGTAGAGCAGCGGGATGTCGAGCACCGCCACGCGGGCGCGGTGGGCACGTTGGGTCTTGAGGAAAAGCCGCTCTTGCACCCGCACCAGGGGATGCAGGATAGCCTCGAGGCGCTTCAGCGCCGCCTTGTCGGCGAAAACCGTCGCGCCCAGGGCTGCCCGGTCGATCGCGCCCGCCTTCAACGCGCCGGGAAAGGCCTTGGCCACATCTTGCACGGCCGCGCCGCCGGGACCGAGCAAGCGGTGCACGGCGGCGTCGGCGTCGAACACGGCCACGCCCATACGCCGCAGCATCGCCGCCGCGGTGCTTTTGCCTGTGCCGATCCCGCCGGTAAGGCCCAGAATTTTCATGAGCGCGTCCTCATCGCCGCGCCGTCAGCACGGCACGGCGCAATTCCGGTGAAACCTCGGGCAACACGCCGAACCACAATTTGAAGGCGGGCCGCGCCTGGTGCAGCAACATGCCGAGCCCATCCGCAATCCGCAGCCCGCGCGACTTCGCCGCCTTGAGCAGCGGCGTTTCCAAGGGCGCATAGACGATGTCGCACACCGCCGCGCCGGGCGGAAGACCGGCAAGATCGAGTTCCAGGGGTGGATTCCCCTCCATGCCCAGGCTGGTTGTGTTGACCAAGAGCGTGGTTTTAGCCAAAGCCTTCGTGCGATCCGCCCATTCCACCACCTTGATCTTACTGCCGAAACCCTTGGCCAATTGCTCGGCGCGTTCCCGGTGGCGGTTGGCGAGAGCGATCTCCGGCGCACCCGCCTGGATGAGCGCGTCGATGACGGCGCGCGCGGCGCCTCCGGCGCCCAGCACCGTGGCCGGGCCCGCTTGCGGTTTCCAGTTCGGGATTTGGGCGCGCAGATTTTCGATGAAGCCGTAACCGTCGGTGTTGTAGCCGGACAAAGCGCCGTCCGGCCCGACCACCACGGTATTGACGGCGCCGATGCGCCGCGCAGCGGGATCAAGCAGCTCCATCAGCGGCAGCGCCGTTTCCTTGTGCGGGATGGTCAGATTGCAGCCGGCGAAGCCCTTGGACGCCAGGGCGCGCAAGGCGCCCGCCAGCCGGTCGGGCGGCACCGCCAGAGTTTTCGTAGCTGCCGTCGATGCCGTGTTGTTTGAGCCAGAAACCGTGCAGCGCCGGCGACAGCGAATGCGCCACCGGCCAGCCCATGACGCCCGCTTTGGTCACGGCGTCAGCGCGCCCTGGCCGCGCAGGAAATCCAGCAGCGGCAGCAGCGGCATGCCCTGGATGGCGAAATGGTCGCCCTCGACCCGGGCAAAAAGCTGCGCGCCCATTCCTTCAAGTTGATAAGCGCCGACACTCTCCAACGCCTTGTCCCCCATCGCCGCGAGATAGAGGTAGAGAAACGCGTCGCTGAAATCGCGCATGGTCAGGGCCGGGGTTTCGACCGCGCGCCACAGCACCTCGCCGCCGCGCAGCACCGCCGCCGCCGTCGGCAATTCGTGCCGTTTGCCGCGTAACGCCAACAGCTGGGCGCGCGCCGTAGGCCCGTCCTTGGGCTTGTCGAACCATTGCCCGTCACAGACCAGCATCTGGTCGGCGCCGATCACGAGTGCGTCCGGATGGCGCGTCGAGGCGCGCCGCGCCTTGGTCTCGGCCAGTGCCAACGCGCAATCGGCCGCCGAACGGCCTTCGCGCAGAAACACATCCTTGACCGCCGTCTCGTCGAAACTCACCGGATAGGTTTCGAACGCCAACCCCGCTGCTTTCAGAATTCGGGCGCGCGACGCGCTGGCCGAGGCCAGGACGAGCTTGGCCGGGTTTCGGGAAGGGTCCGCGTTCACGCATCCTCGCCGCGCTGGCGTGCCAGCAGCTTGAGGATGGCGGCGGCGGTTTCCTCGATCGAGCGGCGGGTAACGTCGATCACCGGCCACTGCTTGTCGGTGAACAGGCGTCTCGCGGACGCGACCTCGGCGCGCACCGCCTCGATGTCGGTGTAGTCGCTGCGATCCTCGTGCTTCAGCTGCGTCAGGCGGTTGCGCCGCACCTGGATCAATCTTTCGGGATCGTTGGTCAATCCCACAATCAGCGGACGGGTGGCCGCGAACAGCTCGGGCGGAAGAACGGCATTGGGGACAATGGGCACGTTCGCCGCCTTGATGCCGCGATTGGCGAGATAGATGCAGGTCGGCGTCTTGGAGGTGCGCGAGACGCCGACCAAGATGACATCGGCGTCGTTCCAGCCCCTGGCCGCCTGGCCGTCGTCATGCGCCATCGCGTAGGTCATGGCGTCGATGCGTTGGAAATATTCGCCGTCGAGCATGTGCTGCTGGCCCGGCAAGCCGCGGCTTTCGCTGCCGAGAAAGGATCCCAACGCGGCGATCACCGGCTCGAGCACCGGGATGGCCGGCACTTGCAGCTTGCGGCAGCCCTCGACCAGGGGGCTGCGCAACGTGTCGTCCACCAGGGTGTAGAGCACCACGCCGGGATTGGCGGCGACGCCAGCCACCACCCGCTCGATCTGCGCCTTGGTGCGCACCATCGACCAGATATGCTCGACGGCTTCGGTGTTCTCGAATTGCACCAGGCAGGCGCGCGCCACCGAATGGACGGTGTCGCCGGTGGCATCCGAAACCAGATGGAGATGGAAGCGGCTCATGGAAAGACGGTTCCTGCGGGGGGCTGGGGACAGAGACCTTCAAGACCGGTATAAAAAGACCCGAAACCGTCCGGGTGGGTTTCGTCACCGCTGCGGCAAATTCCGCGCACAGCTTCGTAAGCCCGGTATAACTTCGCCGGCCGGGCCGCAAAGCGGGGATGAATGGGTCTGACGCCGCTTTCTTGCTCCCAATCCCCGTTATCGGCGGCGTGGCTTATCATGGTCATTGCGCTGGTTTCTCAAGGCGTGGCGGGTGTTATGCGAATCTTATACACGGTTTACCCGGCGGCCCGCGAGGACGCCCGTCTCCCTCCGGGATAACCCGGCTTGGCCGATTAATCCCCGTGCCTCCACCCACCAACTACTACCTCAACCTTTAGATTCTTATAAGGAAGAGGTAAGAGCAGTGAATGAAAAACCTAGAGAACAAAGATCAAGGGAAGCCTTTACTCCGCGCCTTGGGTGGCGAAAGCGTTTCTCCGCCGCCTTGGTGGCTGATGCGCCAGGCCGGGCGTTATCTGTCGGAATACCGGGAGTTGCGGAAAAAAGCCGGAAGCTTTCTCGATCTTTGCTACACGCCCGAGTTGGCAGCCGAAGCGACGCTTCAGCCGGTGCGGCGCTTCGGCATGGACGCCGCGATTCTGTTCTCCGACATACTGGTGGTGCCTGCGGCTCTGGGCCGCAAGGTGAGTTTCCGCGACGGCGATGGCCCATCGCTCGAACCGCTGGGCAAGGCGAGCGAGCTCGGGGAGTCTTTCGATCAAGCCCAGCTCGAGCCGGTCTATGCGGCGCTGCGTCTCGTCAAGGCGCAACTCTCCGACAGAACCGCGTTGATCGGTTTCGCCGGCGGGCCTTGGACGCTCGCTTGTTACGTGATTGCCGGCCACGGCGGTGATTTCGCCGCGGCCAGATCCTGGTGCAAGACCGACGCCGCCGGCCTTGACCGCGTCACATCCATCCTTGCCGCCGCGGTGACAGCGCATCTCGCGGCGCAGATCGAGGCCGGGGCCGAGACGGTGCAAATCTTCGACAGCTGGGCAGGGTTGCTTGCTGGCGAGGAATTCCGCCGCTGGGTGATCGGTCCGACCAAACGCATTGTCGGGAATCTCAAACGCCGTTTTCCGCGCGTGCCGATCATCGGTTTTCCACGCAACGCCGGCGCCATGGTAAGCGATTATTTCACCGAAACCGGCGTGAACGCGGTGAGCCTCGACTGGGGCGTGAACCTAGACCGGGCGCGCGCGTTGCAAAATCACGGCCCGGTGCAGGGCAATCTCGACCCCGCCCTTCTGGTCGCGGGCGGCAAGGGCATGGAAAAGGCGGTGCGGAACATCCTCCAAGCCCTGGGATCGGGGCCCTTCGTCTTCAACCTCGGCCATGGCATTCTGCAGGAAACCCCGGTCGAGAATGTGACCCGGCTCGGGGAACTGCTGCGCGGGGGGCCATGAATACACGGACCGCGGTGGTGCTGTTCAATCTGGGCGCGCCGGATTCCTCGGCCGCGATCGAGCCTTTCCTGTTCAATCTGTTCCACGACCGGGCCATTCTCAACCTGCCCCAGCCGCTGCGTTATGCGGCGGCGAAATGGATCGCGCATCGCCGCGCGCCGGTAACGCAGCAGATCTACGCCCATATCGGCAATGCCTCGCCCTTGAAGGCCAATACCGAGGCCCAGGCCGCGGCGCTGCGCGCGGCCTTGGGCGCTGGCTTCCGCGTATTCGTCGCCATGCGCCACTGGCATCCGCGCGCCATGGTGGCGGCGGCCGCGGTAAAGGCCTGGAATCCGTCGCTGGTCGTGCTGTTGCCGCTTTATCCGCAATATTCGGGCACCTCCACCGGCTCATCGCTGGCGGATTGGCGGCAAGCCGCTTCCAAAGTCGGGCTGACGGCGCCGGTGCGCCAGGTCTGCTGCTATCCCCAAGCTCCGGGATTCATTGCTTGCCTGGCGCGGCTCATCTCCGCCGAAATCGCGCGCGCGCCGTTCGGGCGTAAGCTGCGCGTGTTGTTGTCAGCGCACGGATTGCCCAAGCGCATCGTCGAGCGCGGTGATCCCTATCAATGGCAGGTCGAGGCCACTGCGGCCGCGATACGCGCGGCGTTACGGCGTCCCGACATCGAAGCCCGCGTCTGCTACCAAAGCCGGGTCGGACCGCTCGAATGGCTCGGCCCATCGACCGAGTCGGAAATCGCCCGCGCCGGAGCCGAGGGCTTGGGATTGGTGGTGGCGCCGATCGCCTTCGTCTCCGAGCATTCCGAAACCCTGGTCGAGCTCGACATCGACTATCGCGCACGCGCGCGGCGCGCCGGGGTGCCGTTCTATCTGCGCGCCCCCACGGCGGGCGTTTCGCCGGAATTCATCGCCGAGCTCGCGGCGCAGGTGCGCGCGGCGCCCAAGCCGGGCGAGGGAAACCGCCGCTGCCCCGAGGGATTTCCGGGTTGCGCGACGGCGCTCGCCGGGGCGAAACTGGGCGCATGACCGCGCTTTCCGAGTTTTATCCCTGGCTCAAGGTGCTGCACATCCTGAGCGTCGTTTCCTGGATGGCGGGGCTGTTCTATCTGCCCAGGCTTTTCGTCTATCACACCGGCGTCGCGGCCGGCTCCGAGGCGTCGGAAACCTTCAAGGTGATGGAACGCCGCCTGTCCCGCGCCATCATGCTGCCCGCCATGCTGGCGACCTGGCTGACCGGGATTCTGCTGGCCTTCACCCCCGGGGTGGTGAATTGGACCGAGGGCTGGTTCCACGCCAAGCTCGCCCTGGTCGTGGCCATGACCGTGTTCCAGCATCTGCTCGGGCGTTGGCGGAACGAATTGGCGGCCGACCAACGCCCGCATACGGGGCGCTTCTTCCGCGTCGCCAACGAGGCGCCGACGGTTCTGCTGATCCTGATTGTCATCCTGGTGGTGGTGAAACCGTTCTAGGGCCATTCTAGGGTTTGACTCGCGGGCCGGTTTTCGCTAAGTCTGACCCTCGCGAGCGCCCCGAATTCCCGAAGGGCGTCCGTCCCGACCATCCTCCCCTCCGGACATGAACGCGCGGCCCGCCCAACGGGTCGCCTCATCCGGCAAATCCCCGCCCCAGAACCCGCCCCCGCCGCCTCGTTTTTTCCCCCAACGCCCCCCAACCCGGTTTCCCCCATGAATCTCCAAGAACTCAAGAAGAAGACCCCGGCCGAATTGCTCAATTATGCCGAGGAATTGCAGATCGAAGCGGCGTCGTCTTTGCGCAAGCAAGAGCTGATGTTCGCGATCCTGAAGACGCTCGCCAGCAACGACCAGGCGATCTTCGGCGACGGCGTGCTTGAAGTGCTGCAGGACGGCTTCGGCTTCCTGCGCTCGCCAGAGGCCAATTACCTGCCCGGCCCCGACGACATTTACGTGAGCCCTTCCCAGGTGCGCCGCTTCGGCTTGCGCACCGGCGACACGGTCGAAGGCGAGATCCGCTCGCCCAAGGACGGCGAGCGCTATTTCGCGCTGCTGAAGGTGAACAAGATCAACTTCGACGATCCCGAGAAGCTGAAGCACCGCGTCAATTTCGACAATCTCACGCCGCTTTATCCCACCGAGAAATTGAAGCTCGAGATGGACGATCCGACCAAGAAGGATTTGACCACGCGGGTAATCGACCTGATCGCGCCCCTGGGCAAGGGCCAGCGCGCGCTCATCACCTCGCCGCCGCGCACCGGCAAGACGGTGATGATGCAGAACATCGCCCACGCGATCGCCGCCAACAACAAGGAGGTCTATCTCATCGTCCTGCTGATTGACGAACGCCCGGAGGAAGTCACCGACATGGCGCGCTCGGTCAAGGGCGAGGTGGTGAGCTCCACCTTCGACGAGCCGGCGGTGCGTCACGTGCAAGTGGCCGAGATGGTGATCGAAAAAGCCAAGCGCCTGGTCGAGCACAAGCGCGACGTGGTGATCCTGCTCGATTCGATCACCCGGCTCGCGCGCGCTTACAACACCGTCGTGCCTTCGTCGGGCAAGGTCCTGACCGGCGGCGTCGATGCCAACGCGTTGCAACGCCCGAAGCGCTTCTTCGGCGCCGCGCGCAACATCGAGGAAGGCGGCTCGCTCACCATCATCGCCACCGCGCTGATCGACACCGGCTCGCGCATGGACGAGGTGATCTTCGAGGAGTTCAAGGGCACCGGCAATTCCGAAATCATTCTCGACCGCAAGGTGGCCGACAAGCGCACCTTCCCGGCGGTGGACATCACCAAGTCCGGCACCCGCAAGGAGGAGCTGCTGGTCGACAAGGCGGTCTTGAGCAAGATGTGGGTGCTCAGGCGCGTGCTGATGCCGATGGGGCCAGTCGACGGCCTGGAATTCCTGATCGAAAAGCTCAAGCAATCCAAGAACAACGCCGATTTCTTCGAGGCGATGAATACCTGAGGCCATGATGCGCGCGGGCGAGGCGAGCGCATGACCGGTTCCGACCGCCGCGGCTGGACCATGCTGTTCTTCCTGCCGCTGGTGTTCTTCGCGGCGGAATGGGTGTTGCGCGAGCACGCCGTGCCTTACTGGCTGTGGTTCAATCTCGACCCCTCCTATCTCTACCTGCTCGGCGGCCTGCACATCCTGGACGGCGCCGCGCCGGCCACGTTCCAGCATCCGGGCGTGACATTGCAGATGCTGGTCGCGCTCGGCGCCTGGCTGGCGGGCGCGGGCCCATTCGGCGCGCTTTCGGATACGGGTTTCACCCATGCCGAAGAGATACTGACCGGCGTCAACACGGCGATGCTGGCGCTCGACGCGGGAGCGGTATGGCTGCTGGGCTGGGTGGCGTTGCGGCGTTGCGGCGCGCTGACGCCGGCGCTCTTGGCGCAGACCGCGCCCTTTCTTTCAATGCTGACGCTCAAGTTCGGCATCGAGGTCGAGCCCGAGCCCCTGCTGCTGTTCGCGGTGCTGGTGCTGGGCGCGGCGATGATCGAGGAGAGCGCGCAAGCCCGGCGCGGCACGCTGTGGGTGATGGCTTTCGCGGTCGCTTTCGGCGTCGCCAGCAAGGTGACCTTCGCGCCTTTGGGCCTGGCGCCGCTGATCCTGATCGGGACCTGGTCCCGGCGCTGGGCCTATCTCTGGCGGGCGGCGCTGATTTTCGTGGTTCTGATGCTGCCCGAGGCGCGCAATCTCGGGCCGATGTGGGACTGGTTTTCGGGCGTCGCGGTGGGCAGCGGCGGCTACGGCACTGGCGCGCACACGGTGATCGATTTCGCCCGGTATCCGCACGCTTTCGTCAAATTGTTCTTCGCCCGGCCGATTTTCTTCCTGGTGTTTTTTGCCGGGGGTGCCGCGCTGATCTGGCTCCGGTCCCATGCCGGCGAAGCCGGCAAATCGAAAGGCGGCACGGCGACGCCCGCTTGGCGCGGGCTGCTTGCCATCATGGCGGCGCAGCTAGCGCAGCTGGCGCTGGTCGCCAAGCATCCGAGCGGGCATTACATCCTGCCGGCGCTGGAGCTTACCGGGCCGGCGCTGGCGTTTCTGTGGCTGGCGCTCGGGGCCGAGCCCCGCTTCTCGCCCGGGCGGGCTTCACCCTGGTTCGGCCGCGCCTTCGCCCTGGCGTTGGCGACGATCCTGGTTTTCCAGTCTTTCGCCTTCGTCCGGCAAGACCGGGAAATGCGCCGCGAAAGCGCGGGCGCGCGGTCGATCGACATGGCGCGTGATTTTTCGTCCTGCGCCCAGGTCTATTATTTCATGGCCTCGTCGCCCGCCCAGGCCTGGTTCTACAATTCGAGCTATAGCGGCAACCGTTATGCGCAGCGCCTCAAGGCTCTCTTGCCGGCCAACGCGTATTTCTCCGTGCCCTGGGAAGAGGGATTGCGCGATTGGGACGGCAAGGTCGATCCCGCCGCTCTGCTCCAGCGCTACAAGTGCGTCGCGCTCCGCAGCGCCGATCCCGGCGCGGTCGAGAACCTGGCCGCCCTATTCGGCCACGCCTTCGACCAGGCATCGCACTGCCAAGCCGGCAGCGAGACGATCCTGGTCGAAGGCGCCCAATGTCCCGGGATCAAACCGTAAAGACGGTCGAGCCGGTGGTCTTGCGCGCCGCCAAATCGGCATGCGCCTTGGCCGCGTCCTTCAGCGGATAGGTCTGGTTCACCTCGATCTTTATCTTCTTCGCCAAAACCAGATCGAACAGCTCCTTGGCGCCAGCGCGCATCTCCTTGGGATCGGCGCCGTAGGTGCCGAGCGTCGGCCGGGTGACGTAGAGCGAGCCCTTCATCGCCAAGCAGGCCGAGATTGAACGGCTCGACCGCGCCCGAGCTTTGCCCGAACAGCGCCACCAGGCCCAAGGGCGCCAGGCAATCGAGCGATTTCATGAAGGTGTCTTTGCCAACGGAGTCATAGACCACCGGCACTTTCTTGCCGCCGGTGATTTCGGCGACCCGCTTCACGAAATCCTCTCTTGTGTAAACGACCGGGTGATCGCAGCCATGCGCCTTGGCCAGGGCGGCCTTGGCGTCGCTGCCGACCGTGCCGATGACGGTGGCGCCCAGCGCCTTGGCCCATTGGCAGGCGATCAGCCCGACGCCGCCCGCCGCGGCGTGGAACAGGATGGTGTCGCCGCTCTTCACCTTGTAGGTGCGGCGCAGCAGGTATTGCGCGGTCAGGCCCTTGAGCATCATCGCCGCCGCCTCTTTGTCGCTGATGCCCTCGGGCAGCGGCACCAGCCGGTGCGCCGGGATGTTGCGCGCTTCGGCATAGGCCCCCAAGGGCCCGCTGCCATAGGCGACGCGCTGGCCGGGCTTGAATTCGGTGACCCCGGATCCGACTTCCACCACCACGCCCGCGCCTTCGAGGCCGATCCCGCTGGGGAAGGCCGGCGGCGCATAAACGCCGGCGCGGCTGTAGATGTCGGTGAAGTTGAGGCCCACCGCGGTATGGCGCAGCTGCACCTCGCCCGGGCCGGGCTTGGCGAGCGGCACGTCTTCCCATTTCAAAACCTCGGGACCGCCGATCTGATAAAAGCGGAAGGCATGGGTCATGGATGATTTCCTTTGTCTTTCAGGTTTGCCACCATCCGGTGGCGGGCAGGTTTGCCGCCGACCGGCGGCGGGGTTCGGTTATGTGTTCAGCCGCCGAGATGCCGCTTGAAGAATTCGGCGCTGCGTTGATTGGCCTGGTCGGCCGCTTGCTTATCGTAGTGCTGCCCGCCCACGCGCGCGAAGGCGTGGTTGCACTGGGGGTAGTCGTAGATGGTGACGTTCGGATTGCCCTTGAGCCCGGCCTTGACCGCGGCTTGCGCCGGCGGCGGCACGAATTCGTCCTTGCCGGCGATGTGGAGCAGCAGCGGCTTCTTGATGTTCTTGGCTTCGCTTAGCATGTCCTGGATGCCGACGCCGTAATAGCCGACGCTGCAATCGACATCGGAACGCGTCGCCATGAGATAGGCGAGCTTGCCGCCGAGGCAATAACCCACCGCGCCCACCTTACCGGAACAGGCGGGATGCTTGCGCAATGCGGCGAGTGTGGATTTGAGGTCCTGGGCGCCCTTGTCGGCGTCGAACCGGCCGAAATAGCCGACGGCCAGTTTCCACTCGGCCTCGGTCTTGTCGGTGATATTGATGCCGGGCTTCAAACGCCAGAACAGATCCGGGCAGAGCGCGTCATAGCCCTTGGCCGCGAGATCGTCGGTTATACCGCGCATCACCGCGTTGACGCCGAAAATCTCCTGGATGACGACGATGCCCGGCCCCTTGCCCGATTTGGGCGCGGCCAGGTAAGCGGAAAAACTGCCGCCATCGGCGGCTTGGATGGTGATCTCGGCCACTGGCCCTCCCGTTAAGACGTTTATTGGCGGTCAATTTAGCCGGGGCGGCGGGTCTTGTCAGCCCACTCGGAGCGGGCTGGTTCAGAGCAGTCCCGCCGCGCGCCCCACCGCGCGAATGCGCGGTAAACCAATCAAGGCGCGGCTAAATCAATAAGGCGCCTTCGAGCTGCAACAGCCTGCGCTTGGTCTCAATGCCGCCGGGGGCGCTGAAGCCGGTGAGCGCGCCGTCCGCCGCCACCACCCGGTGGCAGGGGATCAGGATCGGGATCGGGTTGCGGCCGCAGGCCTGGCCGACATGGCGGGGCGACAGGCCCAGTTCGCGGGCGAGTTCGCCGTAGCTGCGCGTCTTGCCGTAGGGGATGTCGATCAGCGCCTGCCATACCAGCCTTTCCGCGGCCGAGCCCTTGGGGGCGAGCGCCAGGTCGAATTCGCGGCGCTTGCCCGCGAAATAGGCCGCGAGCTGCCGCCTGGCGTCGGCCAAGGCCTGGGAAGGCTTGCCCGACGAGCGGCCGCCCCATTCCAGCGCGATGATGCGGCCCTGTTCCTCGACCAATGTCAGAAATCCGAACGGGCTGTCGCAGACCAGGCGCCGCGCCGGGCTCAGCTCCGCTTGAGCGCCGCGGCGAGATCCTCGGGCTTCACGATCGGCAAGGAGCATGTCGGTCCCTCGCAAATATAAGCGGTCGCCATGCCGCCTTCCTGGGTTTTGCCGGAGGCCGGATGGCTGACGGGAAGCTTACGCCCCGGCGCGAGAACGGCAAGCACTCTGTTGGGCAGGCTGGTTTCGAACACCACGCGCAGCAAGGCCTCGGTGTCTTTCTTGCCGCGCTCGCCGGCGATCGCGATCTGCAACGCATGGGCGAGCAAGCCGCGCGCCGCCAACAGCGTGGCGTGGCCGAAGGGATTGCGCTCGACCTCGCCGGAAAACGCGGCGAAGAGTTTTTCCGCGCGTTGGCGATAGGCATCCTCGCCGGTGAGATGAAACAGCCGCGCCAGATTCATCGCCATGGTCCCGTTGCCCGAAGGCGCCGGCCCGTCCAAAGCCTGCTTGGCGCGCAGGATGAGCGCCTCGGCGTCGGAGGATACGGTGAAATATCCGCCGCCGGACTCGTCCCAATAATAATCGGCGCAGATTTTTTCCCAACTCCGTGCGCGGACGAGAAAAGAATCGTCGCCGGTGGTCTCGTAAAGCGCCAGCGCGGCCCCGATCATCTGCGCGTAATCGTCGAGCATTCCGATGTTCTTGGCGCGGCCGGCGCGGAAGGAGTGCAGGAGACGGCCGCCGCTTTCCATGTGCGCGGTGACGAAAGAAAACGCGCGTTGGGCCAGGTCCAGCCATTCCGGCTTGGCGAAAGTCGATGCTGCTTCGGCCAGGCCGGCGATCATCATGCCGTTCCAATCGGCCAACGCCTTGTCGTCGAGCCCGGGGCGCACGCGGCCCGCTCGCGCGGCGAGCAAAACAGCAAGATCCCGGGCCAAAGCCGCCTCCTCCGCGCCGTCGCCCGGTTCCATATTATTCAATCTATTCAATATGTTATGGCCTTCCCAATTGCCCGTTGGGGAGACGTCATAGGCCTGCTTGAAAGCGGCCGCGCGCGGGCCGAGCAGGGCGTCGATCTCGGACTCGGACCAGACGTAGAATTTTCCTTCCTCGTGTTCGCTGTCGGCGTCGAGGCTCGAGGCGAAGCCGCCTTCGGGCAAAACCATTTCGCGGGTGAGCCACGCGACCGTCTCGGCCACGCGCGCGGCATAAAGCGGCGAGCGCGTTTCCTTCCACGCCTCGGTCAGAAGCCGGATCAGAGCCGCGTTGTCGTAAAGCATCTTCTCGAAATGCGGCGCGAGCCAGCGCGCATCGGTCGAATAACGCGCGAAGCCGCCGCCGGCGTGATCGTAGATGCCGCCCTGGCAGATATTATCGAGCGTCAGCAACACGGCATCGCGCATCGCGGCGTTATGGGTTTGCTTCCAGCCGCGCCACAGCAGATCGAGCAGCGGCGCTTGCGGGAATTTGGGCGCGCCGCCGATGCCGCCATGCACGCCATCGACCGCGCGCAGCAAACCCTCGGCCACGCGTAGGCCGAGATCGTCGGGGAATCCTTCGCCCGGTTCGGGCGCGGCTAGCTTTTGCAAAGATGCCCGCAGCCCTTCGACGTTGCTTGACACCTTGCCGCGTTCCTTGGCGTAAATCCCGGCGATGCCCTTCAACACCTCGGCGAAGCCCGGACTGCCCCAGCGCGCTTCCGGCGGGAAATACGTGCCGCCCCAGAACGGCTCGCCCGCGGGCGTCAGGAACATGGTCAGCGGCCAGCCGCCCTGCTCGCCCAGCAGCATGAGCGCGTGCTGGTAGATCGTGTCGAGATCGGGGCGTTCCTCGCGGTCGACCTTGATGGCGACGAACAGCGCGTTCATCAGCTCGGCGATATCGGGATTCTCGAAACTCTCATGCGCCATGACATGGCACCAATGGCAGGCGGCGTAACCGACCGAGAGCAGGATCGGCTTGTCCTCCCGCTTGGCGCGGTCGAGCGCGTCCTTGCCCCAGGGCTGCCAAAACACCGGATTGTCGCGGTGCTGGAGCAGATAAGGGCTGGTCTCGCGGTCGAGGTTGTTGCGGGTCACGGCTGCTTTATATATCCCCGGCAATCGGGTTTTGCAGCACACTCGGATGCTCCATGCGGGACAGCGACACCATTTACGCGTTTTCCACATCGCCTGGCCGGGCGGCGATCGCGGTGCTGCGCCTGTCCGGCCCGGGCGCGGGCGCGGCGCTCAAGGCGCTGGGCGGCAAGCTGCCCCAGCCGCGCCGGGCCGCGGTTTTGAACTTCGCCGATCCCAAATCGGGCGAGGCCATCGACCGGGGACTCGCGCTTTATTTCCCGGCGCCTTCGAGCCACACCGGCGAGGACATGGCCGAGCTGCATCTCCATGGCGGGCGCGCGGTGGCGGCCGCCGTGCTCGAAGCGCTGGGGAAAATGCCGGACCTGCGTTTGGCCGAGCCGGGCGAGTTCACCCGCCGCGCCTTCTTGAACGGCAAGCTCGATCTGACCGAGGCCGAGGGCGTGGCCGATCTGATCGCCGCCGAAACCGCGGCCCAACGCCGCCAGGCGCTGCGCCAGCTCTCGGGCGAAACCGGCAAGATCTACGAGGATTGGCGGCACCGGCTGTTGCTGGCCCAGGCGCGGCTCGAAGCCGAGATCGATTTTCCCGAGGAAGGCCTGCCGGAGAATCTGCGCCGCGCGGCGGCAGGTGAGATCGCGACTCTGGCGGCTGAGATCGAGGCATCTCTCAAGGACAAGCGCGGCGGTGAGATTCTGCGCGCGGGGTTCGAAGTGGCGATACTGGGCCCGCCCAATGCCGGCAAGTCGAGCCTGATGAACGCGCTGGCGCGGCGCGAGGTGGCGATCACGGCCGAAACCGCCGGCACCACGCGCGACGTGATCGAGGTGGCACTCGATCTGGGCGGCTATCCGGTGATCCTGGCCGACACCGCCGGCTTGCGCGAAGCATCCTCCGCCGTCGAGGAGGAGGGGGTGCGCCGCGCTCGCGCGCGGGCGGCGCATGCCGATTTGAAGCTCGCCGTGCTGGACGCGACCCGGCCGGATGAGGCCAAGGCGCTGGGCGATCTGTTCGGTGGCGATACCGTCGTCGTCGCCAACAAGATGGATTTGAATCCCAAGGACGATGCCGCCTGGGCCGACCGCCTGGGATCGGGCAAGGCGGTCCGGATTTCGGTCAAGACCGGCCGAGGTTTGATCGAGGTGGAAACGAGGTTGCGCGAGGAAGCGGCGAGGAAAATCGAGGCGGGTCTAGGCGCCGCGCCGCTCATCACCCGCGCGCGCCACCGTCAGGCGCTCGAGGAATGCGCCGCTTCGCTGGCGCGGTTTCCCGGCATAGAAGCGCCGGAACTGGCGGCCGAGGAATTGCGCCGTGGCATTTCCGCCTTGGGCCGCATCACCGGAAGGGTCGGGGTCGAGGACCTGCTCGACGTGCTGTTCCGCGAATTCTGCATCGGGAAATAGGACATAGAAGTATTGCTGGCCAGCGGACCAAAGTTAAATTATATTTTAGGAAGCGCGTGGGTTCACGACCCTTCCCAACTATCAAGGCCGCCCGGTACCGGGCGGCCTTTTTATTCGGGATCAGGCGGCGAACGTATCTATCGCCCAGGCAATTGCCCAAATCCCCAGCCCGGACAAAAAAACATAGATGCCGCAACGCTCCACGATTTCGCGTTGCGCGGAGAAAATACGTCCGCTGAAAACGACGCCGATACCGGCGAGTATCAGCATGACGCCGATGATGACGGCCATGATGGCTCCCGCGGATCGTCTCCCCGCGATCCCGCGGAGAGGATAGGACGACCCAGGGGGCGGAGCTTAACAGCCCACTATTTCAGTTTTGCGACATCGGGAATCGGGACGACACAAGCCGGATTCGGCCGGCCGTCTAGCGACCACGTTTCCACAACAGGTGCGACTTATATTTCAAGTCATACAGCAAGAGGTGATTGACCAAGGTCGATTGAAAGGAGAGCGCGAAGGTTTGCCACTCGGCTACCGAAGCCTCGGCGGTCTCGATGGCGCCGATCGCCTTTTCCAACTCCCGCTCGATACGGCGATGCTCGGCCGCGTGTTCGTCGACCTCTTCGTATTGAACCTCACGCAAAATGGTCTCTTCGCGCCGGAAATGCTCCCAACTCTCGCTTTCCATGCGCCGGATGATGGTCATGATTTCCGCCTTGGGGCGCGCTTCCGCCAACGCCTTGAACAAGGCGTTGCACTGGTCGATGAGCCGGCGATGGTCGTCGTCGATCTCGCTGACGCCGATTTCCCAGGCGGGAGCCCAGGGAAGCATGTTGAAGTTGGTGGCCATGTTCCCTCTCAACTCTTATGAAGCGAGGGTAGAACAATTCTAGAATAATACCATTTGGATGCGACTTATAGGAACGATTCGGTACCAGGCCAATTCAATCCCAATCCGGATTTAGCCGGATTTGGCCTCGATTGGCGGCTCGTCGGTCGTCCCACGCACCCCGGGCGAGGTCTGGATCACCAGCACCAGCGCGAGAACGGCGGCGAATATGATCGCGATCCAGCCCCAAGGATCGTCCGGTTCCTCGGGCGGCTGCCGCTTGGATTTCATGTCGCGCACGTTCATGGCATCCGATTTCCATGCAACGATCTTGCCAATTTGGCGGACGAGCCGGCGCGTCGGCCGAAACCGTTAAAAAGCCCGGGAATCGGGGGGGATCGGAAGATGCGCAAGATCAGGCCCAGTAAATATCAAGAACATATTGTGATTTAGATCAGGACAGACCACAGCATATAGTATTAGTTCCCGAGACGTTCCGGGCCCGAATCGTTTGTTTTGAACAAGATATGGGGGACACAGATCATTATTTACTCATTACTTTGACTTTTGCCGAAAAACTGTTCATAGGTTAATGAATTACTAATTATTACTTAAGAAAGCGTTAACGCCTGCTTGGAAAAGCGCCAGGAATTCCGCCGCCCATTCGCGCATGTTTCACGTGAAACATCGGTCCGCTTCACGAAACCGGCCGGCTTGACTAGATTGCGCCTCCATGGACGCCAGCGCGCAAAATCATTTCGACGTCGTCGTCATCGGCGGCGGCCATGCCGGTTGCGAGGCGGCCGACGCGGCCGCGCGTCTCGGCGCCGACACGCTGCTGCTCACGCATAACCGGAACACGATTGGAGAAATGTCGTGCAATCCGGCGATCGGCGGCTTGGCCAAGGGGCACCTAGTTCGGGAAGTGGACGCGCTCGACGGACTCATGGCGCGAATAATCGACCGCGCCGGGATCCAGTTCCGCGTCTTGAACCGCAGCAAGGGTCCGGCGGTGCGCGGCCCGCGCGCCCAGGCCGACCGCAAGCTCTACCGCCAGGCGATGCAGGCGTTGCTGGCCGAACGCGGAAATCTTTCCATCATCGAAGCCGCCGCCGAGGATTTGATTTTGGATTCATCCGGCGCCGTCGCCGGCGTGGTCACCGGCACGGGCGCGCGCATTTCCGCCGGCGCCGTGGTCATCACCACTGGCACCTTCCTGCGCGGCCTCATCCATATCGGCGAGGAAAAGATTTCCGCCGGCCGGGTCGGCGAAAAGCCTTCGATCGGTCTCGCGCAGACGCTCGCGCGTTGCGCATTCCGCTTGGGACGGCTCAAGACCGGAACGCCGCCGCGCTTGGACGGCAAGACCATCGATTGGGAAGCGCTCGAATCCCAGCCCGGCGATAACCCGCCGCCGCCGTTTTCGTTCCTCACCTCGCGCATCACCACCCGGCAGATCGCCTGCGCCATCACCGGCACGACGCCGGCCTCGCACGATCTCATCCGCGCCAATCTCCACCGCGCGCCGATCTATTCGGGCCAGATCGAAAGCACCGGCCCGCGCTATTGCCCGTCGATCGAGGACAAGGTGGTGCGGTTTGCCGAACGCGACCGGCACCAGATTTTCCTCGAGCCCGAAGGGCTGGACGACGACACGGTCTATCCCAACGGCATCTCGACCTCGCTGCCGCGCGAGATCCAGGCCGCGCTGTTGAAGACCATTCCCGGGCTGGAGCGGGCGCGCATGATCCGGCCGGGCTATGCCATCGAATATGATTTCGTCGACCCGCGCGAATTGGGCGCGAGCCTCGAAACCCGCAGGATTCCTGGGCTTTTCCTGGCCGGGCAGATCAACGGCACCACCGGCTATGAAGAGGCGGCGGCCCAGGGCCTGGTCGCGGGCTTGAACGCCGCCCTGGCGGTTTCCGGCGGCAAGGAATTCACCCTCGACCGCGCCAGTTCCTATATCGGCGTGCTGATCGACGATCTCGTCACCAAGGGCACGGAAGAGCCCTATCGCATGTTCACCTCGCGCGCCGAATACCGGCTGTCCTTGCGCGCCGACAATGCCGATCAGCGCCTGACGCCTTTGGGCCTGGAGCTCGGCTGTGTCGGGCGCGAACGGGAAGACGGCCTTCGCCGCCAAATCCGCCGCGTTGTCGCGGGCGCGCGAAATGGTCCGCCGCCTGTCCAAAAGCCCTTCGGCGCTGCGCCGCCAGGGCCTGACCATCAATGCCGACGGCGTTGCGCGCTCGGCATCCGAGCTGCTGGCCTATCCCGGCATCGATCTGGCGCGGCTTTGCGCGATCTGGCCGGAACTGGCCGCGATCCCGGGCGATATCGCCGAGCAGATCGAGATCGACGGACGCTATGCCGGATATCTCGAACGTCAGGAACAGGAAATCGAAGCTTTTCGCCGCGACGAATCGCTGGCCTTGCCGCACGACCTCGATTACGCGGCGGTCGGCAGTCTCTCGGCCGAAATCCGCCTCAAGCTGTCGGCCTCGCGGCCGGAAACCCTGGGCCAGGCGGCGCGGGTTTCGGGGGTGACGCCGGCGGCGCTGGTGGCGCTGCTGCGCCATGTCCGCCGGGAACCGCGGCCGAGGCGGGACTTGCCGGTTCCGGCGTGAGTTCCGATCCGGCGGCGCCCCGTATAAGGCCGCTTTCGTCCCGGTTGAGCGAAGCCGGCTTCGCCAAAATCGCGAATGTTCCACGTGAAACCATGGCGCGGCTTGAGGCTTACGTCGCTCTCTTGGCGGCCTGGAACCGGCGCATCAATCTGGTCGGGGCCAACACCTTGGGCGATGTCTGGCGCCGCCATATCCTGGATTCGGCCCAGCTCTTTCCGCTGTTGCCGGAAAAGACCCGGATCGTCGTGGATCTCGGCAGCGGCGCCGGGCTGCCCGGCCTGGTGCTGGCGATCATGGGGGTCCCGGAAGTCCATCTGATCGAAAGCGACCAGCGCAAGGCGGCGTTTTTGCGCGAAGCCAAGCGGGTGACCGAAGCCGGTAACGTCACGATTCACGCCCAACGCGCCGAGAAAATGGGCGCTTTCAAGGCCGATGCCGTGGTCGCGAGGGCGGTGGCGCCCCTCCATCAACTCCTCTATATAGCGGAACCATTCCTCACTTCTCACAGCACTTGCCTGTTTCTCAAGGGCAAGGCGGCGGAGGCGGAACTGACCGAAGCGCGCAAGACCTGGCGGATGAAGGCCGAAACCCTGCAATCCCGCGCCGATCCGGCCGGAATCGTCCTGCGACTCGAGGCTGTTTCACGTGAAACATCGGGTGCGTCCCATGCCCGCTAGGGTGATCGCCATCGCCAACCAGAAGGGCGGGGTGGGCAAGACCACCACCGCCGTCAACCTGGCCACCGCCTTGGCGGCGACCGGGGAAAAGGTGCTGCTGATCGATTTCGACCCGCAAGGCAACGCCTCGACCGGATTGGGCATTTCCCGCCAGGCGCGCAGCATCACCGCCTATCAGCTGATCTCGGGCGAAAAACCCCTATCCGCCGCGATTCTCGCCACCGCGGTGCCGCGGCTCTGGGTGGTGCCGGCCTCGGTCGAGCTGGCCGGGGCCGAACTCGAACTGGTCGAGGAGGAGCGCCGCGAATTCAAGCTGCGCGACGCGCTGGAAGGGGGCTTGGGCGGTTTCGCCTATGTGCTGATCGATTGCCCGCCTTCGCTCGGGCTTTTGACCCTGAACGCCCTGGTCGCGGCCCAGGCGGTGCTGGTGCCGCTGCAATGTGAATTCTACGCGCTCGAAGGCCTGTCCCATCTCACCCACACCATCGAGCGGGTCAAGAACAGCCTCAATCCTGGCCTCGAAATCCAGGGTGTGGTGCTGACCATGTTCGACAAGCGCAACAATTTGTCCGACATGGTCGCGGCCGATGTGCGCCAGCATTTCGGCGCCAAGGTTTACGAGACCGTGATCCCGCGCAATGTGCGCATTTCCGAGGCGCCGTCGCACGGCAAGCCGGTGCTGCTCTACGATTTCCAATGCCCGGGCTCCCAGGCCTATGTCCATCTGGCGGGCGAGGTACTGCGCCGCGAACGGGCGCTGGCGTCGTGACGGGGCGCGGGGCATGAACGAACCGGCCAAGAGACGCGGCCTCGGCCGCGGCCTGTCCGCGCTGCTGGGCGAGGAGAAGGCGATTCCCGAGGCAGGATCCAAGGGCGAATTGCGGCTCAGGATCGACCAGATCCATCCCGGCCGCTTCCAGCCGCGCCGGAATTTCGGCGACGAGAGCATGAAATCCCTGGTCGACAGCGTCATCGCCCAGGGCGTCCTCCAGCCCATCCTGGTGCGGCCATATCCCGGCAAGCCCGGCGATTACGAGATTCTGGCGGGCGAACGGCGCTGGCGCGCGGCACAGAAGGCGCGCCTCCACGAAGTGCCAGCGGTGTTGCGCGATCTCGGCGACCGCGAGGCGCTGGAGATCGCACTGGTCGAGAACATCCAGCGCCAGGATCTGACGCCGATCGAGGAAGCGCAGGGCTACAAACGCCTGATCGACGAGTTCAAGCACACCCAGGAGGCGCTGGCTTCCGCGCTGGGATTGTCGCGCAGCCACGTCGCCAACACGCTCCGGCTGTTGAGCCTGCCCGAGACGGTGCAGAAGATGCTCGGCGACGGCAGGCTTTCCGCCGGCCATGCGCGCGCGTTGGTGACCGCGCGCGATCCGGAGGCGCTCGCGCGGAAAATCATCGCGATGGAAATGAACGTGCGCGAGGCCGAAGGCCTGGTCAAAACCGAACACGGCCAGGGGGCCGCGCGCAAGAAGGCCGGGCACCGCAACGCCGATATCGTCGCGCTCGAGCGCGAGCTGTCGCGCGGTCTCGGCCTCAAGGTGTCGGTCGCCCACGGGACCAAGGGCGGCACGCTCACCATTCGTTATTTATCGCTTGATCAATTAGACGAGGTTCTCAAGAAGCTGCGGGCGAAACGCTGACGGCGCGGAATCGCCCAAGTCATTTTCTCAGTGGGGCACATGTGACGGCGGGAGTTCATCACGCTTCTCGGCGGCACGGTGGCGGCATGGCCGTCGTCCGCGCAAGCCCAGCGGCACGACGGAATGCGTCATGCTGACCACCAGGCAGAAAGTCGCGATCGCGCGCGCTCTGCACCGGGGCGTGGTGGCGGCGCGACGCATCGCCGGCAAGGGCGCGGAGACGCAGGTTCGCCGGCACGGCTTCCGCTGGCAGCTCGATCTCGACGAGGGAATCGACTTCTCGATCTGGCTCCTGGGCGCTTTCGAGCCTGCCACGGTGCGCGCCTATGAGCGGCTCGTCCGCCCCGGCGGCGTGGCGCTCGATATCGGGGCGAATATTGGCGCGCATACGCTTCCCCTGGCGCGCGCCGTGGGCCCCACCGGCAAGGTCTATGCCTTCGAACCGACCGATTTCGCCATGGAAAAACTTCGGCGCAATCTGGCGCTCAATCCTGAATTGGAAAAGCGCGTGGCCTGCATCCAGACCATGCTGATTGACCGCGCAGGCGGAAAGCCGCCCCCTGTTTATGCTTCTTGGCCGCTCAAGGACACGCGCGGAGTTCACAAGCTCCATCGCGGGCGCAAGAAGCCGGCGGGCAAGGCCCGTACCACCACACTTGACGCTTTTCTAGCCGGTCATCGCGTAGGCCGGGTCGATTTCATCAAGCTCGACATCGACGGCTTCGAATGCGTCGCGCTCCGTGGCGCGCGCGCGACACTCGAGAAATTCCGGCCGACCCTGGTGCTGGAGCTGTCGCCGCACCAGCTCGACGAGCAGGGCGGCAGCATCGAGGAGCTGACCGAAATTCTGCGCGAGGCCGGCTACGCGCTTCGCGCACTCGGTTCGAGCGCGGCGCTGCCGCTCGACGGCGCGGCGTTGCGTGCGCTCATCCCCTATGGCGGCAGCCGCAACGCTTTGGCCGTTCCGGCGGGGCGGAAGCGTGCGAGGCGGCCGGCCAGAAAGGCGCGGCACGCATGAGAAGCGAGCCTGCCGATTACGAACAGCAGCCAATCGGATGGCCGGGATCATTTCCAAATATTTCGGCCGGCCCGAACACCCTTAGGGTTGCGAGCCGCCGGCGCTTTTTGGACGGGATGAGCTGATCGAATAAGGGCTCACCCTGCTAGCCCGCGCGCGAGGCACGCCCATCAAGCCCTAGCTTTAGCGCCGAGAGCGCCGCGCGCGATGCGCAACAGCGCGGCGCGGGTGAGCGTCTCGGCCGGCATGCCGCTGCTTTTGACCCGGATTTCGGTTTCGGTGAGCGCGCTCAGTACGGCCGAAGCGCGCCGCGGCGGCCACAGACGGAGCTGGCGCTTGAAGCGCTCCTTCAGCATGAAGAACAGCGGCGGGCGCAAGGAAGATATCGCGTCCTCCTCGGAGCCGCCTTGGGCCAGCCTCGCCCCGGCGCGGTGCAGCCGCTCGAAATGCCGCATCGCCGCGCGCAAGATACGCACCGGCGCCTCGCCCTCGGACAGCGCGCGGTGGAGCGCGCGCTCGAACCCCGCGGTGTCGCCCTCGGCCGCGCCCAGCACCACGTCGTCGAGCGACAGCTCGGCGCTGTCGCCGACCACGTTCGCCGCGTCCTCGAAGCCGATCTTGCCGCCGTCGCCGGCGTAAAGCGCGAGCTTTTCCAGTTCCTGCCGGCTCATCATCCGGTCGCCGCCCAGGGAGGCGACCAAATATTGCACCGCCGCCGCGTCGGCCGAAACCCGGTGCGCGCCCAAGACCTCGCGCACCAGCGCCTCGATCTCGCGCGGCCCGTCGAGATAACAGGCGATGGCGGCGGCGTTGGATGCCCCTTCGAAGGCGCGGCGCAAAGCCGAGCGCGGCTTCAAATCCCCCGCCTCGACCAGCACGAAGCTGTCGCCCGGGGGCGTGTCCCTGAGGAACGCGGCTAAGGGCGCACCCGCCGCGTCGCCGGCTTCCTTAATCCAAATGAGCCGCCGCCCGCCCAACAGCGAAAGCTGCGCCGATTCGTCGCGAATCCGGGCGGGCTTCGCTCCCAATTCATCGGCCGGAAGATAGACCACCCGGAAGGCGTCCCGAATGTCGGGCACGATGGCGCGGGCCAGCTGCTCGGCGCGCTCGGCCGCCAGGCCGCGGTCGGGACCGTAGATCAGGCAAGCCCGGAACGATTTGTCCGGCGATTTGAGGAAAGCGGAGATCCGCTGCCGCTCGAGCTTCAAGGCCCCGCCTTCAGTTCGCGCTGGCGCGGCGGTTGCGCACGAACAGCGCGAGGTTCATCACGATGTCGTCGCTGACATCGTTGAGGGCGCGCTCGCGCGCGTCGTCCTCGGCCACCTTGGTGGCGTAGCCGTCCTGCACGATGTTGAAGGCGCTGATGGTGTGGCTGCGGCCGTGGAGCAATATGGCGCCGCCCGGAGCGATCAGGTCGTAGGCGGCGGTGACGTCCACCTGGCCGCGCAGCGAGGTGGCATTGCGCTCGATGCCGAGATCGCCGCGCGCCAAGGCGATCACCGTCTTGAGCGTGTAACGCGCCGGCGTGTCGACGCCGCGCGGATTGAGCTTTTCGCGCAAGCTGAGCGCCAGAATCTGGCCGTCGCGGTTGGGGATCGACATGACCTTGATCGCCGCCAGGTCGGGATCGTAGCCGCCGGCGGTGCGCCCGCCGTAAAGCGGGTGGAAGCCGCAGCCGCCCAAGGGCGCCGCCGCCAGGGCGATCAGCAAGGTGCGCCTAGACCACGACATTGACGATCCTGTTCGGCACGACGATGGTCTTGCGCGGCGTCTTGCCGCCGAGCGCGCTGATCACGTTGGGCAGCGCCAGCGCCGCGGCCTGGGCATCGCCCTCGCCGGCGTCGCGCGGCAGTTCGACCGTGCCCCGGAGCTTGCCGTTCACCTGCACCGCCAGCGTCACCGTCTCGGCCAGGGTCAAGGCCGGGTCCGCCTTGGGCCAGGGTTCGTCGACCAGAATTTTTTCATGCCCCAGCGCCTGCCACAATTCCTCGGCGAGATGCGGCATCATCGGCGCCAGCAGGCGCACCGCCGCCTCGATCGCCTCGCGCACAACCGCGCCCGAGGCTTGGGCCGTCTCCTCGACGGCGTTGGTGAGCTCGCGCAGCCGCGCCACCGCCTTGTTGAAATGGAAGCGGTCGAGATCCTCGGTGACGAAAGCAATGGTCTGGTGGGTCACGCGGCGCAACCTCTGGTCGTCCCCGGACAAGTCGTTGGGCATTTTGGCACCGGGCGGCGGCAAGGGCGAGGGTCTTTCGGACACCAGCCGCCACAGCCGGTTGGCATAGCGCCAGGCGCCCTCGATGCCGGCGTCGGTCCATTCCAGATCGCGTTCGGGCGGGCTGTCGGACAGGAGATAAAGCCGCGCCGTATCGGCGCCGAAGGCCTCGACGATCGATTCGAGCCCGACCACGTTCTTCTTGGACTTGGACATTTTCTCGAGCCGGCCGGCGGTCACGGTTCCGCCGCCGGGGCCGGTCAGGCGGCCCGAATCGTCTCGATGGACCTCCTCGGGAAAGAGCCAATGGCCATCCTGGTCGCGGTAGGTCTCGTGGCAAACCATGCCCTGGGTGAACAAGCCGGCGAAGGGTTCCTCGAGCTTCCAATAGCCGCAACGCTCCAAGGCGCGGGTGAAGAAGCGCGAATAGAGCAAATGCAGCACGGCGTGCTCGATGCCGCCGATATACTGGTCGACCGGCATCCAGTAATCGACGTCCCGGCGCTCGAAGGCAGTTTTGGAGCGGGGCGAACAAAATCGCGCGAAATACCAGGAGCTCTCAAAGAAGGTGTCGAAGGTGTCGGTTTCGCGCTCGGCCTTTCCCTTGCATGTCGGGCAGGCGACGTGTTTCCAGGTGGGGTGGCGGGCGAGCGGATTGCCCGGCTGGTCGAAGGTCACGTCGTCCGGCAGCTTCACCGGCAAATCCTTTTCCGGCACCGGCACGATGCCGCATTTTCCGCAATGGATCACCGGGATCGGGCAGCCCCAATAACGCTGGCGCGACACGCCCCAATCCCTGAGCCGCCAGACGATGGCGCCCTGGCCCGATCCGAGTTGTTCAAGCCTGGCGATCGCCTCGCCCTTGGCCGCCGCCACGTCGAGCTTGTCGAGAAAGCGCGAATTGATATGGACGCCGTCGCCGGTATAGGCCTCGCCCCGGTTGATGCCGGTCAAGACCTTGTTCACCGCATCGATGTCGGACGGCACCACCACCGGCGTGACGGGCAGTTTGTATTTGCGCGCGAAATCCAAATCGCGCTGGTCATGCGCCGGACAGCCGAAGATCGCGCCGGTGCCGTATTCCATCAGCACGAAATTGGCGACATAGACCGGAAGCTGCCAATCGGGGTCGAAAGGATGCACCGCCTTGACCGATGTCAGATGGCCTTTCTTCTCCGCCTGTTCGAGCGCCGCCTCGCTGGTGCCCATGCGGTTGCATTCGGCGATGAACGCCGCGAGCTTCGGATCGCTTTTGGCAAGCTCCTCGGCCAGCTTGTGGTTGGGCGCGACGGCGAGGAACGAAGCGCCGAACAGCGTGTCGGGCCTTGTGGTGAAGACTTCGAGTTTGTCCGTCTTGCCGGCGATGGAAAAGAATACGCGCGCGCCTTCCGACCGCCCGATCCAGTTCTCCTGCATCAGCCGCACGCGTTCGGGCCAGCGCGGCAAATCCTTGAGCGCGTCCACCAGCTCGGCGGCGAAATCGGTGATCTTCAGGAACCACTGCGAGAGCAGCTTCTTCTCGACCGGCGCGCCCGAGCGCCAGCCGCGCCCGTCGATCACCTGCTCGTTGGCGAGCACGGTGTTCTCCTCGGGGTCCCAGTTGACCCAGGACTCCTTGCGGTAGGCGAGGCCCGCCTTGAGGAAATCCAGGAACATCTTCTGTTCGTGCTTGTAGTAGTCCGGATGGCAGGTGGCGATCTCGCGCCGCCAGTCATAGGCGATGCCCATGCGCTTCAACTGATCGCGCATGACGGCGATGTTGGAAAGCGTCCAGTCCTTGGGGTGGGTTTTGGAGGATATGGCGGCGTTCTCGGCCGGCAGGCCGAAGGCGTCCCAGCCCATCGGGTGCAGCACGTTGAATCCCTGCGCGCGCTTGTAGCGCGCCACCACGTCGCCCATGGTGTAGTTGCGCACATGGCCGACATGGAGCTTCCCCGAGGGATAGGGGAACATCTCCAACACGTAATATTTGGGACGGGCAGGGTCGGTTTCGACCGCGAAGCTGTTACGCTCGCGCCAGATCGCCTGCCATTTCTCTTCGGTTTCCTTGGCGTTATACCGCGCCATCGGGCGTGGGAACGCTCGGCCTGAGGTTATTTCTGCGCCGTGCTCAGACGCATCTGCCGGGCGCGCGAGAGGATGGCGTTCTCGAGATCGCCGGCGGTGTTCTTGTCCACCTCGGCGTCGACCCAGGTGCCGGTCTTGTCGTCGCGCTTCTGGCGGAACACGCTGGTCTTCACGCCGTCGGCGCGCAATTCGCGGCCGAGGATGAAGACGTTGATCTTGAAGCGCTCGTTCGGCGAGGCGGGCGGGCTGTACCAATCGGTGATGATGGTGCCGCCGAAGGGATCGGCCGAGGCCAAGGGCATGAAGGAAACCGTGTCGAGCGAGGCGTGCCAGAGGAAGGAATTGACGCCGATTCCCGGTCCGCCGCCGCCGGTGTTGCCGGCGGTGTCGTTGTTGCTGAACATCATGGAGATGATCGAGGTGTTCTTGCCGTCCATGTTGCGGTTATATTCGTCGGGATTCATGTATTTCGGATCGGTGTGATAGGGATCCTCGGCGCGGCGTTGCGCGTCGGGATCGGTGCCGTTGTCGGGCCGGTTGAATATGCCGCAGCCGGACAGCAGCAGCCCGGCGGACAGGCACAAAAACGCAATTCTCGCGGACATGACCAGCGGCTCCTCGAAGGCTCTCCCCCCGGAACCTTTTCGGTCCGGGTTTGGCATTAATCTTATACCCAACATCCCCGCTATGTCGCTATGTCTTCACCATCCGGACCGGCGCACGGATTGGGAGAATATGGAAAACTCAAGCGATTCCAAAGACTTAGGTTATATCGCCGGCGCTCTGGCCGGTGTCCGCGCCCGGCTCAATCGGGCCGCGGCGGAATCCGGCCGCGACCCCGCCGGAATTACGCTGGTGGCGATTTCCAAAACCCAGGACGCCGCCGCCATCGAAGCGGCCTTGGCCCTGGGCCAGCGCGTCTTCGGCGAGAACCGGGTGCAAGAGGCCCAAGCCAAATACCGGCCTCTCAAATCCCGTTTTCCCGATCTGGTCTTGCATCTGGTCGGCCCGTTGCAGACCAACAAGGCCAAGGACGCGGTTGCCTTGTTCGACGTGATCGAAACCGTCGACCGGCCCAAACTGGCCGAGGCGCTGGCTCATGCCATGGAAAAGACCGGCCGCTTTCCCGCCTGTCTCGTCCAGGTCAATACCGGTAACGAGGCAGCAGAAGGCCGGGATCGCGCCCAAGGATGCCGATGAATTCATCAATTCCTGCCGTTCGCGCTGGAATCTGCCGGTCCAAGGCCTGATGTGCATTCCTCCGGTCGGTGAAAATCCCGCGCCGCATTTCTCCCAACTGGCCGGGATCGCCCGACGCAACGGCCTGACGCAGCTCAGCATGGGCATGAGCGCCGATTTCGAGGCGGCGATCAAGGCGGGCGCCACCACGATACGCGTCGGCAGCGCGATTTTTGGTAATCGGTAGCCGTCGTAGAAACGAAATGATGCGGCCCTGAATTGTTCACGCCGCGCGCGCAGTTAATGACGTTTCCCTTAAAGCCCTGAAAGTCCTTAACTGATTTCCGTCGGCGCATTTGACAAAGGTTACTCACCGATCTCAATTTCTCTAGGTTTTCTCACATTGGCACGTGCTTTGCTCTGTAGTGATCTCCCGAGGGAGAAAGCTGAAGGAAGCCATGTATCACAGCGATCATAGTGAACCCAACGAATGGCGCTCGAAGAATATCGGGTTGGCAATATTCCTTATTGGCGTACTGGCTTTCTGGGTTGCCATCGCCGTTGCTGTCGCAGCGGTCGAAATATGATTAACCGATCACCACGCGCGAGCCAGCATCGGCGCCCTTGAGAACCTCGAGCAAATCGGCGCGGGACAACGCGACGCAGCCTTCGGTCGGGCCGTAATCGCCGCGGGCGATGTGCAGGAAAATCGCGCTGCCCTTGCCCGGCACGACCGGATCGTCGTTGTATCCCAACGGCACCACCAGGTCGTAAAGCCCGTCCTCGCGCCACAGCCGCTCGGCGCGCGCCTTATAAGGGAGCGCGACCGGCCTGTTATAGGCGGCATCGCCCGGATCGTCGCACCAGCCGTCGGCGAGCGTGATCGCCTGCATGGCTAATCCGCTCGCGGGCCGGGCGATACGGTCGGCGCGATAGAAGAGACGCCGCATGAGAAAGCTTCCCGCCGGCGAAGCGCCGTCGCCTTCGCGCTTCTGCCGCGATATTCCGGCGCGGCCCAAGGCGCAGCGCAGCCGCTTCTCACCCCACAGCGCCCAGCCAGCGGGTTCGACGATCAGATCCATGGCGCTTCTATACCGCGCCCCAGCCGAAGCATGGTTAATTTAACCATAAGCATAGATCGTTTAACCATAAGTATTCGTTTTAACTATACTTTTCGATAAATTAACCATTACTTTGAATTGATTTTAATATTATTCCCGAATAGTTTCGAAACCATAACAAAAGACCGATCAGGTCTGTACGAGGAAAAGGAAAGCATCGACCCGAAGGATCCGCGCGTTCGCGCGCCCTTCACTAAAGCCGGCACCCCTCTCGCCGGCCGCTTCCCCTCTCCCCGTATCGCTTGTCAGGTCGCTGCGGCGGCCGCGGAAAGTCCCTCCCCCCTCGGGGCAATCCGCGGTCCGCTCGCAAACAGGGAATAGGAGAAGTGGTCATGAAGGTATCCGCCAAGATCATCGCCAGGCGCACAAGCGCTATCGCTGCGGCGCGCAACATCGCGCCGACGCTACCAAATGTGCCCAACACCGGCGTAGCGAGGGGAAATCGAGCAAGGGCTGCTCTGTTACGCCAACTGCCAGCGGTGGTCGGCGCCACTTTTGCTTTGTGGGCCGGCTCCGCCCACGCCGATAACATCATCGATTACAACTTTTCGCCTGTAGCCTGGGATTTATCCACGACCCAAACGCCTGCTGGCGGCACGGTGTCGGGCACGCTTGATTTCGACTGGACTACTCAGACTGCCTTAAGTGGATCCATCGTCTCGACTGGGTTCGGCACGACGACGAACTTCACCTCGTTTAATCCAAGTGTATCCAATGCCGTCTATACCGGACCCACCTTCACCTACAACGGCATCACCTATACGTCCGGGGCGTTTAATTTCTCAGAGTTGCAAAGTTCGGTTGCGGGCTACAATATCTACATCGATTTTACCCAATTGAGTAATACCGATATTTTTCCAGGCAACCTCGGCAGCGTCTATACCAGCGCCGAGGGGCCCAGCGGCCCATATCTTATTCTAGCTTCCACAGTGCAGGCGACTAACAGCCCCAGTGGCGGCGGTTGCGGCGGCGCCACCAATAGCGGCGGCTCAACTTTAACCAACACCAGCGGCGGCTCGACCTTCAACAACACCGGGCCCTGCAACTTCACCAATACCGGCTCGGGCACGCACTACGACAACGCGTCCGGCGCCACCTTCACCAATGACGGCTCCTCGGGCAAGGGCCAATTCGTTAATGCTCTGGGCGCTATCTTCACCAACGAAGTCGGCGCCACTTTCAACAATAACGCGACCGGCAACATGTTGAACGAATCCGGCGCCATCTTCACCAACAATGGCACCTGGAACAACACCGGCACGTTCCTCAACGATCCGTCCTCGGTCGTGAACAACGGCGCCATCAACAATTCGGGCGGCGGGACCATTACCAGCACAGGCGCGGGCTCGACCTTCGACAACACTTCGACCGGCACCATCGACAATACGGGCATCGGCACCCAACTCATCAATTCCGACCAGTCCTCCTTCACCAACGAGGGAGCCATCACCAATGAGCAGAACGCCGCGATCCAAAATAACGCAGGCGCCGCAGGGACTACCACCTTCAACAACGATGGTGGCACCATCACCAACAAGACCGGCGCTACCATTACAAACAACGGCACCACTGGCGCGGGCACTGCGCTATTCGAGAATACTGTCGGCGGCACCATCACCAACAGCTCGACCATCACCAACAATGGCGCCGGTCCGGGCACCGCGAGCTTCGTCAACGACGCATCGACCATCAATAACAACAGTGGTGGCCTGATCACCAATACGGGCGCTAATGCAACCTTCAGCAACCAGGATGCGGCGCAGATCAACAATGCCGGCGGCACGATCGCCAATGCGTCCGGCGCGAGTTTCACCAACACCGACCCCGGCACGCTGATCATGAACTCGGCCGGCGGTCAGATCACCAATACCGGCACAGGCTCGAACTTCACCAACACAAATGGCGCCGGCATCCTCAACATGGGGACGGGCAGCGAGATCCAGAATTCGGGTGGCACGCTGACCAACAACGGCACCACCGGTTCCAGCACCATTATGAACATGTTGAACGCCGTGCTCGATAACGCATCGGGGCTGCTTGAGAACACCGGCGCCCTAGCTATGATCGAGAACACCTTTAGTAGCGGCAGCGGCCACAGCATCTTGAGCAACGAGGGCACCCTCACTAATGATACCGGCGCCCAGATCCTCAACAGCGGCCATAACACCGAGTTCACCAACAGCGGCACGCTCAACAACCTGTCGGGCGGCCAGATCACTAACACCGGCACGGCGGCGCTCACCAATAGCGGCAGCTTCAACAACTCGGCCCAAGTCTATAACCAGGGCTCTGGCACGCTGACGAACACCGGTGGGATCGATAACACCGGTGCGAGTGCGCAGTTCTACAACCAGGGCTCTTCAATCCTGACCAACAGCGCCACCGGCACCATCACCAACGAGAACCAAGCCACGCTCACCAACCAGGGCACCTCGACGCTCATCAACCAGGGCGCGATCACCAATTTGACCGGCGGCGAGATCGCGAATGTCGGCCCCGGCACTCTCTTGCACAATGAGAGCGGCAGCTCGTTGATCAACAACGGGACAGGTGTGGCCGTCACAACCTTCAGCAACATCGCTGCGACGCTCACCAACGATTTGGGCGCGCTGATTCAGAACACCGGCGGCACCCTTGCCCAGTTCTTCAACCAGAATGGCGGGCAGATCAACAACGCCGGCACACTCCAGAACGACAGCGGCGCCCATTTCACCAGCGAGGATGCGGGCTCCACGATCACCAACACTGGCGCGGTCGCGAACCTCTCCGGCGCCAGCTTCAGCAACCTGAACGGCGCCCAGATCGCCAATAACGGCACCGGCACGATCAACAACCAGGCCACATTCACCAACGACGGCAGCCGGCAGCTCGATCACCAACAACAGCACGCATCAGACCGCTGGCACGCTCGACGGCATTTCCAACACCAATGGCGGCACCTTCACCAACCAGAACAGCGCCCTCATCACCAACAACGCCTCGAGCGGCATCCTCAACGATGCGTCCAGCTTCATCAACCAGCTCAGCGCGACCCTCACTAACTTCGGGCAGTTCACCAACCAGGACGGCGCTACCTTCACCAATGCCGTGACCGCCATCTTTAACAACCTCGGCAGTTCGGCAGTGTTCCTGAACGACCCGAGCACGGTCAACAACGCCGGCGCGATCAACAACGATGCCGGCGCCACTATCACCAGCAGCGGGTCGGGTTCGACCTTCGACAACGCCGCGACCGGCGTCATCACCAACGGCTTGACCAGCGCCGCGACCATCACCAACCAGAACCAGTCGGTGATGACCAACGAAGGCAAGATCGTCAACGAAAATGGTTCGACGTTCCAGAACCTCGCCGACAACACCGGCGCGATCAACGTCACGACCAGCTTTACCAACAACGGCGGCACCATCGACAACTCCGCCTCGCTCACCAACAGCGGCAACGTCGCCGGCGCCAGCAGCACCAGCACGGCGGAGTTCTCGAACGGCACTTCGCTCAACCCCACCGGGACGATCAATAACACCGCGGGTGGTGCCATCCTCAACGACGGCACCGGCACGGGCCTGGCGCAGTTCGACAACTACGCCAATATCACCAACGACAACACGCCCAGCACGATCACCAACTCTGGCGCCAACGCCATCTTCCACAACCAGCCGACCGGCGTCATCACCAACAACGGCAGCATCCTCAATAACCTCGGCGCCTACTTCCAGAACCTGGCGGGCGGCATGATCGCCAACTCCGGCTCGGGCGCGTCCATCTCCAATGACGGGACCGGCACGCCGGCGCTCTCCACGGCGATCGAAAACGACGGCACGCTCAACAACACGGACAGCGCCAGCCTGTCCAACACCAACGGCGGGCTGCTGCTGAACACCGGCAATCCTCAGCAACCGCACTAGCGCGACGATCAACAACGACGCCACCAGCACGCTGGAGAACCAGGCCGGCGTCATCACCAACTACACCGGCGGCGGCACCATCAACAACGACGGCACCTTCACCAACTCGGATGGTGGCCAGGTGAACATCCAGTCGGGCGCCGCGCTCACCACGATCGGCGGCACCGGCACCTACACCCAGACCGGCGCGAGCAGCCTGACGCAGGTCGACGGCGTCTGGACGCAAGCCCTCACCGACATCGAGAACGGCAATTTGAACGGCTCCGGCACGGTCAACGGCCCGGTCTACAACAACGTGCCCCAAAGCAACGCCGTCCCCGGCATCACCGGCAGCGGCGCCGGCCTCACGCTCACCGGCCCGGTCGCGGGCACCGGCAACTACGGCGGTACCTCCGTGATTTTCAACGGCACCAGCCCGACCCAGACGTCCAGCCTGTCGCCCGGCAGCACGTCGTCCTCGGCGCCGAATCCGAACAATCCGGATTTGACCTCGGGCACCTTCGTCAACAATCCGGGGGCCAACTACCCGCTCGGCACCGGCAGCGTGGCGGGAATCGCGAGCACCGGCACCATGGTCTTCGGCGCCAACAACACGCTCTACATGGACGTGATGGGCGCGGGCGGGCCGGCCAACGCAGGCCTCACCTATGACGCGATCACCAACACCGCCGCGGCGCAATTGGGCGGCACGCTCACCGTCGTGCCCACCATCCCCGGCGCGGTCGCGGGCAGCTTCGACTTCATCCACTCGACCGCCGGCGGCATTTCGGGCGACTTCAACATCGCCCAGATGATCAACCTCGGCGATTCGAGCGATCTCTACCTCTCGGGCCACAGCGTCAGCGGCACCGACTACATCGACACCCTAGCCAATTTTGGCCACGGCGTCGTCAACACCTTCTCGCAGCTGGGCGGCAACGGCGCCCCCGGCCAGAACGGCGTCAGCGTCGCGCCCATCCTGACCACCGTTACATCCAGCCTCACCTACGCGGTCGGCGGCAATGGCGGCAATGACGGCCCCGGCGGCGATGGCGGCAACGCTATGGCCACCAACACCGTCACCGGCAACGGGCAAAGCTCCTACGCGGTTGCCGGCATCGGCGGCAATGGCGGATCCGGCACGGCCGGCGGCAATGGCGGCGCTGGCGGCATGGCCACCGCGAGCTCGACCGCGGGCGGCGCGACATCCACCGGCGTCATCTCGGCCAATGCCAGCGGCACCGGCGGCAATGGCGGTAACGCCACCGGCGGCGGCAATGGCGGCAATGGCGGCACTTCTACCTCCATGGCCACTGCCACCAACGACGACGCAATGAATGCCGTGACGGCCAATGCCATCGCGACTGGCGGCATGGGCGGCACCGGCGCCAGCAACGGCGTGGGCGGCTTCGCCAATTCGACGGCGACGGCCACCAACAACGCTCTCGGTGGCGCGGCCAATGCTAATGCCACCGCGAACACCTTCGGCACCGCCGCGGGCGTGCCCAGCTCGGCCAACACCGCGACGGCGCTCGCTACTTCGACTGGCGGCAGCGGCAACGCCATCGCCCAAAGCAACAGCACCAACTTCGCCGGAAATGCGAGCATCCAAGGCAACGCCGCCGCGACGGCATTCGTCTCGGGTGGCGTCAACCAGACCGTCAGCTCGCAAACCGTCACCTCGACTGGCACATCCTGGTCGGTAAGCCCGGCCACGCCGCAGATCACCATCACCTCGGGCACGCCCAACGCTTACGCGCTCGGCGCCGTCCAGCCGGTGGTGAGCGGGCTCACCCCCGCCAACTACCCGGTGGTCAGCTCGGTGCTGAACGCATCCAACACTCTGGGCATCGGCTCGCTGGCGCTCCAGCAGAAGGCCCCGAGTTCCGGCTTGATGAGCTACAACACCAACCTCATCTACAATTTGGCGTCGCCAGTGGCGGGTTCCTATCAGCTCGTTGCCGGCCTGCTCGAGCCTGCGGGCGGCACCAACCTGGCGGGCACGTTCAGCCTCACCTTCGAGGTGACCGACAGTTCCGGCATCCTGGTGCCCACCCAGACCTTCACCTCGCTGGCGGCGTTCGATAACTACTTCAGCGACAAGCTGCTCTCGCTCGGGACCTTCACCGGCGCGATCAGCGGCCTGGACTTCGACTTCGGCATGTCCACGGCCAGCCTCGAGGCGGCCGGGTTCGACTTTGTTTTCGGCGACGTCCCGGTTTCCTCGCCGCCAAGCATCCCCGAGCCCCCGGCCTGGCTGCTCTTCGGCAGCGCCCTCCTCGGCATGGCGTTCTTCCAACGCCGCCGCCGCGAGGATCTGCTGGCGCTGTTGCGTCGGGGATTCAAGGGCGATTACCGCGACGCCGCCTAAAGCTTAAAGCCAAGAGCCAGAACGGCCACACGACGAAAGCCGCCCCGCCTCCCCGGGCGGCTTTCTCTTTTGGCGGGGATTATTTCCGCAGGGGCATGTGCGCGATCAATCCCCGAGCGTTTCAAATTCCGTCGGGTCGGTTGAGGGCGTCACAGGCTTTCCGACAAAAATAGGTTAAAGACTTTTAGGACTTTAAGGGAAACGTGGTTAACGCCATGCGCGGCGTAAACCATTCGTCGTTTTTTTATGTTTCGTCGCGTTTCCTCCGCGCCCGCGCAGCCAGGAACGCCGCAATTGCGAAAGCCATCCGGGAAATACGAGCTAAAGCCTTCCTTAAAGAAGCTTTGCTCTAGTGGTGCTCGAGCAGCGAGCCCATGAGCGGGTTCGTTTCACGAAACGGCAAAACCGGGGTGACCCGGGGACGCAAAACCTCCGGTCTCCCGGCGTAACGCACGGGGCAGATAGCGGGGTTCCCGAATGAGGCCCCGCAGTGTTGTTCTCCGCCCCATCACGTTTTGCCTTGCTGGCTTGCGCAGTCCTGTCGTTTTCCGCCTGCAGCACCGTCAATGCACCCAATCCGGAGACTTCTCCCGCGCCAGCCGTGACTTCTTCCACCTCATCGGCAACCTTATTCGCTCCTATTGTGATGTCTTCAGCGACATCAGATGTTCTGTTCGGGTCGCGCGAAATAGCATTTTCCCCGAATCTAAGCGCGTTCCAGCGTTGGCAAAACGTCAATACCCGGTTCGTTACGCAACGCGATGCTGCAAAATCCTCCTGTGATGGAAGTGATCCGAAAACCTGCCCGGTGCAATGGTGGCAGGGCTTTATTACCGAGCTCGAGGGCCTGCCGTTGCAAGAGCGCGTAGCCCTTGTGAACGACACCTTCAATCATGTGACCTACGTGACCGCGGGAAAAAACTGGGGCAATCCAGGTTATTGGGAAACGCCGTTCGAATTCTTGAGCAGAGGTGGCCAGTGCCAGGATTACGCCATAGCCAAGTACCTGGCGCTTTTGGATTCGGGCGTGCCGGAAGACCAGATGCGTTTTGTCGTGGTGCGGGATATCGCGCGCAGCCTCGACCACGCCGTCACGGTGGTGAAGGTGGACGGCGAGGAACTGGTGCTCGATAATTTGGCAACCGAGGTCAAACCGGCGGGACAAGATGAGCAATACACGCCCTATTACGCGCTCAACGACCGGGGTTGGTGGCTTTATTCACCGCCGCTATCCTCTCGTCGCCACGCCGTGCAAGTCGCGGAAGCCCCGCAAAAGTCGGATTGATCGCAAGCCCACTATTTCACAGTTCATCACCACCATCGAGACGGGATTCATCTTCAGGGATTAGGATATTTTTGAATTCGCCGGATTTCGCTTTTCCGGCGGGGGTGAGGACGTGGCTACAATCTATTATCTGACCAATCTCGGTGATCTCGCGGTTTTGCTGCCACTGTCCGTGGTCGTGTTGGTGTGGCTGTTGCTTTGGCCCCGATGGGATGCAGCCCGCTGGTGGTTCTTGTCGGTCGCGTTTTGCGGCGTTGCCACGGCGATCTTGAAGGTTTTTTATAACGCTTGCCCAGAAATTCTCTCTTCCAATCCGAGCGGTCATACCGGCCTGAGCGTGCTGGTTTACGGCGCCATTTCATTATTGGTTTCGGCACGAAACAAGAATTGGCAAAAGATCGTTCTGGTATTGGCCGGCGTCAGCTTGGCGCTCGGCATTGCCATTTCACGTGTGCTGATTGGCGCACATAGCATCGCCGAGATCGTCATTGGAATCGCAATCGGCGCCATATCTCTGGCCATTATTCGTCTTCGGATTTCGGCGCTCTGTCGCCGCGAAATTTCCAAGCTGGTTCCTGGTCGTCCCTTCGGTATCGGTGGTTCTGTTGTTGAACGGATACCATCTTCAGGCTGAGGATATTTTTCAGTTCCTCGGCATTTATTTGCATAAGACCGGTATCTGCGGCTGATCTCGAGAGCCGTTGTCTACCAGAGCAAAGTCTCCGGATTGGGATAAGGTTTGCCCTTATTGAGGAAGGTCATGCCCTTGACGCAGCGGATGATGAACCAGACCGAAACGGCGACAAGGAAAAGCAAGCCGACCAGGAAATAGGTGCCGATGGCGCCAATCACGGCCAAGCCAAGCCAAATCCAAAAAGTGCGAATCTGAAAGCTGTAATGATTCTGCGCCAATTCAGACGCATCGGACCGGTTCATATAAGCCATGGCTACACCGGCAATGACGGCAAACCCGGCGGGAGGAAATACTGCTGCGATGAGGTAGAGGATGTAGACGAGGTTGGCGACACTGCCAGCTGTATCAGAATTGGCAGAGGCTTTTTGCGGCTTTTCGGTTGCCTCGGATTGCTCCTCGACCGCTGGCCGATCAATAATCGTCGTATCGCTCTTTTTGTTCATGAGCTTCCCTACCGATTTAAATACAGCTGCTAACTCAATAATCTACTAGTTGACTATAACGACTATCCGATTTTGGTTACAAGTGTGTGATTCGAGGCACTCCTACATAGTGCGAATGAAACGCAGTCCGTGATCTTGGCAGCTTATAACCTTTGGTAAAGATCAGAGCCGCGGCTAAAAACGGGTTTTTTTAAAGAGGCGCTCGGGCAAGGCGCGGATCATCAGCATGATGGGCCGCCAGACCGGCCGAACATAAACTACGTCGCGGTTTTTCCGCTGCGCCTCTAGAACCGCGCGTGCGACCTCGTCGGGCTGGGCGGTGAGGGCCTTGGGCAGATTCAGATCGGCGGTTTTGCTGGTGGCGACGAAGCCAGGCTTGACCGTTATGACCGCGACGTGACTCCGCGAAAGCCGGCTGCGAAGCCCCGAGAGATACGCGGTGAACCCCGCCTTGGCCGAGCCATAGACATAGTTGGATGCCCGGCCGCGTTCGCCCGAAACCGAGCTCACGCCGATGATCGTGCCGCTTCCCCGCGCCTCCATGCGGTTGGCGGCTAGTTCCAGGATAGCGGCAGGTCCGACGTAGTTGCTGCGCATCACCAGTTCGGCGGCTTCGGGTTTGATCTGGGATTCCGCCTGGTCGCCCATGAACCCCACGACACAGATCACGGTTCCGGGCAATTCGCCGAGCCGGTTGAGAAAATCAGCGTGATGGCCGATGTCGAGCGCGTCGAATTCGGCAACTCGCACCTTGACGCCGAATCGTAGCACCAAATCCTTGGCGTCCGCTTCGAGCTGGGCACTGTTACGGGCAGCGAGAATGATGTCGTGGCCGGACTTGGCGTAAATCCGCGCGATTGCCCGTGCGATATCGGATCTGGCGCCCAGGACCAGGACCGTGCCAGGGGTATGTTGTGGGTCAGTTTGAATTTTCGGACCTACTGCTCTTGTCCCGGGGTTCTGCCATGTTTCAGGGGTAGACTAAAGATTCAAAACGACGTGCGTATGATCTCTTTGTGCGGCTTCATCGAAGTGAAATGATTATTCTGCGTTTTTTCGTCAATGAACTGGATAATCTGTATGGCGAAAACCATGTTCACTGTAGTGCCGTCATTTGACAGGGGCATAAATAAAACCTTCAAATGATGATCAAGAGCTCCGCTTTGATAGAACAGACTTTCTGAATAAAGCGGACGACGGTCTTTGACGCATTGGTCGTAAAGCCCAATGACGTGGGCCTTGTACTGATAGTCTTTCAACGCCTCATCGAGCGTTAGGCCAGCGGCATTGATACCATGGGCTATGACACACTCGGTGCCGATCAGGCGGTATCGATATTGATGCGGCCCAAGCACATCGACCAGCAAAACATGGGGTAAAACTCGCTTGATCTCGTTTGGGTCTATGTCGGCGCGGGAAGGCATTGCCCGCGTCCCCCGTTTGCGCAGCCAGTAGTCATACCCCTCTCGAATTAGCTCGTTGCTAAGGGGAGAGGGCTCGGGGCCCGTCGTCTTAATCGACATCTCCCAGATGATCAGATATCAGCGTGAATAATAGCATTCTGATGGGGTACGCGGAAGCCAAACGCAGAGTCCGCGCCGCTCCCGGCTTTGAGCCGTGATGTCTGGGAGTGATACGAAGCGGAGTTTCTCCGCGGCGAGTGGCCCGTCAGAGTCTGACCCATAGCAGACATCTGTCGTGGCGGACTAAAGCGAAAATATGGGGATAGGGCGCGCAGGAGCGGAGTTCAGACGCCTTCAACGATCCGAAAGTCGCGTTCGACCGTGCCCGCGAGTTCTTTCAACGCCGCCTGGTAGCCGGGGCTGTCGTGTGTGGCGATGGCTTGCTGCACGCTGTCGAATTCGACCACCACCGTACGCTGGTTGAGTCCACCCTCATAGACCTTGGTGGGATTGCCGCGCGCCAGAAATCGGCCTCCATTCGACTGGATCGCGGGCCCGGCGAGCTTCGCATAAGCCGCCAGCGCGGTCGGGTTCTTGATCGATCGGTAAAAGGTGATCCAATATCCCTTGGCCATGTCGTCCCTCCCCTTCGCCACAATGAAACGCGGGAGGGGATGGTATTGGTGAGGCGGCAGGCGTGCAAGCCGATCTGGGTACGGCCACACAACCAATGTCTGCTTTGGGGGTAAGAGCGGACATTAGATGACATAACGCCATGTCGGCTTATGACCCAAAGCGGACATTCGCTTTTCACTGGCTCAGCTGCCGGTGCTGTCCGATCTAAGGGAATTATACTTGGCAAGTACGTTGCACAGGCAGCTTTTGCGCAATTCGCTCATCTAGGATTTCCTTGACGGTAAAGGGAACGATCACCAGTATTAGTTGATTGAAAGTGTTGAGCCATATCATAAGAACCGGGGGGTTATGATGATGCGTTCCGCTTCAGCAATCGGTATCGCCGTGTTTTTTTGGTTGCTGCTGCCTGGCGCAGCACTGGCCCAGAACGGGGGGCCAGCGGTTTCAACCGTGAACGGCAAGGCCGCGCTCGCAGGCGGCGAGATGAACGCACATCCAACCGGTATCGCCGAAGGCAGCCTGACCGTACCGCTCGGCTATAGCTTCGGCGGCCAACTTGATCTACTCGGCGGCGATAGCAACGGTCAGGGCCTGTGGGGTATTGCTGGTCAGGGCTTCTGGCGTAATCCGAGCCAGGGCCTACTCGGCGTGGTGGCGCTGCACTCCGACCGAGGCATTTCCAGCACCCTGTCAAAGGGCGTCTATGTCAACCGCTACGGGGGCGAGGGCGCGCTCTATATCGGCCAGTTCACGCCCGAGGCCGCGGTCGGCTACCAGAACGGCAACGCCAAAACCGGCGCTTTCAGTACCCTCGACCTCGGCTGGTATCCACTCGACGATCTGCGGCTCACGGGCGGCGTTGATCTCAATCCGACGCATACTCACGCACTGCTCGGTGCCGAATATCAGCTCGGTGTGGCGGCGTTGCCAGGCTTAACCACCTTTCTTGAATCCGGACTCAGCGGTCAACGCGACAGCTATGTGCTTACCGGCCTGCGCATCTATTTCGGGCCAGCCAAGACGCTGATCCGGCGCCAGCGCGAGGACGACCCGGACAATCCGCTTCTCACGGGGACAGGAAGCGGTCTGAACAATAACGGCTCGTCGCCGCAGACGTGCCCCGCAGGATTTATCGGAACTCCCCCGAACTGTGTTCCGGAGCTAGGTTAAGGGCTTATCTAGGGACAGAATCCAATCTGCCCGGTTATCGGATTCTATCTTTTCGATTTGGCGGCGGCGGCAACTTCGCCAAGTGTCCAACCAATTTGTCAGCGACCGCGCTACCTTTGTCCGCGCCGCGCTTTGCTGCCTAGGAGTTTGTCCGAGTAAGCCGTTGATGTCCGCTTCTGGCACAAAGCGGACGTTCCACGACCGCAGTCTAATGTCCGCTTTTAGGGGTAGCCGGACTATCCTCGCTGCGTAAGCATGGAAGGGGAATATGAGCCGCCGTCGTAAGCCGCCACCCCGCCCGCAAGCTCTCGCCATCTTGCTCACGGTATTGTTGATAATAGGAATCTTGAATCTGTTTGGGGTTTTTCACAGGACCCCGCACCACATTCAACCTTTCAGCACTATCAAAAACTGAACAGGTAGCCCCGGAATTGTTCCAAGGCCCATTTGCTACCTAATAGCGATAGCGCCCATTCTGCATTAGGCAGCGGCCGCACAAGATCGATGTGATAACTAAAAATGCTTCTGCTGTGCTCCATCGCAGTGGTAGCCGCCATAGAGCATCGCTCTATCGCGGTCGTAATACATTGTAGAGTTGGAGCCGGTCGTCCGGTTGTGCGACGTCCAGGTCACTTTTTTATCGGTAATTCGTGCGGGCCACGTTCCGTCACTGTCTCGAACCGTGTTGGCGTTTGTGTCGATGGTTATATAGATCGGGGCTGCATTGGAGCCCGGGGCCGTACAGGTGAGCACGACGGTTTCAGCAAAAGCCGGCACAGCCAAGGTGATCAATAGGACGGAACTAATAATAAGAACTCGGATCATTCTGTCCCCCTCATATCGCAAGGCGGAGCATAGGACGGCTCAAGGATAGCGCCTAGCAATTGGTAAACCGAACATTCCAATGTCATGCCGCCATGTCCGCTTTTGACCCAAAGCAGACGTTACCAAACTAGAAGACAGAAACCGTCGGCGCGGTGTTCCTCGACCAGTCGGCAGACCGACTCCAGCGGCATGAATTACCGCGCAACATCCGCATTTTTTTACCTGGGACATATTGGCATCACCTTATGGTCCCAAGCGAAAGCCAATCATTCTCAGGGGATTCGGTTGGAATCACCTGTGCAGCGTCAGGGCTTGCCAGAGGATTTTGCGGCCTGGAGCGACAGGGTGTTACAGTCACCGTGATTGACCGCTTAAGCCACTATCTATACACATGAAACCAGTATTTAAGACCTAACTACTAGTAGAAAACTTCTGCGCGAGTGAAATTCGGCCCTGGGATTTTTGGGGGCAAGTGGTGGGGGAAGGGGTCGGCAGGAACCCGCGGCTGGGCCGCTGGCTCGCGACGTGCTCGGTCGCGGCGCTGGTGGCTGGCGCCGCCCATGCTCCGGTGGCCCTGGCCTCCTGCGCCGGTTACACGACCCCGTTCCCATCAATCAATCCTTCCGGTCATACAACCTGCTCCGTCACCGCCACCGGCACCAGCTTCTCGGGCAATATCTCGAACGCCGGCACCATCACCCCGGGAGGTATCTCACTCTCCGGCAGCACGATCTCGTCGGGCGGAATCGTCGACAGCGGCACGATCAATGCCACCGGCGGCGCTTTCGGCATCCTGATCGACGGCACCAGCAAGATCACTGCCGCCTCCTCCCACACCGCCATCACGATCACCGGCCCGACCTTTGCCGGCGGCATTTCCAACGCCGGAACGGTCTCGGGGAGTGGTGGCATTTACATCACCAGTTCGGTCTTCTCGGGCGGCATCACCAATAGCGGCAGGATCACGGCGGCCTACATCTTCGGCGCCGGCATTCAGATCGGGAACGTCTCGACCTTCTCCGGCGGCATCGTAAACAGTGGCACTGGCACGATCGCGGGTGGCAGCACCGGCATTGGCATTGTCATCTCCAACGTCTCGATTTTCTCGAACGGCATCACCAATAGCGGCAAGATTTCCGGCAACGCCGGCATTGACGTTGAGAGCAGCCCGACCTTCACCGGCGGCATCACCAACGCCGGCAAGATCTCAGCGGGCGGCAACGGCATTTTCATCGACACCATCACGACCTTCTCCGGCGGCATCGTCAACAGCGGCACTGGCACGATCTCGGCGGGCGGCGACGGTATTTCTATCAATAATGTCTCGGTCTTCTCGAATGGCATCTCCAACGCCGGCACGATCTCGGCCGGAATCGAGGGCATATTCGTCTTCCACGCTTCGACTTTCTCGGGCGGCATCACCAACGCCAGCACGATCTCGGCCGCGACCGGCATCAATATCTCCGGCAGCACCATCACCGGCGGCGTCTTAGACAGCGGCGTCATCAATGCCTCGTCCCACGGTATCTTTATCGACGGCACCAGCAAGTTGAGCGGCGCGACCACGGCCATCGCGATCACCGGTCCGACCTTCTTGGGTGGCGTCAGCAACGCCGGCATGATCTCGGGGGGCAGCCAGGGCATCTTCGTCACTGGCGCCACCACCTTCTCGGGCGGTATCACCAATAGCGGCACGGTTTCGGCAGGCCACGAGGGCATTTTCGTTGGCGGTATTTTTTCTGGCGTCTCGGCCTTCTCGGGCAACATCGTCAACAGCGGCACCGGCACGATCTCGGCGGGCAATACCGGTATTGCCATCTACAACGTCTCGACCCTCACCGGTAACATCTCCAATGCCGGTACGATCTCGGCTAAGACCGGCATCAATATCGTCGGCAGCACCATCACCGGGGGCATCTTCGACAGCGGGATCATCACGGCGACGAGCGGCCCCGGCATCTCGATCGACAGCGCCAGTAAGCTCACCGCCGCCACCACCGCCATCTTGATCACCGGCTCGACCTTCACCGGCAACATCTCCAACGCCGGCACGATCTCGGCTAAGACCGGCATCAAGATCGCCGGCAGCACCATCACCGGGGGCATCTTCGACAGCGGGATCATCACGGCTAAGAGCGGCCCCCAATTCCTGTCCGGCATCCTGATCGACAGCACCAGCAAGCTCACCGCCGCCGCCACTGCCATCTCGATCACCGGCCCGACCTTCACCGGTAACATCTCCAATGCCGGCACGATCTCGGCTAAGACCGGCATCAATATCGCCGGCAGTACCATCACTGGCGGCATTATCGACACGGGCGTCATCAACGCCTCGTCAGTCGGCATCAACATCGTCAGCGGCAGCGAGCTCACCGGTGCCCCAACCAACATCTATATCAGCGGACCGACCTTCACGGGCGGTATCACCAACGCCGGCACGCTCAAAAATGGCGGCCATGGTATTTTCGTTGACGGCAGTGTTCACAGCGTCTCGACCTTCGCGGGCAATATCGTCAACAGCGCCGGAGGCACAATCGCGGCGAACAGGACAGGCATTCTCATCTCCGATGTCTCGACCTTCTTGGGCGGTATCACCAATAGCGGCACGATTTCTTCGAACATGAATTATGGCATTAACATCACAGGCGTCTCGACCTTCACGGGCAGCATCGTCAACAACGTCGGCGGAACGATCTCGGGGGAGGGTATTGTCTTAGGCAACCCCGTCAATTTCCAGGGCGGCATCACCAACGCCGGCACTATCTCCGGGCTCGACTTGAGCGGTGTGCGCAACGCCATCACCATCGTCGAACTTGGCGGCACCATCAGCGCCACACAAATCTTTTTCTCGGACAACGGCGATACGCTCACCGGCTACGGCACCATCAACGTCGTCAGTATCCCCAACTACGGATCCTATGCCATCACCCTCTGGCCGACGCTTGCCGGGACCGGCGTGCTGACGATCAACGGCAGCTACGCCATGATCTCCCCTGGGGGTAGTCAGGGCGGTACGCTGGAGATCGAAGTCAACCCCACCACGGCCAGCAAGCTTGCGGTCAACGGCCCAGCCGCGCTCGGCGGCACGTTGAAGCTGGTCTACGATCCCGGCACCTACAAATCGAATACGCTCTACACCATCCTGACCTCCACCGGCCTCAGCGGCACCTTCTCCAGCGTGACCGGCGGTGGCAACAACGTGACCGGCCAGACGATCGAGTACAGCCCGCCTGGCTACGCGAACGATGTCGTGTTGACCGGCGTGCAGCAGACCGTCAGTACCGGCACCGGCGTGTTCAGCGGCGCGACCAATACAATCATCAGCACCGCCTCCAGTGGCTCCGATGAGGTGTTCGGCTATCTCAACAACTACGCGAGCAACCAGGGCACGAACAATGTCGAGACCGCGCTGGCCATGGCGCAGCCCATGCAAGTGGCGTTCTCGGGCAATCTCGGCCAATTGGCGCAGGCGGGCACGCACATGTCAGACACCATCGCCCAATACGGCGGCTGGGTGCGGGTGATCGGCAATTTCCTGTCGGTCCATGGCGAGGGATCGAACCCGGCCTATGGCGAGAACGCGGGCGGGTTCCTCGCCGGCATCGACCGGAAAGTGGGCCAAAACCTGATTTTGGGCGTGGCCGGCGGCTACAGCCACAGCTTCATCAGCCAGACCGGCGGCGGCGGCGGCGACATCGACACGCCGCGCGCTATGCTCTATGCCAGCTACCGGCCCGCCAACGGCCTGATCCTCGACGGTGTCGCGGGATTTGCCTATGACCGCATCACCACCGTGCGCCCGGTCTCGGCACTCGGCACCAACGCCAACGAAAGCCACAACGGCTATGAGGAGAGCCTGGCGGCGCAGGCGGGCTATGACATACCCACCGGCGATTGGACCCTGGTGCCGCGCGCGGGCTTCCAATATCTCCACCTCGACCAGACAAGCTACAACGAATCGGGCGCTTCGGGTTTCGACCTCTCCTCGCCCGACACCCACACCAACAGCCTCCAGCCGATGGTGAGCATCGCCGCCTTCAAGCCCTTCTATACCGACAGCGGCATTCGCATCGTGCCCGAGTTCAAGCTCGAATACAGCCGCGAGCTGTTGTCGGTCTCGCAAAACCTGACGCTCACCACCCCCGCCGGCAGTCCGGTCTCGGCCGCGGGTGTTTCGCCCGCGCGCAACACCCTGACAATGGGCCCCGCCGTCACCGCGCACATGACCGACACGCTCGATGTCTATGCCGACTACAAGCTCTCGCTCGGCCTCGGCAAATCGGTCGACAACATCGTCTTCGCCGGCGCGCGCTGGAATTTCTAGAAGCGGAATTGCCGAACGGCCGAATGTCCGCTTTTAAGGGTAAACCGGACATTCCAATGTCATGCCTTCATGTCCGCTTTTGACCCAAAGCGGACTTCCGCCAAATATGAGACATGACCCGGCAACCGAGCTTCTCTTGCGCCGCGGCATGGCTGCGTTATGCTCTGCGGTAGGGCACTCAAGACGCCCAGGGGAGGGACCATGCGTGTCAAATATCGTTTTCCAATCATTGGTGTTTTTGTCTTGGCGGCGATGGCCGCAGCGGCTTTCCTGCCAGGCACGGATAGGAATGCCCCGGCCGCAACATTGACCGCCACATCCCAGCCGATCTCCGGCACGAGTAGCCTGCCGCCAGAGATCGAGCGCCTGCTTGGTGCGCCAAACCATCCGGCCTACAGCCTGCGCGGCTCAGGCAGTGGCGTTGCCCAGAATTGCATCGCGAAGGGCAATCCCTGTGTCATCAACGGCACGGCGTGCTGCGCCGGTTCGAGCTGTCAGGGCACCTTCCCGAACACGTCCTGCCAGTAAGGACGCGGTTTGAGGTTCAATTTGCGAAAGGAAGGCAAGATGAGACAACGTCCGGTAGCTCCCATAAAATTCAGCCCTGCTTGCCATTCGTGGCGGAAATTCGCTTTCCGTGCCAGCATCCTCTTGGCTTTTCTTTTATCGATTCCTTTTACCTCTGCGAGCGCCGACGTAATCAACCTTATTTGCCAGATGAGTTATGGAAACACGGGGTCTATGGCAAATCGAAACGTCTGGATCGATACAGACAAAAAAACATTCACGTACGGGGGATGGATTGGAATGACCGGAGATGACCCAAACCACATTTGGTTTGTTATGCCCCTTCAAATAGATCCCTATAAATATAGGGCGGAACAGTACGGAAACACCCAAATCATAGATAGAGCAACAGGCGAGTTGACCGTGCTTACACCAGATAACAAGCAATTTAATTACCACTGCGTCAGGGGCGCTAATCCTATGCCATCGCCGAAATTCTGACTGGAAACATTATCAAAAGCGTTGATCGCCATTTTAAATGGCGCGTCGACACGCTGGTCAACGAGACCACGGTGAGCGGCGTCATTCGAACTGACCGGCAACCCCTACTGCCGAGAAGTCCGTTTTTGACCCAAATCGGACATCTGGAAATTGTAGGTGCACACCAATCAATTTGTGCCCGCTGATTAACTAAGCCGCCATTCTGTCCCGGAGGCCGGAATATCCCCACCATTCTGAGAGTGTAAACTCTCATCAAAGATGCCATAGTACTTGTGATCGAAGGTCATTTCTTGGGAGATAATAGAATGCGTAAGGTTATGTTCGCTTTTGCCGTATTTGTCGCCGTGGTTGGTGGACTCGGGTTTGGCTTGGCTACGCTTGCCCATGCCGACTACGTCAAGGCCAATAACTGCTCCGGCTCTAACTGCTGACCATACAGATGATTCTCCGTCGACCGAGGTCGACGGAGAGTTCTTGCCTCGTTTAAGCGCCGTGGTCGCTTAGAAATTCCACCGTCTTATATGGCTGCATCCGCAATGTCCGCTTCTGGCTGCGGATTCAACTGGTCAGCGCAACACTGCTCGTAGTCTATCGGCAGGGCATTCATAGGCCAATGTCTCCCTGGGACGTTGGTTCAAGCGCAATGCGATCTTGTTGAGATACGCTTGAGAGTAGACCGATAGATCTTTCCCTTTGGGGAAGTACTGGCGCAGCAAGCCGTTGGTGTTCTCGTTGCTGCCGCGCTGCCAGGGGCTACGGGGATCGCAGAAGTAGACCTTCACGCCGGTGGCGACGGTGAAGGCCTTGTGCTCGGCCATCTCCTTGCCGCGGTCCCAGGTCAGCGAGCGGCGCAGTTCTGCGGGAAGCTTGCGCACATGCTTGGCGAGCGCGCCAACCACGCTGACCGTGTCCTTGCTCGGGACCTTGATCAGCATCGCAAAGCGGGTCTGGCGTTCCACCAGTGTCGCGATGTGGGTGTTGTTGCCCCCGGAGAGCAAATCGCCTTCCCAGTGCCCCGGCACGGCGCGGTCCTCGGCCTCGGCCGGGCGCTCGCGAATCGAGACCGCATCCGCGATCTGCCCCAGCCCGTTCTTCGCCGTGCCGCCCTTGGCCTGGCGCATCTGCCGCGCCGTGCGCAGGTGCGCCATCAGCTCCCTCTTCAGCACGCCCCGCGCCTGAACAAAAAGACTGCGATAGATCGTTTCGTGAGATACCTGCATGTCTTGGTCGGGGGCAAACTCCCGCTTCAGCCATCCCGAGATCTGCTTTGGCGACCACTGGAGCGCAAGCTTCTGGGCGACGCGCCATCGTAGCTCTGGATGGCTCGCCAGGCGACACGGCTTCGGACGTAACCCCCGCGACCAGGCGCGCCCATCGGCCTCGCTCGCGCGATAGCCACCCCACCCTCCATTGCGCCTTACCTCCCGACTGACCGTGGAAGGCGTGCGCCCCAGGCCGGCCGCGATTCGACGCATCGAGCGACCGGCGGCAATCCCGCGCGAGATCTCCTCACGCTCCTCAAGCCGCAACGCTACCGCAGCTCTCCGCCGCGCCGCCGGGGCTATCCCTCCATTGAGCACCAGAACCCTATAAACGCCGCTCTTGTTCCTACGCTCCAGCGCTCGGGCAATATCGGCTACGCACTGGCCGCCCCTCCATCGCTCCCATAGCTCGGCCCTCTGCCGGGCGGTGAACCTCGGTCGCATCCCATCCATACGCATCCCTCCTCATCCGAGATGATTAGAAGGTGTTGCGTCGATCGGTTGAATCCGCCGCACAAAGCAGACATTACGCGACCGCAGCCGAATGTCCGCTTTTGGGGTCAAAGCAGACATTGATTAGCTATGTGGTGGACAAGGGCGGCGCAGCCCAGCCTTGATCGCCATACCGAAACGGGAAAGAATCAGCCGGGATTGTGCATATTCACAAAAAACTCGGATTCCACCGTTCCTTCGAGGAGATGCGCCGATGAAAATGAATGCCCGCACAATATTGCTCGCAATCTCGCTTGCTTGCTTGATCGGCCTTGGGACCTACATCGTGTACCAGAACTTCTTTGGCCCCCCTTCGCCGCCGCCCACCGGGAGCGGCAACCATAGCGTCGGCGGCGACTATTGATTTGCATGGCAGTGATGCCGCCTGTGAACGCCAGTAACTCGCCGGGCTATGTCTGCTTATAGGCCCAGTCTTTGTGATTGGAGCGAAGCAAAGCGCCGCTCAGGGTCAGCCTTGGCGCGGATGGATTTGAAACGCGCCAGATTGGGATAACCCCGTTCGATCATCTTTGCCGAGGCGCGCGCATCCTTCGCCAGGTATATCCGGCCGCCCAAATCGGCGACGATCGCATCGAGCTCGTCGAGCAACGCCATTACCGACGCGTTGCCGGCGTGGAAATCGAGTGCGAGGGTGTAGCCCTCCATCGGGAAGGACATGAGCCCCTTCTCCTGCGGTCCAAAGAGCTTCAGCACGGATAAAAACGAGCCCGCACCCGAAGCGGCGATCCGGTCGAGAAGTGCGCCAAGTCCTTTACGCGAGGCGGGTTTGGGCAGCACGCATTGGTATTGGAGGAGGCCTGCGCGCCCATAGATGCGGTTCCAATCGCCTATGGCGTCGAGCGGATAGAAAAAGGTGTCGAAATCAACCAGCGCCGAACTTGGCCGGTTGGCGCGGAAATATATCGCGTTGAAAGCCGATACGCTCCAGCGGTTCAAGACCAGGCCCGGCATGTCGAAAGGCACGCGCCAGCCGCGTTTGGAGCTCAAAGCATAAGGTTGGCCGCGCCAGGATTCGGGCAGTTCACTTAGTCGCGCATGCTCGCCGCGAAAGAAGATCGAGCGGCCCATGGATGCGCCACGCGTGAGGCAATCGATCCAGGCGACCGAATAGGTCCAATCCTTCGATTCCTCGAAGAGTGCCATCGCCTCATCGAGATTCGATGCCCGCAAGGTTTCCTGGCGGATCCAGGCGGTCTCGATCGGGATAAGTTTGAAGCTCGCTTTGAGGATGACGCCGGTCAGGCCCATGCCGCCGCGCGTTGCGGCAAAAAGCTCTGCGTTCTCATTGGCCGAGCAATGCACGACGCTGCCATCGGCCAATGCCAAATCGAGGCTTTCGACATGGTCGCCGAAGGAGCCCAAGCGGTGGTGGTTCTTGCCATGCACATCGGCCGCGATCATGCCGCCCACGGTCACGAATTTGGTGCCGGGTGTTACTGGCGGGAACCAGCCGCGCGGCACGAAGGCCTCGATGATGTCCGACAAAAGTGTGCCGGCCTCGCAAGCAAGGAGCCCGCTCTTCTCATCGAAGGATATGAGGCGGTCCTGCTTGAGGAGGCCCAAAGTCGCATCGGGGTTGAGCGCGCAATCGCCATAGGCGCGGCCATTGCCGCGCGCGATCAGGCTCGCATGCGATAGAACGGCCGCTGGCACACCGGATTCGCCGCGCGCCTCGATGAAGCGGCATTCGGCCGTCGGATATCGGCCCCAGCCAGAAAGGATCACGGGCGTGCTCCGGCTTTCAGATGCTGAAGAGGACGATGGCCACGACCAAGGCGCCGCAGGCAAGGCTTTTCAAATCGGTTGCGGCAAAGACCACCGGGTCGTCATGCATATCGCCCCGATGGGTCAAGCAGCAGGATGCGGCTGATCCAATAGAAGAGGACCAGGCAGATCGCCCAGAGATATTCGGGCGTGCGGTACAACGCATTGACATCGGGGCTGTTGATATAGAGCGCGAACACCATGATCGCGATATAGCCCGCAGCCGCCGCCATGGCTTCGAGCATGGGCAGATCGCGCAAGAGATACCCGCGCCCGGCAACATCGTTCCGCCCTTTCTCGCTCTGGTCGATCAGCTCGGTGCAGCGTTTGACGAGCGCCAGGCTTAAGAAGAGGAAGACCGAAAATGCGACAAACCAGGTCGAGAGCAAAACCGAAACGGCAAGACTGCCGGCCGCGAGACGCAAGCCGTAAAGGCCGGCAAGTATCACGACATCGACGATCAATTTCCGCTTGAGCCAGACGGAATAAGCCATGGTCGTGACATAATAGATTGCCAGCAAGGCCATAAATCCGATCGGCAGCGGATATGCGATGGCGAATGCCGCCAGCAGCAGCAAGGGCGCCATCCACATCCCGTGGGTGAGCGGGATGCGGCCCGATGCGAGCGGCCTTGTGTATTTAGTTGGGTGTTACCGGTCATTGCGCAAATCGAGCAGATCATTGGCGATATAGCCGCTCGAGGCGCAGAGGCTGAAGCTCAGGAAGGCGAGGCCCAAGAAAAACAGATCATGGGCTCGGTAACGGTGCGCCAAGAGACAGGGCACAAATATCAGCAGATTCTTGAGCCATTGATGGACGCGCATCGCTCGCACGTAATCCTTGAGCGATAGATGCCGCTCATCGATGCCGCGCGCATGGGGAAACCGGCTCCTGATCCTCTCCAGAAAAAAACGCGTTGTTCCCACCACCAACACGCCCTTGGACTTGAGCCAGACCGCCACGTCATTCTGAGAATCGCCCGCGTAATCGAACCCGCCCTTGCCGAAAGCGGCGCACAAGGCGGCGGCCTTATTGGTGCCCTTGAGATTGGTCTTGCCGTTGGAGGCGAAGACGCCGCTGAAAATCCCAAGTCTCCGGGCAAGCGCCTCGACCAGTTTGTTGTCCGAGGCCGAGGCCAGATAAAGCTTTCGGCCCTTCCGCTTTTCCGCTTTGAGGAGCGCCCAGATCCCGGGGTTGAAGGGAAGGCGCGAGGTATCGAGCCTGGTTTCGGAAGCCACCCTGGCCTTGAACGCGGCCCGGCCCTGCAGCAGGGATCCGAGCGCCGCCAAAGCGTGCAGGGGCTTGGTTGAGAGCAGCATGAGGAAGGATTCGATCAGCAGATCGGATTTGATCAGCGTGCCGTCGACATCAACGACCAGTGGCCTGACGGATATTTTGTACCAGCGGGATAGAGAGACTACTGCATCGGTGCGGCCGATCCAGAGTGGTGGGAACGGGTTGGAAGTTTGCGGTGCTGGCGGCCGATATCCCAGCGATGAGTGTGGTCTGACGGTGTTGTAGTGCTTGCGCCATTGCTCGATGACGACCTTGGCTTCCTTGAGGCTGTAGAAGATTTCGCCGTTGAGCAGCTCGTCACGCAGCTTGCCGTTGAAGCATTTCGCAGTAGCCGTTCTCCCAGGGACTTCCGGGTTCGATGTAGAGCGTCTTGGCACCGACGCTTCGCCAGCCAGCTGCGCACGATCTTGGCCGTCATCTCCGGACCGTTGTCGGAGCGGATGTGTTCCGGGACGCCGCGCACGAGCATCGACATCGGCCATCGTCTCGATGACACCCAGGCTGTTGATCCGGCGTGCAACCCGGATCGCCAGGCATTCCCGGGTGAACTCGTCGATCAACGTCATCAGCCGGACTTTGCGGCCATCATGGGTCTGGGCTTCGACGAAGTCGTAGGACCAGACATGATTGCGCCGCTCCGGTCTCAGCCGGATGCAGGAGCCGTCGTTGAGCCACAGCCGCCCTCGTCGGCCTTTGTTTCCTGGGTACTTTCAGCCCCTCACGGCGCCAGATGCGCTGCACACGGTCACATGCCAACATCCCAGCCCGCTTCGTTGAGAAGCGACGTGATCCGTCGATAGCCATAGCGGCCATACTGCGCAGCCAGCGCCATAATCGCGCTGCGTCAGCGCATCTTCGTCAGCACGCGACGATGACGCGTGTAACGCTGCGTCCCGCGCGGCTGGCCGACGATCCGGCAGGCATGGCGTTCCGAGAGACTGATACTTCTCCCGAATGCCGCTCGACCGCCTGCCGGCGCCGTTCGGGGCTTACAAGTTTCCCGAGGCGATGTCCTTCAGCACCTGCTTCTCCAGCGACAGATCGGCCACCAGGCGCTTCAGACGGGCGTTCTCCTTCTCCAGCTCCTTCATCCGCCGCGCCTGATCAAGATCAAGCCCGCCATACTCCTTGCGCCAGCGATAATAACTCTGCTCCGAGATCCCGGCTTCCCGGCACGCAATCGGCGCCGACTTGCCCTGCGCCATCGACACTTCGATCTGCCGAAGCAGCGTCACAATCTGCTCCGCGCTAAACCTCTTCTTCGGCATGACCAAGCTCCTTTCCAAGCCATTTTCTAACAATTCGCTTGGTACAAAAAGAGCCAGTCAGGTCAATCTACCCACGCACTATTTCAGATATCCGCCGTGCTCTCGAAGAGGCCGGAGTGATCTTTATCGATGAAAACGGCGAGGGGCAGGGTGTGCGTCTTAAGAAAAAGACATACTGACCGTTCGGCAGAGGAAATCTGGCGGGTCTTCACTCGGCTGCAAAGGCAGTGCCCCTCGGTCACTTCGTAATCGCTTGCGCGATGGTCGCTAAAGGCAGAACGAGCTTAACTGGGTCGTCCAACAGCTGCACCGCGCCGAACCGCTTATACCAAGCGGCAGCACGTGCATCCTTGGCGTCAATGGCAAGGGCCACGCCACCGATTTCGGCGGCAACCGCCAGCGCCCGAGAACCGGCTGCCAGTAACAATTCACCACCAAGTCCGCGCCCCTGGAATTGGATGGAAACGGCCAAGCGTCCTAGTCGATATACCGGAACCTCATAACGTCCGAGTTTCCGCGTTAATAGAGCTGGTACTCGGGCGAATTCGATGGCGCCAGGGCTGATGGTATAATAGCCCAAGACCCGCTTTGGTTCCACCGGCGACACGGCGACGAAAGTCTTTGCACTACCCGATTCGTGATTTTGGCGGGCGTAGTGGGAAAGATATTCGTTGAGCTCGGCCGAGCTGCAATCAAATCCTTCCCGGTCGTGACGGCGCGCAATCGGTTCTTCACGCCAATCGATCTCGGTAGTCACGCCAGATTACGACGACGAGCAGCAGCAGCCAGAAGCGCAGGTGTCGGCTTGGGTGGGTTTTCAAGCAGTTTCAGCACTCGGGCGGAATCGCGTTTTGAAAGCACGATGCGCTCAGCGTGATTTACTACTTGATGAGCAGCCGGAAGGACATTGCGCATGATGAAGCTGGTTACGTCCAGCCGCTCATAGGCCGCTGCTGTCGCCAGGATGCGTTTTTCTTCCTTAGTCGCACGCAGTTCAATGCGATCGACGCGAGTCGTAGGATTAATCGCCATATCAGGCTCCTTTTAAGAGGCTTAATATACTGTACGGACATTATACGTACAATATCCGATTTTAGGCTAGGGTCTCGGCCAACTGCTCATAAGCCCTAGTGAGTGGCTTGGCGACTGTATGGCGAATACCAGACTACTTTGGAGTTTTCTGGCCCGACACTGACGTGAAATGGCCGTTCAGCGCCGTAGAAATAGAGCCGGTCAAACCCGGTGTTCTGGATCACCCACTGGGCGACCACGAGGGAGCTGACACCAGGCACCCGGAAATCTGCGGCAAGACCGAATCGCGAGCAGTAAGGCCGGCCATTGCGATCGAACTCACATCCGGCGTGCTGGTCCAAGTGCCGTATAGTCCTGGGGTATCGCTTCAGGTGTACCAGCTTGTCCAAAGCTGCCGAGGCGAAGGCATAGGTAAGCTCGACAGGTCCGAATCGATCGATGACCGGATCGAGTACCCTCAAGCATAACTCGCGCATGGCTGCGTAGGTTTCGTGCCGTTGCGGCCGATTGTCGATTTGATAGCGGCGCCAAGTCTCACCACATTCGATGAGATCTCGATATCGGTAATATTTTCCGCATAGGTCATTCAGCGGAGGAGAATTCGATAAGTAACCTTGGTTGAATGACACAATAAACGATATCAGATTTTGTTAGATAGTCCAAAAATAACGAGCGTGCATAATTGCCGTGGCTAATTATTTTTCTCATTTTTCATACCGCTGTATTATCACGACGTCCGCTGACAAGTACTCGAGCCTTTATCGTTGTAGTTTTCGCCAACGCAAGCGAAGAGAATTTAAATCTCGCGCTCTAAAAGCTCGTGACGCCATCGCGTAATTGGTTCGAACTAGGCCGTTCGATCAGCTTGGCGATTTCTTGTTTTGGTCACCGTATAGGTGTCTTGCTGGAGGACGGTAGGTCACCTTGGGATGGAGTTGATCGATATGAATGCCGAGGGCACGGGTGAGCTTATTTAAGTCTTCGTCCGAGGCCACACTCATATTCGTCTCAATGAGTACGAGCTGAACTTTGGGGATCCCTGCTTTGTCGGCGAGTTGATCCAGAGTCATCGTAAAACACTGGCGCCAGACATGGACCGGATTCTCGCCGGTACACAAGCGATCTATGATTTCTGCTGGTGGATATATTCTTCCATCACTTATGGTGACAGGGCGGTCCCCAAGTGGTTCGAGCACGCGCGGCATCCTATTTTTATTTTTAACACGTTTGTCTCTTCGATTATTTTCCTCGCGTTCCTCTTCTCTGAGTTTGTCTTGATCACGTTGCCATAGCTCTAATGGATAGTCTGAGTTGATGCTACCCCGTTCAAATTCCAGCTGATCCCGTTCGGATTTCTCTTGATCGGAAAGGACATGTCTTTCGGGTCCTTTAGACTTTTTAAATTCACGCACTTTTGCGCTTGGAAATTCCTGTTCATACATCTTGTTGTAATACAGCCTTACGCCGATGCTGTTGCCGTCGTCGCGGAAGCATTTTAAAAAACCGATCTCGCTTAGCTTTTTATCGATTGCCTCGTGTGTTCCGATGAGTGATTCCCCTGCGTTTTCAACGGTGCTGATCGTGTTTGGAGCCAAGCCGACGAGAACAGCAAACTCTCTGACACTCATACCCAGAGCGCATCGTGCTAAGCGGATACGGCGTGCATAGATCTCCCTTTGGGACATAGGCATGGATCGTTCTCCAACAATTTTCGCGTCTGAGACAGGAAGGAAGAAGAAAAAAGCAACTGGCAAGAAATGGGGATGAATATCTTATCCATCAAGTAAAAATCCTACTTGATGCGTTTTATGATCCCATCAATTGGGTTTTAATATCGATCCGTTCGGGAACAAAGTTACCGTTTTTATGCATATATTTATGGGAGCATCATAACTCCCCTCATAACTACCAAAAAATGGCTGAAAAGCTCAGTTTTTTTTCGGAATTTTCGGTAGTTTTGATACGCGAGGTCGGCTTTTTTTTAGGATGCCAAAACAAAAAATGCGACGCCAGCAAAAATCACCCGGACTTTTGCGCTTAATCCAGCCATTAATCCGGCAAGCTAAGCGGCGCTCGTAAAATGGTTTCGTTTCGCTAATTCAGAGGGCTGATTTTTTTTCAGCGTGGCTTCCGGATAGCCCTGATTTCGACCCGGAACCGCGAGGGATCATATTGGATGGTTACGAGTTCTCCCGGCCGGGCAACCGCTATCGCAGGAGAAGTGTGAACCCGCTTCGCCAGCGGCACGATCTTGGTTGGCCTCAGTAACTTGCCGGTTCTCTCCAGATGTTTCATAAAGCGCTTGGCTTCCGCTTTCGATATTTTCTTGGCATGGGTCCACCGGCGAATCCACATCCGCTTGGCACCTAAATGACGCACATCCTTCTTTCGCGCCATCGTTCGTCTCCTGTGTGTCATGCGCAAGACGATATTGTCGCTCCTCGAGGTGCGCTCAGGCATCCCTGGTTAAACACGAACCAATCAACGCTTTGGCCTTTGAAAATTGCTTGATTGCAAAAGGGCTCGAACACGGAAATTCGTGTGAGAAACCCCCAAGCAAAATGGCTTTTGGCCCTTCGGGCGCGGTCCTGTTCTTCTTCGTTTGCCGCTCTTAAATTTCCCGTATCTTCCTAGATAAGTGGGGAATTTGACTAATTTAGGGCGGTCTGGTGTTAAATGTTTGATCTTGATGAAGTCGCCAGTGCGAAATCCATCGATAAGAACGGCGAGGGGCCGGGCGTACGGCTTAAGCGGCGCTCGTAAATTGGCTTCGTTTCGAAATTCCGAGTGACGAAAATCTATGCCTACGCCGCGGCGTGGTCGGTCCGCACCGACTTGATCTTCGCCAGTCTGTTGCGAAGCTTCTGCTGGGCGTGCCAGAGGTCGTGGCTGTCCTGCATGTGCAAGAAAAGATCGGGCACCGCGCCGGCCAGCTTGCCAAACAAAAGCGCCATGTCGGCCGTCACCCGTCCCCTGCCGTTCAACACGGTATAGAGAGCCGCGCGCGTAATGCCCATCTCACGCGCCGCTTTGGCGATGGGCAGCTTAACGTGCTCTTCGATGATTTCGCGCATCAAATCACCAGGATGAGCCGGAGCAACCTGAAGGGGTCGCTTAACCTGATATTTTGTCATTCTCTTATCTCCATACGGCGGTCACAATTGCCCCTCAGTGATACTGTTCCAGATTGACACGAGAAGCCCGCCGACCCCGGTCGCCACCCTCGCGACTGTTAGACGGCTTCAGTCACACTCAAACGGCCATGGTGGGGCGCACGCCGCGCCGGTTTGACGATGATCTCTACGTCCCGACCGAGCGAGTTAAGCCAGCTCGCAAGCCGGTCGATGGTGACGCTCTCCATGCGTCCACGGAACACTTTTGAAAGCGTCGGTTGATCTGTACCGCAGAGCCGTGCCGCTGCCTGCTGCGTCAGTTTGCGCTGCTCGATGGTTTCCTTGATGGCGATAATCAAGTTGCTTTTAGCGGTGAGTTCCTCCGCCTCTGCTGGCGTAAATCCGATATCGGCAAACACGTTGCCGCTACTTTTCTCAAAGGAAATTTTTGCCATGGTTAGTCCTCCGTATCTAATTCCTGTGCGCGCCGTCCTGCCTTCATGTCCGCGTGCAAGATGCTGCTCGACACGCTAGATAGCATCATCACCGCGTTGACCGGTCCGTCCGATGTGCACTTAGTAATGTGATCTTTGCGGCGAGCCGATCAGGAAAACTGGCGGCTTGTGAATGGTTCCCTGTTAGATGCAGGTAAATTCCCTGTTTGGCCTTTAAAAATTCCCTGTTATTTTGGGCTCCAATACCGGGATTCGAAAGAGAAACCCGCATGCGAATGGACTTTTAGCGCCTTTGGCGCGGCCCTATTCTTCGGCTGCGGCTATAAAATTCCCTGTATTTTCCCTGATAAGCAGGGAATTTGCTAAGACGGGCTTTAAAGTGACTAAGCACCCGTTTCAGGGCTTGGACGCGTACCAGATCCCGATCAGCAGGCACCAGATGAGAGCGGCGTAGACCAGAATAAAAATCAGCCGCCGGTTCATGGCCGGAGCCTACACGAACGCGACCGCTTTGGGTGATCGCGCTCTCATTTGCCGACAATTGATTTCAGTGGCTAAACCGCCCGCCGAACCATTTACTCGAGAAATAAACGATCGCGACCGGTATGCCCCAGACCAGGACGACATATCCGGCCGCGCTCAAATGCTCGTAAATCCACTGGAACATCGAGGCCCCCGTTATTAAAAGGTTTTACGCGGGGATTTCGAGGGTCCATCCCCATGGCAATGCCCGGTTTAATGCAGCTTCAGCGCCCGGAAAGTGCCGCGCGCCAGCGGGCCAAGGCGTGCTTCAGATCGGTGTAAAGCTTCTTGCGCTCAGCGGGCGCGAGGAAGCTGCCGATGCTGAGGGTCTTGCCATGCGAGGCCAGATAAAGCCGGTTCGAATCCTCGTCCGGTTCTTCGAACACGAGCCTGAGCCAGACCGGCTCGAAGCGCCAGGAACGCCGGTCGCCGCGCACGCCGATGCGCTCGACCGTCATCGCATCCTGGGTCAGGCGCAGATGCTCGGTCTTGCGCGCGCTGCGATAGCTCGCACGGAACGCGACATAGACCAGGGCTACGTCGAGGCCGAAAAACCCGGTTATCGGCCAGGCGCCCATCATCACGCATCCGACGCTCATGATCAAGGAGGCGCCCCCCAGAACCAGCATCACCAGGGCAAAACCCCTAGGCGGCAGGCTGCGATAGGGCGACAGCCGGACGTCGTAGAACACGGGCTGGGAAGCCACGGCCATGACCCCAGCATAAAAGACCAGGCTTGCCGCCGTAAAGCCAGTCGCGCTTTAGTCTCAGTTGCAGCCCATGAAAGCCATGCCCAAACGCATGACCCCCGATTCAGCCGCGCGCTTCTTCGCCATCCTGGCGCAAGCGCGGCCGGATCCCACCACCGAACTCACCTACATCAACCCCTATACGCTGCTGGTGGCGGTCGTGCTGTCGGCCCAGTCGACCGACGTCAGCGTCAACAAGGCGACCGAGCCCTTGTTCAAGCTCGCCGATGATCCTGCGAAAATGGTTGCGCTGGGCGAGGCGCGTTTGCGCGAGTTCATCAAGACCATCGGCCTCTACCGCACCAAAGCCAAGAACGTGATCGGGCTCTCGCAACTGCTCTTGGAAAAGCATGGCGGCCACGTGCCGGACAGCCGCGAGGCTCTGGAAGAACTGCCGGGCGTCGGACGCAAGACCGCGAATGTGGTCTTAAACGTCGCCTTCGGTCACGAGACCATCGCGGTCGACACTCATATCTTCCGCGTTGCCAACCGTACCGGCCTGGCGCCGGGCAAGGACCCGCTCGAAGTCGAGCAGGAGTTGGAGAAGATCGTGCCGGCGCAATTCAAGCGCCACGCCCATCATTGGCTCATCCTGCACGGTCGTTATGTCTGCACCGCGCGCAATCCCAAATGCATGGAATGCTCAGTGCGTGCGCTTTGTCTTTATCCGGAGAAAACGACGGCGGAAGGCGCTAGAACCCCAGCACGTCCGCCATCGAATAAAACCCGGGCTTCTGCTTTGCCGCCCACAAGGCCGCGCGCAGCGCGCCGCGCGCGAAAACGCGCCGCGACGTCGCGCGGTGGCTGAGCTCCAGGATCTCTCCCGGCCCGGCGAACATCACGCGGTGAAACCCCACCTCGTCGCCGCCGCGCAAGCTTACGAATCCGATCTCGCCCGACTTACGCGGCCCGGCCGCTGATTTCCGGCTTTTCTTGGCGAGGTCGACACCGCGGCCCTCGGCCGCCGCGCGGCCCAGAGCCAGCGCCGTGCCCGAAGGCGCGTCGATTTTGTGCCGGTGGTGCATCTCCAGGATTTCGAGATCGTAATCCTCCCCCAGTTGCTGAGCCGTCTCCTTGACCAGCCGCAGCAACAAGTTCACGCCGATGCTCATATTGGGCGCCCACACGATCGCGGTTTTTTTCGCAGCCTCTTTGAGTGCGGCCATCTGCTTGGCGTCGAGCCCGGTGGTGCCAATCACCAGCGCCTTGCCGGTCGCCGCCGCGTATTTCGCGTGGCTCATCCCGGCCGCAGGCGAGGAGAAATCGATCACCACGTCGCAGGCGCGGAACAGCGCCAGCGCGTCGCTCCCGGCCTTGAGCTTCAACGCGCCCACGCCGGCGAGTTCGCCCAGATCGCGGCCCAGATAGGGGCTGCCCGGCGCCTCGATGCCGCCCGCCAGACGACAGCCCTTGGTCTCGAGCGCCTCGAGCGCGACCATGCGCCCCATGCGCCCGCCGCAGCCCGAAACCCCGATGCGAATATCCGCCATCAAACGATCTCCTTGGCCCAGAGGGTTAAAGGCCGAAAGGTCAAATGACAAGCGATTCAAGCAGATAGCGTTAGGTCGATTTCGGCCTCGCACTTCCCTAAACCACCGCTTTCGCCTACACCATCGGCCTGATGGCTTTGCTGCGCTCGGTCGCCACGGTCGGCGGCTACACCATGATGAGCCGCGTCCTGGGCTTCGTCCGCGACATGCTGACGGCGCAGTTCCTGGGCGCCGGGCCAGTGGCGGACGCGTTCTTTGTGGCATTTCGCCTGCCCAATCTGTTCCGCAGCTTCTTCGCCGAGGGCGCGTTCAGCGCGGCCTTCGTGCCGCTGTTCGCCGGCGGCATGGCCCAGAACGGCAAGCTGTTGGCCAAGCGCTTCGCCGAGGATGCGCTGTCCTCGCTCACCGCGGTGCTGTTCGTGTTCCTGCTGGTTTGCGAGGCGCTAGCGCCCGCGCTGATCCATCTGCTGGCGCCAGGCTTCGCCGAGGATCCGGCCAAATTCCAGCTCACGGTCGAGCTCTCGCGCATAACATTTCCCTATCTCTTGTTCATCTCGCTCGTCGCGCTCCAGGGCGGCATCCTCACCTCGGTCGAGCGTTTCGCCGCAGTGGCGGCGACGCCGGTGCTGCTCAACCTGTTCATGATCGGCGTGCTGTTGGGCGTGCGGCCGGTGAGCGGCCAGGCCTTGAGCTGGGCGGTGACGGCGGCGGGTTTCGCGCAATTCGTCTGGCTCCTGGTCTCGTGCCACCGCGCCGGGCTGACGCTGCATTTCCCCCGCCCGCGTCTGACGCCGGAAGTGAAACGGCTGGTGCGGCTCATGGTCCCCGGTGTGTTCGGCGCCGGCGTCACGCAATTGAACCTGGTGGTCTCGACCGCCGTCGCCTCGTTGCTGCCGACGGGCGCGGTCTCCTACCTCTATTACGCCGACCGTCTGAATCAACTGCCGCTGGCCGTGGTCGGGATCGCCGTCAGCACCGCGATCCTGCCGTCGCTGTCGCGCCAATTGCGCTTGAAGGACGAGAAAGGCGCGGTGGCGACCCAAAATCGTGGCCTCGAGCTGGCGCTGCTGCTGACCTTGCCGGCAGCAGTGGCGCTGGGCATGGCCGCCAAGCCCATCCTCCTGGTGTTGTTCCAACGCGGCCAATTCGGGCCGGCCGAAACTGCCGCCACCGCGGCGGCGCTCACAGCCTATGCCGCGGGCCTGCCCGCCTTCGTGCTGGTGAAGGTGCTGGCGCCCGCCTTTTTCGCCCGCCAGGACACCATCACGCCGGTGAAGGTAGCGTTTATATCCATGGCGACGAATCTGGTTTTGACCCTGATTCTGGGTCTGGCGCTGCCCTTCGCCCAGACCGGCATCGCCTGCGCCACCTCGGCGGCGGGGTGGGTCAACGCGGCTCTCCTGCTCGGGTTGTTGTACAAGCGCGGACATTTCGCGCTCGACCGCCGCTGCCGATCGCGCATCCCGCGCATCGTGGCGGCTAGCGTCCTCATGGGCCTGGCGGTCTGGGCGTTGACGTTCCTGCTGGCGCCCTGGCTGGCGTCCGGATTGGCTTTGAGGCTCCTAGCACTTGCCGTCCTGGTCGGCGGCGGGCTCGTCATCTTCGCCGTGCTGGCGCTGGCTTTCGGCGCCGCCACATGGAGCGAAGTCAGGCTCCGGCTGGGCCGGGCCGCTTGATCCTGTTGACCCTGCAACCCCGGCGCGGCGATAAACGCGCATGAACCGCATCTTCTCGGGCGTGCAGCCCACCGGCAATCTGCATCTCGGCAATTACCTGGGCGCCATCCGCAACTGGGTGGGCTTGCAGAAGGATTTCGAATGCATCTTCTGCATCGTCGATCTGCACGCGCTCACCACGCCGCAAGATCCGAAGGAGCTGGCGGCGCAAACGCGGGAAGTGACCGCCGCCTATATATCCTGCGGCATCGATCCCGATGCTTGCGTCATCTTCAACCAATCGGCGGTGCCGGCGCATGCCGAGCTCGCCTGGCTCTTGGGCTGTCTCACGCCCTTGGGCTGGCTCAACCGCATGACCCAATTCAAGGAAAAAGCCGGCAAGGAGCGCGAGGAGGCGGGGCTGGGGCTTTACGCCTATCCGGTGCTGATGGCCGCCGACATTCTCGTCTATAAGGCGACCCACGTGCCGGTGGGCGAGGATCAGAAGCAGCATCTGGAATTGGCGCGCGACATCGCCGGAGCCTTCAATCGGCGCTACGGCGTCGAATTTTTCCCGTTGCCCTTACCGCAGATTTTCGGCGCCGGCACGCGGGTGATGAGCCTGCGCGACGGCACCAAGAAGATGTCGAAATCCGACGTTTCGGATTACTCGCGCATCAACCTGACCGATGATTCTGCATCCATCGCGCTCAAGATAAAAAAGGCCAAGACCGATCCCGCGCCCTTGCCGGTGAGCGAGGATGAATCCCGCAAGCGCCCCGAAGCCGACAATCTCCTCGGGATCTATGCCGCGCTGTCGGGATTGACGCGGGCGGAGGCGCTCGAGAAATTCGCCGGCTCGCCGTTCTCCGCCTTCAAGAACCAGCTGGCGGAGGTGGCGGCCGAGGTGCTGGGCAAGATCGGCGCTGAGATGCGAAGGCTTTTGGCCGATCCCGGCTATATCGATGGCGTCTTGAAACGCGGCGCCGAGCGCGCCAATGCCATGGCCGTGCCAAATCTGCGCCAAGTTTTCGACCTGATGGGCCTGCTCAGGCCTTAAGGCGCGCGATCATCTCGATTGTCCTAGTGCCGCCACAGCGACCAGATCAACGCCGCCGCCAGCAGCACCGCCACGACCTGCCAGAATTGCACCGGGTGGCGTTCATAGAGCGTCAGCGGCTGACGGACTCCGGACGGCGCGCGCGCCGGGCCCGCCTCCATCTCCAGCGCGAATTCGGTCATGTCGCGGAATTGGTCGGCGGGATTGATCGCGATCGCGCGCCCGAGAGCGGTCTGGAGCCAGGCCGGCAGGTCCGGACGCAGTAGGACGAGTTCCTTCGGCCGGTTCCGGGTCGGCCGGCTGACCGCGTCGAGATTGCCGTAAGGGAACTCGCCGGTGAAGGCGCGGAACATGGTGATGCCCAGGGCATAGATGTCGGTGGCCTCGTTGCCGGGTTCACCGTCGAACATTTCCGGCGCCATGTAGGCGATGGTGCCGGGGATATTCTCGGGCGGAAAATCCTCCAGACCGGGGACGCGCACCACGCCCAAATCAATCAGCTTGAGGGATCCCTCGCCCTCGAGGATCACGTTGTCGGGTTTGATGTCGCGATGAATGATGCCGGCGCGGTGTAGCGCCGCCACCCCCTGGCCCAGCTTGATTGCGATGTTCCGCCCTTCCTCCAAACCCAGCGCCGGGCGTCGCGTCAGCCGCCGCTCAAGCAGCTCGCCGGTATAGAGCGGCATGACGGTATAGAGGCAGGTCTGCCGCCCGGGCGGCAACTCGATGATGCGGCCGACCCAGGGGCTGTTGATGCGCGATCCCACCCACGCCTCGCGCACGAAGGCCGCGTGGAAGGTGGCCACCGTGGCCACTTCGGGCTTGGGGAATTTCAACGCCACCTCGCCGCCCTCTATTTCATCGGATGCGCCAAAGAGCCGGCTGTAGCGGCCGTCGGATATCGGCACCTTGAGCGTAAAACCGTCGACCGTCTCGCCGTCGATCGGCACCGGGATCAACGGCAGTTGCATGATGGCGTTGCCGATGTCGGCCGATTCCGCCCTCGGCAATTCGACCACGTCCAGCACCAAGGCGGTCGCGTTGTCGTTGCCGCCGGAATTGAACGCGGCCGCCACCAGCGCCTTGGCGGCGTCGCCGGGTGCGGCGCGTTCGCGCAGGATTTCGGCGATGCTCTCGTCATTCAAGAACCCGTGCACGCCGTCGCTGCACAGGAGAAAACGGTCGTGCAGCGCCACCGGCTGGCTGGCGTAATCGAGCCGCAGCTCCGGCTCGACGCCCAGCGCGCGGGTCAGGACATGCGAGCGGCCGGGTCCGCTCTCCTCCCGCACGTGATCGGTGGTCAGGCAGGCCAGGCGGTCGCCGCGGAGGCGATAGGCGCGCGTATCCCCGACATGCAACAGGTGGACGACGCGGCCGCGCAACACCAGCGCGGTGAAGGTGCATCCCATCCCCGCCAGTTCCGGGTCCTGCCGGCCCAGGGATTGGATCCATTTATTGAGCGCGTTGATGATCGTGGCGGCGGCGCGGCGCACTTCCATGGTTTCGGGCAGGTCCCAAAATCCGTCGATGAATCCGCGCACCGCGGTCTCGGCCGCCACGCGGCCGCCCTTCGCGCCGCCGATTCCGTCGGCGATCGCCGCCACCACCTCCCGGCGAGGCTCGGGAAGCTCGGCGCCGAAAACGGCGGCGACGAAATCCTCGTTGCGCTTGCGCGGCCCGGTTTCCGAGACGAATCCGACGCTGGCCTGGACGCCGTCGCCGCCCTCAGCCATCGTCATCGCTCCGCTGGCGCATGAGCGCAAGCCGCCCGGATATCGCTGTCAATTCTCCAGCCTGCAATGATCGTAGACGAAATAGCCGCCGGTGCTCGACGCGACGATGACGGTCAGGTCTCCGGATTTGCGGTCGAGCGTGTAGTTGCCGAGATCCTTGGCGTCGCGCCACGAGATTTTCGTGTCGCTGATGCGAGCCGGGTTGGAATTGACGGTGCCCTTGTCGTAGTCGATGTTGATGAGCCAGCTGGCGCCGCTGGCTGGGTTGGTGCAGGTGAGCGCGGCCGATCCCGGCTGCGCCGCGGCGGCAACGGCGGCGACCGCCAATCCCGCCGCCAAGGCGGCGATCCCCGCCGTGAAAGGCCGATTCAAGACCATGATGCCGTCTTTCCCCCTGATTCTCCGACCGTGATCCGAGTCCTAGCCAATTCTTGCGCGCTTGCAAAGAACGGCACGCAAAGCGGCAGCTACTCGGGCCTCTCCCGGGCAAGTTGATTAATTTATATTCAGAATGCCTATTTCATAATCATACCGGCTTCAAAAAGACGAGTTCGCTCCGGACTGGCAGGTGTTTGGCTGTCGATGGGCCTAGCGTTACGGGCGGCATAGTTATTGCTAGTCATGCTTCCGGTATTGGTTCCGGGGGTCACTCGCCCCTTAGGGGAAGCCAATTGCAATAAATAAGGGGGAGTATCAATGCTCGTACCATCACCAAAATGGCTAGACTCGGGAAGCAATGCTTGGCAGTTGGCGGCGGCAACCTTCGTCGCATTGCAAAGCGTTCCCGGACTGGTTGTTCTCTACGGCGGCGTCGTCAAGGCTAAGTGGGCGATCAATTCCGCCTTCATGGCGATCTACGCCTTCGCCTCGGTCCTGATCGTCTGGGTCTTGTTCGACTACAACATGGCCTTCGGCCCAGCCTGGCTCTCGGTGGCCGGTCAAGAATTTCTTGGCCAGCCCCTGCCGGCGCTATCGGCGGCGTTCAGCTTGGGTCAGGCGACCATTCCGGAAGCGGCGTCGGGCATGCCCGACATGGCTTTCCCGATGGCGACC